>PHBU01000027.1 GCA_002840685.1 Chloroflexi bacterium HGW-Chloroflexi-6 | reverse complement strand
AGTAGGAGTGGCCCTTTGCGTTCTGCTGATCAACCTCAAGCCGGACTACCGAAGCATCCGGATACGATGCTATCGCCGTGTTGAGCAAGCGCGTGCCGACGCCTTTGCCTTGGTACGCAGGAAGAACGTACAGCCGCGAAAGGTAGAGCTCATCTCGGTTCAACGCAATCAGGGTAATGAGACCGATGACCGTCCCATCGTCTTTCGCAACCGCGAAGTAGTCTCCTGGTTTCTCGATCTGTGATCGAAGCAGTCTTGGGTCGTGCCAATGCGTTGTTACTTGCTCGATCGTCGAGTGAGACAAGTGGTCAGCGTAGGTAGCGACCCAGGTCTTACTCAGGACATCCTTGATTAGATCTACCTCCTCGACCTTTGCACGTTCGATGGTCAACATCGGACTGACCTCTCTTCTTTTGCACTTCGCCGCTGGTGCGGGCTAACGGTCTGCGTTAGCGGCGGCAAGCGCGGGATTTGGCGGGGAAGCGCCAAAGGTAGAACCCACCAAAGGCGCTGAATCCCATCAAGTGTGGGCAACGCCCGCACTTGTCCGGTGCAAACGATGTTGGCTGGCTTTAGCCAGACACCTATCCTTTGTATTGCGGAAACTTGGCATAAACCATTTCCAATATTCTTTGAGCGTCTGCTAAATCAACCGCTCTGCCAAAAGTACGATACCGCTTGAAACCACGATTATTCCACATCATAAATGCAGGCATGTTTGAGTTTGCAAAAGGTGAACGCTTTATCACTGCATTTGTTCCGCTAAGTGAAAACAATCCTGTTATCTTTTTTATGCTCTCTGCTGGATACTCTTTCTTGCTGCTAAAGTTTGACCCATATTTTTCAATTCGTACTGACAGATTATTTATTTCAATAATTTCCTTGTCGAATATGTATTCAAGGGCTTCCATGAACTTTGTGTAGAAAAGATATAGGGCTAATCCGCCTACTAAAAGCCAGACCAAAGAATGTAAATACTGCGGCAAATAGTTTTGTAGAAATGAAATTGCCATAAGGCTCAGAAGAGGTAAACCGCATAAACCAATAAATATCAATTGAAACGCTTCCATTACAAAAAAGCCCCACCTTTTCTTGGAGTTGATGGTTATTTTCACTGATGCAAGAGAACTTTCAACAAGAACATTCTCGGGGAAAGAAGTATCTGTTTCGACTTGGCTTGTTGCTGTAGAAATGCTTTCACCAAAAGACTCTGATTTTCCCCAACCCAGATTTACACCGAAGTAATACCCAAAAGTAGCAAGCAGAAAAATACCGAAGAAACTCAAAAATATCTGTGGGGTAAAACCATCTACGAATCCAAAAATTACCATGAGCGTTAGACTCATAAAAAACCCCATGATTAAACTAAAGAGCAACCTGCGCCGAACAAACATCATGGAAAATATCGGCACATTTTCGAGAACGCGTAATTGTCGTGCAACAAGAAAGCCAGCACCAAACATAGATATTGGAATAACGATGAAAATTATGACGTAAATATTGTCCATGTGAATTTTCTATCTTTAGCGGTTTATTTAATGAGTTGCCAGCCAACTAGGAATTAGACTGCTACAGTCTAATAGTTTATAGGCCGTCAACAAACAAAGCGTATTAAATATAGCACTGTTTGTGAAAATTATTTCCAACCTATAAACAAAATGTTCAATCTGTATGGAGACATATCCATGAAACCAGAAATATTTTAGAAGTTTAGTTTTTGCACTACGAAGACCGCCCCGGCGAAAGCCAGGCCCAAAATGCCGGTGATGCCGGGCAGAATCCAGATCAGGGCGTTGCTGCCGAATGAGTCGATCCGCGCTTCGAGCGGCTTTTCAGGGTCGTAGCGGACTGTGACTTCGTCGCCGACTTCGTAGGAGGGCGGGTCGCTGCCTGCGACCATCTGCACCTCGCGCACGCGGCCATCACGGGCAGCGAAGCGCACCACCGGGTAATGGAATTCATTGATCAGGCGGTCGCGGTCATTTTGATCGTAAACAGGCCTGACCACCATCTCAACCACAATGCCTGACGTGCTCTCTTCGCGCGAAAGTTTTGTGAGCGCGTTGCCCCCCGAAACGACGGCGATCAGCAGCATCAGGGACGCCACCCCACCAAAGACCCATAAAATGATGTTGAACGCCGTATTGGATTCTTTTTGGGTTTCTTCCCATTCTTTTTCGTCAAATTCCGGCTGCGATGAGTCCGCCATCATTTGCTGGAGCTTGTTTTTGTCGCGCTTGTCGGGGATGTCGTTCAGGTCCGTGTAGCTGACGCCATCGACTTCAAACGATACCGCTTCTTCATTTTCCCAGTGTACCGAATAAGATTTTTTGCTTGGCATAAATACTCCCAGAGTCTATTCCTTCTTTTGTTCGCGCAATTTGCGCATTTGCTCGCTCAGTTCTTGGGCGTCTTTTTCTTGTTTGAAGAAATCAAGCTCCTGGCCGTTTTTTGGCAGCCATTTTATGCCGCCTTTCATCCAGCCGCGTACGACGGCGAACATCAGCGCATTCGATACCAGCAAGATCAGCGCCAAAACGATCAACACGATCCAGATTCTGTCAGGATTCATAGTGTCTCCTTGCCCCGGCCTGTTTCAAAAGGTCGGGCAGTTCTTTCCAGTCTTGCAGCACAGCGTCGGCCCCCTCGGGTTGCGCGCCAGATTCGCTGACCAAAATCGAGAACATGCCCACCTGGCGGGCGGCGAGGGTCGTGCGCGGCATATCGTCCAGTATGGCGCAGCGGCGCGGGTCGGGGTTGCCCGCCGCGCGCAGGGCGATCTCGAAGGATTCGGGCATCGGTTTGCAGTAGGGTGAAACCGCCAAAATGTCGATCACGCCCTCGAAGCAGTCTTCCAGCGCCAGTGCGCGCAAAACCCGTTCTGCGTGGCGGCTGTCGGCATTGGTGAAGATAAATTTACGGGCCGGGATGGCCTGGATAACGGCCCGCAGGCCGGGGTCCGGGGCGATGTACTCACTCAGGGGCAGGTCATGCACAAAGGCCAGAAAATCCGCCTTGTCGAGCGGGTATTCCCGTTCCAATCCGCGCAGGGCCGTGCCGTAGGTCTCGTAATAATGCCGCCGCAGCGGAACGATTTGCTCCTCGGGGATTGCGAGCTGCTCGCGCATGTAGATCTCGATGCGCCCGCGAATATCGCGCCACAGGCCGCACGAAGCCGGGTACAGGGTGTCGTCAAGGTCAAAAAACAGGGTATTGATAGACATGGGCCTCTCAAATTCGATGAAATCTATCTTATTCTACCTTATGGCATCGGTTTCGCCTTTTCTCTTTTTGGGCCTTCAAGAGTATAATTTTATCCATGAGCAAATTTGTTGGCTATCGCTGTTCACTCTGCAAGAAAGAATACCTGCCGGGCCAGGTAACGTATACCTGTTCATGCGGCGGCAACCTCGATATCGTGCTCGATTACGAGGCGATCAAGAAAAAATACCAGCCGGATGATTTGCTGTGCAGGGATGAAGCTGCCCTTTGGCGTTACCTGCCGCTGATACCGGTCAGCTTCCCCAAGAGCGGGGAGCGGACTCCCCTCGGCCTGGCGGGCGGGACCCCGATCATTTCGCTGGCGCGACTGGCGAAGAAGTTCGGCCTCGAGCAGCTCTGGCTAAAGGACGAATCGCGCAACCCGACGGCTTCCTTCAAAGACCGCGCTTCGGCGGTGGTGGTGGCGCGGGCGATCGAGATCAACGCCGAGGTGGTGGTGACCGCTTCGACCGGCAACGCCGGGGCGGCGCTGGCCGGCATGGCAGCGGCGGTCGGCCAAAAGGCGGTCATTTTTGCCCCAAAAACGGCTCCGCCCGCCAAGGTGGCCCAACTGCTGGTGTTTGGCGCGAAAGTCTTGCTGGTGGACGGCAGTTACGACGACGCTTTCGATCTGACGGTCAAGGCTGCCGAAGAGTTCGGCTGGTACTGTCGCAACACAGGCTATAACCCCTTTACGCTCGAAGGCAAGAAAACAGCCGCTTTTGAGATCTGGCAATGGTTGTCCCTGGCAAAATTGGGCACAAAGGCTTCTTCTCCGTTGACGGTCTTTGTTTCGGTTGGCGATGGCAACATCATCTCTGGCATTCACAAGGGCTTCAAGGATTTGCTGGCCCTGGGCTGGCTGGAGCGCATGCCGCGCATTATCGGCGTCCAGGCCGAGGGTTCGGCGGCGATTGCCAACGCTTTCAAGGCGGGCAACGAGACGATCATCCCGGTCAGCGCCACGACCCTGGCCGACAGCATCAGCGTCGATTTGCCACGCGACGGGGTGCGGGCGGTGCGGGCGGCGCGCGAAACCGGCGGAACGTATCTGACCGTTTCAGATGCCGAGATCTTGTCCGCTATCGCGGAATTGGGTTCGGCGGGCGTGTTTGCCGAACCGGCCGGGGCCACGGCTTATGCCGGTTTGGCGGCGGCCCAGGCCCAGGGGCTGCTCGACCCGGGCGCGCCCGTTTTGGTGGTCAATACCGGCAGCGGGTTAAAAGATGTCCGCGCGGCGATGCAGGCAGTGCAGGCCGCGCCAATTATCCAGCCTGATCTGGAGTCTGTTAAAAAGCATTTATGAGTTCCTGGAGTCTGCCATTTCGTTATGTGATGGGCTTTTTGCTGCTGGTCGCTGTGGTGGCATTTTTGTTTTATGCCCGCGAAGCGATCATGCCGCTGGTGGTTTCGGCCTTTATTGCCTATTTGTTCAGCCCGGCGGCGGTTTACCTGTCTGAAAAGACCCGGCTTTCACGGCGCACAGCAGTTACGATCGTTTACTTTACGGCGATCGTGCTGGTGGTCGCCATCCCGGCCACGATCACGCCTTTTTTTCTGGACGAACTGACCGGGGTCGGGCATGATCTGCTCAGCCTGATCAGGCAGTTACAGGTTGTGCTGGCCGAACCGGTAAGAATTATGGGGATGAGTTTTGACCTGGCCGAATTGGGCCTGGGGCTTGAGCAGTTGCAAAGCGCCCTGGTTACACCGCTGCCTGAGAACGCATTTTGGATACTCGAATCGACTTCGCGCGGCACGATCTGGTTCCTGGTGATCATTGTCAGCGTCTATCTCTTCCTGGCCTATTGGCCGGATATGCGCGATTGGCTGCTCAGCCTGGCCCCGGCATCTTCGCGGGCCGAAGTGCGCGATCTGTACCGGCAGGTGCGCGCGGTCTGGATGGCCTACCTGCGCGGACAACTTTTGCTGATGCTGGTGGTCGGAGTCGTTTTTGCGATTGCGTGGACCATTCTGGGCATTCCGGGTGCGTTCGTCTTGGGGGTGATCGCCGGTTTGTTCACGCTGGTGCCAGACATCGGTCCGGTTTTTGCGGTGGCGCTGGCGATGGGTGTGGCCTTGCTGGAAGGCTCGAACTGGATTCCACTCTCGAATGTTTGGGTGATGGTGATCGTTTTCCTGGTTTATTTTGTGCTGATCAACCTTAAAAACATGTGGCTGAGACCTTTTATCATGGGGCGCAGCGTTCACATGAACGAAGGCGTCATTTTTGTGGCGATTTTGGTGGCCACCATTTTGTATGGTATTCTGGGGGCGCTGCTGGTGGTGCCGGTGCTGGCCTCGGCGCTGATCCTGATCAATTATTTGCTGAGAAAAATATTGGGCGACACTTCTGAAAAGAGCCCTGAAGCGCTGCGCTTCCGCAGGAGCAGGACAATCAAAAAGGTGAACAGGAATTAATTTATGACGATCACGTATTCCATCATTGCCCCGATTTACAATGAATTCGAGAATATTCCGGCGCTCTGGCAGCGCCTCAGCCAGGTGATGGATTCGACCGGCGAACCCTGGGAGTTGATCCTGGTGGATGACGGTTCGAGCGATGGCTCGAACGAACGTATCCGCGAGTTGGCGGCAAGCGATGAGCGGGTCCGCCCGGTCATTTTTGCGCGCAATTTCGGCCATCAGATCGCCGTCACCGCAGGCATGGATTACAGTCGGGGTCAGGCGATTGTGGTGATCGATGCCGATCTGCAAGACCCGCCGGAAGTGATCCTGGAATTGGCGAAGAAGTGGAAGGAAGGCTACGAGGTGGTTTATGCGGTGCGCTCTGAGCGCGAGGGGGAAAGCTGGTTCAAACTGCTGACGGCTTCGCTGTTCTACCGCCTGATCTACCGCATCACGGACGTTAAAATCCCGCTCGATACGGGCGACTTCCGCCTGATCGACCGCAAAGTGGTCGATGTGATGAGTTCGATGCGCGAGCGGCACCGTTTCTTGCGCGGCATGTCTTCGTGGATTGGCTTCAAACAAATTGGTGTTGAATATAAACGGGCTGCCAGGCTAAGCGGGGTCACCAAGTATCCGTTCAAGAAAATGATCAAGTTTGCCCAGGACGGCATTACCGGCTTTTCATATTTCCCCTTGCAGATCGCCACTTACCTGGGCTTTATCGCCGCCGGTTTGAGCGTGGTTGCAATCCCCGTGGTGGCTGCTTTGCGCCTGGCCGGGTCACATTCCTTCGAGGGCCAGACCACGACCCTGATCTCGGTCCTGTTTCTGGGCGGGGTGCAGTTGATCTCGTTGGGAATCCTGGGCGAATACATTGGCCGCATTTACGATGAAGTTAAGGGACGCCCGCTGTATGTCGTCCGCGATGCGCCCAAAAAAGAGTGAAATCAGTAAAGTTTTGCAAAAACAGGCCGGGTTTGACCCGACCTGTTTTTTTATTGTCCCAGTTCAACTTTGATCGTAGTGTACTGGGCCTTGCGCAGTTTCCCCAGTGTGGCGAACAGGTGGAAAACCAGCCCGTATTTTTTGACCATTAACCCGCGAACATGCTTTACCGCATCGGGTGAATCATCGCGGTTGGCGTTGGCGGGGACAAAGTCAGCCAGCGGAGCGCCATCGCCGCGCGAGGGGGCGATGTTGACCTTGCTAACATTGCGCACCCGTTTGGCTTTGCCCGAGTCGGTTTGAGTCCAGATATAGAGAACTTCGCCGTCTTGAACGAACCAGACCGGGGTCTTGACGCCCTGGCCGTTTTTGCGGAAGGTTTCGATGCTGAGATATTGTTGTTTTTCGAAGGCTTTGAGGCTCATGTTGTGTGCTCCTGTTGTTCAGTTTTCCGGTTTATGGCAATCCCTTGAAGCTGCGAGCTCGCCAGGCTGAGAAGCGTTCCCAGCCCAGGTTGGAGAGCATCAGGGTCATGCCGAATCCGATCAATACGTTTGTGATGAAGAAAAAGACGATCTCCTCGAGCGGGAGAATACCAAAGAAGTTTATCCCCAGGGTCTGGCTTTTGGAAATTTGCCAGGTGGTGGCATTCAGGGCGATGATATCGGTCAGTGACAGGTACAGGCCGGGGATAAAGATACTCCAAAAGACCAGCTTGCGATAGTGCCAGAGAATATCCGCGCCGAACAGGAATTGCGGGAAGATCGGCGGCAGCGCCCAAAAGAAGATGATGCCCAGGTAGTTCCAGGCGTCGGCGGCAAAGAAGAATTGGGCTGTAAAGAAAGCCCAGGCTGCGAACAAAACGCCAAAAGCAATCAGGCGTCCGGCTGTGGATGGTTTAAAATCCCCATCTTTTGGCAAGGCCAGGCGGCGCGCCAAAAACCACCACCATAAGCCGCTCAGGATCGTCTCGACCACGAAAAAGGTATATTCTTCGATTGGCACATAGCCGATGGTCAGGCCGGTGACCAGGGCCGGGTTGTAACTCCAAACGCCGGTGGCGACCAGGTAGTTGTCCCAGGGGGTGGTGTAGACCAGGGCCAGCAGTACATGCACACCGATAATGAGCGGTATTTTCCTGGCGTCGAAGCCGGGGGTCGGGCGATTGGCGCGCTTGTCGAGCCAGGTGATGACGAGCAAAACCAGAATGGGGATGATTACAAAGTAGGCAAGGAAAGCGAAGTAGGTCATTTTGATTTTAGATTTGCGATTTGTGATTGCTTGATTGGCGGCGGCTGATTTTCATGAATACACCGGGGCGCGGTTCAAGGGTGGCGCCCATGTGCGGGTAAATTTTTTCAGGGTGGATCGGTTCAAAGTCGAAGGCCTGGAGCAGTCGGGCGATCACAATCCGCGCTTCGGCCTGACCGAAGGCAGCCCCGATGCAGGCGCGCGGGCCACCGCCAAAGGGGATGTAGCTCGACGGCGGGGTTTTGCGTCCGTGGGCAAAGCGCTCCGGGCAGAATTGGTCGGCATCTTCCCAGATGGACGGGTCGCGCTGGGTCAGGTAGATCGAATAGAACATACGCGCGCCCACCGGGATGGTTTCGCCCTCGCCAAAGGTCACCTCTTCGGCGGCGATTCGGTTGCCGATATGGATCGGCGGGTAAAGCCGCAAGGTTTCTTTGATAACTTCATCGAGCAGGCGCGGGCGTGAATCTGCTTCCGATTCATCCAATTCGCGGACGAGGCGGGCGTGGATCTCGGGATGCTGCCCGAGCAGGGCAAAGACCCAGGCCAGCAGGGCGGTGGATGTGTCGTGTCCGGCGATCAGCATGGTCAGCATCTGGTCGCGGATGCGCTCATCGGGCAGGCCGGCATCGAGCAGGTGCTGGAGCAGGTCGGTAATTGGTAATTGGTGATTGGTAATGGCTGCGCGGCGCTTGGCGATGATTTCGTAGAGGTAGGCATCCAGCGCTTTGAGATGTTTTTTGTAGCCGGGGCGCGGAATTTTCCGCCATAAGATCCACGCGCCGGGAGAAATGTAGTCGATGGCCTTTAGGATCGGAGTCCAGATGCGGGGGAGGTCATCCCAGGCATCCACGCTGAAGAGCGCCTCCATTACGATCAGCAGGGCGATCTTGCGGCCTTCAACGAGCATATCCACAGTCTGTCCATCCTGCCAGGTTGCTGTAACCCGGTCAGTCTGGCGCAGCATCAGGCCGGCGTAGGCGGGCAGTTGGCCGGGGTGCAGGGCGGGTTCCATCAGCTTGCGGTAGCGGTCGTGCTCCTCGCCATCGGTAACCAGCACGCCATGATCCAGCAGGTCCGTGACCGGGTCGTGGTTGCGCCACAGAAACTTGTCCCGTTCTGTGACGAGCACCTTGCGCGCCGCTTCAGGCCCGTAAACGATATAGGGCTTGAAGCCCGGCAGGGGAACCTGGAAAAAGCGCCCGACCCGTTCGGCCATAACGCGCAAAGGCCCGAGCGGGGAACGTTCGCTAAGAAAGGCTTTTAGTACAGCCAGGCCGGTGTGCGGGTCGGATGAGGTGTCAGGTTTCATGTGTCAGGTTAGAAGGTTTCCCGAAGGTCGAGTAGGGCGCAGCCCGTATCGCCTGTCCTGGCCGAGCAGGCCAGGGAGACCGCATATGGTCAGGCGAGTAATTTGGTGAAGAACAATACCAGGTCATCATCGACCGGGACAGGCTGGCCATATTGCACAGGTTTCCCGCCTGAAAACAGGCCGCGCCCATCGGGGATGTAGCCGCGCCGAACGTACATGCGTTGGGCCGAGCCATAATCAGCGGTCATGCCGACGCCGATCCCAACCCGTGGGCTGACCCTGGCGATCCGGTTTTCGGCTGCGTCCATCAGCGCTGCGCCAATTCCTTGGCGGCGGAAGCGCGGCAGAACGTTGAAATCGACGATCTCGGGGATGTTCGCCTCGCGAAAGGGCGGATAATGCGACTGCCAGCAGATGGTGACGTAACCGGCAAACTCCCAAGTCTGGAGATTTTGGACTCCAGAATGGGCGACCAGCACAACCCGTTGGCCGGCCTCCTGCTCCGACAGGTATTGCTCATACTGCAAGGCAGGTTTGTTCCAGCCAAGCTCGGCAAAAGCCGCGGCGATCGGCTGGATGTCTGATGATTGTAAAAGGCGGATGGTGAGCATGGCGACTCTTGAAAGTAGGTGAGTGTCTACTTTCCACTTTCTATCATGGATTTGGAATGAGCATAAGCTGCCAGTGTTCGTTCTTTGACCTTCTCCCGTTCGACAATCGGCTTTTCAGGGTAGCCCGGCGCTTTTAGTTTTTTCTCCCAGGGGGCGTGGATGGCGTCGGCGGGCAGATGTGCCAGTTCGGGGACCCATTTGCGGATGTAATCCCCATTTGGGTCGAATTTCTGGCTTTGCAGGATCGGGTTGAAGATGCGGAAGTAAGGCGCGGCATCGGTGCCGGTTCCGGCTGTCCACTGCCAGCCGCCGTTGTTGGCAGCCGGGTCGCCGTCGAGCAGGTTGTCCATGAACCAGCGTTCGCCCCACTGCCAGTTGATCAGCAAATCCTTGACCAGGAAGGAGGCCACGATCATGCGCGCCCGGTTGTGCATCCAGCCGGTTTCGCGCAGCTGGCGCATGGCGGCATCAACGATTGGCATCCCGGTGCGGCCCTCTTTCCAGGCCTGGAAATCGCCCGGATCGTTGCGCCAGGGGATGTTTTGCAAGGCCGGATTGAAGGCCTGGCTGTTGACGCGGGAAAAATGGTACAGGATCGAAATATAGAATTCGCGCCAGATCAGTTCGTTCAACCAGGTGGCTGCGCCAGTTGCTTCGTGAAGTGTGATGCGTGAAGCTTCAATGGCTGCGACTGTCGCCTGACGCATGGAAATCATGCCGAAGCGGATGTAGGGCGAAAGAGATGAGGTGCCGTCCAAATCCATGCGGTTGCGGGCGTCGGAGTATTGGTCGATTTTGGATTTTGCAAATCGCGCCAGGCGGCGTTGGGCTTCAGCCTCTCCCGTTGGGAATAAATCGGATGCCTGAGCGGATTTTAGGATTTCATCCAGTGAGTAAGATTCGGGTAGGTTGACCGGCGGAAAATGATCCGGTGCGGGGAGCGGTGTCAGGTTTTCGGGGAGATGCGCTTTCCAGGTTTTCGAGAAAGGCGTGAAAACGGTGTACGGCTTGCCATCCGGTTTGAGAATGGCGCCCGGGTGGTGGACGGTCTGGCCGTGGATGAGGGTCAGCGGCAGGCCTTCGGCGACCCGTTCATCGCGGGCGCGGGCGTAGGGGGTGTAGTCTTGCTCGGCAAAAACGGCCTGCGCCCCGCTCTCGATGAGCAGGTTGAGCAGTTCGATCTCCGGTTTGCCGCGCCGCACTGTCAGGGCTGAGCCGCGCTTGCGCAATTCAGCATCCAGTTCGGCCAATCCGCCAAAAAGGAAGGCCTGGCGGCGGGCGGGAGTCTGTTCCAGCAGGTGCGGGTCGAGGATAAAGACCGGGATTACCGCACCCTGCTCGAGGGCGGCGTGCAGGGCCGGGTTGTCCGAAAGTCGAATGTCGCGGCGAATCCACCAAATGGCTGTCATCGTTTTGCCAGATACCCACTATTCCAGCAGTTCCGGCATGGTCGGCTCAGCGATCTGCTCCGGGAAGAGCTTGTGCATGACCGTGATGACTTTGTAGGCAAAATTGGGGTCAAAGGTATAGAAACCTTCATACATGCGCGGTTCGTTTGGCAGGCGCTCGGCAGCGTTGATTTCTTCGGCCAGCAGGGTCATGTGGATGCCCGGTCCGTAGGCGATCACAAACCAGTAATGTTCGAGCGGTGTGCCGCTGGTGTCCACGGCTGTCGTGCGAGCGAAATCTGGCAAGGGCGCGTCGGGCACGCCATACAGCCACAAACCGGTCGAGCTCAGCGCGACTTGCGTGTAGCGTTCTTGCTGGGCGGCGATCCGCGAAAAATATTGGAAAGATACATGCGTTTCCGAGATGCCGGGGCTGGCAATGATCGCATCTTCGATCATGTGGCTGATCTCGATCATGCCGTTGACGGTGAAGATATAACGAAAGTTGACCTTTTGCAAATCTGCGCGGGTCGCGCTTTTCAAGAAGGCCTCGGTCCGCGGCGGGAACATGGGCATAAGTTTGCCAAAAAAGTTGCTTAAGATGTCTTTTTCCATTTTTTACTCCTTTTGTTCAGTTTTATCGGGACGGTGTTTCATCAGCAAACATTAAACCTTCAATATCTCTTCCAGGGCTTCATATTCTGCGCTGTACATGCGTTGATAGCCCTTGCCTTTAACTTGCACATCCTGCCCCAGGCAGCGGATGGGGCGGTTGATGGCGCGATAAGTGGCCTCATCCATTCCCAGGCCGTTGACCGGGGCCAGGGCTTGCAGGCGGCTGGCCATGTTGACGGCATCGCCAATGATGGTGATCTCGCGCCGCGAAGCTGAGCCAAGCCGGGCAACCATGCACTCACCGCTGGCGATGCCGATGCGGGTGTTGAGTTGCAGCCCACGGTGGGCGGTTTGCTGGTTGTTGAAGCGTGCCAGGCGCTGCTGCATTTCGGCAGCGGCATTGACGGCATCCTTCGGGTCTGTAAAGAAGGCCATTAACCCGTCACCCAGGAATTTATCGATGTCACCCTGGTGTTCGTAGATGACCGTCGCCAGCAAGTTGAAATAGCGGTTGAGCGTTTTTGTCAGTTCAAGCGGATCTTCATGCTCGAAAAGCGGGGTGAAATTGTGGATATCTGTAAACAGAACCGTCAGTTTGCGCCGTTCTGGCTGGAAAACATCATCCTGCGGGCTTTCGAGCATGCTCAGGCTGTCATCCCAGGCGCGGCGCGAAACCATCGTGCGCACGATCTCTTCCATGCGTTCCAGGGCCGCCGTCCGGTCGGTCAGATTGTTGTAAAGCACCGACATCTGGCTCTGGGCGCGATCCATGTAGCCGGCAAACTGGTTCAGGTAGGTGTTGACAGGCTGAACGGGCTCGAGCGGGGCCGGGATGAAAGGCGGTTGAGGCAGCCCAAGCGCCTGGTGCAGCAACTGCGCCGCAGGCTGGACGATATGATCTTCGAGCGTGACCAACCCCTGATAGAGCCGTCCGCGCCCGAAGCGGCTCTCGCGAATGGATGTCGCTGATTTGCCGATTTCACGGGTCAGCAGGGCAACCCCAAAGCGTGGATGCGAAAAAATGATGAACCATTCATCGACCAACGGCGCGCCGGGTTGCAAGGCAATATATTCCAGGTTGGGGATGGCTGGCGTGGCGCTGTCGGCCTCGCCAAAGACATACACTTTCTTGCAGCGTGCAGCCAACTGGCGGAAGCGATTGGCCTGCGGCAGGAAGGCTGAAAAGCGCTGGAACCCGGCAAAAAAGATGGCATCCATGCCATGCCGCATGACGGTTTCTTCGATGCTGTGGCTGACCGCCAGCAGGGACGAGACCGATGAGGTGCGCGCCGCGCCAGAGTCCGTTGGACGGGTGGCGTTGAGCGTATACAGCGAGATGGCCTGAATGTCTGGTTTCATGGTTTAGTGTGATAAACCTGAAGTTGCGCTGGCAGATTTGGCGCGAATCTCGGCAGCGATCGGGTGATCGTAAATGACGCGCCAGACATAGAAACTGAGCAAGGCAAGCATCGCCGCGCTAAAAACGCCGGGAGCGGCTGTCCCTGCCCAACCGAGAAGGGCGCCGCCCAGCGTGGGCGCGATAACGCGCGTCAGGCTTTCAATGGCAGCCGAAAGCCCGAGGATACCGCCGATCTCTTGCGGTTCAACCGCTTTGGTCAGCGTGCTGGCGAGGATCGTATTCAGCAATCCGCCGGCGATGGCGGTTGGGGTGAGCACCACCATCAGCCAGAAAACAGACGAGGCAAGTGCCCAGCCGAGCAAAGAAAATGCCATCACCACAACTGAAATCGGGATGAGAATATCCTCGCGGTAGCGTTGGGTCAGCTTCCCGATCAGAAATCCCTGTACGAAAACGGAAAGCACGCCAACGTAGGTCAGAATGAGCCCGGTTTCTTGTGCGCCCAACTCAAACTTTTTGAGCGCATAGAGCGAGAAGATGGTCTGGAAAATGGCGAAGGGCAAGCCGAAAAAGAAACGCGTGATGAGCAGCGAGCCGCTAAACGGGCGCTTGAGCGCCGTCCCGAGCGCGGACAGGCTGAAGGCGGGTTTCTTTTCGGTCATCGCGGCGCGCTTTTCGGGGGTGAGCGATTCGGGCAGCCAGAAAGCAATCAAACCCAGGTTGATGAAAGCCAGCGCGGCGGCCAAAAATGCCGGGACGGCATAGCCCCACTGGCTTAAAAATCCGCCTGTGACCGGCCCGATGATGAAGCCGATCCCAAATGCCGCGCCGACCAATCCCAGCCCTTTCGAGCGGTTTTTCTCATCGGTGACGTCAGAGATATAAGCCTGGGCCACACTCAAGTTTCCGCCGGTGAAACCATCGATGATGCGGCTGGCGAAAAGCATCCAGAGTGCATTGGCAAAGCCAAGCAGCAGAAAACCCAGAAAGGTGCCGAAAATGCTCAAAAGCAAAATCGGACGACGCCCAAAGCGATCGGAGAGACGCCCTAAAATAGGCGCGCCGATCAGTTGCATTGCGGCATAAGAGGCGACCAGCAGGCCGGTTGTGAATTCGCTGGCGGCAAAGGTTTCGGCGTAATACGGCAAAAGCGGCAAAATCAAGCCGAAGCCGAGCAGGTCAACGAAGACCACGAAGATTACAGAAAAAAGTCGTTTGTTATCCATCTAGAAATCGAAATCCTAATAAACAGAAATAATTCAGTCGAGAAATTGGTATGCAGGCTCATATGAGAGTGCGAATTCTGGCGTTTTGCCAGTTTTGGTCAGGTTTTCCCAGGCCACACGCGCCAGGCCTAAAAAAGGCGTCCAGGGCTTGAACAGCTTGTACTCGACGAACTCCCGGCGCTGTTGGGCCATCACCTGTACCAGTTTGCGAGCCGGGAAATCGGCCGGCTGGCCCAGAAAGCGCAGCACGAACCCGAAGTTTTTCATTTGGGCCCGGGCCTTTTCGCCGACCACGCGCGGGCTGGTGAGCATATCCGTGGTCATCATGCCGGGGCTGAAGCCCAAAATCTTCACACCGCAGCCTGTGTTTTCCTTGGCCAGGCTGCGGGTAAAGGAGGTTAACCAGGCCTTGGTTGTGCCGTAGATCGCGGTCGGCGTGGCCGGACTCAGGAAAGAGCCGTTTCCGTAAATATTGACCAGCATCCCTGCTTTGCGCGCCAGAAAATGTTTCATGGCAGCCTGTGTGCCGTGGATTGCGCCCAAGTCGTTCGCCATGAACATTTCAAGGGCTTCCCTAGGGTTCATGTCCAGAATCATGCCTGCAGCAGAAGAATAACCGGCATTGTTGACCCAAATGTCGAAATGACCGAATTGTTCGATAACCTTTTGGGCGAGACGATGAACCTGGGCTTCGTCGCGAACATCCAGAATAAATCCGGCGATTTTCCCCGCAGCCTGCAGCTCGTTTAAGGTGCGGTCAACTGCCTCCTGACTCCTGCCAGTGATGGCGACGGTTGCCCCGGCTGCCAGGCATTCACGGGCGATGGCAAGCCCAAAACCGCGTGTCGAACCGGTAATAACGATCACTTTATTGTGCAGGGCTGGCATGCTGTTCCTTGTTGAGTATTTCTAAAACTTCAAGAAGTTCTTCGTTTGTGGGGATATCGGCGGCATCGTGCCCATAGTGAACGAAACGGACAATTCCCTGTTTGTCGATGGTTACCTGGGCCGGCATGCGTCCAAACTTGAAAATTTTGATTTCCTGGCCATATTGTTTCAATATGGTGTGGGTTGGGTCGGGCAGGCCGACAAACGGCAGCTTGTTTTTCTGCCAGTAATTGGAAAAGGCATTTGCATCTTCGGGCCCGACAACCAGAATGGTTGTGTCTTCGGCCACGAACTTGTCATAATCCTGGCGCAACTGCGCCATGTGCCGTTGGCAGAAAGGTCAGAAAAAGCCACGGTTGAAGACCAGTAGAACGTTCTGGCGCTCTTGAAAGTCAGAGAGATGGACTTGCTGTCCTGTGAAATCGGTCAGGGTAAAGTCTGGGGCGGGTTGATTCAGTTCGACGCGATTGCTCATTTTAGGCGTTCTTTCCCATCCAGAACTTTTTCCAATCGCCGGCGCTGGATTGCAGGGCGAGGAAGGCATACAGGCTCATGGCGAATGCGCCGAGGGTCATGATGGCCACGATCCACACAACCGTTAGCGGGATGGATTTTTCGCGGTAAACAACCCAGACGGAGAAAAGCGTAAAGCCGGTGTACAGGTCAACCAGCGAGACGATGCCCCAGGGCATGGAGGCCAATACTGCGCCTTCGGCGCCAAAATCGCCAGCCATGAATGCGTAGCCGATGATGGCGGTCATAACAAGCGCGCCGATGATGGTAATGATTTTTGCGAGTTTCATATTAGCGAATCCTTTTCTTGCTGATGGCGGCGAATCCGAGCGCTCCGACCCCCAGGTGCGCCCCCAAAACAGGGGTGATCTGCACCGGGAAGGGTTCATCTTCCTCGGGGAAGTAGGCGCGCACGGCTTCCTGTAGCGCTTCGGCTTCTTCCTGAATCCCGGCGTGGACAACTGCCAATCGTTCGAAGGGGGCATACTGATCGAGCCAGGCCAGGATCTGGGCGGTTGCCTTCTTCTGGGTGCGGACGCGCTCAATCACGGGCTTGCCCATATTCATTAGCAGAAGCGGTTTGATCTTGAGAAATTCACCGATGTGGGCCACGGCGCTGTGCATGCGTCCGCTGCGGCGCAGGTATTCGAGAGTCTTGAGCGAGGCAAAAACATAACTACGCTGCATCTGCTCTTTCAGCGTCGACAAAATCTCTTCGAGGGCGTGGCCGGCCTTGGCCATTTGGGCGGCTTTTTCGACCAGGAACCCCGTCCCCAGGCTGAGCTGGCTCGAATCGAGCACGGTGACCGGGACGCGGGTGAACTCACTGGCGGCGGTGCGCGCCACATTGATGGTGGCGCTCAGGCTTTCGGAGATGTGAATCGACAGGATGGCTTTTGCACCCTCGTCTGCGAGCCGATCGTAAAGCTGACGGAATATCTCAGGGCTGGGAGCGGCAGTCTTTGGGAAAACTTTCATATTCGGCAGGCGTTCGTAAAACTCCTCGCGCGAGAGATCCACGCCGTCCTGGCGGATTTCATCGCCAATGTGGATGTTGAGCGGCAGGACGGTGATCCCCAGTTCTTGTACGGTTTCTTCTGGCAGATCGCAGGTGCTGTCGGTGACGATGCGGATGTCCATGTTGTGCTGCCTTTCTCCACGTTTTTGGCGTGGATGTGGTGGGGCAAATCAATCGGCTGATGACTGTGTGGCTGTGGGTTGTTTTCCAAATCGGTCAGCAATCCAGATGCCGAGAGCGACCAGCCCGGCGATGGCAAAAGCCACCAGGTATTCAATGAATGGAATGCGGATAATTTCGTTCAGTTGGCCCCATCCGCGACTGCTGTAGACAACCAGGGCGGCAGCGATGTATCCCAGGCCGACCAGCCAGCGAGTTAATCGGCTCCAGTTCAGCCCGTGCATCTGTGAGATTACGAACATCCCGGCGAAGCCGAAAGCGAACATAGGCCAGATGCCATTCCCTTGCGAAATCGCCACCAGTGTGCCGTGAAAAAGGACGGTAACCTCCTGGGCCAGTGTCCACCATTTGTTAACGTGGATGCGGGTCAGGAACAGGCTGCCCTGTAAGAGCAGCAGGAACATGTAGAAGAAACCAACCAGGTGGCCGAAGGGGTTGACCATCGGGTGGAACCAGAAGGTGTAAACGGTCGCCCAGGCAAACAGGTAGCCGTGGTATTTGCGGACAAAATCCATCACGCGTTTTGAAAGCGGGGCTTTGGCACCGAAGAACATGCCGCGCCTTTTGTTTTCCATGATGAGAATGGCGCATAACATCAGGATGACCGAGCCTTGCGAACTCCAAACCGCGGTATCCTGTGCGAGGCCGTCATACCAGAGATGACTCTGTACAAAGTGAACCAAAATGAAGAAAGCATTGACGCCCAGTGCCCAAAGGTTGACGGGATGCAAACCGGTGGCATATTTTTTCACGCGTGTCTGGGCGTAATAGATCAGTGTCCACAGGCTGATTTGGTGCAGAGCGTAAAATCCCCAGGCCGTCAGGCGGGTAACGAAGGTCGGTTCGGGTAATTTCCAGTAGTACCACATTGGACCCTGGTCAGGTAGAAGCGGCACAGCGTTAAGGCGTTCGCCGGCCAGCCAAATGAGCAAGGTAAATGCCAGTGAGAAGGCAATCCCACCCCAAAGGGCGATTTTACTGGTGCGCGGGTCAGAAAGATTGATCTTGTTCATCGTTTTCCTTTGTTTTGTTATCAATCAGGCCGGGAATTTCTTGGCAGTTGCACTTTTCATCCAATTGCTGATCAGGTGACCGTGTTCGGGCATGTGTTTTTCGATAACGTTTGCATAGCTCATCAGATAGCCAGAAACGGCCTGGGTGGGCAGGTGATTGACCTTGATCAGCGTTTCGAGCCAGTCCAGTTCAGTATCGATAAAATCCAGGTTGCCCAATTGCAGTGCTGCAATAATATTATCGCCGAGAAACAGGTTTGCAGTGCTAAAGTGTTCCGGTTTAACGTTGTAGGGTTGTGACTCTTCATTGATCGAGTTTTCTATCAGAGGCCGCTTGGCAATAAAGCCCTTAAGTGTCTGAACATATTCGATGGATGCCTGCAATATCTTCGGCGATTCAGGCTTGGTGATCAATAATGTTTCAACCTTTTCCATCCCGGCTTCGAGCGAATCCCCGAGATAGTGCCCAGAAATACGTTCCAACAGACCGGGTTGCATTGCGAAAATCCGCCCGCCATAAACCACTTTTGCACCGACTGCCGAAAGCAGGCTGGCGGTTTGTTGCAAGCTGGCCGCGGTGTTAAGCTGTTGAGATGTCAACAAAACCAGGTTGGGTTGGGTGGCAGACAGGGTTTCCTCGAAACGGTCCGCGGGCACATTGGCACCCAGGTAGATAACGTTTAAGCCTCGCCGCCGCAGGAACAGGGTCAGGAGTATGCCGCTGAAAGTGTGCCACTCATTGGGCGGGCAGCCGACCAGGATGGTATACGGGCGGCTGGGAGGCGGTGCGGCAGCGATCAGCGCGTCCAGGCGGCGCATGGCCAGCCCCGACGCAAAATGTTCCTGCTGCACACTGGCGCGATTCTCGTACCACAACATCCCCACCTCGGTCAGCCCGCGTGCCAGTAGATCTGTGCAGACGGTTTCCATCGGGTACATGCTGAAGGCCTGGTTGAGCGTCTGCTCGGCTGCGGTTTCGTTGAAGTTGAGGCAGGCTGCCAGCCACTGCGCGCGCAGGGAATCCAGACCGGTTTCAGGCGGCATATAAATGGCCTGCGCCATGTTCATGCTTGAAAAACCGCTCTGTTGGCGCAGCCTGGGCATACTTTCAAGCGGATCGCCGCCTTGCGAAACCTGTTCGCGCCACATCTCAACCGCGCGCGAAATGGAAAGCCCCTCGTTTTGACGGCCCACCAGCCATTTGATCAGGGCGATATCATATTCCGAATAAAGGCGGTGCCCCCCTGCTGTCCGCTGCGGCGCCGGGATGCCATAACGGCGTTCCCAGGCGCGCAGGGTGTCGGCGCTCAGGCCGGTTTCTTTCAGGACTGCTTTCAGGTTGAAAATCGGGCTAGTGTTTGACATTTTATTGGGCGATCTCTTTGTTCTCTAAATTTGTGACCGGTTCGTGTTGGGTGATTTATCACCAAATCAGCCAGGCTAGTCGCCGGTTGCGGGCGAGAGTTTGTATCCTGCAACCTTGAGAGCCTTGAATTCTTTCATAATTCTTTGGGTGGTCAGCTTGGCCGAGAGCAGCACGATCGGCAGGCCGGTGCCAGGGTGGGTCGAGGCTCCCGCGAAATACATATTCTTGAACTGCGCGTGGCGGTTCTGCGGACGCAGGAAGCCGACTTGCCAGAAATTGTGGCTCAAACCAAAGGCCGCACCTTTTTCCAGGTTGAATTGCTCTTTCCAGGTCAGTGGCGTATTGACGATTTCGAACTTGATGTGCTCTTTCAGGTCGTTGATACCCATTTCCTTTTCAAGCCGGGCAAAGACGGTTTCACGCGCGCGGTTGACCATGGCGGGCCAGTCTTGCTTGTTGTTTTCGTCCATGTGCCCGACCGGGACGAGCACGTAGAGTGTTTCCTGCCCGGCAGGAGCGGCGGCCGGGTCGGTACGGGCCGGGGCATGCACATAAAACGAAGGCTGGTCAGGCAGCTTATGATCATTGAAGATCTGGTCAAACGAAGCCTTGTACTCGCCACCCAGGAAAACGTTGTGGTGTGCGATCTGCGGGTAGCTTTTATCCACGCCCCAGTAGAACATGATCGTCGAGCAGGTATAAAGCTTCTTCTCCAGCTTTTCGGCTTCACTATTTTTCGGCAGCAGTTCCTTGTAGATGTACGGCAGATCGGCGTTGCCCACGAAAAGATCGGCTTCGTAAACCTGGCCCTGGTCCGTTTCGACGCTGTGAACGCGACTCCCCTCAGCCTGGATCGCCTTTACCGGGGCGTTGTACACAAACCGGACGCCCAGCTTCTCTGCGACCCTGGTCAGCGCTTCGATCCCGGCGTACATCCCGCCCATCGGGTACCAGACCCCTTCGGCCAATTCCGTATACTGGAGCAGGGAGTAGGTGGCCGGGGCATCGTAGGGGCTCAGACCGAGATACATATTCTGGAAGGTGAAGGCAGCCTTCAGCCGTTCATCCTTGAAAAAGCGGCTGGTGTTGGCGTAATGCTTCTGCAGTGCCTTAAGCTGAAAGATCAGCGGCAGGTTGGTCAGGCTGAAATATTCGAAAATATTGTAAAAATTGCGGCCGACGAACTTTTCGACTGAAATCTTGTAGTGCTTGGCACCCTCGGCGATATAGCTCAAAAAACCGGTAAAAGCGGTCTTATCTACTTTCTCGAGCTGGGTTTGCATCTTGCCAATGTCGGAAGTCAGTTCCAATTGCAGGCCATCGTCGAAATGGACTTTATAGGTTGGGTCGATGCGTTTCAACTCCAGGTGGTCGCTCATCTTCTCGCCCAGGGCGGCGAAGGTCTCCTCCCAGATTTCGGGCATCAGGAACAGGGTCGGGCCAATGTCGAAGCGGTGACCGTCTTGCACGATCTGGTTGCAGCGTCCGCCCGGTTTGTCATTTTTTTCTAAAACAGTTACTGAAAAACCATTTCTGGCCAGGCGGGCGGCAGTGGCGATGCCGCGAATGCCAGCTCCGATCACGATTGCGGTGGGTTTGGTATTCATAGGGAAAGTTCTCCTTGGATGTTTGTCTGTGGCGATGGGGTAACTGAATCTTCCATCTGGCCCTAGTATAACATTTGTCCAGTTTTTGTCAAGGTAATTTGTAAAAAAAACTATAAAATACCTTGACAAAACATAAAAAATATATAGAATAGACCTAGGCAACAAAAAAGAGCTATGAAATACAGGAGATGAGATACATGCACGCACACTGGGAACGCAACCTACTAAACCTTGCCGGTAACATTCCACATCCCTCCACTCGTCCGGTTTTTTCGTATTGGGCTGGTGATGCTTCTCTTGAACAGGCTTATGCCTTGTGCGGGCGTGTTGCTTCTGAACATTCCAAGTCGTTTTATATGGCGTCCGGGCTGCTCCCGGAAGAAAAACGCTCTGCTGCCCGGGCTTTGTATGCTTTTTGCCGGATCGTGGATGATATTGTCGACGAGGGTTCGATTGTCGGTCGGGAAGTGGAACTCGACTACTGGCGCGGTGTTGTGCAGGGGCTGGTCCCGCCTCGCCCTGGTGACATGGTGGCCCAGGCCTGGGCCGATACTCGTTCCCGTTTTCATATTCCCCCGCGTTACGCCCTGCAACTGATCGATGGCGTTGCGCGCGATATCCTCCAGACCCGTTATAAAACATTCGATGACCTGGCAACGTATTGCTATGGCGTTGCTTCCACGGTTGGCTTGATGAGCATGTATATTGTCGGGTTTAAATCCAACGAAGCCCTGCCGCATGCCATCAAACTGGGTGTTGCTTTACAAATGACCAATATCTTGCGCGATGTCGGCGAAGATTTTCGCAATGGGCGGGTTTACCTGCCCAAAGACGAGCTGAAAGCCTTTGGCATCAGCGATGCCGACCTGGCTCGCGGTGTTGTCAACGATGCCTGGCGCAACTTCATGCGTTACCAGATCGATCGAACTCGTAAGTTATATGCCGAAGCCGAAAAAGGGATTGCCTTCCTTGAGCGCGACGGCCAACTGGCGATTGGCGCTTCAGCCAATTTCTATCAGGGCATTCTCGATAGGATCGAGGCCAATGATTACGATGTATTTTCCAAACGTGCCAGTCTCACCGCCTGGGGCAAGTTAAGCCGCATCCCCGCGTTGTGGTTCAAACTTGCCGCGCTGCCTCAATAGCATGCGTGCATGGTGATCTCCTTTGGGTGAAGGGACACTTCCTTCAGCAAGACCCCCGTCGCGCAACGGGGGTCTTGTCTTTTTGGTATTAGTAATTTCGTTTGCTATTACGATATCGTTCCAGGTCGGGGGTGGTGTTTTCGTACTCTTCCTGCATCAGATGCGAAGAAATAATGAAATCAGCCGTTGCCCGATTGGATGCGGTGGGGATGTTGTAAAGCACCGCCAGCCGCAGCAGGGCCTTAATATCCGGGTCATGCGGCTGGGGTTCGAGCGGGTCCCAGAAGAAGATCAGCAGGTCAATTTCGCCACCTGAGATCGCCGCACCGATTTGCTGGTCGCCGCCCAGCGGGCCGCTTTTGTATTGTGTGACGGGCACATCCAGTTCATTTTCAAGCAACGAGCCGGTGGTGCCGGTGCCATATAGAGAATGGCGTGTTAATGTACCGCGATTGAAGCGCGCCCAATCGAGCAGGTCGGCTTTTTTATTATCATGGGCGACCAGCGCGATCCGTTTGCGCTGGTGGATGGTGTGCGAGTTGTGCGCCATTATTTTTCTCCTGCAAAACCTTGTCGGGGAAGAAAACCGCCATATCTGTGAATTTCTCCAGATATGGCGGTAGTTTTATTTGCGGGTTTTGCGCTTTATTGTTTATGGTTCAGGGGTGTTTTCTGGAGCAACACCCTGCCATGAGAAGACACGCCGGTCTGATAGCGCTCCGGCTGTGTCCCAGATGGGTTGTCCCTGTTCATCTGTGCCGCTCTGGCGGACGGTGGTTACCCACCAGCGGAAAACGTGCGGGCTGTTGTCGCGCGGTCTGAAGGATGAAGGCACGATGAATTTGGTATCGGTCACATATTCCACAATCCGGCGAGTGCCATCGGTTACATCTTCGATGATCACCTGATAGGCTTCGTTTTCGCGCAGGGTGCCGATCGAGGCCCATTGCAGGGTGATCGAGTCGTTGGCCAGGGTGAAAGAAGCGCCATCGGGTGGCAGCAGCAGGTTGGGGGCCGGGTAAGGCGGTGGAATGGTGGCTGTCGGCGTTGGGCCGGGGGTGGCGGCGCGTTCACAGAGTGGAACGACGATATTCATTCCAAGAAAGACCGTATCGGTGCTCAAGCTGTTATAGGATTTGATAGCATCCTGCGGAACCGCATAGTTGGTGGCGATGGTGGAGAGTGTATCGCCTTCCTGGACGGTGTAGATGACCTTGTCGCAGGCTTGCAGGGTGGCCTGACCCGCTTCGAGGGTCGAAGTCGCTGCCGCGGGTTGAGTCGGCGTCGGATACGGGATTCGGATCTTCTGGCCGACCGACAGGATACAGTTTGCCGACAGGTTGTTCTCCAGGATGATGCTCTGGTACGAGACGCTGAATGTCGCAGCCAAACCCAGGCAGGTATCGCCATCGCCGATCGTATATTCGAAGGGCGGCTGGATGGTCGAGGTTGGCACCGGGGTCTCAGTGAAGAGAATGGTGGCTGTCGGGCTGAGGGTGGGGGTTGGCGTAATGGTTGCGGTGGTGTCTCCCGCGTTCGTTGGTGTTGTTCCGGTCAAGCGCATGGCAACAAAAACCAGGGTTGCCCCGGCCAACAGGAACAGCGTCAACAAACCGAGCGCCATCGGCAGACTCAGGGTGATTTCGGGCATCCGCGCGGCCTGAACATCGGCCGTTTTTTTTGTTTCGATCGCAGTGGTCAATTCGGTGCCACACACCAGGCAACGCGCGGCATTTTCTGCCAGGCGTGTGCCGCAGGTTGGACAAACTTTCGTGGATTGGGGGGTATTTTCAGGCATAACGAGACGAAATTATACCATGCTGGTAAAGGGGATTTGGAAACTCAAGTTTGGGCCGCTTTTTCCCGGCGAGCCGGTTGCGTGCTTTTGACGAAATCGTAATGGACCGTGATTTTCCCTGGCAAATGAAAATGGCGCCATCAAACCATGATGACGCCATTATACATCGCTGAAACAACGATCCAGCACTAGACAACAATGTTGATCAAGCGCTTTTGGGCTACGATGATCTTCTTCGGTTCTTTGCCTTCCAGGTGCTTGAGCACGGATTCGCTGGCCAGCGCCAGGGCCTTGATCTCGTCTTCGGTCGAGTCGGCGGGCACGGTCAGGCGGTCGCGCAGCTTGCCGTTGACCTGGACCGGGATGGTGATCTCGTCATCCTTGGCGGCTTCCTCGTCCACGGTCGGCCAGGATTGAGTGTGGACGCTGTATTTCTTGCCCAGCACTTCCGTCCACAGCTCTTCGGCGATGTGCGGCGTGACCGGGGCGATCATGCGGGCGTAGATCTCGAGGGCTTCCTTCCACTCGGCGGAACCGGCTGCGCCGGCCTCGCGCGCCTTGTACAGGTCGTTCAGCAAAGACATCAGCCCCGAAATGATCGTGTTGAACTCGAAATTCTCGAAGTCGCGCGTGATCTTCTTCAGGGTTTGGTGAACCTTCCGGCGCAAGCCTCGCAGCGTTTCGGGGGAAGGGGAACCGTGAACCAGCTCGTCGGTGAACAGCATCCAGGTACGGCGCACCCAGCGCGAGGAACCCTCGATGCCCTGGCTGTCCCAGGGGGCGCCCATATCCCAGCGCGCGAAGAACATCAGGTAGGCGCGCACCGTGTCCGCCCCATAATATTCGACCAGCACATCCGGCGCAACCACGTTGCCGCGGCTCTTTGACATCTTCTCGTTGTCCTCGCCCAGCACCATGCCCTGGTTGCGCAGTTGGGTCATCGGTTCGCGGCCTTCGGTGATGCCCACATCGCTCAGGGCTTTGTGGAAGAAGCGCGTGTACATCAGGTGCATGTTGGCGTGTTCGATGCCGCCGGTATAGGTATCGACCGGCATCCAGTAGTTATATTCTTTCTCATCGAACGGCCCATCGTTATACCAGGGCGAGAGGTAGCGCAGGTGATACCACGATGAACACATGAAGGTGTCCATTGTGTCGGTTTCACGCGTGGCCGGGCCGCCGCAGACCGGGCAGGTGGTTTTCGACCAGGTCGGGTGCAGTTTCAGCGGACTTTCGCCGGTCGGCTTCCATTCAACGTCTTCGGGCAGGGTCACGGGCAGTTGGTCATCCGGAACCGGATTCCACTCGTGTTTTTCGCAGTAAATCATCGGGATCGGCGCGCCCCAGTAGCGCTGGCGGCTGATCAGCCAATCGCGCAGTTTATAGGTCACGGCCAGTTTGCCGATGCCTTTTTCTTCCAACCATTTGGCGACTGCCAGGATGCCGGGGTTGTCCTTGCCTTTTTTGTCGTTGACGGATGTCCCGTTAAACTGGGCGGAGTTGATCATGACGCCGCCGCCGGTCGAGGCGGCTTGCATCGTGGCCCCATCCAGGAGCGGTTCACCTTCGGGCTGGATGACCGGGACGATCGGCAGCTCAAACTTGCGGGCGAAGGCAAAATCGCGCTCATCGTGGGCCGGGACAGCCATGATCGCCCCGGTTCCGTAGCTCATCAAGACATAATCCGCGATCCAGATCGGGATTTTCGCGCCGTTGACCGGGTTGATCGCGTATCCGCCGGTGAAGACACCGGTTTTTTCCTTGTCAGTCGCTTCGCGTTCGATATCGCTCTGACGGGCGGCGGCGGCTTTGTAGGCTTCCACGGCGGCTTTTTGCTCGGGCGTGCTGATCTTATCGACCAGCGGATGCTCGGGTGAGAAAACCATGAAGGTCGCTCCCCAGAGTGTATCGGGGCGGGTGGTGAAAACAGTGATCTTTTCATCGCCCGCGGCACCTGACTGCCCGTCGACGATCGAAAATTGAACTTCTGCGCCTTCGCTTTTGCCGATCCAGTTGGTTTGCAGGGTCTTGACGCGATCCGGCCAATCGATGCCCTCATAGTGCAGCAATTCATCGGCGTACTGGGTGGTCTTGAAGAACCATTGCGACAGATCTTTCTTGATGACGGGTGTGCCGCAGCGTTCACAGTGACGGTCGTCGCCCCAGACCTGTTCGCGGGCCAGGGTCGTATTGCAGTTCGGACAGAAATCGACCGGCGATTTTTTGCGGTAGGCCAGGCCTTTTTTGTAGAGCTGGATGAAGAACCACTCGGTCCACTTGTAATATTCCGGTTCGCACGAGACCATCTCGCGCCGCCAATCGAACATCGCGCCCATCGAGCGCAATTGTCCGCGCATGCGCTGAATGTTGTCGCGGGTACGCACCATCGGGTGGATGCCGCTTTTGATGGCGGCGTTTTCGGCGGGCAGGCCGAAGGCGTCGAAGCCCATCGGGAAGAGTACGTTGTAGCCTTTCATGCGCATGTAGCGGGCGCGCGCGTCGGAGGGCGTCATCGCGTACCAGTGACCGATGTGCAGGTCGCCGCTCGGGTAGGGCAGCATGGTCAGGGCGTAGTGCTTGGGCCGGCTCTCATCAATATCAGAATGGTACAGGCCATCGGCGTCCCATTTGGCCTGCCATTTTGGTTCGATCTCTTTTGGGGTGTAGGCTTTGCTCATTCTTACTCCTGTTTTTTTTATGGAGTCAAAAATCTCCAGATTTTTTTGCAAATTCCGCTTATTTGCGCCGAAGTACGCGGCGCGCATGGACAGGGATCGGCCGAAGCGCGGGTTGGGCGGCGGGCGCGCGAAGAAGACGGCCAAGCAGTGAGCGCAGATTGTGCAGGGCATTCTTGATGCTTTGGGTCATCTTTTTCATGGCGGTCTCCTTTTTGTTGGTTGAGTTGACAGTCACTTTAAAAGTGACTGTCAACTATCGCGAGCCAGATTTAAACAAAAATTTCCTCATCCACACTGGGACGAAGAAATTCAACGCTCTCCGCGGTACCACCCGGCTTCGGTTGCAGGTTGAAGGTTAAAAGTTGAAGGCTCAGCGCCTTTCAACGTTCCAACATTCAGCGTTCAACCGCTCTTAAGATGCTGTAACGGGCCAACCCGACGCCGACTACTGGTCGACTGTTCAACTTGCAACCTTGAACTTTCAACCTGGTTCACCAGCGCAGCCTTCCCATCTCGGGGATAACAGGCGAGTTCGGTCTTTCGGCTCCATTTGTTGGAGGAATGCGCTCCCGATGGGCGCCATGTTGGGCTTGCACCTCGCTCTCCCAACTCGCTGACGGGATGACTTACTACTCCTGTTTTTGCCTTAGTGGACCCAGGGAGGTTCGAACTCCCGGCCTCCTCAATGCCATTGAGGCGCGCTCCCAACTGCGCTATGGGCCCAAATGTTCATTTGTCGAGCCTGTCTTACCTGTGGACCTGGGGGGATTCGAACCCCCGGCCTCTTCAGTGCGATTGAAGCGCGCTCCCAACTGCGCTACAGGCCCGTGTTCCATATTGCAGACAGGA
>PHBU01000003.1 GCA_002840685.1 Chloroflexi bacterium HGW-Chloroflexi-6 | reverse complement strand
ATCCGGATGCTTCGGTAGTCCGGCTTGAGGTTGATCAGCAGAACGCAAAGGGCCACTCCTACTGGCGCAGCCAGAAGTTTATCGACACCGGAACGAACGTCGAACAAATTGGTGAGGATAGCATTGCGGTGATCACCATGGAACGGAAGCTCAAATGATGTCTTCCAGTAGCCTCGTGGAGGTGCGGGCTAACACGACGTGCACCGGACAAGCGGATTCGGCGTCTGATGGTTTTGTCCGCCACATCGTCCCGCCCTTGCCGGTAACGCCAGCCGTTGGGCTGTTACTGAACAGAAAATGACAATTATTCATAGGTATACTTATTTTTGGAAAATAGCAGGAACAGCATCTGGGTTCGGGCTATCAATTATGTTACTTTTGCCCCTACTTGTAGTAGCAAAAGACGCAGCTTTTTATTCTACATTTGTTTGGCTTTCAATAATCATTTTTGTTGTTTCATTGCTATACACTTTCGAAGTGTTCACCGGCAAAATTATCACTTCGCCATCTGGAATTGAGTGGTTTTCCATAGGAATTCACGCTCAAATTCCCTGGGACATGATTGAACGAATAGATTCAAATGGGTTTGGGTATCTATTTTTAATTTTCAGTAAGCCAATTTATACAAAAAAACCATCAAAAAAAATCTTACACTGGCTTGGTTCTGACAAAAGAATTGAATTGGCCGGTTACATTAGTAACCCAGCCACAAGCACACTATTAAGTGAAATTATGAAGTATGCTCCACAGATAAAAAATGACAGTTTAGGCAGTTGACCTTAAAATCATAATCATCCAATATCATTGAGCTACACAATAGACAGAACCATCAAGCTTACATTCAAAAGGTGCTTTGTAGAACCACACCATCTGACATAACAGTGAAAAACAAAAGCAAAACTTAAACCGTCTTGCAAGACCCGCCCAACAACGCTTCCACTCGCACAAAAATAAAACAAAACTGGCATATGCTCCCACCATAGGTAACTGGTATGGCAATGAACTCAAAGGAGTAAACCATGCGAATAATTCAAATCGCGCTTGCATCCTTGCTAATGGCCGGCCTAGCCTGTAATCTTCCTATTGCCGGATCCGAAAATTCAATAGATCGGATGATCACCATTGATTCCCTGTCAGTTAATCCCAGAGAGAGCGATGGGAACAGTATATTGGCTGTTTCTTTTAGCTACACACTCGGCACGGTCGAAACTTATATTAACTGCTCGGTCATTGAGCCTTCTGGTAACGAGAAAATTGTTTGGAGCGATCAATTTGAAAAAAGTACTAAAGCCATAAAAGCTGTAAAAAATTTTTCCATCGGAGTGAGCAAACCGGGAAATTACACAATGCATTGCTGGGCTAATATTGGATCAGCATCTGAAACAACCACATTCAGCATCATTGCGCCAGCGCAGCCAGACTCCAAGGATAAGGTTTTCACCTCGGGCGGGTTGTGGTTCACCTACGAAAACGGTACTGCCGGATGGTGTTTGCCGGGTGTGAATTATAAAGATTATGGCGGCACCAGTCGCTTGGATGTGGCAGCAGCCGGCACATTAAGTGGGGAGTGCCACATGCCTTTTGGCAACACTCAGATCGACAGCACCTTGTACGGCACATTGGACAAAGCCACCGGAAAAATCAGTTTCCATCTCAAAACGGTTGTGACTGCGAACTATACCGTACGCGAAGGCACACAATATGAGGAGAAGGGAACTTCCACCACCATATATGAATATGAGGATGAAGGTAATGGCAAAATGTTGTCAGAATACCAAGCCGGCGGCGATGCATCCTATACTTTGACTTGTACCACCACCAATCCAAAGGCGATAGGATGTAATCCACCATCCACAGGTACGGTACATTGGGTGATCAATTTCAATGCTCCATAGGGTTATAGCGCTGCTGTATATAAGTCAACAGCGCCCATCGATATATATACACCGCGGTTAGGTGCAGTGATTGTGAAAGTATCAAGTACAAAAGCGTCTTGCAAAACCTGCCCACCTGAATAATACACGGAAAAGCGTATGCAAAAATCGATGATTAGATCAAAATATTCTTTCAAGGGTCTCTGGGATGTGATATTAATCAGTCTAGGTTTACTTTATGGGGTTATTTCATATACTAGGCGATTTGGCTTTGGCGTCGAAACATTATCAATCTTTATAATGTTCATTGGGTTTTGCTTGTGGTGGACACATCATCTTGTTCATCATTTCATTTTTACATCATCTTCTTTCACTGTTGTACGCTACATCATGCCCCTGAAAACGATCAAATATGCTGATGTCATTGACATTGGCACTTTTAAGATAAAAACGAGGGTTGGGAATATACAATTTGCTGGTACAGACAATAAAGACGAGATAATCAAAAAATTTAATGAATTGATCAATCAAGGCAAAATCAATCGTGATGAGCTTGAAAACAAAATCATCACCGATGAGATGGTATGGCGTAAATCTATGCTCCCATCGTTAATCGTGGCATTGCCATTTTTTGTAACGATAGTTTATTTTTGGCCTTTCCATAAAATGTGGTTTAGCCCTCCTGTTATTGGCTTAATCGGTGGGCTTCTTTTGTTTGTCATAATTTCCATAGTTCAATGGATAGTAAAAAAAAGACTCATTAACAATAAAACGGGCTAACACCCCTTCCCTGCGAGAACACATGGGCAAGCGGCGGATTCGGCGTCTGGTAGCTTTTTCCGCCACATCATCCCAAAGGCTTTACGGGAAGCTTGCACTGAGCTTGCCGAAGTGCCCCGCCCTTACCAGTAGCTAAAGGGCAAGCCACCCCGCTATCTTTTATCAACACAAAAAAACTGCCAGGTATTAACTTAGAAAACATGACTATAAACATTACTCCAATCGTAAGCGTAATCTTCAATCTTTTCGCATTTGGAATTGGATTGGATTTTTCGTGGTGCGGATATTTATATTTGAAAACAAATAAAACGACTCATATTCCAAAATTATTAGGATTTTTGGTTCTTAAACTTTTTGAAGTTGGAAATAGAAAAAGCAAATCAAAAAACGAGTTTGCAAAAAACATGTTCAGTATGAAGGCAGCTGGTATATATTTGCTTGTGGGAGGGCTCCTATTTATGGTAGATAGTGCGTTTAAATTATTAATACAATTGCTCTGGTAACTTTTCGCTATGCTATATTGATTTTTTTATTGGGTCTTCATCATCAGGTTTATATTTTCCCATTCCATTGAACAAAAAGCGCCCTTTTTATAAGAGCGCTTTTTGTTATCACTGGTTAGAATGGTTACGGGGTTTCAAATAGCGATTTCTCTCGCTCTGCACAAACAGATTACTTGCCGAGTTTCTTCTTGAACGCCTCGGTCAGGGCCGGGACCATCGTGAACAGATCCCCAACCACGCCGTAGCGCGCAGCCTGGAAGATGGGCGCATCGGCATCCTTGTTGATGGCGACAATCAGCTTGCTCGAGCGCATCCCAGACATGTGCTGGATGGCCCCCGAGATGCCGGCGGCGATGTAAAGATCAGGCGAGACGACTTTGCCGGTCTGCCCGACCTGATTGGCATACGGGACGTAGCCCGCATCGACCGCCGCGCGCGAAGCGCCGACAGCGCCGCCCAGGACGGCCGCCAGGGCCCCCACCAGCTTGAAACCTTCCACAGGGTCGTTGCTGACGCCGCGGCCGGCTGAGACCACCACACCGGCATCCGTCAGGCTCACTCCCTGCTCGCCCGCGATGAAGCTCTCGATCACAACAGCGCTGCCAGCCTGGGCCGGGACCTTCCTGATCTCGCCAGCGCGTCCGGCTTCGGGAGTTGGTTTGGGGAAGGCACGCGCCCGCAGGGTGACGAGCTGCGGGCTGGCCGAGCAGGTTGTCTTTTCGAGCAGTTTTCCCTCGTAGACGGGACGGGTGGCGATCACCTGACCATCGGCGAGTTCGAGGCCGGTTACATCGACCAGCACGCCAGTAGCGAGGTCGATCGCCAGCATGGCGGCCAGCTCACGGGTGCGGGAGGTGGTCGGAAACAGGATCAAGGCCGGGGGTGAGTCCGATACGAGCGCGGACAGACTGCTGGCGAAGGCCTCCGGGCTGAAAACGGCCAGGGAGGTCTCGTCGGCCAGGAACACGGAATCCGCACCGTATTCCAAGGCGGTTTTTGCCAGCGCTTCGACATTTTGCCCGAAGACAATTGCGCTGGCTTCGCCAAAGGTTTTTGCCAGGCCAAGCGCTTCCCACGAGGCGGGGGCAGGCTGGCCATTGAAGTGATCGATATAAACCCAGGTTTTCATAGGACTTTCTCCGCCAGGATTTTTTCAACCAGCGCCTCGGCAATCGCTGCCGGGCTTTCGCCGCTGATGATCTCGCATCTCGTGTCGCGCACGGGCGGGTTGAGCAATTCAACGCGCCGGACGGCCTGGGCCGGGGCAGGAATGCCCAGGTCCGAGAGAGTCCAGGTCGGGATGACGGCCTTGCCGGCCTTACGGATGCCCATGAAGGACGGATAACGCGGCTCGCCAACCCCCTGCATGATGCTCAGCACCGCCGGAAAGGTGGCGCGGGCGGTTTGTTTGCCTTCTTCGATGGTGCGCTCGACCTTGATCTCTGAACCGCTGACGGTCATCTGCCCGACCAGGCTGAGCAGCGGCCAGCCGAGAACGCGCGCCACCTGGGCCGGGACGAGGCCGGTGCCGTTATCGATGGTCTGGCGGCCAAAAAACACCAGGTCGGCATCGCCGATTTTCTGGATGGCTGCCGCCAGGACGCGGGCCGCGCCGGCCGAGTCGAGCTCTTCAAGGGCCGGGTCGCTGACCAGGATGGCCTCGTCCGCGCCCATGGCCAGGGCATGTTTGAGCGCATCGCGGGCCGAATCCGGGCCGATGCACAGGGCCACCACGCTGGCATCAACGGCTTCCTTTTGCTGGAGCGCGCCCTCCACAGCGTACTCGTCAAAAGGGTTGATGACCAGGGGCGCGTCGCCCCAGGATGGCTGCCCGTTCTGGGCCGTCAGTTTGGCTTCAGAATCGGGGGTTTGCTTGACACACACAACAATTTTCACGGTTCCTCCTTTGGTTGGGGAGCGATTATTTTAATCTCACGCAAAACCGCAAAGGACGCCAAGTTTTTTTCTTTTTGGGTTTCTTTGCGCTCTTTGCGGCTTTGCGAGCAAATTAACTTTCCTGCCAGAGAGTCTCATCATACGCGGGCAATTCACAGCGCAGGGGCTTGTCTTCGCGTTCGCCGAGGGCGTAACCGGCCTGGATCAAGGTCTGCACTTCAGAGCTGCCTTCATAGATCAGCGCGCCGCGGCTGTTGCGCAGGTAACGCTCCAGATCGTATTCATCGCTGAAGCCATACGCGCCATGGATCTGGATGGCCTGGTTGGCGGCTTCAAACGAGGCTTCGGTGGCAAACTTCTTGGCATACGAGGTTTGCAGGGTCGGGCGCTGGCCGTGGTTCTTCATCCAACCAACCTGCAAATAGAGCAGGCGCCCCACTTCGTAATCCTGTGCCATTTGGGCAATTTTTTGCTGGATCAGTTGATACTCGCCAATCGGCCGGCCAAAAGCCTTGCGTTCGCGGGCATAGGCCACGCTGGCCGCCAACGAAGCGCGGATCAGGCCGGTTGCGCCCGAAGCGACCGTATAGCGTCCGTGGTCGAAAGCCGACATGGTGATCTTGAAACCCTCGCCCTGCTCGCCGATCCGGTTTTCGAGCGGCACACGCACATCCTGGAAGGCGATCCAGCCGGTCGAACCGGCCCGCACGCCCAATTTGCCGTGCAGGTTGCCGCGCGTCACACCCGGGCTGCTCAAATCGACCAGAAAGGTTGAAAGCGCCTGGGAGGGTTTCGCGGCCAGCAGGTCAGTGCGAGCGGTGACCAGGGCGTAATCGGCCACACCGGCCAGCGAGATCCACATTTTTTCGCCGCTCAGGATGTAGGCGTCGCCGTCCCACAGGGCGGAGGTCTGCATGGCGGCCACATCCGAACCCATGCCGGGTTCCGTGAACGCCCCGCAACCGATTTTTACTCCGCTGGCGATCGGCGTCAGCAAACGCCTTTTCTGCTCCTCCGTACCCCATTGCAGCAGGGTCATCCCGCACAGCCCGGTGTGGACGGACATCGCTACCCGCAAAGCGGTATCGACCGCCTCGAGTTCCTCGCAGGCCAGGCCGAGCGCCAGGTAATCCATGCCCTGGCCGCCGTAACGGGTCGGGAAGCAGATGCCCAAAATCCCCAGTTCAGCCATGCGTTTCAGCATGAACGGGATCGGCTCCTGCCTGCGGTCATATTCCTTGATGACCGGCGCGATCTCCTTTTGGGCAAAATCGCGCACCATCTTTTGAGTCATTTTGTGTTCGGGGGAGAGGGAAAAGTCCATAGCGGTATTATACCAGCCTACCTACCGAACGGTAGGTAGGCTGGGCAGATTCTGACAACGGACTTTATAGTGAATTCACCGAAAGAAACGGATTCCAAAGTTGTTTTGCCTATAACACACATCAAGACCTGACAGGTTTCATAAGACACCTGGTTCATCAGCGCGCCTTATGAAACCTGTCAGGTCTCCAAATTTGGATTTCGATGCAATCGCCCTGCCAAAGATACCATGATTGGCCGGATTAGACTAAAATAGTGTCACCCTGATTTCATTGCCACAAAAAATTATGCGACTTGAAGAACTCAACTGGATGGATGTCGAAGCCTATCTCGCGCAAGATGACCGCCTGATCCTGGTCATCGGTGCGACCGAGCAGCACGGTTATCTGTCCCTGCTGACCGACGCCAAAATCCCGCTGGCGCTGGCAGATGCTGCCAGCCAACGGACCGGGGTGCTGGTCGCTCCGCCGCTTAATTTTGGCGCTTCGCCCTACTTTCTGGCCTATCCCGGCACACTCAGCCTGCGCGCTTCAACCCTGATGGACGCTGTCGAAGACTTGGTGCGCTCGGCCTACCAGACCGGATTCCGGCGCATCGCGCTCTTGAACGGTCACGGCGGCAACGCTCCGTGCAGAACCCGGCTGGCAGAAGTGGCAAACGATTTGGCGGGAATCCGCCTGGGCTGGTATGATTGGTGGTTGTCCCATTCCGTAGAAACGATCGCCCAAAAACACGGCTTGAAGCCGAGCCATGCCAACTGGCTGGAGGCTTTCCCGTTTACCATCATCGGTGACCTGCCGCAAGAGTCAAAAATCCCGCCCAGGGTTTCGGGGATCATGGATGCGAAAACAGCCCGCCAGGTGTACGGCGATGGCTCGTTTGGCGGACCCTACCATGCGGATAACGTCATCATGGATGAAATTTTCGAGGCTTGCCTGCAAGATATTTTGCAAATTTTACAATTCGAGTGATTTTATGTTTTCCAAGGAGCTTTTATGTCGCAAAAACCAAGTTTCAAACAAAAGGTAAGTTACATGTTCGACAATATCATGGCCGCCGGCACCCCGGCCATGATCGGGATGCTGGCCCTGCTCTCGCTGGTGGTGGTTTTCGTGGCCGCCGCGATTATCAGCCTGTTTAGTATCAACCAGCCCGGCGAAGAAGGCGCGCTCTCGTTCGGTGAAGCCGCCTGGATGAGCCTGATGCGCACGCTCGACGCCGGCACCATGGGCGGCGATGCCGGCTTCGGCTTCCGTCTGGTGATGCTTCTGGTAACGGTTGGCGGTATTTTTGTGGTCTCCAGCCTGATCGGTGTGCTGAGCGCCGGGGTCGAGAGCAAACTCGAAGAACTGCGCAAAGGCCGTTCGATCGTGCTCGAAAACAACCACACCATCATTTTGGGCTGGTCGCCGCAGGTTTTCACCATCATCTCTGAACTGGTCGAAGCCAATAGCAACCAGAAACGGGCCGCGATCGCGATCCTGGCCGAAAACGATAAAGTGGAAATGGAAGATGAGATCCGCGCCCGGATCGATGAGCTAAAAACAACCCGCGTCATCTGCCGCTCGGGCAACCCGATGGATCCGACCGACCTGGAACTGGTCAGCCCGCACACCGCGCGCTCTATCATTGTCATTCCTCCCGACAGCGAAGACCCGGACACTTTTGTCATCAAGACCGTCCTGGCGATCACAAACAACCCCAACCGGCGCGAAGAGCCTTATCACATCATCACCCAACTGCGCGATGAGAAAAGCCAGGCCCTGGTCAAGATGATCAGCACCCGCGACGATGTCAATGCGGTCATGATGGGTGAGTTGATCGCGCGGGTCACGGCCCAGACATCCCGGCTCTCCGGGCTTTCGGTCGTTTACACCGAACTGATGAACTTTGGCGGGGACGAGATTTACTTCAAGGAAGAGCCTTCCCTCTCTGGACGCACTTTCGGCGATGCTTTGCTGGCCTTTGAAGATTCGACGGTCATGGGCATTGGCCGCGCGAACGGGGCAGTGCTGCTCAACCCGCCGATGGATACCCGTTTCGAGCCAGGCGATAAAGTCATCGCCATCTCGGCTGACGACGATACCGTTAAACTTTCCGGGCTGAACACGCATCCGATCCAAACTGCCGCTTTGCGCACGAACGGCCACGCCGCCCCGCCCAAGCCCGAAAAATCCCTGTTACTGGGCTGGAATCTGCGCGCCGGCATCATCCTGAAAGAATTGGATGCCTACGTCGCCAAGGGCTCCGTTGTGACGGTGGTGGCCGATGATGAGCTCGAAAAGGATGTAAAAGCCTGCGCAAAGCTCACCGACAACCAGAAAGTCACTTTCATGGCAGGGGATACCACCGACCGCGAACTGTTGGATTCGTTGAAAATAGAAGATTTCGATCATGTGATCGTTGTCGCTGATACAACCCGCTCTGTCCAAGAATCGGACGCCCGCACCCTGGTCACCCTGCTGCACCTGCGCGACATCGCCTCCCGTGACGAGACACCCTTCTCGATCGTCAGCGAAATGCTCGACCTGCGCAACCGTGAACTGGCCGAAGTCACCAAAGTCGATGATTTTATCGTCAGCGACCACCTGATTTCGTTAATGACGGCCCAGCTCTCTGAAAACAGTGCCCTGATGGGTGTCTTCACCGATCTGTTCGACCCCGAAGGCTCGGAAGTGTATCTCAAGCCGATCGAACAATATGTCGCCACGGGCGAGCCGGTCAACTTCTACACCGTGGTTGAAGCAGCCCGCCGGCGCGGAGAAACAGCCATTGGCTATCGGATCGAAGCACAGCACAGTGATGCGAAAAAATCGTACGGGGTTTATACCAATCCCAAAAAATCGAGTGTTGCTACCTTCACAGCTGAAGACAAGATTATCGTTTTGGCTGAAAGCTAACGTACGGGCGAAGGTCAGAAACCTTCGCCCGTTTTTTTACAACGCTTTTGATTTATAAAACGTATATCTTTTCGGTGCAAATGCACCCAAAAAGGAGCAAGAATGAACGTTGTAGCAATCTCTCTCATGTGCCTGGCAGTTGTCGGCGTTTTCCTGTTTTTCCTGCTGCTGTCCGGCATCCGTTTCATCCCCAACAACCGCATCGGCGTTGTCGAAAAACGATTCAGCGGTAAGGGATCGGTCAAATCGGGCTTGATCGCGCTGAATGGCGAAGCTGGTTACCAGCCGCAGGTTTTGCGCGGTGGTCTGCACTACCTGATGCCGGTCCAGTATGTTGTCCACACCATGCCGTTGGTGACGATCTCGCAGGGCAAGATCGGTTACATTTTTGCCCGCGACGGTCTGCAGCTTGATCCGGCTCAGGTGCTGGCTTCGAATGCCGTGGTTCAAGATTTTCAGGATGTGCAAGCCTTCTTGAAAAACGGCGGGCAGCGCGGTCCGCAGCGCCGTATTTTGCGCGAAGGCACGTATGCTTTCAACCTGGTCCAGTTCGTGGTCATCACCGAGGAGCGTGTCTTTTCATTGCCCCTCAGCCGTGAAGACAGCGAAGTGATCCTGCGCATGGCCGAAGTTATTAAGGAACGCGGCGGCTTCCGCCCGGTGGTCATCAAAGATACTGATGACATGATCGGCATCGTCACCGTTCACGATGGCCTGTCACTCGGCCAGGGCGAGATCATCGCCCCGGTTGTTGGTGACGACCCGACTGAGGAAGAAACCTATCACAATAAATTCCAGGATGCTGACCACTTCCTGCTGGCCGGTGGTATGCGTGGACGCCAACTGCAAGTGCTGGTCGAAGGCACGTACTATGTCAACCGCCTGTTTGCCACTGTGGAAATGATCAAGAAGACGATCATTGAAGTCGGTAATGTTGGCGTGGTGGTTTCGTATACCGGCACAGCCGGCACGGACCTTTCAGGCGAAGAATACCGCCATGGTGAGTTGGTGCTCAAAGGCAACCGTGGTGTCTGGAGCGAGGCGCTCATGCCTGGCAAGTACGCCTTCAACACGTACGCGGGCAAAGTCATTACCGTCCCAACCACTAACTTTATCCTGAAATGGATCCGCAGCGAGGTTGGCTCGCACAACTTCGATGAAAACCTGAGTGAAGTATCACTCATCACCAAAGATGCCTTCGAGCCCTCCCTGCCGCTCTCTGTGGTTGTCCATATCGATTACAAGAAGGCTCCGCTCGTCATCCAGCGTTTTGGTGATATCAAAAAACTGGTTGAGCAAACTCTTGACCCGATGGTTGCGGCCTATTTCAAGAACATTGGTCAGACCCGCACCCTGATTCAGTTGCTGCAGGAACGCAGCGCCATCCAGCAGCAAGCCAGTTCGGAGATGAAGCTGAAGTTCGAGCACTACAACCTGCAGTTGGAGGAAGTGCTGATCGGAACCCCGGCCTCACCTGAAGGGGATGTGCAGATCGAAACCATCCTGACCCAGTTGCGCTCGCGCCAGGTAGCCACCGAACAGGTGGAAACATACAACCGCCAGCAGACTGCCGCCGTCAAGGAACGCGAACTGCGCGAAGCTGAATCCCGGGCCCAGATGCAGACCAAGATGACCGAAGCCGAGTTGAGCATCAGCATCCAGAGCAACCAGGGTAAAGCTGAGTACCAGCGCTCGATCCAACAGGCTGCCCAGATCCGCGCCCTGGCCGAGGCCGAGGCTGAGAAGATCGCCCGTATCGGTATCGCGCAAGCCCTGGCCACCGAAGAGCAAGTCCGCGCTTATGGCGGGCCGCAGTTCCAGGTGACGCAGCAAGTGCTCAATCGCTTCTCCGAAGCCATCCAGGAATCGGGTGTCGACGTGGTGCCGCGCGTGATGGTTGCCGGCAACGGCGAACAGGGCAGTTCCGGCAACGTGATGGAAGCCCTGCTGACCATGATGCTCTCAGATCGTTTTAGCGCGCTCTCCAGTGAGACAACCGCCGGTCAGGAACGTTCCCCCGAAGCCCAGGCCATGCGCCAGCAGATCTACGATAGCATGAAGAAAAAACCAGCAAGCGGTGAAAGCGCCGAAAAAAGTAAAAAGTAACCAACAAATAAGTAACAATTGCCCCGCCAGAGATACCTCTGGCGGGGCAATTTCTTTATGGTTATTCCCTTGAAATCAATCTGACAGCCCGGTCATAGAAGAAATAATCCCAGGCCCAGTTGATCAGCACGATCAGCCGGTTGCGGAAACCGATCAGCCCGACCAGGTGGATCACCAACCAGACCCCCCAGGCCAGGAAGCCGCGGAACTGCATCCCCAACGTAACTGCCACGGCGGCGTTGCGTCCAATGGTCGCCATCATACCCAGGTTGTTGTAGCGAAACGGCAGGAGCGGCTTGCCGCCGATTTGGGCCAGGATGTTCATGGCCGCATGCTTGCCTTGCTGGGTCGCCACTGGCGCAACCATCGGCAGGGGTTTGCCGTCTTCTTCGAGATACGCCGCATCGCCGATCACATACACATCCGGCTGGCCGGGCACCTGCAAGGTTGGCAAAATCTTTATTCTCCCGGCATGGGCACGCTCAAGGCCAAGCTTGCCCATCAGGCTGGCAGCCTGCACCCCGGCAGACCACAGTACCGTGCAGGTTGGGATGATCTCGCCAGTATCGAAGGTCAGGTTTTGGCCGTCATAATTGGCCACTTTGGCATTTAAACGCACTTCAACTTCTTTGCGTTCCAGAGCGCGCTGCGCCGAATCTTGCAACTCTTTCGGGAAACCGGTCAGGATGTTGCCTGCGGCTTCAAGCAAAATGACCCGCACACTTTCGACATTGATATCATGGTAATCCTTGCGCAAGACCAGCCGGATCAGTTCCGAGAGCGCCCCGGCGCTTTCGACGCCGGTTGGGCCGCCGCCAACCGTCACAAAGGTCAGAAAAGCCTGTCGTTTTTCAAGGTCAGGCTCAAGGGAGGCGCGCTCGAACATCCGCAAAACGTGGTTGCGTACCGTGACAGCATCGCTGACATCCTTCAGCGGCAGGGCGTTCTGCTCGAGCGAGGCGTTCCCGAAAAAATTGACCGAAGCTCCCGCCGCCAGGATCAGATAATCATATGGCACCTGGCCCTCTTCGGTCAGCACCAGCTTGTGCTCGAGATCGACACCCTGCACACGCGACATCAAAAACGAAAAATTCTCCTGGCGCTGAAAAATAGCCCGCACCGGATAAGCAATTTCGTGCGGCGAAATGCCGGCCGTAGCCACCTGGTAAAGCAACGGCTGAAAAAGGTGATAATTGCGCTTGTCAATCAGCGTCACGCGAACGGGTTTTCCGGCCAGCCGTTGGGTGGCATGCAGGCCGCCAAACCCGGCGCCAATGATCACAACATGAGGAATTTTTTCTTTCATAATTACCAACCTTTGTATTGGATAATGTTTGTGAAATTTGTCTCATTCATTATAAAATAAAACTCCAGATTTGTGAAGGATTACACAAACATTCCATAATTCGCAGTAAAAAGACCATTCTCGTATTGTTTCAACGTCAAAATTGTTTTATACTAACGGGGTAATTTTCATACCAAAAATACCGGTAAAGGAAAAACCATGCCCACCCCAAAACAATACCACCCCGTCCTGGTAACCCTGCACTGGCTGATCGCCGCGCTGATAATCATCATGCTCGTGATGGGTTTCACTCAACTCGGCAGCACGCCCAACGATGAAGCAAAAATACAGATTTTGAGCCTGCACATGCCGATCGGGATCACCATCCTGACTCTGACGATTGTGCGGCTCTTTGTGCGCTTCTTCACCAAAAAACCTGCCCCCGCCACGGCCGGCAACCCGCTGCTCGACAAGGTTGGCGTGGCGGTGCATGTTCTGCTATATATTGCCGCGCTCGGCATGGGCATCAGCGGATTGGGCATCTCGGCCCTGGCCGGCTTGCCCGCGATCGTTTTTGAGCGCACTGGCAGTTTACCTGCCGACTTTGCGGCCTTCCCCCCGGCAATTGGTCACGGTTTCTTGAGCTTTGTGCTCAGCGGATTGGTTCTGATGCACATCGGCGCAGCCCTGTACCATCAATTCATCCGCAAGGATAATTTGCTGGCGCGCATGTGGTTTGGCAAGGATCAATGACGCGTTACCGCCCCTATTACATCATCCTGCATTGGCTTTCGGCGCTGCTGGTTTTTCTGGCCTTTTTTATCGGGCTGGCCGCGCTGGCGAATACGCCCAACAACGATGAAAAACTTTTACCGCTCGGGGTTCACATCACCCTGGGCGTGTTGATTCTTTTCTTAACCATAGCAAGGTTCATCGTCCGATCGCTGATGGGCCGGCCCGTCTATCGCATCCAGCAGCCTGCCGCCGCCAAAAACAGAAAAATCCCCTTGCTTGACCTGTTAAGTGGGTACGTTCAGCCGCTGTTATATCTTTTTACATTTCTGATGGCTGTGGTTGGAATTGCGATTGCGCTCCCGGCAGATCTGTTTACGATCGCTTTCACCGAAAGCGGCAAGCCCCTGCCTGTTGATTTTTACATCTACCCGGCACGCATCTGGCACGGGACTTTATCACTGATCTTGATGTTGTTGATCGGTCAGCACATCCTGTCTTTTGTTTATCACCAGTTCCTGCGCGGAGAAAATTTCATTGGCCGGATGTGGTTTCAGCGAGCGAAAAACAAAGAACAACAATAAGCCATCACACCCGCATTTTTTACACAGAAAACGAAAAACGCGCCCGCTTAAGCAGGCGCGTTTTTCGATAGGGCAGTTGGAAAATCAACGCACGCGGCGCTTCCACTCTTCCTTGAATTGTAAATTGCGCGGGGTATCACCCGACTCAAGAGCCAGGAAGTCGGTCAACAGACGGTTGAAGCGCGCCGAGTCTTCCAGCATGGGGAAATGACCGGTCTGTTCCAGTAAAAGCAGGTGGATCATGGACGGCGTCAGGTTCGGGTCGAGCATCGGAACGCTGATTGCCGGGTCATTTTGTCCATAAACCATCAGGCAAGAATTGTTCATCGAAAGGAGCTTGCCAGACAGGGTAAATTGATCGGGGTTGCTGAACGACTCTGAAATGGCCAACGGATCAGCGCGAAGACCGTCAACCCTGGCCGGTTCAGATTCCGGTGTTTTGCCAAGCAGCCAATCTGCCAGATTGGAGGGTGTATCCACGCGCAAGCGGGCATTAACCGCATTGATATCCACCGGGGCATTGAGCGCCATGATCCGGTCCACAGTGTTGGGGTGGCGCAAAGTATAGTGCAGTCCAACCACCGCGCCCAACCCGTGCCCGACCAGGGCAACTTTTCCAATACCCATTTCCTGCAAAAACTGGTCGAGCAAGGTAATCTGCTTGTCAAGCGAGTAGCGGTCCGGCTCACGAGCTGTATCGCCGAAGCCCCACAAATCAACAGCATATGCGCGAAAATCGGTGGAGGCAGATTGCAAGGCAGGAATCCAATATCGCCACGAGCCAACCCAGCCGTGCAGGAAGATAATTGGGCGTCCACGCCCAATCACCTCGTAATGAACAATGCCACCATCCAGAAGTATCGCGCTCATTTTTCTCGAAGAAAACTATTTTCCGTACTTTGCTAAAACTTCACGAACCTGTTGGGTTAATTGATCTGGAGCAAATGGCTTTAGCAAATACTGCTCTGCGCCAACCGAAAGGCCTTGCTCGATCTCTGATTCCTGTCCCTTGGCAGAAAGAAAAATAACCGGGATATGAGAAAGTTCTGACTCGGCTTTTATGCTCTGACAAGCTTCATAGCCGGTCATTTTCGGCATGCGCACATCCAACATGATCAGGTCGGGCTTGTGTTGTTTGGCTAATTCATAACCTTCGAGCCCATTGGCACCAGTGATCACTTCATGGCCGGCAAAGCGCAGGGTAAACGCAATTAATTCACGAATATCGGGTTCGTCTTCAGCAATTACTATTTTCGCCATTACTACTCCTCATTCTTTTCGGCTGGCACGGTGAAAGAAAAAGTACTTCCATCACCGGGTATGCCCGAGCTTTTCATCCAAATTTTGCCATGATGCATTTCCACCAATTGGGAAACAATGGAAAGCCCCAGGCCAGTACCAGGTGTCGCCAGTACCAGCGGGTCTTCGCCACGGAAGAAGCGTTCGAAAACACGATCCTGATCTTCCAGCGGAATGCCAACCCCGGTATCCTGAACATCCACCTGAACATCTGAACCATCGCTATGGATATGGATGGTGATTTTTCCATCTTTCGGGGTGTAATTATAGGCATTATCGACCAAATTGCCTATGATCTGTTGTATGCGATCAGGGTCAACCAGTGCACGCGGCAAATCAGGTTGAGCGTCAACAACAATTGCCATTGGCTTATCTTCTTCTTGAGAGCGGCGCATAACATCGGAAACCACCTCGTCGGCCACCTCGCGCAAATCAAGCGCTTGCAGGCTAAGGGTAACACGCCCTGTTTCAATCCGCGAAATATCAAGTAAATCGTTGACCAGAATATTAAGACGCTCGGTATTGCTTTTGACAATTTCAAGAAAGTGCAATTGTCCTTGCGATAGCTCACCTGCAGCGCCCATCAGCAAAATGTCAACATAGCCACGGATCGATGTCATCGGGGTGCGCAACTCATGGCTGACCGTGGCGACAAATTCTGACTTAAGTCGGTCCACTTCAACTTCATGGGTAATATCTCGGAAGATGGAAACAGTACCGAGGAATTCACTTTGCCAGACGACCGGCGCAAGGTGGACGAGGGCAACCCGTCCATTATCGAGGCTAAGTTGTTCGGCGTAAGTTTCACCGCTATGGCTGGCAGAATTTTCAGACCATTCGCTGACCGTTTGCATCCAGGCCTGGGAGCTCTTGCCAAACAGCCCGGCAAAGTTTTCGAGAGACCGGCCGGTAATTTGGGTTGAATCCAGATCAAGAATTTTCTCTGCGGACGGGTTTACAAAGCTGATGGTATTGGATGAATTGGTAACAAGAACACCATCAGCAACAGCCTCAAGGATGGCGGTCTGCCGGCTGGCTTCCATTTGCTGAGAGCGCAAGTAAGAACCAAGTCGTTCAGCCTGGTCACGGATCAATTCATACAGTTGGGCATTGTTAATGGCAATAGCAACCTGGGAACCAATTGCTTTTACCATTTCCAACGAATCTTCATTAAAGAACGATACGCGGCGGTGGAAAACCATGATCGCGCCGATAACATCCTCGCCTACTACCAGGGGGGCAATCACGGCGCTGCGGTGATCTTGTGAACTGCCTTGCGAAACAACCCAGCGCGGGTCAGTATACAAATCATCAACCAATACGGATTGACGATTTTTAACCACCCAGCCTGCAAGGCCTTCACCAATTTTCAGTTTAAAGGAGCTTTGATACTGTTTCAGGTCCACCTGTTCGGAAGATTCAGACAGGTAGCCATAGCCAGCCCGATAGTGAAGCATATTATCTTCGGGGTTGAGCAGCATAATGGTTCCCTGCTCCGCGCCAATTGCATCATTGAGCAAGGCCAGGGTGCGACTTAAGGCCCGGTCAAGGTCAAGACTGGCTGAAACTTCAGTCAAAATGCGCAAAAGCGTTTCGGTATTGCGTTGTTCCCGCTCAAGCTCGGCAGTGCGCTCGATAACACGCTGTTCGAGCGTGGCCGCCATTTTTTGTGTCTCGGCAAACAAGCGTCCATTTTGAATGGCAACATTGGCCTGGTTCGCAAAAGTGCTCAACAATTGAATATCGTTCTCAGAATAGGCATTGTGCTGGTAACTCTGAGCCGAGAGCATACCAATCGTTTTGTTGCCCTGGAACATCGGTACGGCAATGATCGAATTGGGTGTGCCTTTCTCGCCAATGGTCACTGCTCCCTGATCATCGGCTTCAGCGGATGTCAGAGTCAACATGGGTTGACCGGTTTCAATCACAATTCCGCTCAAGCCTTGTCCGTAGGGCAGGCGAACACCAGTGATGCGCTGGCCCATATCCACAATGTAAACGCCATCGATATCATTGGCTTCTTCATCATGCAAAGCAATCACAAAGGCGTCGAGAGGCATCAGCTTGGCAACCGCGTCATGAATGGCGTGATACACCTGCTCAGGGTCAAGACTGGACCCGATTTCAAAGCTAACCTGGTTTAAGATCGACAATCTTTCAGCAGTAGCCACAGTCGACTGGTACAGATCGGCATTTTCCAGCGCAATAGCAGCCTGATTTCCAAGTGTTCTGGCAATTTCGATTTCAGTGGATGAAAATGCATGGCGCTCATTTGTCAAAACCAATAAAGCATAGTTGCTCTGGCTGCTGAAAACCGGCAAAATGAGCAAAGAACTGGCGTTTTCGATAATTTCTGCAAGCGGCTGTAATTCAGGGTGAGCGCTGACATCATCCACTACATAGACTGTTTGCGATTCGCGCAATTCAGCCATAATTTGGGATGGCGGCAAAGCGCGATACATCGTTGGGCTCTCATTTTCTTCAGGTAGAACGGCCAGCAAAAGTGCCTTGTTATCACGATCGAGCATGATAACCATGGATGTATCTGCCCCGAGGGCGCGCATTAATTGATTGGCCGTCAAACGCAGCACCTGGTCAGCGTTGAGAGAACCGCTCAAATCCGAAGAGAATTGGTTGAGCAGCGCCAGACGTTGCGAACGCTCATCCAACTCAGATGTGCGCCGCAGGCTTTCCTCAAACAGGTTGGCGTTATCAATGGCAACGGCCGCCTGGCTGGCAAAAGTCGCGGCAAGTTGTATTTGCTCACTTGTGTAATAGAATATTTCAGATTTTTCAAGAGCAATAACACCGATTACTGTGCCCTTGACCATAATGGGCAGGCCCAGCCACGATAAGTTTTTGGCTTCAACAAGGGATGAGAAACGAGCATCACTACGAACATCACCAACCGAAATCGCCTGCCCAGACTGGATCATCTGCTTGAATAAAACGCTGTCATCGACAGCAACAGTTAGGCCCGTGCGATCTTCGGTGTCGCTAAAGCCTCGCGCTTCTGCGACAACCAGTTGCTCATCTTTTCTTATCCAGAGAATCGCTGTATCAAAAGCGATAATGGTGCTAATTCGATCAAGGATCGAAGCAATCAGTTCATCACGGTTCAGGGATGAACTAAGAGCCGCGGCAACTGAATTAAGCGCCTGCAACTGGACAGCGCGCTCTTGGGTAGCCTGGACGAGGCGGACATTTTCGAGCGAAAGCGCAACTTGCTGGGTAAGGGAAGATAAAATGGCTTCATCTTCCTGGCGAAATGCTGCCGTGGCATTGAAGTTGTCGAGAATCAGAATGCCCATACTGCGTTCATTGGTCTGGATGGGAACCGCAATAGAGGATACGGGCAAACGCCCACCAGTGGCTTTCCGATAAAGCAATAAACTGTCGGCTGACAGGTTATAGTCTGAAGTAAAGTTGATCTCATCGACAATTTGAGCATGACGGCTGGCAAAAACACGGCCAGGCAAACCTTCACCGGCGCGATAGGTAATTTCCATCGTGCTTTCATTATCAACATAATTGGAAGCCGATTTTGGTACCAGCAGTTCTTCGATTTCATCCCATAACAGGACAACGCCAGCATGCGCAGGAGAAACCACACGCAATGAACTGTCAAGCAAAGCTTGCAAGATCTCTGTCGGGCTGAGCCCGCTCAGCCGACGGCTGAAATCGAGCAACAAGTTAACTTCTTCAAGCCGCTGCCTGGTTTCGCTCAACAAACCGATATTTTGTATGATTACTGAAAGCTGACGGGCAATCTGAACATATACCTGGTGATCATCTTTAGTCAATACAGGCATTGGTTCAGTATCAATTGCCAGAATAGCAGCTATAGTTTTATTATTTACAGCCAAGGGTAGACAAATAAAAGATTTGGCTTTGAGAGCGGTCAGGAAAGGTGTATCATGCCAGGCTTCATCTTCATCCAGATTGGCAGAGATCAGGGTTTCACCGGTTTGAAGGCAGGAGCGCAAAGGATTGCGCTGGCCAAACATGGCATCCGGGTTGACACCGCGCGGCAAGTTGCCCAACATATGTATAATTTGGGGTCCCTCGTTTGTTTCCCTGGCAACAAGCGAAACGGACATATCAAAGCTAAACAAAATCTGCTGGCCCAGGGTATGCAGGGCAGCAGTTAAGTTAATTTGACGGCTAATGGATTCTGTCAGGTTAAGACCCGCGCGGATATGGCGGGCGCGCTGGTTGAGATAATTGATAGAAATGGTCTGTTCAAGATCCTTGTTCAACAGAACAGGCAAATTGCGCTGGCTAAAACCGACCAGGCTTTTCTGACGTTGAACCTCGATCGATAAATTTTGCATTTCACGGCCTAAATCCGAGAAACGCCTGGCATTCATGATTGCAGCCTGCACTTGAACCGCAAATATTTCAAGTGTCTCAAACACAGAACTATCCGGCCTTTTGCCATCCCTTGGAGAGTCAACACTGATCAAGGCAAGCGGATTGTTTTGCTTATCTAGAACCGGGATCAGCAACAAATCTTCCGGGTGCCAAGCATTGGGGGCTTCCTGGGCTTCATCCATGATGGTAACCAAATGCAAGTCCCGTGAAACAATGGGGACCTGGTCGTTCGGGATGAAATAAAGATTGCCGTGTTCAAACTCTGGTTTAAGTAACTGGGTGAGACTAGCCCAAGGCTGCTGGTGTTCTTGCAATGAAGAAAAGGTTTCTTCAGAAACACCCGCTGCTGCAGTGCGTTGCAAAAGTCCAGTTTCAGGATCAAACAGGCTGATCAAAGTAACATCAAACTGGGTAGACCGTTGCATGGTCTGAGCAATCGTGTTCAGTATCTCTGTAAGCGGTCGGTCAAGGCCCACTGTTTGAGAAGCTTCGAACAAAGCACTTAAGGTTTCAGTACGAGCGCGTAAAGCATCGATACGTTGGCGTTGTTCACGATGGCGTATCGCATTGGAGATGGCAAGTGATGCTTGGATTCCCAGCGTTCGAACCGTTTCAACAATGGATTCATTGAAACCATCTGTTTGAGAAGAATGCAACTCAATCACACCGAAAGTATCATCCTGATAAACGATCGGAACCAATAAAGCGGATCGAACCTCGGCGTGAGGAGGTTCAACCGAACTGTTTTCAAATGTATTAATTAATAATGGATCATGGTTCTGAGAGAATCTTGCTTGCTGCCATATCATGTCAGAACCTGGCTTGTGACCAAGATACATGGCTATGGCGCGAGATCGCTGCGCATCTTCTGAGTCGGGTTTCTCAAAAAATAGCACTGCGCCACAATCCGCTCGTGTGATTTTGAGACTCTCATCATAGATCAGGCGCAGCAATTCTTTCAAATCAGTGGTGGCGTTTAGCTCGCGAGCAATACGGCTGACATGAATGACTTGTTCAGCTTGCTGATGAACACTTTGTTTCGATTGTTCCGAATATTTAGCGTTTTCAATAGCAATCGCCAGCTGGCTACCGATAATAGCAGCCATTTGCAAATCATGATTGGTAAATAATTCTGCAGCCCGTGCCCCGAACATCAGCTCGCCAATACCCTGACCACGCACAACCAGGGGAATAACGATACAAGACTCTATCTTTACCCGTCTGATGATGGCACGATAGAGCGGCAAGACCCGTCGATCTTTGGAAAGGTCACCAGAAACAAATGAACGCTGGCTTCCCGCCACGGTCTGGTGAAAAACAGCAGGTTTGACATTAATTCTCGACAATGGCCTGGCATCTTGATCGGTCAACCCATAAACCGAATCAAGGTGAGCGCGCATAATGCCCTCATGCTCATCGAGCAAAAAAACAGCCCCCATATCGGCATGTAAAAGATTGGAGGATTCCTGCACAGAAAAACGCAAAATTTCATCAAGTGTAGCGGATGAGCTTACCAGGCTGGCAAGGCGGCGCATTGCCTCAGAGCGTTGATTCCTTTGGCGAGCCTGCTGAACCAGAAGCGCATTATCAATCATTGCAGCTACCTGGTTTGCCACCAGGTTTAAGAGCTGTAATTCATCAGAATTGAGTTGCGAATGCCCCAGTTTGTGATTGGAAAGCTGCAAATAGCCCAAAAAACGTCCGGCAGAAATAAGCGGAATAAGGGTTGTGTCGCGTATGCTGGCGGCTTGGGCCATGTCGCTCATGCCAAGGTCTTCCCACACCGAGTCTACCGATGCATTAGGACTTGAAAGAATATCCTGGCTGAAAATAAGCTTCTCAGCCGCACTTCCCGGGCGGACAATGGTTTTGTAAATATCGACAAATTGGCTCGACAGGCCAAAGAAAGGATGCTGGCCTTCCAAGATACGGCGTTGCTCATCATACAGCAGGAACCCGAGCATATTAACGTTAAATAATGGAGACAAGCCATCGATCAGGCTTGTAAACAGATCTTTAATGTCGCGCAACGAGCCAACTGCCTGCGAGAGTTTTGTGAGGCCGAGCAGTTGAGCGGTCCACTTTTCTTGTGTTTCATAAAGGCGGGCATTACGAATGGCAACAGCGGCCTGGCCGCTGACCATCTTCAAAAGATTGACATCATCCTGCGAAAAACCGTTCGTCGGTACAACCCCAACTTCCAACAGACCAACCTGCTGCCCGCCCATTTCAAGCAACAAACCAATATAAGAGCCCATTGGTGGCACAGAACTACCGTTCACATCAAAACGAACACGAGATGATGTGCGCGTATTTTCAATGACAAGTTCATGTTTTTCTGAAACAATATATTTTTCGTAATCGCCAAATTGGCTATCTTTTTCCAGAAGTGCTTTGCGCAACGTCCCATCAGCACTGCTCATCCGATAAATGGAGAAATTCTCCATTCCATCGTTCCAGACCTTTAATTCTAAAAAGTCAGAGGCAACCAGTTGCTCGATATGAGTAAGGATGGATTCAACAGTAGATTCAACGCTAAGGTTAGAGGTAACAGCCTGGCCAAAATCGGCAACCGTTTTGAGCGCATTCTCAGAAAGCCCATCCTGAGTCCCCACCGTTAAGGCACTTTTCGCCGCCCGCATTGCAACCAAAATCGAGGGGATGGCTGCCGGCAAAGGGTATGAGATTGCGTCGATCAACTTTCCATTAATTGAAAAACGCGCCTGACCTTGAACGGCGCATATTTCGAGAAAAACTTCACCCGGCCGCACACGGCGGCCTATTCGATCGAGACTGGGTTGTTCCCCTTCAGCCAGGTCAAACCACTCCCTGGCAGTTTCATTTACATACGAAATACGCCCCCCGGACTGTACAATCAGAACGGCATCTTCATTTTTTTGCGCTTGAGGAAGGGAATGCTGCGTGGGCTGGATCTGGGCTGGTCTGACCCGCGGCACCACGCGTAAAAAAGACCAGGCCGCTAAAACGACCACCAGTCCAAAAATTAGCAAACCCATGCCCCAGGCAAAAGATTGCCCTTCCAACATTTGGAATTATCCTTTTACCGCATTGGCAGCATCTTGACGGCGCGCCTCGGCAGCCAGTTCGGTAATCTCACGAATATCAGCAAAAGATTGCTGGGTTGGCATGACAGTGCCAATCGCAAAAGTCATTAACGGGAATTTTTCAGACTGGCCTTCTGCACCGGGAGCCATTACATAACCCTGTTGTCGATCCATAAAGTTGTAATGAGTCTGAACCTGTTCAGCAAAACGACTCTTCAACGCGGCACTAATCACCGGCGTTGCGCCTTCCGTCGTAATAACGATAAAATTATCCCCGCCCGCATGGCCAATAAAATCAGCAGATGTGCCAAGTTCATCAAGAACTTCGCCGATCAACATGCCGGTAAAACGCAAGACATCGTCTCCTGCCACAAACCCGTAGACATCTTTAAAGGCTTCAAAATTGTTGATCCGAATATCGAGGTAGGACCAGCCCGTTTCTCGAATAATCTTTCGGAGCTGCTCCTCGATCAATCGTCCGGCGGGCAAGCCCGAGCGAGGGTCGGTAAGACTCTCTCTCTCAGAACGACGAATCGCCCCTTGAACACGAAGTTTCAATTCTTCGATATCAAACGGTTTGGTAATGTAGTCATCTGCTCCAAGTTCAAGACCTTGCAGGCGGTCACTACGTTCATCTTTTTGAGTTAAAAAGATAACCGGGATATGGCTCGTTCTGGTATTGGTGCGCAACGTGCGGCAAACCTCATACCCATCGATATCCGGCAGCATAATATCCAGCACTATCAAGTGCGGTAATACCTGGCGTGTTTTTTCCAGCGCTTCTGAACCACGCATGGCTACATCCACGTCGTAGCCCAAGCCGGAAAAATATATCTTGAGCATGTTCGAGATGTCTACATCATCTTCAGTAATGAGCAGGCGGGCTTTTCCCATGACGAGCCTCCATCAATTCTCTAACGCCGTTGGCGGACATGTGCATTACGGCGTATTGCATCAATTGTTTCTTGAGTTACTTCTTTTTCAAACGAGCGGAACCCGCTCAGACGAAAACCATGTTTGTTGGCAATTGCATATATTTCTTCAACCCGAGAGCGAGAAATATCTTTTCCGATGGTGTAATCTTCAAAACGGCCTTCGAGGGTCAGGGCCATTGTTTCTGCCATACAGGCATAAGCTTTTCCTGACGGAAAGCCGAAGTTAAAGTGAAAATCGACAGGTCCTGGCACATCCACCATGCCGCCGTCAATCACAAGTATATCGTCTCGCGCCGCAGCAACCATTGCAGATACATCGCGAGGCCGGGCAACATCACAAATAACGCTACCCGGCTGTAAAAATTCTGGTCGTATCACATCATGGACTGCGCTGGTCACCGTTAATATTAATCGTGCACGGGACAATACTTCCATGCTTGTGCTGGTATAAATTCGCGCTTTTGACTGACTCTCGATTTTTTCACGCAAGGCCTCAAGCGCATCCGTGCGGCGACCCACCAAGTATAACTCACCTACGGCATCTGCGAGAAGTTCTGCGCAAACTCTTCCTATAGTTCCAGTAGCGCCAACAACAGCAGCCGTTGTTGATGCGATCGGAATATCCATAACGCGGGCCGCTTCTTTTATTGCGTCAACTGCCACTGCGATCGTGTACGAATCACCGGTTGTGACAGGAACATCCAGCGCATTGGCTATTGTCACGCCAGAATCACCCACAACGGATGTAAATGCACCCAAACCCAGAATATTGGCGCCCAACTTTTCAGCCATTTGCCCGGTCTGAATGATTTTATGATACACCATTTTCTCAGGCAATTCCAACATTCGCCGAGGCGTAAATGGGCAAGCAACAAACCAACCTTTAATTTCTTTGCCGGTCGCCTGTGAAACGATGCCATCAATTTGAGAAAGATATACCGGCGGAAAAAATGTAGAAAAAAAGTTTATCTGGCTTTCGCTAAGGTATTTTCCAAGCAGCGGATATTTTCTACTGACATCGCGTTTGGGGTCAATAGGGTGAATGATAAATGCGAAGGTATCCATGCCTTACCACGACTCGAGATCCTGTTGTTTTTGGTAAAGCACTTTATGCTGATTTGAACTTTTCATCTTATGATGGTCGCTATCCTCAAACCGAACATTCTTATCGATCACGCGTCGTTCTTTTGATGCCGCTAAAACCACATCTGATTCTATGGTACGAGCGGGATAAACAATCATACCCGCACCAATTCGACAATTATGTCCGACACACCCACCCAGAACCGGACGGTTGGATGGCTTAAGTTGATCATTTCCATCCAGCGCGCGAATGGCAGAAGGAATTAAGTTGTAATCTGTAAAAGTGGACCCCGCACCAATAAAAGTGTTCCTGCCAACCACGCACATCTGTAAACAGGTATTTTGAGCAACCATCGAGTTGTCCATAATGGTGGTCATGAACAAAGCTGCCTTAAAAGGCAGGAAGGTGCCATCCCCAACCACCGAAAGCATCAATTGGCTGTCTTGCGATACATTGACATTGTTCCCAATGATACAGTTTTCGATGACCGCGCCCGCATCAATATGAACATTATCCCCAATCGTTGTTGGGCCGAAAATCATCGCCCCCGGGTGAATAACGCAATTTTTGCCAATTTTTACCAGTTCAGAACACTCTAAAATTTGGCGACCTTCATAAATTGCGGTACCGACAACTTTCAGTTTAAAGGCCAGGTCAGCCGCAAGCCTGTTTTCAAAACGATTTCCTCGTTTGAACAAACCAAATACCACATCAGCGATAAATATGTGCACCCAGGTATCGATCGCCAGCATCGAGCGCAAAGGAACTTGGAACACCAGGTCGCCGCGTTCTCCAGCCATATAAGACGGCACATGATAGTAACCAACTTCGCGAGATTGCATATCGACAACCAGCGGGTCAACATCGGCCACCGGGCCGCGCGGGTAGTACCACAAATCAGCCAGGTACAGGTTACCAGCCGGTGTGTAGGAAACAGAAAGCGGCAAAGCGTGCTCACGAAAAGCCGGGTCATCGATGGAAAAAGCTGCCCGTACTGGACGGTTTTTTCGCACAGCCAGCCGGATAAACTCTTCAATATAATGCTCATCAAAAAACAGGTTGTCGCGATAAACCAACATCGGTTCTTGCATTTGCGGCAGCCGCGCATTCGCCGGAATTTCCAACTCACGCGTTACGTATGGCGCCAGTGCATTGCGCTGTAACAGCCATAACGGCTGATTTTGGATGCGCAAATCGCGGGCAGGTTCGTTGAAAGGGGCTATAGACCGTTTGGCCTGCAAAATAATTTTAAGCATGGGTCATCCCAAGGGAGTTTTCTCAATCAAAATAACACACTGTGGATCGCCGGCAGCACAACAACGAGTTTCTTCCACGTAAAATATCTTACCACCACTCACCCAATACAAGGCCTCTTGCAACAAGCCAACAGCGAGGTGACAAGATGGAGCATCAGATTTTCTTTGCCAACAAACGGGGCAGCGCTCAATGACCCAGGATAACGATCGCTCATTGTCTTCAATGCGGACTTGTTGTTCACTATGCTTGTTAAAAATGTCGGCAAAAGCATTCGCTCCCACCTTGAGCTTGGTTTTTAAAGGCAAGAGGCGAAAAGCCAAGTCTGTCAGGCCAAAGAGCGGGCCAAACTCTCGCAAGCCTTGCTGAAAACAGGCGCGGCCAATTCGCATGGATAAACCCTGGCCGCCACGAGGGCCATAAATCAACTCCAAGGCCGATTGTAAACCAGAAACCACTTCAAATGGAAATTCCAGATTGAGGTTTGGCTGTGGATAATTTTCGACAAAGCGATCGCCACCCTGAATCGAGTTCAGCAGTGCAGACATGCCAGGCCGCCCTAAAATCTCGTCTCCAGATAACAACAGGATGCGTCCCATCTGGTTTGGATAATAATACTGTAGGGGAGAAAGATTCATCCCTCGGTCTTCTCTTTTTCATCCAAAAATAGCTTGAGCGTCTCAGTAAATTCTTTCGACATATCAAGCATCACAAAATGTTGGGCGCGTTCCCAATAAACGATTTTTGCATTTGGGATGCCCTGTAAAAGAGGTTGCCATTGTTTGGGGTGGACAATGTTGTCACGGCCGCCATAGATACCCATTGCAGGGATTTTAATCTGCGAAAGCATTGGGCGCAAATCCGTGCGGCGCAGCGAAGCAATGCTTCGCAGAAAAGATTCCAGGGTTGTGCTGGAAAGATCCCGATCCATCATCTGTGGGAATTGCGGATCAGCACAAATAAACGGGGATGCCACTTTTATACCGCCTCGAAATGCCCACATCATATTAAACAACATAAAAGCAATAAAACGATAGCCTGCCAACTTGAGAGGCAGGGCCAAAGATGAGCCAACAATTGGGGAACCAACCACAACAACTTTGCTAACACGATGTGGAAACTGAATTGCAACTGAAAGACTGACTGTGCCACCCATACTATGCCCCACCAAGGGAGCATCAGTAATCCCCAATCGATCCATAAACTGATCTACAAGGGTAACAAAATCCTGAACAGCATAGGTGTCGCGTTTTTTCCCTGATTCGCCAAACCCCCAAAAATCTAGCGCATAAGTACGATAAGAGCGGCCCAGATAGGCCATTGTCTCCTGCCACAATCCCCAAGAACCTAGCCATCCATGAAGCAAAATAACAGGGCGCCCGCGCCCATATACTTCATAATGAACTATACCCTGGTCAGTAGTGATTGAAGACACGGCAGCATTCTATCGGTTATTTCTCGGTATTTTCCATCTCTGCCAAAATGCTATAAAGCAATTCAAGCAGGACGTTTTTGACAGTGTTTTTATCGGTGGCAACGCATGGCAACAGCTTCACTTTATTATCAAGGCGTAAGGCATGCCGCATATCTTCCATTTCCCAGGCATCATCGACATCTTGCTTATTGGCCGCAACCACATAAGGAGTTGGCGCATAAGCACGGAATGTTTCGAGGATCGAGCGCGCCTCACGAAAGGTTTCAGGGCGGGTGCTGTCAACCATAACAATAAACCCAAGCATTCCTTCAGAGAGAATCTCCCACATGAAGTCAAAACGTTTCTGGCCCGGTGTGCCAAAAAGGTAAAGTACCAAATCTTCATCTACAGTGATTCGACCAAAGTCCATCGCAACTGTAGTTGCCTGTTTAACGGCTCTTTCAGAATCAGACGAGATCTTTCGCTCTGTTGCAACAACGTCAATTTCGCTAACAGAGCGGATAAATTCCGTTTTGCCAGCGCTGAAAGGACCTGTGACGACCATTTTGACCGTTTGCATAATTACACTTATCCTTCAAAATGATAATTATATCGAGCGAATGCGAGTTATTAAGCGGTTAACCAACGACTTCTGTTCTTCCCTGTTTTGAACGGGAACAGCAGAGCGCGCCTTTTCCTGAACAGATGTTGAACCATCAGGGCGCATCACTTCGACCAAACCAGCTTGTATAAGACCATAAACGATACGACGCATTTCCATATCGCTCATTTTCGCCGCAGAAGCGATCTGTTGGATCGTATTCTTCGGGTTGATATAAGAAACCACCCGCCACTCTTCCACACTCAAATTCATCTTTTGCATATTCGAGCCGGGGCGTTCAGTAAAACGGAGCGCCATGTCCAGGCTCGGGATTTCATCTTGCAACTGTTCAAATTCGCGCAACTGACGGGCGCCTTCAATGATCAGGTTTTCCAAATCCAGGCGCACCGTAATTCGATCTTCCGGCGGCATCATGTCATTTTCAAAGCGGAAGAAGCCTTCAACCCAGGTAAACAAACGGCGCACGGAATCGGTAAAATAGGCTTGCAGCGCTGTCAGAATATCATCCTGAGACATGTGGCCAGAATTGATCAGCAGCAATCCCAATTCCTTGTCCGAAACGTGCGTTGCGCGTAACTGGATCGCCCTTAATTGGCCGGTCGTTAAACGATTAGATTTATGCAAAACAAATGCAAGATGGTTATCCTCCTGCCCAATTTGGGCATAGGATAACTTTCCATCACGAAAAAATACTTTGGCGATTTCGTTGGGACCTTCAATCACCAAAGTACCCGTCTTGTGGGCTAAGTTTATCAAATTTAACAATTGGGTGACAGTAAAATCCCTAAGATTGCCCCGAAGAGCCATACGCATCCTCTATGACGGTTAATGCGGGTTATAAAATGAATAAGATGATTATACATGCAAGGGATACATGCGTCAAACATTGCAAAGTGTTTGGAAGGTATGACAACTGCGCATAAACTTACGCTGATGTAAAATGATTATGCGCCATTTTTACTCTACAAAAACATGATTCTGCAACCGAATCTCTTCTGTGTCTCATCATTAACAATAAACCCAGAGAGACGGAACTCTTTATGACGCCACTGAAAGTATTTTTTTTAATAACAGGCATAACGCTCATCGCTTTATTGTTTCCTGCCTGTGGAAATTCTGCACCAACCCTCAGTGCTACGGGAGTTGACATGCGCTTTCGCGAATTTTACGATTTACAAGGCGGCGCAGAACTGCTGGGGAAACCTGTCAGTGGGGCATTCAACGAGAATGGCTCTCAGTATCAGGTGTTGGAAAACGGCATTATGGTTTATAACCCAACCGCCACAGCCGGAGAACAATTCAACTTTCAGGCGTTGGCCCAAAATTTCGTCAAACAGACCAGCCTCCCAACCCAATTGGCTATCAGCGGTCAAACGGTCTTGGGCGGGCATATTATTTACGATGAATTTAGCGCTACATTCAACCGCCTGGGCGGACTGCGTTTTGTCGGCAACCCGGTTACAGATGTTCGCAAAAACAATGAAGAATCCCGTTATGAACAATACTTCGAAAAACTGGGATTATACAGAATGTTCTCTGATCCGCCTGGCACGGTGCGCCTGTTACCCTACGGATTAATGGAATGCCGCCGCTCTCTCAATTTAAACTGTGATGGGAATTTCCAAAACGCAATTCCGCGCGACATACCTCCCCAGCCCTTCTTGCCGCTCGTAATGCGGGTCGGCGAAAGACTGATCGGCGCGCCTCTTTCAGATGTATATCTTGCGCCAGACAACAAACTGGAGCAAATTTACGAAAATGTTGTCTTGGTTTTTGACCCGGAAAATCCTCGCACCATCGAATTTCGTTCTGTTCCAGAAATCGTAGGGGTTCAGCGGCAAACTCCCGTTGCCTTGCGCAATGATCTCGGGCTGACTTTCTGGCAAACATCTGGCGAATTGGGGCACAATGTTCCCGTTGCTTTTCTCGAATACATTGCAGAATACGGCGGCACAGAATTATCAGGAGAGCCAATCACAGAGCTTTTCGAAATCAACGGCCTGCGACGGCAGTGTTTCAGCAATTATTGCCTGGAATATGATCCAAATGCGCCCAAAGAACAGCAAGTACGCCCGACAAACCTGGGATACGAATATCTAAAATTGCTGGGGTTTTCGGTGCCGGCCATCCACCTGGGCGTTTGGGAGAGTGAGGCGGTGATCGCGCCCGATCAAACCCAGATAGTGGGGGTTTTGGTTTACAACCAGACCCCTGATCTGCCCATGAAAGATGTACAACCCACTTTAACGATATGGTTTGATGGTAAACCAGCCAAAGAATTCATATTTCCAGCGACATCCCCGGCCGGAACGAGTTTTCTCGAAATCCCCACCGGCAAACTGCCCGGTCTGACGGTCTACGAGGTTTGCGTTTTATGGCCGGGAAATGATCCGGTCTGCGTTAAAGACAGTTGGATCGTGAAATAAGCATTTTCAAGGGCGGGCTTCGGCGATCACTTCGAGGCGATCGATAAAACCATCCAGGCTGTAAACCGCAAAAGCAAAGGTTTGCGATTGGCCAGGTTCAAGCACGATCGAAGATTGCCAACGCCGGAACCCTATTACCTGTCCATTTTCATTATAGGCAATGCCTGCCAACCATATTTCTGTGGCTGGCAGGTTTGATTCAGGCAAGAAAATGCGTCCGCTGACCTGTGCAGAAAGCCCATCCGCTGAGATCTGTGTCAACAAGTTGTCAACCCGCGCGGGCAGGTAACGCACATCACCGGAAACGAGCAGGAAGGCAGTCGCAATATCGAGCTGTGCGGCAAAAGGTTCTGGTGGGCGGGATGGGAAAAACGCTGCAATCGGCAAAGCTGCCCGTGCGGGCAGAATGTTAAGCGGAATCAGCGCATCGAGGCTGCCAAGCGGCTCCGCGTTCTGGTCAAAGAGTGTGATTTGGCCGGTGATGTTTTCGATCGGTTCGGCCTGCGGATTTTGCAATAGAGATATGCACCACATACCCTGGCCAGATGGGAAACAATGCAGCGGACCAATCGTCAAATTTGCCGGAGCAGGCAGCGCATTGGCCAAAGCAGCCGGGCGCGATGGGATCTGGATGACTTGCCCAATGCTCAGAATTTGGGTGTTGATGCCAGGGTTCGCGGCAACCACTTCATCGACGGTCAGGCCGTAGCGTTGGGCGATCTGGCTGATGGTGTCGCCTGATTTAACGGCATAAGTGAAAGGGGTGGGTGTCGGCAACAGACTGGGGATTTGGTCGGTTGAGGCTGTGGGAGTTATCAGCGTCAGGCTGGCGCGGGTGGCGGCAGGAATCGCCGGAGCGGGCGCGGAGACGGTCTGAGTGGGCAAGTCCGCCTCATTTAACGGCAAGACAGGCTGCGAGGAGTCCGAATCCGGTGCGGAACAGGCCAGCAGCAGGCTTAAAAGCACAAGGGTCAGAACCCGTTCGGGATGGGATAAACATCTCATTTTTTGATTATAACCCGATAGGCTTGCCCGACTTTCGGGGCTGTGCTACACTTTAGGCATGGATGAGATGCTGACGCCCGAAATTACTGCTGAAGAAATGATGTTCCAAAAAGCCGTGGAACTGATAGAGCAGGGAACCTACGCCGATGCTCGCGATTTGCTGACGCGCCTGCTCAAAACTGACCAAAACAACGCTGTTTACTGGGTCTGGTTGAGCGCAGCCATGGAGACGCAAAAAGAGCGTCTGTACTGCCTGCAAACGGCATTGAAGCTTGACCCTCAAAACGCAGCAGCGCAGCGCGGATTGACCCTGCTGGGCGGATTACCTCCCACAGAGGGGTTGACTCCCTTTTCCATGAATCATCCCCGCCCTTGGGAATCAAAGCTAAAACTGGCTGATGAAACCCCAAAACCGAAAGGGTTTAGGGCCCTGGCAGCCAACCCGGTCGCAAGAGTTGTAGCGATCATGCTGGTGGGCGTGTTATTAATTGGCGGCGTGATCGCGGGTTTCAGCGTTTCGGGCATGTTCCAGCCACAGCCAACCCGGCGGGTCATCCAGACGTTCACTCCCTTCCCCACTGCCACACTCGATATGACGCGCCAGGTCGAAGAACGCGGACCGTTGGCGGGGCTGATCTCAGCAACCTATACCCCCACTCCGATTTATGCCGCAACGCCCTATGACGGCGTCGCCAGCGATACTTACCGGGGAGCAATTACTGCTTATCAGCGCGGCGACTGGGATACGGTCGTCCAAATGATGGTCCAGGTTGCAACCATCAGTCCCGGCTCGGCAGATACACTTTATTTTGTAGCCGAGGCCTATCGCATGGATGGCAAATATCAGGATGCGCTGGAATATTACCAGGCAGCCGTTGACGTTGATCCAAATTTTGCACCAACCTACCTGGGGCGAGCCAGGACAAATCTGGCTATTAACCCGAGAAGATCGGTCATGGCAGATCTGGATTCGGCCATCAACCTCGACCCTAATTATGGCGAGGCCTATTTAGAGCGAGGCCTGTACCTTATAAGTCAAAATAACACTGAAGCAGCCATGGAAGACTTGCGCGAGGCCAGCGCCTTGCTGCCAGGCTCGCCGCAAGTGTATATTGCCCTGGCACGTGCCGAGATGGCCCAGGAAAATTACCCCGAGGCGCTGGATGCCGCAAAACGCGCCAACGAGCTTGATGTAGTTTCGCTGGAAAGCTATCTGGTACTGGGCATGGCCTACCGCGCGAATGGAGAAACAGACAAGGCGCTTGAAGCGTTGGAGATCTATACCCAATATTCGAAAGATAACAGCGAGGCCTTTACCTTCCTTGGGGCGACTTATTTCAATCGGGCCGAGTATGACAAAGCCCTGGAGGCTCTTGATCAGGCCCTGCGCCTCGACCGCACCAGCTCACAAGCTCATTACTGGCGCGGAGAAACCCAAATGGCGCTGGGCAACGGTGAAGACGCCATTGAAAACTTCAGGACAGCCGTGCGTTATAACCAAAACTTCTTCGATGCCGGGATCGGCCTGGTCCGCGCGTTGTTCAGCATCGATGATTTCAACAATGGGTATGCAGAGCTGGCCAAGTATGAAAAAATGGCAGAAACCGACCAGGAACGCGCCCAATTTCTTTACCTGCGCGCGGTTGCTCTGGGAAAGATCGGTTTCCCAAAAGAATCGGTCCGTGATTGGGAAGCGCTTTTAGAATTCCCGGAAGAAGCAATCTCCGAAGAAATGCGGGCAGAGGCTGAAGCGGCGATTGATGCCTATCAGACAGCCACGCCCGTTCCGCCTACCCGCACTCCGACCCGCACTGCTACCCCAACTCAAACCCGGATGCCCAGCGCAACCCCAAAACCGTAATCACCACAATAAAACAGGAACAAAAAAAGAACCTTCAGGCGGTTCTTTTTTTGTTTAAAAAATCTTTCTAACCGGGGTCTATTCCATTTCCTTTACCTGTGGGGCATCATCTTCCTGCTGGTCGTCAGGCTGATTGCGAACCTGGGGCAAAGGCTGGGGCACGCGAAGCTGTTCTTCTTCCAGTTTGCGCAGGCCATTGCGAACCTGGGTCTGCAAGCGGGAAATTTCAACTTCGAGATGCTGCAAACTATGGACAACGTACTCGTCGGCGTCCTGGCGGGTAGCCTGAGCATCTGCCCGGGCCTGGGCCAGGATCTGGTCCGCGCGGTTCTGGGCGCTTTTGACGATGGCTTCACGATCCACCATCTGCTCGGCCTTCTCGCGCGCCAGTTGGACGATGCGATTGGCTTCTTCCTGAGCCTGGGCCATGATGCGGTCTTTTTGTACGACCAGCTGCTGGGCTTTTTTAACTTCTTCAGGAATAGTAACGCGCATCTGATCGATCAAATCCAGCATTTTATCTTCATCCACAACCACGTTGCGGGTGAAGGGAACGGTGCGGCTTTCATTGAAGAGTTCTTCAAGGCGGTCTACGAGATGCAGGATGTCCATTTTGCTTGCTCCGCTAATGATTGCTGTGCTGACAGGTTCAACTGCTAACCGAAATACTTAATAATTCTAGCACAAACCCTTGAAAATAAAAATTTTTGTTCTGTTTTTAACAGTATCAATCCCTGGAGGCGTAGGCGGGGCGATGATGCTCGTCGATGTTTCGCACGCGCTGCTTAAGGGCTTCTTCAACATGTGGCGGAACCATGCTCGAAATATCACCATCCAGGGTTGCGATTTCGCGCACGGTAGTGGATGACAAGAAGGTATGCTCTTCGTGGGTAATAAATGAAACAATCTCGATATCCGGGGCAAGGCGATTGTTTGCCAGCGCCATGCGAAACTCGAATTCAAAATCAGAAAACACGCGCAGCCCGCGCATAATGACTTGAGCGCCCAAATCGTGACAGGCATTGACCGTCAACCCGCTGTAACCCGTGACACGGATTTTTGGATTATCAAGAAAAGACTGCTTGACCAATTGCATGCGTTCATCGGGCGAAAACAACAGGCTTTTGAGCGGCTTGTCGTAAACCGCGATCACCACTTCATCAAAAACCTTGGCTGCGCGATTGGCAATATCGATGTGGCCGTAGTGAATCGGGTCAAACGTGCCGGGGAACATGGCTCGAACCATTTAGATATCTCCTAACTCACATCGCCCTTGCCACCCCAGAAACGCTCGAGGGCTTCGGCCAACAGGGCGTGTTCGGGCTGGGTCAGGGTTGGGTCAAGGGTAAATAGATCGGCGGCATGCTGGCGCGCCTTCTCGATCAAGGTCACATCGGTCAGGGTCGCCATCTTGAGAGTCGTGGCAAAACCGGCCTGACGCGTACCCAGGAACTCACCGGGGCCGCGCTGCTGCAGGTCCATCTCTGCCAGACGGAAACCGTCATTGGTCTCCTGCATGGCCTGCAAACGCTCGTTCTCTGCCGCATCCGCCTTGTCGGGGACCAGCAAACAGAACGACTCGCCGCCGCCGCGTCCGACGCGCCCGCGCAGCTGGTGCAACTGCGCCAAGCCAAAGCGATTTGCGCCTTCGATCAGCATCACGGTTGCATTCGGCACATCCACGCCGACTTCGATAACGGTTGTCGAAACCAGGATGTCATACTTCTTATCGCGGAAATCGGCCATGATGCGGTCTTTTTCATCGGGGCGCATTTTGCCGTGCAGCAATCCCAACTTCAGATCGGGGAAAATCTCCTTCGAAAGCCGCTCATGATCATCGACCGCCGCTTTCAGGTCTTCCATTTTTTCGCTTTCCTCGATCAACGGGTAAACGATGAAGGCCTGCCGACCAGACTGGATCTGACTGCGGATCAGCGAATAAGCCCGCTCACGTTCGCTCGGGGTCAGAACATGCGTCCCAACCGGTTCACGCCCGGCAGGCATCTCGTCCATCACCGACAGGTTCAGGTCGCCGTACAGGGTCAAAGCCAGCGAACGCGGGATCGGCGTGGCAGTCATCACCAACAGGTGCGGGTTGGTGCCTTTGCTGCGCAGGGCGGCGCGCTGTCCAACGCCAAAACGATGCTGCTCATCGATGACGGTCAATTCCAGATCGGAAAATTGGACGGGTTCTTCGATCAGGGCATGCGTGCCGATCAGGACTTTGATTTCGCCTGAAGCCAATCCTGCCTGGATCTCGCTCCGCTCGCCATTGGCTGTATCGCCAGTTAATAAGCGAATCTGACCCGCATCGAGAACGCCTTCGGCCGCAAGGAAATTGCTGAAACTCTTGTAATGCTGTTCGGCCAAAATGGAGGTCGGCGCCATGATCGCCACCTGGGCTCCATGGCGGGTGATCATCATCGCAGCCAGGGCGGCGACGACGGTCTTGCCGGAGCCGACATCACCCTGAACCAGGCGATTCATCGGGTGACCGGTCAGCAAATCATCGCGGATGTCAGCCACGGCGCGAGTCTGTGCCCCGGTCAACGGGAAAGGCAGGGCGGCGATGCGGTCTTCCAGCCACTCATCGGGCGTCTCGAAAATGCGCGCGGTGGCGGCTTCAAATTCCTGCTTCTGGCGCAGGACGCCCATTTGCAGGTAAAAGATTTCGTCAAAAGCCAGGCGCTGGCGCGCAGACTTGAGCGTTTCCTGGGTATCCGGGAAGTGCGCCTGGTGGATGGCTTCGCCCAGCCCATAAATTTCCGCTGCTTTACGCACACTTTCAGGCAGCGGGTCGGCAACGCGCGGCGACCAGTAATTGACAACCTGATCCATCATCTGGCGCAGCCATTTTTGGGTGATGTTGGCAGTCAGGCCGTAAACCGGCACGATGCGGTTGGTATGCAGGTGCTCGTCTTCAACCATTTCCCATTCGGGGCTGTTCATCACCAGACGGCCCAGGTATTGCTCAACCTTGCCCGCGACAGCGATGTTCAGACCTTCCTTGAAGCGGTTCGCCAGCCAGGGCTGGTTGAACCAAGTCAGGCGCAAAGCGCCCGAGCCATCAGAGATGACGGCTTCCATGATTTGCATCTTGCCGCCACGGATCGGACGATTGCTAACGCTCTGGATCTGCCCGATCACAGTCACAACCTGGCCATACATCAGGTTGCGAATCGGCTGGAGCTGGCTGTAATCGTCGTAGCGGCGCGGGAAGTGGTAAAGCAGGTCGCCAAGCGTGTTGATGCCCAATTTCTGCAGGGAGGATGCGTTCTTCGGGCCGACACCGTTCAAGACGGTCAAATCGGCGTTGAGCGCGGCCGGGGTCTGCGAGGTTTGCGCGCCGGGGTAGGATGAGGCCTTTGAAGGGGCCGGTCGACGGGTCGGAGCAGGTGCGCTCTCAACCACGGGACGCGGTCTGGGGGCCGGTTGGGCCTGTTCGGCAGCCGGTGCCAGCCAATCGGGAGTCGGTTCCGACTGCGATCCGGCTTCAGCGTAGATCGGTTCCGGGATGCTGATATCGCCCTGGCCCTGGATGCGCTTCCAGATCCCCTTCAGGGTATCGGCGCGCGAGGCGGGGGTCAGGCGGTGATAATCGCGCAGACGGGCAGCCACCAGTTGAATGGTTTCTTCGGGCACACCCTCGCTGCGGGCTTCTGCTTCCCAAAAATCCAAGATCTTGGCGAGGCCGCCGATGACGGCTTTGTTTTCGTATTTATTCTCGGCTTCGAGACGGAAAAATTTGCGTAGTTTTTCGAGTGCGATTTGCATAGTTGAGTTATTTTACTCGATTTATAACCGCTGCAAACCCCAGACCGTTGGGGCCCAAATGTGTGCCAAGCACACTGGTCAGGTTAACGGTCAGCAGGCCGGGCGGAATTTCAACTTTGCCCGCAAGCAATTCGATGAATTCGCGGGCGCGGTCGGCGGCGTTGGTGTGCAGAATGGCCAGGCGTTCCAAGCGGCCCTGTTCGATCAGCAGCGACAGAACACGTTGATTGGCCTGGCGCGTGGTGCGGACGGCCCCCAGCGGCCTGACGACGCCTTCTGAAAGAGTTACAACCGGTTTCAGGTTGAGCAAGCCGCCCAGCGAGGCCACCACACCCGGCACGCGCCCGCTGCGACGAACATACTCCAGCGTATCGAGCACGCCCATCAGGCGCACCCGCTGGCGGATGGATTCAATCAGCGCCAGAGTTTCTGCCAGACCCACCCCAGCGGCGATCGCTTCGGCGGCAGCCAGCACCTGGAAGCCAATCCCCAGGGTCAGTTGTCCGCTGTCGAGAACGGTGACACGGCCAGGAAAATCTGCGGCGGCGGTTTTGGCAACGCCATGCAGGCTGGTCAGGCTGGCAGCGGTGCTGACACAGATGACATGTTCACAGCCCGCGCTGAGAAGTTTCTCGTATCGACCGGCAAATATCAGCGGCGAAGGGGCTGCGGTGCTGGGAGCGGTCCGCAGGTCGGGCAGGCGGCGATAAAATTCTTCGCGGCTGATGGTTTCGCCGTCACGATAAGACTGCCCATCCAAAACCAGAATGGCCGGAACCACTTCGATCTGGTGTTGTTCAACTAGGTCAAGCGGCAGGTCGCAGGGAGAGTCGGTCACAAGGCCGATACGGTTTGGGGAGGGCATAAGAGTTTTGAAGGTAGAAAGAAGAAAGATGAAAGAAGTTTGAGCCTGAGCTCTTTCTTCTTTCATCTTTCTTCAGGTTCTAGCGCGAAGGCTTTTATTCGATCGCAATGATGAAGGCGTAGTGCGGCTGGCCGCCCTCTTGCACTTCAACTTCCTGGGCGGGGTATTTGGATCGGATCAGGTCGGCAATACGGTTGGCTTCCTGGTGGCGCATATCTTCGCCATAAAAAAGCGTGATCAGTTCATAATCAGTGGTTTTGGCTTTTTCGAGCAGCTGCAGGGCGGCGCTCTCGATTGAATCGGCGGCAACAGCCAGTTTGCCATTCAGCAGGGCAATCGCCTGGCCTTCTTCAACGGTGACGCCATCAATCTCCACCGAACGAACCGCTACGGTGATTTCGCCAGTTACAACCGCATCCAGCGCCTGGGTCATGCGCGCGGCAACTTTCTCGAGATCGCCATCCGGGTTCAGGTGGAGCATGGCGGCCAGGCCCTGCGGCACATTGCGGCTGGGAACAACCTTGACCTGCTTGACGGTCACTTCCTTGGCCTGGTTGGCTGCCAAAACAATGTTCTTGTTGTTGGGCAAAATGATGATTTTATCGGTCGGCAGGTTCTCGAAGGCATCGAGAATATCCTTGGTGGATGGGTTCATCGTTTGTCCGCCGGCTACGATTGCAGTCACACCCAGGCTGGCAAAGATGCGCGAAAGGCCGGTTCCGGGAGAAACCGTCACCACCGCGATCTGGCCAGGCTCAACATTGGACATTTGGATCTGGGTAGCGTTGGCCTGACTGCCGATTTCATCCATCTGCGCCAGCAGGTTTTCCATGGCCACTTTGGTGATCGTGCCAATTCCCATAATGTAGTCAATTGACTCGTATCGTTTTTCAAGCGGAGTGTGGATGTGCATGCGATACATGCCTTCCCCTTCACCCACCTGGATGGACGTGCCAATCTCTTCGAGTCTGTTGTAGAAAGTCTGCAACTCGAAACCGTCATTCGGGCGGAAATCAACCACGACTTCCCAATCCTGACCTTCTTCTACTTCTTCCATGGCGTTTTCCAGGTTCATGGCCGATAACGGCTGAACAGAAATGATCGGCGCATCCAGCGGCAGGCCGTCAAGCAGGCGCAACATGCCTTCAAGGATGAAGAACAAGCCCTTGCCGCCAGAATCGACCACGCCGGCCTGTTTAAGAACCGGCAAATATTCGGGAGTGCTTTGGACAGACACATCTGCAGCGGCAACCACGATACGCAGCATTTCGCTCAGACTGTCCGTTTGTTGCAAAGCGGCTTCAGCCGCCGTTGCAATATCTTTGGAAACGGTCAAAATCGTGCCTTCCACCGGCCGGACAACACCCTTGTAGGCCGTATCACGCGATTCAGCAAAGGCGCGCGCCAATGAAACGGTATCAACAACCTCGACACCATGCAAGCCGCGCGCAAATCCGCGCCAAAGCTGGGAGAGGATCACGCCAGAGTTGCCGCGCGCCCCCATCAAGGCGCCCTGGGCGATCGCCGCAGCCATCTGGCCAGCGCCGTGATGACCCACATTGGCAACTTCGTTGTAAGCAGCCTGCATTGTCAATAACATGTTCGTGCCGGTATCGCCATCCGGCACAGGGAAAACATTGAGCGCGTTAACCAATTGATGGTTAACACGCAACCAGGCCAGACCGGCCTCCACCAACTTCTTCAATTCGAGGCCGTCTACAGGCTTCTTACTCATACGATAAATTCTCCTCTCGACCGAGGGCGAGTGAACATGGAAAATGATCCGTTAATCGGGGTTACTGACCCGTAATCCCTGCACGTGCACATTAACCTGGTGCACATGTAATCCTATCGTTTTCTCAACGTGGTAGCGCACCGCATTGGCAACGCTCTGCGCCACAGAAGAGATGCGAGTGCCGTATTCGACAATCACATAAATATCGATATCCAATGTTTCGCCGTCAAAGCGAACGCCAACACCCCGCGTTGGTTCGCGGGTGATGGTTGCAGCAATGCCTTCCGCCAGGTTCTTGGGCGCCAACCCAACCACCCCATAAGATTGCAGGGTGGCATGATAGGCAATCGTCGCCACGGCGTTGGGCGCAATATGAATGCTTCCCAGTGTCGTTTTTTCCTGTCCCATGATTTTTGTCCTTTGCTAGAATAATAACACTTCTCTTGTGGAAGGATACGAATTGTGTTAGAATAACGCGCTTGTCAAAAAGAACTCTGCAATTATAGCAAGAAAGGAAGTTTACAGATGGCTAAATGTGCACATTGCGGTAAAACCACCACTTTCGGACACAATCGTTCTTTCTCACTGCGCGCCACCAACCGCAAATTCTTACCTAATTTGCAAAAAGTGACCGTGTTCGAAAATGGCCGCAAACTCCAGAAGTCTCTTTGTACCAAGTGCATCCGCACGATGGTCAAGTCCTAGTCGGCCCCAATATCGACCCAAGAGTCACGGCGCAGGCCGTGATTTTTGTTTTAAGGAAGTAGCGGCCCACAACGGGATGAATGCTTCCGCACTTCAAGCTTCAACCGCTAAATCAGCAGTTCCCGCAGCGCGTTCACCCCGGCCTGGATACCGTTTCGATGATTGAAAACCGAATTCCCGGCAACGAAGGCATCTGCGCCCGCTTGCCGTAACCTCGGCAAAGTCTCGGCTGATACGCCGCCATCGACTTCGAGCCAGGCCGTTGAACCAATCTCATCCAGCATGCGGCGGATCTCGGCAATCTTGCCCAGGCTGGCCTCGATGAACTTCTGCCCGCCAAAACCGGGGTTGACACTCATCACCAGCACCAGATCAACCAGCGGCAAAATCTCTTTCAGCGCAATCGCCGGGGTGGATGGGTTGAGCGTCACAGCGGGGAAAACGCCCAGTTCGCGGATCTGCTCGAGCGTGCGGTACAGGTGCGGGCAGGTTTCCACGTGCACGGTCAGGCGAGTAGCCCCGGCCTGGGCAAAAGCCTCGAGCATGGATTCAGGCTTCTCGATCATCAGGTGCACGTCAAGGGGCAGCGTGGTCGCGCGGCGGCAGGCCTGCAGGATGAGCGGCCCAAACGTCAGATTTGGCACAAAGTGGCCGTCCATCACATCCACATGAATCCAATCTGCGCCTGCGTGTTCGCAGGCAGAGATTTGTTCACCGAGACGGGTAAAATCGGCTGATAGGATGGAGGGGGCCAGGACAGGCGGTTTGGAAGGCATTAGGGGATGGGTGAAACCCATTGGTAATAGATATACATCCAAAAAGGAATCAATCCGCCAACAGAGGCGAGCACCAGCAACCCCAGCAAAACGGAAATCCAATCGAAATCGAGGAGTTCATCCTCGACCGTTTCGGCAGGTGAAATACCAACCGGAGCTGGGGTTGGGTTGGCTGCCGGGCGGGGCGCAGGGCGAACGATTTGCGGTGTGCGTGCCGGGGCTGCGACGGGTTTCGGCAAAGGCTGCGATTGTGACTGCGGCTCACTCAACCCAACGGCGGGCGAGTGGCGGGCAGCGCCAAAATTCATCAGAACGCGGCCCAACTGATCGGCCGTACGGTAACGCGCCGAGGGTTCCTTGGCAAGCACCTTTAGGATGATCTGTTCGAGTTCAGGATTGATGGCGGGGTTATACTGGCTGGGCGGAGTAGGATTGGCTTCGCGATGCAGTTGGGCCAGCTTCTCAGCCGTTTTTGCCACAAAAGGCGGGCGGCCGGTCATCAGCTCATACATGACGACACCCAACGAATAAACATCTGAAGCGGGCGAAGGCGCCTGCCCGGCAGCCTGTTCAGGCGAGAAATACAGCGGCGAGCCCCAGATCACATCGCTCTGCTCGTCAGGATGAATGCTGGCGATCGCGCGGGCAATACCAAAATCGGTCACTTTCAGGCGCTGATCAGGCGAAACCAGCATGTTGTGCGGTTTGACATCACAGTGCACCAGTCCGGCGCGATGAGCATAACCCAGCCCGGCGCAAGCCTGCACGATCAGCGGCAGGGCATCATCAGGATTAAGCTTCCCCAGGTTTTCGATCATGGTTTTCAAGTTGGTGCCGGGTACGTGTTCCATGATCAGGTATAGATAACCCTGGTCAAAGCCAAAGTCGTGCACAGTAACGATGTTGGGATGAGAAAGGTTTGCGGCCGCCTTGGCTTCCTGCCTGAAACGCGCCTGGAACTCTGAATCAGAAGAGTAGTCGCTGCGCAGCACTTTCACAGCAACAAATCTCTCCAGCATCAGGTCGCGGGCGCGAAAAACCTGCGCCATGCCGCCTGTGCCGAGGGGTTCAATCAATTGATAGCGATTATTGAGAAGGGCCGTTTCATTCATCTTGTGCCAGATTATATCATCCCGATTCGTGTTTTTTCACGGCAGGCTTTCCCGCAGGGTTGGCGGTAAATCTGGTATCATTCCGTTCATATGAATTTCGATTTTCGCCGCCTGCTTTCACCAGGAGTCATGCTGGGCGCGCTGGGGCTGGGGAGTTTCCTGCTGCTGGCAACCCTGGTCTGGATGTTGTTAAGCGCCCCGGAGCGGCCCGAACCAGGCAATATCGCCGCCGCGCTAACAATCATCCCGGCCCCGACCGGCACATCCGCGCCGCCCGCAACCCCAACCCCCGACCCGAACCTGACGCCGACTCCCATCCCCGGCCAGGTAATGATCGGCAGTTACATCCAGGTTGCCGGCACCGATGGTCAGGGCCTGCGCATCCGGTCTGATCCGGGGTTGCAGGGCGAGTTCCTGTTCCTGGCGCTCGATTCTGAAATGTTCATCGTGCGCGACGGCCCCGTTGAACTGGATGGCTACACCTGGTGGTATCTGACCGCGCCTTATGACGAATTGCGGGTTGGTTGGGCGGCTTCAAATTTCCTTGAATATATTCCACCCCCCGAGTAAATTATTTCCAAGATGAGGTTTCCCCAATGAATCAACGCCCTACCGGTATCACTGCCAATCGACAAGCGCTGGAAATGACCGTCACCTGGAACGACGGCCACACCAGTCTTTATCCTTTCTCGCTTTTGCGGGCCGCCTGCCCGTGCGCCCAATGCCGGGGCGGGCATGAGAATATGAAATCGGAGCCCGACCCCGAGGTATTTAGCGTATCGCTCGAAGACAGCCCGGCCACCCACCTGACCAACGTTGTAGCAACCGGCTCTTACGGTATCACATTGGTATGGGAAGATTATCACGATTACGGGATCTACAACTGGCACTACCTGCGCGCACTGTGCCCCTGCCCGGAGTGCCGCCGCCAGAATAAAAAAGCGTAAGTGCACTTTTAGCCTGTCCTACACTCCAAAAAGGTGGGATAATAAGCAGGATTGCGCCGTGGCACTGCAAGCAAGGCTGCCTAAGCCCTTCAAAACTCAATCTTGTAAACGGAGCAAAACCGAATGGAAAACAAAGAAAACCAATCCCTGCACAGCCAGAACGCAGTCTTTCGTATTGCACTTGGCGCAAATATTCTCGCCTGGTTGATCCTGGCCTTTTACGTGATCAACTTCATGGGCGATCTCCAGTCTGTCGTTCAAAACTGGCCGCTGCAAATGCCCCCCGATCTGCTGCAGCAGATCGTCGCCTGGTCGAGCCTGCTCTCGAAGCCGCTCTTTGGCGCGTTCTACTTTTTCATCTTGCAGGGAATTTCCCAACTGCTGTACGTCGGGCTGGACATCTACCTTGACCTGACCGATACCGGCGAAGAAGACGAAGAAGAAACTGAAGCATAAAACAAGAAAAAAGCCGCCGGAAAAACTCCGGCGGTTTTTTTGTACCCCAAACGGAGCCAAAATGCCATCCCATCCGATTGCCCCAAAACACCCGCACACCATCACCCAGCATGGGCAAACCCGCGTCGACAACTACTTCTGGCTCCGAGAGCGCGAAAACCCGCAAACCATGGAATACCTGCGCGCCGAGGATGATTACCAACAAGAGATGACCGGCCACACCCTGGCCTTACAGGAAACGCTCTTCAAGGAAATGAAGGCCCGCATCAAAGAAGATGATACCTCCGCGCCAGAGAAGCTGGATGACTATTTCTATTACAGTCGCACACAGGCAGGCCAGCAATATCCCATTTTTTGCCGCAAATATCGATCGCTGGATGCCGCTGAAGAAATCCTGCTCGATCAAAACGCCCTGGCCGAAGGAAGGTCGTTCTGCCGGCTCGGCGCGTATCAGATCAGCCCCGATCATACAAAATTAGCTTACTCAGTTGATGAAGACGGTTCAGAGAAGTGCGTACTGTACGTTAAAGATCTGGCAGAAAATCGCCTGCTCTCCGAAAAAATCATCAACACCTCCGGCGACGTTTATGACCACACCGGCATCGCCTGGGCCAGCGACAACCAGACCCTGTACTATGTCACCCTCGACCCGTCCCTGCGGCCCGATAAACTTTATCGTCACCACTTGGGTCAGGATCCGGCCAATGACCAACTGCTCTACCACGAAGCCGACGAACAGTTCTTCCTGTTCGTAAGCAAAAGCCGCAGCCAGGCTTATATCATGGCTTTTTCGTATGCCTACGCCGCCGGGGAATGGCGCATCCTGCCCGCCGACCAGCCAGATGCCGATTTCACACTCTTCCAGCCACGCCAACGCGGGATGGAATACTTTATCGAGCATCACGGTCAACACTTTTTCGTGCGCACCAACCTCGAAGCCCAAAACTTCCGGCTGATGAAAGCGCCCATCCACGCCACCGGCCTGGAAAATTGGCAGGAGATCATTCCGCACCGCGCCGAGACCCTGCTCGAAGACATGCAAACCTTCGAGAATCACCTAGTACTCTACGAGCGCCGCGACGGATTGCGCCAGATCCGCATTTCGGGCGCAGACGGGCTTAGCCAGGCACGTAACATCTCATTCCCCGAGCCGGTCTACACCTACTACCAGTCTGGAAATCCGGAATTCGATTCCAGGCTGCTGCGTTTTTACTACACATCGCTGGTGACACCCAAATCTGTGATCGATTTCGACATGGAAAAGGATGCCTGGCAAGTGGTCAAACAGGATGAAATCCCGAGCGGCTACGACCCGACGCTTTTCACCTGCGAAAGACAGTTTGCCACCGCCGAAGACGGGACGCGCGTGCCGATCTCCCTGCTTTACAAAAAGGGACTGCCACGCAACGGTCAAAACCCGGCCTTACTGTATGGCTACGGCTCTTACGGTTTCAGCCAGGAACCAGCCTTCAACGCCAGCCGTCTGAGCCTGGTCGAACGCGGATTTGTGTTCGCGATCGCCCACATCCGCGGCGGGTCAGAGATGGGGCGCGCCTGGTACGAGAACGGCAAAATGCTTAACAAGCGCAACACATTCACCGATTTCATCGCCTGTGCTGAACACCTGATCGGTGAGGGGTACACGTCCACACCCAAACTGGCCATCATGGGGCGCAGTGCTGGCGGATTGCTAGTCGGCGCGGCCATGACCATGCGCCCCGACCTGTTCGGTGCAGTCATCGCGGCTGTCCCGTTTGTGGATGTTGTCAATACGATGAGCGATCCAAGCATCCCGCTGACAACGATGGAATACGATCAGTGGGGCAACCCCGATGATCGTGAATATTTTGATTATTTGATGAGCTATTCCCCTTACGATAAGCTGCGCGCAACAGAGTATCCCGATATTCTGATCAGCACAGGCCTAAACGATCCGCGCGTGGCATACTGGGAACCGGCCAAATTCACCGCCAAACTGCGCGAGCTGAACACCAGCGACAAATTGATCCTTCTCAAAACCAACTTCGAGGCCGGCCACGCCGGAGCCTCAGGCCGCTATGATTACCTGAAAGAAGTAGCCTTTGAGTATGCCTTCCTGATTGATCGATTAGCGGATCCCAATCCGTAAGAATTCTATTTCTTTTCATAAGGAGAACTCAAATGCGTTATGATGTTCAGTTGGCAAATTTTGAAGGGCAAAACATTGAAGTTGATGTCAGCTTCATCTCAGGGCCAAAGCTGCTCGTCAATGGCGAGCCCGCCCCAAAGGGGCAAAAACGCGGCGAATTTGCTCTGCAAAGCAATGATGGCAGGCAATTGACCGCTGCCTGGAAACCACAGTTGTTGGGTTTTGATGTTCCACAATTGGTAGTCGATGGAAAAACCATCAACCTGATCGAACCGCTTAAGTGGTATCAATGGGGTTGGGGCGGCCTGCCTCTTTTCCTGGTTTTCGCCGGCGGATTCATTGGGGCGATGTTTGGGATCATAGCATTTTCCTTGAATGCCAAAATCTTCCGCATGGACAACATTCCCGGCTTTCTGCAATACATACTGGTAGGCGCGATCTCATTCCTGGCAGTTCTCGCCTATTTTGTGGCTGCGTTGTTGCTTCAAATGGCAATTAACGGCTAATACTGCGCTTCCTAATGACAAAACGACGCGCCTGAGCGGTGCGTCGTTTTGTCATCTTTCAAGGAATTCGAGAGCGGGCACACCGCTGCGGTTGACGATCGTCACAGCTTCGTCTTTTAACAAAGTATCCAACTCGGGGGTTCGGGCAACAACAATCTGGCGCACCACCAGCCGGATCGGATGGAAAATGGTCAGCATATAAGAACCACCGCACAAAAAGTCATTAAACGGCACCAGCCGGGCCGTCTCAAGGATTTTCCAGCCTTCATCGAGGGCAGACAGCAATAGTAAATAGTCAGCGGGTCTGCCGGTTGGGCGGGCAGGTTCCTGCAATTTGTTCCAAACATGGTCAGTATCAAAAGTCGTTTGCATTAGCATGATTATGCTCCTTTATCTTTTCTAAGCATAATCATAAGGCGGCTCTTTTATCAACGGCTTAAGCGCTGGTAAACGTTTTGTAAAGGATTTAACAAAAACTCCCCGGTTCTTGTGAACCAGGGAGTTTTTTACCGAAAACCGTGCTATGGGATGATTTCCTCGAACTCAAAATTATCAAAAGCCGCGCCAACTGAGTGCCAGTCGAGATACAAGCCAACCTCTGAAGGCTCAACCGGGAGGTTTGTGGCCACATATGAGACTGTACCGTTTATCTTCATCGTAAAATCAGCAGTGCCCGCTCCTGCTGGAGAAACAATAATCTCAATGTGATTGACAAGTTTTCCGGGACGTACTAATTTACTGAAAACATTTTCAGTGGAAGCATTCAGTAGATCGAAGTAACCCTTCTCGTAGTCTCCACGCGCCAGGACAGCAATTTGCAGCGGCGAAATACCAACATAGGTTATATATTTTTTACTGTCACCAACCAAAAGGCCATACAAACGATCGGTAAAACCATCTGCAAAGGTTGCATCAACAGCGATACGGAAGTACGATTTCTTGCCACAAGGAAGACAAACCGCAGCGTGTGACTGATCAGTACCTTCTCCGTTAACTTTATAGGGTCCCATCAACAATGCGCCATCCTGCCAGCGACAAACCACACAACCTTTCCAGTTTTTGTTGTGCTCCGAAAAATCATCGGTATAAACAATCGGTCCGACAAGTGTGGCGGTCGGGGTAATGGTGGGCGTTTCGGTCGGGGGCAAAGTCGGGGTAATGGTTGCCGTTGGCGGAACAGGGGTCTTCGTCGGTGTAGGAGAAGCAGCAGCAGCCGTCTCGGCAATCATTGTTTCGACCACTTCTTGGGCTGAAGGACCGCCAACCTGGCAAGCCAAAATAGCAAATGTAAGTGCAAGCACACTTAATAACACGGCCTTTTTATTCATCTTTTCTCCTCGTTGAAATAGTTTTTCAAATCCACCTTAAAACAGCTTCCATCTTACAAGAATAAAAGTCTGTTACATAGTGATATTTGTCACTTTCGGCCCAAATAAATGACAAAAACGGGGTTGCTTCCAGGAGCAAGAGCTAAACTTTCAACATTATAAAGTTACTTTTTGGGATACAAATCGGGTATCCAAATACGTCATAGTACATGCACAACTTAATTTATGGTGCGCAGATCGGGCTTAACATACAAAATACGGGGCAAACTCCAAAACAAAAACCATATATGGCGATTACTATAAACAAAACCACCGCATATGCCGCACAGTGATCTTGCGAACTACTTGATGCAAAGAACTCAACTGTCATTTCGGGCTTATTCGCGCACACAAACAATCCCAAAGGATCGTAAAGAACAGATTTTTGTCTCTTTTTTAGTCACCTCTTGTATCCTTTTTTAGATTTGTGGAATAAAAAAACAGATCGGCTCACTAATCTGTCTTTGATAACTTTTGTCAGCCAATCTTGCTTTTTTTGAATATCCAAAAATCTTGTATTGTCGAAACAACTACCGTGCACGCACAAACAATGCCGGCAAGCAACAGGGAAAACTTTATCGAGACGCGCCTACGCCAGATCGGTTGGAAAACTGCCAACACGCAACAAAAACGTTGGGGGGCAAGTTGTTGAACGGCGCCACCCAGCAATTCTGGTTGCTGTAGTTTGTTCCAAGCTTAAATTATAAAATCCCCGGTTCAGCATGAACCGGGGATTCCTTTTGCTGAAAATTTCGCTATGGAACAAGTTCTTCGAACTCAAAATTATCGTAAGCCGCGCCCACAGAATGCCAATCAAGATACAGACCAATTTCGGCCGGCTCAACCGGGATTTTATAGGCCACAAATGAAACCGTCCCGTTCAATTTCATGGTTAAATCTGCCTGCCCTGCGCCTGCAGGAGACATTATGATCTCAATGCGATTGGTCAATTTCCCAGGCTTAACCAGTGTGTTATAAACGTTCTCTGATGAAGAATTGATCAGCGTCCACATACCTTTGTCATAATCAAGCCGCGCCATAATGGCAAATTGCAGCGGCGAAATACCAACAATTGTCTGGTATTGCTTGCCTTCACCAATCAACATCCCATAAAAACGATCCGTAAAACCTTCGGCAAAAGTCGCGTCAACCGCCATGCGGAAGTAGGTTTTCTTGCCACAAGGAATACAAATCGTGTAATGGCCCTGGTCAAAACTTTCACCTTTTGGCTCGTAGGGCCCCAGCAACAAGACACCATTCTGCCAGCGGCAGCCAACACAGCCCTTCCAGTTTTTATTGTCGGTGGAAAAATCATCACTATAGACGATCGGGCCTGATGGCGTAGCAGTCGGGGTAATGGTAGGTGTCTCAGTAGGAGGCAGGGTTGGGGTGATGGTGGCAGTCGGCGGGACAGGGGTCTCTGTCGGTGGCAGCGGCGTAGGAGAAGCAGCGGCAGCCGTTTCGGCGATCATGGTTTCGGCCGCTTCCTGGGCTGAGGGGCCGCCAACCTGGCAAGCCAAAACAGAAAATGCAAGCGCAAGTACACATAATAACATGGCCTTTTTATTCATCGTTTCTCCTTGTTGAAATGGTTTTCTAAATCCGCCTGAAAACAGCTTTCATCTTACAAGAATAAAAGGCCATAACATAGTGACATTCATCACTTCCGGCAGTTTTATTGAATGACAAAAGACCCTTTATTGTCTAAACAACCCCCATAATGCATAAACGATACCACCAATCAGTAGCGTAAATTTAATCGAAGCGCACCAGAAAGCCAGTTGCGGCATGGGTGAAAAAGCACCATTGAGCAGGATGTGAAACAGGGAAATGTTCTCAACTGCGTCGAATCCCGTTGCGAGGAAGGCTCCCCACCCCAGAGCTTTTCCCAGCGCGGACCAAACCTCGCCCCGCCGCCTGTCCGCCGCCAAAAGAACCGAGAGACTCAAGGCTGTGGCGTAGATCGGCATAAAGAGAAAATCGAAACCGAGGCCAAACGCTACGCTCAGGCGGGCAGATCCATCCCACGAGGCGAGCATGGCATTGGCCGCTTCAGGGCTGCCCGCCAATTCGTAGGAGACGATCCCGGACGGGGCGGCGGAGGTGTGCAGGGGTTGATCAAGCCAATTGAAAACGGCGAAAAAGCCGAGGGTGAGTCCGAAAAACAGCCAGAAGAGCGGCAAACGTTTGGGCGCGGGGATCAAGTCGAGGGGCATCTTTCCTCCTGTCGCGTTAATCCAGAGCTTTATGATAAACGCGGTGATTCTTATATTCGACGCCCTTCAGGTTTTTCAGGTCTGCGCGCATCTGGGTGGCGGTTTCGGCAACCTGGGTCATTTCGACATGCTGGAATTCAAATTCCATAAACGAGTTTGCCATTTCGTAGTAGAGCAAAGCATTGCCACCGTGCCCCTGGAACTCAGGCAGAATGCCCATGCCATTGCCTGAAACGGTTTTTGTGCGGCGCATTTCGAGCAGCAGGTCGAGCAGGCCAAATGGGAATAGTTTTCCGCGGGCGCGCTGCAGCGCCGCTGAAAGATCGGGAAAGGCGAAAAGAAAACCGACCGGCTGTTCATCGCGAACTATAATTTTGATCAGGCGATGATCGGCAATGGTTACAATATTATCGACAACAAATTTAATTTCGCGCTCAGTGAAAGGGAAGTATTCCCAATTGTTCACAAAGGCGGCATTGTAGGCCTGCCCGATGCGCCAGGACCATTCGACCAGCTCGCGCTTGCTTTTGAAACGTTTGACCTGCAATTTTCCGCGATCGAGCACCCGTTTGGCGATGCGTTCGACCCGTTCGGGAATATTGAAATTCTCGGCCGGGACATAGCACGAAACAAAATCAACTTCCTTTTCGAAGCCAAGATTCTCAACCAGACGCGGGTAGTAATCATAGTTGTAATTCATCATGGTCATCATCTGGCGATGCTGGTAGCCCTCGACCAGCACGCCGTAGCCATCGAGCGGTCCCATACCCTTGGGGCCAACAATGCGAGTTAACCCACGCGCCCGCGCCCAAGCGAAGGCCGGCTCAAAAAGGGCATTGGCGACATCCTGATCGTCAATACTTTCGAAAAAGTAAAACTGGGCCTCCTTTGTATTATGATACAGGTTGAATGCCCTATTTTCGAGCACACCGATACGACCCACCACCTGCCCGTCGAGTTCGGCGATGAAGAAATCGGCATCCGAATGTTCAAAAAATGGGTGTTTTTTACGATCAAGGAAAAGGTTTGCATCTATAAAAAGCGGTGGCACCCAGAAGGGACAATCTTGGTAGTGCTTGTACGGGAACTGGACAAATTTGCGCACCTGGGTTTTGTTGTTCGTGTCGACTTTTGTGATGGTTAGCATTGGGCCCTCCGCTGGATGATTTATTTTTTCGGTTATATCACCGTTTTCAACAGGAATGTAAACAATTCTGCAAACCTGTGCAATAATTGACGTATATGTTCTTGGAGGCTACGATGAATGAAAAAACCCGTACTGAAGAATTTTCTGTTAATGGCGAAGAGTTGCTGGCGCGCATCAAAGCATTGATCCACGAAGGCAATGTCCGCCGGATCATCATCCGCGATAAGCAGGGGCAAACGTTTATGGAAATCCCGTTGACGGTGGGGGTGGCGGGTGTGCTGTTCGCGCCAACCCTGGCAGCCATTGGGGCGATTGCGGCGCTGGTGGGCGAAGCCAACATCGTGGTGGAAAAGACCGGGGAGTAAAGGAGCGAAACATGCAGACACGAGCCTTTGGCCGGACCGGCCACGACAGCACGATCGCCATTTTTGGAGCGGCAGCCTTCTGGGAAATTTCGCAGGCAAATGCCGACAAGGTAATGGAGCAGGTCATCGAGGCAAAAATCAACCACATCGATGTGGCGCCGTCTTACGGGCAAGCCGAGGAACGCATCGGCCCATGGATGCCGCGTGAGCGGGAGCGCTTCTTTTTGGGTTGTAAGACCATGGAACGCAGCAAAGATGGCGCATGGAATGAAATGCAGCGCTCACTAAAACGCTTGCAGGTCAAGTCATTCGATTTGTACCAGTTCCATGCCGTCAACACCTTCGAAGATCTGGATAAAATCACAATGAACGGCGGCGCGCTGGAGGCAGTTCTCGATGCCCAAAAAGCCGGCTTAACCAAATTTATCGGCATCACAGGCCACGGGGCAGACGCTCCGGCCATCTACCTCGAAGCGTTGCGGCGGTTCGATTTCGATTCCATCCTGTTCCCGCTCAATTTCGTCCAGATGGCAAACCCGGCCTACCGCAAGAACGCCGAGGAATTGATCGCGGTTTGCAGGGAAAAACAAGTCGGCACAATGGTCATCAAAACCATTACCAAGGGCCCCTGGCAAAACGAAAAACACACTGCCACAACCTGGTATGAACCATTTGAAAAGATGGATGAGATCCAGCGCGCTATCGATTTTGCGCTTTCTTACGATGTAACCGGGCTGTGCACTGCTGGCGATACGCGCATCCTGCCGCTAATTCTAAAGGCCTGTCAGGGTTTCACACCAATGGATGAAGCGATGCGCGAGACGATGATAGAATCGGGCAAGAGCTTCGAACCCTTGTTTTCGTAAATCGTGAAGAAAAAAGGCCAGAAAGACCCACTTCCGGCCTTTTTTCTTGCAACCTGCCCGGCAAGAACGCGTATATCGGCATAGTTTGTTGTACTTATTTTGCTCATTAGGAGAAGTATATGTCTCGTACAACCCGAATTCTGTTTTCTGCAATGCTATTGGCGCTGCTGACCCTGAGTATTGCTATGCCCGCACGCGCCTTTGAAGAACGCACCGGAGACACAATCACCATCGCTGCCGATGAAATACTCGAAGATGATTTGTACGCCGCCGCCCAAACAATCATTGTGGATGGTGTCATCAAAGGTGATCTGATCGCCGGCGCGCAAACCATTATCATCAATGGCACGGTCGAAGGCGATCTGCTCGTTGGCGCACGTGATGTCATCATCAACGGCACCATTCAAGACGATGCCCGCATCTTCGGCGCAGCCTTCCTGATCGGCGAAAACGCCGTAATCGGCGATGACCTGCTTGGCGGGGGTGGAAGTCTCGAAACCCGGCCGGGCTCAAAAATCGGCGGCGATCTGTTGATGGGCAGCGGTCAAAATCTATTGGCTGGCGACATCGCTGGGGATGCAAAACTCGGCACAGGCGCCATCGAACTGCGTGGCAAAATCGGCGGCGATGCGATCTTTGCGCTGGGGAAAGTTGAAAACGAGGGCCAGAAAATGGGTCCGATGAGCTTTGACCCGGAACAGACCATCACGATGCCCAATCTGGCTGTGGGCCTGACCTTTGGCCCGGACGCAGAAATTGGCGGCAAACTGGAATATATTGCCGATCGCGACTTGGGCGTACCCGCATCAATAGCCAGTGGCGGTGTTACCCGCACTGAGCCGGTTTATGACGAAGAAGAACTTCGTGAAATGCATCGCGAAAACCGAACCCAGTCCGAACTTGTACTGGATGCCAGCATTGACGCTGTTCGAACGATTGCCAGCCTGATCATCGTAGGCCTGTTCCTGGCCTGGGTTTTCCCAACCCTGTTAGGCAAAATGGGAGCAACCATTCAGGAAAAACCCTTCCCGAGCCTGGGATGGGGAACGATTGCCTGGGCTGCCTTCCTGTTCAGCCTGCTGATCATCATCTTTGTGATGGTCATGGGCGGCATCATCTTCGGACTATTAACCCTGGGCGGGCTTTCAGCTGCTGTGATCGTTAGCGGAGTGCTGGCGCTGTTCGGCACAAGCGTGGGCTTCGTAATGCTGACCGCTTTTGTTACGAAAATCGCCGTCAGCTTGCTGGGCGGCAAACTGATCCTGGAAAAAGTAAACCCCAAACTGGCTGAACACAAATTCTGGCCGCTAGCGCTGGGTGTCGTGCTTTATGCCATCCTGAGCGCCATCCCGGTATTGGGTATCCTGGTTAACATCGTGGTGGTTCTTCTAGGCCTGGGCGCGCTATGGATATTGTTCACAGATTGGTGGAAAAACCGCCAACCCACAGCCGCAGTCTAAGGCATAACAAACAAAAAAAAGATCGGGAATTTGTCCCGGTCTTTTTTGTTATACAACTGTTGAATGTTAATCTGCCACAAGAAAACAGTTTTGTTTATGGCGCAGTCGCTTTGGGCAAAGGCCGCCAGACCGCGTCAAAATCAACACCGGGGTCTGTAGTCAATTGTTTAAGTCCCGCACCCGTAATAGTGGCTATATAAATGTCATGCTTGGCGTTCTCGCCAGATTTAGATTCAAAAATGATCCAGAAACCATCCGGAGAAAAGCTAACATCCACGATGGGGGGCGGGATATTCACAAGGGTTGCCGTGCGAGACAAACGATCTTCGTAGCGCAGCCGCATCAAAGAAGCCGGTGCGTTGGCATCCAAACTGGTCTGATTGAAAATGATCACTTCACCATCGGGAGACCAAACAGGCAGAAAAGAAGTGGTTGTATTGTCTGAACTGGTAAGCTGCTCATGCTGATTCTGGGGCTGAACCGTCAGTGGCTGGCCTCGGGAAAGCCAGATTTGGGTTGTAGAGTTACGTCGGAGAACATAAACCAATTGCGTGCCAAATGGGTTCCAGGCTGGCTGCCGGGCATAAGTGGCACTACTCACACTTCGGGCATCAGTTAAACGTTCAATCTGGTTATTTTCCAAATTGAGTGCATAAATTTCGAAATAGCCATCCCGCATGGATGTAAAGGCAATCCGGGTACCATCCGGCGACCAGGCGGGCTCAAAGTCGCCACCCAAGGTGGTCGGCAAGGGAGTTTTTCCGGTTCCATCAATATTGATTACATACAAACTTGACCCGGGGTATGAGTCCACACGCTCCCGACATGGAGATACGAAAACTATTTTCATGCCATCCGGCGACCAATCTGGCTGGCAAGCCCCATCTTGTTCATTGGTAACAGGATGAACATTCGTGCCGTCAGAGTTCATCAAATAAACTTGCGGAATCCCGGCCCGGTTCGAGGCAAAAGCAATCAGGCCGGTGCCGCCCTGCGGTGTATTTGTTGGCGACGGCAAAACCACTTCTGTCGGTTCTGGGGTGGGTGTAAAGCTGATGGGCGGTGTTGAAGTTGGTGTTAGTTCAGGCTCGAATAACTCGAAAGGCTCAGCTGTTGCAGATTGGGCTGCGCCAGGCAGGTAAGTCTGAACCACGTTTGGCGGCAAAATCGCAACCAACGCGGTGGGGAGGTTACCCTGACTGAACAAAAAAATTGTCAGAACGGCCATAAGCGCCAAACCAATCCAGGCCCCTGAAGAAGCGAACTTTCGGAATCTGCGGCGCATGCGCGTGGACACAGATGTAAACGAATTGCCAAGAGCCGAGTTCGGAGATGCTGTAGGCATATCCGAAAAGGTTCCGTTGGAATTCTCGCTGGAAGGCGGTGGAGGTGAAACGCTGATATTCAAATCCAGATCAAGCAAGCGCTGGGTCTTGGAACTGGCGTTGAGCAAAGCCCGGCGCATATCTTCCGCATTTTGGAAGCGGTCATCGGGATAGGCTTCCATTGCTTTTTCGATGGCAGCCGCAAGGCGCCTGGAGATATTCGGGTTATGTTTTCGCAATGGGGTTAGCTGGATATTATCCATGACCCGCGCCAGACCGTCTTCGGGGATGATTCCGGTCAGGGCCGCGTAAAGGGTAGCGCCCAGCGAATAAATATCAGAACGCGGATCGGTGCGGGCAGTGCCGTATTGCTCAGGAGGCGAATACCCCGGGGTCATGGCGCGCGCCCCGGTGGTTGTGGTCTGACTACCCTGGATCAGTTTGGCAAGCCCAAAATCAACCAGATAAACATGCCCATCTGATGTGATCTTGACATTCCCAGGCTTGATATCGCGGTGCAAAACGGGAGGCTTGCGCGTATGAAGATAAGCCAGGGCATCAGACATGGCTGCACCCACCAGAATGGCATCTTCCTCGCTAATCGTGCCCTGGCGCTCCATGCGCTGGCGCAAATCTTCGCCTTCGATGTAATCCATCACAAGATACTGGCCCACATTTTCGATCACATAATGGTCAGTAACGCGTGGCAAATTTGGATGACGAAGGCTGGCTAAAATTACCGCTTCAAGTCGAAACTGACGCGAATACTCATCTGTTGTAAATAGATTTTCTTTGACAGCTACTTCCACGCCAAGATTTTCATCCATGGCGCGGTAAACAGATCCCATGCCCCCCTGGCCGAGAATATCTAAAATGCGGTAACGCCCATTTAGCAACGTTCCTTGTTCAAGGGTCATTTAATTGCAATCCACTTTAAGTTTAATATCGATATGATTATATCAAAACCAGACAGCACAACTATCAATTTGAGAAAACCTTTTTGCCTGTAATCAAATTTGTAAGTCCTATCTTTTCACGGAGGGCTGGGCCAGCGCCAATCGAATAAAAAGCCAGGGCGCCCCAGCTGAAATCCATAAACCGACCAACGTATAGCGCGCAAAACGAAGAAGATAGGGGATAAGCTCATCGCCGCGCGGGAGGACGGCTCCCAGCCCAAACCAGACCAGCCCTATGCCAAGCACGCCCAGAGCATACCGCAAGATGCGGTTGGATACCGTTCCATCAGCGCTGAACCCGCCCCGGGTGTTGATCCAGGCCAGCCCGGCGAAAAGCCCAAACAACGTCCCGGTCGTGGTCAAGGCACCATCCAACGTGATCGGATGCGGCAGTTCATCCACCCCGGCTGATTGAACGTTAAGAAGCCATTCGGCGGGCAGGCTCCAGCTTTGCAAAAAAAGATAAGGAACAAGCGAACTGAGCAAGAGCAACATGGATGCACCAAAAGCCAGGGCAACCTGGCGTCCGAGAGATTGTTCTTTCAACCATGCAGCGGTCCGGTCCCAAAAGCGCAAAACAGCCCACAAAACCAACGAGCCAAGCAGCCATCCGAGAAGAACATCATGCGGAAAGTGGACCCCAAGATACAGGCGAGACAATCCGATCATGGCTATGATAAAAACGGCCACCACCCAAAACACGCGCCGGCCCAAACGCGCGGCCAACATTCCCCAAACCCCTGAAGCGATCTGGGCGTGACCCGAAGGGACACCAAAGGAGGTTTCAGCCGAAAAAGCCTTAACATCTGCGCTAAACCAATAAGGACGCGGGCCGTGCAAAGCCAGCTTGAAGGCATCATTAACCGCCCCGTTCAACAACAAAATAACACCGATCCTCAAACCAAGATCGGCATTTACTGACCAATATAAAACTGGCAAAACCAAAAGGAAAAACTCTTCAGAACCTAAAAAGGAAAAAAATTGCATCGGTGCTTCAAGCCACAAGCCAAGCGACTGCAAAGCAATAATAAAATCCACACCAAATTGCCAGAGCGACTCCATGTTTCCTCCTGATGCGTTTGACGAATAGCTTGCGAATATTGTACACTTAATATATGAAAAAACATCCACAATACAATTGGGATTGGAATATTGCTATTTTATTCGTTTTTATAATGGCAAGCACATCCGGGCGTCTGGTCATGACGCGCTGGACAGAAGATCTGATTGTAGCCCAGGGCGCAGCCATTCTTGGGGGAATTCTAGGAATAGCTTTGTCCGCCAATATCTTCAGCACCTTCTCACAACGTCTCCTGATCTTCGAATACAGCATCCTGGCGCTGCCCTGGCTGCTCTTGAGCACAGTTGCCGGCGAGGAAAGTCTTACAATCCGGTTGTCCAGCCTGGCTGGCCGCTTGTGGCATGGAATTGGGCAACTCGTTCGCGCTGAAGAAGTCAGCGACCCACTAATATTTGTCGCCTTTACCTGTCTTGTTTTTTGGCTGATCGGTATTTACAGCGGTCAAGCCGTTTTGCAAAAACAGAGAATACTGGCAAGCTTTTTACCGCCCAGCTTGCCGCTCCTGATCATCCAATACTATGATGGCTACAAGGTTGAGCGGATTTGGGTGTTAGCCGTTTATTTTGCATCTGTGCTGCTGATCATTGGCCGGATCCATTACCTGGAAAACGCCAGTTCGTGGCGTGAAAAACAAATCTTCACCGGCCCCGAACCGGGATTTGACCTGAACCGCAACATTATCGTCACCACCATCATCATTGTAATGCTGGCCTGGTTGCTGCCCACCCCGGCAAAAGCCTTGCCCGCAGCGGCGCAATGGTGGCGTGAAGTCAGCCGCCCTTTGAAGATCTCACAGGAAAGGCTCAACAAAGCCTTGGCCGCTTTAACAAACCAAAAGCCGCCGCCTGTTGAACGCTACGGAAATTCGCTTGGGCTGGGCAGCAAGGCCGACCAGGGCGAGGGAATTTTGTTCCGCGTCCGCGCGCCGGGGAGCAGCCTCTCGCGCTACTACTGGCGGGCGCGCATCTATGACACTTATGGCGGCGGGCAGTGGCAAAGCTCGCAAACGTTTAAACGCGCCTTCCAGCCCGATTCTCAAGATCTGGGTGTTCCCACAGCGGACCAGCCCATTGTAGAATTTGAGTTCGAGTGGCTTTTTGCTGCACAGGCCACCCTGGTCACCCAGCCCCAACCCATTTGGGTCAGCCGCCCGGCAGAGTTGATTTACACTGCGGCTGAACCAGGGCAAATCGATTTCAATGGATTGCGGGCAAAGCCCATCCTTGTCTCCGGCGAAAAGTACACAGCTCAATCAGCCTTGAACAACCCCAGCGTCAAAATATTGCGCGAGGCCGGCCAAGATTACCCTGAATGGGTGCGCGCTCGTTATCTTTCGCTCCCAGAAGATTTTCCGGTGAGGGTAACGGCGTTGGCGGCCGAGATCACCGAAGGGCAGGAAACTCCATACGATAAAGCCGCGCAGATCACATCTTATTTGCGTGAAAATATCGTTTATAACGACACGGTTCCAACCCTGACGTTTGGCGCGGACGTTATTGAGCGCTTCCTGTTCGATTGGAAAAGCGGCTACTGCACCTATTCTGCCAGCGCCGAGGTTCTCATGCTGCGCTCGCTAGGGATTCCCGCCCGCCTGGCCGCCGGCTACGCCCAAGGCCAGCGCGTAAATGGGCAGTATATCGTCCGCGCAAAAGATGCCCACGCCTGGCCTGAAGTATATTTCCCGGGCATCGGCTGGGTGGAGTTTGAACCAACCGGCAACCAGCCAGCGCTGGTGCGCCCGAGCGGTGTGGAACGTGACCCAAACCAGGATGAACTTGATGATGTCAAAGAGCGAACCCCGCTGATCGACGGTGAGCCCACCCCACCCACTAACATCGAAATTCCAACCAAGCAGCCATGGGTATTCCCATATCAGACCGTTTTCCAGTGGATTATAATAGCCGTTGCATCCGGCCTATCCATTTATGGAGTATGGCGATTGCACAGACAAACACCACTCCAGAATCGTGCTTTGCGGGCTGTCTTGTGGTTATATCGCCAGCGCGGCCAGGGATTCCCCAACTGGCTGGAACGCTGGCAGCGCTGGAGCGAATTATCAGAAGTGGAACGTTCCTTTCATGTTATCAATCAAAGCATGGCTCTGCTCAGGCGCACCCAGCCTGAGTCTATTACACCCGCTGAACGCGTACAACTACTCAAACAACTCTTGCCACAAGCTGCCGCAGAGATTGACACGCTGGCCCGCCAGCATGAAATGACCCTTTACAGCCGCACCCCCGGCGACCCGGCACAGGCAAGTCATGCTGCTTGGAAGATTCGTCTTCATACTATTCGGTATTTCTTTAATTGGTTGTAACCAGGAGCACCATCATGAGTGAAAGTCCTTCCACCCCTGTCGATCAGCAAATGAAGGTGTTAAGCCAATTGGCAGGCCAAATTCGCACCTCCATTCTGCCAATCCGCAGCAGTTTACAACCGGATACACTCGAAAACTTGTCACAACTTGAAAGCCGCCTGTATCGCATGGCGCAAGAAGTTGCTGCTTTCGCTGAAGAACGCAGCAACTTGCTGGCCCTGACCGAAATCAGCCAGGTTATCAACTCATCGCTCGATCTGGACGATGTTTTGCGCTTTGTGATGGACAACATCGTCCGCCTGACCGGCGCCGAGCGCGGATTTATGATGTTACGCGATACCAGCGGACAAATGTCCACACGCATCGCCCGCAACTGGGAACAAGAATCACTCAATGAATCAGAACACGCCGTCAGCCGGACCGTCATCCAAAAAGTGATCGAAACCGGCGAGGCCATCCTGACCACCAACGCCCAGGAAGACCCGCGCTTCGGCGGGCAGGAAAGCATCATCGCCTTTAACCTGCGCTCCATTCTGTGCGTCCCGCTCAAGGTCAAGAATGACATGATCGGCGTTATTTACGCCGACAACCGCATCCGCACCGGGATTTTTAGCGAGTCAGAACGAGACCTGCTGGCAGTCTTTGCCAACCAGGCCGCAATCGCCATCGAAAACGCCCGCTTGTTCGCTTCGCTGCGCCGCACACTGGCCGAAGTGACCGATCTCAAGAACATGATGGACAACATCTTCGCATCCATCTCGAGCGGTGTCATTACCGCCGATGTCGAAGACCAGATCACACTCTGCAACCACGCCGCCGAATTCATCATCGGACAGAACACAGTAGATTTGATCGGGCGCAAGCTGCACGATGTGATCCCTTCCATAGCAGATGATATTCTTTCACAAATTGCCGGCGTTCGCAGCCAGGATACATCGGTAACAGATCTCGAATTCAGCCATAACATCCCCCAGCGTGGCCGGGTCGATTGGCGCTTGAACGTTTCCCCGCTCAAAGATGGCGACCAAACCACCCAGGGCATTGCGATCGTGCTCGATGATCTGACCGAACGCAAGCGTCTCGAAGCCCAGCGCAAACTCTTCGAGCGCATGGTTTCGCCCGCCGTGATCAACCAGCTCGACCCCAACAGCCTGGCGCTGGGAGGCAAGCGCAGCGACATCACCGTTCTTTTCGCCGATATTCGCGGGTTTACCAGCTTCAGCGAAACCCAATCGCCGGAACAGTTGGTTTCAGTGCTTAACCGTTACCTGGCCGCCGGAGCCGAAGTGGTGCTGGACGAAGAAGGGACGATCGATAAATTCCTTGGCGACGCGGTCATGGCCTGGTTCAACGCCCCCATTCCGCAAGAAGATCATACCTTGCGGGCCGTGCGCGCCGCGCTCAAACTGCGCGACCGCATCGCCGGGCTGCACGCCATCCTGCCGCCAGAAGCTCACCTAGGCTTTGGGGTTGGCATCCACTACGGCGACGCCGTTCTGGGCCTGATCGGCACTGAAAAACGCCTCGATTACACCGCCATCGGAGACAGCGTCAACACTTGCAAACGCTTGCAAGAAAACGCAGCCCGCAACCAGATTGTCATCAGCCAGGCCGCTTATGAGCGCGTCAGCGATTTCGTTGAGGTGCGTCTGATGGAACCGATCACTGTCAAAGGCAAGCGCGAAGCCATCCCGGTCTACGAAATTCTCAGCCTGAAATAACATCTCACATGGATTCCCTGGCCGCCCTGACCGCAATCAACCTCGATGATCTGGTCAGTTCGTTTGGCTGGCAAAACTCCCCTCGCCTGGCTTCTGCCTTGCGGGGGATTTTTCATACCCCCGCGCAGAAATTTGCCCGCCAGATGCTTGCCTTTGATGACGATGTTGCCAAACGCAGCCTGTCGCTGGCTGCCCGGCCTTTGTTCGACCGCTATGCCCACACCCTGAACATCGCTGGCGCTGAAAATATTCCAGCCAACGGCCCGGCGCTCTTTCTGTCCAATCACCCCGGCATGGTGGACACCCTGGCGCTTTTTATCGCCATTCACCGCGCGGATTTGCGGATTCTCGCCATCGAGCGGCCTTTTCTGACCTCTCTGCAAAATACCAGCGGACAGTTGATCTTCATCAACGACGATCCGACCCGCCGCATGTCCGCCGTTAAAAAGACAGCCGCCCACCTGAAAGCGGGCGGCGCGGCGTTGACTTTTCCGGCCGGGAAGATCGACCCTGACCCGGCGGTTTACCCCGGAGCGATCGAGGCCCTCAGCAGTTGGAGCGATTCGGCCAGTGTTTTTGTGCGCTTTGCGCCTGAGACCAAAATCATCCCCACGCTAGTACGCGGCGTGCTATGGGACAAAGCCGTCAAGCACCCGCTGACAAGGATCAAGAAAACGCAATACGAACGAGAAAAATTGGGGGCGGCCTTTCAATTGCTGATGCACATCCAGTTCGACCAGCGGCCATTGCAGGTTACGGTGCAGTTCGGCCAGCCGATCGAGGCTGGAGGCATGGATACACCGGAGATCCATCAAAAAGTTCTTGAACAAATGCAGGTTTTGATCAATCATCCCCCAACATAAAAATCACCTTATCCGCGGCCAATCCATCAGGGTCACTTCGGCCAGCAGGCGGGCATTGACGTTTTTCTCCAGTTTTTCAACGGCATCTTCCAATGCACGGGCGGTTTTACGCACATCAGGCAGGGAAAGTCCGCCAGCCACGATCTCGATCTCATCCGCCCGGTCGATGTTCGTCAGAGCCGTCTGCGCCCCGGCCGTGCGCAGCAACACGTCCCGCCACCACGACAGCCACAGGAACAGCGTCCGGCGCAGGATGTCTTTGTCTTTGGCCAACTTTTCAGCATAGCCGAAACGCTCCCGCGCGGGAGCGGCCAGCAGGCGGCGCAAATCATCCAGTTTTTCGGCGCGAAAGGCCAGGGTTTTATCATCCTCGGCCAATCGCAAGGCGTAGCCGGGGCGGCCATCGGAGAGATGAGCCAGTAGGCGGGCTTTGTCAATCTCCAGGCCGCGCATCTCGAGAAAAGTTTGGACCGCATCCACGCCCAGGGGCCGCAGGCGCAGGATCTCACAGCGCGAAACGATCGTCGGCAGCAGTTGCTCGGCGTTATCGGCGGTCAGGAGCAGCAAACCATAGGAGGGGGCTTCTTCAAGGGTTTTGAGCAAGGCGTTGGCCGCATTCAGGTTGGCTTCCTGGAAACGTAGGAAGATCACGATCTTGAAAGCGGATTGATACGGCTTGAGCGACAGGAATTTCTGCACTTCGCGCACCTGCTCGACCTTGAGCGTTCCGCCCTCATGATCGGCCTGGATCACCATTAAATCGATATTTTGCCCGGCCTCGATCTGTTTGCAGGCCCGACAGGTGCGACACGGAACCCCCGGCGTGCCCGGCGTCTGACAGTTGACCGCCTGCGCCAGACGGATCGCCAGCGTGCGCCGCCCGACCCCGCCCGGGCCGGTGATGAGATAGGCATGCCGCAAGGCTCCGTGGACAACGTGCCCATGCAGCATTTCGACAGCCCAATCGTGACCGAAAACTTCCCAGGGATTCATAATGGATTATTCCTGCCCATCGCGCAAGCGTAAGAATGAATCATAGCGTTCACGGCGCACCTGGCCGGATGCCACGGCCTGCAAAACAGCGCAGCCCGGCTCATGGACATGCGAACAGTCGCTGAATTGGCATTCTGAGACCAGGTCGCGCAATTCGGGGAAGTAGGCGTCGATTTCCACCGATTCGGTATCCCATAAAGCCAGAGATTTCCAGCCAGGAGCATCAGCCACCCAGCCGCCAAATTCGAGCGGGTGCAGCTGGCGAAAATTGGTGGTGTGCTTGCCCTTGTTCATGGCCATGCTGATTTCGCCGACGGCGATCCCCAGCCCGGGTTGGATGGCATTCATCAGGCTTGATTTGCCGACACCGCTTGGCCCGGCCAGGGCCGAGAGTTTGCCCTGCAAAACATCGCGGAATTCATCCAGCCCCAAATTTTGTTTGGTGGATGTGTAAATGACCGGGTAGCCAAGCGCGGGGTAAAAGCCGAATATCTTCCGGGCGGCATCGATGCCCACCAGATCAACTTTGTTGGCAACGACCACCGCCGGAACGTTTTGTTTTTCGGCGATGACCAGAAAACGATCCAACATACGCAGCCGGGGGTCGGGGTTGGCGCAGGAAAAGACAAAAACCGCCTGGTCAGGGTTGGCCAGCAAAACCTGGCGATACTCCCCCTGTGGGCGCGGGTCGAGGCGCACGATCTCGCTTTTGCGCGGCAGAATCTCGTCGATGGCGCCGCTGCCATCAGATTGGATGGTGAACAGGACCGAGTCGCCGACTGCGGCGATGTCGCCCAGTCGCGGGCCTTGTTTTAACCGTCCACGCAGCTGGCAGGTGACGGGTAAGTCAGCATCCGCGCTCAGAACACTGAAAAAGCCCGATTGGGCGCGAATGATCAGGCCGGTCAGCGTTTCTTGATCAGACATTAATTATCGTTTTCTTCGGTCGGGATACCGCCAATTGGGGTTGGGGTTCTGGGAATGCCGATGTTGGCTTCCCACCAGTACAGGGCTTGCGGGCGGCCAACATAGTAGATTTCGAGCACACGCCTGAAGATCGGCGCAGCGTATTCGGAGCCCTCGCCCTTGTTTTCAACGATCACGGCAATCGAGATATCAGGAAGGCTGCCATCGGGAACATCGGTATAACCGGCAAACCAGGAATGCGGCAAACCGCCGCCGGTCTGGGCAGTGCCGGTCTTGGCGTAGACCGGGATGGTTACATTGCGAAAACGATGGGAGGCCGTGCCGCGCGGATTGGCGATCACCGAACGCATGGCGTCTTGAATGGCTTTCAACGTCTCAGGTTTAATGGGCAGGGTGCCGCGCGCTTCGGGTTTGAAGATGGTGGTTTCGACGCCGTTGGCATCAACCACTTTCTCGACCAGTTGCGGGCGGTAAAGCGTGCCGCCATTGCCCACCGCAGCGATGAAGGTGGCAACTTGCAGCGGTGTGACCTGTAATTCACCCTGGCCGATGGCCTGGTTTACGGCTTCAACTTCGCCGCTCGGAACCGGCGGATTGACGATCAACCCCGGCAGTTCAGGGATGACATCGATGCCGGTCAGGCTGCCCAGGCCAAAACCACGTGCCATGTCGGCCACAGCATTCACGCGCCCCTGGCGGTACAAATCATAGCCGATGTGATAGAACCAGGGGTTGCACGAGCGCATCAGGCCTTCAGACAGGGTAAGCGTACCGGATGGCCGAGTGGTGCCTTCGCCGGTTTCGCGTAATTCGGTCTGGTAGCGTTCCCAGGTCCAATCGTAGAGGGTCGGCCCACCGTATTCAGTATATTCGTAACCGCATTCATACTCGTTTTCAGGCGTGTACGTGCCGCTCTCCAAGGCGGCAGCCATGGTGATGATCTTGAAGACCGAGCCGAGCGGGTACTGGCCTTGAGTGGCGCGGTTGACCAACGGGCTATCTTCACTAGTGGTCACATCGCCCAGACCATTGGCGCTGTTGGGGTTCTGCGAGTTAAACAGGTTGGAGTCAAAATCAGGCGAGGAGGCCATCGCCAGCACCCGCCCGGTATCGCGTTCCATGACCACGATCGCACCCACGAAATCTCCCAGAGCCTGTTCGGTTTGGGTTTGCAGGTTGCGATCAAGGGTCAGGTGAACGGAGCTGGGCGCTTCAGGAGTGGTTTTGCCAAGGTAAGAGAGAATGCTGCCGGTTGGCGCGACAACATAGAGCGTGCCGCCTGATTTGCCCGAAAGATAAGATTCAGCCCATTTTTCGATGCCAGACGCGCCGACCAGGGCATTGCGAGCGTATCCGGCGCGCAGGTAGGTATCCAACTGTTCGGCGGGTATGGCTGAGACATAACCGACAGTCTGCGAACCAATCCCATTATCGTAATAGAAACGCGAGGTGTAATCGACCATGTAAAGACCGCTCAGGCCAGCCAAAACCCCGTAGCGTTTGTTAATTTCTTCGAGCGAGGCTTCGCCCATGGTCACATACCAATCGGCGCCGGCAAAGGCGTAGCGATTGCGGATGACTTCCTGGGGCTGGCCGGTCAGGTTGGAGATTTCATAGAGCAACGTGCCTTCCTGGTCGGGGTTCAATTGCCCAGGAACAACATACATGGCAACCGCCTCGGCCTGGTCCACGATCACGTTGCCGCTGCGATCATAGATGTTGCCGCGCGGCAGGGATTCAAAATCCATCGAGAGGGTGTTGCCGCCGCGCAGTTCAGGCAGGATCAGACCATCGTCCCAGTTGATTTTCCAACCGCCATTTTCCAGAACGACGCCAAACACCAGATCGCGCTGGAATTCTCCGATCACATTGCTGATATAGGTCACACCCACAGTAACCTGGGCATCGGTTGTGTTGCGCGTGGTCGAGCGAACGGCATAGCTCAATTCTTTGAATGCCATTTCATTCATTGCATCGCGATAACGTTTGACAAAATCTTCTTCGCTGATCGTCTGCTGGCTTTGCGGTGTAGTCATGGCATACATGGCCGCATAATCTGCCGCCTGCCAGGCTTCGAAAAAGACCTGCAAGGCGCTATCAGGGTCAGGCGCGCTGGTGACACGCACGGCCGGGGTGGGGAGTCCGCTGGTGGGTTCCACCTGCGGGGTTCCAGGGTTTTCCGATGGCGTGCAAGCGCTCAAGATTGCGATAACGAAAATCAGGCTGATCATCAATAGTCGCTTCATTTTTTACCTACTTTGTAAGATCACTTTTTAAGATGGAACGGTAGACCGGGCAGGCGTAGTGCAGGGCAGCCTGGCAATTTCGGGCTACATCGGCGCGCGGTGAAATATCCAACCGGCGCAAGAGAACCGTCAGGTGACAGAGCGGCAGGCCCATCACACTGGCGTAGCAGCCCTGCATGTTGATCACCGGCTGAAAATCGGGATTTTGGATGCCGTAGGCCCCGGCTTTATCGAGCGGATCGCCGCTTTCGATGTAGGCATCCATTTCCGCATCGCTGTAGTTGCGCATGGGCACCTCGGTCAGACAAACATCGCTGAACAGGGTCTGGTCCTCCGCACGCAAAACGGCGATGCCGGTATAAACCTGATGATTGCGCCCGCGCAGGCGGGTTAACATGGAACGGGCCTCACGCTCGTCGGTAGGTTTGCCCAAAATTTCGCAATCCAGCACAACGGTCGTGTCTGAGCCAATGATAATATGCTCGGGGCGTGAACGCGGCAGGACAGCGCGGGCTTTCTCCACAGCCAAACGTTCAACATAAGCAACGGGCTGCTCACCCGACAAGACGGTTTCATCGATGTCGGCAACATCCAGATTAAACATCCAGCCGCCCAATGCAAGCAATTCCCGTCGCCGGGGAGAGTTTGAAGCAAGAAGTAATAAAGGTAATTGAGGCATGGTCATAACAAATCAGGATTCTAACACACCCCAAGAAGGTGACTTCTTTCTCTGGAGGAATCTTGATAACCGCTGTAAAATGAACTTGAATAGACAGATATCCAAGGAGAAATTATGAAAGAACTTGTTGAAAAAATAGCCCGTGAGGGCAAAAACCTGGGCAACGGCATTCTCAAAGTGGATGGCTTCGTCAACCACCAGGTCGATGCCGGCCTGATGAACCTGTGCGGGCTCGAATTTGCGCGCATGTTCAGACACCTCGGCGCGACAAAGATCCTGACCGCCGAAATTTCGGGCATTGCCCCGGCCCTGACCACCGCCATCCACCTCGGTCTGCCGGTGGTCTATGCGCGCAAGACCAAACCGATCACCATGCCCGACCAGGTGTACCTGACCCTGGCCCCCTCCCACACAAAAGGCCGCATGGTCGAGCTGATCATCTCGCCCGAACACCTGCCGCACGGCGAGCGCGTCCTGATCATCGACGATTTCCTCGCCACCGGCGCGACCATCCTCGGCCTGGTGCGCCTGGCCCAGACCGCCGGAGCAGAGATTGTCGGCGTCGGTGCATTGATCGAAAAAACCTTTGAAGGCGGCCGTGAAGCCCTCGCCAGCCTGGGTGTGCAGGTCGAGTCGCTGGCAAAAATCTCCTCGCTCGATGACGGCAAAATCGAATTTGAAGAATAAATGGATTTGCTCTACCGTTTGGCCCGGACTAGACCCGGGCGTTTTCTTATACGATTGCTTTTTACCCGTATGACCTTCGCCCTGCCCGTATCCCGCCTGCGTGAAACGGAGACGCTGCTGGCCTTTTGGCATCCCAGGCCGGCCCATGCGTTTCATGTGATCCTGACACCGAAACGCCCCGCAGCGAGTCTGGCCGAGCTCGACCCTGCCGACAGCGCCTTCCTAACCGACCTGATGAGCGCCGTTCAGAGCCTCGTCCGCGAATACAAACTCGAAGAAGGCGGCTATCGCCTGATCGTCAACGGTGGCGAATATCAGGACTTCCCACATTTACATTTTCATCTCATATCCGGATAATTGTCGTAGGGGCGACGCAATGCGTCGCCCCTACACCAGAGGATCCACATGCACAATTCCATCGCCATTCTCGATTTTGGTTCCCAATACGCCCAATTGATCGCCCGGCGGGTACGCGAGGCCCAGGTTTACTGCGAACTCTTCCCCTGGGACGCGCCGCAGGAAAAAATTCTCTCGATCCAACCCAAAGCCTTCATTCTCTCGGGCGGGCCCAACTCGGCCTATGAACCGGGCGCGCCCTTTATTCAGGATTTCATTCTCAAGAGTGGATTGCCGATTTTAGGCATTTGCTACGGGATGCAGGCCCTGACCCACGCCCTGGGCGGCAAAGTCGATCCGTCGGCTCACCGCGAGTACGGCCACGCCATCGTTGAACCGCTGGCGGATAACCCCCTGCTCGGCGGGCAACCCTTCCAGGTCTGGATGTCGCACGGCGACAAATTGACCGAACTGCCGCCCGGATTTCAGTCCTTTGCCAAAAGCGGCAACAGCCCCTTTGCGGCAATGGCCGACCCGGCCCGCAAATATTACGGGTTGCAATTCCACCCGGAAGTCAACCACACCGTCGGCGGGAGCGAGATCATCCGGCGCTTCGTGGCCGAAATCGCCGGGATCAGCCCGGACTGGACGCCGCAGTCGATCATCGACGAATCGGTGGCGCGAATCCGCGCGCAGGTCGGCGGAGCGCGGGTGCTGGCAGCCGTCTCCGGCGGAGTCGATTCTTCGGTGGCAGCCGCCCTCGTCCACAAGGCGATCGGCGACCAGTTGGTGGCGGTTTTTGTCGATACCGGCCTGCTGCGCAAGAACGAAGGCGCGCAGGTGGTTGAAGCTTTCCGCAATATGCTCGGCGTCGAACTGGTGGCCGTTCAGGCGGCGGAGGAATACTTTTCAGCGTTGGCTGGTATCACCGAACCGGAACAAAAGCGCAAGGTGGTCGGCGAGAAGTTCATCCGCATCTTCGAGCACGAGGCAAAAGCCATCGGCCAGCCCAAATTTTTAGTCCAAGGCACGATCTATCCCGATGTAGTCGAATCTTCCGCCCCCGACCGCAACAAGGCCGACAAGATCAAAACCCATCATAATGTAGGCGGCTTGCCCAAGGATATGCAATTCGAGCTGGTCGAGCCGCTGCGCTACCTGTTCAAGGACGAGGTGCGGGCAGTGGGCGAGGCGCTTGGGCTGCCGAGCGCGATGGTTTGGCGGCAGCCGTTCCCGGGGCCGGGGCTGACCGTGCGCTGCCTGGGCGAGGTGACCCCCGAACGCGCGGAGCGGCTACGCGAAGCGGACGCGATCCTGATCGAGGAGTTGTCCGCCGCAGGCCTGTTGGGCAAAGGCGCGGGCACATCTCAAGCCTTTGTGGTGCTCTTGCCGGTGCGTTCGGTGGGCGTGATGGGCGATCAGCGCACTTACCAGGAAGCCTGCGCCATTCGCGCCGTGCTGACCGATGATTTTATGACCGCCGATTGGGCGCGCATTCCGTATGATGTGTTGGCAAAAGTCTCGAGCCGGATCGTCAACGAGGTGCGCGGAATCAACCGGGTGGTGTATGATATAACCAGCAAACCACCCGCGACAATCGAGTGGGAATAGCGTGGCGCAGGAGGTTATCCTGCGATTCTTTAACGAGAATGTAGCGCGAAATATTATCTCGCGTTATAAAAGGAGTACACCATGACTGATGAGTCCCGCCAGATTACCCCGCCACCCATCCACCCGCTGGCCGCATTTGCGACAATCGCACTGGATGGAATCTTCTTTTTCTTTTTTCTCGAAGCTGTCAATCCGCTGGCCGTGCTGGGGATCGGCTCGCTGGGTTTTGTGACCACAACCATGGTGCAGCGCTTTCTCGACAATGATGAATGGGGCGCGGCGATTGCCAAAGGACTGGTGATGGGCATTGTTGCCGGGGTTCCGTACCCGGTGGCCGGGACGGCCGTCGGCCTGCCGCTACTGGCCTGGGCCGGCGTTAGCCGCTGGATGAAACTGCCCGAGCGCGGCAACAACCAGATCATCGATGAAGCCATCAAACGTCCGCGCCTGACCAAGGGCGACGAGGAGTAAAACCCACCCTCTCTTTGCGCGTATATCCAGACAGTGTTCGATCCTGAAAGGAGTATGCAATGAATATCGGTGAGATTCTCTCAAAATCATGGCAAATCATCTGGAAATTTAAGATCCTGTGGATCTTTGGCATCCTGGCCAGTTGCGTCGAAGGCGGCGGAGGGGGTGGCAGCGGCGGAGGCGGGGGCGGCGATTCCGGTTTTAATGGCGAAGATCTTGGCCTGCCGATCGAAGGCTGGGTTAATGATTTTGTTCGCTATTTCGAAAACTTTGAAAGCCATCCCGAACAATATATTGGCCTGATCGCCATCATCCTGATGGTTTTTTGTGTGCTGTGGCTGCTGGCGCTTGCGCTCGGCACCATGGGACGCATCGGCCTGATCAAAGGCGCTCTGCTCGGCGACCAGAATACAGAATCGCTCTCGTTCGCTGAACTCTGGCAGGAAAGCACTCCTTATTTCTGGAAAGTGCTCGGCCTGTGGTTGATCATGTGGCTGGCAAGTTTCGTGTTGGTAGCCCTGATCGTGCTTGTCTTTGGCCTGGGAGCCGCCCTGACCATGGGCATCCTGGCCCTCTGTCTGATCCCCCTGCTCTGCCTGTTCATTCCATTGAGCTGGCTGGCCAATCTCTTGTTTGAGCAGGCAACGATCGCCATGATCAAGGAAGAGCGCAGCGCCAGCGACGCGCTCCAGCGCGCCTGGCAGCTCTTCCGCGCCAACCTGAGCAACTACCTGATCATGGCTTTGCTGCTTTTCATCATCCAACTCGCGGTTGGGGCACTCCTTTCCCTGCCCATCTTTTTGATTGTGATCCCGGCCATGTTTGGCCTAGCGCTCGGCATCGATCAAGGCATGCGCACAACCCTGATCATCTCCGGGCTGTGTTTTGTGGTATATATTCCAGTATTGATTATTCTGGGTGGAATCCTGCGCGCCTATGTCTGGACAGCCTGGACATTAACTTTTACCCGTCTGTCAGCATCTCCGCTTCCCCCACCTGCCCAACCTGAAATGTTGGATGCCTATTAGAACCCGAGCCTTACGCCTGTTTTTGATAATTTTCATCATCAGCCTGGCCCTGCCGCAAATTTCATTTGCACAGAGCCAGGCTTCTGCCGTTTTGTACGAAGTCAACTCAGAGCAATTCCCGCTCATCTCTGGCTTGCTCGATGTTTACGATGAACAGGGGCAATTCCTACGAGGATTAAAACCGGGCAGCGTCTCCCTGCTCGAAGGCGGAGAAACCATCACACCCGACAGGCTGACCGAACGCGCCGCACCCTTGCAGGTGGTGGTTGCGATCAATTCCGGCCCGGCCCTGGCCGTGCGCGACGGGCAAGGCTTTTCGCGCTACGACAAAGCGATCGCCGTGCTGGATAACTGGGCCGCGGCCCGCCCATCTGACAGCGCCGATCTATTCAGCCTGACCTGGAACGGTGGGATCGTCACCTCGCGCGTCAACCCGCTGACCTGGCGCAATCGCCTTGAACTGTTCGATCCGCAACTGCGCGCCTCGACCCCCAACCTGGCCGCCCTTTCGTACGCATTGGATACCGCCCTTGAAACACCCCTGGTTCCCGGCGGAAAACGCGCCATTCTGCTGGTTTCCAGCCACCTCGACAGTGAAAATATCGCTGCCCTGAACGATCTGACCGCCCGCGCCAACCAGGCCGGGATACGGGTTTTCGCCTGGATCGTCGACTCAAAGGATTTTCTCGTCCACCCCGGCGCAGATGCCTTGCGCCAGATGGCAATCGCCACCGGCGGAGCCACCCTCGACTTTACCGGCATCGAGACCCTGCTCGACCCTGAAGAATGGCTGGGCACCCTGCGCTGGGTCTATGAATTTGAATACGCGTCTGCTGTGCGCGAAAGCGGACAGCACAGCCTGTCTGTCTTGATCTCGTCGGGCGAGCTGGCGCTCAACTCAAACCAGGCAGTGCTTGACCTGACCGTCCTGCCGCCCAACCCAATTTTGCTTTCGCCGCCTTCCCAGATCACGAGACAGAACCCTGAAGACCAGTTCGATCTTGAGAACAGCCAGCCAGCCAGCCAGGCGCTCGAAATCCTGATCGAATTCCCCGACGGCCATCCGCGCCCGCTGGAACGCACCACCCTGTACGTGGATGACGTTGTCGTGCAGGAAAATACAAGCGATCCCTTTGAGCAATTCAACTGGGACTTGCGCGGCTACCTCGTCAGCGGCACGCACAGCCTGCGCATCGAAGCAGTCGACTCGCTGGGCTTGAGCAGCACAAGCGCCCCAGTCACGGTGGATGTGGTCGTGGTCCAGCCGCCCGGCGGGCTGGCAGGGCTGATCTTGCGCAACAACGTGGCGATTGCCACTACAGGGGTGGTTTTCGCCGGTCTGGTTTTGTTGGTGGTCATCTTCTTCAGCGGCCAGAAAACCTTCAGCCGCATGGCAGAACGCCGCCGCATCCGCGCCCGCCAACTGGACCCGGTCACCCAGCCGGTGCAGACAGGCCTCGAACCGCCTACCAGGCCGCTGCCTGCCGCCAACCCCTTTCCGTGGATCCGTCGCAAAACGCCGCCCCCGCCCGCTTATCTCGTCAAACTGACATCTGACGGGCAGCCTGCCCCCGGCGGCGACCCGATCTCCCTGTCTGCGCCCGAGCTGACCATTGGCGCAGACCCGACCCAGGCCACCAACGTGCTGGGCGACCCGTCGCTTTCGCCGCTGCATGCCCGCATCCAGCGCACCGCAAACGGATTCCTGCTGACAGACAATCGCTCCATCGCCGGAACCTGGGTCAACTATGAGACGATCCCCCAAGAGGGCTGTTTGCTCGCACATGGCGATGTGGTAAACTTTGGCCAATTAACCTACCGGTTTGTGCTCGGCAAACCACCTGCCATTCAGAAACCGAAACTAACCCCCATCCAACCCGAATGATCCGCTCAAGTCGCGCGCATCTTTTTGTCGCAGCCCAAACCCACCCCGGCCAATCTGGCAAAAACAACGAAGACAGCTTCGCCATTTCGGCATTCACCCTCAGCCAGCACAATCCGATGCCGGTCGTCTTTGCGATCGTTTCGGATGGCATCGGTGGACACCGCGCCGGGGAGGTGGCCTCCTCGATCGTGGTCAATATGTTCAGCGAAATGGCCGAGGAGAACACCAGCGGCAACCCGCTCCCGCTTTTCCAGGAGGGTTTTTACCGGGTCAGCGAGGAAATCTTTAAACAGGCCGAGTTGGACGGGACTCGCAAAGGCATGGGCGCGACCGTTTCTTGCGCCTGGGTGGTGGGAGATGTGCTCTACATTGCCTATGCAGGCGATTCGCGCATTTATCTGATCCGCGAAGGCAAAGCCCGCCAAATCAGCCGCGACCACACCTGGGTTCAGGAAGCCATCGAAAAAGGTGTCTTGAGCGGTTCGCAGATCAAAACCCACCCCAACCTGCACGTCATCCGCCGTTATTTGGGCTCGGAAACGCCGCCCGAACCCGATTTTCGCCTGTTCCTGGCTGAAAATGAGACCGAAGTCAAGGCCAAAGCCAACCAGGGCATGATGCTCCAGCCGGGGGATGTCATTCTGCTCTGCACGGACGGCCTGACCGACCTGGTCAACGATGCCGAAATCGTGCAGACTCTGCAGGGCAAGACCCTCAACCAGGCCGCACTCAGCCTGATCGACCTGGCCAACCAGCGCGGCGGACACGATAACATCACCACCATCCTGCTTGGCATGCCGTTCGATAAAAACCAGCACAAGCCCGGCTGGGTCATGGGCTAAATTTCAGATCGTCAATCTTATGGGGGAAAATCTCAGCAACCTGAAAGCATTTCTTTAACACAAAGTCACACGAATTTTTAGAACTATTTTCGTGACAATTCGTGAAATTCGTATCCTGATTTTGTTATCCGTTATAATCAGACTGGTATTGCCCGAAATAACCGTCCTTCGATCTTACTCAGGGCGATGATTGGCAGAAAAATTTCCTGAGAGATCGTCTCATTACGGAGAGAAAATGCCCAACGGCAACCAGACCTTCCCCCTAACCCACGAACAAATCATTAATGATTACCGCCTGGCCTACCGCAGCCGGCAGGCTTCCGTTATCGGACGGCGCGAAGTCTTGAGCGGCAAGGCCAAATTTGGCATCTTCGGCGACGGCAAGGAAGTCGCCCAGCTTGCCATCGCCCACGCCTTCCAAAAAGGCGATTGGCGCTCCGGTTATTACCGTGACCAGACCTGGATGTTCGCCCTCGGGGTGATCGACATCCAGGCTTTTTTTGCGCAACTCTACGCCCATGCCGATGTGGCCCACGAACCCGCCACCGCCGGTCGCGCCATGAACGGTCACTTCGCCTCGCGCTACATCAACCCGGACGGTTCCTGGCGCGACCAGACCCAAACCTACAACATCGCCGCGGATGTCTCGCCGACCGCCTCGCAAATGCCGCGCCTGGTCGGGCTGGCCTTCGCCTCGACCCTCTACCGCCAGATCCCCGAGCTGAAACCCTTCAGCCAGTTCTCGAAAAACGGCGACGAAGTCGCCTGGGGCACGATCGGCAATGCCTCGACCGCCGAAGGCATGTTCTGGGAAAGCGTCAACGCCATCGGCGTGCTGCAGGCCCCGGCCGTCATCACCATCTACGATGACGGATTCGGCATCTCGGTCCCCAACCAGTTCCAGATGGTCAAGGAAAACATCGGCGCCATCCTGAAAGGCTTCGAACGCGATCCCAACCCGCCGCGCAGCACCGACATCGGCTACGACCTGTACACCGTTCGCGCCTGGGATTACCCCGCCCTGCTCGAAACCTACGCCGCCGCCGGCGAGATCGCCCGCGAGTATCACATCCCGGCCATCGTGCATGTCACCGAAGTCACCCAGCCGCTCGGGCACAGCACCAGCGGCAGCCACGAACGCTACAAAACATCCGAACGCCTGCAGTGGGAGACCGAATTCGACTGCCTTGTCAAAATGCGGCAGTGGATGATCGAAATCGGCGTCGCCAGCAAGGATGAACTCAACGCTTACGAAGCGGAAGACCGCCAACGGGTCGAAGAGCTGCGCAAGACCGCCTGGGAGGCCTACACCGCCCCCCTTCAGAAAATGCGCATCGAAGCCGCGCAGCTCCTGGCCCAGATCCCATCCGCCGCCGGGATCAAGGAAAACTTATCCAACCTGCCAGCCTTTACCAAACGCGATATTTTTGCCGCCGCCCACGAAGTGCTCCGTTCGGAACGCAGCAACCCGACGCCAGCCCTGCAAAAACTCCAGAGCTGGTATAACGCTGAAAACGCCGCCGCCGCTGAGACATTTTCCAGCCACCTGCACAGCCCCTGGCCCGATGCCGCCGCCCGCGTGCCGGAAGTAAAACCCGTCTACTCGGCCTCATCGCCAACCCAGACCGGGTTCGAAGTCGTCAACGCCTTTTTCGACACCGCCTTTGGCCGCGACCCGCGCACGATCGCCTTTGGCGAGGATGTCGGCAAACTGGGGGATGTCAACCAGGGCTTCCGCGGCCTGCAAGAAAAGTACGGATTTTTGCGCGTGATGGACACCGGCATCCGCGAAGTAACCATTCTTGGTCAGGCAATCGGCCTGGCCATGCGCGGACTGCGCCCGATCTGTGAAATTCAATATCTCGATTACCTGCTTTACGCCCTGCAGCTGATGTCTGATGATCTCTCGAACCTGCTCTGGCGCACCGCCGGTGGGCAGAAAGCCCCGGTTATCATCCGCACCCGTGGCCACCGCCTGGAGGGAATCTGGCACAGCGGTTCACCGATGGCGGGCATCATCCATCTCGTGCGCGGAATCCATGTGCTTGTGCCGCGCAACCTGACCCAGGCCGGCGGATTTTATAACACCCTGCTGCGCGCTGAAGAACCCGGCCTGGTGGTTGAGCCACTCAATGGCTATCGCCTGAAGGAACGCCTGCCCGACAACCTGGCTGAGATGACCGTGCCGCTCGGCGTGCCGGAAATCCTGCGCCCCGGCGCGGACGTGACCGTCGTCACCTACGGCGCATGCTGCCGGATCGCGCTGGATGCCGCCGAGAAACTGTCCAAAGTGGGCATCGAGGCTGAAGTGATCGACGTGCAAAGCCTGCTGCCCTTTGACCTGAACGGTATGATCGTTGAATCGCTCAAAAAAACCAACCGCGTGCTCTTCCTCGACGAAGATGTGCCCGGTGGGACGACCGCTTTCATGCTCCAGCAGGTTATCGAAAAACAAGGCGGCTATTACCACCTCGACTCCGCTCCCCGCACCCTAGCCGCCCAACCCCACCGCCCAGCCTACGGCTCGGATGGCGATTACTGGTCAAAGCCGAATGCCGAAACCATTTTCGACGCGGTCTATGCGATCATGCGCGAGGTTAACCCGGCAAAATACCCATAACCGTAGGGCGGGTTGCCAACCCGCGCCTCGCGGGATAACATCCCGCGCTACATCTGTACCTAAAAAAGACCTGTCCTTCCCGCCGCAACTCGCATACAATTGCATCGGAGAACTTTGAACCATGCCAACCTATGATTTTGTCTGTCTCGATTGTCGAAAACGTTTCGACATCTTTTTAAGCTACCAGGAATACGGCACCAAAGCGGTGGCCTGTGCCCACTGCAGCAGCGCCAACGTTCGCAGGCGGGTTCCGCGTGTGCGCGTGCTCAAATCGGACGAGCAGCGCCTGTCCGCGCTGGGTGACCCTTCGATGCTGGATGGGATCGATGACGACCCCGTGGCCCTGGGACGCATGATGCGCAAAATGGGCAGCGAATTGGGCGAAGGCCTGCCGCCCGAATTCAGCGATGTGGTCGACCGCCTCGAAGCCGGTCAATCGCCCGAAGAGATCGAGAGCGCCATCCCCGATCTGGCCGAAGGCCTGGGCGGCGGTGACATGGGCGATATGGGCGGATTTGACGACTGACCCGCCAACAAATAACCTCTCAGGCGTAAAAATGGATACAATAGAATCATGATCATCCACTCAGCCTCCCAACTGCTCACCCTGCAAGGCGGCCCGCAACGCGGCGGCGACCTGGGCAAGCTTGGCATCATCGAAGACGGCGCAGTCGTCATCCGTGACGAGAAGATTGTCGCCGTGGGCAAGACCGCCGACATCCGCGCTGAATATCCACACGACCCAACCCTCGACGCCGGCGGCTGTGTCGTTATGCCCGGGTTTGTCGACCCGCACACCCACCTGATCTGGGGCGGTGACCGGGCTGCAGAGTTCGAGCTTAAAATGGCCGGGACGCCCTATCTCGACATTCTGGCGGCGGGCGGTGGAATTCTCTCGACCGTGCGCGCCACGCGCACCGCTTCGATCGAGTCGCTGGTGGCCCAGGCCCGTCCGCGCTTGCTGCGCATGTTTGCGCACGGCACGACCACCGTCGAGGCCAAGACCGGCTACGGACTGCAAACCGCCACAGAACTGCGTTTGCTCAAAGCCCTGCTGGCTCTCGAAGACGAGAACCGGGTCGATCTTGCGATCACTTTTTTGGGCGCACACGCCATCGCCCCCGAATACAAGGATGATCCACAAGGTTATACAGACCTGGTCTGCGATACCATGCTGACCATCGTCCGCCAGTGGTGGGAACTGCACGCCCCGCGCCAACCCCTGCCTTTTGTCGATGTTTTCTGCGAAAACAAAGCCTTCGACCTGGCCCAATCGCGTCAGATCCTGACCAAAGCCAAAGAGCTCGGCTTCCCACTCAAGATCCATGCCGACGAATTTGATAACCTGGGCGGCGTGCAGCTGGCGGTGGAGTTGGGTGCGGCTTCGGCCGACCATCTCGTCAAAACCTCCGATGCGGATATTGAAGCGCTCGGACGTTCAGACACGGTCGCCGTTTCGCTGCCGTGTACCCCGTTTGGACTGGCCGAGTGTCAGTACACCCCGGCCAAGAAAATCATCGCCGCCAACGGGATCCTGGCCCTGGCCACTGACTGCAACCCCGGCACGACCTGGAATGAATCGATGCAGTTTGTGATCGCCCTGGCCTGCCGCGCGATGAAATTAACCCCGGCCCAGGCCATTGCTGCTTCGACGATCAACGCCGCCCACGCCATCCGCCGTTCGGATAGAGTCGGCTCACTCGAAGTTGGCAAACAGGCCGATATTTTGATCCTGTCCGTGCCGGATTACCGTCACATTGGCTACCGCTACGGCACCAACCTGGTCAAACAGGTTGTCAAACGCGGACGCGTCTACTCTGTGGATGTTGGCTATTATCGTACCGCCTGAGATCGGACACAGTCTATGCAAATCCAATGGGCCATTTTTGCTGTCATCCTTATTCTCAATACCATCGCCGCGGTAGTATTGGGTGTGATGGTTTTGCGCCGCCGCAATGCCCCCGGGGGCATGACCGCAGCGGTCATGTTCTTCGCCCTGAGCGTATGGACTCTGGCCTACGCGATGATCACGATCTCCAACGAGATGCCGGCCAAGATCTTCTGGCTGCGCGTTGAGAATATTGGCATTCTGAGCGTGCCAATCTTATGGTTTACCTTTGCGATTGAATACACACTTAAAGAAAAAAGATTCCATTTAATCTGGCGAATCTTATTGTGGGTTATTCCGCTCATATCATTTGTCTTTTTACTCAGTGAAAACTGGTTCCAACTGTATTATCAGGCTCTCGAACCGATGGAAGCCAACGGTACCGGGCCGCTGGTCATCACCCGCGGAAGCTGGTATCCGGCGCAGCTTGTCATGGCTTACGGGTCGCTCGCGGCAGGCTTCCTGCTCCTGCTGTGGACCATGTTCCGCTTGCGAGATCTCTACCGCCGCCAGCTGATCTTCTTGCTGATCGGGGTTGTGGTTCCGATCCTGGTTAATCTCTTTTACCAGTATGGCAAAAATCTATTCCCGGGGTTTTACATCCCGGTCGATCTGACTCCCATTTCTCTGACCATTACCGCCGGATTTGTCAGCGTGGGTGTATTTGGACTGCGCATGTTCGATCTGGTCCCGATTGCGCGCAACCTGGTCCTGGAAAACCTTCCCGAACTGGTTCTGGTGGTCGATTCCTACAACAGGGTGCTTGATGCAAATCGGACTGCCCTGGCCTGGTTTGAAAAATCATCAGGCGAGATCGTGGGTAGAAACTTAATGGATGTCTTCAAGCTTTGGCCCGGCCTGGCCGGTCGCTTTTTGAACACATCCGAACTTAGCGAAGAAATCGAGATCCCCGGCAACCCGCCGCGCACCCTGGAAATGCTGATCTCGCCGATTTTCAATCAAGCTGGTGATATCGAAGGCAAGGTGATTGTCGCCAGAGATGTTTCAGCCCGCAAAGCGATCGAAAACGAAGCCAAACGCGCCAACCAGGCGCTAAAGATGCAGTTGGCTGAAATCGAAACGCTGCGCATCCAGTTACAGGAACAGGCGGTGAGAGATTCACTGACCGGGCTGTATAACCGTCGCCATATGGCTTACCTGCTCGACCAGGCGGTGGAAAAAACACAAAAACGGGATGCTGTTTTTTCGGTGGCAGCCGTGGCGCTCGACGATTTCGAACGCATCAACGAGAAGTTCGGCCACAAATGCGGAGATGTGGTTTTACTGACCTGCGCCAACCGCCTGGATAAGAAAGTGAAACCAAACGAAGTACTTTGCCGTTATGGCGGTGCAAAATTTGTAATCCTGCTACCGGGTATGGAACAGGAAGAAGCCACGCGACGCGCAAAAGAATGGCAGGAGGCCATTCGAGATAAAGTTATCGAGTACGAAGGGGAGACCCTGCCTGAGATCACCATTTCAGTTGGCGTTTCCACCTTTCCAAAAAACGGAACCGAGAGCGAAACGATCCTGCAAGCCGCAGACCGGGCGCTGTACGAGGCCAAATCACACGGACACAACCAGGTCAGCTCGAAAATAGCTTAAACAAAAACACTGACGCATAACCAAACGTCAGTGTTTTTGTTTAACAAGAAAAAATCTATGGCTGAACTTCGGTTTCTTCGTACATGAAATTGTCGTATGCCACAGTCACTGAGTGGAAGCTCATCCCCAGGCCAACAAAAGACGGCACGCTTGATTGCCCATACAGAATATAAACGTTCTTGCCATTCAGGGTAAAGTAAATATCAGATGCGCCATCAGAGGCAGGCTTAACTTCAATTTCCAGATGATTGGTCTGAGTGCTTGGTGCGACAACGGAACTGTTCTCTTGCGCCAAACGCCTGAGCACGCCAGCCTCGTAATCATAGTCACGAATGGTGTAGATCTGCCAGGGAGAAATTCCGGTGTAAAAAATATGATCATCTGTAACAGGCCCAACCACCCCAAAGAAGCGATCCACCTGACCATCGATAAAAGTCACATCCACAGACATGCGATAATAAGAATGTTCGCCACAGACGATGCACAGGACAAAATTCAGACTTTCACCAGGATTACTGCCCGGCTCAAAAGGTCCAACAACTAGCGTGCCATCAACCCATTCACATTGGGCACACGGCCCCCAGGCCTTTTTGTTTTCAACCGAAAAATCATCTGCATAGGTGAACGGACCAGGAGTGGCTGTAAGGGTGGGTGTGGCGGAGGGCAAAGGAGTTTTGGTGGGTGGCAGCGGGGTATTGGTGCTGGTCGGCTGGGGAGTTTCACTGGGAACAGGCGTGGGGCTGGCGGCTGCGGCAGTTTCCGCCATCATGGTGGCGGCTATGTCTTCGGGGCTTTGCCCAAGCTGGCAAGCCGAAAGAAACAGGCACGCGAAAATGCACAAACTTATAAAACGCATTGCTTTCATTTTTTTCTCCAGGATTTAGGTATGATGTGGTTATGATATGGAGGTTTTTCCCCCAGTCTTCAGTCTAAAAGCAAGAAAGCATAAAAGCAAGTTACGTTTATCCTTTTACAGACAGCAAACCATCACCTTTGAAGCGTTATTGTCTGGTCAAGCTCGCACACTCAAGTGCCTGAACAAAGACCCCCACCATATTTTCCAAATTAATCTCTTCTGAAACAATCCGATACGATTCTGCGCCCATGCGGCGCAGGCGTTTTAGATCGCTCAAAGCTTCCTGCAAGGCAAACAGGAGCGAAAAATCATCATCCGGGGCGATCTGCCAGCCGTTTTCAGCGCGGACAAGATCATCCTGTGTGCCGTCTCCGCGCGCAACGATGACCGGCAGGCCGTAAGTCATGGCCTCCTGCACTGCCAGCCCGCCGGTGCCGGGCAAAGCAAACAGATCAGCGGCGGCAAAGTAAGGGGCCAGGTCTGACCCGTGCAACGCTCCGGGAAATTCAGCCGCAGGATAGATCTGGGCAGCGAGCCCCTCAAGGTTTTTTCGCTCCGGCCCATCGCCGATGATGACCAGCCGGGGTTTAAGCTGCTCCGGCAGTTCGGCACAGGCTTTGAGCAAGGACGGGATCCGCTTACGGGTTTGCAACCGCCCGACGAACAGCACCACAGGCTGAGGGTCGAAACGCTGCGCGCGGGCGGGCATCGGTTGAACCGGTTTGGCGGCGACCGCGTTGGGAGCGATAAAAATCTTCGCGGGCGGGAATCCGAGACCCGCATATTGTTCTGCGCCGCGCGCGCTGTAGGCCACCAGGGCGTCAAATTGGAGCAGGAAGTTTTTACGCAGGCTGGAAAGCCCCCCCCGGCTGAGCGGCGCGCCCAATCCCCAGCCAACCAACGGGCGGCTGCGCTTTTTCATCCAGCGCATGGCGGCGGGACTGGATAAATAGCGAAAATTGGCCTCAATGATCAGGGCATCGGGGTTCCAACCGGCGAGCCATCCTGAAAGCCCGCGCTGATAGCAAAAATAAAGCGGATGCTGAGGATTAAAAATATGGATATTTTGGGCCAGGGCAAAGCGCGCGGCGTTGAGTTTGTCTGTGGTGGCAATCGACTCAATCGGCAAGGGCTGACCGGCAAAAACCGACAGCCCACCCGCGCAAGCGGCCGAGAGGGCATCGAAAAACGGGGCGCGGTAGCCGGGCAGCACGCGCTGAATGAGGCCAAGACGACCGGGGAAGGGTTTGGGCATATCAATCATCAAGTTGGCCTTATTCCGCCTTTTCAAAATCAGCGGTTAAGGTGTTATCTTCGGTTAACATCAAAATCAGATCTGCCTCTTTCGAACCGGTTTCTTGCCAGCCCGCAAATCGATAGCCAGGCGCGGGCACGGCAGAGATTTGCACAGGTACACCCTGAAAATAAATCCCGGACCAATTGGCAGGCTCATCCACACCAACGGTTCCCATTTGAATATTGATCGTGTTGATGCGAATGTATCCCTGGGCCGGGTCTGTGCGGAGATTTAGATTGGCAAGGCCAGCTAAATTAAATTGCTCGAGAATATGCTGTCGTTGGTAAGCTGGGCGCGCAAGAGCAAACTGGCGGATTACATCAACATTCTCCAGCCAGGAACTCAGTGATCTTCCCGGCACGCCCCAGCGCTGAATGTGCTCTTCGATCTCTGGAGCATATAATGCTTCAAATTCATCGATTTTGCTAACGACAACCTGCTCGCGGAAAATTGTATTGAGATGGTCTGCAAATTGGTTGATAAAAGCTATTCTAAATTCTTCGTTTTCCAGCAATGAGCGGAAGATGTATGTTGATGGTTCATCACCCATCTCAACAATTAAGCGTTTCAAATTATTGTGTTCCGGATTAAAGAGGCCGAAATCAACATCTGACATCATCCAGCGCAATTTGCCATCGTGCCCATAGGGAACATTTGGCCCCGTGCTCGTTAGCCCGGTTGTTTTTGCCCATGTGAATGTATTGGTTTTGGGCCAGTCGGTGTTATCGAAGTAGATTTGGGCCGCAAAATGGGAGATGAAATTATCAATATCGACCCTGGATGCAACATCTTGATAGACCCTCTTATCGGATAGCGCGCTGGTGGTTGCAAAGGCGTTTTTGGAATAGTTTTTATCAATCAGACTAAATAAGTTCGAAAAATTATTCCCGTTATCTGCATAGCTGCCCAAACGGACAACATCCATGCCCCTTTCAAGTACTAGCAGTTCGTCGGGAGCAATCCCATAGTAAGTTTGGAAATATTGCTCATCATACCTTGTGCGGACGGTATGGATTCCCCAATATTCTCCGTTTACAAAGATGATAACCGGTTGGTATCCCTGAATGTCCAGGCGAGTGGATTCAAGCAGGCTTTGGGCCAGAGCATCCCTGAACAAAGCGCGACCAATGTCATTGCCGCCGTTTCTTAGCACCAGCGTTTTGAAAGAATCTACCGTTCCTTCATTCAGGCGATCCTTCAATTCAGGGAAAAAGTTATACTGGATTAAATCCGGTTCATCATATTCAGTCCCGGCTACCAATCGAAGAGACTTCGGGGAAAAAGCCCGAGAATAGCCGCCATGAATTCGCAAACCGATGTTTTGCGTGAGCAGTGTCTCACCATCCGGGCCGAACATTTCGAAAAACGCCGGTCGTTCCCATTTCAATCCGCGCTGTGTGAAGTTGGCAGGATTCTGCCAGGGTTCATCCGGATTAATATTTTGATATAGATTCCCAAACGTATAGATGCCAATTTCATCATCGAATAAGTTTCTGGCATCTGTCACAATTGAAACAACCGGGAAGGAGTAACGTGTGCGCATTTCTTCATCTACGAAATAGGTGTGTGTTTGCAGATTGCTGCGGTTTCCTGAATCGTCAACAACAACTGCGCGAACAACACTGCCCTTAAACACATTTTCGGCAGGTATGTGTTGTCTCCACTTGTCGGTTACGATGTTCGATAACAGGTTCGGTTGGCTGGTTCTGTTCTGAATCAAGATAGACCCGCTATAAGCCTGGGTGGAGCCTGTCATCTCCAGTTGCGGGGTAAAGGATGGCGTTGAGCCATCCAGTGTATAGTAGATTGTCCCGCCTGGTTCTTCCGTTGAGATGGTCAGGTAAAACTCATCCGCGTAAAAACCGCCCTGATGTGAGAAAAGTGGGGATTTTACTGTGCTGGGGTAATAAGGCAGGTCGGTGGGGTAAGTGTAGGAGATATTATCCCAGTATGGTCTCAAGCTTCGATAAGGATCATCCCCATTCGCCGTCAGGTTCATTTCAAGCAGATCTACTGAAGCGTAGATACCCGCTTCAACATTATCCTGCAAGACGCCAGCCTGCATCAGTTCGACAAGAACTGACACATCGGAAATCGCAGAGTTGCGGATGTTCAGCCTTTGGAGTTTTGTCAGGCTGGCCAAAAAGTGAAAATCTTCTCCGATAACAACATTGCGCATGATCAGGGTTTGCAAATTCTGAAGGTTTGACAGCCCATCCAAGCCTGTCTCGACCGGGTTGGAGTGAAGGTTAAGAGAAACGAGGCCGGTCAAGCCTGCCAGTGATTCAATATTCTTGATTCTATTACCCCTGAGATTCAACTCTTGCAAGCCGTAGAAATGAGATAAAGGAACAATATTCTCTATGTAATTGTCGCGCAGGCTCAGGGAACGAAGCGGCAGATGTGTGATCTGGTTAAAGTTGATAAATTCCAAATCGAAGATCTGATTGTTCTGCAAATTGAGCTCAGATAGCATACTCAAATTCGCAAGCGGAGACAGGTCTTCAACCACATTATCGGCCAGGTTCAACACGGCCAGCCGGCGCAACGCTTCGATCCCGTCCAGTCGTTTAATATCCCGGCCTGAAGCATCAAGATCAGTGATCGCCAGCAAATCCAACCGGGAAAGCGGCGCAGTTGGTTGATCGATTTTCTCGCGAATAGCCGCTTCAAGATTGGGGTCGGTAAAATGAACAACCGGATCCACCAGGTTTGCTGCAACCAATAACCCGCCCAGGAGGATTAAACTTGCCAGAAAGAAAGCGATCTTCCCCGGCGATTTCCAGGTGACATTCTGTTCCATGCGCTACCTGACCAAGATGACTTTTTCAGGATGGTAAAGGTCATGCCGGGCAATCTGGAGTCCCTGGGTATATTTGCTGTTGGCGATCACTTTCAAGCCCTGGTCTCGAACCAGCCTGCTCACCCAAAACGGAAGATTATCTTTGAATTTAATCTCCAAAACAACACTTCTTGGCGCCAACATCTGAAAGAATACGTGGGCAGGGAAAAGTGTCCTGGCATGTGCACTGCGCACCTGATGGTCGAAAGTAATCCGCAAACCACTCTTTGATTTTGTTTGATACCCCTCGCGCTCGTATTCAACCAAGATCACCGGGCCGAGAGCCTGTGTCAGACTCTGGCGTTCGAATTCTGTTGTGATCGGATTCTGAAAATCTTTCCAGTGCCGATGCTCCATGAAGTACCGATATTCTTCGTTCGGGACAAAAACGCTTTTCTTGATCATCAGGTTGCCCTGACGCAGCTTCAGTTCCACGCGAACCGGATTCGTTTCGGCATGTCCGGTATCGTAAGTGCGCAATCTGAACTTAACCCGGTCACAATCCCCGCTCATTTTTTGTTCATAGGCCCGGTAATCAGCTGTGTCGAAATACAGGCTGCGTACCAGGTAACGATTTGCTGGCGCATGTCGGGTATATGCATCCATGAGCATGTACGGCTTGATCGCATTCCGGACCTTCAAATATTGAAAATACGTAAGCCGGTATTTCAACTCGAACCGGCTGTCTTCGTCAACCGTCGATTGCAAAGACAACCAATCCCTTTGAAGGTTTTGCGCCACATTTTGAATGGATGCAAACATCTTATTTTCCACTATACCGGCAAGGCGATCTGCGGCGCAAGCAGCGAGACCTTGCTGACGCCTTCTATAGCCTTTATCTCGCCAAACAGTTCTCCCGTTTTTTCCTGGGTCAGGTCGATCAACTGCACTTCAAAGATAATCTCCCAAAAACCATCTTCTGCCTCCTGGGAGCGGATGCGGCTTTCCCTGGCATAACGCTTGAGCACTTTCCCGATCTGATTATTGCTAAGTGCAAGCGATCCCGTCACGACCAGCACATAGTCCGTGCCCCCTGATTGGCCATATTTGATGAAATGCAGCAGGAACATGGTCATGCTGATAACGATCGTGGAGATGATGACAACGTTCCAGTTGTAAGTGCCGCAACCCAGCCCAACCGCGATCACCCAGAAAAGAAAAACCATGTCTCGCGTATCCTTGATCGGGGTTCTGAAACGGATAATGGACAGCGAACCGATCAAACCCAGGGAGAGCACCAGGTCGCCCCGGATGAATAACATCACGACCGAGATGATCGGAGCCAGCAACACAAGGGTTGACATGAAAGCCAGCTCATAATTCAGGCCGCGATGGGTGTACTTGTAGATTTGCGAAATAATAAATGCCACCGCAATCGCCAGGAACAACGAGAACAGGATGCTCGCCAGGTCTAAATTTTCAAAGCCGATTAACTCAGCCAATCGTTTGATCAAAGATAAGATTCCGTCCAACGCTTCCTCCAATGGTTATAAAAATCCAGGCCACGAGTGGGATGCCCAATCGATGCGCCAATCAAACCTGGGAAATTATGCTTCCTTGCGAGCAACCAAATAGGCTTTCCAGCCCAGTTTTTCGGGGGTTTCAATGCGCGGATAACCGCTCTCCATCGCGTGCAGGCTGTAGCCGGCAGCGGTCAGGGTTTCCCAGGCAACTTTTTCCGATTCCGGGCCGTGCAGTTCAAGCAGCAGCAACGGATGATGCTCGTGCAGGATGCGCCGCATGCCCGGCAGGGCCAGCACTTCGCCGCCTTCGATATCCATTTTGACAACCTGCGGGATGGGATTGCCCTGTTCATAGACAAACTCATCAAGCGAAAGCGCCTTAACCGTGATCTCAGCCTGGTAGTGTTCCTCGCGCCGACCGGCAGACCCGGCAACTTTGCCCATCCCCACCGATTCGTGGACGTAGAAAGTCAGTTCCCCGCCCTGATCGGCAACAGCAAGCGGCACGAGCGTGATCCGCTCTGCGATGCGATTGAGATCAATGTTGCGGTGGATGCGCTTCACATTGGCGGGCAGCGCTTCGAAGGCGAAAATCCGTCCGTTCGGGCGGGCGGCATGTGCCAACAGCAGCGAAACGTAGCCAATATTCGCGCCCACATCATAGACCGTCATGCCAGGGCGCACAAATTCGCGGACCGCATCGGCCAGTTCGGGTTCGTAGGTTCCCAGCCAACGACTTTTCTCGGCTTTGAGATTAAGCAGGATTTTGTAACCCTTCAAGTCACCCGCGGCAATTTCAACCTCGCTCAGGCCATCGGTGACCGAAGCATTGATCGAGCCGCGGATCAGGCGCGCCAGGGGCGGAAAGCGATAAAGCCCCTGCTTAAGCGGCAGGGGCAATATGCGGGCAAAGCCCGATGCAAAAGAAAAAAAGAGCTTTTTCACGAAACGATCGGAGCCGCGCCCGCAGCAGGCGCAGTCACAGGAGGCGGGGTGATGCGAATATCTGCCCCCAGGTTGGCAACGGCGGTTTCAAGCACTTTTTCGCCAACCAGATTCATCAACGAAAGTCCAAGCAGAAGCGCTTTGACACGGTTGTGCATCGGCGCAGCAGCCAACAGGGCCACCTTGCGGCCAAATTTATCCTGTTCGTCTACCGGTAGATTTTGCAACAGCCCGAAACAATAGGATGGCAGGGCCTGGGCCGCCTTGTCAAAATCAATATCTTTCATTATCTTGCTGACTGCCTCGGCGCGTTGCTGGGCGCGTTTGCGGTCTACGGCGCGGTCAACCGTGCCCAGAATGGCATCCAAAAAACCGTTCAAGCCGATCGGGATTTTCTGCTCACCAACCTGCACCGTCCACAGGGAGGTGCGCAAAATTGCCATTGCGCCAAACCCGGCCACCAAGACCTGCGCCCAGGCTGCCTGCTGGCCTTGCAAGCCAAAGTTCCATTCAAAGGCACGAATACAGATCAGGGTCAGGGCCGAAGCCGCGGCATTGACAAACAGGTAAAATAAACTCGGCATGGTGCTCAGAGCATCGTCCGGTTCATCGCGATAGCGCGAAATAATATCGGTAATGCCAATCAAAGTGCCGATCCCGATCACGGTCAGCCATTCATACCAGAGAATACTCACAATTCCTCCCCATCGTCATCGTAATCGATCATGGTTTGTGCCCAGCGCTGGCCTTCATCGGTCAATTCGATGATGCTTCCGGCCTCGTCATCATCCACCTTAACCAGGCCGGCTTCGCTTAGTTCGTTCAAACCTTCTGAAAAGTCGCTAAAAGAAGAGCGGACGCTCATCATGATGTTTTCAATGCGCGCGTCATTGTTATGCGCCAAATAGCGCACGATCCGGATTGAAGTCTGGCTCTTGCTGGTTCGTTCTTGCTTCATGGCGCGATTCATGCTCGATAAAAACGCGCCAAAATCATCCTGTGGTTGTTGGGTCTTGTCCATAATTCACCTCATAAACACATTCTATCTTGCGCAAAATGGCAAGTCAAGTACATTGATTTAGCGCTTGCGGCGTACGATCAAACGCAAGCCCTGCAATTCGACCACTTCGATGGCCTGACCTTTTTGGATGTTCTTCTCGCCCTCAGCCAGTTCGGCGCTCCACTGTTCGCTGTGCACCTGAACCTGTCCGCGCGGATCGATCTCACTCAGGGCTGTGCCGCTGGCTCCGGGGAGCGACTCCCGGCCGGTGCGCAGCGGTACACGCTGCGAGCGGAGCGCAAACCCGACGATCACGGCAAACACCAGCCCGGTAACGATCCCCATCCCCACCACCAGCGGAATCGACACCTGCTGGAACTGGGGCACGCCTGGCGAATTGAACAGCACCAGCCCGCCAATAATGAACGAACCCACCCCGGCAGCGGTCAGCGCGCCAAAAGAATGTGTCTTCACTTCCAGAATGAACAGGGCAAAGGCCAGGAACAGGAAGATCACACCGAACCAGTTGACAGGCAGCACGCCCAATCCATAGGCGGCCAGCGCCAGGCAAACTGCGCCGATAAATCCGGCCACCCAGCCGCCAGGGCTGGAAATCTCGATCAGGATGGCCTGCACACCGATCGTGACCAGCAGGAAAGTGATGTTGGGGTTGACCAGGATATCGAGCAATTGCTCGATGAACGACATCTCCAGATCCTGGGTTTGGGCGTTGACGGTGTTGAGTGTGCGCGGGCCATCGGGCATTTGAACCTCGACCCCATCCAGCTGGCTGAGCAGTTCATCCAAGTCAGACGAGATGAAATCAACCAGGCCAACATCGATGGCCTCGCTGGCCGAAACAGCCCGGGCGATCTCGATCATCTCCTCGGCCAGTGCGGTGGCTTCAGGGCTACGCGCTTCGGTCAGCGCGCGCACCTGGGCGCGCAGGGCTTCCTTCTGCTTGCGCTCCAGGGTTTCTTCGAGATCCTGTCCCTCGCCGCTGATTGGGCTGGCCGCGCCGATAATCGTTTCCGGCGCCATGGCCGAGGCGTGCCCGGCGATGGTGATGACCGCCCCGGCGCTGCCGGCCGTCCCGCCGCGCGGACTGACATAGACGACCACCGGCACCTGGCTGGCGCGGATGGCCTGGACGATGATTTCCATCTCGCTGATCAGGCCGCCCGGCGTATTGAGCTTGATGATCAGCAGTTCGGCGTTGCGCTGCTCGGCCGTCTTGATGCCACGCACGATATATTCTTTCATGGCCGGAGCCACCACCCCTTTGGCCTCCATCACCAGCACCAGCGGCGCATCCGACTGGGCGCGCGCGGTCTGAAACAGCAACACGAAAGCTGCCAGAGCGATCAAAAAGGTTCGCAGCAGTTTCATATTTTTCTCCATCTGGATGTATTATATCCTTGAAGGATTAATGCATCATAAATGGATGCTTTGCAATAAAAAGGAAGGTAATCCCATGGAAACTCGAAAACTTTCTCCCCGCGATCTGCTCAGTTTTTTGGTGATCACCGCTTTTTTTGCGCTGATTCCCCTGCTGGTGGTCGGGCGTTGGGATTGGTGGCAGGGCTGGGTCTATGCCGGGCTGATGTTGTTTTCAACCCTCGCCAGCCGGGCCTTGGCCTTGCGCAAAAACCCGGGCATCCTGGCCGAACGCGCCAATTCGCTCACCGCCCCAGGCGTTAAAAGCTGGGATAAAAAGCTGGTTCCGCTGGTCGGCATGCTTGGCCCGCTGCTGATTTTGCTCGTTTCAGGGCTGGATGTGCGCTTCGGCTGGAGTCCCGCCCTCAGTGGCTGGATTCCGCTCGCGGCGCTGGTCGTACTGGCGCTTGGTCTGCTGCTGGGCACCTGGGCTTTTCTCGAAAACAAGTTTTTCTCGGGCACCGTACGCATCCAGACCGAACGCGGACACCACGTTATCGATACAGGCCCCTACCGCTTCGTGCGCCACCCCGGTTACGCCGGCTCGATCTGGACCTTCCTCGCCATGCCGGTCTTCCTGGGCTCACTCTGGGGGTTGATCCCGGCAATACTGACAGGCATCCTGCTCATCATCCGCACCGCGCTGGAAGATAAAACCTTGCAGGAGGAACTGCCAGGATATAAGCCATTTACCCAAAAGACGAAGTACAGGCTGTTTCCAGGAATTTGGTAGCGCGGGAGGGGGTTAAAAAAGTCCTTCCAAATATTGCTTCGTGCGTTCCTGTTTCGGGTTGCCAAAAACTTCTTTGGCAGGCCCGGCTTCGACCACCTCGCCCAGATACATAAAAATGACATGATCGGCCAGGCGTTTGGCCTGGCGCAGGGTGTGCGTAACGATGACCGTGGTGTACTGGCTCTTCAGTTCGAGCAGTTTCTTTTCGATATGCTGGGATGAGATCGGGTCAAGCGCGGAGGTTGGTTCATCACCAAGGATGATTTCCGGCTCTACGGCCAGTCCGCGCGCCAGACACAGGCGCTGCTGTTGCCCGATCGAGAGTGCGGTCGCCGGATCGTGCAGGCGCTTGCCAACTTCATCCCACAGGCCGGCCAGTTCGAGATAGTGCCGCACCGCGTCTTTGTAGGAACGGGTATCTTTTTTCATACGGTGGATGTACATGCCGTAGGCAACATTGTCATAGATCGACATCGGCAAGGGGGTGGGACGCTGCGAGAGCAACCCGACCCGTTTGCGCACTTCGGTCTCGTCAACATCGCTGGCATAGATATTTTCGCCATCCACCAGCACTTCACCTTCCAGCCGCCCATTTTCAGTCAACTCGAAAAAGCGGTTCAAGGTCTTGAGCAGGGTGGTTTTGCCACAGCCCGATGGCCCCATAATGACAGTGATCTGCTTGCGCGGGATTTCAATGTTGACATCTTTGAGCGCCTGCTGGCCGTTGTACCATGCATTGAGATTACGAACCTGAATATGAGAGGTCATAAGATTTTCCTGTCAACGAATTTCTACTACTTAATGGTGTGGCGTCCAACGCGACTCGATAGCCAGCGTGAACCGAGGCTGATGGCCAAAACAATGATGGTCAGGATCAAGGCCGAGGCGTAGGCGCGCTGCTGCACTTCAGGGAAAGGTGTGCCCAATTGGAAGAAAACAGCCAGGGGCAGGGAAGCAGCAGGACTCATCAGCGAGGACGGAATGCGATCGGTGTAGCCAGCGGTGAACAGGACCGAGGCGGCATCGCCGATCCCGCGCCCGAAGGCCAGCAAAATGGCGCTGACGATCCCCGGCATCATCTGGCGGATGACAACCCGGGTGGCGACTTCCAGTTTGGTGGAACCCAGCGCCAGGGCGGCCTGCTCCAGGTCCCGCGGCATGCGGCGGATGACTTCATCCATGGCGCGGGTCATGATCGGCAGCTCGAGCAAGGCCAGCACGATAATGCCGCCCAACAGCGAGGCACGCATCCCGAGGGAAAGCATGATGGTAAAACCGAAGGCCCCGTAAACGATGGACGGAATGCCCCACAAAACATCTAGGGAAAGCCGCACCCAATCTCCCCAGCGCGATTTGTTCAGGTAAGTTTCGAGGTAGAGCGCCAGCGGCAGGCTGAAAACGAGCGCGATCAGTGTGCCGCCACCGGCCATATAAAGCGAACCAATGATGGCATTCAGAATGCCGCCTTCCTTACCCAGATAAAAGCCGCCTTTGGGGGTCTGGCTGACCATGTCCCAGGTCAGGGCGGGCAGGCCTTTCGAGATCACTGTCCACAGGATCAGGCCGAGACTGCCGATGACCAGCGCGAAAGAAAAATACATCAAAATTTTGGCGATAAACTCGCCAACATGCCGTCTTTGCCAGCGGAATTTCATACCCAGTTCCTCCCCAACATGCGCCGCAAGACCAGCGTGGACGCGATATTGAATATCAAGACGATCACCAGCAAGATCAGCGCCGCGCCAAGCAGGGCGGCATCATAAAGCGGGATCGACATCATCTCACCGTAATTGTTGGCGATCAGTGCAGGAAGTGGGTAAGCGGGATCAAAAATGGAGCTGGGCAGGTTGGGAACGTTGCCGACCACCATCAGGACCGCCATTGTCTCGCCAAAGGCACGCGAGGTGCCGAGCACCACGCCCGCGATCATGCCCGGCAGGGTCTGGCGGAAAATGATGTAGCGTATGGTTTGCCAGCGGGTTGCGCCAATCCCCAGGGAACCGAGCCGCCAGTCCTGTGGGGCGGTCATCAGCACTTCGTAGGTGACTGCAATGATAAAAGGCGCGATCATGACCGCCAGCACGATCCCGCCCGAAAGGATGCTGTAGCCGGTCGGCTGGTTCGAGGCGAAGAGCGGGATCCAGCCAAGCTGCTCGCTCAAGGCAGGACGCAAAACATCCCCGACGAAGGGCACGATCACAATCACGCCCCACACGCCATACACCACCGAGGGGATGGCCGCCAGCACATCCAACAGTGGTTTGAGAATGGTGCGGGTTGACGGTTTTGCATACTCAGACAAGTAAATGGCGGTCAGGATGCAGGGCGGCACGGCCAGGATCACACCCACCGCAGTCACCCAAAAAGTGCCGGCGATAAACGGCAAAAAGCCAAACTGGCCTTTCATCGGTCGCCAAACCGTGCCGGAAAGCAAATCCCAGAGCGAATGTTGCTCCAGGATCGGCCAGGAACGTGCCAAGAGCGCCAGCGTAACTGCGACGATCAGCGCCAACGGCAAAATCGAAACGATAAAAATGATCCGGCGCGATATTTTTTCCTGTTTTTGCCGTTGCGCAAGTGTAGATGCAAAATCTGCCATAGGCCTCCTTGATAAAAGCCAAATGAGGCCGCAGGGAAACCAATCTGGGTTTCCCTGCGGCCTTGTATCTTGATTGTTATTTCACTTGCTCGAGCGAGGCTGCCAGTTGCTCAGGCGTCAGTTGAACATAACCGGCTTCACCGACAAACGCCTGACCGTCGGTCAATATCCACAGGATGAAGGTTTGCACCAGGCCGGTTGGCTTGCCTTTGGTGACAACATTCAGCGGGCGGGCCGGGGGCGAGGGGTATTTTCCGCTCGCAACCGCCGCGATGGCTTCGGGCATGGTCTCGATCCGCTCATCGTCGTCGGCCTGGCCGTCGTTATTCAGGTCGATCGGGACGATCAGCGCACCCGCCACCGGATTGCCGGAAGCCAGTTCAAAGGCATAACCCAGGTTGTTGTAGCCGATGCCAAGCGGGTCTTTGATGACGGCTTCCAGCACGCCAGGGTCAGCATTGACACCGATACCGAGCAGATCTTCCTGTTTCTTATCGCCGGTAAATTTGGCCCACATTTCGGGCGCGCCAGCCGCATCTGAACGGGTGTAAACATGGATCTCATCCGTGATTTCGGGCTTGCCCACCACCTGCCCCCAGGTGGTGATTTCGCCGGTAATGTAGATCTTGATGAAGGTTTCCTGACTGATACCCTGCGCCAGTATTTCAGCGGCAACCGGGTTGTTGGCGTTCACCACCGGGAATACAGCATCCTTGGTGACCGCCACGCCATAGGCCCCCTGAGCTTCTTCTTCAGGCTTGATCCCACGCGAAACCATGCCGATATCGACCGCGCCCGAAACAGCATCGGTCATGCCTTTGCCAGCCCCGCCCGCCGAAATATCGAACTGCACATCCGGGTGAATCTTCTGGAATTCTTCGGCCCAGCGGGTCATCATCGGGTACAGGGCAAATGCGCCAGAAATTGTGATGGTACCTTGAAGTGTGCCATCCTCGCCAACACTGTTGCCGGAACTGCCGCAGGCAGAGAGCAGTATTGACAATAAAACGAGCAGAACGAACAAGGGATAATATTTTTGAGTTTTCATATTTTCTCCATTTATCGAGAGTTGCCCATAAAGCCTATTGCATTAGTATACTTTCTGGGTAAAAAAATTATCGCTCCACCTTCAACGAAACTTGACCGGGCCCTGGTCTTATTCTGTTGTCTGAAGCGTCTGTGCGGATTCCACCCGGCCATGGACATCAGCCAGGGTGGTCTTGTCCAAAACATTTGAGATGGCCGCGCGCACATCGAACATCACCATCCGCAAGCCACAGGTTTCTTCACTCGGGCAGTCGCAAGGCTCATAGGCCATCTGGCTGACGCATTTGACAGGGGCGATCGGCCCATCCAGCACACGAACGATCTGCCCGAGGCTGATCTTGTCCGCAGGGCGGGCCAGGTAGTAGCCGCCGCCAACACCCATCTTGCTGTGCAGTATGCCGGCGTTTTTAAGCGACAACAAGATCTGTTCGAGGAATTTGGCCGGGATCTTCTCGCGCGCTACAAATTCCTTGATCTGCATCTTGCGCGGCTGACCGTTTTCATCTGGTTCGGCCAGCAAGATCATCGCCCGCAGGCCGTATTCGCCACGTTTTGAAAGTCGCATGTGTTTTCCTGTGAACTTGCTATAAAAGTCTATAAATACCATAGACTTTGTTACGGTGATTTATTTAAGTATAGAACCATTTTTGCAATTTGTCAATATTCAGTTGCTGAATTTTGATTTTTTCTTGACAAACTGGAACACAGGCGTATAATCGCGCCAATATTAAAAACTGTGACAAGGATGAGTACGCGTTTGACGACGGTACAGAGAGCAGGCGGCTTTTGGTGAAAGTCCTGCCCGAGACGAGAACGCCGAATGGACCTTCGAGTTGAAAGGGAGAAAACGCCCCAGGCGTGAGTAGCCCGATCCGGGAGCCTGCACCCGTTACCAGCGCAGAATCACTTCGTTGCAAAACGAGCTGATCAATGAGTGAGGCTGGCTTTTCCCCTGAGTGCTTCATCAGGGGATTTTTTGTAGGGTAAAGCAGCCTAAGTTGGGTGGCACCGCGAACTGACTGCAAAGCAGCGTTCGTCCCATGTTTGGGATGAACGCTGCTTTTTTGTTTTCCAAATCCAGAGCGCAATCGAAGGATGATTTGAACAGGAGAAAAAATATGAGCGACACAACTTTGCTGACAGACCCCGATCAAAATGCCACAGAGCAGGGCCGGCCCATGCTTCAGGAGGCAGGCCTGGGTGAGTCCGCATCCGCGAACGAAGCGGCCATCGAGCAGATCGTGGCTGAAATCCGGGCCGATGCCGATTCGCAGGCCTATGCTTTTATCCCATAAAAAATAATTTTTGTATGGGCGACCCGCCCAGAACAACAGCGAGCCTTTGAAAACCTTAAAGGGTCGCCCATACCCATAACCCATCAAAAGGAGAAATTATCATGAGTGAAACCCGTTTTAACCTGTCACAGAACGACCTGCCCAAGTTTTGGTACAACATCAACGCCGACAGCGGCGTTGCGCCTGCGCCGGTGCTGCACCCCGGCACGCTGGAGCCGGTCACGCCCGATTTCCTTTCGGTGCTGTTCCCGATGGATCTGATCTTGCAGGAGATCAGCACCGAGCGCTATATCGAGATTCCCGAAGAAGTGCGCGAAATTTACAAACTCTGGCGGCCAACGCCCTTGATCCGCGCCGTCCGGCTCGAAAAGGAACTGGGCACCCCCGCCCATATCTATTACAAGTATGAAGGCGCTTCGCCGGTTGGCTCGCACAAACCGAACACTGCCATTGCCCAGGCCTATTACAACAAGATCGCCGGAACGCACGCCATGACCACCGAAACCGGCGCTGGCCAGTGGGGCACCTCACTGGCAATGGCCTGTAATTTCTTCGACATGGATCTGGAAGTCTACATGGTCAAGGTTTCATATAATCAGAAACCCTACCGGCGCATTTACATGGAAACGTTTGGGGCGCAGGTTTTTGCCAGCCCGACCAACCGCACCAATTACGGACGCAGCCTGCTGGCTGAAAACGCAGACAACACCGGCTCGCTCGGGATCGCGATCTCTGAAGCGGTCGAAGTGGCAGCCATGTCTGGCGGAACAAAGAAGTACGGTTTGGGATCGGTGCTGCACCACGTTTTGCTGCACCAGTCGGTGATCGGCGAGGAATCCCTCAAGCAGATGGACATGGCGGGCGAATACCCGGATGTGGTCATCGGCTGCGTGGGCGGCGGCTCCAACTTTGCGGGGATCGCCTTCCCCTTCCTGCGCGAGAACCTGAAAAACGGACAGCGCACCCGCCTGGTGGCGGTCGAACCGACCGCGACGCCCTCCCTGACCAAGGGTACCTACACCTTTGATTATGGCGATACCGCCAAGATGGCCCCGGTGGTCAAGATGCACACCCTCGGGCACACCTTCATGCCGCCGGGAATCCACGCGGGCGGACTGCGCTACCATGGCATGGCCCCAACCCTTTCGGGCCTGGTGGATGCAGGCCTGGTCGATGCGATCGCTGTCAAACAACGCGCGACCTTCGAAGCGGCTTTGCAGTTCTCCCGCGCTGAAGGCATCATCCCGGCCCCCGAATCGGCCCATGCCGTGCGGGCCGCCATCGACGAGGCGCTGGATGCCAAAGCCAAAGGCGAGAAACGCGTCATCCTGTTCAACCTCTCGGGGCACGGCCATTTCGACATGGTCTCTTACGAGAAATACCTGAGCGGCGGCCTGGAGGATTTCGAATACCCGGCCGAAGCCGTAGCCGAAGCCATGAAAGACCTACCGCAAGTGCAGCAGTAACATAAATCAAAGAAAACCGGAGCCTGATCGCTCCGGTTTTCTTATTTGTCATTGAAAACAAGTGAAAAAAGGCGCAAAATAGGAGGTGTTCGCAACATCAACACTGGTTTGGTAAAAAAGGAGGAAAATATGCCAGGCAAAAAGATATTGTTGTCAATGCTCATGCTTCTCGCCGTTGGGTTGGCCTGCAGCCTGCCCAATGTGACCATTTCATCGCCTGATGCAGAAGCACCCGCCGCTGCGCCTGAACTGGATACAACCAAAATCGCCCTTGAGATCCAATCGACAATGATGGCTGAACAACTGACGCAAACCGCTGCCCAGGCCACGCCGGAGCCTGCCCTTCAACCGACGCAAGAACCCACCCAGGCGCCGCCTGAAGTTCCCCCAACAGACCAGCCAGCCGAGACCGTGGCCACCGCCACCCAAGATGTTGATGAACGGATGAAAACCGCAAAAATCCTGGTTTACGAAGATACCCAGGATATCGGGTTGTGGATCAGGGACGCTCTCGACGGCATGGGACTGACCTACACCCACATCGGCGACCGCAGCGGAGATTTCATGAGTCAGCTGAACTCATCCACCAAATGGGATCTGATCATCGTCGGCGCAGAATCAAAAACCAAAGTACAGGGCGAATTTTGGGATGTGATCAACGAACGCATCAGCCGCGATGATACCGCCCTGATCGCCGAGGTCTGGTATCTCGACACCCTGGGCGAGGGACGCATCAAATCGGTGCTGACCGGCTGCGGGGTGCGTTTCCAGCGCGATTGGGACCTGGCCGAATCGATCTACTGGCTGCAATCAGACCACCTGGTTTTCAGCGAACCCAACGACACGGTAGCCCTGATCCACTACAGCCGCTACTGGTGGACTCAGGCAGGAGATTTGATCAAACTCTCCCCGGGCAGTGACGCCACCTTGCTGGCAGGCACTTTCCAAAAACAGAAATCTGATTACGGTGTGCTGGCAACCTGTTACGATGGCCGGGTCATCCTGCAAACCTTCTCCAACCACGATTATCGCTATAGTGAGATCATCCCACTCTGGCAAAATTATATTTACTACACATTAAAAAACCGATTTTTAGCAGTTCCCTGATACAATTAGGTCAATATCTAACTCAAATTTACAGGAGTGTTTTCTATGACCTTTAGCCAATCCCCCTGGAACCTGACAGACCTGTTCCCCGCCACAGATGCCCCCGAACTCGAAGCCGCCTTCGGCGAGCTGCAAAAACAAGTTGCAGAATTCGAGCAATACCGCGCTGACCTGAATCCCGGCATGGATGTGGAACACTTCATGGAAATTTTGGAACATTCCGAAAAAACCACCCGCCTGGCCTATCGCGTATATGGTTTTGCCGGCCTGCTCTTTTCTGCCGATACCCAAAACCAGACTGCCACGGCCCTGATGGGGCGTGTCCAGCAGTTCTTTGCCGAGTTGGAAAACCGCACCCTGTTCTTCAGCCTGTGGTGGAAAGAACTGGACGATGCCAGCACAAAACGCTTTTTGGATGTCTCAGGCGATTATCGTTACTACCTTGAAGCCCTGCGCCTGCAAAAACCGCACACCCTGAGTGAACCGGAAGAAAAGATCGTCAACCTGAAGAACGTCACCGGCGCCGGCGCGTTGACCAACCTGTACGACTCGATCACCAACCGCTACACCTTTAAACTCGAAGTGGATGGTGAAACCAAGGAGCTGACTCGCGGCGAATTGATGTCCTACGTTCGCCAGCCTGACCCCGACCTGCGCGCCCGCGCCTACCAGGAACTGTACCGCGTCTACGGCGACGACGGCGCAATTCTTGGGCAAATGTACCAGACCCTCGTCCGCGACTGGCGCAACGAAAACGTCACCCTGCGCAAACACGCCAACCCCATCGCGGCCCGCAACCTGGGCAACGATATCCCCGACGAAGCGGTCGAAGCGCTGCTGACGGTCGCCCAGAAAAATGCGCACGTTTTCCAGCGTTTCTTCAAGATCAAAGCCCGCCTGCTCGGCATGGATAAACTGCGCCGTTACGATGTTTACGCCCCGGTCAGCAAATCGAGCAAAAACTACGATTTCGAAAAAGCCGCTCAAATGGTGCTCGAATCGTTCTCCGAATTCCACCCCGATTTCGCCAAACAGGCCAAACGCGTCTTTGACGACAACCACCTCGATAGCGAAGTCCGCAAAGGCAAACGCGGCGGCGCTTTCTGCTGGACGGTTGAACCCGCCCTAACACCCTGGGTGCTGGTCAATTACCAGGGTAAGGGCGACGATGTTGCCACCCTGGCCCACGAACTCGGCCACGCCATCCACTCGATGCTGGCTGAAAAGCACAGCGCCTTCACCCAACAATCCTGCCTGCCGCTGGCTGAAACTGCATCCACCTTTGGCGAAATGATGTTGATCGACCGCCTGATGGCCGAAGAAACCGATCCGGCTGTGCGCCGCGACATGCTCTTCCGTCAGATCGACGACAACTACGCCACCATCATGCGACAGTCGTTCTTCGCCCTGTTCGAGAAAACAGCCCACGAGATGGTCCAGAACAACGCCTCGGTCGATGAATTGGCCGCCGCCTATCTCGAAAATCTCAAAATCCAGTTCGGCGACTCGGTTGAAATCAGCGACGAGTTCAAATGGGAATGGGTCAGCATCCCGCACATCTACCACACCCCCTTCTACGTTTACGCCTACGCTTTCGGGCAACTGCTGGTGCTGGCGCTCTACAAACAGTTCAAAGCCGAAGGCGAATCGTTCAAGCCCAAGTACATGAAACTGCTCGCGGCTGGCGGCTCCGAAGCCCCCGAAAAGATCCTGCAAGAATCCGGCATCGACATCCGCAGCGCGGCCTTCTGGCAGGGCGGCTTCGATGTCCTGAGCGGCCTGGTGGACGAGCTGGAAAAACTGTAAAACTGCCCTGGCAGGCAAAATAATTAACCGAAAAGACGAAAGAAGAAAGGTTGATCCATTTCTTCTTTCGTCTTTCTTTTTCCACTACACATGCGGCAAAACTTTACACATCATATTCCCCGGCTTCATCATCAACTTCCATAACAATCTCGTCGGCAGGTTTGCGGTCCAGCATCTGCATTTGCAGGGCTACCACTTTGGTAAAATACTTTGTCTCACCTTTTTCCTCGTACTTATCGGTCTTCAAGCGGCCTTCCAGATAAACCAGCGAACCTTTATGCAAGTACTTCTCACAAATCTCGCCCAGGCCGCCCCAGGCTTCGATATTGACCCACTCGGTATATTCCTTGGTTTCACCGCCGGTCTTCCAACGCTGGGTCACGGCCAGGCTAAAATGGGCAACCTTCTTACCAGTAGGTGTGTAGCGGCTTTCGGGATCTTTGCCCAGATAACCCATTAACTGAACACGATTTAATGCAGGCATAGCTTCCTCCATATAAAAGAATAAAATTAGATTTTTAAATAGTTTAGGAAGAAATTACGAAATGTCAAGAACCTTTTTTTCACTGTTCCGACTATGGATTGCGCTTGGCCTTTTAGCGGGCTGCGGCAGTTTCCCCGCCGCCAGGCCTGATTCCGCGCCCCAACCCATCGCCGCCACAGACTCACCTTCGCCTGCTCCCGTTTCGACGGCTGCGCCAACCTCCACACCCAGCCCCACCCCGCAGCCGAGTGCCACTCCGACAGCGACTCCCACCGAAATCCCGCGCCCGCGCCGCGTGCTGATTTTGAGCATCGATGGGCTGCGCCCCGACGCCATCTCGCTTGCCCCGATGCCCAACCTGCTCGAATTGATGAGAACCGGGGCTTATTCGATGGCCGCCCAGACCATCTTTCCCAGCGCCACCCTGCCGTCTCACGCGTCCATGTTAACCGGGCAATGCCCCGATAAACACGGCATCAACTGGAACGATTACCTGCCCGAAAACGGATATGCCGCCGGGCAATCGCTCTTCAGACTGGCAAAAGATGCTCAAATGCGCACCATCATGTTCGTTGGCAAGGAAAAACTGCGCCAGGTGACACCCCCTGAAACGACCGATGTATATCGCTACATCAACGACCGCGACCTGGTGATTACTGCTGAGATCATTCCCGAACTACAAAAGGGATTTGACCTGACCTTTATCCACTTCCCGACTGCCGATTGGATGGGCCACGAATACGGCTGGCTCTCCCCCGAGCAGTTCAGCGTTTTGCGCCGGGCCGACGAAGCCATTGGCAACATCCTGGCCGCGCTCGCAGAATCAGGCTTGCGCGAGGAGACGCTGTTCATCATCACCGCCGATCATGGCGGCCACGAACAAACCCACGGCTCCAGCCTGCGCGAAGATATGACCATTCCCTGGATCATCAACGGGCCAGGCGTTGTCCCCGGTGAAATAAAAGTCTCAATAAACACTACCGATACCGCCGCTACTGCTGCCTGGGCGCTTGGTTTGCCCATCCCGGCAGAATGGGATGGCATCCCGGTTCAAGAAGCTTTTGGCGGGCTGCCACAACCCAGATTAGAATTGCGCTGTCCGTAACAATTATTGATGTTCAGAGCATGAGGTTGGGGGAGATATTGCTCAAACCAGTCTGGTAAATATCAGGCGCGCATCTGCCAGGGCTTTATCCAGCCAGGCTGGCTCGGACGGCAAGTACAGCTCACGATATTCGTGCTCAATCCAGGCAGCGGCCTGCGGGCTTGCACCGTGCTGATTAAGCTGATTCTTGAAGATCGTGATCCGCAAACTGCGCGCGCCCTGCAAAATGGATTCACCAAAGGTCCCAAACTCACAGGTTGCCCCGAAAAACTTCGCGCCGGGGAATTCTTTCTCGACCAGACGGTATTCCCAGTCGGTCATATCACCCTGCATGGTGTAGAACTCGTCCGGGTTGGCAGTTGCAACACGTGGCGCGCCGAAGCGGGCAGAAATTTGGGGCGCGGTCATTTTCTCGTGCGGGGATGTGACCAGGGTCATCTGGTTGCGAGGTCCGTAACCCGTGTGCATGTCAAAGTGAACGATTTCTTCGTAGCCAGAGAACGCCTGCCGATACAGATCCATCATGGCGGTCGTTTCGGGCTGTTGGTCGGTTCCGCCAAAATAGATACCTGCAGGCTGCAGGTATTGCCCCATCAGGGCCGCTTCGCGGACGCGGCGCGCCCCGAAGGTGGCGAGTTTGTGCAGGGTGCTGGCCAGAAAGCCCAGGTTGGACAAGGTGAGATTGCTGAGCAGAGATGGGGGATTGAGAAAAGCTGAGAGAGCGGGGTAATCAACGTTGAAATTGCGCAGGCTGGCAAATTCGGTTTCGATAAAATTGCGATTTAAGTCCACATTAGCGGGGTTGGTGCGTTTCCAATGTTTCATGCCCCAGGGGTTGATGGCGTGGATCAGCAGGAGGCCGGTCGTTTGCGGGTCGAGGCGCGAAAGATATTCATCGAAGAAAAGTTCCAGGATGGCAGAACCGAGATAGCCTTCAATGCCATGCAAACCACTCGAGAGAACAATCAACCTTTGCCGGGCCGAGAGCGCGTCAGCACGGAGAATGTCTGTCGTCAGGTCGGGGGCTGAGGGTAGAGGCAGGCTCGCCAAACGGGAGGCAGGCCAAAGGGGAGTCAGCGAAGCCAGCCGGGCGCGGAACCGATCGCGGGACTGGTTGTAAGAATCCGGGACTGTGGACATGGGTCAAAACGGGCCGTAGTTGGTAGAGACAGCAATCGCCAAGAAGATGATCGTCGCGAGAATAATCCAAACCCACAGGCCAAGTACCCAGCGCAGCCATTTGGGAAAGGGAATGACCGTAAGACTTAGCGTGATCAGCAAGGCGGCATTAGTGGGGTAGGCCATATTCGAGAAGCCATCGCCAAAGGTATAGGCGCTGACCGCGATCTGGCGGTTGACTCCGACCAGGTCTGCCAGCGGCATGATGATCGGGATGAGCAGGAAGGCCTTGGCAGAGCCGGATGTGATAAAAAGTTCGAGAACGAGGGTCAGGCCGTAGATCATCAGCGTAGAAGCAAAGGGGCTGGTGCCGGCCAGGGCATTGTTTGCCCAGTGCAGAACCGTGTCGAGAATGCCACCCGAGGCGATGATATGTTTGACGCTGGCGGCCATCATCAGGAGCGGGATGGCGGGGGTGATGCCGAGAAAGCCATCCCAGGCGGCTTTCCAGGCGTTTTTGCCTGCCCCGGAGATTAGCCCGGCGCCAATACCGCCAAACACAAACAGCAACCCGGTCAGCGGCAGGGCAACATCACGCAATAGCGGGAAAAGCGGAACGGAAACCAACACAACCAGGATCAGCGCGAAGAAAACACCAAGGAATATGGCGCCGCGTTTCATGCGCGGGTCGCTGGAGATGGTGTCTTCCACGTTGAAACTGCCGTATTTGGCTTTTTCGGCTTTGTCCTCGTTATAGACAAGCGAGGCTTCGGGCCTGCGCTCGATCTTTTTGGCGTAGTTCGTGATGAAAAGGGCTAGGATGATATAAACGACCACAAAAAGCGCAATGCGCGGGCCTGCTCCGGAGTAAAGCGGCAACCCGGAGAGTTGATGAGCGATGCCAATCGTGAAGGGGTTGAAGACAGCAGTCGAAAAGCCAACATTGGTTGCCAGGACCGACATGCCCAAGCCGGTAAGCGAATCCCAACCGAGGTAGTACGCCAGCCCAATCATCAGCGGCACGAGCGGGATAACTTCTTCGAAAATGCCAAAAAAAGTTCCAAGTGCCATGAAGAAGAAGGTAATCACCAGCAGTAGAACGTATTTGCGCCCGCCAAAGGCTTTAACAATGCGCGCCACCACCGCCTGCATAATACCGCTCCTGTCCATGATCCCAAATGCGGTGCCAACCAGCAGGATGAAAACGATAATGGGCACAACCTTGGTCAGCCCGTCGGGGGTGGCAAGAACTTCAAAAGGAGCTGTAAACCAGCGCCAGACCGGGAAGTCGGGACGTTCGATAAAGTGGAAGGAACCGGGGTCGATCACTTCGCGCCCATCCACTTGAAGGCGGGTATATTCACCGGCAGGGATGACCAACGTCAGTATGCCGGCAACCATCATCAGCAGGAAAATAATGGAGACGGCTTGAAGAAAGGCTTTTGTGCTGATTTGTGCGCCAGATTTTTGTTCGGTCATGGAAGCTCCTCCGCAAACGACGATGTAATTCTCTTAGTGTAGCATATCCGTGCTGCCGGAACGCTTATTTTGAAGGCGCGGGATAGATCAGGTATGCTTCGATAAAACCAACCTTGCCAAGCCGGGTTGCGCCCGCCAGGTCAAAAAGGATCGGATCCAATTTACTATCGCGGATAACCCGTTCGGGGGTTTGTTCATAGTAGGTGGATGCCAACACAAAAGCGCGCTTAAAGTCCGGCCGAGCCTGCCAGATAGAATCATCCACATCCAGGCGGGAGAGATAGTACCAGAGCGGGGTGTCATTGGGGTAACCTACCAGCACCATATCACCATCTTGCAAGCCAGGCTGTAATTCGATGGCCATGGCCTCGATATTACCCATTTTGACCCATTTTTGCGGGATGGAAGGCAACGAGGCGACTGCAACTGCAACCAACGCCAAAACGCTCGCGGCGCTAAGAAGGTCCGATGCGCGGAACCGTCCCAGCCGAAGATGGCTGGCCGCTGCGAGCCAGCCTGCCGCCGCCCAGAGCATAGCCGGGGCCAGCAGGAAGGCCCAAAAACGGTCAAAAGCGTTCGGGCGACGCAGCAACACGTAAAGGGTGATCCAAAACAGCATCGGCACGGCAAAATGGAGACGGGTGGCAACGTTCCGTCCTGAAAAAACCAGAGAAAGCACAATGCCCAGGACGAGAAGCAGGCTGAGGGCCAGCGGCGTGTCCAGATTCCACAAATCCCAGGTCGCCGAAAGTTGCCGCCAGAGTACTTTCGAGAAGTAAGCTTCGCGCTCAACCGGCATGACAAAGCCATTGGCGAGCAATTTTCGCCAGCCGCTGACCAGCAAAACGGGGAGATACAAAATAAAAGTCAGAAGCCCAGAGACAAGGCCTGAAACAAACCAGCGCAGGTAAACAGCCAGGCGCTTTTCGCGGCGCAACAAGATTTCGCCAAAAATCCACAGGTAAATACCGCCCGCAGGCAGGGCCATGGTCGGGATGGTGAAAAAACCCAGCGCGATGCTGACAGAAAGCCCCAGCCAGTAGCGCAAACGGTCTGTCTCAAGCGCAAGCAAAGCCAACAGCCAGGCCAAAAGGGTGAAAAAGCTGATCAGGCTATAGCCGCGCGCGGCAGTATCGTAGCGGACAATGGCTGGCAGCCAGGCCACCAGCACGGAGGCCGCCAGGGCCGTTGCCGGGTTGAATAAACGTTTGCCAAGCAGATATACCAACGGAATTGTGGCCAGCCCGGCAAAAAAAGCGGGCAGGCGCATACTCCAGGGATGGTTGCCCAACAAGCCGGTGCTGATCTTGACAAGCAGGCTGTGCAGAATGTGATTATTGGGCAGGCTGTAGTCTGAAAGAATGCCAAACCAGTTCTGGCGGGCAAAAGCAATGTAGGTATAGGCTTCGTCGTAACTAACCGGGTCATTTAGCGCCGCCAGGCGCAGAATCAGCCCACCAGCCAGGATGAGCAAAAAGATGATAAATTCGGTTCGTTGTTTCATGATAGGGTAGTTTTCGCGCGCCAGGCTTGGTACAGGCTATATCCAAACAGCCCAAAACCCAGGGGAGTTGTGATGATATACAATACCCAGTTGGTGTACAGGCGCAAATCCAGCGCCCAGGCCAGAGAATAAACAGCCACGGCAGATAGCGGAAGAAGCAGCAAAAGCAGATAGTTCCACCAGCGGATCGTCCCGGTCAGAGATTCCAAGAAGGGCTCGCCAGGGGTCTGACGGGTTTTCCACAGTCCCCAGATCGCCGAACCCAGCAATATCGGCAAAAGAAACAAAGCCACCGGTGCAGCAGGAACCGTTACAAACACAAAAAAGAGCAGAAAAGCCAGCAAATTCAAACCAATTGCCAGCCTGGATGGAGCGAAAGGGTGCTTCGAAGCAAGATTGTTGAGCCAATAGGCAAAAATCAATACGCCAGTAGATAAAAATGAAAACGTGGCAAACTCAGCAATGGAACTGGCCTGACCTTCCTCGACCCACCAGTAGATGGCCCACAGTCCATAACCAAGGCCAGTCAACCCGGCAACGCGCAAAGTGGCAAAAGGGCTGTTTTGAAGCAATAGTTTAGGAATGGCATACCAGCCCAACATGACGCTGATCAAGGCGTGCCAGGCCAAGCCTGTGAACGAGATCGAGAGTGGCAACTGCTCATAGGTTGTCTGGACGATGACGCCTTCCACCAGCCAGCCAAAGACCGCCGCGGCCAAAAACAAGGCCCACTTTGATGCGACCTTAAAAACAGACAACAGGGTCAGAAAAACAAAAGCAGCCAACGAATAGGCCAACCAGGTGCTGAGCCAGTTCGCCAGGCTGTCATCAGGCCGAATCTGCGCCCAAAACAAATGCTCTGAAAAGTATATGAGCAGATAGCCAACCGCCAGAACGCGCAACAATTGGATAAAGAAAGCTTTCATCCCGCTTAGCTTTGGTTTAGCCGCCAGATGATCCTCAACCCGTCGAGGGTCAGCCAGGGAGCGATATGCTGAATGACATCCGTTTCTTTGGCAACAATTTCTGCCAGCCCGCCCGTGGCGATAACCTTCATCTTCGGGCCGAGTTCTTCGCGAAAGCGGGAAACCATGCCTTCGACCATGCTGACATACCCGAACAACAATCCCGACTGCATGGCGTGGATGGTATTACGCCCAATAACACTCGGTGGACGCTGCAGGTCGATGCGCGGCAGTTTGGCGGCGCGCGCAAACAGGGCTTCGGCTGCCAGGTTGATCCCGGCGGTGATGGCCCCGCCCAGATAATCACCCTCGGCGGTGATCGCGTTGAAGGTAGTGGCCGTGCCAAAATCGACAACACAGGCCGGGCCACCATAGAGCTTCATCACCGCTGCGGCATCGCAGACCCGGTCCGCGCCAACGGCTTTGGGATCTTCGTAGCGAATGCGGATGCCCGTTTTAACGCCGGCATCGACCACCAAGGGGTCGCTTTTCAAGTATTGATTACAAGCCAAAGTAACCCGCCCGGTCAGGTTCGGAACGACCGAAGCCAGAGCAATTCCGGTCAGATCAGCGGGTTTGTGCCCGGCATGAGTCAGCAGCCCGAGCAGTTGCAAGCCATATTCATCGGGCATGCGGGCGTGGTCGGTGGCAAGCCGCCAATGCCAGGCGAGCATATCGCCATCATAGAGTCCGATGGTCAGGTTGGTGTTGCCAATGTCAATCGTGAGTAACATGATTTATCTCTCCGATGGGTAAAATCATCTTCAGGCTCGCCAGGCAAGCTAACAAAGCCAGCGGGAAGATTTGCATCAACAGGCGATTAAGGGATGTGCTCAGGTGCCAATCCAAATCGTGCGGGGTGATGATGTAAATAGCAAAGTAGCCCACAATTTGAATACAAAACACAGCCCAAAGCCAAAAACCTATAGGTAAAGAACCTCGATCAAAACCGCTTATCAGGCTAAAAACCAGTAAAAACCAAAAAATACCAAGTGGCCAGCCCCCAAAATCGCTGATCTGCCTGGCAAAAGCCGAGAAAACCTGAGCATAGCGGACCGGGTCACTTAATTGTGCCATCAAATTGCCATTTTCGACAAACAAATCACTCTCTGGGGCAAGCAAAATTTTAAAAGCCAGGATAACGATCAGGGGTGGAAGGCTTCCGCCCAGGAAAGCTGCCAGCGGTTGAAGCCGCTTCTCGCGCCAGGCAAGTGTCAGAGAAACTCCCATCAGGTTTACCCATAAAAGCCAACCTTCGTTTTTCATCCAGGCGGCGAACCCGGCCACCAGCCCTGAAAGGATCAACAGAGACAGTTGTTGCTCACGCAGATAGAAGGCCAAAAACGCTACGGCCCCCAACAAAAAAGCTGCCAGCGGAATATCCGCCTGTTGTTGGGTTCCATAGAGTACAAACCAGGGCGTCATAAGCAACAGAGTTGACCCCAAAGCGGCCAGGAGCGGGCCGCGCAAGCGTAGAAGCACAGTGTAAAGCATGCCAGGGATACTGAAAGTGAACAGCGCCGCCAGCGCCATGGGGATGCGGGTGGTTTCCCCAACCAGGGCCCAGCCCTGAACAACATTAAGCGGCAAGAGCAACGGATAATCTGGATGCCAAAGCGCACTCTGTTCCCGGAAACGCAAGGCCCAGTCTGATGCGCGAAACAGAAAGCGCGCAGCCATGTTCCAGATAAACCAGGCATCTTCGTACCCATGCGGAAATTGCAACGCATAACGAAGAAAAAATATAAAGGCAATCACAGCGATCAGCAGGGTCAGCACCACTGAAACAATTTTCAGGCGGGGAAAACTGAAAAAGCCATTTGCTGGCATTTTGCATAAAGTTTTGTCTCGGAACAGGATTATCAGAAATCCCAAGGAAATGAACGCTTCCAAAACCAGGTAAAGTGCCCAAGATAGCCCGGTGGCAAGCCAAGCAAAAAAGAAAATCGAGGACAATCCCAACCCAAGTGGAACTGCGAGGAAGAACTTAAATCCCAACCCGGAAGGCTGGCGGTCACGCCAGAGCCAATCCGCAAGGCTAAAGCCCAGGATCAGTTTTGGGATCCAGATCAGGAAAGCCAATAACAGGGTCACTTCTGCTGCTCCAGCAAAAACAAACCGCCACCAATTTCTTGCAAGGTGTGACTGCCAATCGATTTATCCAACCAAATTTGCATTTCGGGATGCTGGCTGTTGACGATGATCCAATCGAACTCAATACTGCGCTGTACGAAGATCGGGGCCAAACTATACTGCGTTAAATAGTACTCAATATAATCATCTGAAGCAGGCTGGTCAGGCTGAATGGTGGCATCTGAAATATAACCAATGCTCCCCAGATCGTCTGGGAGCATATCTTTCATCGGAGCTATTTTATTTTCCCAGGATGTAACATAATCGCTTTGCGGGATCATATATCCAGCAAAAGCCGGGTCACTCAGCCCCACCAAACCAAACACCAGCGCCAAAATTAAAAGAAGAACACTGAGAGCTTGTTTAATACGTAGTCGGAGCAAATTAAACGGGGGCATTTAATCTTTTTCTGAGCGCCTGGTTGTCTTATATTGTTGATGCTTCAATGATCTCTGCCACCAGATCATAACGATGAAATTGCGGCATGATATAGACGCCCTGCGCCCATTGTTTGATGTGTTGGATTAATTCAACGGCAATTTTGACACCCTCGCGGGATGCCCCGTCGCCAGCCTGGTTCATCCGCTGCATGGTTTGCTCGGGAATCACGATGCCCGGGACTTCGTTTTGCAGGAAATTGGCATGGCGCACGCTGGCGAGGGGCAAAATCCCGACCAGCACCGGCCTGTCGAGCGGCGCACCGGTCTGTTCGGCAAATCGCTGCAAGAAACCTTGCGCCTTTTCCGGGTCGTAGATCGGCTGGGTCAGGAAGAAATCCGCCCCGGCCTTGAGCTTGCGCTTCAGATTTTTAATTTCCGTTTCGGGTTCGGGCGAACACAGATTAAGCGCCGCGCCGACATAAAAACTGGTCGGCTGGCCAATCGAGGCCCCGGCATGATCGACGCCGGCATTGAATCCCTGTTTGATCAGTTTTGCGAGCCCGGACGGGACCAGGTCGTAGTTATCGGCCGCTTCGGGATAATCGCCAATCGATGTCGGGTCGCCCATAACAACAAACACATTACGAACCCCAAGAGCATGCGAGGCCAGCAGGTCACCCTGCACTCGCAGCAGGTTGCGTCCACGGGTCGGGAAGTGGAGCGTGGTCTCGATGCCGATCTTGCGCTGGATGATATCGCAAACCGCCCAGGCAGACATTCTCATACGCGCCATCGGGCTGTCGGCCACATCGATCACATCCGCGCCCGCTTCTTTGAGCAGGGACGCAGCCGCAACCAGTTTTTGGGTGGCCAAACCGCGCGGCGGGTCCATTTCGACAGCGTAGACAAATTTCCCGGCAGCGAATTTCTGCGCCAGTTCAGAAGGTGGCTCTGCGCCGGCTGTTTCGGAGGTGCTGACCGAATCAACAGACTGGACAGCTTCGACTTGAATATCCGGATGAGCATCGAGTGTTTTGCGCATGGCGGCAATATGCTCGGGGGTTGTTCCGCAGCAGCCGCCGATGACATTTGCGCCGGCCTTCCAAAACTCCAGGGCATAATCACGGAAATACTCGGGCGCAGCGGCATACATGACGCGCCCGCCAACGTGTTCGGGCCATCCGGCATTGGGTTTAACCCATAAGTAGGGGCCGGCTTGTGTATCCGCTCCAGGGGCTGAGACCGCCTGACGCATCTCGCGCAAAATGCGGATGAGCTGGGCCGGGCCGCCGGAGCAGTTGACGCCGACCACATCTGCCCCGGCATCGCGCAGGGCGATCGCCACTTTGGCAGGATCGTCGCCGAGCAGGGTGCGGTTGTCACGGGTGAAGGTCATCGTGGCGACGACGGGTGTTTGCGGAGCAACCTCCTTGGCGGCAGCGATGGCTTCGAGGGCTTCGTACAGATCGGTCATGGTCTCGATAACGATCAGATCGACACCGTCGAAAGACAGGATCTGCTCGGCAAAAGCCGCCCGCGCTTCGTGGGGTTGAACGCGCCCGTAAGGAGCGATCCGCACCCCCAGCGGGCCAACATCCCCGGCGATGAGCACCGGTTTGAAGGAGGCATCCACCACGCGACGGGCCAGGGCGACAGCGGCCCGGTTGATCTGGGCGGTTTTATCGTCCAGGCCGTGTTTGTGCAGTTTATAACGGTTCGCGCCGAAAGTATTAGTAAGGATGATCTGCGCGCCCGCGTCGATATACTGACGATGGACATCCGCCACACGGGCCGGATCGGTCAGGTTGAGTTCATCGAAGCAATGGGTATGTTCCACGCCATGGGTGTGGAGCAAAGTTCCCATCGCGCCGTCGGCAAGCAGGGGGGAGGGGGATTCCAATAAAGAGAGAAATTTGTTCATGAATGCTCCGTGGAGCGGGATGCTATCCCGCGTTTTTCAAAGAAGAGAAGGGCGGGATGTTATCCCGCCCCACAATTCTCGCTCTACGTTAGCGCATTAACTGTTCGACGCGGCTTTCGCCAACGCTGTAGTATTTGGCCTGTGGGTGGAAGACAATGATCGCCGCGGTGGATTGTTCGGGGATGAGCTGATAGGCGGGGCTGAGCGACATTCCAAGCTCTTTCTCGGCCGGGAGCAGGTCGAAGACTTTGCGGTGATCTTCCAGCTCGGGGATGGCGGGGTAGCCCCACGAGTAGCGCTTGCCTTGATCGGCGGCCAGCCCCAGCTCGCGGCGGATATGTTCGTGCAGGTAGTTGGCGGTCGCTTCAGCGGTCTGAACAGCCAGCCCGTGGGTGAAATAACCATCAGAATAATCGCCTGCGGCCTGCAGGGCGTCAAATTTTTCAGTGGCTTCCAGACCAACGGTCACAACCTGGAAAGCGACCACATCCATTTTGCCAGAATCAAGTGGAGCATAGTAGTCGGAGAGCGCCAGATGATCATCGTGGGGCTGGCGCGGGAAGTGGAGACGGGTCGTCTCGACAGGCTGGCCGCCGGCTGCAATGGAGGCCGGGTCGTAGATGATCAGATCGTCGCCGTCTGCCTGACAGGGAAAGTAACCGTAAACGGCCTGCGGTTTGAGCCAGCCGGTTTTGAGGGCTTCGCGCTTCATCCGGTCGAGGCGAGCGTCAAATTCTTTTTGAAGTTTTTGCCATTCCGCACCGTGGCTATTCTTCGCGCCCCAGGACAGGCGGTAGAGTTCGTTAATATTCAGGTGCTGGAAAACCATCTCGAGCGGCATCGAGCGGACAACTTTCCAGCCGAATTCGATGCCCTTCGGCAGCGAGACAGGCTGCGGGTCGATCGCGCTCTTTTGTCCGGTGACGCGGTGTTCCGGTTTTTGCGAAGCGCGGCCCAGTTCCATATCGGCATCCTGCTGGAGTTTTTCCAGCATCGCCGGGCGTTTCTGGTCGTCGATCAGGCTGTCCATCGTTTCGAGACCTTCGAAGGCATCTTTGCAGTAGAAAACGCCGGGCCGATAGAAGTTGCCATCTTCGGCTTGCAAGATGCGGCGGCCAAAACGGCGGTTGATGGCCGCGCCGCCAATCAATACCGGGAATTTCAACCCGCGCCGCTGGAGTTCATTAACGATCAACGGCATCTGCTTGGAGGTTGAAACCAACAGCGCAGAGAGACCGATGGCGGTCGCATTGACTTCAACAGCCTTGCTGATGATGGTCTCGGCCGGGGTCTGCTTGCCGAGGTCGATGACGGTGTAGCCGTTGTTGGAGAGGATCGTCTTGACCAGGTTCTTGCCAATGTCATGCACATCGCCGTAAACGGTGGCCAGCACGACCGTGCCCTTGGTCACACCTTCTTTTTTCTCGAGGTAATTTTCGAGATGGGCAACGGCTTTTTTCATGACTTCGGCAGATTGCAAAACGAAAGGCAGGATCAACTCACCCGAGCCGAATTTATCGCCGACTTCTTTCATGGCCGGCAGCAAAACGTTGTTGAGAACATCGACAGCCGTTTCATGCTTGGTGGGGTAGGTTCCAAGCGCCACGATCTCGTCCACGTCAGCTTCGATGTTCTCTTTATGACGCGCCAAAATGCGCCAGTGCAAACGCTGGGCGACGGTCATGCCGATGGTCGGGTCAACTTTGTCGTTCTCGGTCTTGCCCTGGTAGCCTTCGAAATACTGGATATAACGCTGCAAGGCATCCGGGCGACGGTTAAGGATCAGGTCTTCAGCCAACTCGCGTTCTTCCACCGAGATTTCGCCATAAGGGCGGATATGGGCCGGGTTAACGATCGCCATATCCAGGCCGGCTTTGACGCAGTGGTAGAGCATGACCGAGTTGAGGGTCGGGCGGGAATTGGCCGATAAACCAAAGGACAGGTTGCTGACGCCGAGCGAGGTCAAGACACCCGGCAGGTTTTCCTTGATCAGACGGATGCCTTCAATCGTCTCGATGGCCGAGGGGGCAAATTCGGGGTCGCCAGTGGCGAGGGTAAAGGTCAGGTCGTCGAAGACCAGCGCGCCGGGGGCAAGCCCGTGCTCGTTGACAGCCACATCGTAGATGCGTTTGGCAACCGCCAGTTTGTGTTCGCGGGTCTTGGCCATGCCGGCTTCGTCGATGGTCAGGATGATGACGGCGGCGTTGTGTTCTTTGGCCAGCGCAAAGATCTTGTCCGCTTTTTCGCGCCCGGCTTCAAAGTGGGTCGAGTTGATCAGGCAGCGCCCCGGCGCGGTCTTAAGCGCCACTTCGAGCACATCCAGTTCGGTGGTATCGATCACCAGCGGCAGGTCGATGCCTGCCGTGATCAGTTTGCGAACCACCTGGCGCATCAGGTAGGCCTCATCGCCGCGCTCGGTGACCGCGACGGAGATGTCCAGCCCGTGCGCGCCGTTATCGACCTGATCCTGGGCAACGGTCAGGACCGAATCCCAGTCATCGGCCAGCAGCAGGCGCTTGAAGGCGCGGCTGCCCTGGGCATTACAGCGCTCGCCGATCAGGAAGGGCGGCGGGTCTTGCTGCATGTTCATGGCCTTGATGCCCGAAGCCAGCTTGGGTGCGCCGGATGATTCGGGGCGGACCGGGTGCGGGGTGTTATTGAGCTTTTCGACAAGCATTTTCAGGTGCTCGGGCGTGGTACCGCAGCAGCCGCCGACGACCGAGATGTTGTTTTTGGTGACGAATTCCATCAGCGCGTCTGAAAACGGTTCCGGCTCGAGCGGGTAAACCGCCTGACCATCGACATTGAGCGGCAGCCCGGCGTTGGGGATGCACGAAACCGGCAGGCGTGTGCCTTCGCCCAAAATGCGGATCGGTTCGCGCATATGCTCCGGCCCGGTCGAGCAGTTCAGACCGATCATATCGATCGGCAGTTCTTCGAGGATGGCGATCGTGGCCTGGGCATCGGTGCCGAGCAGCATGCGTCCGGTGGTATCGAGCGTGACCTGGGCCTGGATCGGCAGCCAGACGCCGGTCTCGCCGAAAGCTTTGACCACGCCATTTATGGCGGCTTTGACTTCAAGAATATCCTGCGAGGTCTCGATCAAGATCACATCCACCCCACCCTGGATCAAGCCGGTGGCCTGCTCGCGGAACAGTTCGGCCAGTTCGTCGAACTGCATGTTCGAGAGTTCGGGGTCGTCAGCGGAGGGCAGCTTGCCGCTCGGGCCGATCGAACCGGCCACAAAACGGGGCTGGCCGGTCTTGGCGGCAAATTCATCGGCCACACGCCGCGCCAGGGTTGCAGCGGCGATGTTGATCTCGAGGGTCCGTTCGCCCAATCCGTACTCGCCGAGGGTCAGGCGATTGGAACGGAAGGTATCCGTCTCGAGCACATCCACGCCGACTTCCATGAACGAACGATGGACTTTTTCAACGGCTTCTGGGAAAGAAATAACGAGGAAATCGTTGCAGCCGTTGTATTTTTCGCCGCCAAAGTGCTCGGCGGTCAGGTTTTGTTTTTGCAGGCTGGTGCCCATAGCGCCATCGAAGACGAGCACTTTCTTTTCGAGGGCGTCGAGATAGCGGCGGTTGGTGTAAGTGCGAGTGGTCATGCTTTCTCCTTAAAATTCTTCATCCGCAGATTGCACAGATTTTTCTTTTTCGAATAAGTACGGCGCAAATTGTTTGATTTGCTGGCCGATATCGGAATCGCGCCAGTTTTGAGCAAAGATGGACAGCGGGATGAAGGTTATATACAAAGCTTTGCCATTGGCGATTAAATAGCTTTCTTTGATAAATAATCCTTCGCGAAATAAAAATTTTCCTGTTTTCTGAAAACCATCCCAACCAACCTGTATTTTTTGGAAAGGTTTTATGTAATAGAATATTCCATTGGGCGTAATGGTGATCGATTGACCACCTAAATAATTGTAACGAACAACATAAAAAAACCAATAAATGACAACAAAGAACGCAAACCAATAACCTTTCATTAGGATGCCCATACCAAACACAAGTGTACAGATGAACGTATCTCCAAAAAACCGTAGAATCCTAAAAAAAAACGGTTCATAATATGTGTTCATCTATTTCTCCACAAAAGAACTCCCTATCCTTTCACATCATCCAGCGTCGCCCACGCCCATTCATTTCGGCGGGATAAATCCCTGCCTCATTTCATGCAAGTCCGCTAAAGCGGACTCATTGTGCCAGCCCACAGGGCTTCCATGTTCCAAGTTAGGGATTTAAGTTTATCCCAACGGCATCTTCCAGCGCCGCCCGCGCCCATTCGGTCACATCTGCGCAGTAGGCTTCGGCATTCTCGGCGCGGACATCGCAAATCGTCTTGGTCCAGGTTGACTGGCTGATGATGCGCTCGCCCGTCTTCGACTTGATCTTGAACTCGCGCTTGCCACTGTCAACCTTGTTCTTGTTCTGCTTGCGGATAAAGCTTGGCGGTTTGTTCTCGACCAGGAACTCGCGCAGCAGGCCGCGCATCTCCAGCCAGCCATCGCGTGTCAGCCTGCTCGAATGCTGGAGCATGTAGGCCGCAACCGTCAGGTGGTGAACCTCGCCATAGCCCGCGTCACTGAATTCGAGCACAAGAAATTCATCAAAACGCGCCTGACAATCTGGTGCGCCGCATTCAGAACAGAGAGAAGATTTATCAGCTTTCACGGTTTAATTGCATAGCAGCATCGAAAAAGGCAATGATCCGCGTGGGATATTCATGCGGCTCATAGGCCAGGGCCGCCGCGTGACGCGCCTTCGGAAGTTCCCACAGCGTGCAAGATTCCTGGGCCGCGGCCTGAAACCGCCGATTGCAATCGATCTCGTGCTTTCCACAAGCGATCAACAAAATAGGACGCGGCACAATTTTACCAACCTCAGCGGTCAGCGGGGTGGGGCATTGGCCTGAAAAGAAATTGAACACCCATTGTTCAAACAGGATGACGGTGTAAACGATCTTGTTCCAAAGCATCAACAGCTTTTTGCCGCGTTCTTGAACACTGGCCGGGCGGATGCGGTCTTCAATGCTGGCCGGCCCCAACCCTTCCAGCACCAGGGCGCGGATGGCTTCGCTTTGCAGCGCACCGCGCAAGGCCGATTGGGCTCCCAAAGAAATGCCCAGAACACCAATTTTATCGGGGTCAACATCCTTACGTGCGAGCAAATAATCAACCGCTCCGGCAATATCGTTGGCTTCCAGTACGCCATACGTAGATGTATCACCGTCACTGCTGGCATGGGCGCGCAGATCGATCAGAAAAACACTGTATCCAGCGCGCACCAGGGGGGCAGCATGAACTTGCATGGCAAGCCCGGAACTGCCAAGACCATGCGCCAAAATCAGCGCGGCGCGGTTCCGTCCGGGTAGATACCAACCGAAGAGGATTAATCCGTCCCGTGATTTGAATAAGATTTTCTCGTAAACCGGGCTGGCAAATTCAGGCCCGGCCAGTGTCCAGTAACGCATACGACGCGGATGGGTGAACGAGAAAGCACCCCAGACCAGCCAGGCCAGATAAAAAATCGGGACGGCCCACAGCCAATGGATCGGCTCTGAATAAGCGCGACTAGACGCAAATAGAGAAACAATCCCCGCGACCAGCAACAGGGTAAGATTTCTATAGTAACGCCAACCGGGCAGAGTAATCATTGCCGCCGCGCTCCCAATCAACAAAAACGCCTCTCAAACGAGAGGCGACAATCACATACATGTCCGCTCTCATCTCCCAGGCTGTTAGCCTGCCGGAATTGGCACCTTCTAGAATGGTTGCCGAGGCTTCACAGGGCCGGTCCCTCTGCCTCTCTGGATGAGTATGATTTCAGTTAATGCGGCAGTTTATCACAGGCACGGGGTAGTGTCAAACAAACTTTAACCTGTTAATGAAGCGACCCCAACATACTCTCACAACGCCAAGTATACCCGCACCAATCGCTTTCTTATTGAGTTGCGGTTAATAGCCCAAACGCACAGGAGATCTTGGCGGCCAGAGCCGGCGCTGGAGCCAGGATTCTGAAATTTTTATCTAACCGTAGAACATCTCCGCAGCCCGCACCGGCTGGGTCAGCATTGTCACAAAAAGAGAAGTGACATTCTCCACCTGTTGCGCACATTGACAAAACTTTCCGTGCTGTGTAGACTCTAACTATATTAAGTTTTTTCTTAAATAGATGAAAATGAAAACTATCTCCCCGCTCGTTTCATTTGACCAGATCAAACTGCTTGCCGATCCGCGCCGCATGGAAATTGTGCGGCTGTTGATGTCTGAACCGGCCACGCTCAGCCAGTTGGGGCGCGCGATCGGCAAACACCCAGCCTGGATTCAGCACCATATGAAAGCCCTCGAAGCGGGCGGGCTGGTTGAGATCGCCGAAGTACGCGTTACGGCCGGGGTTACCGAAAAATTCTACCGCGCCAAAGCGGGCGGATTCTTGCTGCAAGAGATGATCCTGCCGCACAGCGAAAAACCGGTGCTGGTTTTTTCGGGCAGCCACGATCTGGCGATTGAGCGCCTGGCGGAGCAGCTCGCCCGCTATGTCGAAATCCTGGTCCATCCCGTCGGCAGCCTGGACGGGCTGGTTAACCTGCGCATGGGGCTATGCAATGCATCCGGCGCGCACCTGCTCGATACGACCGGCGAGTACAACACACCCTTCGTCAGCCGCCTGTTCCCCGACCGGCGCATGCACCTGGTAACCCTGGCGCACCGCACCCAGGGATGGATGGTCGCCCCCGGCAACCCGCATCAGATCCGCAGCGCGGCAGACCTGCCCCGGCCGGGAATCCGCTTCATTAATCGCAACCCAGGCTCCGGGACGCGGCTGTGGCTCGACAGCGAACTGCACAGGCTCGGGATCGCCTCTTCCGCCATCCCCGGCTACGAAAAGATCGCCCAGACCCACACCCAGGCCGCCAGCGCCATTCAATCTGGCCAGGCCGATGCCGCCCTCGGGCTGGAGGCCGCCGCCATCCAGCACGGGCTGGATTTTGTGCCGCTCTTCGCTGAACGCTACGATCTGGTGCTGCCCGATGAGCAGCTCAAGGCGCTCGCCCCGCTGCTCGATACGCTCCAAACCCAAACCTTCCGCCATGGGATGGACGGGTTGCGCGGATACGACACATCGCATACCGGCGAAGAGATTGACATGCACTGATATTTTTTTTTTGCGATTTATATTAAGTTTTTCCTTAATATAAAAATAAAAAGGAGATTACATGAAACTCACCCCCCGCAAGATCTTGCTGACCCTGTTCCTGGTTCTGGCTATAGCGCTTTCCGCGTGCACGCCCGCTGCTACCCCGCAACCCACCGCGGCAATCGCCCCGCCCGCCAACCCGACCCTGATCCTGGCCACCACCACCTCCACCCAGGATTCAGGCCTGCTCGATGTGCTGGTGCCGCTCTTTCAAGAAAAAACTGGCTACACAGTCCAAACCGTGGCGGTTGGAACCGGCGCTGCGCTCAAAATGGGTGAAGAAGGCAATGCCGATGTCCTGCTCGTGCATGCCCCCGAATCCGAAAAGGCCCTGATGGAAGCCGGTTTCGGCAAGGACCGCTTCCTGGTCATGCACAACGACTTCATCATCGTTGGCCCGGCCGAGGATCCGGCCGGCATCAAAGGCGCAGGCCCTACGGAGGCTTTCCGCGCCATCTTCGAAAAAAGCGCCGCTTTTGTCTCGCGCGGCGACGACTCGGGCACGCACAAAATGGAATTGAGCTTCTGGAAGAAAGCCGAACTGGAACCGGCAGGTCTGGACTGGTACATCGAATCGGGCCAGGGCATGGGCGCCACGCTGACGATTGCCTCCGAAAAACAAGCCTACACCCTGACCGACCGCGCCACCTACCTGGCCAACAAAGATAATCTCGACCTGGAGATCATCGTCGAAGGCAACAAGACCCTGCTGAATGTCTACCATGTGATCACGGTCAACACCGAAAAATGGCCCAACGCCAATTACGAGGGCGCCCTGGCTTTCTCCAACTTCCTGATCGACCCGGAGATCCAGAAAATGATTGCAGAGTTTGGCGTGGACAAATACGGCCAGCCGCTCTTCTTCCCGGATGCGGATAAGACTGATGCCGACCTTGGTTTGGAATAAATTCAAGTTCGGGTAAAATTTGGTTTGCAATCGTAGGGACGAAGTAGGGGCGAAGCAATGCTTCGCCCCTACAAAATTCATCCCTGCAAAATTAATCCCTACAAAATTCGCACCTGACACCCTTCATGCCCGAACTTCTCCAAATCACGCTACTTTCGCTGCAAATCTCCGGTATCGCCACCGGCATCAGCCTGTTGATGGGCCTGCCGCTCGGCACGCTGTTGGCGTTGGGCAAATTCCCCGGGCGTTCTCTTTTGCTGAGCCTGATCAACACCGGCATGGGATTGCCTCCGGTGGTGGTCGGCCTGTTCGTAGCGATCATGCTCTGGCGTTCAGGGCCACTCGGCGACCTGAAATTGATCTACACCCCAACCGCCATCATCATCGCCCAGGTTGTGATCTCCTTCCCGGTTGTGGCCGGACTGACTGCCTCGGCCCTGCAAGCGCTCGACCCGCGCCTGCAACTGCAACTGCGCGGGCTGGGCGCATCCACCCCGCAAATGGTCTGGATGTTATGGCGCGAGGCGCGCCTGCCACTTTTGGCGGCCCTGATGGCCGGATTCGGCTCAGTCATCTCGGAGGTTGGCGCGAGCATGATGGTCGGCGGCAATATCCGCTATCAGACGCGGGTGCTGACCACCTCGATCGTGCTCGAAACCGGCAAAGGCAACTTCGAACTGGCAATCGGCCTGGGGCTGCTGCTTTTGACCATCACCTTCCTGGTCAACTGGGCGCTGACGGTCATCCAGCAGAGGGGCGCGCGAAAATAAATGCAGAACGCAAAAGTCAGAAGGATGAATTTTAGATGACGCAGGGAGAGTTTTTAACACTGCGAGGGCTGACCGTCAGACGAGGCGCGAAAATCGCGCTGACAGTTGAGTCGCTCTCGATTGCCAGGGGCGAGATCCTGGCGGTCGTTGGCCCCAACGGCGCAGGCAAAAGCACATTACTTTTAACCCTGGCGCGCTTGCTCAGGCCCGAGCGTGGTGAGATCTGGTTTAACGGCAAACCAGCTGCGGCTGAGTCCGCGCTCCAGTATCGGCGGCGGATCGGGCTGGTGATGCAGGAACCACTCCTGTTCGACACCTCCGTCTATGAAAACGTGGCATCCGGCCTGCATTTTCGCGGCGTTTCAAAAAGCGAGATCAAACCCCGCGTGGAAGTGTGGCTCGAAAAACTGGGGATTTCGCACCTGTCAAAACGGCGCGCCAACGAGCTTTCGGGCGGCGAGGGACAGCGCGTCAGCCTGGCGCGGGCCCTGGTTCTCGAACCGGAACTGCTGCTGCTCGACGAGCCCTTTTCGGCGCTGGATTCGCCGACCCGCACGCGCCTGCTGGACGATTTGGGGAAAATCCTGCCTGAAAGCGGCACAACGACGATCTTCATCACCCACGACCTGAACGAGGCCCGTAAACTCGGCAACCGCCTGGCGATTTTGTTGGATGGGAAGCTGATGCAAGCAGGCCCGACCGATGAGATCTTGGCGCAACCCAACGACCCGGCCATCAGCGCTTTTCTGGGACTTTAACGACATACGCCCGCTTTATCAGCGGGCGCAGCCAGACCAACTCAGAAGGGAGGAGAGAGTTTACAACGGAACGGAGGAGGAAGAACCGTCCGTGCTTATCAATGATAATTAAAGCGGTTCGTGGTTCGGATTGGTCCCGCACCAGGCGCAGGTTGGTTTGTCGAACATATTGCATTCTTTGGCGTTCGAGCAGCGCCGGGCTACGACACGTGGGGCATCAGGCAGGTAGTCATTGGGGTAAACAACTTCTGTCTCGAATGACACTTCATGACCAACATGGTCACAGTAGCGAACTTTCGTCACTTCCCATTTTTTCTCAGCCATCAGTACCTCCAAAGAATAAATCCATTTTATTCACAATCGCTCTTTTCTCAAAGTGACAGGCGTCACCAATCCGGGTGACAATCTGCCTTATTTGGATGACACTTGTCAAATTCAAGATTGTGGGCTGGCAGCTTTTTCTCTTCTAAGAAATATACGCGGGTTGGTTTCAGCCATCTGGCGATAATCCTTTTCGCCCATGTAGCCGCGCACGTTGATGCTGAAAGTGCGCTCAGACTTATCCAACTGCACCATGTAACAATCGGAGCCATATAAAATTTTCTCACGGAGTGTTGTGTTGAGCAAAACTTTGATCAGTGGCAGGAATCGTTCCTGGTGGGCCGTGTAGGCGATATCGGCATACAAATTCTGATGAGTTTCCATCATTTCGATAATGGTGGTAAACCACGAGATCGGCATGCGCGTTTCCTTTCCGTCCAGCCTGCGCTTGACCTCGGCGGGCGGCCAGTGGTTTTCAAGATATTTGTCCCATTCTTCTCCCCCGCCAAAGTGCGCCAGGCAAATTTTCAGGCGCGGGAATTTTTCAATAACATATTCATAATTTGCCGGGTTACTGAAATTTCGCGCAAATTCGGCATTGTTGCGGCCTTTTAATAACTCGCCCGTTTTCGGGTGAATACGCATTTCGGGGGTGATTCTTCCGCGCCAGTAAATACCGCCGGGCGAGCAATGGGTGATGATAGGCAGCCCTTCGGCTTCGGCAAAGGCATAGACTTCATCCAGACGTTCATCGAAGGGATAATAGCCCAGCGGCGGGTAGAGCTTAAAGCCGCCAAATCCCAGCTCAATCTGCTTTTTTGCCAAATCCAACAAACCTGGGCGGCGTGGATCGATCGCCATGAACGGGACGATCTGTTCGGGATATTTTTGTTTGAGCGCCGCCAATTGCTCCAACTGTTTCAGAAAATCCTGTTCGGGCGGCCCGGCTTCCATATAGTCCATATCCATTGACAGCAAGCCGAAACGCGTTTGGGATGGGTAGAAACCCATCATATCAAGCAGGATTTCTTCCTGCTTTTCGTGTTCTGCGGCATCGGCCATGACAACAATATGGCGAAACTGCTCATTTTTGGTAAAGACGGAAATCCAGTGCAAGAGTGTCCGAATGATCCTGTTCCAAAACTGGCTTTTAAAGGATGTAACCAGGTTGAAGGGCAAAAACCTGAGCGGAACATGGTGAATTGTAAAAACATGAGTATGGATGTTATGGATGACCAGTGGTTTCATGACAAACCTCCTGTACTGAGAGATCGATAAACACACTATAGCCGAATTTTGACATCGGCACAAGCGATCCGCCTCGCACAGAATTGCCGGCACCCATTTAATCTTTAAATAAACATCTTGACAAATGACCGCCAGTCATTTAGAATCAAGTTATATGACCGACAGTCAGCAATCCCCCGTACGCAAACGCGCCCGACAGCAAGGGCAAAAACTGGAACGTCGCGAGGCAATCCTGTTGAGTGCCTGGAATCTGTTCCAGCAATCCAGCTACGAAGCGCTGACGATGGACACCATCGCCCGCGAGGCGCAACTGGCCAAGGGAACTCTGTTTCTATACTTCCGCACCAAGGAAGAATTATTTCTGGCGCTTACGCTCAAGCAATTGACCTATTGGTTCGATGGCGTGGATCAACAGCTGGCCATTCTCCCCCTCCCAGCAGAACCATCCGCGCTGGTGGAAATGTTCGCCGTCTCGCTCCGGGAACGCAGCGGGTTCACCCGCCTGTTGGCGATTTTAGCGACAGCGCTGGAGCAAAACTCCAGCGTGGAGGCCATTCTGGTCTTCAAGCAGGAATTGCTGGGGCGCATGCTCCGCACCGGGGGATTGCTGGAACAGGCCCTGCCGTTTTTGTCTGCAGGCGAGGGTGCGCGCCTGCTCATGCAATTCCAGGCCCTGGTAATCGGTTTGCAACACCTGGCCAACCCGGCGCCGGCTGTGCAGCAAGTCATCTCGGCCCCGGCGTTGCAAGTTTTTCAAGTTGATTTTGACCGCGAGTTTCGCAGCATGGCGTTCGCGTTATTGAAAGGATTGGAAAAAAGATGAAATATTTTCTAACCGGCGCAACCGGTTTTGTCGGGGGGCATGTGGCCCGCCAGTTGATCGAAGCAGGTCACCAGGTGCTGGCCAGTGTCCGCAGCCCAGAAAAAGCCAGCGAGCTGGCGGCCCTGGGCGTGCAACTACACAAAGGCGATGTGACCGACAAGGAAAGCATGCGCGCCCCAATGAGCGGCGTGGATGGCGTTTTTCACATTGCCGGCTGGTACAAAGTGGGGGTGCGCGACAAAAGCGAGGCCTATAAAATCAACGTGGAAGGCACACGCAATGTGCTGACGCTTATGCAAGAGTTGAAAATCCCCAAGGGGGTTTATACCAGCACCCTGGCGGTAAACTCTGACACGGGCGGCAAATTGGTGGACGAGGATTACCGGTTCAACGGGCAGCACCTTTCCGTCTATGACCAGACCAAGGCCGAGGCGCATCAGGTGGCCGAGGAATTCATCCGCCAGGGGCTGCCGCTGGTAATCGTCCAGCCAGGGCTGATCTACGGACCGGGAGACACCAGCAGTGTGCGCACAACCCTGATCCAGTTCTTGAAGCGCCAGCTGCCGCTTATGCCCGAACAGACCGCCTTTTCCTGGGCGCATGTGGACGATATCGCGCACGGGCATATCCAGGCCATGCAAAAAGGCCGGCTGGGGCAGAATTATCTTTTATGCGGCCCAGCGCACACCTTCATCGAGGCAATGCAAATTGCTTCCGATGTGAGCGGTGTGCCGCTGCCCGGTCTGCGCGCCAAACCCGGCATGCTCAAGGCCATGTCGGCGCTGATGAGTGTGGTGGAAAAAATTATTCCACTGCCAGAAGCGTATACCGGTGAAGGGCTGCGGATCATCGCGGGGGTAACCTATCTCGGTGACAACAGCAAAGCCAAACGCGAACTGGGTTTCGACCCGCGTCCGCTGCGCGAGGCCTGGGTCGAAACAGTTCAGCACGAAATGCGTTTACTGTAACGCCCCCGCCTGATTGGCTCCCAGCCGCGCGCGGGCGGTTTCGCGCCGCCCCACCGCCAGGACATGCTCCATCGCCGCACCCAGGCCGAATTTGGGCATATTGCCATAAACACATTCATACTGGTTGGGGTTGACCAGATAGGTTTCATGCCAGATGCCCACCACCCCGCCCACGCCGACGGCCTGGTTGAACTTCTTCCAGGGCTCCAGGTGCGGGTCGGAGGGGGCGCGGGCGAATTTTTCCAGGTCTTCGAACGAGCGCCAGTACTGGACCAACAGTGGGCCGCTCATATTCCAGAAAAATTCGCCGTGTAAAAAGCCTTTTTCAGGGTTCTGAAAGAGCGTCATTAGCATGGGGGTCATCGCATTGGCGACCGGCAGCCACTTGTCAAATCGCCACCACTGGTTGACGCGCATCCCGATTAGAAAAACAACAAAAGGCTGGTCAGTTTTGGCGGTGTATCTACCGTTAAAAATAGGGCTCATCATATTTTCCGTATCTTATGCGCGGATGAACGCAATTGTCTCTTGGATCGCCTGTCTTAACGGCGTGCCCTGCCAGCCAAAGGCCTTTTCAGCCTTGCCGGAGTCCATAACGAAGGGTTTCTGCCACTCGTAAAGCATTTCCACGCTTTCCGCGGCGCCCTTGTTGAACAGGCCAAACACACTCAACAGGAACTTCCCGGCCACCTGCGTTTTGACCGGTTTGCCCACTTCGGCTTCTAATAATTTGGCAAATTCCTGCTGGGTGACGGGCGCCGGACTGGGCGTAAACCAGACCTGGCCCAGGGCTTCTTCGCGGGTCCCCAGGGTCGCCAGCAGTTTGCCGAAATCAGGCACATAGCTGAAGGTGTGAGGCTGATCGAGCCGCCCCAACAGGCTCACGATTTTGCCATCCAGCGCCGCACGAATAGTCATATCGGTGACAACGTGATCGTCCGGCCCAAAGAAGTTGGAGGCGCGCCCGATGGCGGCCCTGATTTTCCCGTTGCGGTGCGCTTCCAGCACGGCAGTTGCCATTTCAGCGCGCACTTTACCCTTTTTGGTGTGGGCCTGGTAAGGCAGTTCTTCGCGGATGGGCTGGCCGTTGGTATCGCCGTACATGTACAGGTTGTCGCCAACAATAAATTTGGTTTTATTCTTGGCCGCGGCTTCCATAATGGCGGCCTGGAAGCGTGGAAATTTCTCGGCCCATTCGTGATATTCGGGCTGGGCACACTGATAGATGGCGGCTGCACCATCCGTAAGCTCGATATTTTTGGCCGCATCGTAAGCATCGCCAGCGACGATTTCCACGCCAGCGGGCAGACCCTCGGCCTTGCCAGAGCGATTGATCACACGCACAGATTTTCCCAGCTTGACCAGTTCGCGGGCGGTCCATTTGCCCAGCGGTCCACTGCCAAAGACAACATGAAGTTCAGACATCGGATTCTCCTATCAATAAAGGGGGGGGATTTAGGGATTCTCATCCCTGATGATGATACCGTTATGGACAACCATTCGGATCTGGGTCAGGGCCTGCAGATCGGTCAGGGGGTCGCCATTGACAACAAGGATGTCGGCAATTTTGCCGGGGACGAGGCTGCCGAGTTCCTGTTCGAGATTGCTGACATGGGCAGCGTTGAGCGTGCTGGCAGTGATGATCTGCATGGGAGTCATGCCGGCCCGGCTCATTTGCGCAATTTCATACATCGGGATACCCAACTCAAAATCGCCGGGACCGCCGCCATAGTCATTGCCCAGGGCAACTTTTCCGCCAAGCTTGAGAAACTGACGCAGGTTGGAAACACAACTGCTGATCGGTGCACCGTAGTTGCGAAAGACGGTGAAGGTTGGGGTAAAGTAGATGTCTTTGGCAACCATCGCTTTGAGCACATCCGGGTTGATGTAGTCGTAAGGGATGTGGCCGACATCATCCACCCCGGCCTTGACCATCCGCTCCAGATACGCACCCTGGGTAATGTGGCCCGAAACAGGCTTTCCGCGTTCATGGGTTGCTGTCACGATGGCGGCCATTTCTTCGTCGCTGAGCAGGGGCAGACCGCTTTGGCCGGCATAACCGTTTTCAAGCGAGATTTTGAGCAGATCCACGCCCGCATCCAGCTCTTCGACAGCTTTCTGGCGAGCATCCTCAGGGGAGGTAACGAACAGGTCACCGTAGCCGTCCGGGACAGTCATCATATAACCGGCAGAGACCAGTCGCGCGATTCGAGAGTCAGAACGGGTGCGATCGCGCAAGGCAAGCAGATCTTCCAGCGCCAGATCGGAGACAATCCCCTCGTCGCGGACGGTGGTGACCCCGCCCTGGGCCCAGGTTTCGAGCTTTTGCTCGTCGAAAGCAAAGTGAACATGGGCATTGATGAAGCCGGGCAGGATGGTCGCTCCCTGCAGGTCGATCGACTTGACCCCGGCCGGGACAGTCAACGAGGCGGCGCTGCCAACCGCCACGATCCGCTCGCCCTTGACCAGAAGCACAGCATCCGAAACGGGATCGGCGCCGGTGCCATCGATCAGGGTGGCATTGGTCAGGGCATAGTCGGCCTCAATAGCGGCAGGAGGCGGGCTGCTGATCAAAGTTGGGGCAGCGCAGCCTGTCATCACGCACAGGATAAAAACTCCGAGGAAAATTTTTCTCATGGTGGCTCCAAAATACTTACTTGAGGGTGTAGGGTTAGCGCTTGAGCTTCTGTTGCATATCTTTTTTCCTGGCCTGGCCGCAACAGCCTGCGCGCGCTCGGCAATCGGATCATTGGGGCGGGAACCGTTTAGGAGAAGAGCTTGCATGCGAACACTCCTTCTTGGTTATCAGTCGCAAATCGGAGTTGCAACAGCTTCGTCTATGCCAGACTGTGCTTGCTGCGCCAACGCTGCGGACAGTTTTTGGATATTTTCAAGCAGGTAATCATCCACCACGCGCCCCCAGCGCAGGCGCACAATTTGTATGAGCGAGTTTTGGTAAGGCTGCCCATTCTTGAGCACGGCATTGACCTGCAACCGGCTGACAACAACCGTATTCCAGGGCCAACCAGAAACAACAATCTGAACCACGTTGAATTTCAACCCGGGAAAGATGCGTAAAACACGCTGAAACCACAACCGGACCGCATCCAGGCTGTGCAACTCGCTTCCCAGGGCGTGTTGGCCTTCAAAAACGAAATGGATATCCCGGGCGAAACGTTTGAGTACGGCTTCATAATCGCCGGCGCTCAGGTCACGAAAACCTTGTTTGATGATTTTTTTAACAATAAAGTGATACATGCTGGCATCCAATCTCAGGGTTTGATAATTTCTCTTTCGAGCTGATCCATCGCATACAGGTAGAGAGCGTCGCCGCTGACGCCGAATGGAGGCAGGTTGCCGGCCAGTTCGAGCGAGACAATCCCGTGCACCCGCGCCCAGATCAAGACAGCCACGCTCAGGCTGAGCAGGTCGATGTCACTGCCACTGGCTTTTTGCCAGGCTTCAAACATCGGACGATACTGCGGCATAATTTCGGGGAACTTCTCCACGTTGAGCTTGCCAGCCCGGCGAATGGCTTCGACCTGACTAGCAAGGGCGCTTATCGAACGGGTGCCAGACGGCAGGACCACATCGTAGGGCGCTTCGTAACCCGGAATGGGTGTACCGAAAATGAGCTGGTAACGCTGCGGATGTTGGTGCGCCCACTGCCGGTAGGCCAGCCCGGATGCCAACAAGCGCCCTGAAAAATCATCGGGGGGCAGGTTTTGGATCGAGGCCAGCTGTGCGTCGCCAAAGGCCTGGTAAGCGTCGACGATCAGAGCGGTCACCAGCGCATCCCGATCAGGGAAGTAGTTGTAGATGGCCGGGGCGGTGATGTGCAGCTCACGGGCGATGGCGCGCAAGCTCAAGCTGGCAGCGCCGCTTTCTGCGATCTGCCGCCAGGCGGTTTCTTTGATGGCATCCTGTAAATTGATTTGCTGTTCATCTTTGCGCGGTCGTGGGGACATGCTTGCTCCTTAGTAAATAAACACTGTATATTTATATAACAAATATACAGTGTTTATTTATGGTTGTCAAGATGCCAAGTTGTCTGACAATCTTGATTTTGATTCTCATTTATGCTATCTTTAGCCAATCTTCTCTTGAGGTCTGCTTATGCATCGCGAACGCGTTTCCGAAAATGTATTTTGGTTCCAATCAGAAATTTATGCCCAGGTAACAGCCGGGGTTATTGCCGGGCCGCAGTGGGCTGTGGTAATCGATACGCTTGCCACGCCAGATGAAACCCTGGCGATGCGCGAATACATCGAGCATGAACTCAGCCTGCAGGTGCGCTACGTCATCAACACCCACTATCACGCCGACCACACCTGGGGCAATTGCTTCTTCCCCGGGGCCACCATCCTGGCCCACTCACGTTGCCGCGAACTGCTGGCCGAAAAAGGGGTCGCCTCGCTCGAAGCGGCCAAAAAACAAAATGCGGCCCTTAAACAGGTTAAGATCGTGCTGCCGCACCTGACCTTCGACCAGGGCGAGATCAACTTGCGGGTTGGCAAGAAAAACCTGATCCTTTCGCCCGCCATGGGCCACAGCAACGACGGCATCTCGGTGCTGGTTGAAGAAGACCGCATCCTGTTTGCCGGTGACGCCTTCATGCCCCTGCCCTATCTCGTGGATGGCGACATCGACGAGTTGGTCGCTTCGATCAAAAAAGTCGGCAAAATGGGACTCGAAAACATCGTGCAAGGACACGGCGACATCATCCTGCGCGGCGAAATCGAGGCAGCGGTCAAGGAAAACCTGGCCTACCTCTCAGCCGTCCGCAAAGCCGTGCGCACAGCCTTGAAGCGCAAAAATCCGCTCGAATATCTGGATGAATTGTCGATCGAAGAATGCGGCAAAAGCCGGGTTTTCCTGGGCGGGCTGGCCGAACCCCTGCACCGCCGCAACCTGCGCGCGCTCTACAAACACATGCTTGAAAACACAGACAAATACGAAGGCGAAGAGTAGTTTTTCGGCAAGCTCATCGGGTAGAAACCAAAATCGGCTCCACTTAGCGTGGGCCGATTTTTTATTTCTGGTTATTCTGATAACGTAAGTTCAGGCGGACACAAAAAAGCCACAGAGAGTCTGAGAAAAACTCAGCTATCCCTGTTTTCCTGTGACAAAATGGCAACCTTATAACTTTGCCAGCAGTTCTCTCTTCTTCTGCTGGAATTCTTCTTCGGTGACGATGCCTTTTTGGCGCAGCCCGTCCAATTCCGCGATCAGGGCCGGGATGTTGTCGCCGCGTTGGAGATGCTCGCCGACTTCGTCAAATCCCATTTTTTCCTTGGCATTCAACATGGCAGTCTTGAATTTGACCGGGTCGCCAATCCGTTTGAACAGGTTGACGCCCAACTCGCTGGCGGTCATGATCTCGATGTCTCCATAATCGAACATCCGACCAAAGAAGGATTGGGTCATCTTGACATCGTTGACTTTTTCCAGGGATGAATCAACCACGTTCTTGTTGATCACGCCATTGATCTGGATCACCCGGCGGTTGGTGACAATGTACTGGCGGTTGTACCAGACCAAAATATCGTGCAGCATGCTGCCGAGCGGGATCAAGACCAGAACATAGGCCAACGCCGCCGGGAAAAAATTAAAAGTAGCAACCGTTCCCAAAACCAGGACGGCCACAGCAACAAAAATTTCAGCCATGATCGCGCTGGTCAGCACAAATCCGTGCTGGCGTGTGATCAGGAGGATCTGTTCGTTCTTACCCAACATGCTCCGGATGTAGTCTTTTTTCATTGCCGTTCTCCTTTTGACTGAAAGCTCTTACCAAACAACAAATATTGTACTCTTTTCCGGGCGGTTCGGGGCTATTCAGCGTGGACCGGTCTGGACTCAGACAACTGAATCTCATTCCCGGCAACGAGCGCTTCCTTTTCGCGTCCCTGGCGCAGGATCCAGGCCGCGCCGCGCACCAGACTGGTTTTGCGGCCCTCGGCGCGCACGTAAGCGCCATCTTCAAGCAGGATGACCGGGTTCGGCTGAAAAACATGATAATCGGCCAGCCAATCGTCCTTGTCTAGATCGTCATTGTAATGGGCGTGGAAGTTGAACGGCAGCAGGTTCAACCCGCCAAAGTGCGGCGTCTCGACCATGTTCATATCCCGCGAGGTCAGGATGTTCGGCCCGCACAGGATGGCCCCGGCGCTAAAAGCGACCAGCGGCAGCCCGGCCTGGAATTTTTTACGCAAATACGGCATTAACTGACTGACATGCAGGCGGTGGGCCAGCAAAAAGGTGTTGCCACCGGGGATGTAAACCACGTGCACCCGGCGCAGGATATCTTCCATCTCGGCGAAGGTCATCGTTTCGGTGTTAACCGTTTCGATGCGCGCCAGGCCCTTGAAGGCGGTTTCAGTAAAAGCCTGCCAGCGGTTCGAAAGCGAGGCCAGCGGCAGATAAGCCACCAGCGGCGCAGATTTTCGCTCCAGGTGCGGGCGGCAGGCATCGAGAACATCGCGCAGGTCTTCGCCGGGGGTCGAGAAAAGATGAAGGTTGAGAGGCATGGGGAGTGTTATTTGAGAAGTTTTTCGATCGTGGCGCGGTGCTCGGCAAAATGCTCAGTGGTTTCGCCAAGGATCCACAACACCAGCGGGCGTTTTTGCGGGTCCTCCGCGCGGCGAGGTTTCATCAGATCTTCAATGGACATGCCTTCTAACCGGGCGATAAGTTCGGCGTAGGTCTCTTTGAGTTCGGCCAACACCTCGGCTGTAAGGCGATTTTTGTTACGTTCGAACAGGGCCGGGTTGATGATGGTTTCTTCATTATCGCCAATCGCCATTTCCCAATCTTTGACGGTTTCTTCCGGCATGCCCAAGACTTCGTGCGCCGGGCGCCTGTCGATATGATAGCCCAGCAGCACCTTGATCCATTCGGCCAGATGAGCCAGGTTGTCCCTGGGCGACCAGCCGCCAGAATCGAGGCTGGTCATCTGTTCGGGGCCGAGACGTTCGATAACGCTCCAGAGCGCCCTCCATTCACGGTTGATGGATTTGAGCAGGGCGGTTTTATGGTGATTGGAGAGTGGCGGCATGGATGGATCCTTTGCAAAACAAGATATCTATTTAACGTTAAGCTTTGCCAAAATCACTTTCCTTAACTCTTCCTGCACCACATCCCACTTCTGACCCGAATCGACCAGCCGCCAGCGGGAGGGTTCAGCGGCGGCCATCTCGAGGTAGCCGGCCCGCACACGGCGATGAAAATCAACCGTGTAGGCGTCCATACGGTTCCACTCTTCCTGTTTGGATTTGCGCTGCAGGCCGGTTTCCACGTCCAGGTCGAGCAAGATCGTCAGGTCGGGGACCAGGCCGCCGGTGGCATACGTGACCAGTTGCCGAATCTGCTCCAGCGGCTGTCCATGTCCGTAGCCCTGGTAGGCAATCGTCGAGTCGGCGTAGCGGTCAGACAGCACGATCTCGCCATCCTGCAAGCGCGGGCGCAGCACTTCTTCGACGATCTGGGCGCGGGCGGCCTGGTAGAGCAGCGTCTCGGTCCGCGGATGCATCTCGGCGTTTTTCAGGTCATGGATCACCTCGCGGATCTGCTCGCCGATAGAGGTCCCGCCCGGTTCGCGGGTCGGGAATACGATGTAGCCCTTCTCGCGCAGGAATGCCACAAGATGGGGAATATGGGATGTCTTGCCAGAGCCTTCAGGACCTTCGAGTGTGATGAACATGGGGTAATTATAAAACAATAGGGGCGACCCAATGGGTCGCCCCTACAACAAAATCAATCCCTGAAGATCCGCACGTAGCGCCTGGGCTCCTTGCCATACGAGTGGCTGACCAGGTCGGCGGCGCGCGCCATTTCGTGTTGAATACGGCGGATGACCGGCGTGGCCGGCGGCATATCGACATAACGCTCGCCGTTCAGCACCGCCACAATCGCCTGCTCGGTGGCGCTGCGCGCATCGTCCGTCTCGCCGCTGTTTTCTATCGGGATGTTCAGGTTGTACAGGTCGCTCAGGAACTGCTCCATCTGGCTGACCGTGTTGGCACGCAACACGTAGATCGGCATGCCGCGGCTTTCGGCTTCCATGATCGGCTGCTGGCGGTTGCGGTAATACGCCCGCAGCGTGATCAGCGCATCCGCTTCGGATGGTTCGCGCACCACGATCGCCGGGACGCTCAGGCGTTTGGCGGCCTGCATCAGGCGGTTGCGCGCCACCCCGTACGGGTAGATCTTTACGGTCTGGAGCGGGGTGCGCGGCGCGCTTTCGGGCACGCTCGGCGGGTTTAACGGTGCAGCAGGCGGTGGGGAGAAGGCTCCGCGCCCGTTGCCGGGAACGGGACCGCTTTCGAACCGGGTACCGCGTTGGGGCCGTTGATTCGCTCCAGCAGGCGCGGCGGGCGCTTTCTCGACCCGAATCTTGCCATCTTCATCCCGGATGCGGTTCTCGGCTGGCAGCGGGTATCCGCGCAGGAAGGCGTCGACCGCTTCGGTTACATCGGCATGGATGGCGAACTGGTCGCGACTCTGGATCTCGATCAGCACATCGAAGGTCGGCGGCGCGCGCCGCTCGAGGACGGTCTTCTGCGTGCCGCGTCGGCGGGCTTCCTCGTCTGAGAGCGTGACGGCTTCGATGCCGCCGACCAGATCGGAGAGGGTCGGGTTTTGGAGCAGGTTGTCGAGGGTCTGGCCGTGGGCGGTGCCGATCAGCTGCACACCGCGCTCGGCGATGGTGCGGGCGGCCAGGGCTTCGAGTTCGCGCCCAATCTCGTCGATGACGATCACTTCGGGGTTGTGGTTTTCGACCGCTTCGATCATGACTTCGTGCTGCTGGGTCGGGACCTTGACCTGCATGCGGCGCGCGCGGCCCACGGCGGGGTGCGGCACATCGCCGTCGCCGCCGATCTCGTTGGAGGTGTCAACAATGACTACACGCTTGGTCTCAGCCAGGATGCGGGCCGCTTCGCGCAGTAGGGTGGTTTTGCCCACCCCTGGCCGGCCCAGGATCAGGACAGATTTTCCGCTCTCGATCACATCCTGGATGATGTCGATCGTGCCATAAACGGCGCGCCCGACCCGCAAGGTCAGCCCGACGATCAGGCCGCGCCGGTTGCGGATGGCGGAGATGCGATGCAGGGTGCGCTCGATGCCGGCGCGGTTGTCCGCGTCGAAGTCGCCCAGGCCTTTGACCGTCTGGATGATTTCATCGGCGGTGATTTCGGCCTCGCGCAAGATGACTTCACCATCGGTGAAGCGGGCGGTTGGGACGCGCCCAAGATCGAGGATGATCTCGAGCAGTTTATCGTAATGGTTGGCTTTATGGACGGCCTCGACGATGTTTTCAGGTAAGACATTCAGCAAGGCAGCCAGGTCGTCTGTAATTCGGCGTTGGGTATTCATAAGGTTTTCCGGTGTCAGGTGCCAGGTATCAAGTGATATCTGGGTGAATTCAACAACAGTGGGGCAATTGGTCAAATTGTCCTGTGAAAAATACGGGGAGGTCAGGCGTTAATCAGGATCATTTCGGTATACCTGCTTTCTTTCGAACTTCTCCCCTATTATACGAGGTTTGCAGCCTACTCCATAATTGGAGTTACATAAGAAAAGCGAGCGCAGAGACAGGCTCCACGCTCGCTTCAGGCTCGCCAAACTGAAAGGCTACAGATCGCGGCGCATGACGACTTCATCCTCGTCCATTTCGCCGGTGTCGCTGAAACCGAGCTTTTCGTAAAACCCAAACGGGCTGCCCTCGCCGGGGACGCAACTCACCAGAATCTCTCTGGCTCCCGGCCGGCTGCGGACGTACTCGAAGAGCAGTTCCATTGCACGGGCGGCAAAACCAAATTTCTGGTAGCGGGCATCCAGCATCAGCCGCCACAGGAAGTATTCGGGTTTGGCGGCGTCATCCGAGAGCATCATGAACCCGACCGGGGTCTCGTCGGCGTAAATGGCGCGGAACCAGGCCGTCTCCGGGTAAAAATGGGCCTGGGCGATGGAAACGGCATTATTGGCCACGAATTTTTCCTGCTCGGGCGCAACTTTCAGGCGCAGCACCGCGCGCAGGTTTTCGCGGGTAACTTCGCGCAGGCTGACGATGGAATCTTTGGTCAGGACAGGGGTTTGGGTTTCTTGAGACATGGGAAAATATCCTTTTGAGATGATGAGAACTGTCGAGCGCTCATTTTATGTGAAAATCAAATCCACTTCGCTTCGACAGTTCTCTCGTTTTGGACATCGCCCGTATTGAGAGTCGATTTCGGCTCAAGCAGCAGCACCTGCACTTCTTCGTCCGCTACCGGGCAGTGTTCCACACCCTTGAGGATGATGACAAACTCGCCTTCATTGATCCAAAGATCGCGGTCGCGCAGTTTGATCTGCAATTTTCCTTTGACCACCAAAAAGAGTTCATCTTCGTTCTCATGCTGATGCCAGACAAATTCGCCCTGTAATTTGGCCAGCTTGACATACGAATCGTTCAGTTCGCCCACGATCCGCGGACTCCAGTGCTCGTGGAACAGGTCAAGTTTTTGGGAGAGGTTGATGACATCCAGCATGGCTTTTCATCCTTAATCAAGATCAGTTTGCGTTCATATCCAAGTTTACAAGGCGTATCTGCACGGTTTTATGACAAATGTCAGGTGACGCGGGCAGGTGGATTTGGTAAGCTGATAAGAAATACTGGGAGGTTCTTTACCCATGCAGCTGGTTTGGATGATTATTCTATGAAAAGAAAAAGATTTTTTTATGTTTCTCTTTGGACAATCGCGATGTGTGTGGTCGTCCTGTTCGCTGTCTGGCAAGAGGACAGGTTGGCTTGCCTGTTCAGCCCCAAAACATCCGAAGAACGATGGGCCGAGCAGACCATCCGGGCCTACATCGATACAACACAATTGGAGATCGCTTATTGTTCAGTTCGTTACAACACTTTCCTGAAAGGTATTTTGCTTGGAGATGTTCCAGAACTGACAAACCCGCCTTCTGCTTTTATCAAAAATGGCGCAGAAAGCCAGATCATTCTTGAATACGCGGCGCAAAACTTTCATCTGCCAAGAGAAATGCGGTCCAGCCTCGGCACAGAAATACCAGCCATTGAAGCTGTGCCGATCGAAGGCGGCGAATAAAAACTTTTAGCCCAGCGGGAAACCGCCCCAGGTACCGGTCAGCCACAGACGAAAGAGATCGATCAGCGTGATCTGGATCAGAGCAATCGTCAGCCCGGCCAGCAGAGGCACGCCGATCTCGCGCCAGGAGTCAAAGGTGTTTTCGATGCGCATCAGCATGGCCCAGACCATGGCGTAAACCATCGTCAGCAGCAGGAGCACGCCCGCGGCGCTCAGCAGGTAGGCCGGGTAGAGCACCCAGTCCCATTCGGTCAGGACGAGCAGCACCAAGCCAACCGCCAGAGCCAGCAAGATCGGAAAGGTGCGCCAGGTCAGAGCCGGGCGATTGTCCCAGTTGCGCCAAAAGGTCTGGTTGAAGGCCGGAAAGACGGCAACCGCCATCGCCAGGCCAACCCCGGTGCCGGTCCACAGGCGCAGGGTGTTGTTGGGGATATACAGGTTCGGGATCCAGGTCAGACGCTCGGGGTTGATGGTTTTCATCAGGTAAAGATACGAGTTGACCCCGTCCACGGCAAAGGCGGCGGCGATCAGCCCGAGCGGCAGGATGATCGTCCAGCGCGGCATACCAGCCAGGCGTTTGGCGCTGACGAGTTGGAAGACGATCCCCAGGACCGCGCCCAGATACATCCCGGAGCAGCGTGCACAGAGCGGCGACTGCGTTCCGTCATCCAAGTGGAAGGAGCGTTCGTCGAGACGATGGCAGACGGCGTAGCCGAGCGCATCGGCTTTGCCGAGGATGCCGGGCGGGGCAATTTGCAGCCAAGTGATCAGCAGGATCAGCGCAGCGATGGGCACGAGCCAGTTGGCGAGTTTCTGGGCGATTTTCATCGGGTGATTATACCCGCCCCGCTCGCGTCTGCGCAATTCACGCAAACGCGCCATGTGGACAGAGATCATGCAAGGCATAAAATTGCGGTATGATTATCGAAATTCGGAGGTATCCATGAAACGATTTTTAATTTTTACCGTGCTGGCCCTTGGCCTGACCGCCTGTGGACAGGCCTTCACGCCACCCACGCCGACACCTACCTTGACCAGCACCCCAACTCTGACCGCTACCGCGACTGCCACGCCGACCGAGACCCCCACCCCAACCATTACCCCGACCGCGACCCGCGACTTTCCAGAGGCAGGCTACGGACCGTCTGACTTCCCCGATGATGTCAACCCGCTGACCGGGCTGAAAGTTGAAGACCCATCCCTGCTCGAGCGCCGTCCGTTGATGATCAAGGTCGCCAACCTGCCGCGCGAGTACCGCCCGCAGTGGGGTCTTTCGCTGGCAGACCATGTCTATGAGTACTACATCGAGGAAGGCACGACCCGTTTTGCGGCCATTTTCCTGGGCAATGACTCTGAAATGGTTGGGCCGATCCGCTCAGGGCGGTTCTTCGACCACCGCCTGATGCAAATGTATAAACCCAATTTCGCTTTCGGTTCTGCCGATTACCGCGTGCTCAACCTGCTTTTCAACCAGAATTATGCCGACCGGCTGATCATTGAAAGCGCCTGCCCGCCGATGTGCCGCTACGAGCCAAACAACGTTAACTACCTGATGGCCGATACCACCGGGCTGACCGATTGGATCAACCAGAAGAATGTGCCGGGAGGCAACGTCCGCCAAAACCTGGATGGATTCCGCTTTTTGTACGATCTGACTGAAAAAGGGGCGCCCGCCAAGCAGATCTTTCTCCGCTATTCGGGGGCCATCTACAACCGCTGGGATTATGACTTCCAGACCGGCAAGTATTATCGCTATTCGGATACCCAGAACGACTTCGACGGCACCCAACCGGTCTACGCAGCGCTCACCGACCGCCTGACCGACCAGCCAATCACCGCTGATAATGTGGTGGTGATCTACATCACCCATCAATATATTTCACAAAACCCCGAAGTTGTGGATATTGTTGCCAGCGGACCAGGCAAAGCCTATTTGTTCCGCGACGGAGAAATGTTCGAACTGACCTGGTATCGCAATGCGATTGACGAGTTATTCGTCCTGACCGGGCCAGATGGCAAACCTTTCCCGGTCAAACCCGGCAACACCTGGTTCGAGGTGGTCGGCTCCAGTTCGCTCATGACCCAGGAAGGCGATTCCTGGAGGTTTAAGTTCTCGATACCGTAAATTGTGAGGGCGATCCGTTTATAGCAGGCTAGAGCAAAAAATCTCTTTGCAAAGCATAAAGGGTTGCCCATCCTGGTTGCAAACAACAAAATGGAGGCCAAAATGAAAAAAATTGGTGTCCTTACTGGCGGGGGAGATGCGCCAGGGCTGAATGCGGTCATTCGTGCGGTGGTAAAAACTGCCTGCAACGATTACAACTGCCGGGTGCTCGGAATCCGCAACGGCTACGATGGATTCATCGAACCGGAGGGCCTGTTCCCGCTTGGGCAGGATGAAGTGCGCGGAATCCTGCCACGCGGCGGAACGATTCTCGGCACGGCCAATCGCGGCAACCCGTTTGCGCGCAAAGTTACCCGCAACGGAGTCGAATTCGTCGAAGATACCTCCGACGAGGTGGTGGCCGCCATCCAAAAATTGGGTCTGGATGCGCTGATCGTCATCGGCGGTGACGGAACCCTGCGCATCTCGCAAGAACTTTACCAGAAGGGCGTGCCGGTGGTTGGCGTGCCCAAAACCATCGACAATGACATCAGCGGTACAGAAGTGACCTTCGGCTTCGACACCGCCCTGAACACCGCCACCGAGGCAATAGACAAACTGCACACCACCGCCGAATCACATCACCGCGTGATGGTGCTGGAGTTGATGGGGCGCGACGCCGGTTTCATTGCCCTGCATGCCGGCGTGGCCGGCGGGGCAGATATCATCCTGATCCCTGAGATACCCTTTCGCTATGAGCGTGTGGCCGAGAAAGTGCGCCGCCGCCAGCAGTTCGGGCGGAATTTCAGCATTATTGCTGTTTCAGAAGGCGCCAAACCGCTGGATGGTGAACAGATCTTCCGCCGTGTTGGGGATGCGGTTTACGTCCCGCGCCTGGGCGGGATCTCGCTGAAAGTGGGCGAATACATCGAACGGGTAACCGGCTCCGAGACGCGCGTGACTGTGCTGGGGCATCTCCAGCGCGGCGGGTCGCCAACTCCTTTTGACCGCTGGCTGGCAACCCGCTACGGTTCGGCAGCCGTGCGTCTGGCAGCGGCCGGCGGATTTGGCCGGATGGTTGCCTTGCGCAACGCCCAGATCATCGATATTCCGCTCTCAGAATCCGTTTCCGAGATCAAGCGCGTCAATCTGGATGGCGATGCCGTCCGCACGGCGCGTTCCATCGGCATTTCGTTTGGCGACGATTATTAAAGCAGAATGCCGCCCACAAGGGGCGGCACTCGGCTTCGGCGCTATGGCTTCCTTTATACTGCGAGGAGGGATGCCATAGCGCCACGTTGGATACTCATACTGTCCATGTGAGACATCACCTCCTCCTTTCTATAGGATAGCAAGTGAATGAATTGTTAAGCTTACAAAGATAAGCAAATTATACCCTATCGAAATCGGACGTCAATAGGCCGAATTCGGTTCTAATCGAATTGTAAGTTTTCTAAGAGACTCTCAAAAGCCATCAGATAGTGCCTGCCAGCCAAAAGCAGGCATACTGTACCAAGATTTGAAAATCACATTGGAGGCACCATGCAAAAATATTCAACCCGACTCTGGCTCCTGGCCCTGGCATTGGGCTGGTCTTTTGACCTGCTCTTCTGGGATAAGGAACCCGGCATTTCCTTTTTCATCTTTGTTACACTGACCCTGGCAGGCGGAGTGCTCCTGCTCTGGCAGGCACAGATTCGCCCGGCGCGCAATACCTGGTTCCTGCTTGCGCCGATCGCCTTTTTCGCGGCCTTCACCTTCATCCGGCTTGAGCCGCTGACGGTCTTTCTCGGCTATGTGCTGACCTTGTTGACGATGGCCGTGCTGGTCATCTCCTACCAAACCGGCCGCTGGACGCTCTACAGCCTGGCCGATTACTTTGCGGGATTTTTCCGCCTGCTGTTCAGCCTGATCGCCGAGCCGCTCATCTTCCAGGCCCAGGTCGGCAAAGCGAAAGCCGAATCAGGCGCGGAGGAGAAGCGTCCCTCCGCTTTCTGGCCAATCGCGCGCGGGCTGCTGTTCGCCATCCCGGTGCTGGCCTTTTTCACCAGCCTGCTGTCTTCCGCCGATATGGTTTTTGCCCAACGCATCGAAGGTCTGGTTGAACTTTTCAGCCTCGAAAAACTGCCCGAATACATCTTCCGCGCAATTTACATCAGCGTCATGGCCTATGCCCTGGCAGGCACTCTGTTGCACGCTGCCAAACCCGGCCAGGATGAAAAACTGATCGGCATCGAAAAGCCCCTCGTCCCGGCCTTTCTCGGTTTTACCGAATCGGCCATCGTTCTGGGCAGCGTCACCCTGCTGTTCGCCAGTTTTGTTTTCATTCAGTTCCAATATTTCTTTGGCGGCCTGCAAAACATCAAGCTCGACGGCTATACCTATGCCGATTACGCCCGCAACGGCTTCGGCGAACTGGTCACGGTCGCCTTTTTCAGCCTGCTCCTGTTCCTCGGCCTGAGCACCATCACCCGCCGCAACGAGGGCGGTCAGCGCCAGATCTTCTCGGGGTTGGGCATCTTCCTGGTCGCGCTGGTTGGGGTCATGCTGGTATCGGCCTTCCAGCGCCTGGTTTTGTATGAGATCGCCTATGGCTTCACCCGCCTGCGCACCTACACCCATGTCTTTATCATCTGGCTCGGCCTGCTGCTGCTGACCACGATCATCCTTGAGCTGCGCAACCGTCAACGCGCCTTTGCCCTGGCTGCCATCTTTGCCTCGCTCGGTTTCGCCGCCAGCCTGACCATCATGAACGTAGACGGTTTTATCGTGCGCCAGAATGTTTCGCGCCAAATGCAAGGCGATCGGTTGGATGTCGGCTACCTGGCTTCGCTCTCAGAAGATGCTGTTCCCGTTTTGGCAAGTTTGTACCGCAGCCCAGAGCTGGACGCTTCAACCCGTGACCAGATCGGCGCGGCCCTGGCTTGCTTCAACAACCAGGCCGAAGCCCGTCAAACCGAAGAAACCCCCAACTGGCAATCCTTCCACATTTCGCGCTACCAGTCCGCGCGAACACTGGCCTCGCTCAACCTGAAAGACTACAACTTTGAAGAAGACGAATACTACGCCACCAGCGTCACCACCCCACTAGACGAAACCTATAACTGCTACGAACAATATATGGACTAGCGCCTGATAAAAAATACAGGGTGAAAACGGCCGGAATATGCCGTTTTCACCCTGTAAAATTTTAAAATTCCGATACCCGGCTAAAGCGAAAGTCCCAACTTTTTGCACAATTCGCCCAGGGTTTCCTGTTCTTCAGGTGATAACGCGGCCAGCGCAGCCCGAATATCTTCGACATGCTGCGGCATGACCCGCTCGATCAGGGCGCGGCCGTCTTGCGTCAGGCTGACCATGACAAAACGCCGGTCCCCGGCCTGACGCGCGCGCTGAACCAGTCCGCGCTTTTCGAGATTGTCGATCACCAATGTCAGGTTTCCGCTCGATTTGAGAATTTTCCCCGCCAGATCTTTCTGGCACATCGGCCCCAGATACAAGAGCGCATCCAGTACCCCCAACTGGCTGGTGGTCAGCCCTTCCAACCTATTCCCGACAAGCAAACGCGCCGAAAGGGCTTCCACCACCCTCGTCAGGCGGATGTAAGCATTCAGCGCGCGAACCTGTTCAGGAGAACCAGGGAAATGGGTTGGCATGAAACCGATTAATTCATTTCCTGCCGCCCAGAGAGTGCCCTGAGCAGGGTGTTTTGATCGGCATATTCCAGGTCGCCGCCAGCCGGAAGGCCGCGCGCCAGGCGGGTAACATGGACGCCAAACTGCTGCAACTGTTGGCGCAGATATAAGGCGGTGGCGTCGCCTTCCATGCTGGGGTTGGTCGCCAGGATGATCTCAGTCACATCGCCACGCGCCACTCTTGCCAGCAAGGGCTTGATCTTCAAGTCATCAGGCCCGATCCCTTCGATGGGCGACATAACGCCGTGCAGCACATGATATTTGCCCCTAAAGGCGCCAACCCGTTCCAACGCCAGCACATCGAGCGGCTCTTCGACTACACAAATGACGGCATTATCCCGCTGGGGGCTGGCACACACCTCGCAGACCTCGCGCCCGGCCAGCATGAAATTAAAGCATTCCGGGCAGAAGGCAGTCTGAGCCTTGAGCGCGACCAGGGCTTCGGCCAATTGGGTGGAGGTGTCCTCCGGCGCGCGCAGCAGATGAAAGGCCAGCCGCGAAGCGGATTTTGGCCCAATGCCCGGCAGGCGTTCGAAGGCAGTGATCAGGTTTTGGATGGGATCGGGGAGAATCATATTTTTGTAAGGGCAAAGCAGGGGCGAAGCAATGCTTCGCCCCTGCTGCCATAGGTTAGAAGGGTAGCCCGCCAGCCAGCGGGCCCATCATTTCCTGCTGACGTTCGCGGGATTTGTCGAGGGCCAGGTTGACAGCTGTCAACACCATGTCGTTCAGCATCTCGGCATCGGCATCTTTCAGGAAATCCGGGTCGATCTCGACTCCGGCACATTTTTGGTCGCCGGTCATGGTCACTTTAATCGCGCCGCCGCCAGCCGTGGCAGTTACAGTTTCCACGGCCAGTTTTTCCTGGGCTTCTTCCATCTGGCGCTGGATCTTTTGCAGTTGCGCCATCATCGGGTTTCCACCGCCCATACCGGGCATTTTGTTGAATCCTTTTGCCATTTTTAAATTCTCCTGTAAATTTTCAATTACTTTTCTTGATGCGCGAGGCCAGTTCGCGCAGTTGAACCGGGCTGACCGGTTTCAGCAAAACCAGGTCGGCGGAATGTTGCAACAAGTCTGCCTGGAGCGCATCGGCAGTGGCCAGGATGACCCGCGTATGTGCCAGGCGTTTCTGGGCGCGGATGTAAGCCAAAACTTCACCACCCGATGCTCCGGGCAGGTTCATATCCAACACAACCAAGGCCGGACTTAAGTGGTCCAGTTGTTCGATGGCTTGAGCCCCATCCATAGCAGAATGGATTTCAAAATCGGCCTTAAGCGCCAATCCAAACACATGGTTAAGCTGCGGATCATCTTCGACAACAAAAGCTATTGGTTCGCTCATGCCCTATCGAAATCCTTTGTTGAAATAATTTTCCTGGCAGCTTCCTGAATACGGGAAACACCGATGGGCTTGATTAACACCATATCCACCTGATTTTCAAGGGATCTGGCCTTGGCAAAATCAGCGGTCATCAAAACCACAGGGATGCTGCGCCAGCGTTCGTCAGAGCGGAGCAAGCTGAGGATTTCCGCGCCCGAAGCAAAGGGCAGATGAAAATCGAGCAAGATGATATCTGGCAGCCTGGCTTCAATCAACTCTTTGTAATGGCTGCCGTCCGGGTCCAGGTTTGTTTCAAAGCCAATTGCGCCCAGGGCGGTTGAAAAAATCGAACCCAATTTAGGGTCATCTTCAATGATCAAAGCAAAAGGTGTAGACATATCATTTTTCCCAATTAGTGCTGCTCAATTGGCAGCGTAATCGTAAAAATACTGCCTTTTTCCACTTCACTTTCAATTTTAATATGACCGCCCATCAACTCAACCAGTTGTTTGGTAATGGACAACCCCAATCCCGTACCGCGATTGTAATGGGTAATTGCATTGTCCACCTGGCGGAAAGGCTCAAAAATATAGACTTGCGCATCTTTAGGGATGCCAGCCCCGGTGTCTGAAACTCGCATAGCCCAATGGGTTGCGTCGGGCCGCAACAGTTCGATCTGAACCTGCCCGGTGATTGTAAATTTGATTGCGTTACCGGTCAAGTTTATCAGGATTTGTTGCAAACGCTTGAAATCACCAAACAGGCTTTCAGGCACATCTGGCGAAATGGAATGGGAGAGAACCAGCCCCTTCTTCTCAGCCAGGATGCCCAGTGTGCCAACAACGCGTTCCACCAGTTCGACAGGGGAGAATGGCAGAATGCGCAATTGAACAGAACGGGCTTCGATCTGGGCCTGGTCAAGCAGTTCACTGATCATGGTGTTGAGATAGTTGGCGCTTTCAACGATATTATCAGCGGCGTCTTGCTGTTCTTCGTTAAGCGGCCCAAACAGGTGTCTTTGAAGAAGCTCTGCGTAACCAAAGACCGCACCCAGCGGCGTGCGTAGTTCGTGACTGACTTTTGCAAGCAGCTGACTCTTAAAGCGGCTGGCATCCAAAGCCTGGTCGCGGGCCAGAGCCAGGGATTCCTGGGCTTGTTTGAGGCTGGTAATGTCGCGCGCAACAGCCTGGAAGCCAACAACCTTCTCGTTTTCTCTGATTATTTGAACATTTTGTCCAATCCAGGTTTCGCGCCCATCCTGAGAGAAGCTCTCAAACTCATAGTAGCTGCTCTCTTCGCCTTTCAAAAACTGGCGCAGGTAGAATCTCTTAAGCTTGGCTCTCCATTCAGGCTTGACCAATTCCAGGTAGCTCCTGCCCAAAACATCCGCCTCGCTCTTGAATCCCATTATGTTCAAAGCGGTTGGGTTGAGGTAAGTAAAGCGCCCTTCAATATCCGCGCGATAGATAACATCGCTGGCATTCTCAACAATTTGCCTGAAGCGGGCTTCACTTTCCTGCAAAAGGATCTGATTCCGGTTACGTTCAACCAGGTGGCCAAACGTGCTGCCCAGCAGTGAAATCAATTCACCTTCATAGGTGCGCGGAGGGCGTTGGGTGATCAAGGTATCGCAGATCAAATAGCCGATCGCTTTTTGCCCGTTCCAAAGTGTTGAAGCGACCTTCCAGCCTGTCCCAACCTCACCACTGTTATCAAAAAGAGGCGCATTTTCCCACAATTTAGTGTGTTTGGGTGAATTGACAATTTCCAATGTCCAGTGGCCCGGAGTGACTTCTTCCCGATAATAGCGTTCATCGCGCACCTGCCCATCGGGACTCACGCCATATGTGCCAACGATCGAATTGCTCGCTTCATCAAGCAGGAACAAGCCCACCCGGTCCAGGCCCAATCGACGTTGGGCAAACTCTATCATCTGGATGTAAAGCTGGTCGCTTTCCTGTAGATGGCTGAGTTCAAGATAGATTTCTTGCAGCGATTTCATATCTTCAACAAAACGCAGGTTACGTTCTTCGGCTTGCTTGCGCTGTTCAATCTCTTTGAGGGCCGAATCATACAGATTGGCATTGTCGAGCACCAGGGCCACCATTTGCGAGAACAAGGTTCCAGTTTCAATTTGAGAGGGGGTAAAGGGATAATTCTCCTTTGTACGGCCAAGCGCCAAAACACCGACCACTTCTCCTCTGGCAATGATGGGGAAGTCTGCCGTGGCGTGCAGATAACCACCATTCGTCACCTTGTAGGGCTTCCCAACGGCAGAGTAGTCATCCACAATTACAGGCGCACCGGTTTCAATCGCCCTGGCTGTGTATCTCATTTGCTGAGCGACAACAGGCTTGCCAAGCGAATGAGCCTGCGCGCGGGTTGTAGCCCGAAAAATAAAAGCGCCGTTTTCCGTATCGTCTCGCAAGGCGATCAGGCCCAATGAAACATCCATCAACGCGCAGGCGCGTTCGACCGCCGCATTCAGCAAATCATCCAGGCTGCGCCGGTTGAGCAACTCCAGAGTAATATTTTGCAAGGCCGCCAGGTATTCATTTTGGCGTTCAAGCTGCTCACGCAGTTCTTTTTGGACAGTAATATCTTCCTTGACGGCGACATAATTGGTAATGACCCCGTCTTGATTATGTACAGGCGCGATCGTGGCCGATTCCCAAAACAGGGAGCCGTCTTTGCGTTTATTATGCAGTTCGCCGCGCCAAATTTTGCCTGCCGTAATGGTTCCCCACATTTCGGCATAAAACTCTGCCGACTGCGTTCCTGATTTTAAAAGGCGCAAATTTTTGCCCATTGATTCAGCCAAGCTAAACCCTGTCACCTGCTCAAAACCAGGGTTGGCGTATTCGATATTCCCCTTTGTGTCAGTGATTACAATCGTATTACCACTTTGTTCAATGGCCAGAAAATACTTGCGCAATTCGTTGCTGCTTTGCACCGCCAGGTCACGCGCTTCCGCCAGGTCAGATGTGCGCTGCCTGACACGCAATTCAAGCAGGTCGCGCTCCTGTTGCACAAGATTGAGCGCCTGGGATTCTTTTTGCCAGGCCTGGTTGAGATTAACGATAAACATATTAACTACAGTCATCATGGTCAGCGAGCTAAATAGATAAACCAGAATGCTGGTTGTTGCCGAAGCCATATCTACAGGAAAAACAATCCCGGTCGTTTTTGCTACTTCGGTGGGCACAAACACTCCCGATAATACAGACCAGGCAAAGACAATCATGGTGGTGACCGCCAAGGCCAACATCCAAAAACCACCGCGCACATTAAGCAGCATGTGCGCCAGAACGATCAAAGCCATAAAGTATAAAAAAACATCCGCTGAAAAACCATACTTCAGCATTTCGGCCAAAGCCATTGTGTATACAAGAAAAACGAAGAGCCCAACTCGGATGCGAAATGGCGCGGTCCGCGACAACGCCAGAAAATAGGTAACGGCAAGGAACAGCAAGATCGCTGCGGCATACCCGATATTGTTCTGTAAATTCAAATCGGAAAGAACAACCCAGCCAGTGATCGAACCAAAAACCATGATCAATCGCGCGCAAACCGTGACAGCCCGTTCAATCGTCTGCGCCCAGGACGGGTTCAGATCATCGGGCATGAGGGATTGGCTAAGCATGGGCGGGGAAATAAAGTTTTTCAACCAGCCCAAAATTGGGCTGGAGGCCGTATCCTGCACAGGCTGCGCAGGTACGTCATCTTTAATCATCGGCTTTGTCGACGGCTCGCGAAAAGCATAATGCGGATGTAGCGCCGATTGATCCAGGTCGCGGACAGAGACCAAACGGCCCAGGGCATTCCCGCGCTGGTCTGAAAGCGCAGAGATGCGAACTTCGTAGTGGCGCGCGGCCTCGCCCTGGCCGATAGTGATCTCATCATTCGCATCCATCGAGCCGCGGAAACGCTCCAGCAAATGCGGCCAGGGCGCCAACACATCGCCAACCGGTTGGCCAAGCACCTCGCCAACCGGCAAGCCGATCATGTGCGCTGCGGCCGGGTTGATATCAGCCACCCTGCCACGCATATCGAGCACCATCATCCCATCGCGCATCCCATCGACAACCAGGTCGCGCGCCACCGGGGCGATGTCAACCAACCTATAACCAAAAATTGCCCATAGCAGCCCAAGCACAGTGAGCGTAAAAGTAAACGGCGTCGGGTCTGGGTTGACTCCCATGAAATACAGAATATTCCCGGCCCAGGCTAAAACCAGGGAAAGGATCAGGATGGCGGCCTGCCCCCGGTATAAACCCTGCACCCGCCGCAGCCAAAGCGAGATGATGACGGTGCCGGCCAGCAACAGCAAATACGAATAGGCAAAATGGATGTAGAACCACCACCCACGCGAAATAACCCCGAGCGTGGAAAGACTTCCGCTGCGCGCAATCTCGACCCCGTCCCAGATCAATTTATGCCACTCCATCGTCAACGCCAACACGATCGTAACGAATGGGATCGCCGCCAGCGCCAACATCCGAGGGTACGACAGGCGCTTGCCAGGGTTGGCATGATTGTAGGCAAAAATCAGCCAGAACAACGGGACTGTGGCGATCCCGATATATTGCAGTTTGCCCCAGAGAAACTTACCAGCCAGGTCCACAGCTGCAATTTCGAGTGCATAGCCAATGCACCACTCGGCAATCACCAGGGCAAGCACAGACAAAGCAATTGCGCTCTGGTTTGAACGCTTGCCCCAGGTATAAATGGCAACGAAGATCGAGATCAGGGCACAAAAAACCAACGGCACCACAAAAGGCGAAAATTCAAATTGCATGCTGTCTTTCCTCGCGCGTATAAATCTTTCTCATTGAAACCCCAAGCGAACCACTTACGACTCACCCCAATGGATCTCCAGATCACATTGACCGGGATGTATTTTATTGAATATCCACAATTTCCCCGCCGCTTTGCAGGGCGGCCGCCACCATGCTGTCGGGTTTGACGTTGGCAGGCAGGGCATTCTTGCCCCCCGCCACCACCGGCTGAACCGTCAGCGCAAGGCCCATCGTTTGCGAAATCGCCTGCTCGGTCAACTGGGTGTGCTCAGGTTTGTTGAACTTATCGAGCAAAATCTCGCTGGTAAAAGCCAATATGACCACACTACCGTTGACTTCGATCGGTTTGCTTGAATTGATCAGCCCCGAAAGAGTCGGATTTTGGGATTTAATCACGCTGGAGATCTGCTTCCAGGACGAGACAATTTTCTGTAACGGGACAACAGGCGGGGCGGACTCAGCCGCGGGCCTGGATTCGCTCTCCGGAGCCGGATGCAGGCTGGCGGGTGGCACGCTGCGCGCCGGGCTGGCCGGGGGCGGGGCAACGCGCCGGGGTGCGGCTTCGGGCCGGGGCGCAGAGGCCGCTTCCGGTTTCCGCTCGGGAACGCTTTGCGCAACCGTCACCACTTGCACAGGTTGGGGTGTTTCGAGCATTTCGGCAAAAGCCAGTTCGAGGCCGAGCGAAGGCTGCCAGCCGCCGCGCGTATCAGTGGCGGCCGAGTTAAAGAAGCGCATCATGCGCAACACTTCGGTTGTCGGCAAAGACCTGGCATGCTCGGTCATCTGCTTGCGGCTGTCGGCAGTGGCTTCGACCTGGTCGCCATTGCCAAGCTGGATCAGCATCAGCCCGCGCAAATATTCGACCACCTGGCGCGCCAGGGCGCGCGCGTCTGCGCCACCGTCCAGCGCGCGGTGGATCTCTTCGAGGCCGTGGGCCGGTTCCTTGGCAATGACCGCCTGCACCAGACCGATCACCGATTGGCTGGCAGCGGTCCCGAGCACGGTTTGGGCCAGTTCAAGGGTGATGTGGTCGCCGGTCGAGGCCAACTGATCGAGCAGTGAAATGGCATCGCGCATACCGCCCGCCGACTGACGGGCGATCATGGTCAGGGCATCGGGATCGGCCTTGAGTTTTTCTTCCTTGCAGATTAATTCCAGGCGGCGGGTGATCTCACTCAACGGAAAACGCCGGAACTCGTGGCGCTGGCAGCGTGAAAGCACCGTGGCCGGGATCTTGTGGATCTCGGTCGTAGCCAGGATGAAAATGGCATGCGGCGGCGGTTCCTCGAGGGTCTTGAGCAGGGCATTGAAAGCCGCCGTCGAGAGCATGTGAACTTCATCGATGATATAGACTTTGTACGTGCCCTGCGATGGCGAGAAATTGATCTTGTCGCGCAGGTCGCGCACATCTTCGACCGAAGTATTGGAGGCCGCATCGATCTCGATCAGATCCATAAAGCGGTTTTCGTTAACCGCCAGACAGTGGGCGCACTCGTTGCAGGGGCGCTTAGACTTATCTTCATGAAGGCAGTTGACAGCCTTGGCCAGCAGGCGCGCGGCGGTGGTTTTGCCTGTTCCGCGCGGGCCGCTGAACAGGTAAGCATGCGCGACGCGTTCACCGGTCACGGCGTTTTTGAGCGTTTGGATGACGTGTTCTTGCGAGACAACTTCGTCCCAGGCGAGGGGTCGCCATTTGCGGTACAGGGCTTGGGTCATTGGCTTTTCGATTTCATGGTTTGATTGACAATAAAAAGATGAAAAATCACGGCACTTTATAGACCGAACGCACGTTCCCATCCGGGTCGAGCAGGCTGGCGGCCTCGCCCGAAGACCAGACCGAGGAGGACAATCCCCAGTACAGATCGATGACCGTATCTTTCCCCGGAGCGGTGCGCAGTTGGATGGCGGCATTGGCGGGCAGGCTTACCGCACCAAAGGTATAGGAGTTGCTGTCAGAATCACGGATCTGCCAGCCGTTCAGATCCGCGGTAGCCTGTCCGGTATTGCGGATCAGGATCGTTTCGCTGTCGGTCAGTCCCGCCCCGACAACAGCCGCGATCTCAAAGCTGGAAGTGGTTTCTGCGATGACAGGTTGGGGGAGCGTCGCCGGACGGTAAGCATTCTCGTAAAAGTACAGAATCGAGAGTGTAACGCAGGCAGAGAGCAAGATATTCAGCAAGAGAAAATACAACAACCTGCGGCGTGGGAACATGGTTAAATCATAGCACATGGATGTAAAATAGAAAATAGAAAAAACACGTCAATACACGGTTTTGAATTGTATAAATTCAGTTTTAGTTGTATGATTTAAGAGATCTTATAAAACCCTGTCCACCCGGAAATAAGAAAGAGGGACAATGACCGCTTTGCCAGAAATCTTCTGCCCTGTTTGTAAGTTAAAAAATGAAGCCACCGCCACAGTCTGTGTCCATTGTCAGAGTCCGCTTCAGACGCATAACACGGGTCATCGCACAACCCAGCGTATGGCAGGCTCAACCCAACTTTTCGACACCGATGAATTGCAGAAAAACGCTACAATTCCAGATGATGGAATTGTGATCCTGTCACAGGAAAGCGGGCAGGAAATTGCAGTGGTCAAGAAAGACAAATTCGTTCTGGGGCGCTTGGTGGAAAATGTTGAAGAAACCATTATTGACCTTTCCCCTTTTGGCGCCTATGGATTGGGTGTTTCTCGGCTGCATGTATTGGTTCGAAAAACAAAGGCCGGCTATGAGATCAGCGACATGGACAGCACAAACGGCACCTGGCTAAACGATGAGCAACTTGTGCCCAACAAATTCTATCCCATAACCAGCGGATCAAATATCCGGATGGGGAAAATGTACGTTATCGCCCTGTTCGGCGGCCAGAAATAAAACATAAAAAGCATCGATGAGCACCCAGCCTGAAGCAGAAAGCGCCACAACCCTGGTCAATGAGAAGGGGAAACGCCCGCCTTTGTTGCGGATTGTTGCCCTGTCTGTTCTCGCATTGAGCATTGTGTGTATTGCTTTATGGCTGCTGGTGTTCATGGAATCGGGATTATGGGGAGACCAGGCAAATCCCAACCTGACCGCGACTGCCCTGGCCCAAAATAACGAAGCCTGCCAAAAACTGGTCGAACAGGCCATGAGTGAGTCAGATAAATTCTGCAAAGATATCGGCACGAACCAGTTGTGTTACGGCAATTTTTCGGTTGATGCCGAGCTGGCAGAGGGTGCAAGTGGAAAATTTTCAGAACGCGGCGATGTGATCGATGTGGACATCCTGCGCCGTTTGTCAGCGGCCCCACTCGATCTGGCCAAACAAGCCTGGGGCATCGCCATTTTCAAAGTAACAGCCAACCTGCCTCGCTCCGTTCCCGGTCAAACGGTCACGCTTTTGGTTTTCGGTAACACCACCATTGACAAGGAAGCACCCGGCCTGCAAACTTTTTACTTCTTTAGCGATACCGGCCAGGTGATTTGTGATGCCGTTCCATTCGACGGATTGGTAATCAGCATGCCTGACGGTGTCGGGGCTCGTTTCAATATCAACGGTTCTGAACTCGTGTTGACGGGCACAGCCAGCATCACCGCCAACGTGGGCGGAGAAATGAACGTCAGCCTGTACGATGGTTCGGCGCAAATCACGGCCAATGGGCAATCACAGGTTTTTGGGGCAGGAGAGCAGGTTTCGATTCCCCTGGGCGGCGAAAACGGTCTCGACCCCAGCGGGCCGCCCTCCGAGCCGGTTCCGCTCTCAGAGGAAGATTTGGCCCTGGCCTGCACCATGACCGGGCAAAATTGCGACCTAACCCCCATCCCGACCACCGCAGCAGAAGATATCGAAGCGACGCTGGTTTCCGAGCTAAACCCGACGACAGCCCCCGTCGCGACCCAGGCAAAGACAGCGACTGCGCAGCCCAGCCTGACCTCGTTCCCCAGCGCAACCCTGCTGCCGCCCGCCCCAACCAGCGCTGCCGCCACATCCACAAAAAAACCCAACCCGACCATTACCCGCACGCCAAGCCGGACACCCGCGCGGACCCCCACACCCACCCGAACCTTTACGCCGACCGCTACGCGTACCAATACGCCCACCAGCACGCGTACTTTCACGCCGACCGCCACCCGTACCAATACACCCACCAGCACGCGTACTTTCACGCCGACCGCCACACGTACCAATACACCCACCAGCACGCGTACATTCACACCCACCAGCACGCATACCTTTACGCCAACCAATACGGGCACTTTAACTTCAACCAATACGGCCACCTTCACACCAACGGCGACAAACAGTTTCACCCCAACCAATACGGGCACTTTAACGCCTACTAACACCGCCACCTTCACGCCGACGGCGACAAATACCTTTACGCCCACCAACACCGGCACGGCCACCTTCACACCAATAGCCACAGCAACCTTTACACCAACGAACACCGCGACGTTCACGCCTACCCCAACTGGCATAAACTGCGCCCTAATTACCATTCAAAACATATCTATTTCTAACAACCTGCTGTCTGTTGAAATTACCAATGGTAATTCGGCAAACTTCATTCGTTTAGCATCTTTCATCTCAAGCTGGCAAGATGTGCCAGTAGACACACAACAACTAGAGTCAATTACCCTGGATGGAACAAATATCTGGACAGGCCTCGCTACTGAACCAAATGCCGCCCCCATCTCTTTCATCGTCAACCCTGCTGGCGCGCGACAAATCAACGTGGGAAGCACTGCAGTTTTGGTTATGATCTTCAATGAGAACCTGACATCAGGCGCATACAGCTTAACAATAAATTTCGACAACAGTAGTTGTCCTACCACGATAAACTATACACTCCCATAACCTACTGCGTCCCCAATGCCAGAGCTCCCCTTTAACCGCATCAGCGAAATCCATAGCGGGCAGGAATTCAAACACTATCGCATCCTCGAACAAATCGGCGAGGGCGGTCAGGGTTGTGTTTGGTCGGCGCTCGATCAGCAGCACAACATGATCGTAGCGATCAAGTTCTCAGAAACCCCCGAAGCCACAGAAAAAAAATCCGCCGACGACATCCAGCACGAACGGCAAATCGGCAAGCTGCTGAATTTGCATCACCCCTACATCCTGCCGATGGTGGATTTCGGCTCGTCAGCGGTGCTGCGCTATATCGTTTCGCCATACATCCCCGGGGGCTCACTCGAAGATTTGATCAATGCCGGGCCAATGCCTCTCCCAAAAGCGATTGAATATGCATCCAAAATCGCCGCCGCGCTCGATCACTTGCACGAGCAGGATTTTATCCACCGTGATTTGAAGCCCTCCAACATCCTGCTTGATCTACACCAAAACATCTACCTGTCTGATTTCGGGCTGGCGCGGGTCATCTCGACCAATACCCAGGCCATGCACACCGGGCGCGGAACTCCTTTTTATGCGTCTCCCGAACAACACACCATGTCTGAGGCGCGGCGCGAATCAGATGTGTACAGCTTTGGGATCGTGATCTATGAATTACTGACCGGTGAACTTCCCTGGCAAGGAGAAAAGGTACTCGGCATCCAGCAGCTACAAACAAGGGAAGAGATGCCAGATCCGCGCGAAGTCGTCCCAAGCCTGCCGGAAAACCTGGTGACAGTTTTGCGCCAGGTGACCGCAACCCTGCCCGAAGCGCGCCCGCCAACAGCGGGGGCTGCCATGCAGTTGATCTGTGAAGCTGCCGGCCTTCAGCCCAAAAAGGTGGCATCTCCGCTCGACTGGGACGAAAATGCGATCAGAAACCTGAATGCGGTTGAAATTTACCAAAAGGGAGTCCGCAACTGGAGATCGCTCGATTCGACCATTCCGCTAAGCCTGACATCCTTTGCCATCGTCGAATCCAGCCAGCAGGTTGAACAGGCCCGCCAGCAGACCCCGCAATTCATGCTAAATATCGCCATCAGTTACGGCTATAAACATGAAGAATGGTGGCAACGCACCGAATCGTTGCAAGACCGGCTGGCCGTTGCCATACACTTGCTGCGAGATGAACAGGATGAAATTCGCCACCGGATTGCCGGCCTATTATCCCGTGACCAGGCATTGCTTGCGCAAAAATTTTCAGCAAAAGACTCCATTGTTCAAGCCATCCTGAAGGGTATTGGCCTGACGCAGGACCGCCAGATCCGCCAGGGCCTGCTTGGCATCCTGCGCCAAATTTTGCCAGCCGGCCAAAAGTGGCAGCCAATCGTATTAAGCCTGGAGGAAGATGCCTTGCTGGCTTACCAGGCCCTCGAAGAATCACCCGTCGGCAATGAAGCCGCCCAGCTTATCGGCCACCTGCACTCAGAAAAAGCCCTTGAAATTGCATTCAAGGCAGCCTCGCCAAAACGCCGCCTGCCCATGCTGCTCAAGGCACTGCAAACTGCCGGAAGCCTGCCTGTAACCATCCCAACCTACCCCCGCTTCGAAGCGCTGGCAGAGTGGATCCTTGAACAAGGTTTTGCCAACCCCAATCGTCTGGCGCTGATCGCACTGACTTCCCTGCTTGGGGCAGGTTTCGGGTTTGGCATCTTTACCTACACCATTTATCGCTTAAATGTTTTTCTCGATACGGCCCGCTTTCTGACCGCCATTCAGCACGGACTGTTCATCGGCGCAGGCTTTGCCCTAGGCATTCCGCTGATACGCCTTATCGTCGAACGATTCCCCAAAAGCCCGGTCTGGCAAAGAGTGCTCAGCGCCAGCCTGTTGGGCGGGCTGCCGATCACAAGCGTTTTCATGCTGTACCAGACCCTGCTGCTTGAGCGCTACGAAATTCTACAAATGGATAACTTCGGTAAATCTGCAGCCTTGCTGGCCGGTTGTTTGGCCATCGGGCTGGTTTTCTCGCTTGCCAGCCTGGCCCGTCAGCGGATCTTCAAAATACTGTGGTCGGCGGCTGGCATGATCGTAACGCTGTTCGGCTCCTGGTGGGCGCATACCTCGCTTGCATATCGCCCCTTCCCGATGCTTTATTATGAATACACCTGGCCCGCAGGCCAGGTGTTCATTCTGATTTCTGTGATTGCCGCCCTGACAGCCATTGGGGCATACTTTCTCGATCTTACGCCGCCAGCCGGTCCACCCGCAGGGCAACCCAGTCGCCAATCTGTTTCGTCTCGATAAGCGACAGGCCTTTCTTCTGCGCCGCAGCGGCCACATCCGCTGCCAGGTGGCTGAGAATGCCTGAAAGGATCAGCGTCCCACCCGGAGCGACCAGATCGGCCAGACCAGCATCGAACAAGCGGATCAGCACTGGCCCCAGGATGTTTGCCAGCACCAGCGGCGCGTGAGTGTCCCCAAACTGCCCGTCCAGAACTTCAGTTACCGATCCCAACCCCAAGCGGAACGCCTCGCTATCGACATCGTTATTTTCGGCGTTTTCGCGGCTGTTGACCACCGAAGCCTGGTCGATATCGACCCCCAGGGCCGATACCGCTCCCAACTTCAAGGCCGCGATCGATAAAATCCCTGAGCCACAACCCACATCGATCACCAGCGGACAGTTTTCAGGCAGGCACTCTTCCACAAACTCCAGGCAGAGTTGGGTGGTGGGATGGGTTCCCGTGCCAAAGGCCATACCAGGATCAATTTTAATGGAAGCACGCTGCGGATCGGGTGATTCCATCCAGGCCGGCACGATCACCAGCTTTTTCCCGATCAAAATGGGCTGGTAGCGCACTTTCCAGGCCTCCATCCAGTTTTGGTCGGCAATCGGCGTGAAAACGGGAACAGGCAAAGGCTGGATCATCCCCAGGTAGTAGAGCGATTCTTCGAGCTTCTGGCGGGTATCTTCCAGGGTCTCATCCGCCACGAGATAGGCGCGGACAGTGATATCGCCAACCGGCGTGCCCTCGTCCTCATCATCCATAAATTTGACCGCCTGTTCGGTTACCACGCCGTTGGGCGCAAAACGCGCAAGAACATCGGCAACGGCTTCAGCCAGTTCACCGTTGACAGTTAGAGAAACTTCGAGCCAGTTTGACATAACACACCTTTTTATGAGATAAAAACAGAATGATTTTACCAGCCATCGCGCAAAGCGGTTATAAAATGCCCCGAGGCGCAGATTGCGCCTTCCTGCCGGCATAAAAAAGGCGAAATAGCGCCATATCTAACTGTGTATTTTTGAGCGGAACGGGTATAATGCTCTGCGTGAAATTTTGAACTTATACATGGAGATTATTTTATGACACAAGAACTACGCCCTATTAAACGCGTTGCGATCAGCACTGGCGGCGGCGACGCCCCCGGTTTGAACGCCGTTATCCGCGCCGCCGTTTTGTCTGGTCTGAAACGCGGCTGGGAAATGTACGGCATCCGCGATGGCTTTCACGGTATGTTAACCCCCGAACAATACCCCGAAGGCGGCATTATCCGCCTGACCCGAGACCGTGTGCGCGGAATCACCCACCTGGGCGGCACAATTATCGGTACCAGCAACCGCAACAACCCGATGCGCTACCCGATCGTCATGCCGGATGGTTCAAAAGAAGAAGTCGACCGCACCGATGAGATCGTGCGCGCTTTTGCCTTGCACGGCATCGATGCGCTGATCACAGTCGGCGGCGACGGTTCGCTGGAAATCGGCGATGTGCTCGCCAAAAAGGGTCTGCGCGTGATCGCCGTCCCCAAAACGATTGACAACGATCTTGACAAAACCGATGTCACTTTCGGTTTCGATAGCGCAGTCGCTTTCGCAGTCGAAGGCATCGACCGCCTGCACTCAACGGCCGCCTCGCACGGACGGGTGATGGTCGTTGAAGTCATGGGCCGCTACGCAGGCTGGATCGCTGTCGAATCGGGCATTGCCGGCTCGGCAGATATCATCCTCATCCCAGAGATCCCCTATGACCTGAGCAAGGTTTCGCAAAAGATCCAGGAACGCGAACAAGGCGGACGATTCTTCACGATCGTGGTTGTGGCCGAAGGCGCCAAACCGATTGGCGGCAAATCTTCCGTTGTTCACAAGGAAGCCGGACGCGCCGAAAGGTTGGGCGGCATCGGCGAAAAAGTTGCCGCCGAAATTCAGGAAATCACTGGCAAAGAGACCCGGGTTGTTGTTCTGGGCCACCTGCTGCGCGGCGGAACGCCGACCGCCTTCGACCGTGTCATCGCACTGCGTTTTGGCGCGGCGGCTGTGCGCGCCCTGGAGCAGGGTCTCTCGAACGTTATGGTTGCCCTCGATGGCCAGCAAATGAAATTCGTACCGATCGAAGAAGCCCAGGGCCAGATGAAGTCTGTGCCGATCGACAGCGACATCATCCAGACCGCCAAAGATCTCGGCATCAGCTTCTGCGAACCAGACTGATCGATTGAATGAAAACAAAAAACAGGCGCAAATTTTGCGCCTGTTTTTGATTCTGTTCGCTTACAACTCGCTTGCCCGGCGGCTGATGCGGTCTTTGACCCGCGCCATAAACTCAGCCATTGGGATGTTATTCAACTGGGCGCCATCGCGCATGCGCAGCGACACCACACCGGCTTCGGCTTCATTCGCGCCAATCACAACCATGTAAGGCACCTTCATCAACTGCGCCTGACGGATTTTGCCGTTCATGCGGTCCGTCCCCAGGTCGGCGCTGACCCGCACGCCAGCCTGTTTGAGCTGGCTGGCGATCTGGGCCGCATACTCGTTCTGCCCGTCCGTGATCGGGATGACGCGCACCTGTTCGGGCGCAAGCCAGACCGGGAAGGCCCCGGCGTAATGCTCGATCAGGAATCCGATCATGCGTTCGTGCGTGCTGAGCGGCGCGCGGTGGATGCAGAGCGGAATTTCATCCTGACCTTCGCGATTGACGAATTTCAGGTCAAAGCGTTCCGGCACGGCAAAATCGACCTGGTTCGTGGCCAGCGTGAACTCGCGCCCGATCGCGCTCCAGATCTGGACATCGATCTTCGGCCCGTAGAAAGCGGCCTCGTTCTGCACTTCGACAAAAGGCACGCCGCCATTCTGCATTGCGCGGCGGACCATATCTTCGGTCTTCAGCCACAGCCGTTCGTTGTCGACAAATTTCTTACCCAAACCGGCCTTGCCATGCAGGGAAAGGCGCATGACATATTTGCCGATGTTGAAGAGTTCGAAATATTTTTTGTACAGGTCGATCACGCCCATGAACTCGCTCTCAAACTGCTCTTCAGAACAGTAGATGTGGGCATCGTTCATCTGCATTGAGCGTACGCGCATCAACCCGAACAGTTCACCCGATTTCTCGTAGCGGTAACACGTTCCATACTCGGCCAGGCGGATGGGCAGTTCGCGATACGAGCGCGGACGCGCGCCGAAGATTTTGTGGTGCATCGGGCAGTTCATCGGCTTGACGTAGTATTTCACGCCTTCCAGTTCCATGGGCGGATACATGCTTTCGGCATAGTACGGCAGGTGGCCAGAGCGGATGAACAGGTCTTCCTTGGTCAGGTTGGGCGTGCGGACGCGCTGGTAACCGGCGTTGGATTCCATTTCCTTGGCCAGGTTTTCAAGTTCATCGGCAATGATCGTCCCGTTTGGCATCCAGAGCGGCAGGCCAGGGCCAACTTCATCGTCGAAAAAGAAGATCTCCAGTTCCTTGCCCAGCTTGCGATGATCGCGCTTCTTGGCTTCTTCCAGCATGAGCAGATATTGCTTGAGTTCATCCGGTTTTTGCCAGGCCGTGCCGTAGATGCGCGTCAGCATCTTGTTGTTCTCATCGCCGCGCCAATAAGCCCCGGCGATCGACATCAACTTAATGGCGCTCGGGTTGATCTGGCGCGTGTTTTCTACATGCGGGCCACGGCACAAATCGGTAAAGGTATCGTGCTGGTAAATGGAAATGTCCGGTTTGACATCCAGCGGATTGCCATACTCGTCCAGGCCACCTTTTTCAAGCCCGTCGATCAATTCCAGCTTGTAAGGCTGGTCTTTGAAAACCTGACGGGCCTCGTCTGCGGATAATACCTTTTTCTCAAAGACATGCCCGCCTGAGATGATTTGGCGCATGCGCTTTTCGATTTTTTCCAAGTCTTCAGCAGTGATCGGCGCGGGCAGTTCAAAATCGTAATAAAAACCATTCTCCACCGGCGGGCCAATTGTGTACTTGGTCTCGGGGTAAAATTCCAGCACCGCCTGCGCCATGATATGCGCAGCAGAATGGCGAATCTTATAGAGTTGTGAATCTTCGTATCGGTCAGACATTCGTACCTCCTTCAAGGAAAACAAAAACTCTCGCACCCATTCGGGGCGAGAGTAAATTACACTTCACGCGATTCCACCCGATTTATTCTTTGACTTAGGGTTTCGACTAGCTCAACCCTGCGCTCAGAATATCTCTTAGGCCGATAACGGAGCCAGCCGTTTTTCTTACTTGGTTTTCACAAAATCATGAAAACCGTTCTGTTCAACACTCGCAGGTGGTTTTCGACGGTTTTGGCCGGAGCAGGCTCTCAATCTATGGCCTTGCTCTCCCTGTCAGCAATTTCCCGTTTACTCGTCCCGGTCTTCGTGTTTAGATATTATTTTGTGGGCGGAATAGGACTCGAACCTACGACCTTTGCGATGTCAACGCAATGCTCTAACCAACTGAGCTACCCGCCCAAAAGCAGAGCGATATTATAACAAGACTATCTTGAAATTACAAGGAAAGAGCCGGGCTCTTTTTAAAAAGCCCGGCTCTTCGTTTAAATTAAGCCGCCTTTTTCAAAACAGGCAAACCGTTGGCTGTCTCTGCAACAGCGTAACCAGCAGGTACAGCATTGAGAACGCCTTCCTTCTGCTCTTTCGAGAAGAAGTACAGGGTTTGGGTTTTACCACTCTTCAAAAGAGTAGCCTTAGCGTGAAGGAAATAAGTCACGCCGCGTGAGTTTTTGAAGCTAAAAGCCATGGTTATCCTCCTTGGGTTTTGAACTCCGCAGTTTGTCGTCATACGGAGAAGGACTTTAATTATATCCTGTTCGAGTAAATTTCATAGCCCCTTGCGGTATAATCGGCCTGCTATGAGTGAAAAACGGCCAGAAGATTTATCAGTAGAAGAACTGCGTCGCCTGCTGCTCGATAAACGCCGCGTTACGCGCCATGACCGCCTCGAACGCTTCAAGCGCACCGGGCGGGTAATCTCATTGGCCGTAGAAACGCCTGAAGCACCCGAAGATGAACTCGACCCGGGTCGGATCGTCGAAACACTCGAAGGTGAAATGGCCTTTCAGCCCATCCCGAAAGACCCGCGCCGGGTGTTTATGGACAGGCTCTTACTGGGCATCGAAATTCTGGCGGTGCTCGGCCTGATCGGCATCGGACTGACCTTCTTCAACACCATGCGCACCCTTAACAACGAAGTCGCGGCCTCCATCCAGCAGCCCACCGCCCAGGCCACCGCGCTCATCACCGCCGTTGTGCTGCCCTCCGGGCACACCCCGCCCAACGCCGAAGGCGGCGCGCAGCCCAATGAAGCCGAAATCCCCGAGCACCTGCGCCCGCTCGTCCAGAACATCGCCAACATCCCCGTTCCGACGTCCAGCCCGGCGCAGGGCATCCGTATCCAGATCCCGGCCATCGGCATCGATGCGCCGATCGTACAGGGAGATGGCTGGGAACAACTCAAAAAGGGAGTCGGCCAACATATCGGCACGCCAAACCCGGGTGAGAACGGCAATATCGTTCTATCGGCGCACAACGACATCTTCGGCGAAATCTTCCGCGAACTGGATAAACTCCAGCCCGGCGACGTGATCATCGTCTACACCAACCAGCGCCAGTACACCTACGTCATCACCGGCACCCAGGTCGTTGAACCGACCCGCGTCGAAGTGATGGCACCCACATCCAATCCATCGGTAACACTCATCTCGTGTTATCCTTATCTCATCGATAACCAGCGGATCGTTGTATCTGCCGTGTTACAAAACCCCTAGGAGCAAGAAATGGCAAAGAAAAGCACCACCTTCAAAAGCACCACCACCGCAGAATTCAACCCCGACTACGGCCCGGTCCGAAAAGACCTCAAGCGCATCGGCATCCTGGCTGGCACGTTTTTCGTCATCCTGGTTACGCTTTCGTTCTTCCTGCGCTAAAAGCATCACTGCAAAACGTCAAGTCGCCAAGTAGTATCGTGGACGCCAAAAAACAAAACCCTGGCGCACCTGGTACGCTTGGCGACTTGACGTTAAAAAGACCCTAAAATGACTGAAAAACCGATCCAACTCACCCTGACCACCCAGACCTATGGCGGCGAAGCCATCGGGCGCTACAACGGCAAGGCTGTCTTTGTGCCTTTTGCCCTATCCGGTGAAATCGTGCGCGCCCGCATCATTGAAGAACGGAAAAATTTTTCGCGCGCCGAACTGCTTGAAGTTGTCAAAGCCTCGCCCGAACGCATCGCGCCCAAATGCATCCACTATACGCGTTGCGGTGGATGCCATTACCAGCACCTGGCCTACGCTGACCAACTCACCGCCAAAACCGAGATCCTGCGCGACCAACTGAGCCGGATCGGCAAAATCGCCAACCCGCCGGTCAAGCAGATCGTCGCCTCGCCGCTGGAGTGGAACTATCGTAACAACATCCAATTTCATCTGGACGAGAACGCGAAACTGGGGTTTATCTCGGCTGTGGCCGACCCCGCACAGCCCGACTCTACCCTGAGCGTGCTGCCGATCAGCGAATGCCACCTGCCCGAAGCCGCGCTCAACGAACTGTGGCCGACTCTCGAATTTGAGCCGGGTGCGCCCCTCGAGCGCGTCTCGCTGCGCGCCGGGGATGAGTTAATGCTGATCCTCGAGTCGGACCAGGTCGAAACGCCCGAAATGGAACTCGAAAGCGACATCTCGGTTGTTCATCTGGTCGAAGATGACGCGATCATCATGGCAGGGGACGATTACATCGTTATCGAAGTGCTTGGCAAACCCTTCAAAGTTTCGGCCGCCTCGTTTTTCCAGGTCAATACGGTCATGGCCGCCAAAATGGTCGAACACCTGCTGGCGGTCTTGCCCGTTTCGCAAAAAACAACCCTGCTCGATGTCTACTGTGGAGTTGGCCTGTTCAGCGCCTTCTTCGCGCCGAGAGTCAAAAAAGTGATCGGCATCGAGCTTGCGCCATCATCCTGCGAAGATTTCGGTGTTAATCTCGATGAATTCGAGAATGTTGATCTGTACGAAGCCTTCGCTGAAGAAGTCTTGCCTGAACTCAAAGAATACGCCGAGATCGTTATCCTCGACCCACCGCGCGCCGGGCTGGACAGGGCTGTCATCGATGCCCTGATCCAAATCCGCCCTGAAACCATTGCCTACGTTTCCTGCGACCCGGCCACCCTGGCGCGTGATGCAGCCCGCCTGATCGCTGGCGGCTACCGGCTGAAACAGGTCACACCCTTCGATTTGTTCCCCCAGACCTATCACATCGAAAGCATCAGTATCTTCGAAAGTTAATGTTCCCGCTTTCAGACTCGTCCATCCTGATCAAACTTGGCGATGCCATCGACCCGCTCATTAACCAGCGGGTGCATGCCCTGGCAGCGCAATTGAGTCTGAATCCGCTTTCGGGCGTGGTTGAAACCGTCCCGGGCTATGCCACGCTGGTGGTCCACTACGACCCGCTCGTGCGTAATCAGGCCGAAATAACGGACTGGCTCGCGGCGCAGCTCAACTCAAATGCCGAATCCGCCTTGCGCGCCCCGCGCCGGGTCGAAATCCCCGTCATTTACAATGGGCCAGACCTGGCTTTCGTAGCCGAACACTGCCATTTGAAAGTAGCGGATGTGATCCGCATCCACAGCGGGACAGAATATGCGGTTTATATGATGGGATTCATGCCGGGCTTCCCCTACCTGGGCAAACTCCCCGAATCGCTGTCCACGCCGCGTCTGGCAACGCCGCGCAGTTACGTTCCGGCGGGTTCGGTGGCAATCGCGGGCGGGCAAACCGGCATTTACCCGGTCGATTCGCCCGGCGGCTGGCAGTTGATCGGCCACACATCCCTGCTTCTGCATGACGCGCGCCGCGAACCACCTTTCCTGCTTGCCCCAGGAGACACGGTGCGCTTTATCCCTGAACAGGGCGGAGCGTAGTCGAAGGGCACACCATGCTCGAAGTTATCGAACCCGCCCTGCTGACCACCGTTCAAGATACCGGCTGCCGCGGCTGGCAGGCTTTTGGCGTCCCGCTCAGCGGGCCAATGGACGCTCTGGCCCACCGGGCGGCCAATCTGCTCGTCAGCAACCCGCCCGAGGCCGCCGCGGTCGAGATCGGCATGACTTCGGCTGTTTTTTACGCCCACAACGATTGCCTGGTTGCCGCCTGCGGAACAGGTTTCGGGTTATGGGTGGGCAAATGGCGGCTTCCGCTGTGGACTTCGGTTTATGTCCGCGCCGGGAGCACGATCTCGCTCGAAAAGGCGGGGGAGGGCAACTGGCTCATGCTCGCCGTCCACGGCGGAATACAGACCCAGCCTGCGCTTGGCTCCCGCGCCACGACCCTGCGCGCCACGCTGACAGGACAACCCGCCCGCCCGCTCCAGGCAGGTGATATGTTGCCAATTTCGCCAGGCAAAGCCTTCCTGCCCGGCCTGGCGGCGCGCAAGCTGGCTTCAGCGCCGATCGGCTACAGCCTTAATCCGATCATCCGCGTCATTCCCGGCCCGCAGTGGGATTGGTTCACAGCCGAGTCGATCAACACTTTTTTTACATCACCTTATCGCATTTCGCCCACATCAGACCGGGCGGGATTTCGCTTAAACGGGCCATCGCTGGAACGGTCAAGAAAAGGGGAGCTGATCTCAGAGGGCATGGCGCGCGGCTGCATCCAGGTCCCGGCCGATGGACAGCCGATCGTCATGCAGGCCGATTGCCCCACGACGGGCGGCTACCCCAAGATCGCTTCCGTGATCGCCGCCGACCAGCCGCTGCTGGCCCAAACCCCGCCTGGCAGTGGACAGATCCGCTTCGTGAAAACCAGCGTCGAAGAAGCCCAGGCCAGCTACCGGCAGTTGATCCATGAGCTGGAAACCCAAATCCGACAAATCCAGACCCAGGATGACTATCTCTGGGCAGGATTCTAACTTTCTCAAACCTGAAAAATATGACAAACATTGACCTGAACTGCGACTTAGGTGAATCGTTCGGCAATTACAGCCTCGGCAATGACGCCGCCATCATGCCCTTTATCACATCTGCCAATATCGCCTGCGGATTTCACGCCGGCGACCCGCTCGTGATGCAAGCCACCATCCGGCTGGCAAAGCAGCACGGGGTGGCGATTGGCGCGCACCCCGGCTGGCCCGACCTGCAAGGGTTTGGCCGGCGTGAGATGAGCATCGGCCCGGCGGAGGCTGAAGCGCTGGTGTTGTATCAAATCGGAGCGCTGGCGGCTTTTGCAAAAGCCCAGGGCGTTGAACTGCGGCACGTCAAACCCCACGGGGCGCTCTATAACCAGGCCGCAACCGATGCCGATTTGGCGGAAGCTGTTGCCAGGGCGGTCAAACGCTTCAGCGTGGATCTGATCCTGGTTGGGCTGGCAGGCAGCGGGTTGCTCGATGCGGGGCGGGCAATCGGCCTGAGGGTGGCCGGCGAAGCCTTCCCCGATCGAGGATACAATCCCGATGGCACTTTAATGTCCCGCAAATTGCCCGGCGCGCTGCTGACAGATCCACAGGAAGTAGCCGAGAATGCCCTGCGCCTGGCGCGCGAGGGAATCCGATTTGGTGAGCGGGTGGTCATCCCGGATACGCTTTGCCTGCACGGCGACCATCCGCATTCGGTCGAGAATGCAAGCCTGGTACATCGGGCTTTATTTTCGTGAAAGTTGTATAATATCCGTATCGGCAGAAATTCACCAAGGAGACAAGCATGAAACATGAACAGGGCAAATTTCGCGGCGCGCGCAATGCAGAGATTTTCCAGCAAAACTGGCTGCCAGACGGGGAAGTGAAGGCGGTTCTCCTGGTCGTGCACGGGCTGGGAGAGCACAGCGGGCGTTACATGAACCTGGTCAACCATTTTGTGCCGTTGGGCTATGCGGTTTATGCTCTTGACCATTTCGGACATGGAAATTCAGAGGGAACGCGGGTCTTTGTCGAACGCTTTGCCGATTTCACCGATACGCTGAAGATCTATTTTGACCAGATTTGCGCTTGGCAGCCCGGCAAGCAGGTTTTTCTGGTTGCGCACAGCATGGGCGGCTTGATCGGCTGCTCTTACCTGCTCGACCACCAGGATGAACTGGCCGGAGCGGTCATCTCAGCCCCGGCAATTAAAATCTCTGACGATATTTCGCCGCTGACCATGACGGCTGGCAAGGCTTTCTCGGTGATTGCGCCCAAGCTGGGCATCCTGGCCCTGGATGCGACTGCCGTTTCAAGCGACCCGGCGGTGGTCAAGGCTTATATCGACGACCCGCTGGTTTATAACGGCAAAGTGACCGCCCGCCTGGCGGCAGAAATGCTGGGTGCGATGCAGCGCGTAACGAGCGAGGTGAGCACAATCCACCTGCCGCTGTTGATCGTGCAGGGCACCGCCGACCGCCTGGTTGACCCGAGCGGGGCAAAGATGTTGTACGAACAATCGGCTTCACCCGATAAAACCCACAAAGTCTACGAAGGGTTTTATCATGAGGTGATGAACGAACCCGGCCGCGCCCAGGTACTGGCCGATATTCAGACCTGGCTGGAAAAACACACCGCTGTTTGATAAAAAAACAATCATCGATTAAATCAAAAACGCCAGAAAAATCTTCCGGCGTTTTTTTGTCGCTATTGCCAGGCTTATCTCAGGCGCGGGTCAAGCGCATCGCGCAGACCGTCACCGAGCAAGTTGAAGGCCAGCACTGTCAGCATAATCGCAAACCCTGGGAAGAAAACCAGATGTGGGGCGGTGAAAACCTGGTTACGCTCCGAGCCGAGCATCGCGCCCCACTCGGGGGTTGGCGGCTGCGCGCCCAGGCCCAGGAACGACAAGGCCGCCGCATCAAGGATGGCGGTCGCAATCCCCAGCGTTCCCTGGACGATGAGCGGGGTCAGGGCGTTGGGCATGATGCGGACAAACAGGATCTGGAAGGTCCCGCCACCCAGGGCGCGGGTGGCAGAAACATAATCCATCTCGCGCACGGAGAGCACGCTGGCACGCACCACACGGGCATAGGCCGGGATCGAGACAATGCCGATCGCCAAGAGAGCGTTGATCAGACCGGGGCCGAGCACCGTCACAATGGCGATGGCCAGCAAAAGCGAGGGGAAGGCCAGCAGGACGTCCATGACGCGCATGATCATATTGTCGATCCAACCGCCAAAATAGCCGCCCAACGCGCCCAGGACGGTGCCGATGATGATCGCAAAGGTAACGGTTGAGAAACCAACGAACAGGCTCAAGCGTGTTCCGAAGAGCAGGCGGCTGAACTGGTCACGGCCGTTGCCGTCAATCCCCATAATATGCTGGGGCTGGCCCTGCGGGCATCCAAACAGGTGAATGCAGGGCGCCTGGCGCATTTTCACGCCTTCAAGATCGATCAGAACTTGCAGCGGATCATACGGCGCAATCCACTTAGCGGTCAGAGCAATCACAAGCAAAGCCAGGATGATGCCAATCCCTACCAGGGACGATTTGCGCTTGAAAAGTCGTTTCCAGGTAATGCTCCACAGACTGACGGAATCGAGCGAAATCGCCTCGGCATCCAGTTTTGCCACAGTTGGGGTTATTTGATTTGTCATGGTTAATTCAGGCGAATGCGCGGGTCAATGTAGGCATAGGAAATATCCACAACCAGGTTGAGCACCACAAAAAAGAATGCAATGACAATCGTGAAGCCTTGCACGATGGCGTAATCACGGGCCGTAATCGCTTCGTACAGGATGCGCCCAACCCCTGAAAGCCCGAAAATGGTTTCGGTCAGTACAGCGCCACCCAGCAAAGTTCCAAGTGAAAGGCCAAGGACGGTCATGATTGGCAGGAGCGCATTACGGAAGGCGTGCTTCATGATAACCTGTTTATATCGAACCCCTTTGGCGCGCGCCGTACGCACGTAATCCTGCCCGAGCACTTCGAGCATCGAGGAGCGTGTCATACGGGCGATCAGGGCCATCGGAATGGTTCCCAGGGCAACCGAGGGCAGGATCAGATGTTTAATTGAGTCACTCAAAAGGTTCCAGTTGCCGGTCAGAAGCGCGTTGAGAATATTCAAACGCCCGATAAAATCGGCAATACTGCGCAGCAGACCCGATTCAGGCAAATTCAAGTTCCAGATCACATAAAAAGCGCTGGTATCCATGCCGGCGCTGACCCGGCCGGAGGGAGGCAGCCACAGGAATGTATCTTTCAAAAGGAGGGAAAAAACAAAAATCAGCATCAGCCCCAGCCAGAAAACTGGCATGGAGACACCGATATTGGCCCAAACCATGGTTACAACATCGACCCATGAATTGTGGCGTATGGCAGAAATGATCCCGAGCGGAATCCCTACCAGCATGCTAAAAATCAACGCTGAAAAGCTTAATTCAACCGTGGTTGGCAAGCGCTCACCCAAAATGCGCGTGACAGGCTGGCTGAAACGGATCGAGTTGCCGAAATCACCTTTGGCAACATCCTTCATGTAAATAAAAAATTGTTCGTGAATGGGTTTGTCAAACCCCTTTTCACGCATGAAACGGTCGCAAGTGGCGGCAGTGGCCTTTTCACCAAGCATGGCACGACAGGGGTCGCCAGGAATCATGCGGGCCAGCACAAAAGTAACCAACAAAATACCAAGCAAAACGGGGATTGATGACAATAAACGGCGCAAGATATATTGCAGCATCATGGGCGGGCGACTCCTTTTTTTGTTAACACGGGATGGCGGGCATTCCGCCATCCCGTGTTTGAACCACAGAGCGAGTGAAGCTTACCGAATTACTCGGTAGCGGGGGGCTCGTTCATCAGGCCCCACAGGTAACCATAGTAATCCCAAACGTTGGTGTTGCCCTTGTGCAGGGGCGAGGTAACATCCAGGCCCATGGTGAAGGTTGTGACCACATCATTGGCATCAAAGGTCGTTCCATCGTGGAATTTGACACCCTTACGCAGGGTGCAGGTCCAGACGGTCAGATCTTCGTTCGGGGCGCAGACTTCAGCCAGCATCGGCACAACCGCGGTGCCATTGACTTCGTAGCCATAGAGAGCTTCCATGACCTGGTCGCAAGCGCGCAGCGATTCACCGTCGGTTTCGTCGGCGCAGAACAGGCTGATGGGTTCGGCATTCTGCATGAAGACAAACACATCACGGCCACCGGGATCAGAGACAGCAAACTGCTCGTTGGTCAGCGGGCTGGCCTGCGGAACAGTCACATCACTGCGATAGGCGGTACCGGAACCGCCATGAGCAACAGCGATCATCGGGACCAGTTCGCGAATGGCATTGTTGGCTGCAACATACAGCGGTTCAGCTTCCTTGGGGTCGGCGATCTTGGAAGCCTTCTCGAGGTTCTCATAGATTTCCGGGAAGGTGGTACCAAACTGCGGGTTGGTCGCGCCAAAGTGGAAGTCGAGGAAGTTGGTGATGTGCGGGTAATCCGCGCCCCAACCGAGGAAGTACAGACCGTCCAACGAGCCAGTGCTTTCGGCTTCGATGAACGCGCCCGATTCCATCACAACGATTTCAGCATCGATGTTCAGGTTTTCCTTCAATTGGGCCTGGACATCCTGGGCCACATTGGGAACCTGGGGCAGGTAACCGCGCACAACATCGCGATAGTAAATCTTGGTCGCGAAACCATCGGGGAAACCAGCTTCGGCCAGCAGTTCACGGCCCTTGGCGGCATCAAACTCATACCAGGCATCGCCGACGCAAGCATTCGGGATGGCGCAGGGGGTGAAGTGGGAAGCAGTTTCGGAACCAGCCGGGTAGAAGTTGTCCACGATACGCTGGCGGTCGATACCATAGGCAATCGCCTGGCGAACACGAACATCATCGTAGGGCTTGAAGGTATTGGTCATACCGATGTAGAAGATGTTCAAAGCAGGGCGCTTAACCAAAGTCAGGTTCGAATCGGCCGCCACAACTTCGAAATCGGTCGGGCCGACATTGTCGATACCGTCCACGGTGCCAGATTGCAGTTCGAGCAAACGGGCAGCAGCTTCGGGCTGCCAGCGCAGGACCAGGGTCTTGGCGATAGGCTGTTCGCCCCAGTACTCGGGGAAGGCAGTAAAGTTGACGCTGTCGCCGCGTTTCCATTCGGAAACCATGTAGGGGCCGGTGCCGACGGGCTTTTCGAGCCCTTCGCTGGTGCGGGTTTCCTCACCCAGGGTGCGCTCAATCCATTCTTCAGGATAGATGGCAAACGGGCTGAAGGCGATCTTGGACAGGAAAGCCGGGTCAGACTGGCACAGGGTGAAGGTCACGGTGTGCTCGTCAGTGGCGACAACCGACTTGATAATGCCGGTCGATTCGCAATCGGCAGCCGCAAGTGACTTGGGCTCAAAAGGTCCGGCCGCTACTTCTTCTTCGGCGCCAGCGCCGGGGTCCGCAGCGCCGCAGGCGGCCAACAACATGCTGGCTACCATAAGCAAGGACAACAAAACAAGAATTTTACTTTTCACGTTTCTCCTCCTTAGAGAGTGGTGATGTTTTGGATGAGCCTGAAATGCCAAACAGTTGCGCGCTTTTTCAGGTTCATCCGGTTGGGTGAAAAGCGCGCATACAAATTATACAGCAAATCAGACCAACTTCGGCAGCCAGGATTGCTTAAGCTTGACCTGCTGGGAATCGTTTGGCCAGATACCCGGCAGGCGCAACCCACAAGATGGACAGGAACCATGATCGTCCAGGTGATATTCACGCACTTCATAATGCCGGCGGCGTATCAAAGCGCGCCCACAACCTGCGCAAAAAGTATCTTCGTACTCACCCACCCGGCCCGGCAAATTGCCAGCATAAACATAGTGCAAGCCAGCCTCGCGCCCGATCTCGGCGGCATGCACCAGGCTTTCTGGAGCCGTAAAATCTCGGTCAGACATCTGGTAATCAGGGTGAAACCCACTGACATGCCATGGGATATCAGGCGAAATCCCGGCCAGGAAACGGGCTGCTTCCCACAATTCTTCGTTGCTGTCGTTGAAGCCAGGCACCACCAGCGTTACCACCTCTACCCACAGGCCGAGGGCGTGGGCCTGTTCGATGGTTGCCAGCACATGCTTGAGTGCGCCGCCCAGCTGGCGGTAGGTTTCCTGGCGCATCGACTTCAAATCCACCTTGTAGGCATCCAGATAAGGCTGCAGATAGGCCAGAGCCTCAGGTGTGGCATTGCCATTCGAGACAAAAGCGCACTTCAGCCCGGACTCTTTGGCCTTTTGGAAGACGCTCACGGCCCATTCGGAGGTGATCAGCGGCTCGTTGTAGGATGAGACAACCGCCTGCGCCCCGAAACGCCGCGCTGTCTGTACAATTTCTTCGGGTGTTACCTGGCGAACAAGATTTAGCGCCACATCTGAGGCCGGGTTGCGCAAAGCCTGCGAAGTCAGCCAGTTCTGGCAATAGCCACACTTGAAATCGCAGCCCAGCATGCCGAAGGTCAACGCCGTTGCACCGGGTAAAACATGCGAAAATGGTTTTTTCTCAATCGGATCCATTTGCAATGCCGCCACATACCCCCACGGTACGCGCAAAGCTTTGCCATCATTAAAACGCACCTGACAAACCCCGCGCTTGCCAGGCTTGATAATACAGCGATGACCACAGGCCAGGCAACGCACAGCGCCGCCATCCAGAGGCTCTACCAGTTGTTCCGCTTCGTGGGTCATCGAATCCAAATACGCAGCAACATCTCTCATGATCTTTCCTTCTGCCGATCTTGGGCCATGCGCGTATAATCGCGCCATGCTAACCGTTGTCATTCAGGCAGGTGGACAGTCCACGCGCATGGGGCGCGACAAAGCCCTACTGCCATTCCTTGGCCAACCGCTCATCAAACGACTGGTTGCGCGCCTGACGCCGATCGCCGCTGAAATCATCATCACCACCAACCGTCCCGCTGATTACGCCTTTCTCGGACTGCCGCTCTATGTGGATAAAATCACAGAGCGGGGCGCGCTCGGAGGGTTGTATACCGCCATCGAAGCGGCCAGCCAACCCAAGGTGGCGGTCGTTGCCTGCGACATGCCCTTCGCCAGCCCGGCCCTGCTCCAATTCCAGAGCAATCTGCTCGATTCCGAATCCACCGATGTGGTCATCCCAAAAACAGACCTGGGCTACGAGCCGCTCCACGCTGTTTACCGTCGCGAGGCCTGCCTGCCAGCCATCGAGCAGGCCATCCGGGCCGACCAGTGGAAAGTCATTTCATGGTTCCCGCAGGTCAGGGTGCGGGTATTGAGCGCAGACGAACTGACTCAAAACGATCCGCGCGGACTGGCCTTTGTCAATGTCAACACACCTGAAGAGCTTGCCCGAGCCGAGGACCTGGCGCGCCAGATCGACAGCCCTTCATCTATTTGACAATCAAAACCGGGCAATCGGCGTGCTGCACCACTTTCTGACTCTGACTGCCGAGCAGCAGGCCCGTCAGTTGACCCAGTCCGCGTGAACCCATCACAATCAAATCACAGGCCTGTAGTTTGGCAGCATCCAAAATGGCCTCGGCCGGCGGGCCTTGCAACACTTCATGGGTTACTTCACCCGGGATATCCCCCAACATCCCCAGTGTTTTGGCTATATTTTTATCGGCTTCCTGCAACTGAGCATCCAGAATGATCTGAAAGTTCGGTTCGCCCAGGTACGGCGGGACAGGATCGTAAGCAGCCACCAGCCTGAGCGAGGCCTTGTGACAGCGGGCCAATTCGGCAGCGATATGGGCGGCGCGAATGGCATGTTCGGACCCATCTACGGCAAGCAAGATGTTCTTAAACATAATGCCTCCTTTCGCAAACGCTTGCTACAATTTCAGTATACAGATTTTGACGGCCCGATTCAAATTACAAAATCCCACCTGAGACAAACATATTTCAATTTTTTGAGAAAAACAAGATCATCGAATATCCCAAGAACTGCGCCTGGATTCCAAAACCAATCTACTGTATTTAACGGCAGACTTCAAAGAAAATAGCCGGGCTATTTTCAACCGAGTCAGTCTGGAGCAGCACGATCTATGGGGAAGGCAGCCAAAAACCCGTGGGTCTGGTTGATGTACCCGTAACCGGGAGAAAAGTTCCATCAGCGCCGTATTCGATTGATGTAAGAGAATAAAACAAACCAACTTGTTGCCAGAGTTCATATTCGTGATTCAAAACAAGCGCAGCAAATCTTCTTTGCTGGATATCGTTTTCAAATTCCCTTTTAAGAAAAGCCCATTGAGGATCACGCACATCGCCAAAATGTCCTTCAATCTCCATCAGGGCAACCAGATGAGCAAAAGCGGGTTTACCCGCCAAGATGGGGAGAGAAACGTTATAAGGCGCAAAAACATCGCCTTCAACGGCTCGCATTTGGGCCACGAGTTGTTCGCCAGTGCGGCGATCTTCAGCAGTCGGAATTTGCTGGCTAACATTAAAGTAAAGAAGAACAAATTGCAGCAAGCAGGCTGTATAAAACATCAGGATCGGAACAGGACGATTAACAAAACGTAATAACCGGGACTCCAACCAAAACGCGCCAATTCCAAATAAAAGAGAGAATCCCGCAAATGCCGGAATGTAATTATTCGCATATGCCCCCACATTTAAGCTGGAAGCACCGGAAAGGGCAACCAACCCCAATGCGCAAGCCACCAGAAATGCAACCTGTCCGGTCAGACGTTTTTTATATGGAACAATACCGAACAAGCTAATAACAATAGAGATCGACAAGGGATATACAATATTGTATGCTTGAACAAGCATCAGCAACCAAACCGGCGAATATAGTTTATGATTGCCCGGCAGCGTAAAAATATAGTACCGATACCATCCCATAGAGATATGATCTTCTATTAAAAAGCTGGACATTGCAAAAAAAACAAAAGATGCGCCGGAAATCAAGGCAAAACGCCAACCTCGAAAAAACCATGAGGCACAGATAAAAAAAGTTGCATAAGCAAGAGCAGTTTGTTTGGTGTAAAAGGCCACACCGAGCAACAGGCCTGCGAACACCATTGAAAGCCAATGATCAGAAGCAGTACCGGCATAAATCGCAGCCAGAAGTAGAAAGGTGAAAAGCATGTCGACTCGAGCAATATCGAACCATGCCCCCCCGGCTCGAAACGTTGCCAGGAAAACCCCGGCAGATAAAAAGGCCCAAAAACGCGATTGGGTCTGTTTCTGAACCAGGATTGCTATTACAAAAGCGCTGCCTGCCGTCGATAGGATAGAGACCAGCCGCAGAGGAAGGAATCCGCCCAGGCCGGTCAGTTGCGAAATACCCAGGGAAACATAATAATAAAATGGGGGATAAATAAAAGGCGCATACTCCAGGCTGGGAGCAACATAAAGCGGCAAGCCGGCCTGAAGGCGCAGAAGATGGATCAGCGTTCCCCCCTCCATCCATTCCAACTCAAAGGGATAGGCAGAGCGCAGAAAAAAAATAGAGAGGACCGCCAAACAATACCAGAGCGGGCCAAGTACAAGCAGAGTACGAAAGATAGTATAGTTCTTCATAGTTTATGCATATCAAAAACAAATTTGGCATTAAACTTATCTGCTAAAAAACAGGGCTGAGCAGAAAAACTACTAAATTTGCCAATCTGGAGTGATCATGAACAAGAATAAAGAAAAAAAATATGACAACACGCCTTTATTAGAAAAAGTCATATTCCTTATGCCTGCCTTCCTTCTTACAAGCGTATCATTGCTGCTTATCTATGCAGAAGCAAGCATCATTTCGCCAACCAAGATATTTACCCCTCTTATTGTGTTATGGAGCATTCTATTATTATTAATCTGGCCCATACAGAAAATTACAAAGAGTTGGGCATCAACCGGAGTAAGTTTATCCATTGTTGTTGTCGGGTTTTATTTATCTGAAACCATTTTCTATATTATTGCAATTTTATATTTACTCAGTTTTCTTTCCCTGTTCTTGATCTTTCGGATAAAAAAGCACAAACCTAAAGCAAGAACATTTGCAATAACAGCAAATTTCGTAACCCTGGTTCTGTTTTTTTTCATCGCGGCCAAGTTCATCCCTGTTATCTCAGATGTTGAGTGGATGTCATACCTGAGCACTCTTGCCCATTCTCGTGAAAACCTACCGGTTGCTCATTCTTATCCAAACAAGAAGCCCGATATTTATTATATCGTTCTTGATGCCTATGCGAGATCTGATGTTTTAGAGCATTACTATCAATTTGATAATTCCGAATTCATAAGCTATTTAACAAATAAAGGTTTTTTTGTTCCAACAAAAATCTACTCAAATTATCCAAAAACCATTTTATCGGTAACTTCAACCTTGAATTTTGACTATCCCCAAGAAATGCTGGATGGCGTGGATCGGGCGCGCTTGTGGTGGCTTTTGAATCCTGCCTGGCATAATAGTCGAGCACAATTATTTTTGGAACAATCAGGCTACACATCAATCTCCATCGCCTCACATTGGGACCTTTCAAACAACACCGAAACAGATATTTACTTCAAGCCCAGCCCAATTTTTCTTAACGAATTCGATGGATTCGTGCTGGCCAAAACACCACTCAAGCTCTTCCAGCCGGCACTAAATCAAATAGCTTTTGTGCCATCCTTTCAATCGCACCGGGAATTAATTTTATATAATTTTGACACTCTTGAAAAAGTGGCCGAAATGCCAGAACCAACGTTCACAGTAGCCCATATCATCCCACCGCACCCACCTTTCGTTTTTGACAAAAACGGAAACCCGCTTTCCCCAGACTACCCTTTTAGCTTCATCGATGAGACCAGCATTCCATTAACGAATGAAGAATATCGAGACGGTTACACAGCCCAGATCGAATTCATCAATCAGAAGTTGGAGGTCTTGGTTGATGCCATACTTGCAAAATCAGAAACACCACCCATCATTATCTTGCAGGCCGACCATGGACCAAGGCGGGTAACAGACCCATCTTCATTTGACAATAAGTGTCAGAATGAACGATTTGCAATTTTTGCGGCTTATTATCTTCCTGACCTGCCAGAAAACCCAATTCCAGATGAGATTACCCCGGTCAACCTGTTTCGCATTATACTTAATGAGTATTTTTCAACTGGCTTGCCCATCCTTGAAGATCATTCTTATACAACGATAAATACTACATCCCCTTTTCAACTCACAGAAGTAACCACCCAGCTTGAAAAAGATTGTCCTGTCATTCTCTCTGATTCAAAGGAATAAAAATCATGTTCATTTCGCTTTCCACCCTTGCCCTGACAAAAATGTTGGCCTATCTCGACCCCGGCTCTGGCTCGATGCTCATGCAATTACTCTTGGCGGCCTTACTTGGAATGGGCGTTCTGGTGCGCAGCCAGTGGAAAAGAATCAAAAATTTGTTCGGCCGTAAAGATGATGAAGATCAGGATGATGAACCTAAAGAGTAGCGAGGCAAGCGGTGCTTCCTTCCGCGACCCCAACGGGTTCGTTTTCTTAAACCAGGGGACTTTCTACCGGCAAATCAACCAATCCTACGCCGCAGACCATGCCCATTTAATGGAATCCGGGCTGTACGACAAACTGGTCAAGGCAGGTTTGTTGGTTGCCCACGCCGAGACCGAGTTCGCGCCCCCAGAGCCAGCAAACAAGCAACAAGATGAAGGCGAGAAAGAAGAAATTGGAGAATAAGCAGGCAAAACAAGTATGCATCCTGAAAAAGAATCACCCAAACAATCGAAATTGGGCTTGCTCAAACAAGATCTTGGCGCTCTTAGTCGACTGCTGTTTAGTTCCGAGAATCTGGTTGGGAAAATTGCGTTCTTTGCCACCCAAAGCCAGTATTATTCTTATTATCAGGGCCTGCTTGAAGAGTTGACCGCACACAAACAAAAAGTGATCTATCTGACCTGTGACCCGCAGGATATTAGCTTCTTTAAAGATAACCCCCTGATACACCTGTATTTTAGCAAATCCCTGCTGCCGCTCACTTTCCCCCTGCTTACAACGCCAATACTGGTGACCACCGTTCCAGATATTCACCAGTATCAAATTAAGCGCTCTTTTTCTGGCACAAATTATGTCTATGTGTTCCATGCGCTGGTAAGTACGCACATGATGTACCGCAAAGGCGCATTTAACTATTACGATACTGTCTTTTGCGTTGGTCCGCATCACATTGAAGAAATTAGAAAAACTGAAAAAATATATGGCTTACCAGAAAAACAGTTATACAAGGTGGGATATTACCGTCTGGAAAAAATTCATAACCAGCACAAAAAATATCTTTTAGAAAAAAAACAGGCGCACAACCAGCCTCTGGTTCTCATCGCTCCAGGCTGGCAAAGCGAAAATATCATTGACACCTGCGCCCATGAGTTGATTGCAACCTTGCTCAAAAATGATTTCCAGGTTGTCTTGCGCCCGCACCCTATGACTATCGCGCATCAACCCGATAAGATAAAAGCCATTCAACAGCAATTCATTTCTGAGAATAACTTCAAAATCGATACCCAGACAAGTTCAGAACACTACCTGCACCTAGCCGATATCATGATTTGCGATTGGTCAGGGGTTGCGCTCGAATATGCCTTCGGCACAGAAAGACCGGTACTGTTTATTGATTTACCCCCCAAAGTTTACAATCCTGAATATCAAAAACTTGATATTATTCCCCTTGAAGTCAAACTTCGTGATCAGATAGGAAGAGTAATCCGGCCCGAGGACGTTTCAAACGCAGGAAAAATTATTCTCGATTTTCTTGTTCGGAGAGATGAATATATAGAAAAAATTGTCGCAGCAAGAAACGATAACGTGTTTAATTTTGGACAATCTTCCAAGATAGGTGTAGAAATAATTGAAAACATAAAAAAAACAGGCATACAAGGGCGAAAGAAACAATTTCAGGAATCAATATAAACTTTTCTAAACAAAATCATTTGTGAAACTCTCGTACTATAGGCTCAAAACAAGTTTTTTGGATATATAGACAAAAGCAGTGCTCTTAAGCAGTTTTCTCTCTTAACCACTTCTTCACAAGATAACGGATACGGTTATTTTCATAAAATATGACAAGGAGTTATTATGTTCAAAAAATCGATAGCCTTATTAAAAGAAATTTACAAAATTGAAAAACTAAAATTAGAACTTTCAACAAAATTGCCAGCATCCAAAATTGATTTCTTCTTAACGAAATTTAAGGAGATTTCCAACAATGTTGAATGTCCACATAATCCAAGCCACATACTAACATTTGTTTCACAGATTTTCACCCTTCCTAAAAATATTGAAGGATGTATTGTTGAAGCAGGATGCTTTAAAGGGGGAAGCACAGCCAAGTTTAGCCTCATTGCTAGTTACCTGGATCGCGAGTTAATTATCTTCGACTCATTTGAAGGATTACCAGAAAACCAGGAAGAGCATAAAAAGACAATTCATGGCTTATCTGTCGAGGGCTGGTTTCAAGGTAAAGAATTTAGCGGTTCTCTCGAAGAAGTTAAGCACAATGTAAAAAAGTATGGCGATATATCTTGCTGTACTTTTATAAAGGGGTGGTTTGACCATACTATGTCAAATTTCAATAACAAAATCTGTGCAGCATATCTTGATGTAGATCTTGCGTCTTCTACCAAAACCTGTATTCAATATCTTTATCCAAAAATCGTTCCCGGAGGCGTATTAGTTTCCCAAGATGGTGATTTCCCGCTGGTAATTGATGTTTTTGATGATGAAAATTTTTGGATTGAATCGGTTGGATATAAGAAGCCCAAAATTTTGGGATTACATAAAGAAAAAATGTTAGTGGTCAGAAAAGAAGTATAACTGCCTGCTCCATAACAAAAAAATGATTATCAAGCAATATTAAGGAAAAATCCATGACCGACAAAGTCTATGTAGCTATGAGTGCCGATATTATCCATCCCGGACACCTCAATATTCTCAGTAAAGCACAGGAACTCGGCGAAGTGATTGTCGGCCTGTTGACAGATGAAGCCATTGCATCCTACAAACGCATCCCTTACATGGATTTCGAGCAGCGCAAAATTATCATCGAAAATATCAAAGGGGTTAGTGCGGTTATCCCCCAAACAACCCTGGACTATGTTCCCAACCTGCTGGAACTACGCCCAAAATATGTCGTTCATGGAGACGACTGGCGCGAAGGCGTCCAGCGCGAAACACGTCAGCGAGTTATCGATGCGCTGGCACAGTGGGGCGGCGAATTGATTGAAGTTCTCTACACACCAGGTATATCATCCACAGCCTTGCAGGCAGCGCTCCGCGAAGTCGGGACAACTACAGACATCCGGCGCGCGCGTTTGCGCCGGTTGCTTCAGGTCAAACCCCTGCTTCGCTTTCTGGAAATACACAACGCGCTCACCGGCCTTATCATCGAAAACACAGTTGTTGAAACGCCAGACGGTAGCAAACGTGAATTTGATGGCATGTGGGGCAGTTCATTGACCGATTCCACTGCTAAAGGTAAGCCAGATATTGAAGCCGTAGACGTATCCGCCCGCATGACCATGCTGAATGACGTTCTCGAAGTTACCAGCAAGCCGATTATTTATGATGGCGATACAGGAGGGATGATTGAACATTTCGTCTTCACTGTTCGCACCCTGGAACGGCTCGGCGTTTCTGCCATCATCATCGAAGACAAAACCGGTCTCAAGAAGAACTCACTCTTTGGCACCGAAGTCGCCCAAACCCAGGATAGCATTGAACATTTCTGCGAAAAAATCAAAGCCGGTAAAAAAGCCCAGGTAACCGATGACTTTATGATTATCGCCCGCATTGAAAGCCTTATTCTCGATAAAGGTATTGACGACGCTATGCAACGCGCCAGAGCTTACCTCGATGCAGGCGTAGATGGTATCATGATTCACAGCCGTCAAAAAACACCCGATGAAGTTTTTGCATTCTGCAAACTGTATGCCCAATTGCCCAACCGCAAAATACTGGTGGCTGTCCCATCCAGCTATAACCAAGTCACAGAAGATGAACTACAGGCGCATGGCGTAAACGTTGTCATTTATGCTAATCACCTGCTAAGAAGCGCTTACCCGGCAATGGTCAATACCGCCAAATCAATCTTGCTGCATCAACGCTCGGCAGAATCTGACGAAAACTTGATGCCAATCAAAGCCATTCTTGAACTGATTCCGGGAACAAAATAATGATTGATTGCAAATCCTTTTACGACGGGCTGAGCGCCAGGGGCATTGGATTTTACACTGGCGTGCCAGACTCATTGCTGGCAAATTTTTGCGCATATGTTGATGATCATGGCGGCAAACAGCAACACCTGATTACCGCCAACGAAGGCAACGCCATCGCCCTGGCAATGGGCTATCACATGGCAACATCCAACCTGGCAGTCGTTTATATGCAAAATTCAGGCCTGGGAAACGCCATCAACCCGTTGACATCGTTGGCCGACACTGAAGTCTACCGCGTACCTATGCTGCTGATTATTGGCTGGCGCGGTGAACCGAGCATAAAAGATGAACCCCAACACGTCAAACAGGGCCGCATCACCCCGGGGCTGCTGGATGTGCTTGAAATTCCGTACTGGATTCTCGATGCTCAAACAAATGCCGATGAAGTGCTGAATGCCGCTTTTGAGAAAATCAAACAACGCAACGCCCCGGCGGCCCTACTGGTACGTAAGGAGACTTTTTCAAAATACAAAAGCCGACACCAACCGCCAGTTATCTCGCTCCTAAAACGCGAGGAAGCGCTCGAGCATATCCTTGAGCTATGCGACCCCAACGCTTTGATTGTCTCAACCACCGGAAAAACTTCGCGCGAATTGTTCGAGTTGCGGGTAAAGCGCAGCGAATCCCAGCACGACTTCCTGACCGTTGGCGGCATGGGACACACTGCTTCAATTGCGCTGGGGATAACCATCGGCCAGCCGGAAAAACACGTTATCTGCCTGGATGGGGATGGTTCCCTGCTGATGCACATGGGAGCTATGCCGGTCATCGCCCAGTTTGGGCCAAAACATTTTTTGCATGTTTTGCTTAACAACGGCGCGCATGAATCGGTGGGCGGGCAGGCGACTTGCGCGCCAGGGGTCGATTTTAAAAAGTTATCCAGCGCGGTAGGCTATCAGGCCTATGCCCAGGCTTCGGACGCCCATTCACTACGCACGGCATGGCAATCCTTGGCGCACATACAAGGCCCGGCCCTGTTGGAGATAAAAATACAACCCGGTTCGCGGGAAGATTTGGGCCGACCAACCAGTACGGCAGAACAAAACAAAATCTCATTTATGGAAACCGTTCATGCCTGAGCAAACACCCTCGCGCTCCTGGCAGTATCATAATCCGGTGCGGGTTGTTCAAGATTCTCTAACAAGAATCGCTGATTTTTTTCCGCCGAACGCGCATGTCTTGCTCGTGACCAGCAAGGGCTTTGTCCGACGTGGCATGGTGGCGCGCATTCAAGAAAGTTTAGCGGGAGCGCGCAGCACACTGCTTGACGAAGTCAAGCCCAATCCCGATTTGCAGGATTTGGACGCTGCCACAAGCAACTTGCGCAGGCAAGGAATCTCGGCTGTGATTGGATTGGGCGGCGGCAGCGCTCTGGACACCGCCAAGACCCTATCCCTGACCCTGTCCACAGATGTTGCCAACCCGCTGCAAACAATTTTCAGGCAGCAGACCAACATCCCCTGGCAAAGCCGCCTGCCGCTGGTTGCCATCCCAACCACATCCGGCACCGGCGCAGAAGTAACCCCCTTCGCAACCGTCTGGGATCATGCTCAGCATCGCAAACATTCCCTGGCCAGCCCGCTGATGTATCCGGACATCGCGCTGTTGGACGCTGAACTAACCCTGACCCTGCCCGAACAGGAAACCCTTTACCCCGGCCTGGACACGTTCTCACATGCGCTTGAATCGCTCTGGAACCGCAACGCCACCCCAATCAGCCGAATGTTGGCACTGAAAGCCCTGGCTCTGGCCGTAAAAGCCCTGCCCACCCTATTGAACACCCCCAGTTCATTAGTAAACCGGGCCGATATGCAGTTGGCCAGCACATTGGCAGGAATGGCCATCAGCCAAACCCGGACAGCAATCGCCCATGCAATATCCTACCCCATCACCACCCGTTTTGGCACGCCGCATGGGTTGGCCTGTAGTTTCACCCTGCCAGCGCTATTGAAAATAAATATCGAACATCTGGCCAGTAACCTAACAGAAAAAGAACTACTTAAAGATGTCTTAAACCTGCTAGACAACTTGAACCTGGATATACACTTACAAAAATATATTAGCCCGGCTGAACTGCTGCAACTAGAAGACGAAATGACCACCCTTGGGCGCAATGATAACTACCAAGGTTGCGCCCCAATCGAGATTGCTAAAGTGCTTCGCATTGCAACCCAGTCAGCCCATTAACTATGGTTGGTAATTGAATTCGTTCCAAAATCCAATTCCCGGGTGCAGAAATTATTACAAAGCCGTTTCGATATTTTCCCTGGCTATAAGATGGTTTTGGATTTTCTTTTGCCAACCGCTTTGAGATCATCGATAAAGTGCACATACAAGAATCAGAGCGCTTTTTATACCTGATGAAACGCAAATGAAACCAATTTTATGAGTTCAAAAAAAATCATCCCACTTGCGCCATTCTTATTGGCGCTATACCCAATCATAGCAGTTTACTCGCGAAACTCAGGTGGTTTTCTACCATCCATGATGGTGCGATCTAGCTTGATTGCGCTGCTTTTGGCCGCATCATTGCTTTTTATAATTTACAGCACGACCCGCGACCCGTATCGTGCCGTGCTGCTCAGCGCCACAGGGACGCTATTTCTTTCAGCATCCGGGCATGTCTATCGAATTATCAAGAGCGATTACTTGCCCGCCGTTGGTAACTGGTTTCACATACTGCTGGTTGTGATTGAAATATCTTTGCTCGTTTTTTTGGCTCAAAAAACAATATGGTTGCGCCTGAAACCTGCCCGCTGGCAAGCACAAGCCGTCACTTATCTTAACCTGTTTGCTGTTCTCACATTTGTGTTGCCACTCTACCAAATCAGCGCATTTTGGTTGGGTGCATTCGATGATACGCCACATCCCTGGACAACCTATGTAAAAAGCGTTCCCACATCGCTCCAAGCCCCTGCCCAGCCGCCTGATATTTACTATATTATTTTGGATGGGTATGGCCAGGCCGAGATGCTTAGCAACGTTTACGGTTACGATAATAGCGAGTTTATCCGTTTCTTGCAATCCAAAGGTTTTTATATTGCAGAGCAAGCCCGCAGCAATTATTTTCAAACCCCGATATCGCTTGCATCGTCGCTCAACATGAGCTATCTCGATTTCGCACCCGAGCTTGCAGGCAAAAAGACGTTTAACCGGCTGCCCCTCTATGAACTTCTAAACAATAATCACAGTCTCAACCTGCTGCATAAAACCGGGTATACATCTATAACCACTGAAACTGGCTACAACTTTACTGAAATCTCTTCATCAGATTATGCTTTTTCCCCCTTCCATAACAATCTAAATGATTTTGAAAGTTTCTACGTCAGCACCTCAGCGCTAAGCGTTTTCATAGAAACTTCCAACCCCATAAGTGAAGCGATTTTTTCCCTGATGCCTCCTGCCGGCTATCGGGCATATGGCGAACGCATGGTTTTTTCGCTACAAAAACTGGAGGACATTGCACAAATGACGGACAAAAGTCCAAAATTTGTATTTATACACGTGGCCGGCCCTCACCCTCCTTTTGTCTTTGACAGCAAAGGCAATCCGATTGCCATAGACAAACCCTTCCTGAGTGGAGATGGGATAGGTTTCGCGGCATCAACCGCTGATTATCAACGCGACTACATCGAACAGCTGAAATATATAAATATCCTGGCTCAAAATGCGATCGAAGATATTCTTACTCACTCAACGCAACCTCCCATCATCATACTTCAAGGAGATCACGGACCCGCTTCGCTGCTTAATCGTGACAACTTGGAAGCTTCCTGTTTATATGAGCGCGCGAGTATTTTAAACGCCTACTACTTCCCCGATTCTAACTATGATTTGCTTTACCCATCCATCACACCTGTTAACTCGTTTAGAGTTCTTTTCAACCAATTTTTCGGTCAAGATATGCCCCTTTTAACCGATGAAACCTATTTCTCTCCGAACTCATATCCTTATCAATTCACAAATATCACAAGCCAAATCACAAAATCCTGCCCATAATAATTTACAAGTATTTTTGCATTTCCAGTCTCGAGACTATCAAGCACTTTGGATAACGAAAAACTCCAGAGAGCACAAGAAAGCCTTACCCAAATGCTATCAAAGCTGATTCTAGTAGCGGGGAATTAATTATCGGGGCAGTCATGTTGTTTTTTTATGTGCTAGCCAGAGAGACAAGGATAAAATTTCAATGAAAAAAAAAGAAGAAGCTCAACATCAAGTTTACGGTAATTATGTAGATAAATATAATTCGAAAAATTTTATCGAAAAATATCTGGTTGAAAATTTTATTCAAAGCTTCAAAAAAAATATTAATTCATTGTTAAACGAATCTATTGCTTCGATCTGTGAAGTAGGTTGTGCCGAGGGAGAATTATTAAAAACAGTTTATTCCATTTTTCCGAAATCCACCATCTTTGCTACTGATATTTCTGAAGAAGAGGTAAAAAAAGCAAAAATAAACTGTGCAGCTTTTCCGGTTGACTTCTCAGTTCAAAATGCCGAAAGCTTAAAAGAATACAAAGATTCTTCTTTTGAAATTGTTATCTGCTGTGAAGTGTTGGAACATTTATCTGATCCTATAAAAGGATTAGAAGAATTATGTCGAATTAGTAACAAATACATTATTGTTTCAGTTCCCAACGAGCCTATTTGGAGAATGTTGAATGTTGCAAGGGGTAAATATATTCGGTCATTCGGAAATACACCCGGACACATTAACCATTGGGGAGTAATTCAATTCCCAAAGTTTCTGATGACTGCTTCAGATTATTCAATAATCAAAAAAGATTATCCTTTTCCTTGGCAGATGGTTCTCTTGAAAAAAAGAGAACCATGATAATTGTTTATCCACGCATGGGCTAATGATCAGAATATAGTTTTCTTAAAAAAATCCTAACGTATGAAGGTTTTGTGATTCGTTTGTTGGAGGTATGTATGAAAGTGATAATTCAAATCCCGTGCTTCAATGAAGAAGGATCTCTTCCTATCACCCTAAAAGAACTTCCACAACAACTAGATGGTGTTGATGATCTAGAATGGTTGATCATCAACGATGGAAGCCAGGATAAAACTGTTGATGTTGCCATAACAAATGGTGCAGATTATGTTATTTCTCATATAAATAATCTTGGTCTTGCTCAAGCTTTCCGGTCTGGTATGACAGCATGCATCCATTTTGGCGCGGATATAATCGTAAATACAGATGCTGATAATCAGTATTGTGCGAATGACATTCAAAAACTCATTGCGCCGATCCTTGATGGGAAAGCAGAATATGTTATTGGCACCCGTCCAATAAAAAATATAGCACACTGGTCACCTGTCAAAAAAATGTTGCAGTTTTTTGGCAGCTGGGTTGTACGAAAAGCAGCACAAGTGGATGTGGTTGATGCCCCCAGTGGATTTCGTGCAATAACCCGTTCTGCAGCCATGCGACTTCACGTTTTTAATCGTTACACTTATACGATCGAAACTATCATTCAGGCGGGGCATTTAAAAATATCCACCCTTTGCATACCAATCAAAACAAATGATGAGATGCGACCATCTCGTCTTATGTCTGGTATTCCCAGTTACCTTCAGCGCTCTTTTTCAACTATTATTCGTAGCTTTATGACTTATGATCCAATGCGCTTTTTTCTAATACCAGGCACTTCTCTTTTATTTATTACCGGTATTCTTGGTATCCGTTATTTGTACTATTTTTTGGCAGGTGAAGGCAGTGGCCATGTTCAATCATTAATCCTTGCCTTGGCTATTTTTGTTTTTGGCACATCTCTTCTGATTGTTGGGCTTCTGTCCGATTTAATTGCTGTAAACCGGCAGTTATTAGAAGGGATTGACCATAGGCTGCGAACAATGGAGGCCCGTCAGGTTGAACTATCGCTACCATCCTCAGAACATCTCATGGTTTTCAGTCGGGCATACCTTACCTATAAACGCAAGTAGGGATCTTTAAGCCCTTTCTTCAGCATTTATACGAGTATAGTTATTGCTGCTCTTGAAAGGGCTAGCGAAGAAATATAGCGCAAGCAAAACAACTGGTAATGGATAAAAGTCAACAAAATATATCAAATTACCATTTATCACCCAGTTCCTCCCCGCATAGAAAAAGAACCAGCTAAGCCCAATCCATAGAAATAATAAGAAATTCAACCAAATTTCCTTTTCTCTAAGTTTTCCATAGGCATGCCAGATTAACAAGATTACCCCAGGCAGCATGGCAATATAATTACTTTTTGCTGAGGTAATGCCAGTGATGGGCATTACTGTAAATATCAAACAAGCGGACCAGAGCAAAGCAGAAAAATCTTTTCCAATAGAAAACAGTACAGTGCGAAGAATGATCAGGATACTTAGCACAGTTAATCCCCAAGCAATGTAATTTGCAAGTGATGCGGCCATCCAATAATTAAGAATTGCGCGAGGCGTGCTTGGACTGGCTACATTTGTGTAAGTTGTTAAATCCTTAATAAATTCAGAGAACCAGTTTGGAAGCAAAAAAAATGAGGCACTAAACAGAACAAGCATTACAAAAAAAGAAGAATAAAGGATTGTCCAACGCTGCCTAGAGAAAGCCCAAAACCATATAAGAGGAAAAAATAAAATTACTAACTGGGGTTTTATCGTGGAAAGAGCCAAACAAATTCCCGCTGCTTTATCTGCTTTCCGAGATATGAAGAAAAGAGACAGGAACGCAAAAAATGTAGCAAGGCTGGATGGATTTCCATCGATTAGTGCTTGAGAAAAATCAGCGCTAAATAATGCAAATATGATCAAAGTAAAAATCACTGATTTTTTAGGTTTAAATTTCGCCATCTGTAAAGTCAGCCATATAACCCCAATATGGGCTACTTCCATGGCGGTCATCCATGCAGCACGCGCTAACAAGAAATCCTTAATAAATGCAAAAGGCAAGAAAACTGCCATTGTATAATATGGATAGGCAAATATTCCCGGGGTTTCATCATCTTGATGCGGGTGCCCATGGTGAACTAATTCCACTTGATATTCTGCAGCCGGGCTGTAGGGGTTTTTATAATTTTCAAATAGAACCAATTGCGTTGGCAGCCAGCGATACAAAAAATCAGTACCACCAGGTTGTTTTTTTGCGAATTGATAGTTTCCAAAAAATAAAAGCGAAATAAACAGTAAAATTAATAAGATCAGGGGAATATTTTTTTTCATTTCCACTCCTTCTCTTTGCTTTTTGAGTTTAAAGTTCAAGCTTGTGCGAAATCCTTACCAGAAAGTTCCACTTTCTAGTAAGGATTATCATGTAACCAAAATGATGTTCAGCAAGTTCCGAGAAACAGTATATCAAAAAATAAGTAGCCCGCTTCGAAAAATGTACCCGTGTAAAACGATAGTTATGCGCCTAAAAAGAGCAACTCTCTCATGAATCGACGAAAACCAGAACAAATTGTAGCTACCCCGGTTCGCCGCTTAATCGTGACAACTTGGACATAGTCGCATCCTACCTATATGAGCGTGAAAGTACTCTAAGTGCGCACCACTTTCCCAACACAAACTACAGCTCACCTTTAATCATCCATCAAGCTTGTTAATTCGTTTCGAGTTCCTGTCTATCAATTTCCTGACGAGTTCTATTTCTCGCCACAATCATCTCCCTACCAATTCGAAAATATCTCAAGTCAAAGCATAAAATCCCACTCATAACAGTGAACATGTACCTTGGATATGTGAGAATTTTATGCTCCAAAGTTTATTTATCAATCCGTTACGGTCTCACCAAGATAACCGCTAATTCGTCATGGTAAACATCACGCCAGCCCTGAAAAGCCAGAGCACCAACTAGATGCCATTTTTTAGGGATAATAACCCAACGAATATCATATTTGGTAAATACATCCTGCCAACCTTCTTCTAAGCTTATCGCTCTCTCGTACTCTCTGGTAATATCGCCATGCACATCGGTTTGACTGTCGATAAAGGCCAATTGGGTGGGCCACATGTTAAATAAAATATAACCACCCCAGTCAAAAGCATTGAACATCCTGCCGTGTTGTGGATTCATTTCCAACCAATTTAGCGCTCTCACAGGAAATGTTTTTGCTGAAAACTCATTCACCATGCCTAGTTGACCACCCAGAAGCAATCCTGACAAAAGAAAAACCGTAACACCTGGCCATAAAAAACCCCTTACCGAACGTTCAACTACAGCAAAAATTTTTTCCAGGGTTTTAAGAGCAGGAATTTCTGCGCTCCCAGTTAACGCACATGCCAGTAAAACAGGAGCAACAACCCCATAAAGATGAACATTGCGCGCCGAAAAAATGCTCATGGCGCTAAAACCTGCCAGTGCGATCAACGTGCCCGTACCCAATTTTCTTATTCTAAGAAGAACCAATACAATACAAAATATCAATAAGGCCAAAAGAATTAGAAACTGTGGCTGAGAAAAATCCGGCGGCCGGGTTTCCATAATGCGCAACATCAAATAACGGTTATTAACATATCCAAAGACCGTTTCCCAAGTGTGAAAACCAGCTGGGTTAACCAAAGTAGCTAAAATCGATAGAATAGTAGCCACCCCCAATCGCTTCCCAAGCACAAAATTGATGTTTGTTCGCTTTAAAAAAATATCAAAAATCCAACCGGCGCAGTAGGCTGCCAAAACAAGCAACCCGGCAACAAATTCAGCATGCAGATTTGCCCATATCACCATCAAAACAGGAAAAAGCCAGACTTGTTTAAATTCATCACGAATCAGCCGATCTGCCAATATAAGAAAAATGGCAAGAAAAAGCATCGTGAATAAGTGCGGACGCACAAGCCAATGCAGCGAAGATGTTGCCGCTCCCCAAACAACCAAAATTAATGAAGGAAACCTCGCGCCACAACGCAATAGAGCATAATCGTAAACCAATGTAAAAGTAATAGATAACAATAATGCCGACAAAAGCACAATTCCATCCAACCCAAGTTTGGAATAAAACAGAAAGAAAATAACCCCCGCTAACCATTCGTGCGGAATCAAAGGTCGGCCTTCATAAACATATGAAAAAATATCGGTTGTCGGAACAGTTTTAGTTTCAAGCACGATTTTGCCCATCAATAAATGGCGTGGAAGATCGCCATCCATGTTGAGCATTTGCGGCCCTAGAGCTAAAACCCCGGCAAAAATTGCAAAAAATAAAACATCTCGAATACGAGGCAGAAAAAAAGTTTTCATAGGGTAGCAGGATATTTTGAGAAATGCAAACGCGAATAAGGAAGTGCTAGGCTGTCAGTAGCGTAACATGAATAATGGAATAAAGAACCCGGGCATCAAGTAAACACAAAAAAGGTGAAACTCAAATGAGTTCCACCTTTTTTGTGTTTACTTCAAAACTAGACGTCGAGGGAATCTCCAATGTCGGAGAAGATATTACCGATGATCGGGCCGAGGAAGGTCAAAGCGGCGATAACCACAATGGCAACCAAAACGAGAATCAAAGCATATTCAACTAAACCCTGGCCTTTTTCTTTCTTCGCGAATAACATGTCTTTCACCTCCTTTCAGTTCATAAACTCGTCATAAATAAGACTAAACTTATTATATAACAATTAGCGCAAATGGCAAGCAAATCCCACTTACAGAAATGCAAATCTCAGGCAACCCCTGAAGCAGGCAGCGAAAAAGTCACGCGAGTGCCCTTGCCAACCATAGTGGTCAGGTCAAAAGAGCCGCCCAGCATTTCAACACGCTCACGGATCAGTCCCAAGCCCAGACTATTGCCCTGATCCAAAACTTCGGGTGAAAACCCCTTGCCATTATCATCCACCACAACTTTGATTGCACTTTCACTGACATCCAACTGGGCCTTGACCATACTGGCCTGGCTGTGGCGGGCCGCATTGCCAAGTAACTCCTGAACCGCGCGAAAAACCATCACTTCCAGATAAGATTCAAGCCGGCGTTCCTGTCCAGTGACAGCCAGCGTTACTTCAAGCCCGGTTTGCTCCTTGAAAGTATCGACATAACGTTTAATGGTCGGTACCAATCCCAAGTCGTCCAACATCATTGGACGCAGCTCGAAGATAAAATTGCGAACCTTTTGAAATGTGCCCATCGCCGATGCTTTCAGGCTGGACAGTTCCTCGCGCGCCTGAGCAACATCCAAATCCATCAGACGCATGGCAATCTCAGTTTGCAAGATAAAGTTCGAAAGCGCCTGGGCTGGCCCATCGTGCATCTGGCGCGACAGGCGCTGGCGTTCTGCTTCCTGAGCCTGGATAATCATCTCCATGCCAGCAGGCTGTGATTTCTGAGATGTTCCCGGCATCGCAACATCACGACTCTGCAAGAGCGTTAGCACATCTTTCAGGGAAGTGCTGTTTTGCTCCAGGTGCGACTGATCACTCTGCAATTTCTCCAACTGTCCGCGCATTACAAACAGCCGCTGCTGGGCATCGAGAGCCGATGCATATGCCATGCGCACTTCTTCGATTTCGGCAGCATTCCCCTGAGCCTGCACCTGCTGAAGGTGAGCGGTAATTGCTGCATTGCGCTGGGTCAATTTTCCCACTTCAACCTGGCTTTGCTCGATCATCAAAGTCACCTCGCGCAGGGAGCGGTTGGTTTCATCCAACGAAGTTTGGATGCTCTTGCGGGCTTCTTCGATAGGGTTAAGGGTTTGTTCTTCTGTATTAGTCATGTTTACTCCTGCAAGCGGTCATCCGGTCGTAGTTTGACCCACCCACGCTTCAAAGCATAGACCACAGCCTGGGTCCGGTCTTCAACATTGAACTTGCGCAAGATCGAGGTAATATGATTCTTGACCGTCTGGTGGCTGATTCCCAATATACTGGCTATTTCTTTATTGCTCATACCCTCTACAACACAATTAAGTACTTCCATCTCACGATCAGATAACGGATGAAAAGGGCTGCCTGGTTCAGAATAAGAGCGCCGTGATGACTCAATCTGGCTTTCAAGCCAGATTTTGAATTCTACGGGGGTCATAACATGATTGTTGATGACATACAACCCCGCTGCTACTGTACGAATGACTGCCAGCAAATCAGATGGCTGGATATCTTTTGAACAATAAGCAAACGCGCCCGCAATCGCAGCGTGAAGCGTTTGTTCAATGTCATCATAGGCTGTCAACAGGATAATACGCGTAGCAATTTTTTCACTGCCAAGTTCATGGGTGATTTGCTGCCCATTCATACCAGGCAGATTAACATCCACAATCGCAACATCCGGGCGCAAAGTGCGAATCAGTTCAAAACCCTGATCTCCATGCGCCGATTGGCCAATTACATGAAGATCTGGTTCCAGCGACAGCGTATCCACAATTCCCTGGCGGAAAAGTGGATGGTCATCTACGATCACAAGGGTTAATTCGCTCATTGGTAAGCCTGTTCGGGGTGAGTATAGCACAGGAGCAACGTTTTCTTAAGGTTTCTGGCACTCATACACAGATAAAATTCCTTGCGGATTTTGCCCGGCGTAACGGCCATCCGCCTCGTAAACCAACAGACAATCTTTGACCAGGCCCGGATACCATTCTGGGAAAACAATAATATTTGTTGCCCCCTGGTTTTGCAAGTACACCAAAAGCCGGGATTCATCGAGCATGAAAGGTACAACCTGCGGTGAAATCAACCCGGCCAGATCGACAACTTGTTCCAGGCCAGAAAAATACCCAAGTGCTCCAATATCGTGGGCGGCAACCAGGGTGTCAGATGGCAGGTTTTGCTTAACCCAGTATGCCGTTTGTACCATTTCACTCTCGACCCAAGCCACATTTTTAGCATACAAATAAGCCCCATAGGCCCACAAAACTATGCCAAGTAATGCAATTGAAGCCAACCAGGCAAAGCGCAAATATCGTTGAACCCGCGTGCGGACAACCGGCAGCCAAAAAAACAGAAAAATCAAAGCCAACAGAAGAAAAACGGGAATGGTCGGCATAATATAACGGCCATACTGATAAAGTGGCAAACGGCTGACATATAACCAGGCATAACCGGCCAGCCAAACAAAAGCAAGAAGGATACCCCAACCACGCTTTTGTGCGGCCTTCACCAAAAGCAGCACCACAGCCGGGATCAATGCCAGGGTGACGCCGCTAAAATATTGGCCAAGAAGCGCACTTAATTTGGTGAAAACGGGTTGAGCCTGCCAGACAGCATACTCAGCTTGTTTTGCATAGAAAGTGTTCGGCCAGGGAGTATCAGCAAGCAAAAGATTAAAAAGCAAATAAGGCCCAAATAAAGCAACGAAACCAAGCAGAACCCGCATCGCTGCTGAGACTTTCTGGCGGTTTGTTTTTGGGTATAAAACAGCAAATAGGCCGAGCGGGCCGAGCAAGGTCAAACCATCGGGGCGAGACCAAATACTCAGGCCGGCCAAAAGTCCCATTAGCAAAAAACGTGGGTCGCCCAAAATAAGCATGGATATAACCATTGTAATAATCAGAGCATGTAACAGGATTTCCATGCCAGATGCAGATGCCCAGGCAAGATGCCACTCGCCAAGAACGAGAAGGCCGGCCCATGGCATTATAGATGTATAGGCAGGCTGCATGCGGCGCAGAGTAAATTCAATCCGCCAGGCCAGCAGGAAAAACATAACCCCGCCCAAAAAATAAGCCCACACATACGGGGATATCCGCAGAAAAAAGCCTACCGCGAGCAGGAAAGTCCAAAGCGGCGCAGTGGAACCTGCCGAATTCTGACCGGGCAGAAAAGACCATTCGCCTCGCAACGCAAGGTTCCGGGCGTAGGTCAGGTGAATCCAGGAATCGTCCAGCGGGAAACCGGGGCGATATAACCAGGCTGCCGTCAAAACGTAGGTTGTCACCCCAAAAAAGGTAAAAATAGCCAGTAAAACAAGACTTCTACGTGGCATCATTCATCCCTGATAAATTCATAGACAACGGTGTCGGGTTCGGCAAAAATCAAATTTAATTCAGGAGTTGAGCGAGGGCGCTCCAAAAAAGGCATCAAGATATCAGGGATGCTGTGAGATTCCAGAATCAGGTAACGAGCTTCGTAAACTCGGGCAGACTCAAAAACCAAGGGCGTGGAAGAAGAAGGGCTGACAACTGCCGCACGTCCACTGGCAATATAATACCCGGGCGGATTGTTAACCATCACAACATCTTCGGGTTGTGCGCCCGCTGCTTGCAAGCGCGCTTCAACCTGTCGAAAAGTTTGGTCTGACAAATCCCAATCATCATCGATAACACGAATGTTAATCAAGATCATTGTCAACGCCGCAATAACGGCAAATAACATAACCCTGAAAACACGCTGGGCCTGGGGCGTAAACCAATTGCGACGGCGCGCGGCTGCCACAACCACATCCAACCCGATAGGGGCCAGCGCCCAACCCAAAGGCAGCAGCGCTGCCCCGGCATGATAGAAACTTCCGCGCGGCCCGGCAAAAGGAAATACGAAGGTCATAACAAGAAAGAGCGCCAGCCAGGCCAAAGCGCCAATTTGAACACGAAAATCTCGGCGTAAACGCCAGGCAGCGATCAGGATGAATGGCCAGAGCACAATCCCACCCTGAGCCGCCAGGCCGGTAGCGAGGTTTGACCAAAAAGCGGATAGGCGCGCATCAAAAATTGCCTGCCAGCCTGAATTAAGCCAACGCTCAAAGGTTAAGATCGAGGCCGGGTAAGTAAAGGTATCGGCATAAGTCACAAGAAACATGGCGCGTGAACCGCCAGGGGCCATCAGCGCGCCAAATTCATTCAGGTTGCGCACAAACCAGGGGAGCATCACAAACAAATATCCGAGGAATAGAAAAAGCGCTGCTGAGAAAAAAGGCTTTAGCCAGCGGCGGATTTGTAAGCCATGCAAACTGAAGAGATTCAATAAAACGGCCAGCAGACCAAGCGGCAACCAGAGCAAACCATCGCTGCGCGCAAAATTCATCAGTCCAACAGCGAGGCCGATGCCAAAATAGTTTTTTCGCGAATCTCCAAACAAACCGATAAAAAAGGCGGCTCCAAGCAGATTGTAGAGTACAAAATTGCTTGTCGTTGCAATAAAAGATGCTTGATAGGTTGGAAAAGCCGCCAGCAATCCCGAAAGCAGGGCCAACTCACGGCGCGCTGTCAGCCGGTAGGCCAGGAGGCTGGTAACGGGTGGAACGAGTCCGGCGAGCAGGATGAACGGCAGGCGTGCAGTGTAAAAATCGTGCTGGCCGGTCAATCCCATCCCAATGGCAGCAATGATCGAAGCAAGCGGCATCCAGTAACTGTGCGAGGGGTGGGGCAGGCCCGCCGGGTTATCAAGATAATTCCAGATGACAATTTCATTAAAGCCAAACCCTTGAACCAGCCGCAACCCACCCGCCATGTAATAGTCGGCATCCATATAGCCCGGCGAGTGTTGCAGCCAGGCCACCAGACTGGCAACCAACAACCCAAGCAGGAACAAAGCCAACAAATGATTACGGGGCATAACTGGTTTTCTCAGTTGAAATTCTGTCTGCCCACAGACGGGTGGGACGCGCCACCCACCAGCGCACCGAATAAAGCAAGATAAGCGCGATGAGCGACATCCACAAAAAACCAGATTGAATGTCAAAGGCAGCGAAAAGCCAGGAGCCGCCAAAAACCAGCGCCAGCGCAACCAGGCTGGACCACCGCCCAATGACGGCCCAGCGCTGGGCCAACACCGACGCCGAAAGCAGGAAGGCCGGTAAAAGCACCACCAGGCTGGCAGGTTTGGCTGGCATCCCGACCAGGGGCGTCATGGCCGCGGCCAGGCAGGCAACCCAAAACCAATGCAAGGCACTGCGCCGAAAAGCTTGCTGGCTCTCCACCATCAAGAGTAGAAGCAAAACAAAGGTCAGTCCCGATGCAATTTGCGGGCCGAGGCCTGGGAACCAGTTTGTAAACAATGAAAACGTGGATGGGTCGGTATTGGCGCGCCAGTTGATCAAGGTGGCCATCAGGAAAGAGATAACCCATTTTGAATCAATGATAAAAGCGATCCCCCCCAACAGAGTTAACGTCATCAGCAGGCCGGCCAAAATTCGCCAGCGCGCGTTGAGCGTTGCCCAAATCAGCAGGAAGAGCAGGATCAATCCGCCTGTTTCAAGGTTGAAAAAAGAGAACGCCAGCAGCATGCCAGCCAATTCATCGAGCGAGGCGCGCCAGGCCAACAATGCGCCCAGCAAAAACATGATCAGCAAAATGGAGTTATTGGCTGAGAGCAGCGATTCGATTGAAACAGACAAAAAAAATGCAAACAAAAACAAGATCAAGAGTTCAAACCAGCGCATCTGCCACTGCGAGAGGCGCACAGAAAAGACTACCAGCAAGATCAGACCGGCCTCAAGGATCACCATCCAAACGGCGCGGGCCAGTTCCATATCCGAAAAAGCCCCAAGCGGTAGGAAAAGCAGCAGGAGCGGCAGCGGCATACCCACCCGCAGGGGCAGTTCGGCAGGGCCAGCCGCGCGGCCATAAACCATTTTTTGGATTTCGTACGTGGTGAATTCACCGTAAGGGGTCAGGCCCTCAACCAGCAGGTTGTTGGCGCCCTTCCAGAGCGGCAGAAAATCGAGACTGATCGAACTACGCTGAACATAGAGCAGGTTTGCCCAAAATAATCCGCCCAACATGGCGACCATGAAAAACACAAAGAACAATACGGTGAATATGTTGCGCAGGGCTGTCGATTTTTGATTCATACCCCCGTATTTTACCTGATTAGCGGCCCAGCGATAAATTTGGTTATTGACTCAGTACAGGCACACGCCCGGGGAAGATACGATAATCAAGTTCCTGGATGGCTGTGGAGAAAATCTCACCGTCGGCATGGGCCGGGCTGGGACGGTCGAGACGCACCCGAAGCCAGTCGCTGTGGAACTCGCTCACCCCGGGGCTTTCAACGTAGGAACCCGGACCAGGTCTCATTATTTTGGGCAGCAGTTGGAACATCCCCAGGCGACTGGGGCGATAGCCATGCACAATGGTTAAGCTGCCATCAGCCGGATCCGCGTGTGGAGCCATGAAAAAGACGCCGCCGCTGCGTCCGCCATTACAAACGGTCACAAGCGAAACCGGGCCGCAATAGCCACCGCCCGCCCACTCCATTTCGACCTTCCAGGTCGGGCCGTCGAGAATGCCGCGCACGGCAGCCAGCAGGTAGCGCGGAACACCCTTCAGCCAGCCAATTTTGTTTTGAACCAGGGTAATATAAGGTTCAATCCCAACCGCCGAGTTATTGATGAAATAGCGCTGGTTAACCTGGCCCAAATCGATCTGGCGGGTTTTCCCGGCAGCGATCACTTGCGCAGCAGCAGATAAATCCAGCGGCAGGCGCATGGCGTGTTCGGCGAAATCATTGGCCGTGCCCAACGGCAAGATCCCGAAGGGGGCCAACGTTCCGTCCGGCGACCCCGCCGCGCGAACCAGGCCGTTGATCGCTTCGCCGATCGTCCCATCGCCGCCCGCCGCAACAATGGGTGAGAAGCCTTCCTGGGCCGCCTGTTCCGCCAGGCGAGTAATATCGCCTGGGCCTTCCGAGATTGCCAGTTCAAAATCAACCCCCACAGCACGCAAGGCTTGTTCGGCCTGCGGCCAGCGGGTGCGGGCATTCCAGCGGTTCGAGTAAGGATTGAGAAGAACTTTTGCGGTCATCAAATAGCCTCACAAGTTAATAACACCCCACAAGCGCCAGCGTATCATGATATTTCAGATAAGTTTTCACCAATATTTATAAAAAAAGAAATGCAAGGCAGAAATTTCTACCTTGCATTAAATCTTACGTAAATTTAGACCGGGCGGCATTACAGTTGGATGACGAATGCAACCTAATGGGTCAGGATTTGCGAGAGAAATAACTGGGTGCGTTCTTCTTTGGGTGCAGTGAAGATCTCGGCGGGCGTCCCAATTTCAACAACCTGGCCCTTGTCGAAGAAAACCATGCGGTCAGCAACCGCCTTGGCAAAACCCATTTCATGGGTCACCACCAGCATGGTCATGCCCGTGCGCGCCAGTTCAACCATCACATCCAGGACTTCCTTGATCATTTCCGGGTCGAGGGCCGAGGTCGGCTCATCGAACAACATGATCTTGGGCTGCATCGCCAGGGCGCGGGCAATCGCAACACGCTGCTGCTGTCCGCCAGAGAGCTGACCAGGATGTTTCTGGGCCTGATCCGGGATGCCAACCCGGTTGAGCAGTTGCAGGGCGGCTTCTTCGGCCTTTTCCTTGCTCCACTTGCGCACCTGAATAGGCGCCAGGGTGATGTTTTCCAACACGGTCAGGTGCGGGAAGAGATTGAACTGCTGGAACACCATGCCTGTTTCCATGCGGATCATCTCGATGTTGTGAGTGTCATTATTCAATTCGATGCCATCGACGATGATCGTGCCACTCTGGTGTTCTTCAAGGCGGTTGATGGCGCGGATAAAGGTGGACTTGCCAGAGCCAGACGGGCCAAAAATAACAATCACTTCACCTTTGCGCACTTCAAGATTGATATTCTTAAGCGCCTGAAAATTACCGTACCACTTACTGACATCCTTGCAGATGATGATGGGGGGGCGAGTCTCTTCACGCATGGTCGTGCTCCTTTGGATGGCCAAATTATACAATACCCGTGGTCACAAATGGCGCGTTCATGCTCTTATAAAAAGTGCAATATCATGCTGCGCATTTGTGACCGGGACGGGTATAGCCGCAAAACAGCCTTATTTCGACTTCTTGCTCTTGATCCCAGCTCGTTCTGCCGCCGCTCGCACAAACCCCAGAAAGAGCGGGTGCGGACGGTTGGGGCGCGAAAGAAATTCCGGGTGGAACTGGCTGCCCACCATAAAGGGGTGATCCTTGACTTCGGAGATCTCAACCAGCTTGGCATCTGGCGACAGGCCAGAAAAAACCATGCCCGCTTTTTCGAACTCGTCGCGATAGTGATTGTTGAACTCAAAGCGGTGACGGTGGCGCTCGTCGACGTGCGCCACCCCGTAAGCCTGGGCCGCTTTCGTGCCGGCTTGCAATTCGCACGGGTACAGACCAAGGCGCATCGTGCCGCCCATATCGGTAATCCCGCGCTGTTCGAGCATCAGGTCGATCACCGGGTAGCTGGTAGCGCGGTCAAACTCGCTGGAGTTGGCGTCTTCGTAGCCAAGCACGGTTCGGGCAAATTCGACACACATCAACTGCATACCCAGGCAAAGCCCAAGATAGGGAACTTTCTTCTCGCGCGCATGGCGGGCAGCCATAATCTTGCCTTCGATTCCGCGCGAGCCAAACCCGCCCGGGACCAGGATCGCATCCGCTTTTTCGATAACATCCCAGCCTTTGTTTTTCTCGAGATCCGCCGAGTGTACCCAGTCGATCTGCACATCCACACCGACGGTCAGGGCAGCGTGCTTGAGCGACTCACGCACCGACATGTAGGCATCATGCAATTCGACATATTTCCCAACCAGCGCCACGCGGATCTCGGGCTTGTTGGGTTTGCGCACCTGGGCCACCAATGTTTCCCATTCGCGCCAATCAGGCTGGCTGGTAGGCTTCAAACCCATGCGCTCGACAACGTAATCGCCAACGCCGACCTTTTCGAGCAGGAGCGGCACTTCGTACAGGATTTCAGCGGTTTTCATCGGCACAACCGCATTTTTTTCAACATCGCAAAACAGGGCGATCTTCTCGCACAAGTCTTCGGGCACTTCGTAATCAGAACGGGCAATGATCATGTTTGGCGAAATACCGATCGAGCGCAGCTCAGCCACAGAGTGCTGGGTCGGCTTGGTTTTGAGTTCGTCCGTTGCGCCAATAAAAGGCAGCCAGGTAACGTGGATGAAGAAAACGTTCTCGCGCCCGACTTCAGTACGCAACTGGCGCAGGGATTCGATGAAGGGCAGAGATTCGATGTCGCCCACCGTCCCGCCGACTTCCAGGATGACGATCTCGGCATCCATGGCGCGCGCTACCAGCTTGATGCGGCGCTTGATCTCGTTGGTAATGTGCGGAATTACCTGAATCGTGCCGCCCAGGTAATCACCGCGACGTTCCTTATGGATGACCTCGGCATAGACCTGGCCGGTGGTGAAGTTGCAGACCCGGTTCAGGCGGATATCGATAAAGCGTTCATAGTGGCCCAGATCGAGGTCGGTTTCGGCGCCATCGTCCAAAACAAAGACTTCGCCGTGCTGGTACGGACTCATCGTGCCGGGATCGACATTGATATACGGATCAAGTTTCTGCACCGCCACTTTGAATCCGCGCTGCTTGAGCAGGAGACCCAGTGCCGCTGCCGTGACCCCTTTCCCCACCGAACTGACCACCCCGCCCGTAAAAATAATGTATTTGGGTTCCATACCGCCTCCTTCTGGCATTATTAAGACACAAGAAATCGTGACAAAACAAAACGGCGGAGGCTGGATCGCCTCCGCCGTTATAATTTTACATCAAAATCCTAGAACACGAACTGACCGTTACGGTAGATCACATCGCCATCGACTGTGATCTCGGCATCCTTACGCATGTCGCAGATCATGTCCCAGTGGATAACGCTCTTGTTTTTCGAGCCAGTCTCCGGGTAGCCCGCTCCGAGGGCCATGTGGAAGGTGCCGCCGATCTTCTCGTCAAAAAGAATGTTACCGGTGAATTTGTTGATCTCGAAATTCGTCCCAATCGCAAACTCGCCCAGGTAGCGCGAACCGGCATCCGAGTTGAGCATTTCGAGCAGGTATTTCTCATTTTTATCGGCCTTGGCGGCGGTCACTTTGCCGTTGGTGAAAGTCAGTTCGATGCCTTCAACCGCAACGCCATTATAAATAGCGGGATAAGTGAACTTAACCCAACCATTGACCGATTCTTCGACCGGGCCAGTATAGATCTCGCCGTCGGGCATGTTGTGGCGGCCGCACGAATTGTTGAACTTGCGCCCCTTGATCGAAAGGCTCAAATCGACATTTGGGCCGTTCAGGCTGACAACATTATGCCCCTGAATGCGCTCGATCATCTTGGCCTGTTCATCGTGAACGCTTTTCCAGTACGCCACCGGATCGGCTTCGTTGGCATGGCAGGCGCGATAAACGAAATCTTCGTAACCGCGCAGCCCCATGCCGGCTTCAACTGCATAACCGTCGGTCGGGAAAAGGGTGGTCACCCAGCGGAACTCGCCTGCAGCGCCGCGTCGCATTTGCGTTTCGAGCACCGGGGCCAATGCCTTCTGGCGGCGGCCCAATTTGGTTGTGTCGATCGCTGAAAGTGCGCGTGGATTGGTTTGCGAATGAATGCGGATGCGAGACTCAAAAGTCTCGTAAGCCAGTTTTTGGAAAGTGGGAGCATAATCCAACTGGCTGTGATCGGCTGTCTCATAAAAAATTTCCTGCTGGTCAGGAAATTCAAGCAAAAGATGCGGGTGTGCCCCTACTTCAAGCGCGCGATGAAAAATGGCGCGCACCAACGGTTCAGCGGCGGTCGTACCCTCGATCAAAACCCGGTCGCCAGCGCCCAATCCGGCCGAATAATCCACCAAAATACGGGCAAAACGATCAACTCTCGCGTCGCTCACAGATTTCTCCTTGATGAAAGATGCAACGATTATATCACTGTCTAACTCTTTCGCTTTTCAAGCGCATTACAACTTGATTATCCACAGGATTGTATCCGCAAGTTATTTTAAAGAAAAATTTTGTATCCTGCAAAGCCCGGCGCTCACAGAAAGCGGTATACTCGCCCCTAACAAAACACATTCTGAAAGATAACCCTGAGATGAAACAACTCCTGCAAAACCTGAAAAACGGCCAAACCACCATCGAAGATGTCCCCATCCCCACCCCGCGCGCTGGCCAAGCCCTCGTGCGGGTCGCCGCCTCGCTCGTCTCGGCTGGCACCGAACGCATGCTGGTCGAATTTGCCGAGAAATCCCTGCTCGGCAAGGCGCGTTCCCGGCCAGACCTGGTCAGGCAAGTGTTCGACAAAATGTCACGCGAGGGCATCCTGCCCACCCTGCAAGCCGCCTTCAACCGCCTCGACAGCCCGATGCCACTCGGCTATTCATCCGCCGGGACAATCGTCGCGCTTGGCGCGGGGATGGAGGGTTTCCAGGTCGGCCAACGAGTGGCCTGCGCGGGCGGCGGCTACGCCGTCCATGCCGAATACAACCTCGTGCCGCGCAACCTGCTGACCCCGCTGCCCGACTCAGTCGATTTTGAATCCGCGGCCTTCACCACCCTGGGCGCGATCGCCCTGCACGGTTTCCGGCTCTCGGAACCGCAATTGGGCGAAAACGTGGCCGTGATCGGCCTGGGTCTTTTGGGATTATTGGCGATTCAACTGGCATCTGCAGCCGGGTGCCGGGTCTGGGGCATGGATACCAACCCGGAGCGGGTTGCCCTCGCGCAGCAATTCGGGATTTCGGCCTGCCAGCGCTCCCAGGCCGTTGATTCGGCTGCGGCTTTTACCGCCAACCGCGGCTTCGACAGCGTCATCATTTGCGCGGACACATCCTCCACCGACCCGGTTGAGCTGGCTGGTCTCATCGCCCGCGACCGGGCCAGGATCGTCGCCACCGGCGCGGTCGGACTGAGCTTTCCGCGCAAGATCTACTATGAAAAAGAACTCTCCTTCATCAACTCGCGCTCCTACGGCCCCGGCCGCTACGATCCATCCTACGAAGAAAACGGCAAGGATTACCCGATCGGCTACGTGCGCTGGACGGAGGGCCGAAATTTCGAGGCGGTTATCGGCCTGCTGGAAAGTGGCAAGTTGAAAGTAGAAAGTCTGATTTCGCATCGCTTCCCGATCGAACAGGCAGCAGATGCGTATGAGATCATCACCGGCAAGAAGAAAGTGCCGTTTCTGGGCGTTCTCTTAACGTATACCAATAGCGAGCAGAAAGTAGAAAGTAGAACCATCCACTTTCCACTTTCCACTGTGTCGAAAACAGCTACGGTCAAGCTCGGCGTGCTCGGCGCCGGCTTGTTTGCCAATGCCACGCTTTTACCGGCGCTGAAAAAGGTCAAAGATGTCGAGTTGGTCGGCATCGCCTCGGCAGGCGGGTTGCATGCCGCGCATTCCGCCAAAAAGTTCGGATTCCGTTACGCCTGTTCGGACGATGAACAGATCATCAACGATCCCGAGATCAACACCGTCCTGATCCTGACCCGCCACGACTCGCACGCCGATTTAGTGGTTAAGGCCTTGCAGGCGGGCAAGCATGTCTTTGTAGAAAAACCACTGGCACTGAACAACGAGCAGTTATCCGTGATCAGTGAGCAGTTATCAGTAACCAGCGGGTCGAGACCCCTGCTTACCGTCGGCTTCAACCGCCGCTTCGCCCCGCTCGCTTCTCTACTTTCTACTTTTTACACCAATCGAACTGAGCCGCTTTATGCCCACTACAGAATTAACGCCGGCTCCATTCCGCTCAACCACTGGGTCCACGATCCCGAACAGGGCGGCGGACGGATTATCGGCGAGGGCTGCCACTTTATCGACTTCCTGACCTTCCTGGTCGGTTCTGCCCCGTTATCTGTCAGCGCCGCGGCCCTGCCCGATGGCGGCAAATATCGCGAGGATAACGTTTCGATGACCTTCCGCTTTGCAGACGGCTCGATCGGTGTGGTCGATTATCTGGCCAACGGCGACAAGTCTTTCGCCAAAGAAAGAGTCGAGGTTTTTTGCGGCGGCCAGGTGGCGGTGCTGGACGATTTCCGGATCTTGGAAACCGTCAGGGATGGGAAAAGGAAAACGGTTAAATTGATGGGTCAAGACAAAGGCCACTTCAACGAGATGCAGGCTCTGGTCAGCGCGATCCGCAGCGGCCAGCCGCCCATCCCGTATGAACAACTGATCGGCGTCACCCAGGCGAGCTTTGCGGCGGTCGAATCGATCCGACAAGGAAAAACTATTTAAAGGTAGGGCAAGAAAATGAGATCAAAAAAAACATCCATCCTTCTCATTGCCAGCGTTTTACTGCTCGGGGCATGTGCATCGCCAACATCCACACCGACAAGCACACCTGAAATCGTAGCGGTGACGGCCGCGGCAACAAACACAAGTCAACCCACCACAACTGCCACCGCACCCGCCACCGCGACAAAGATTCTCGCCACCCCAACCGTGGATTTGGCAAGCCTGCCCAGCCATACCCCACAACCGCCAGCAATCTGCCCACAAGTTGACACCAAGTTGCGGATTTTTCTCGGCGAGGTGTTCAAGAACAAAAAAGCAGCTTATCACGATGCCCGCCAGGTGGTACTCGACTTTTTGAATCAGGGCGGCGACCCGGAATGGGCGATCAAGAAGTTAAATGAAAACGGCGTAACCGTGACTCAAATGGACATTACCCATGACGGCATCAAGGAATTCTTCCTACCAAGCGGTTATTACACCATTTTTGGCTGCCAGGATGGCAAGTACGTCACCCTGCTGGATATTGCCCCAACCGAATACACCGAGATGGCTGCTGTGCCGCTGGTTATTCAGGATTTAAACCTGAACGGCATCCCTGAACTTTTTATCGGACAGGCGCAATATTCAGATCAGGCAAGCTATCGCATTTTGGAATGGGATGGTGCAAAGTTAGTCAATGTTGTACCGGCAGAATTTGAGAAGAACAACACGAAAATCTACATCGATAAGCAAATCGTTTACACCATCGGGCAGAGCAATGCTCAAAAAGGCGCTTTGGTGGGCAATTATGAGATTGTAGATACCGATGGGAACGGCTTGAAAGATGTTGTTATTCACGCAGGGGTGTATAACAATTTTCTTGATTCTTCCAGCCTACAGGATACGATTATCCTGAAATGGAACGGGAAATCTTATGTTATTGGAGATGTTTCCAAGGAAGCGACATCAACCCCTGAGCCGACATTTACACCCTTGCCATTTTCGGCAACTTGTTCGAATATAGTTCCGGCATTACGCTATGAAAACTTTAAGGGTTATGTTTATGAGGCTGTTGCCGAATATCTTAATCAAGGTGGCGATCCAAAACAACTTAAGTCTTACTACAGCACCACAATTCAAGATCTTAACAATGACACTGTACCTGAAGTATTAATCATTAATCCTGATTACCCAGCATATATCTATTTATTTTCCTGTCAAAACGGAAAATATGTTGAAATTAAAGAGATTGAAACAGAATTAAGCAATTCAATTTCTTTGCTTGGAATTTATGACAACAACAAAAATGGTTTTGCAGAAGTATTTGTAAAAGAGATAAGCTGTTTTTCTGATCGTTGTGGTTCTTTAAATGTGATTGAATGGAACGGTAAAAAGTTTGCGCAAAAAATTAAGGAAATTGGAAGGGGTGGTAAAGTTTCTTTTTCTACCAGCATGGATGAACCTTCCGATGCTTATCTCAAAGATTTGGATAATGATGGCATCAAAGAACTGGTCTGGACAGGTGAAGTAACTCCTGACTGGCATGGCGATCACTGGGCCTTTTATCCGCAGCGCCTCGCCACTCATGTTTTCAAATGGGATGGCACAAACTACTCAGCCTTACCAGTCGAATATGCCGCACCTGAGTATCGCTTCCAGGCAGTACAAGATGGAGACCTGTATTCGGAAGCCGGCCTTTATGAAAAAGCATTGAAATCCTACCAGTTGGCCATCAAAAGCGATGGCCTGGGCTGGTGGACGGAAGAGCGCTGGAATTACATCGTTGGGCCACATGGGTTGGGTCCCTGCGCAGACGATCCATCCTCCTGCCCACCGCCAGAACCCAACCCCGATGAGCGCCCGACCTTGAGCGCTTACGCTTCTTTCAAAATGGTTGCCGTCCATCTCTTGATGAACAATCCAACTGAAGCTGAGGCAGTTTACCAAAAACTTCTCACCGACTATCCGGAAAACAGCCCCGCTTATCCTGTTACCAAAATGGCAACCGCTTTTTGGGATGAATATCAAGAATCTGAGAACATATCCGGGGCCTGTTCAAAAGCGGTATCTTCGATTGCGCAGGAAGAAGATACATTGGCTTTATTGAGCGGCGGGGGCATACAAGGGACTAATTACACCCTCAAAACATCCAAACTTTGTCCTTTCAAATAAAATAATCATGATTCCTGAACCCTTCCACAAATCAGCCGCTTTTCAAAAAGGCTTCTACATCTCGCTGGCAGTCAACGTTGCAGGACTGGTATTTGCGTGCTCCATCATGAGCCTGGGATTCGTAGGCGCGGGCATGTCATCCAGCACGCCCGAGGATCTGCGCGAGATCTGGTATTCCTTCGTCTGGACGGCCTTCTGCTGCCCGACCGTACTCAACCTGGGGTTGCTGGCCTTTAACGCTTTCGAGTGGGCGCGCCACAAGGATGCGCGCATCTGGCCGGGCTGGTTGGCCGGGTTGGCCCTGGTCGGGATTCCCCTGTGCCTGCTGGCCGTCTTCTCTGTGCTGGTTGGCGGCGTTTGAGCCATGAAAAAGCTGATCATCGTCAAACTCGGCGATACTTTGCCTGAACTCGCCGCCCGGCGCGGGGACTTTGAAGACTGGTTCATCGCCGGCCTCGAGCTGGACGCGTCTCTCGTGCAGGTATTCGACCCGCGCAGCGGGGTAGATTTTCCGCCGCTGGAAGAGATCACCGGTATGCTGCTGACCGGCTCGCACAACATGGTCACCGAGCACCTCGACTGGAGCGAGCGCACTGCCGCCTGGACGAAATCTGCTGTTGAAGCCGGCCTCCCGACCCTGGGGGTGTGCTACGGCCACCAGCTTTTGGCTTACGCCCTGGGCGGCGAGGTAGCCAATAATCCGCGCGGCACACAGGAAGGCACCACGAGCCTCCAACTGACCCCTGAAGGGCAGGCAGACCCGCTGCTGGGCGGCCTGGGACCGGGTTTCGAGGCCCAGGTCAGCCACGCTCAATCCGCGCTCAAACTGCCGCCGATGGCAACCCGCCTGGCCTTTGACGATTGGGATGCCAACCAGGCCTTCCGCATCGGGGCAAACGCCTGGGGCCTGCAATTCCACCCCGAAATGGACGCCGACATGGCCCGCGCCTACATCCACGCCGAAAGCGCCGAGTTGCTGGCGCAAGGTCAAAACCCCGAGAAAATCCTTAGTACCGTCCGCGAAACACCGGTTGCGGCACAGGTGTTACAGCGCTTTGCTAGATTGGTATTTAACCGGCCATGAATTTCAACATCGAAGGCCCCTTCTTTGAACCATCCGGCGACTGCGAACGCATCCTGCGCGCCCTGCCCGATTGGTTTGGTCTCGAAGCCGCCCTTCAGGGTTACGCAGAGACCATCCCCGGCCTGCCGACATTCCTGGCAAAAACAGGCCAGCAAACGGTTGGCTTCCTGAGCCTGAAATTGCACAATCCCTGGTCGGCCGAAATCTATGTCATGGGCATCCTGCCCGCCTTTCATCACAACGGCATCGGACGCGCGCTGATCGAAAAAGCGGAAGAACATGCCAAAAACCGAAATATCGAATATCTGCAGGTTAAAACGCTTGGCCCATCCAACGCTGATGCCAGCTACGCCAAAACCCGCGCCTTTTATGCAGCCATGGGCTTTCGCCCACTGGAAGAATTCAGCCAGATCTGGGATGAAAACAACCCCTGCCTGGTGATGGTCAAACGGATTTAGCCAACCTCGCAAACATCATCAAAGCGGCAAGCAACGATCACTTCGGCATTTTCTTCATAATGATCCAATTTGAATGTCTCACCCCAAGGAGAAACCATGCAACTAACCGGAATCTACGCCCCAATCATCACCCCCTTCGATGCAGATGAAAACATCAATTACCCTGTCCTCGCCCAACTGATCGAATACCTGATCGAGAACGGCATCGCGGGTCTCGTCCCAGGCGGCACCACTGGCGAGGTTTACGCCCTGAGCGAACCCGAACGGCTGGAGCTGTTCCAGTTTGTCAAAAACCAAGCGAACGGGCGGGTCACGCTCATCGCCGGAACCAACTCGGGGGCAACCCGGGATGTCATCCGCTACTCACAGGCCGCAGAAAAGATCGGTTACGATGCGCTGATGGTGGCCGTCCCGCCCTATTCGCGCCCCAACCAGCGCGAGCTGCTCGCCCACTACCGCGCCGTCGCCGAGAGCGTCAGCATACCGATCACGCTCTATAACTTCCCCTGGCGCGCCGGAACCGAGGTCGGTTACGAGGTGATGGACGGTCTGCTCGACCTGCCCAACGTGATCGGCATCAAGGAAGCCTCCGGTGACATGTCTCGCGTCTACGAGTTCCGCCTGCGCTACGGCGGCCGCTACCAGATGATCTGCGGCTCCGACGACCAGGCCCTCGACTACTTCCTGTGGGGCACAACCGCCTGGATCGGCGGCGGAGCCTCCTGCGCCCCGCGCCAGCACGCCGCCGTGCTCGAAGCCGCGCTCAAAAACGATTTCGTCAGCGCCCGCGCCGCCATGGACAGGCTGCTGCCGCTCATGCGCAACCTTGAAAGTGGCAGCTACACTCAAAAGGTCAAACTGGGCTGCGAACTACTCGGTTTCGAGGTCGGGGCTCCTCGCCGCCCGCTCTTACCGCTGACCGCTGAAGACCGCGCTGAATTCGAGCGGATTTTCAAGAACATCTAACCGGGATTTGAGATTTTTGATTTTAGATTGCTAAAAAAATCGCCAATCACAAATCACCAATCTCAAATCTCTTTATGGAGGCCGCGATGAAGCGCATCCCATTTCTGGACTCTCACACCGGCGGAGAACCAACCCGTTTGATCAGCGAGGGCTTTCCGCCCCTCGGCCCGGGCACCGTTGCCGAGCAGTTAGCCACGCTCGAACAGCACGACAACTTCCGCACCAAGGTACTCTGCGAACCACGCGGCAACGATGTGATGGTCGGGGCACTGCTCGTCCCGCCCGCCGACCCAACCTGCCAGTTGGGAGTGATCTTCTTCAACAATGTCGGCTACCTGGGCATGTGCGGACACGGCACGATCGGGTTGATCGCCTCGCTTTCCTATCAGAAAAAGATCCAACCCGGTACGTATCGCATCGAAACCCCGGTCGGGGTGGTGGAAGCGACGCTCCACCCCGCAGAAGCGGATTCTGGCTATCCCAACCGCGTTTCTGTTCGCAACATCCCTGCTTACCGGCTGCTGGAGCATATCGCCGTCCAAATCGACGAGCGCACCATCCACGGCGACGTGGCCTGGGGCGGCAACTGGTTCTTTCTGTGTCACGATCATGGGCTTGAAATCTCGCTCAAAAACCTGGAGCAGTTGACCGAATTCGCCTGGCGTGTGCGTGAGACCTACACCAAAATGGGCATCACCGCCATCGACGGGCACGAGATCGACCACGTTGAGTTGTTCGGCCCTTCTTCTGATGCCGACAGCCAGAGCTTTGTGCTGTGCCCCGGCAAAGCCTACGACCGCTCGCCCTGCGGAACCGGCACCAGCGCCAAGCTGGCCTGTTTAACGGCAGACGGCAAACTGGCAGCAGGTCAGGTTTGGCGGCAGCAATCTATCGTTGGGAGCATCTTCGAGGGCAGCGTCCAGGTTCAGGATGGCAACATCATCCCAACCATCACCGGTGAAGCCTGGGTCATGGGCGAAGGTCAGCTTCTGATCGACGAGCGTGACCCATTTGGAGAAGGAATCCGCATGTAGGGTGTCATTGCGAGCCGCTCTCTGGCGAAGCAATCCCCCGTCAGCGGGGCAATTCGTTTAATCGGAGACCGCCACGCGCCAAGATCAGGCGCTCGCGGTGACATAATAGAGGAAACCATGACTACAAAAACAGACGTTCTCATCATCGGCGGCGGGGCGATTGGGCTGAGCGCCGCATACTATTTGCTCAAATCTGGCCGGAATGTGACTGTGCTTGACCAGGCCGCGATTGGGCAGGGCAGTTCGGCGGGCAACGCCGGGCATATCGTGCCGAGTCACATCGTGCCGCTGGCCGCGCCGGGGGTCATCCCCACCGCCATAAAATGGATGCTCGACCCGCCGCGCAGCCCGTTTGGGCTGAAAGTCAGCCTGTCGCCAGCCTATATCAGCTGGCTGATCCGTTTTACGGCCGCCTGCAACGAAGCAAACGTGACCCGCGCCATTCCGCCTTTCAAAGCGTTGGGCTTGTTGAGCGCCAAAAATTTTGCCGACCTGATCGCTGAAGAAAAATTCGCATGCAGTTATCAGGAAACCGGCCTGCTCTTTCTCTACAAGACCGAATCGGCCTTCGCAGGCGGGCGCCACGAAGCCGAACTGCTCCACCAACACGATATGCCTGCCGAAATCCTGGACCGCGACGCCCTCCACAAACGCGAACCGGCCGCTTTGGACGATATCATCGGCGGGGTCGATTTCACCGGCGATTCATCGCTCCACCCCGGTGAGTTTTTGCGCCTGCTCAAAGAGCGCGTCCGTGAATTGGGTGCGGACCTGCGCGAAAACACCCCGGTCGCCAAAATCGAGACGAGCGGCGGCAGGATCACCCGCGTTGTCAGTCCCTCCGAAGAGTTTGAGCCGGCCCTGGTCGTGCTGGCCGCCGGGGCCTGGTCACCGCAAGTCGGGCGCGATCTCGGGCTGAATCTCCCCATCCAACCAGCGCGCGGGTACAGCCTGACCATGCCTGCCACGAAAATCATGCCGCGCGGCGCGCTTCTGCTCGGCGAGCGCAAAGTTGCCGTCACCCCAATGGGAGAAAAACTGCGCTTCACCGGCCGGCTCGAAATCGGCGAAATGTCCACCACCCCCGATTTGCGCTGGATCATCAACATCGAACGCGCTGTGCGCGAATACATTCATCTGGATGACGAACTGGCCATCAGTGAAACCTGGGCCGGGCTGCGCCCCACCACCCCGGACGGGATGCCGATCCTTGGCAAATCGCCGCGCCACGGAAACCTGATCCTGGCCACCGGCCATGCCATGCTCGGGTTGTCGCTCGGCCCCGGCACCGGTCAGGTGGTGGCAGAACTGGCAAACGGCATCCAGCCCACCGTTGATATCCGTCCGTTTGGGCCGGAACGCTTTTAGGTGAAAAATGGATCAAAAATTGAACTTTGACGCGCTTTTCGCGCAATTCCTGGCCAATACCCGGCGCATACAGGCCCTGGCAAGCGATGTCAGCGATGAACAGGCGCGCTGGAAACCGGACCCTGAAACCTGGTCGCTGCTTGAAGTGGTTAACCATCTCTACGATGAAGAAATGCTCGACTTTCGCACGCGGCTCGAGATCCTGCTCAGCCAATCGGGAGCCGATTGGCCGCCCATCAATCCGCCGCTCTGGGTGGTCGAACGGGCCTATAACACCCGCGATCTGGCTGAATCGCTCCAGAACTTCCTGCGCGAACGCGAGAAATCGATCCGGTGGCTGTCGGGACTAAAAAACGCAGACTGGCAGGCCAGCGCAAGCGCTCCCTGGGGCCGGGAAATGCAGGCCGGGGAAATGTTTGCAGCTTGGGTCGCCCACGATCTGCTCCACTCCCGCCAACTGGTCGAGTTGCATTGGGCCTGGGTCAACCTGCAAGCTGGCAGCTACCCGATCGGCTATGCCGGGGACTGGTAGATGGAACATCTACTCGAACTGCGCAAGCTGATCGGTCACCGTCCGATTTTGATGGTGGGTGCGGCGATCCTGGTTGTGGATTCGCAAAAGCGCCTGTTGCTGATGAAACGCTCTGATAGCGGCTGCTGGGGGCCACCCGGCGGCGCAACCGAGCCAGGCGAATATGTGGAGCAAGCCGCCAAACGCGAAACGCTCGAGGAAACCAGCATTAAAATCAATGAAATGTCGTTATTTGGCGTCTTTTCAGGGCCGGAACTGTATTACAAATACCCCAACGGCGACGAAGTCTACAATGTGACGATCGTTTACCTCTCACAAGACTGGCACGGAAGTGTGACGATCAATCACGAACATACAGATTTTGGCTGGTTTGCAGTAAATGAAATCCCCGAAAATATCAGTCCGCCGATCATCCCGGTTATCGAACAATATAAGCACACAGGAAACGATCATGTCCAACGTTCAAAATTTCTATGATGAAAATGTGCAGAACGAATGGGATCGCCTGGGGATACGCCACCGCACCGAGTTGGCTGTCACTCTGCGGGCGCTGAAAGAGTTCCTGCCGCCGGCTCCGGCGCGGGTGGTTGACATTGGCGGCGGCCCGGGGCGATACACCTTCGCCCTGACGGAATCAGGCTACCGGGTAAGTCTGGTCGATCTTTCGCCGGGCAACCTGGCCTTCGCACGGGAAAAAGCCATCGAGCTGAACCTGCATCCTGAGCAAATCCTGCAGGCCAACGCCCTGGACCTGTCGATATTTCCGGCCCAGAGCTTTGATGCGGCCCTGTTGATGGGTCCGCTTTACCATCTGTGGGCTTACGAGGAACGCTTGCAGGCTTTGCGCGAAACCTGGCGACTGCTCAAACCAGGCGGAACGGTTTTTGCTACGTTCATTTCACGTTTTGCTGCCTTCCGCGATGGCGCATCGAAAGGTTTTGCCTGGGTGCTGGAAGAACCAGACACCAACGAGAAACTGCTGACCACCGGCGTCAACGTTGGCGACGAGGATGGTTTCACCGATGCCTACTTTGCCCACCCAGATGAGGTTATCCCATTGGGCGAAGCTGCCGGCTTTAAGACAATCTACCGAATGGGCTGTCAGGGTGTCGCCGCCGGGCATGAAACCTACATCAATTCACTGGAAGGCAAAGATTTCGAAACCTGGGCTGATCTGAATTACCGCATCAGCAAAGATCCGGCAGCCATCGGCGCATCTGACCATATCCTGTACATAGGCAGAAAGCAAGAATAAGCAGCGTTTCATCCCCGTTAAACTAAAAACCGGCCTGTCTTTCTTCCAGGCCGGTTTGGCTTTCTTTTTGTTTACTCGCTCAAACGCCCGACCTCGGCGTTGATCTGCGGCAATAACTCGTTAATTTTATCCATGCTGGGGTTGGCATCGCTTATTCTGGAAACATCCCCAGATTTGATCGCCGCACTATAAGCATCAGCGGCCTCGATTGTGGCGTCGCCCAACTGCTCAACCAGGCCGCTCAACTTGGTGTATTCATCCGAATCGGGGGCTGGCAGGCTTTTCAAGGCCTGGCCTGCGCCGCGCACAAGGGCCAGCTGGGTTTCGGTGTCAGCGACCCACTGCGGATCGGTGAACTTGGCATTGTCGGCATTGACAATATCAATTTGGGCATTCAGGGCGCTGGTGGCATTGTTAAATTCATCGATGGCCGGGTTAAGAGCATCGATGTAAGCGCTGCTGCAGGCCGTCAGGACAAATACAGATAAAACCAAAATCAAGGGCAATAACAACTTCTTTTTGAGTGACATGCAATCTCCTTTTGTTTTGATTACGCTAAATAAGATATTTCTCATAATAATTGTAATATTTGTGCGGCAAGGTGTCAATCCATACTTAAAAACAAATTTGTGCGATAATTGGTTGGGGTCATGATAGCCTATGCTTGACTATTACCCGGTTCCAGTAGTAACCTGCCCATTCAATCCACTTTTGCGCGGAGGTTTAAAATGCTCGTTGATTTTTTGAAAGTGATCAAAGAAGGCACTCAGGTTTATTTTATTGTTGGCGGTGTGGTCATCGGCGGCGACCTGGTAAAGGTGGATTACGAAAAGGAATACATCCAACTCAAAGGTGCGATTTTTCCAAACGGTCTGACGGTGCCGGTCTTCGTTCTGCCCTTTGCCAACCTGCAAGGCTGGGGTGTGCGCCCGAAATAACAAGATCTGATAAATAAAAAAAAGGACTTCCTCAACCGGGAAGTCCTTTTTCGATTGTAAACCAGCTTAGCGCAATAACTCTTCGGCCTTGGTGTAGGCGTCCAGGGCTTCTTGCAGGCGGTTGTTGCGCATGTAGGCGTCGCCCAGGGTTTGCCAGACGATCACATCCACCGGGTGGCGGTAGGTGGCTTCTTGCAAGTCGAAGATGATCTCCTCCATGTACTTGCCTTTTTTGATCAGGCGGCTGTATTCAGTCATGGCAGATTCAAGGCTGGCCTTTTCGAGCAGCAAGCGCGACCTTTGCAAGAGCATGGCATCCTTGTCGCCACCGAGCATGCCGGTTTGACGGACAGCCTGGCGCAGGGCGGGTGACGGAGGCGGTGTCACGGGGGCCGCCATAACGGGAAGGGGCTGCGGAGCGGGCTCAGCCGGGGGCTGGATCTTGGTTTCAGCAACCGGAGCAGCAGGCTCAGGTGAGTCAGCCAGCGGCTCGCGGATGGGCAGATCCTCTTCTGCGGGGTGCCAGCTTGAAACCACGACAGGTTTCGGCGGCAGTTCATCCGCCTTTTCATCTTTGAGCCAATCGGGCAGATCTTCATCCAGGGCAGGTTGTGCCATCTCAGCGGCGACAGTTGACGGCTGAGGCAGGCTCTCGTCTTCATCGAGCGATTTCAACCACTCAGTGACGCCCATCTTGTCCAGGTCATCGCTGGTGACTGACTCCGGTTCGGAGGCGGGCATCCCAAAAGATTCGATCTCAGGTTGGGTTTGTTCGGGCGCTTCGGCCGAGAACCAATCCAGGACCGGTTCACTCAAGCTGGATTCGGGTGTTTCGGCGACAGGCGCCGCTTCTTCTTCAGTTTGCTCCACAATCGGTTCAATTTCTTCCGGTTGCGCAGGTTGGGAGGCAACAGCAGAGACCCAGTCGGGAGAGTGTTCGAGGCGCTCTTCGGGTTTGGTGAGCAGTTCTTCGGGTTTTGCGCCCTGACCAGCCGCCAGGCTTTCGAGCCATTTGAAGGCTTCATCCTGGTCGCTTTCACTGGTTCCGGGGGCAGCCGCCACCAATGCCGAGAGTTCGGAGGCGGGCTGGTCTTCGTCAGCCGCATGGGGTTCAGGAGCAACAGCTTCGACGGGTGAGACAGGTTCAGCCTCCGCGAAAACTTCAGACTCGGCAGATGATTCGGTCAACCAATCGGGAGCCTGGTCAAGACGTTCTTCGGGTTTGGTGAGCAGTTCCTCGGGTTTTGCGCCCTGACCCGCAGCCAGGCTTTCGAGCCATTTGAAGGCTTCATCCTGGTCGCTTTCGCTGGTTCCGGGAGCGTCTGCCACCAAGGCCGAGAGTTCGGAGACAGGCTGATCTTCATCAGCCGTCTGGAATTCAAGTTGTGATGCGGCGGAGGCAGACTCAACCTCCGCGAAAATTTCATCGGACGGTATGTTTTGCTCAATCTCAGCGGTCAAGCTGGCCAACGGTTCTTCAACGGGCTGTTCGCCAACTTGTTGTTCTTCGAACAAGAAGTCAGGCATTTCAGCCTCGGGAGGAGATTCGGTCAACCAATCGGGAGATTGCTCGCGGCGCTCTTCAGGCTTGGTGAGCAATTCTTCGGGTTTGGCACCCTGGCCCGCAGCCAGACCTTCGAGCCATTTGAAGGATTCATCCTGATCGCTCTCGCTCGTTCCAGGGGCTGTGACCGCAGCAGAGAGCTGCGTAGGTGGTTTCTCGACTTCTCCAACCCAGTTGGGCGCCTGATCGAGACGTTCTTCGGGTGTGGTAAGCAGTTCTTCGGGTTTTGCGCCCTGGCCAGCAGCCAGGCTTTCAAGCCATTTAAAGGCATCGTCCTGGTCGAGTTCACTGGTGCCAGGCGCCGTTACCAAAGCAGAAAGTTCCGAAAGTGGTGATTCGTCTTCAATTTCGACCGGAGGCTCTGGCACAAACTCGGTTGGCTGGGTGGGCACGGGCGTTGAGGGTGTGGTGTCAACGCCTCCGACCCAACCCGGGGCATTTTCAAGGCGTTCTTCGGGCGTGGTGAGCAACTCTTCAGGTTTTGCACCCTGCCCAGCCGCCAGACTTTCGAGCCACTTGAAGGCTTCATCCTGGTCGCTTTCGCTAGTGCCTGGGCCTGAGATCAGGGCAGACAAGGCTTCACCTTCGGGGCGCTCACGATCAGAGAGTTCGTCGAGCCATTCTGAAACGGGTTCAACCCGCTCTTCGGAGCTTGGTTCTGGCTCATCAAAGGAAAGTGGTTTCTGTTCTTCTTCAGCTACTTCGGCCAGCCAATCAGGGCTTTCAGCGGCAGGAACGGATTCTTGCGCAGCAGGCTGTTCGCTCTCGGCACCCAAGGCGGCGACTCCGGCTGCAGCGCCCAATCCGGCCAGCCAATCGGGAACATCATCCATAGCGGGAGCAGCTTCTTGGGCAGCATGCTGTTCGGCCTCCGCACCCAACCCGGCCAGCCAATCGGAAGAATCATCAGCAACCGGAGCAGCTTCCTGGGCGACAGGCTGTTCAGCTTCCGCGCCAAGTCCAGCCAACCAATCGGGAACATCGCCCGCAATCGGGGCGGCTTCCTGCTCAGCGGGTTGTTCAGTTTCAGCGCTCAGTCCTGCCAGCCAATCGGAAGAGTCATCAGCAACCGGAGCAGCTTCCTGAGCGGCAGGTTGTTCAGCTTCCGCGCCAAGTTCGGCCAACCAATCGGGAACGTCATCCGCAGCGGGAGCAGCTTCTTGGGCAACAGGTTGTTCAGTTTCAGCGCTCAGTCCAGCCAACCAATCGGAAGAATCATCAGCAACCGGAGCAGCTTCCTGCTCAGCGGGTTGTTCAGTTTCAGTACCCAACCCTGCCAGCCAATCGGGAACATCGCCCGCAATCGGGGCGGCTTCCTGGGCGGCAGGTTGTTCAGTTTCAGCGCTCAGTCCGGCCAGCCAATCAGAAGAATCATCAGCAATCGGAGCAGCTTCCTGGGCAGCAGGTTGTTCAGCTTCCGAGCCAAGTCCGGTCAGCCAATCAGGAACATCATCCGAAACCGGAGCGGCTTCCTGGGCGGCAGGTTGTTCAGTTTCAGCGCTCAGTCCAGCCAACCAATCGGAAGAATCATCAGCAACCGGAGCAACTTCCTGAACGGCAGGTTGTTCAGCTTCCGCGCCAAGCCCGGCCAGCCAATCGGAAGAATCATCCGCAACGGGGGCAGATGCTTCCTGGGATGCTTCTGCGCCCAGCCCGGACAACCAGTCTGGAACATCGCCCGCAATCGGAGCGGCTTCCTGGGCGGTGGGCTGCTCGTTTCCGGCACTTAATCCGGCCAGCCAATCGGAAGAATCATCATCAGCTGGAGCGGACTCTTGAGCGACAGGTTGTTCAGCATCTGCGCTCAATCCGGCCAGCCAATCAACAGAATCATCCGCAACAGGTGCAGATGCTTCCTGGGATGCTTCTGCACCCAGCCCGGACAACCAATCGGGAACGTCGCCCGCAATCGGGGCGGCTTCCTGGGCGGCGGGTTGCTCGGTCCCGGCACTTAATCCGGCCAGCCAGTCGGAAGAATCATCCGCAACTGGGGCGGGTTCTTGAGCGGCAGGTTGTTCAGTCGCGGCACCCAATCCGGCCAATCCGGCGGCTCCAGCAGATGCGCTGATGCCAGAAAGCCAGTCCATATCAACATCTTCTTCAGAACCTGCCTGATCTCCGGCCGCCGGTTCTTTTGCGCCAGGAGGCGCCATGGCCTTTAGCCACTCGGGGATTTCACCAGCCGCCAGTTCAGAGGCAGGTTCAGCGGGAGAAGTCTCTTCAAAATCAACCGGACCTTCCTGGAATTCGCCCGAAGACGGTCCCCAGCCGGATGTTTTCATCCAATCGGGAATATCCTGTTCCACAGCTTCTTGGGGTGCAGCAGGTTCAGACTCTTCTGGCTGCCACTGCGAGGCAGCAACCGGAGCGGCACTCGCATCCCATTCCAGGTGCTCGATGGTGACTGCGGCATCTTGAACAGAGGCCACATCGAAGGTCGAGCCGGTAACCATGGCGATATACGGGTCGAGCTGCTGCAAACGTTTCTTATAGGTCTCAACATTGGCGGCGAGGCTGGTCCCGGGCAACACTTCAACCAGGATGCGGTTGGCATCGAAGCAATACGGAGAAGCCTTCAGAATTTCGGTGCAGGCTTCAATCGCTTCCACTTTTTTACCAGAACGGAAATAAGCCTGCGCTACAAGTACTTTCAAATCAAGGCGATTCGGATCTTCCTGCAAAACCGTCTTGATCTCCTGAATCGCCTGTCCATATTGAGCACCGCGAATATACATTTTCGCCAACGCGCCGCGAGTCAATTGAATTTTAGGCGGCTCCAACCCGTCGCGCCGGCCGTATAAACGGCGCAGCTCGGCCTGAACCCCACCATTGGAGGGGTTGGATTCATAGGCGCGTTCCATGTGCCAGATCGCCTGGTCGAGGTTTTTCTGTTCATCATAAACAATGCTCATGCCAAGATGCGAGACAAAATCATCTGGCACAGAGGTCAGAACACGCTGAAAAATATCAACGGCATCATTGTAACGGCGCGATTCGAGATAGGCATTCCCCAGGGTGCGATATGTCTCAAGATGTTTCGGATACGTCTTGAGGATATGCTGGCAATGGGCAATTGCTTCATCAAGGTGGCCCTGGTCAACCAGGGCTTCAATCTCACGATTATATACACGCAGGGCAACTTTACTCATCGGCACACTCCAAATATTAGTATGCACCAAACCGGCTGATTAATCAAGCAACTTTCAAAGAGTTACTTAATAAAACAAAGGTAAGGGCGCAACCGGCGTATCGCTGAACGCAAATGCATTCAAAACAATCTCTCGAACCTGTTCAACCTGGGCATGGTTTCTGGCATGGATGGTGAAGAGAGGCTCACCGGCAGAAACCGCCTGCCCTACTTTTTTGTGGATGATAAAACCAACCGCATGATCGACCTGGTCGCCTTTTTTGGCGCGCCCGGCCCCAAGGGTAACCGCTGCTTCGCCAATCGTGCGGGCGTGGACAGTGGAAAGGTACCCAGCGCGAGGCGAGACAAGCACTTCCACGATCTCTGCCGCCGGAAGTTTTTCAAGATTCTCGACAAAGCTGACATCGCCACCCTGGGCGGCAACCAACTGGCAGAATTTCTCAAAAGCAGAGCCGTCGTCAATCGCTTTTTGAGCCATCACACGTCCCTGCTCGAGGCTTGGGGCGCGTTTACCAAGCAAAAGCATGTGGGCCGAAAGGTGCAAACAATGTTCCATGAAATCTTCGGGGCCGCTGCCGTGCAAAGCCTTCACGGCTTCGACTACTTCAAGGGCATTCCCGACTGCATCGCCGAGCGGCTGGTTCATGTCGGCGATCAGAGCAGTCACCTGCCGTCCGGCCAGACGGCCGATATCGGTCATGGCGTTGGCCAGTTGACGGGCCGCTTCAACAGTTGGCATAAAAGCGCCATTCCCGGCTTTGACATCCAGAACGATGGCCTGTGCCCCGGCGGCCAGTTTTTTACTCATAATCGAGGAGGCGATCAAGGGGGTTGCATCGACCGTCCCGGTCACATCGCGCAGTGCGTACAACTTTCCATCAGCGGGAGCCAAATCCAGGGATTGGCCGGTCAGGACAATCCCGATCTCACGAAGCTGGGATTTAAACTCGTCCGTAGACAGGTCCACCCGATAGCCGGGGATCGATTCCAGTTTATCCAGTGTCCCGCCGCTGAAGCCTAATCCACGCCCAGACATTTTCCCGCAGGGCAGGCCGCAGGCGGCCACGATCGGCAAAACCGAGAGAGTGGTCTTGTCGCCAACCCCGCCCGAGGAATGTTTATCGACCGCAATATCTACGGTATCTGAAAGGTCAAGCATCGCGCCCGAATGGGCCATGGAGAGAGTTAAAGCGGTGGTTTCGTGAGCAGTCATTCCATTTAGAAAAACCGCCATCGCCCACGCCGAAACCTGGTAATCAGAAATAGCCCCACTGGTAAAGCCCTGCACGAAAAAATCAATTTCGGCGTCGGTTAGTTCCTGCTTGTCGCGTTTCTTGATGATGATATCTACGGCGCGCATGGTTTTACTCCGTTCGGTTGGTTTATTTTATCGCATTTCAACCGAAACAAGGCCATTGCCTGACAACTACAATGAAAGAACCAGAAATCAACGATGCCGGCGGATGGCGATCATAGTAATGTCATCAGAAGCGGGCATGGAATCCATAAAGTGGTTGACTTCGTTCTCAATGGCGTCAAGCAATTCGAATGCGGAAGACTTGCGGGCTTTACGCAAGACAGCAAACAGGCGATCATCGCCAAAGATCTCCCAGTTGGGAGCAAAGGCTTCGGTCACACCATCCGTATAGAGCACCAACGAATCTCCGCGCGCAAGCTGGATGACGCGCTCGCCCATTTCAATGCCTTCGACAACGCCCAGCGCAATCCCCGTACGGGATAAAATCTCCAGACTGGGCGTGCGTTTGCCGTTCCTGACCCAAATCGGCGGGTTATGGCCGGCGTTGGCGTAGGTAAAGGTACCGCTGATTTCATCAATCACGCCATAGACCGCGGTAACGAACATTCCCTGCTGGCAGTCGGGATAGAGCAATTCGTTGACCCGGCGCAAGGCTTCAGCGGGCGAATCGGTCTGTAAAACGGCAGCCCGGATCAGGGTGCGGGTGAGCGCCATGAAGAGGGCGGCGGGGATGCCCTTGTCGGCAATATCCGCAATGAACAGGCCAAATCGTCCGTTGGGCAGGTCGAAGACATCGTAGAAATCGCCGCCGACTTGCCTGGCTGTGCGCCAGCGCGCCGAAAGTTCCCAGTTGGGGTGTTCAGGCAAGGTTTCCGGAATGAAAGTTTCTTGAATCTGACGCGCAAACTGGACTTCAGTTTCGAGGCGTTCGCGGGCGAATGTTTCGCGCTGGAAGAGATCATTCTGGATAGCCAGGGCGATTTGCTGGGCAACACCCGTCAGGATCTCGATGCGACGATTGCGGAATCGCCGTCCGCCCAGGGCTTCTTCAGCCAGCAAAACGCCATATTTCTCGCCCTTTACCAGCAACGGAAACGACATCAGCAGGCGGTCTTCACTGTAATGCAGATCTTCGGCTTCATCCCCAAAGCTGGGAACAAGCGACAGCCAGCTCTCAACACCCAGATGGGCATCACTGCAAAGGGCGGGCTGGCCGTGTTCGATGGCCGCAGAAAGCATGGGGAATTCATCAGCCGACAGGCTGCGCCAGAGCAAGCTCTCCGATTCGGCAGGCAGGTTGTAAGCCTGGGCTGGCAGGAAAGTAAGCGACTCTTCGTCCCAGGTATAAATAGCAGCGCGTTCAACCCCAACCAGGATCGGCAGGATGCGGACGATGGTGGCGAGAATCTCATCCAACTCAGAGAGCGAGACAACCGCCTGGGCCACCTGCAACAAAGCCGCCGAGGCGTAAGCCTGCTCCTGGGCGGAATCATACAGACGGGCATTTTCAATGGCCACAGCGGCATAGCTGGCAAAAGTGGTTGTCATGGCATGCGCTTCATGCCCGTAACGGCCCGGGGTATGGTGGGCAAGAGTCAGGATGCCAAGGGCCTGGTCGCCAATCCGCAGAGGGGCAGCAATCGAGGAATAATCATCTGAAAACTCGCCAACCAAGCCTGAAGGACCCATTGGTTCACCCGGCCGGCGAACGATTGGTTGGCGGGCCAACAACGCGCGAGCCAATGCAGCGCGCACATCCGGCGAGGTGTAACGGGCAGTATTCAAATCTGCCGCGCTTGCGCCGTGGACAGCGGCGCAGTAAATATCGTCCTGGTCCAGAAGCCAGATGGCCGCAATGTCGGAGGGCAGGTTACGCTCCAATTCGGTCAGGGTGGCATCCAAAACTTGCTCAAGGCTGGCGTTGGCAGAGAGCAACACCGCCACCTCGCGCAGGCTGTCAGCTACCTGTCGCCGCCACTGTTCAGAACGGTATAAGTCCGCGTTGCGAATGGCCCCCGCAATCGCATCGGACAGGGTTTCAAAGAGCAGGCGGTCATCTTCATTGAACGCATTCAACTGATCGCTTTGAATATCCATCACGCCGTAGACCTGCCCGTTGAAAATCAGCGGCATGGTCAATTCAGAGCGGGTATTGGCAGGTGGGAGCGGCGAAGGCCGGTAGCGAGGTTCCTGTGAAATATCGTTCACCAATAACATTTCACCGGTGCGCGCCACATAAGGGACCAGCCCATCGGGATCGTCAAGGTTAAGCATGTAGCCTTCCAGAGCAGCGGAGCGCGCCCCAGACCCGGCTTCGTAGTGGATCTGACGGCGGTTCGGGTGAACAGTGAACAGGTGAACGTAAGGATAGTCAAAACGATGCTGGATGATCTGGGCAACTTCCTGCATCAATTCGCGCAAATTCAAAAACGAGGTGATCTGCCGGCTGACTTCAGCAACTGCTTTCAACTGTTCGGCGCGGCGATTTAAAACCCCGTACAGGTTTGCGCCTTCAACAGCCACTGCAATCGTATCGGCCAGGGCGCGCAAAACCAGCAAATCGTAGGGGTGGAACGCGCCAGATTTGTCGCTTTGTATATCCAAAACCCCCAACACCCGCGACTCGACTTTAAGCGGCAGGGCAATTTCAGAACAGGTTTCAGGCAGGCTCTCAAAATGACGGTAGCGCGGTTCTTGCCGAATGTCATTGGCGATCAGCTCTTCGCCGGTTTGAGCAACATGACCGATCAGCCCCTGCCCCAGATCAACTTCCAAAATCGGCGCTGTGGCGCGTCCTTTTCGCCGGGTAGCTCCCCCCGCACTGGCGCGGAAATGGAGGCGCGAGGCATTGCGCTCCAGCGTAAAAATGGCAACATAATAATAGCGAAAAGTGTTCTGGATCAGGCGAACCACTTTGAGCGCCAGTTCATTCAGGTCAGATTGATTGGCGATCTGCGCGCTGACCGTCCGCACAAGGTTTAACTGGCTGATGCGCCAGCGTTCGACGGTGACGCGATGCCAGGCGATCAGGGCAACCGAAGCGGCGCGGGTCAGGCCTTCAAGCAGGTCCGTTTCGCGCTGGCGGAATGGCTGTCCCTGGGCGCGCCGCAACGCGATTACCCCCAGGGCTGAGTCCTCGTGCCGGAGCGGAATTGCAACGACAAGCTCATCCGCCTCGTTACCGCGCACAAGTTCCGCCGATTTCAAGGCAATGCGCATCAAATCAAGCGCCGGCTTGGGCGGAAAAACATCTTCCACCCAATCGGGCAGGCGGAAAATTTCCTGATCGAGCCACAAGTCAATCTCGGTATTTTGAAATACCCTGGCCGCAGTCTCGAGAATATTATCGCGCTGCTCGGCAAAGGTGGTTGCCCCCAAAATACGCTCACCCAAACCATACAAATCACGCCAGCCTGATTTTGTCATACCTCGTTTTGGGGTAGGGATGGGGGTGGAACAATGTTTGACGAGTGTCAGGGTATTGCCGCCATCAGGCGAAAACTCAAAACGAACTTCATCCATCAGTTTATGGATGAAGAAAAGCCCCAATCCACCCACGGCACGATCTTCTAGAGAGGCATCCAGATCTGGTTCAACCACAGAATCAGGAACAAAAGTTTGCCCCCAATCGCGCAAAACCATCGTTAACGTGCCCGGCGCGATCTTGATAAAAACTTCGATCACGCCATCAGGAACACCCTCGTAAGCGTGCTCGATAATGTTCGAGGCGGCTTCATCAATCGCAAGCTGAACATTATAAACATCCTTTTCATCGAAACCCACCTGGCGCGCAGCCTGGGCAGCAAATTCTCGGATATCGTCGAGCGCTTCAAATTGGGCCGGGAATGTTTTGATAAGCATGAGCAATGTTCAAGGGGTGAAATTGTTGATAAAAACACAAACCGCCCCAACCTGCTGGCGAGGGCGGCCTGGCGACAGAAATTAGCGCGGATTGGCTGGAATAAAGAACGAAAGCCGGAAGTGAATTGCGCCGCTTATTCCGGTCACAAACCGCTTTCTTAGATGTTGCCTACCGCAGAGGTGACATCGGGATAGATCTGGAAGAGGGTTGTGAATCCCGCCAGTTCTAGAGCCGAATGAATGTTGGCAGGAACACTCGCAAAAATAACCTCGCCGCGATTATAGCGTTTGCAATTGCGCTGGGCAGCAATCAGGGCGCGAAAACCGGCACTGGACATGTATTCAAGGCCAGCCATGTCAATCACAATCTTAAAACGCCCATCGTTGACAATTTCATCAAGTGCATCGGCCAGCCGGGGTGCGGTTGCGCTATCAACACGACCAATCACCGTAAGCAGGTCACAGTGTTTGAATTGCTGGGTTGTGACTTCCATCAAGCCTCCATAATAGTTTTAATATAACAAATGAAACTAGCTACAAAATAGATACGACTGGTTTTTATTATATATCATTTCTGTCAGCGCACCGTTAAAAAATTAAAAACCCAATCCAAAATATTCTCCGCCGAGCTTGAAGCCAGACACTTCCAGGCGCGGGTTGAAAACCGGACGAATGCCTGTCGGGCGAAGTTCGCCTTTGACCTTGCCATCAGGAGCGACACCGGTCTGGTGAAATTTGTAAATATCTGTCAGGGTAACAATATCCCCTTCCATGCCGACTACTTCGGTGATCTGGGTTGCCTTGCGCGAGCCATCGGGCAGGCGGCTCATGTGGACGATCAAATCAAGAGCAGATGAAATCTGGCGGCGCAGGGCCATCACCGGCAGATCAATCCCCGACATCAAAGCGGTCGTTTCAAGCCGGGCGATTGCGTCACGAGGCGTATTGGCGTGGATGGTGGTCAACGAGCCGGAGTGGCCGGTATTCATGGCTTGCAACATGTCGAGCGTCTCACCACCGCGCACTTCGCCCACAACCAGCCGGTCAGGCCGCATCCGCAGCGCATTGCGCACCAGGTCGCGGATGGTAACCGCCCCGGTACCATCCACGCTTGGCAGTTTGGTTTCCATTTGAATGACATGGCGCTGGGTCATTTGGAGTTCAACCGCATCTTCGATGGTGATGATGCGCTCGTTTTCAGGAATATACGTGGAAAGCACGTTCAGCATTGTGCTTTTGCCGGAACTTGTATTGCCCGAAATCAGGATGTTCATCCGAGAAACGACACAGGCCTTCAAAAAAGTTGCCATATAGGAGGTCATGGTGCCGAGCTCGACAAAATCTTCGCTGGTCATTTTGTTGCGCAAAAACTTTCGGATGGTGATCAGCGGGCCATTGACCGAGACCGGCCGAATGGCAATATTGACCCGCGAGCCATCGGGCAGCCGCGCATCGGCAGTTGGGTTGTCATAATCCACCCGCCGGCCCAATGGCAGCAAAATGCGATCGATGATCTGCATGATGTGGTTTTCACTTTCAAAGTGAATGTCTGTTTCCCACAGTTCGCTGTTGCGTTCTATAAAAACCATGTCTGGGCCGTTGACCATGATTTCGTTGATTTGCTCATCATGGAGCAGCCATTCCAGCGGGCCATAGCCGATCAGGTCGGCTAGGGCGCTGGTGATAATCAATTCATGCACATCGGCGGGCATGTTTTGCACCCCAATCGAATTCATGGCCGATTCGAGGCGTTGTCTCAAGGCTTCCCGACTGCTTGCCTTTGAGCCTGTTATTTTTTGCATCTCCGGCGTAACCAGTTCAATGATACGCTTTTTAACCTGCTGAACACGGGTTTCAGCAAGGATGGGCGGCAAAAACTTAACATAATTACTGGACATAACAAAGCTCCCGGCAGACCAGAGACACTTGATGATTCCCCTGAAAGGTCATACAATCTCAATTATAGCCGAGAATCAAACAGCAACCGATTGACACATCCCCCCAATTCGGGTATGCTTGCGCCTTGTCCGGGCAGGCCCGGCGCGGCAGGACTTTGTGAACCTCGTCAGATCCGAGAGGAAGCAGCGATAAGCGAACGTTCCTGGGTGCCGCCGGTATCCTGCCCGGATATTTTATTTAAGCACTCTTCCCCAACATTTCATCGCTCAGTTCATCCAGGCGCAGGCTGATCACCTGGCTGGTGGTGTCGCGCCCTTTGGTGATGCCGTAAATTACATCCGCCGCCTGGACGGTGTTGCGGTTGTGGGTCACGATAATGAATTGGGTCTGTTTGCCCAACTCGGTTAACAGGTCACGGAAGCGGCCGACATTGGCTTCGTCGAGCATCGCGTCCACCTCGTCCATCACGCAGACCGGGGTGGGCGAAACTTTGAGCAGAGCAAAGACCAGTGAGATCGCCGTCAGCGAGCGTTCGCCGCCCGAAAGCAGGGACAGGCCCTGTTCACGGCGGCCCGGCAGGCGGGCTTCAATGTCGATGCCGGTATCGGTCAGGTTTTCAGGGTCGGTCAGCACCAGACGCGCCGAACCGCCGCCAAACAAGCGGGTGAAAATCGCCTTGAACTCGATCGCCACCAGGTCGAAAGTCTTCAAAAATTCGCGCTTGGTCAACTCATCCAACTCGGCAATTACCTGACGCAGGTCAGATTCGGCCTGCTTCAGATCTTCGACCTGGGTGGTCATAAAATCGTAACGCTCACGGACCGTCTCGAATTCCTGCTGGGCATCCAGGTTGACCGCACCCATGCGCCGCAATTGGGCGCGTTTTTGATTCAAGGTTTCATCCAGGTCTGGCGCAAGCTCGGTGACGACCGGCAGCTGCTCGACCATCTCTCCCAACGGCAGCGGAACCGGGCCGGAAACATCGCTGTGATAGTCAAACTGCACCAGACCAAAATCTTCCTCGATCCGGCGGCGCAAGCTTTCGAGCGCTTCCTGCTTGCGGTTCAGTTCGATCTGGGACTGCGAGTTGTAACGCTCAACCTGGGCCAGGCCACGCTGGGCTTCGGTTTCGCGTCCCTGCAAATCAGTTTCTTCCTGTTCGGCGGCGGTCAGGGCCACTTCGGCGGGTTCGATCTTCAGGCTGAAGAGTTCGATCTGGCCTTGCAGCTCGCCTTCCTGCTTCAGCAGGGAGGCTTTTTCTTCTTCCAGGCGCACAAAAGCCACATCGACTTCGTCCACCCGCCGGCGGGCAGCTTGCATGCGCGCTAAAACACTCTGGATAGCCTGTTCGCGCTCCGAGCGCCGGGTGCGGCCATCCGAAACCGTCCGCTCTGAAACCTGCACGCGCGCGCCCCAATAAGTCACCTGCGATTGCAATTCGTCGAGCGCCAGGGCGGCCATCTCACCATTCAGGCCGCGCATCTTAACCTGGGCTTCGTCCAGTTTTTCTTCGACTTCGTCCAACTCGGCGTTGGCGCGGCTCGAATCTTTTTCAGATTGAGCCAGTTCAGTTTTCAGGGTGTCTTTCTGGCCGGCCTGCCAGTCTCGCTGGCGGCGCGCGCTTTCGGCAGCCAGGCCAGCCTGCTGTTCGGCGCTGGTGGTCTCGTTCAGGCGTTTGCGGGCCTCGGCCAGCTTCGATTCGCGCGTCGAAATCTCTTTTTGGGCAGAAGCGATCTCAGCCGCCAAACGGTTCAGGGTCTCGTAAAGCGACTCCAGGGCAGTGTTGGCCAGGCCCAGGCCTTCGACCAGTTCCCGTTTTTCGCGAGTCCGGCCGAGGGTGGCAGCGCGGGTTTCTTTGCCAGCCTGGATCAAACCGTTCGGGCGGAAAACCTCGCCCTTGAGCGTCACCAGACGCATCCCGGGCAGGCTATCCCGCAGGCGTTTGGCAGCAGCGCGGTCACGCACCAGCAGGGTATTGCCCAAGAGGGCATCCAGCGCCGGGCGCAACTCATCGCTGGTTTGGATAAAAGTTGCGGCCAGCCCGAGGATGTCACCATCCTGGGGAATTTTGACTGCACCCTCGCCTTTAACCGTTTCGATGGGTAACAGGAGCGTGCGCCCCGTCGGCCTGGATTCGAGATATTCGAGGGCCGCTTCCACGCCCCCGGCGTTTTCAAAGACAACCGCATCCAGACCATCGCCCAGAGCGGCGGCAATTGCCGTCTCGTATTGGGCAGGAACTTCCAACCCGGCAGAGAAAGCGCCGCGCGCACCCGTCAGCTTGGCCTGGAGCAAGGCGCGCGCACCCTCGGCGTAACCGGTCAGGGATGCTTCGGCCTTTTCGAGCACATCCAGTTGGGCTTTCAGGCGGGCCTGTTCGGCCTGACGCTGGTTGCGCTCATCGAGCAAAGTGCGGCGCTCGGATTCCTGTCCGGCCAGGGTTTGGCGCAATGCCGCCAAACCGGCTTCAATTTCATGGAAAGTTTTCTCAGCCTCGCTGCGCGCTTTTTGGGCCGACTGATGCTTTTTATCAGCGTCCTTGGCGGTTTGCTCGGAGGTGGCGATAACCACATCGGCCTGCTGCAGTTTCTGACGCTGCGAGTCGATGCGGCTCTTAAGTTCGTTCAGGCGCGCGCTGAGTTGGGCGCGGCGCGCATTAAGCTGGTTGAGCTCCCCGCGCGCTGTTTGAATCTTCTGTTCGGCTTTGGCACGTTCCAGCTGGCGCGCCATCAGCGCGGTTTTGGCTTCAGCTTCCTGGTTTTTGGCTTCAATCGTTTCGGCCTGGATGCGTTCGAGTTCGGTTTCAGCTTCGACCTGGCGCTCACGGGCCAGGCGTTCTTCATCGGCCAGGCGTTCCTGCTCGCCGAGCGCATTCTGGCGGCTCTCAGTCAGGGCGCGGCGGCGCTCTTCGAGCACGGCCAAACTGCGGCTGGCAGCTTCACGCTGATTGTGCAGCAGGGCCGATTCGCGGTGCCATTCGTTAAGTTGCCCGCGCAGTTCGAGCAAACGCTGGCGGGTGGAGTTGAATCCGTCGCTCAGGGCGGCATAATTGCGGCGGGCTCCGTGCAGGCGGCGTTCCTGCTCGTTGGCAATTTCGCGCACTTCAGTCAGTTCTTTTTGGGCAAGATGCCAGTGATAGCCATACCACTCGCGCAGGACAAGTTTCAGGTCGGCCTGCACCTGGGAATATTCCTGGGCGCGGCGCGCCTGGCGCTCCAAAAGACGCAGGCGTGGTTCAAGTTCGGCAAGAATATCGAGCACCCGCTCCAGATTGCGCTGGGTATTCTCCAGGCGGCGCAGAGATTCTTCGCGCCGGGAACGGTACAGGCCGATCCCGGCTGCTTCTTCGAACAGGCGGCGGCGCTCGTCGGCTTTGAGCGCCAGCGAGGCATCGACCATGCCCTGGCCGAGGATGGTGTAAGTACGCTCCGACAGCCCGGATTGGGCCAGCAGTTCGTTGATGTCTTTCAAACGGACGGATTGCCCGTTGAGCAGGAATTCATTACGCCCATCGCGATAGGCGCGACGGGTAACGGCAACTTCGCTAAAATCAACCGGCAGCCAGCCGGCAGTGTTATCGAAAGTGATCGTGACCGAGGCCATGCCCGCCCGTGGGCGCTGCTCGGAACCGGAGAAGATCATATCTTCGGTCTTTTTGGCGCGCAGCAGGCTGTGGGATTGTTCACCCAGCACCCAGCGCAGGGAATCGGCAATATTCGATTTTCCCGAACCGTTGGGCCCGACAATCGAGGTAATGCCATCGGCGAACTCAAAATGAGTACGTGAGGCAAAAGTTTTGTAACCATGAAGTTCGAGTGCTTTTAGTCGTAAAGGCATTTTTTATCAGTAAGAAGCATGAATATGAATGAGCAGGGGCGACTCTTGCAGGCTGGGACAACCTGCCCGATGCCTCAAAGGATCGCCCCGCATAATTTAATTGCCGGTCACGTCAGAGTTCATATCGAGGTTGTCGATGGCATCCTGTGCGGCAGACTGGCTGGCATCTTTTTTGCTCGTTCCTGAGCCTGTGCCGAACAATTTTCCGTCAACATAAACTTCGACAGTGAACATTTTCGCGTGGTCTGGGCCTTCGGATGCAGCAAAAACATACTTCGGGATTCCCAAACCCTGTCGCTGCGACCACTCTTGCAAACGCGACTTGGGATCGACGGTCAACTCAGGTATTTCGTTCGAAAATTCATCTGCCAGGGGTTTGATCAGGGGCAGAACAAAGTCGCGAGCGGCCTCCAGGCCTTTGTGCTGGTAAATCGCCCCGACCAGCGCTTCGAATACACCGCACAAGAGCGGATCGCGATCGCGGCCGCCTCCCTGCAATTCGCCGCGTCCCAGGCGCAGGGCTTCGCCCAGACCCAATTTTCGTGCCAGGCGGGCCAGACTTTCTGTGCGAACCAGAGCCGAGCGCATACGGGTCATTTCCCCTTCGCGCATTTCGACAAAATGCTGGTAAACGTAAGCGCCAACCAGGAAATCAAGAACGGCATCCCCCAGAAATTCCAGCCGTTCATTATCATCACCTGAATTGCCATGTTCATTGACATAAGAACTATGGGTCAAGGCGCGAGTTAGCAGGCGCAGGTCATCAAAAGGCAGGTTGAGTCGCTGAGCCAATTGAGCCGGGCTTTCCAACCCGGCACGTTCTGTGATCGGTTCTTGAAACGTCATTTGATTTTCTCCCGGAACTCAGGGAGCGCGAGCCATTGCCAGTGCAATGGCTCGAGGCCACGTAGTTCCAATTATGAATTTGTTGAAAGCCATTGCTTTCAGCGTGTCATTTTACACGATATTTGAAGCCGGGACATTAAAAAATCAGGCCAGCTGATGTTTATGCTTTTTCCTGGCAGGTTTTAGCCAGATACCATAATACGCAAAACCGGCGATCGCAACGTACATGATGGTCTTGGGGATCATCAACATGCCCACCAATGGAAATTCACGAACAAAGAAGATGACCGGGGTATAAAACAGAAATGAGAAGAAAATACAATACGCGATCCAGCGGAACAAACGATCTTGGGCTTTGAGCGCATCGCGCAAGATCAGAAACAAGACACCCAGGCCCAGGATCATCAGAAAAATATTTCGAAGTGGGCCCCAGAAAGCCGGCGTCACCACGCTGCCCCACTCATTCTGCGGGAAAGCCATCACCAGAAAACGGACAGGCACAGAGCCCAAGAGCAGGTACTCGAACCAACCAAAAGAAGCATGATAACGCTCCATCCAGATATAAAGCATGAACACGTAGAAGAAAGTAACAGTTACAGCGGTTGCCAGTGCGCCAAGGCCAACCAGCAGGCCGTTCTGTTCCAGGCCGCCCAGGGCGTAAGCCAGCACCCTAAAACCAACATGGCCGGTATCGCCAACGGCCAGCAAAAGAAACGCCCAGCGAAAAAGATTCGCCACATGATGATGTTTCTTATCGACCCCGCCCAGGCGGCGCGTCATCAAAATAACCATGGTCCAGATGACGATCAGATACAGAATATTGAAGCCGATTTCGACAATGGTGCGTAACTCTTCAGACATGCGAACTCCTTTGTGTATGATGCTGGTTACGGCGCTGCAAAAACGCCAAAATGATTGGCAACCGGCCTTTCGATACCCCACATAAAATTGATCGGCGAGTTCATCACGCGGTATTCCCCGGTAGCCGGGTCCTGGATAACCATTGTGGACGATCCACCGCCGTCCAGGTTGATGGCGTTATCGCCGCCGTAGAAAATCATCAGATCGGCCATTTCCTGAACGGTGACGCCCTCGCTGTAAAACGGTTGGCGGCCATCGACCACGATCAGGATCAAGCGTGTGCCAGGGCCGTCCAACCCAATCGCTGTGCGTGGGGCTGTGCGAGTGTCATTCAGGTCAGGAACAGGCTGTTTGTCTTGAACCAGCCAGCTCAAACCGGAAATTGCCGTGTAAACCTTGCCAATTGCCGTGCCAAAAGAAACTTCTTTTTTGTCATTGATATACAACGTCGGATATTTACGCTCAGACGAACCATACTGAACCCGGCGCGAAGCGGCAAAACCCAACGGGCTGACCGGCTCACCAACACGCGGGTAATAGTCCCAGGGGGTGTTTGACCACCAGGGGGTGAACCCGTCTCCGTTAATGGCAACCTGCGTTTCAAATTCACGGGCGAACTGGGATGTGGTGCGCGCGTCCAGCGGCGTTTCAGCTTCCCGCCCGCGCCGGTCTGGCGGCGTGACGAACACATCCACGCCTTTGACCCGCAAATCGACCGTCACAATATGGGCCACCATGGTGCGCGGCAAGTAATGCACGCGGCGGTAATAAACAAGGCCGGGGTAAATCTCCTCACGCATCTCGACCATGGCCGGGCGGCTGGCATAATAAAAATAGACGAACAAACCAAAACAGGCGATCAGTAATAAGAGAAAAATCCACCAGTAACGTTTCATCCCCGTATTCTAACCTGAAAAAGGTCTATAATTGTGAAATAAGGCGCAATATCTTCTCGTGGGAGGACAAGATGATCAGAAATCAATGGTATGTCATTCTCGAATCAGATGAAATCAAAACAAGCAAACCGGTTGGTGTAACACGCATGGGCGAGAAAATGGTTGCCTGGCGCGACAGCACAGGCAAAGCGGCAGTGATGAGTGATCTGTGTCCGCATCGAGGAGTAGCGCTCTCGATCGGCGTTGTCAAAGATAATTGCATCCAATGCCCATTTCACGGTTTTGAATACAACACCAGCGGAGCTTGCACCTATATCCCGGCCAACGGCAAAAATGCCGAGCCACCCAAAGCAATGAAAGTACACGCCTACGAGACCCGCGAGGCGCACGGATTTGTCTACATTTGGTGGGGTGAACCTCGCGAAACCTACCCCGCGCTTCCTTTTTTCGATGCCGTTGGCGATGATTTTGTCTACGCTACGCTGCGCGATCCGTGGGCGACTCATTACTCACGCGCCATCGAAAACCAATTGGATGTGGTTCATCTACCCTTTGTGCATCGCACCACCATTGGACGCGGACAAAAGATGCTGGTGAATGGGCCGCTGACAAAAACCAGCCACCCTGCCGAGGGACAAACCCTGCTTGACCTGTGGGTCTCGAACGAACGCGATGAAGGCCAAAAACCGCGCCGCGCTGCTGATCTGCCCGAACCAACACGCCACCCCTTTCTGCAATTTATTTACCCCAACCTGTGGCACAACTGGATCGCGGATGATATCCGCGTCCTGGTGGCTTTTGCTCCGGTGGACAATGAAAACACACTGATGTACCTGCGCTATTATCACAAGGTCAAAACCCCGCTGTTGCGCCAAATCAACGAATTTTTCGGCAAAATCGGCAACTTCATCATCGAACGGCAAGACAGACCGGTCGTTATTACCCAACGGCCTGCGCGCTCCGACCTGGATATTGGTGAAAAGCTCATCCCAGGCGATGGGCCAATCATCACCTATCGCAAAATCCGCCGTGAATTAATTGAAGCGGGAGAAGTCGAAATGTAGAAATTCAAACAAAAAACGCCCTGGAGGGCGTTTTTTCATCGTTCGAGTTTCTACAAAAATCAGGAAGCTTTCGATTTCATCTGGAAAGCCGCAACCGCCGCCTGGCCAAGCGAAAGCCCGCCATCATTGGCCGGAGCTTTGTGATGGAAATAAACCTGGAAACCCGCCTGCTGCAACAGCGGGATGGTTTTCATCAACAGCGTGACATTTTGCCAGACCCCGCCACTCAGGGCAACGCGCGATACGCTCGTTTCAACCCTGATGCTGGCGCAAACATCCCGAACCAGGTGCGCCAACCCGTTGTGGAATCGCGCTGAAACCCGGCTGACAGGTTGACCTGCCAACACATCCGCGACCAGGGCCGTGATGGCAGCGGAGGGGTCTATCTGCCCTTCAGCGAATTCGAAGGGATACAGGCCGGACTCATCAGGGTCGGCCAACGCTTCAAACTCGATGGCGGCCTGGGCTTCGTAACTGGCCTGCTGGCGCACTCCAGCCAGGGCGGCCGCGGCGGTGAACAAATAACCAATACTCGAAGTAAGCGGACTGTTCAGCCTGTGCTCCAGTTGAATGCGCAGGGCGGTGCGGTCTTCGTAACACAGGTCGGTGTGGGTTGGCAGGGATTCGTCCCAGTCCAGCCGCAGGGCGTGGAGCAGGCTCAGGGCTGTGCGAGACGGGCGGCGGGCGGCCGCGTCCCCGCCCGGGAGCGGGAAATAGCGCAGGTGGGCAAAACGCCGATAACCGGCATAATCTGCCAGCAAGAATTCTCCGCCCCAGATCGCCCCATCGTCGCCATAGCCGACCCCGTCAAAGGCCACACCGATCACCGGTTCGGAGCCATCCAGGCCGTGTTCAACCATCAGGGCAGCAATGTGGGCGTGGTCGTGCTGAACCGGGATGAGCGTCAGCTTTTCGCGTTCGGCGCGCTGTGCTGCATAGTGGCTGGCAAGATAGTCGGGGTGTAGGTCGCAGGCGATCGCGACAGGCTTGACGCGGAAAAGTCTTTCAAAATGAGCAATACCGCTCTCAAAAGATTGGAGCGCTTCGTAGTTTTCGAGATCGCCAATGTGGTGGCTCAGGATGGCCTGATTGCCATGGGTCAGGCAAAATGTGTTTTTAAATTGCGCGCCGGTTGCGAGCAGGGGCACAGACTGCCAGGGCAGCTGCACCGGGAAGGGCGCATACCCACGCGAACGGCGGATGGGATAATGCCCCAGATCAGGCAAAATGCGCATGATCGAATCGTCGGTGCGGACATGAATATCACGATCGTGCATCAGAAAGGCATCGGCCAGCGCCGAAAGCCGCAGTCGGGCATCGACATTGTCGGTACAGATCGGTTCTTCGGCCTGGTTGGCCCTGGTCATAACGAGCGGACGCAGGTTGACCGGGGCCGGGCTGGAGGGTGAATCGGAAAAAAGCAGATAGTGCAGCGGCGTGGAAGGCAGCATGACCCCCAAATGGTTTTGGCCGGGAGCAACCTGCTCAGAGATCATCGATTCGGGGCGGCGGCGCAGCAGGACGATCGGCCGGGCCGGAGATTCGAGCAGGGCGCGCTCGTCGGGGCTAAGATAACAATGTTGTTCGATCGTTGTCAGGTTGGGCATCATCAGCGCGAAAGGTTTATCAATGCGCAATTTGCGGGCGCGCAGTTCGCCAACCGCTTCGTGATTGAGAGCATCGCAAGCCAGGCGAAACCCGCCCAGGCCTTTGACGGCTACGATCTTGCCTTCGCGCAACAAGCGTTGACTGGCCAGAATGGCCTCGTCACCGAGGGTGTACTGGGCAACAGGCAGGCGGTCAGATGGATTGGCCGTCCGCACCACTTCGAGCCAGACGCGCGGCCCGCATTCGGGGCAGGCCACCGGCTGGGCGTGGAAGCGGCGATCGGCCGAGTTGCGATATTCCGCTTCGCAATCCGGGCAGAGCGGGAAGACCGACATGCTGGTATTGGGCCGTTCGTAAGGCGCATCCTGAATGATGGTAAAACGCGGTCCGCAGTTGGCGCAGTTGATGAACGGATAACGGAAACGCCTGTCAGCCGCATCAAATAATTCGCGCAAACAATCCGGGCAGATACTGACATCCGGCAAAATGGGCGGAACAACATCAGGGAGGCCTTCGGGGGGCATAATTTCAAAGTGATCGTACCCGACACAATCATGCGAAATGACATCCACCTGGCCAAGATCAGCCAGGGGTTGAAGATCAAGATTGAGATGCTGAACAAATTCTTCGAGGGGTGCTTTTTCCCCGTCCAGTTCGATATCCACGCCCGCCGATGTGCTGCGCACCCAACCGGTCAGCCCCAGGCGAGTGGCAAGGTTGTAGACAAAGGGCCGAAAATCGCCCCCCTGTACAATGCCGGTGATGTGGATGGAGAGTCCGTTCATGATTAAGGGTGTCAAGTATCAGGCGTCAGGCACTTTTTCACCAGACAGCCTTGCTTCGAGCCAGCCATACCAGGCATCCAGGCCTTCGCCGGTGCGGCAGGACAGGTCGAACTGGGTCAGGCCGGGGTTAAGGGCGGCTACGCCCTGGCTAAAAAAGTCCATGCGGAACGTGACATAGGGCAGCAGATCGATTTTGTTCAGAATCAGCACATCTGCACCGCGATACATGGCTGGATATTTGTGGGGTTTGTCGTCGCCTTCAGGGATGGAGGCCACGATCACATTTTTGTGAGTCCCCAAACGGAACTCAGCCGGGCAGATCAAGTTGCCGACGTTTTCAACGATCAACAGGTCGAGATTTTCCAGACCGATTTGGTCAAGCGCGGGTTGCAGCATGACCGCATCCAGGTGACAGTCGCCGCCGGTGTTGATCTGGATCGCCACCGCCCCGGCCGCCGCGGCGCGCTCGGCATCGAGACTGGTCAGGATGTCGCCGTTGATCATGCCGATCCGGTATTTCGGGCAGAGCGCGCGAACGGTTCGCTCGATCAGCGAGGTTTTGCCCGCGCCAGGGGAAGCCATTACGTTAATCGAAAAAACGCCTGCCGCGTCGATACGGGCGCGGTTCTCACCTGCCAACCGGTCATTGGCAGAAAGGATCTTTTCGACAACAGGGATGCGTTCAGACATGGCGCCTGTCTTTCAGCTTTCAATTTCAATTGAATCAAGCCGAAACTCTTCACCCCTGGTCACTTTCAGGCGCGTTCCCTGACAATCAGGGCAGAGCAGGCTCGCAGAATCTGGCTGGTAAACCTTGCCGCAATCGAGACAGGTTAACTCGGTCTGGATGCGCTCGAAGTGCAGAGTCGCACCTTTGGCGATCGTGCCGTCACTGATCATGTCCCAGTAAAACTGGACCGAGTCGTCGATTACGCTCGACCATTGTCCCAGCACAATATATAAATCTGTGATTTTGGTTGCATTTTGAGCCCGGGCATGACGCACCGCGATTTCAAGGATCGACTCGGTAATGGCAAGTTCGTGCATGATAGGTATATCTTATAAGAAATCTCCTATTTATCAGAGTGACGAATGTAACATTTTCCGCGCGTAAAAAGAGGAAAATTGTGTGATATTAAAAATAAAGACGCACCCGTTTGGGGCGCGTCTTTTCCATTTGAGAAACTGTTTTTACGTTTTCCAGGTTGTTCGATCTTCGGGGCCAGGGCGCTCAACCGACCCAGGCTCAAAGGCCGGATAACCGATATAGATCATGCCGAGCAGATGCTGGTCAGGCTCCAACCCCAACCACTGCTTGACGCGCACATCGACGGCGGCCGGGCCGGTGCGCCAGATGGCGCCCAACCCGAGCGCATGGGCGGCCAGCAGAATATTCTGACAGGATGCCGCCACTGCTGCGATGTTCTCGATTTCGCTGACCTTCGGCTCTGCCGGCTTGTCGACACCGACAACGATCAAAACCGGCGCGCGCAAGGGCTTGCTGCGTTCTTTTTCGAGCGCATCGGGCGGCAGAGATGGGTTTTGCGCCAGCAAGGACTGGGCCATGATCTCGCCCAATTCAGTGCGCGCATTGCCTGAAACCACCACAAAACGCCAGGGACGCACTTTGTAGTGATTCGGAGCCTGGACAGCCGCCGCAAGCAGCTGTTCGACCACTTCCCGCGGCACAGGATCAGGTTTTACTTTGCCAATCGACTGGCGGGAGAAGATCGCGTCAAATAGTTCCATCAAGCAGCCTCCGAGGCAGATCGCGTTATACCAGGCCAACTTCCTTGTTGAATTCCACGATCAATTCGTCAATTTCAGCGGCCTGTTTCTGGAAACCGGTCCAGAAATCATCTTTGTACCACATGTCTTGAATCTCTTCATAGGTTTTGCCCTGCTGCTCGACCCAGGTATAGTATTTCAGGTTATGAATCCGGCGGCGATCCGTGTAGCGCAGCTCGAGCATATTATCGGTCGATTGGCCCATCAGCCAGCGCGCGAAATCGGCGGAGGCATCGCGGTCACTGTATGCGCCCATTTCAGCGTGCATTTCGTGCAGGCGGCTCTGGTATAGTTCCATCGAATCGGTTGCAATCGTCAGGATGATGTCATTTTCGCCCATCTCGTAGTATTTCGCCATCTTGATGGCTGTCAACACATTCGAAATGCCAGAGAAACCCAACAATTGCAGGTTTGCAATTTGGGCATCGCTCAGGCCTTTTTCAGCAAGATATTTCTGCCCGGCGGGTTCATTGAACAGGCGTGCCAGGTTAACGACCGCATTATCATCGATCGCCACCACCAGGTCTGTATTCTTGGTATTGTGGACCCAGGGCACATGCTTATCGCCAATGCCTTCGATGCGATGTGAGCCAAATCCGTTTTCGAGCAGGGTCGGGCATTGCAGCGCTTCGCTGGCCGCAATTTTGCTCTCAGGGAACAACTGCTTCATGTAATCGCCGCTGGCTATCGAACCCGCCGAACCGGTGGCGCTGGTCATGCCGCGATAGCGGTCGCCGGGGCGCATGGTGGCTTTCAGCACTTCTTCCAGCGCGTGGCCGGTCACTTCATAGTGCCACAGGTAATTGCCAAATTCCTGGAACTGGTCGAAGATCATCAGATCCTGGCCGGAATGGCGCAGTTCATTGCATTTATCAAAAATTTCTTTAACGTTCGACTCAGAGCCGGGGGTTTTGATCGTTTCCCCGGCCACTTTTGCCAGCCACTCGAAACGCTCGCGACTCATGCCCTCGGGCAGGATCGCGATCGATTCACAGGCCAGCAAAGCTGAATCGTAGGCCCCGCCCCGGCAGTAATTACCGGTCGAGGGCCAGACCGCCTTTTGGGTGGTCGGGTCAAACTGGCCTGTCACCAGACGCGGCACCAGGCACGAGAACGCCGCCCCAACCTTGTGCGCGCCAGTCGGGAACCATTTGCCAACAATGGCGATGATCCGCGCCGGGGTTCCGGTCAACGCGGAGGGCAGCTCGATGTAATTGACTCCGCCAAACCCGCCGCCGCTGGCTTTGGGTTCGTTTTTCCAGCTAATGCGAAACAGGTTGAGCGGGTGGATGTCCCACAGACCGATCCTGGTCAATTCTTCCTTCACTTTTGCCGGTATTTGGGCCGGGTCTTTCATCTGGGCATAAGTCGGAATAATGATCTTTCGTTCCTTGGCGCGCTGAATGGCGCGCTTGCGGCGATCGGGATAGATGGTCAGGTCAATTTTGGACATTTTAAACACTCCTGGTGAAAGGGGAGAAAGTTGTCAGACAAATCTATTATACCCGTCCCGATAAAAAAATGCCCGTCTTTTTGTCGGCTGTGATAAACTGAAAATACGCTTATTTCAGGAAAACAAGATGGAACTCTCCTTTCCCCGCTACCTGCTTGCCAAACAAACCGTAGACGACCGCGCCCTCAACCGGGTTGTGCTCGCAGATCTGCAAACCGCACTGCATGCCGTTTCGGGCCGGCAAACCTTTCAGATTATCGAAGTCGGCGCGGGGATTGGCAGCATGCTGGCCCGCCTGCTCAAATGGGAAATCCTGCCCGAAAACGTCCACTACACGATCGTAGACGAAATGGCAGAAAATATCGATTTCGCCCGCCAATGGCTGCCAGAGTGGGCCAGCCAAAATGGCTTTGACGCCAAAACTCTGGGCGCAGACATCCGTTTGTCCGCCCACACCTGCGCGGTCACCGTCCGTTTTGTTCAGGCGGATGTTTTCGACTTCATCCGCGCTGGCGAGGCGCTCCCGGCCGATTTGCTGATCGCCCACGCCTTTCTGGATCTGCTACCCATGCCCGCAGCGTTGGTCTCGTTATTTTCGCTGCTCAAACCCGGGGGCCTGGCCTGGCTGACGGTCAATTTTGACGGAGTCACAAGCCTTGAACCCGCTCTCGACCGCGTGCTGGATGCGCACATCGAGCAGATCTACCACCACAGCATGGATTCCCGCCCCAGCGGCGGCGACAGCCAGGCGGGTCGTCACCTGTTCGGGCATCTGGAGCAGGCCGGGGCTGAGATCGTATCCGCCGGGGCCTCGGATTGGGTAGTGTACCCGCACAAGGGTCAATATCCGGCTGACGAAGCCTATTTCCTGCACTTTATCCTGCACTTCTTTGAAATGACCCTGAGCGCACACCCCGAGCTTGCCCCAGACCGGTTCGCAAACTGGCTGAAGCAGCGCCGAGAACAGGTGGATCGCGGCCAATTGATCTATATCGCCCACCAGATGGACTTCCTGGCAAAATTGCAGCAACCGCATTGAAATATTTACGTAAATAAGAGCATCTTGCAAGGAGCACGACAATTATGGTTTACACCTACGAAATCGAAGGCCTGACCCTGCGTACAGGCGATATTATTTGCACTATGAACGGCAAACCCGACATCCTGCCAGGCGAGTTCTGGCGTTTGGTCGGGCGACTGGTACCTGGCGATGTCGATCATGTTGCCATTTACATCGGCCCGGACGGCCGCTGTATCGAGTCGGGAACACGCGGCGTCATCACATTCGATGTACCAGGCAACCACTGGGACACCGAAATCATGGCCCGAGACCGCGGCTTGCTCTTCGACACTTTCTACGGCATCGCCTCCCCGCTCGACGGGTTGGGCTTGTCAGAAGATGAAGAATATAACATGCGCACCGCTGTGGCAGACTACTGCCTGCGCCAACTCGGCAAACCGTATAACCTGAATTTTCTCAACCCTGAGACCGAAGACTCTTTTTATTGCAGTCAACTGGTTTACAAAGCTTATTTGCTGGTTGGCGTTGATCTGAACACCGGCCTGGCAATGGAACAGCTGCCCGGCACCAACCAGATCATCTACCCACAAGAAGTTTGGGATGGCAGCTCGCACCGGATTCGCCCGAACCTTGTGCTATCGAAATAAAACCTTTCTGCCTTTAAAAAAACGGACGGAGGCCAGGCCTCTGTCCGTTTTTTTTGCGTTCTGGATGATTAATCCCGGCTGCGGCCGCTAACCAGGCTGACGTAATACAGCAACTGCAAAACAGCCGTCACCAGGCCGGCGACATAGGTCAGCGCGGCAGCGTTGAGCACGTTATTGACACCGTTCATTTCTTCCTGACCTGAGATAATTCCCGAATCGGCCAGCAAGCGTTTGGCGCGAGCCGAGGCATCGAACTCGACCGGCAGGGTTGCCAGGGCAAATACCGTTCCGGCCGAGAAAGCGATCACCCCGACCCAGGCCAGCTGGGTCAGGCCGAGAAACAGCCCGACCAGGATCAAGATCCAGCCCAGGTTCGAACCGATATTGACTGCCGGAACAAGAGCTGCCCGCAAACGCAGAGGAAAGTAGTTTTCCTCGTCTTGCATGGCATGGCCCAGCTCGTGAGCCGCGATCGCCAGTGCGGCCACCGATGGCACATTGGCCACTCCCTGCGAAAGGCGCAAAACCTTGTCGCGCGGATCATAGTGATCAGTCATGTCCCCGGCGATGCCTTCCACGCGCACGCCATACAAGCCGCCTGCAGAGATCAGGCGCTGGGTGGCCTGCGCACCGGTCAGCCCGGAGCGGGCACGGACCTTGCTCCACTTGTTATAAGCAGATTTAACATACCATGAGGTAAGGCCCATCAAAATGAAGGCCGGGATCATGTAAATCAGGTAGTTGATGTCGAAAAACATATTTACCTCCGTTTTTCAATCAGTGTTTTCTAAAGACGGTTTAACCTTTTTTACGAAATAACTTTTACTCGGTTGCAGAACCGCCGATCATCTGCTCGAGCACCTCGATGGCCTTATCCAATTGCGGATCAAGCTGAGCCAGGAAATCTTCTTCGGTCAGTTCAACTTCAACGTCTGGAGCCAGGCCAACTTCATGGATGGTGCGCTCTTTGGGAGTCAACCATTTGGCAATGGTGACGCGTACCGCACCCTGATTGTCCGAGAGCGGCGACCAGATCTGTACCGATCCTTTACCAAAAGTCGTCTTGCCAACCAGCTTGCCGCGCCCGTAATCCTGAATCGCCCCGGCAACAATTTCAGAAGCAGAGGCTGTGCCTTCATTTACCAGCACAACCAATGGGACATCGATCGCCAGGCCGCCCTTATTTGCTTCATAAGTATCGCGAGTGCCATCGCCATAGCGTTCGATCAGCACAACGCCTTCAGGGATAAATTGCGAAACAACCTCAACCGCTGTTTGCAAATAACCACCGCCATTGTTGCGCATATCAAGGATCAGGCCGCGCGGTTTGCTGGCCATAATTTCCTTAAGCGCGTTACGCAGTTCGCTGCTGGTGGTATCGCCAAAAGTATTGATTTTGACATAGCCAATCCCATTTTCGAGAATCTCATGTTCGACACTCGCGACCACAATTTTTGCGCGGGTGATCTCGAAAATCAAAGGCTCTTCCTCGCCTTCGCGGGCAACGGTCAGCTTGACAACCGTCCCTGCCGGGCCAAGCACCCGGCGGCGTGCCAGTTCGGGGGTAATACCGGTCATGTCTTCACCATCAATGGCAATAACCTGGTCACCCGGGTGCAACCCTGCCGCTTCAGCGGGGGAATCCTTAATCGGGCTGATGACCGTCAGATATTCGCCGCTGGTATCAACATAAGCACCGATTCCCTCATAGGTGCCTTCCAAGCCGGCATTGGCATCCTCAAATTCCTGAGGGTCCATATAGGAGGTGTGCTGGTCACCCAAAGCGGCCAACATGCCACGGATCGCACCCTGCATCAAGGCCAGGTCATCGACAGGCTGATCTACATATTGGGTATGGACAAGGTCCCAGGCTTCCCAAAAGGGTTTGAAAAGTGTTTGTAATTCCGCGGGGGTGCTTTGATCTGCGCCTTCCGGGGTTGTCAGTGGAGCAAGCGGAAGAACAGGCTGTGAACCAACAGGATTGCCCAACAGGGGAATGCCTGTAGTATCCATAAAATATCCAAGCGCAAATCCACCTGTAAATACAACCAACACAAATGTGATTGCGATCAAACCTAGCAGCGTGTATTTTAGTAATTTCATTGCGTGCCTCCAATTTAGAGCTTTAAGATTAATCCAACTGTATTAAAAGATAATGAAATATACCCTCGTTGGTGTAAGAAATGCGTAAGAAAGCCATGTCTTTCGTGATTGATTATAAGCACTTTAGGCAAAGTAATTGACAAATCAGGGAAGTGGGGTAAAATACCATCCGCTTTAAAAATAAACTTGCCGGAGTGGCGGAACTGGCAGACGCGCTACGTTCAGGGCGTAGTTCCCGTTCGGGAGTGAGGGTTCAAATCCCTCCTTCGGCACAAGCTCTCGCATTTTTTATGCGAGAGTTTTTGTTTTCTCCATGATAAAATAAAAATATGCAAATCGGTCGCTTTCGTGTTGACTTCCGTCGATTAGGTGTATTGGCAGGGATTGCAATATTACTATTCCTCATCATGGATTTTAATAATCGCATGGAGGAATTAACCCGCCTGCAAAAAGAAGCATCTCTTGTTCGCGCTCAGGCAACCGCGGTTATAGTAACCCAATACGCTTTGCAAACCCAGGTTGCGTATGCTACATCTCCGGCAGCTGTAGAAGCCTGGGCGCGGGAACAAAACCGCATGGCGCAGGAAGGTGACCTTGTTGTTATTCCATTACCTGAACCGGGGGCAACAATTCCCCCCACCCCAATACCCACCCCGGTGCTAAACGGCCTAACCAAGTGGGATGTCTGGCTCGATTTATTATTTGGCGAATAGTCCCGAAAGGGACTTTTTATTTTACTGACATCTCCATAAATTTTACAAAATGCTTAGCTAAAAATGCTACGAAAAATTAGCGATATTCTATTCCCTGCCATTAGTTCCAATGAAAAAGTCCGCATCAAGCGGTCTCTATCTTTAATTTTACCTATTTCAGCCGCAGCCAGCCTGCTTTACGGCTTGTTTTACGCTTGGGTAAACCCCAATGATTGGCTTCTCTGGTTTATATTTGCCACCAGCGCCGCATCTCTGGTTTGTTGGTTGATTGCGAGCAAAAATTACCTGCGCATCTCTGCGCTAGTATACGTGCTGGGATTGTGGGGCATCATGTCCATCAGCATGGTTGCCACCGGCGGAATGCAATCCGTTGGACAGGGTGGTTTTTTATTGGTGATTTTCATAACCGGCTTGTTATTGGGCGGGCGTTATGCTTTTTTGATAATGATCTTAAGCATTGGCAGCACAGCCTGGATCATGTATCTGGATATGCTCGGCAAAATACCAGAAATCCCATCGCAAAATCCCTTTTACTTATGGATCATATTTTTAATATATGTTGTCATCGGTTGGGTCTTATTATCGCTCACGATGAAACACCTGCGCTCAGCACTGGACAAAGCATCCGCTGAGTTGGAAGTAAGGCGGCAAACAGAAGCTACTTTGAGTGAACAGGCCGAGTACCTGGCTGCCCTTCACGAAACAACCCTCGCAATTATTGACCGGCTCGATCTTAATTCCCTGCTCGAGTCGATACTGGTGCGCGCTGAAATTCTGGCAGATACCCGGCATGGTTATATTGACCTGGTTCTGCCCGGAGGGCAATTAACACGCAAGCATTTGGGGCACGGACTGTTCGAATCGTTTACGGGCATCGTACTGCCAATCGGAAATGGAACAACCAGCGATGTGTTGGAAAAAGGTGAAACGGTTGTTGTCAATAATTACAATACCTGGGAAAGGCGGCGAGAGAGTTATACCGACCAGGGATTTTATGCCATTCTTGGTATTCCACTAAAAACCCAGGGCAACGTAATGGGTGTTCTGGGGCTGGCCTATGAAGATTCGGAACGAAAGTTCACCACAAAACGGGTCGAACAACTCACCCAGTTAGCCGAACTGGCAACCCTGGTGCTGGATAATGCTTCACTTTACCAGGCTGCACAAGATGAATTGGCAGAAAGAACTCGCACTGAAAATGCGCTGATCGAAAGCCAGACAAGACTCGACCTGGCCCTTTCTGCGGCAAAAATGGGGATTTGGGATTGGGAAATCGAATCGGATCAGATGATTTACTCTGAAAGAGCTTATCAGATCATGGGGATCGAAAAAGACGGTTTGGTGAGCAGCTTGCAAGATTTCTTGAAACTTGTCCACGCTGAGGATCGCAGCAAGGTTAATCAAAGCATCGATAAATGCCTGACAGGTGCTGCGCCAGGCTATCGTATTGAACATCGTATTACCTGGAAGTCTGGCGAAATACACTGGTTGGAAACACAAGGGCTCGCTTACTACAACGAAAATGGCAAACCCATTCGCATGGCGGGAACAATAACGGACATCACTGAGCGCAAACAAGATGAGCAAGCCATCTGGAGCGCCAACAACAACCTGAGAAAATATGCCGAGGTTCTCGAACGACGCTCCGGCCTGCTGCAACTGGGTGCGGAAGTAGCCCGGGCGGCGACAGCCATCCTTGATTCACGCGCGCTTAGCCAGCAAGTTGTGGAAATGGTACAAAAACAGTTTGAATTGTATTATGCCGGCTTGTTCCTGATTGAAGAAGATCCGCATTGGGCCATCTTGCGCGCTGCCACAGGCCAGGAGGGCGTCAAGATGCTCAGCGCCGGTCACCAGCTCGAGATCAGCGAAACCTCGATGATCGGCTGGTGCATCACCAACTGCCAGGCGCGCATCGCCTTGGATGTCGGTGAAGAGGCGGTGCGCTTCAACAACCCGCTTCTTCCAGAAACCCGCTCAGAGCTGGCCCTGCCGCTCGTCAGCCGCGGCGAAGTGTTGGGCGGGTTAACCATTCAAAGCCAGAAACCGTCTGCCTTCAGCCAGGAAGATATTGCCACCTTCGAAACCATGGCCGACCTGCTGGCCAACGCCATCCTGAACGCGCGCTTGTATGATCAAGTGCAACGCGAACTTGAAGAAAAGAAACGCGCCGAAGACAAAATCCGGCTGTTGAATGTAGAACTTGAATCAAGGGTGAGACGACGCACAGCAGCCCTGCAAGCCAGCGAAGAGAAATTTCGCGCCCTCTCTGAAAACAACCCCTTGCAAATCGCGCGGTACGATCGCGATAGCCATTTTTTGTACGTCAACCATCTTGGCAACAAGGAAAAGTTTTACGCCGCAAATGTTCTTGGTAAAACGCTCCGCGAGGTATTTGGCTCACAGCCATCAATTGACTTTGCCGAAGAGAAGATTCGACAGGTTTTTGACAGCGGCGAACCCTTGAAAACAGAATACGAACTAATGGGCGATGTTGGCCTTTGGTCGCTTGCCCCCGAATTTGACCCGCGGGGGAAAGTGGTTTCGGTGATCTCGACAACACTCGACATCACCGATCGCAAAGAAATGGAAGAAAAGCTGCAGCAGCGTTCTGCCGAGCTGCAGGCCGCCAACCGCGAGTTGGAAGCTTTTTCTTATTCAGTATCTCACGACCTGCGTGCGCCGCTACGCGCGATCGATGGCTTTACCCGCATCCTGATGGATGATTTTGCCGACCAGATTCCACCCGATGGCACAATTTTCCTGCAAAGGACCCGCCAGGCCGCCAAAAACATGGGACAGTTAATTGACGACCTGCTGCGGCTATCAAGAATTACCCGTGTTGAATTGCACCGGCAACCTGTGGATCTGCACAGCCTGTCTGAAGAAATTTACCAGCAATTAAAAGCAGCAGAACCTGAACGCAACATAGAAATCCACATCGCAAAGAACCTGAAGTCAAAAGGCGACGAACGGCTGATAAAAGTCGCGCTAGAAAACTTGATCAGCAATGCCTGGAAATTTACAGCAAAAACGCCCGGTGCCGTGATCGAAGTCAATAAACTCACGCATAATGGCAAAAAAACCTTCTATGTGCGCGACAACGGGGTCGGTTTTAATATGGATTATGTGGATAAGTTGTTCGGGGCTTTTCAAAGACTGCATTCCGTCGATGAATTTCCTGGAACAGGCATTGGGTTGGCGATCGTCAAACGAATTATCCAAAAGCACGGTGGGCAGGTTTGGGCAGAAAGCGAACCTGGCAAGGGAACAACATTTTTCTTCACGCTCGAATAAAAAAATTCCGCAGAGCCTAACAGGCCTGCGGAATTTTTATTTAACTTTATGTTTTAGCGATCAATCCATGTGCTTGATGATCGCATCACCAAACTCGGAGCATTTGAGCAGGGTGGCCCCTTCCATCAAGCGCTCGAAATCGTAAGTCACGGTCTTGGCCGCGATCGCGCCTTCCATGCCTTTAACGATCAGATCGGCAGCTTCGCCCCAACCCATGTAACGCAGCATCATCTCGCCGGAAAGAATAACCGAGCCGGGGTTAACCTTATCCAGGTCGGCATACTTGGGCGCAGTACCGTGAGTGGCCTCGAAGATGGCGTGACCGGTCTCGTAGTTAATATTCGCGCCGGGGGCAATACCGATGCCACCCACCTGGGCAGCCAACGCATCTGAAAGGTAATCGCCATTCAGATTGAGGGTCGCGATCACATCGTAATCGCGTGGGCGAATGAGGGTGAACTGCAGGCTGACATCGGCGATCGAATCTTTGATCAACAACATCGATTTCCACTTGCCGCCGCCGTGCGTTTCCCACAGGCCCAGGGCTTCTTCCACTTCAGCTTTGATCTCGGCCTGCTGGTCGGGCGACATCATCTCGAAGCCGGGGTCGATCATCTGGGCGTTTTCTTCAACCGTCAGGTTGGGATCTTTTTCTTTATTGCCCAAAATCCACGATTCGCGCTCCGTTACAATTTCGCTGCGGAATTCACGTTTGGCGAGGGCATAACCCCAGTCTTTGAAAGCGCCTTCGGTGAACTTCATAATGTTGCCCTTGTGAACAAAGTTGACACTCTTGCGCTTGTTTTCCAAGGACCATTTAATCGCGGCGCGCACCAGGCGCTCTGTGCCTTCAACCGATACCGGCTTGATACCCAACCCGGCAGTATCGGGGAAGCGCATCTTGGCGTATTCTTTCGGGAAAGCTTCCTTAAGCAAGGCTTTGAACTTTTTGTTCTCTTCCGTGCCATATTTGAACTCGATACCGGTATAAATATCTTCAGTGTTCTCGCGGAAGATGACCATATCGACATGTTCCGGGTGCTTCACCGGCGAGGGAACACCTTTATACCAACGCACCGGGCGCTGGCATACATACAGGTCAAGGTTTTTGCGCAAAGCCACATTCAAAGAGCGGATACCGCCGCCGATCGGGGTGGTCAGAGGACCTTTGATACCCACCAAAAATTCACGAAAAGCTTCATTGGTTTCTTCCGGAAGCCAGCTTTGGAAGCGCTTGAACGATTTTTCACCGGCATAAACTTCCATCCAGTGGATCTTGCGCTTGCCGCCATAGGCCTTTTCCACGGCCGCGTCAAAAACACGCACAGAAGCCCGCCAAATATCACGCCCGGTGCCGTCTCCCTCGACAAACGGAATTACTGGATTATTCGGAACGTTGAGTTTACCGTCCTGAATGCTGATCTTGGCCCCACCCTCCGGGACCGTCACATTACTATATGCCATTTTGTCTCTCCTTTGGTGATTTAAGCAAATTATACCCGTCACGGGCATACTGTACCATTTGGATTTACTTGCGCTCGACCTCCACCCAGATCTGGTCGCCGTCTGTTGAGATTTCGATCCACCCGTTGCGGTCGGTGCGCAGGACGGTCTGGTCGCGCAGCAGCTCGATCGTCTCGGGCGCAGGAAGACCGTTAGGGTCATCGCCGGCGACAGACAGGATGTAAAGATTGGGCGACAGGTTATCCAACCACTCGGGCGGGTTGGCCGGTGCATAACCGCTCTCGGCCAGTAGCAAAACAGTTGGCGACCCGATGCCGCGACCGTACTCAAGGCGCTCAAAAGACTCGAACTTGACCCCGAGCGGCAAAATAGCCCGAAAGGTTTTCCACTCGACGAGCAGCACCATGCCCCGCTCAGAGATATCCAGCACGCGCAGGCGCGCCTCGTTGCCCAGGTCGAGTTCTGTACCCACCTGAGCCAGTTCATGCGGGATGGCGCGTTCCAGCGTCCACTCGTTCACTTTTTGGGCAGAATAAGAGCCCATCGTGTCGCCGCTCCACAGCACGGCATCGGGAACAAATCGTTCAATGGTGGTCGGCAAGGCGGCCATCTGGTTTTCCTGGGGAGCAGCGATCACCAGGTAATCGGGTTGACGGTTGAAGGGCGGCAAACGACGCCCGAGCTGGTCTGAAAGCCGCGAAGGACTGGGGCCGCCATTGATCAGGATGTGCCTGCCGGCCGGGGTTTGGATCAGGATGGCGTCACCCGAACCGACATCGAGGAAGGTCAGGTGCAACCGTCCATCGGGGGCGGAAAGCGTCAAACGCCAGACCAGGAAAACGGCAATCGCCAGCCCTGTCAGCACGGTAGCGGGGCTCAAAGCCTTGGCAGCTTTCTCTCGGAACTGCGTCCCGCCAAAGGTGAGCCCGAGCAGAATCCCGTAAAACCCGATCAAAAAGAGCAGGCTGAATTCCCCAAGCACGATCACCCCGCCGGGAATTTTATCGAACAATTCCACCATGCGGATGGTGTAAGCCGGGAAAGGCCAGGCGATGGCCGTCAGCAGCTTGCCGAGCGGCATGTAAGCGTGGCTGGCAATGACAGCCAGCCCGCCAAGGATCATGACCGGCGGCTGGGCTGGCAGAACAATCGGGTTGACGAGGAAGGAAACCAGCGAAATGCGTTCAAAGTGATAGGCGATAACAGGCAGAGTCGTAACCTGGGCCGCCAGGGTCATCAGGAAGTATTCAGAAAATGGGCCGATCAGGCGTTCGACAACGCTGACAGGCAGGAAGCGGCGCAGCCTGGCGGCAACCCAATCTTGAAGCGGCTGGGCGTAAAGAACCAAGCCCAGCGTGGCCGCAAATGAAAGTTGAAAGCCGACATCGCCCAAAATCAGTGGGTTGAAAAAAGCCATCGCAGCGGCAACTGCCGCCAGGGTATTCAGCGCAAACGTGCGCCGCCCCATTTGGAGCGCAACGATCGACAAACTGCCCATGATGGCGGCGCGCACAACGGATGCATCCGCGCCTACCAGCAGGGTATAGCCCGTGATGCCCAGAATTGCCAGGACAGCGCCGATGGTTTTGCCGAACAGACGGCTAAAAAGGGCTACCAGCAAGGCCGCGATGATGGCAATATTGAAACCGGAAATGGCAATAATGTGGGATGTGCCAGTATTTTTGAAAGCTTGCTGAAGATCAGGCGCCATTCCGTCATCATCGCCAAGCAGGATGCCGTGCAAAAGCGAGGCTTCAGGGTCAGGAAAGAGCAGGTAAATGCGCTTGGACAGGCTGGTTTTCAGCCGGTACATCAACGACCAGAACGGATTGGTTTCCCCGTCCTGCGGTAGCAGTGTGACGCGATTGGCATTCATCGTGCTGTGGATGCCATTCAAAGCAAGATAATCGCGATACGAGAATACTTCGTTTTCAGCCGGGGTGGCGAAGTCGCCGCGGGCGCGGATCAGATCGCCATATTGCAGTTCTTCAGCGTAACGCGCGCGGATGAGCAACATGCCGCTGATCTCAATATCGCCTTCTCCAAAATCAACTGCGTGAACTTTGACACGCAGGTTTTGGTAGGTATCACGCACATCGGGCGGCTCGGCCAACGAACCGGTGATCCAGATCGTGCGCGGAAAGTCGTTGTAATAGATCAGGTCCTGGGGGGTAACGCTCGGCTGGGCAAACTGGTAGCGCGCCGCGCCCGCAAACAGGAAAAAGGGCAGGATAGCCAGCAGGATGGCGCTGTTCTTGTTGAGCAAGCGCAAGAGTATCCCGGCGGCCAGCCCGACAGCAGCCAGCAAAAGCCAAAATTTGACAGGCAAAAGTACCTGCGCTCCAAGCAATATGCCAGCCAGGAAGGCAAGACAAACCCACAATAAATGCAAATTGGCGATGTTTTGGATGCTAATTTTCATGTATGGCTGATTGTACTGTAAATACGACCAAGGCCGCCAGTGACATGACCGCCCCAAAAATAAAAGGCGCAGATGCTCCAAAGCCAGGCCAGGAGCCCAATCCCTGCCAGAGCAGGCCGGCAATCAGCGAGGCCGGAAAAGCCGCGAGCGCCAGGGCGGCGTGGTACAGGCCATAGGCTCTTCCGCGCATTTCATCGGGAACCAGGTCAGCCACAAAGGCTTTGGCGGCTCCCTCGGTCATGGCGTAATAGACACCATACAGACCAAACAAAGCCCAAACGTGTGCACCGCTTTGTGAGAGTGAAAATCCGAGATAGACCAGCGCATAAAACAGCCAGCCGGTAAAAATCAATTTACGCCTTCCCAGTTTGTCTGAAAGCGCGCCCAGCGGACCGGAGAGGATCGTATAGACTGCATTGAAGGTCAGCAGCATGCCCATCACCTGGAGCAGGTTTAATCCGCGCTCCTGGCCGCGCAGGATGATGAACGAATCGGATGAGTTACCCAGTGTAAACAGAATGGATGCCAGCAGGAACAATTTAAAGCGCCTGTCGAGACCCTTCAGGCTGAAGGCCGGCAGGTTCGACTTTTTGGCAACCTTGACCTCATTCGAAAAGGCCGCCAGCACCAGCACCGCCAGCAGGGCCGGGATGATGGAAATCAGCACAATCGTTTGGAAGGTTGCCCTGTTCAGTTGGGTCGCGCCCTGTTGGGTGAAATAAATAACCAGGGCAGCAATGGCAAGCCCGATGAAGGCCCCGGCTGTATCTCCGGCGCGGTGCAGGCCAAACGCCAGTCCGCGCTGTTTTTCGTCGATGCTGCCTGCCAGCAAAGCATCGCGCGGGGCAGTACGGATGCCTTTGCCCAGCCGATCCACAAAGCGGATGCCGAGCACCCATCCCCAGGTGTTGGCGAAATAAAGAAACGGTTTGGCAAAAGTTGAAAGAGCATACCCGGCAACTGTCAGCCATTTGCGCTTGCCCAGTTTGTCCGAGAGTGCGCCCGAATACAGCTTCATCAAGCTGGCGGTCGATTCGGCGATCCCATCGATCAGGCCGATCAGGGCCGTGCCAACCCCAAGCACATTGCTCAGGAAGAGCGGCATCAGGTTGGCTATCATTTCAGAGGATATATCGGTCAGGAAAGAAGTTGCGGTCAGCACCCAAACGTTACGCGGTAGTTGCAGTTTTTTCATGTTGTGGCCTATGATGTATTCTGAGAGTAGCTTGAAAGCGATTCTACACCCAATCATGATATATTCTGGCCTAATGTCACCGAAATACGAAAGAATGCCATGACCCAAACCAAAAGAATTCTCGTCAGCGGGCCAACCGGTTATATCGGCGGACGTTTGATTCCGCGCCTGATCGAAGCTGGGTACTCAGTACGGGTGCTGGCGCGCGACCCTGCCCGGCTGCAAGGACGCCCCTGGCTCGATAAAGTGGAAGTGATCCAGGCCGATGCGCTCGACCCTTCCAGCCTGGCCGCCGCGCTGGAAGGTGTTTCCACCGCCTATTACCTGATCCACGGACGCCAGGGCGGAAAGATCACCGCCGAGCGCGATATGACCGCCGCCCGCAACTTCGCCCGCGCCGCCGACCAGGCCAACATCGAACGCATCATCTACCTGGGTGAACTGGTCGACCCAACCGCCCAACTCTCTTTATACCTGCGTTCGCGCCATGAGACCGGCTACATCCTGCGCCAGGGGCGCGTTCCGGTAACGGAGCTGCGCGCCGGCATGATCGTTGGTTCGGGCAGCGCACTTTTCGAAATGGTGCGCTACCTGGCCGAGCTCCAGCCAGTGTTCATTTGCCCGAGTTGGTTTTTTGCCAAAGCCCAGCCGATCGCCATCCGTGACGCGCTCAGCTACCTGATCGCTGCGCTTGACAACCCTGAAAGCATCGGCAAACTGATCGAAATCGGCGGCGCAACCCAGTTGACCTACGCGGACATGCTGCTGGGCTACTCGAAAGAACGCGGATTCAAACGGCTGCTGATCCCAACCCCGATCTATGCCCCGCATCTCTCGGCCTATTGGGTTCACATGGTCACACCAGTCTCGTATCAGACGGTTTTGCCGCTGATCGAAGGCCTGCACATCGAAAGCGTTGTGCATGACGATCTGGCCCGCAAACTTTTCCCACAGATCGAACCGCTCGACTTCCAGACCGCCGTGCGCTATGCCCTGGTCAAGATCGAAAATGGCGACATCGAAACATCCTGGAGTGACGCACTGGTCACCAGCGCAGGCGATGTCAAGCCTTATCAGTTCAAACTGGAAGAAGGCATGTTCATGGAAAAGCGTCAGACGCTGACCGATCTTTCGGCTGAAGCCATCTTCCGCTCATTTAGCGGGATCGGCGGCGAGCGCGGCTGGATGTACATGGACTGGGCCTGGGCCATTCGCGGCTGGATGGACAAAGCCGTCGGCGGGGTTGGCCTGCGGCGCGGACGGCGGCATCCCGACGATCTGCGCGCAGGAGAATCGCTCGATTTCTGGCGGGTCGAATCGCTCACACCGCAGCGCTGCATGCGCCTGCGCGCCGAAATGAAAGTGCCCGGCAAAGCCTGGCTCGAGTTCGACATACTTCCGCAGGAAAATGGCAAAAATCTTTTTATCCAGACCGCTTATTTCGCTCCGCGTGGCCTGTTCGGCTATCTTTACTGGTATGCCATGTGGCCGGCCCATCGTTTCATTTTTGATGGCATGTTGCGCAGGTTGGTGGAGAGAGCAGAAGAAATTAGCAGAAAAATGGGTATTGGTGATCCGTAATTGGAGATTCATCTCAGTAATTACCAATCACCATTTACCAACACCCCTACAGGTAAACATCTCTTGAATCAACCACTCAACCAACTCATTCTCGTCAGCGGAGCGACCGGATATATCGCCAGCCGCCTGATCCCGCGCCTGCTCGAAGCCGGGTACCGGGTGCGCTGCCTGGCGCGCAGCCCTCAGAAATTGCGTCATCGCGCCTGGTTCTCGCAAGTCGAGGTTGTCGCCGGGGATGTGACCCGCCCCGCAAGCCTGTCGGCCGCAATGCAGGGCGTCAGCACGGCTTATTATCTGATCCACAGCATGGCTGCCGGGCATGGCTACCAGCGCATCGACCTCGAATCGGCGCGCAATTTCGCCGGGGCGGCAAAAAAAGCCGGGGTTGAGCACATCATCTACGTGGGCGGGCTGGCCGACCCGCGCGAAAAACTGGCGCTGCATTTACTCTCACGCATCGAAAGCGGCGTGGCCCTGCGCGAAGCGGGCGTGCCCGTCACCGAGTTCCGGGCCGGAGTCATCGCCGGACCGGGCAGCGTCTCTTTTGAGATGATCCGTTTCATCGCCGAGCAGTTCCCGCTTATGATCGGGCCAGACTGGCTGCGGCACCGCTCGCAACCGATCGCGACCAGCGATATCATCGAGTACCTGCTGGCGGCCCAGGTCACACCCGAATGCCGCGGCGAAATCGTTGAACTGGGCTGCGAAAAGTCGCGCAGCTACATCGAAGTCATGGAAGAATTCGCCCGGATCCGCGGCTTGAAACGCAAAACCCTGCTGCTGCCGTTTATTCCGCCGCTTGTGATGGCGTTTTTGATCGACAAATTGACTCCCGTCGAGTTCTCGTACGCGCTTCCGCTTGTCGAAGGACTCCAGAACGACAGCCTGGTGCTGGAACCGACCGCCCGGCGCCTGTTTCCGTCGATCGAGCCGCTGGACTACGCCGAAGCCGTGCGCCAGTCCCTGGCCGATCTTGACCCGCGACGGATCGAGCGCGTCTGGCTGGATGCCGGCCAGGAGCATGTGCGCTTGAAGCATGAGGGCTTTTTGGTTGATTATCGGGTAAGTGATTTACCACAAAGCCACGAAGACACAAAAAAGCTTGGTGACTTGGTGCCTTCGTGGTTAAAAAACTTTCCGCGTGTCAGCGGCTGGGAAACGGTGTCACAGCCCGAGGGCAGTCCGCTTTTGCTCAAGGCACAGGGCAACCTGCCGGGCGAGTTATGGCTCGAGCAAAGCGCCACGCCCGAGGGCAAGACATCCCGCACCCTGTTCTTTGCCCCCAAAGGCCTGCCAGGATTTTTGTACTGGCATATGCTTTTGATATTAAAGCGCGAGATTTTTGTGCTTTAATAGACAAAGTAAAGCTTTTTGGAGGACAGATGGCCGATATGCTGCAAGATGCGATCAACCTGATCAGGCAAGGCAAAAAACATGAGGCGCGCGGGATGCTCGAAGTTTTACTGCGCACCAACCCGCAGGATGTTTCAAATTGGTTCTGGTACGCTGAAACACTCGATACGATCGATAAACGCGTTAAAGTTCTGGAATTATGTCTGAAAGCCAATCCTGGCAACGCGCAGGCTGAAAAAGCGCTGAATATCATGCGTGCCCGGCTCTCCGAAGCCAGCCCGCCGCCCGCGCCTGTCGAGACAAAACCCGCCATTGACTGGGACTCAAAGCCCGCAGCGTTCGCCGAACCCGAGGCAAATGCGGCTGAGAGCGAATCCGCTTTTGATTGGGATGACGAAGAAAAGCGATCGCGCCCTTCCGCCACTTTGTGGGGCGAGGAGACACAGACTGAGGCAGCTGCGCCGATCAATTGGGATGACGAGTCCGAAACTAAGATAAGTTCGACGATCGATTGGGATGCTATCGAGCAGCAACAGCAGCAAGAAGCGCCAAAGCCGGAAGCCTGGCAATATGAACCGGCTCCGAAAGTAACACCCCGTGAAAGCAAGCCATCCAGACCCGCACAGCCGAAAGCCGCCACACCCAGCAACAATCACGGGAACCGAACCCTGCTGGTGATCATTCTAGCCGGTCTTGCCATCGTTGCGATCGTGTGCCTGGTCACTTGGATGATGCTGCCGGCCCTGGGAGATATTCTTTCAAGCATGCCCTAAACTTAATCTTTCTGACCATTGACGTATCCCCAACCCGGGCATACAATCTTTTTCACAACTGAATAAACGAATGGATGCGGCGAAGCCGGTGTAAGTCCGGCGCTGTCGCGCAACTGTAAGTTCTGTAAAGAACAAGCCAGGTCGCCCGCACCATCCGTTTTCGTACCACTCTCTCGCGAAAGGAGGTGGGAACGGCGATTTTTTACCGGATTTGCCCTCCCAACCTCCCCTGACCGCTGACGCGGCAGGGGATTTTGATTTGTGTTTTGCTGTACCCAAAAATCTTTTCACCAAAACGGTAACAACGTAACACGACGAAAAATGGCTTTCCCGTACTTACCGGGAAAATCAAGAACATTAACCACAAAGGCACGAAGGCACAAAGTTTTTTATCAAGAAACCTTAGAAACTTGGTGTCTTGGTGACTTCGTGGTGAGATTTCCCGGTAAAACGGAAGAGCCCGAAAAATTTATTTCGGTTTTCCTTTGTGACACTTTGTGGCCTTTGTGGTTTAAGGTTTTGAACTTCGCCCTACAGATACTACCCCAAGGAGAATTCACCCATGTTTCGTAAAATCACCTTTGCCTTGCTGGCATTGACCCTGCTCCTGGCCGCCTGCGCACCGGCCGTAACACCTGAACCGACTGTTATTCCGGCCACTGAAGCGCCCTCCCTGTTTCCCCCCACCCCATCGGATAACATCTCGCTGACCGATGGGCTTGGCCGCCAGGTTATTCTCGCGGAGCCGGCCCAAAAGGTTGTCTCGCTGGCCCCATCCAACACCGAGATCCTGTTCGCGATCGGCGCGGGCGGGCAAACGGTTGGCCGCGATCTGTTCTCGGACTATCCCGCCGAGGCCCTGTCCCTGCCCGATATCGGCGGCTCGATGGGCGAATACAACCTCGAGGCGATTGTCGCCCTGCAGCCCGACCTGGTGCTGGCGGCTGAGATCAACCCGACCGAACTAGTCAAATCGCTCGAAGATTTGGGGCTGACGGTTTTCTACCTGAGAAACCCGACCACGCTCGAAGAAATGTATGCCAACCTTGAAATCGTGGCCCAACTGACCGGGCGCACAACGGAAGCCGCTGCGCTGGTTGAGTCGCTCAAAGAGCGCGTCGCCGCAGTGGATGAGAAGATCGCCCCCATTAGTTCCCAACTCAACGTTTTCTACGAGATCGACGCCAGCAATCCGGCCCAGCCCTACACCGCCGGCAAAGGGACCTTCATCACCCTGCTGATCGATCGCGCTGGCGGCAAGAACATCGCTGCCGAGCTCGATGCGTACCCGCAGTTGAGCATCGAACAGATCGTGGCCGAAGACCCGCAGGTCATCATCCTGGGTGACTCGATGTGGGGCGTGACCGTCGAATCGGTCGCCGAACGCCCCGGCTGGGAGAACCTGAGTGCCGTTAAAAACGGACAGGTTTTCCCCTTTGACGACAACCTGGTCAGCCGCCCCGGCCCGCGCCTGGTGGACGGACTCGAAGCGCTGGCAAAATTGCTGCGCCCGGAATTGTTTAAATAATCGCACTGGTAGGGGCGTAGCAATGCTACGCCCCTACCATCCATATCCATGCGCCCCTACCTGCTGACCCTCCTCGCCCTCGCCGTGGCCTTGCTCCTGAGCATCGCCATCGGTTCGGTATTCATCCCGCCCGCCGAACTTTGGGCGGCGCTGACCGGTTCGGGCGCAAACGGCACGTTTGACACCATCCTGTGGGATATCCGCCTGCCGCGCACGGCCCTGATCGTGCTGGTCGGGGCGGCGCTCTCAGGCAGCGGCGCAGCCTATCAGGGATTGTTCCGCAACCCGCTGGCCGACCCTTACTTAATCGGGGTCGCTTCCGGCGCGGGGCTCGGCGCAGTGTTGGCGATGTCCGTCCAGTGGCCGTATGGCGTGCTCGGGTTGATGGCGGTCCCGTTGGCGGCCTTCGCCGCCGGCCTGCTGACCGTCCTGCTGGTTTACAGCTTCGCCCGCGTCGGCGGCAGCGTCCCGACCACCAGCCTGATCCTGGCCGGGGTCGCCATCTCGTCCTTCGCCACCTCGCTGACCTCCTTCCTGATGCTGCGCTCGAGCGGAGAGCTGCGCCGCGCCCTGGGCTGGCTGCTGGGCGGAGTCACCCTCGGCGGCTGGGACGCCGTCCTGGCCCTGATCCCCTTTCTGGCAATTGGCCTGACGGTCCTGGTCCTGAGCGGGCATTCCCTGAACCTGCTCCAGTTCGGCGATGAGCAGGCCGCCCAGCTTGGCCTGGATACGCGCCGCGCCAAACTGATCATCATCGTCGCCGCCTCGCTGACCACCGCCGCCGCGGTCGCCTTTGCCGGGATCATCGGCTTTGTCGGCCTGATCATCCCGCACGTCATGCGTTTCTGGTGGGGCGCAGATTATCGCCGCATCCTGCCGCTCAGCGTTATCGGCGGCGCGGCAGCCCTGCTGCTGGCCGATGTGCTGGCACGGGTCGTGATCGCCCCGCAGGAACTTCCGCTCGGCATCGTCACCGCGCTGGCGGGCGCGCCTTTCTTCCTGTGGATTTTGCGCCGCGCCAAAATGGGAGGCACCTGGTAATGCTCCAAGCCGAAAACCTGTCGGTCGCCTATCACGGGCGGCCTGTGCTGAAAAACATCAGTTTCGAGATGCAAAAAGGGGAGATTCTCGCGCTGGTCGGGCCGAACGGCTCCGGCAAATCGACCTTGATCCGCGCCCTGAGCGGCATCCTGCCCATCTCAAACGGGACGATTCGCCTGTCTGGCCGTCACATGAGCGGATTCGGCCCCGCCGGGCGCGCCCGTCAAATTGCCGTCGTCCCGCAGGGTATCCAGCTTCCCCCGGCCTATACTGCGCTGGAGACAGTTCTCTTTGGCCGCACCCCCTACCTGAATTTTCTCGGCCAGCTCTCCGCGGACGATGAACGCATCGCCCGCGACTCGCTCGAACGGGTTGATGCCCTGCCCCTGGCCGAGCGCCGCGTCGGGGAACTTTCCGGCGGCGAACAGCAGCGCGTCTTGCTGGCGCGCGCCCTGGCGCAGTGCACCCCGATCCTGCTGCTCGATGAACCGACCAGTCACCTCGACCTGCAGCACCAAATGACCTTGATGGAACTGGTCTACAAGCTGGCCCGCGAGTGTGAGTTGACGGTGCTGATCGCCCTGCACGACCTGAACCTGGCCGCGCGCTACGCCGGGCGCATCGCCCTGCTCGAAAACGGAGAATTGCGCGCCATCGGCAAGCCGGACGAGATCCTGACCGAGGAAACACTCTCGCGGGTCTACGGCTGGCCGGTGCAGGTGGTCAAACACCCCTTCAATGGCACGCCGCTGGTGCTGCCGAAGTAATTTTATAACGCCAAAAACGCCTGGCAATTTCAAGTACAATCAGCCCGTTCGTAACGCGAGAGAATATCTCACGTTACTTTAACCCTATGAACCTGACCTCCCTGCTTCCCATCCTGTACGGTCTCGGCGCGGCGATCTCGTGGGGCGCCGCCGATTTTGCCGGCGGGTTGGCCTCGCGCCGTTCTGCCAATGCCCTGGCAGTCGTCTTCCACGCCGAATGGATCGGCATGGTTGGCGTTTTCGCTGTCGCCAGCCTCTCCGGCCAGCCATCGATGAGCCTGACCGGTTGGGGCTTTGCCATGCTGGCCGGGGCGATCGGCACAATCGGCCTGATCGTGCTCTACAAAGCCATGGCCGAAGGCCAGATGAGCATCGCCGCGCCCGTTTCGGCCCTGCTGGCGGCCAGCCTGCCGGTTGCGTTTGGCAGTTTCAGCGAAGGATTCCCCGGCTGGCTGACCCTGTTCGGATTCATCCTGGCGCTGGCGGCGGTCTGGGCCATTTCAGCGGGAGAAAGCGGCAGCCTGCGCCCGAGCATCAAAGGCTGGAAGGAATTGCAGATGCCCTTCCTGTCGGGGCTTGGTTTCGGGCTGTACTTTATCCTGATCCACCGCGCCGGACAGGAATCCAACCTGTGGCCGCTGGTCGGCTCGCGCCTGGGCGGGATGCTGATGCTGTTGGCCTATGCCCTCATCAAGCGCCCCTCCCTGCGGCTGGCAAGGCCGGTCTGGTCGATCGTGCCGGTCAACGCCGTGCTGGACGTGACCGCCAACGGCCTGTACATCCTGGCCAGCCAAACCGGGCGGCTGGACGTAGCGGCCGTACTCGGTTCACTCTACCCTGGCATGACCGTCCTGCTGGCCGGTTTGCTGCTCAAAGAACGCATCAATCGTTTGCAGGCCTTCGGCATCCTGATAGCGCTCATCGCGATCGGGCTGATCACCCTGTAAAAAGGAAATACCCAGCAACAAAAAAAGTTCGGGCGCACCTTCTCGCCCGAGCTTTTTTTGATCTCCCGGTGCGGCTAATCCAAACGGAGGGGCGGGCTGCCGATCACACCACGCCAAAGTTGAGTCTCGTCGCTGCCCGTGCCAACCGCCTGAAAAATATAGGTGTTTCCATCCAGCCAGCGGACGGTGTCCAGCAAAATCGCCGCCTCGCTGCCAGACAGAAGCATCTGTGAATCGCCGGCATTATCGGAATTGCCAACATAAAGATCAAACGGCGCGCGGGAATTGACAACATTTTCTTCGTGCCCCGAGAAAAAGAGAAAATGCAAACCGTCTGGCGACCAGCGAATGAAACGCGCATTGTGCAAAAGCTCAAGCGGGTTGAGTCCCACCCTATCCATCATCATGATGTCACTGCGAGCAACGCCACCAGTGTTTACATACAGGTTCAAGGCAACCCGGCTCAGGTCATCTGTCCAAAGCGGATGCAACCGGTCGTGTGGGTACGCTTCGCCAATATCGAGTGCTTCAGCGCGAGCCAGAACATCAGGGTAGGTGCTATACACAATCCCCTGACCATCAATCGCAGAAACATCCATAAAAGTGAGCTGCGAACGGCTGTCTTTCTGCCAGGGAAGCGCCAGAAAGATCCGCTCTGGCCCATTCCAGCGCAACTGAGGCAGGGTATAAATCAAAGTCCCTTCCTGAGGCAGATCATACGACATCAAAAGCTGAGCAGGCGCATCAACAGAAAAATCGTACACTTGTTCCAGGTCAAATCGAAATAACTGCCGCGGTCCGGCCACCAGCAGGCGGCTGCCATCCGGCGAGAAAGCCAGGCTGCCAGACTGGTTTACATCCAGAAGAAGACGCATTTCGCGAGTATGAATATTGACAACGTTCAACTCCAGGCGCGGCGGCCACTCGCCAGAAGCGGGTTTGCGATCAAAAAAGATGTATTGGCTGTCCGGCGACCAGGTCGGGTTGACTGGCAAAATCGGCGGATCGTTCGGAAAACCAAGCAGTGCGAGCACTTCGCGGTCTTCACCCGTAATAACGTTGATGACGTGCAGTCCGTAATAAAAAAGCCCGACCGGTTGTTTGAATTCCGCGCGCTGGGTGAGCACCCACTGACCGTCCGGAGAGAAACTGAGCAGCCGGTCGCTTGAATCGCCGACCAACGTGCGCGGCTCAAAGCTGCGGGAGGTGCTGGCCAAAACGATATCCTTGAGCAGCAAACCTTCAAGCACCGATCCGCTGCGGGATTCGAAGTAAACCACCAGGCTGTTATCCGGCGAAACAAGGGGCGACGAAGCCGCATAGGCAGAATCGCTCAAAGGATAGATGTTGCCGCCCGGGTCGACCCAGTAGATGCGATCCTGGCTGACATAAGCCAGCGGCGCGCCGAGCGTGACCGCAGCGGGAGGGGTCGGCGTCTCACCCGAGGGAGATGGCGTCGAAGCTTCCCAGGGCGTAGCAGTGAAGATCGCCGTTGGCGACGGGCTCAGGGCCGCCGAGGCAAAATCTGCGGTCCAATCCGCTGTCAGGTATGCAGTTGGCGTCACGGTCACAATGGAGGGCACTTCATCAGGGTTCCAGTTGATCTTGACTGAAACCGTGCCACAGCCGGAAAGGAAAATCGAAAGAATTAACAATCCAATCAGAAAATGTCTCATGGTTTTGCTCCTCAGCAAACAGGTTTTGTTCGGATGTTGACTATCCCCATTCTACCGATAACCTGTTACGGCCCGTTGTCAGACCTGTTACAACCTGGTAACACCCCCCAGCGGCAGGCGGATGGTAAAAACCGTCCCCTTTTGCGATTGGCGGCGGCTGCGGACGCTGATCTCGCCAGCATGCTGTTGGATGATCCGCCGCGCCAACGCCAACCCGAGACCGCTGCCCTCGACCCCGTGAGCGTTATCGCCCCGGAAAAGCTCATCGAACAAATGCGGCAGATCGTCCGCGGCAATGCCCGGGCCCGAATCGGCAACCTCGACCGTCAAAAAGCGGCCGTCTTCGAGCACACGCACTTCGACCACATCCGCAACCGAAGAATATTTCAGGGCATTTTCAAGCAGGTTGTAAAAGGCCAGCCCCAATAGATCCGGGTCGCCCAAAACCGGGGGCGGAGTCCACGGGACGCGGCTGACCACCAGGTTGATATGCCGCCCACGGTGAGCGGGCAGGGTTTGCACATCCTGAATTAACTCGCCCAGCAGTTCCGGGATGGAGACCTCGCCTTTTTCGAGGGGCTGTTCATCCAGTTCTGCCAGTTTGCGCAGATCGCCGACCAGACGGCTCAAACGCTCGACCTGAAAGTTCGAATCACGCAAGGCCTGCTCGCCGCGCGGATTGACCTCATCGGACAAATTGACCAGCGCCGCGCGCAAAGCCGTCAGCGGATTCTTGAGCTGATGGTCAAGCCGGCGCAAAAAACGGCGGTGCGTTTCCTGCTGCTGACTGCGCCGGGTTTGCAAATCCTGCTGGTAACGATGGTTTTCTCTGATGCGTGTGACCTGCCAGATCAGCAGGAGCAAACTCAGGAAAATACCCACAAAGAAGACGGCGCTCCCCATATCGATCTGGAATTCGACCAGCGGCAAAGGACGCATCAATCCCTGCATCGAGAGCATCGCCAACAACCCCAAGATCAGCGGGGCAAAAACCAGCAACCAAGCCTTGTATTTCATGGTTGCGCCCTGACCGATGCCGCAAAACGATAGCCTTCACCCGGCGCCGTTTCGATAAAAATGGGCGCATCCGCATCATCCTTGAGAACGCGGCGCAATTCGGCAATGCGCGTGTCGACGGTGCGCTGCCCGGCCGGGTAATCCCAGCCCCAGACGGCCTGCAACAGGCGCTGACGGGTGATCAGCTCATCGGGATGGGTCATCAGGTACTCGAGCACACCCAAGGCCTTGGGTGTCAAAATCAACGCTTCGCTGCCCAGAGTTACACGCCTGGCGCGCCGGTCAAAAACCAGGTCCCGGCACAAAAGCATCCAGGCCGAGGCCAGGGGGGGCTGGCCGGGGTGCGCCCGCCGCAGCACCGCCCGAATGCGCGCCAACAGCTCGTGCGGGTCGAACGGTTTGTTCAGGTAATCGTCCGCGCCTTCTTCGAGGGCCAAAGCGCGCTCGGTGGATGAACCGACCTGAGTCAGCAGGATGACCGGAATTAACCTGCCCTTGCGGCGCAGCTGGCGCAACACCTCGCGGCCATCCATCAGGGGCATCATGATATCCAAAACAACCAAATCGTATGGGAATTCAAGCGCCCGCTCTAACGCCTTCTTGCCGTCTGAAACCACCGAAACCTGAAAACCCGAACGCTCCAAAAAGGGAGCCAGGTTCGAAGTGATGGCAGATTCATCATCGGCCAGCAAAATGTGAGGGTTTTCATGGGTCATAATTCGCTCCGTTCATCACAAAGGATGATCCTGTGATTATAAAATGAAACCGCCCGGATGATGAACATCCGGGCGTCGCGCGAAAAGCCTGGTGGAGGCTAAACCAAACCCTTCGCCAAATGGTAATACAGGTCGTTCCAGCGCAGTTTGTCTTTGAACCCGTCCACGCTGGTGTTCTCGTCGATCACCAGGAATTCGATCCCGGCCATCGACGCAAAATCCTTAAGGTGCTCGGAGGTCACAGCGTAGCTGAAGCTGGTGTGATGCGCGCCGCCAGCGTAGATCCAGGCCGCGGCAGCAGTTTTCAGATTCGGACGGGGCAGCCACAGGGCACGCGCCACCGGCAGTTTGGGCAGCGGCTCGTCGGTCGGGACAACATCCACAACGTTCGCCACCAGCCGGAAGCGCTGGCCCATATCCATGATCGATGCGCCGATGGCCGGGCCGGTGTTGGCATCAAAGATCAGCCGCACCGGGTCAGACTTGCCGCCGATCGAAAGCGGCAGGATTTCGAGCTTTGGCTTGTTGGATGCGATCGATTCGCAGATCTCAAGCATGTGCGCGCCGAGCACTTTGTCGCCGCTGGCGCTGAAGTGATAGGTGTAATCTTCCATGAACGAGACGCCGCCCGCCAGCCCGGAAGCCATGACCTTCATCGCGCGGACGAGGGCCGAGGTTTTCCAGTCGCCTTCCGCGCCAAAGCCGTAGCCGTCGCGCATCAGGCGCTGGACGGCCAGGCCGGGCAGTTGGGCGAGGCCGTGCAAGTCTTCAAAAGTGGTCGTAAAAGCCTTGAAATTACCCGCTTCGAGGAAGTTGCGCATCCCGACTTCGATGCGCGCGCCTTCGCGCAGGGAGGTGTTGCGCTCGCCGCCGGGGCGCAGGGCCGGAGCAACATCATACTCATCCAGATAGGCCTGCATCATCTTATCGATATCGGCATCGCTGGCATCGTTGACCGTCTTGACCAGGTCACCCACCCCGTAGCCATAGACATCGTAACCAAGCTGGATCTGCGCCGCGACCTTGTCGCCTTCGGTGACGGCCACATCGCGCATGTTATCGCCAAAACGGGCGAGTTTGGCGCCCTGCCAGTCGGCCCAGGCGGCGGCAGCCCGCGCCCAAACGCCCAACTCGCGCTGGACTTCGTCATCCTGCCAGTGGCCGACGACAACCTTGCGCTCCAGGCGCAGGCGGCTGCCAATAAAGCCGAACTCGCGGTCGCCGTGAGCGGCCTGGTTCAGGTTCATGAAATTCATATCGATCTCAGACCAGGGGATCTCGCGGTTGTACTGGGTGTGCAGGTGGGTAAAAGGCTTCTTGAGTTGGGTCAGGCCGCTGATCCACATTTTTGCGGGCGAAAAGGTATGCATCCAGGTCACGAGCCCGATGCAGTTCTTGGACGAATTGGCTTCCAGGCACAGCTCGCGAATGGCCTCCGGCGTGGTCAGGACGGGTTTGAACACAACACTGACCGGCATGTGGGCTGAAGCGCCAAGCGCCGCGGCGATCTCGCGCGAGTGCGAGGCAACCGTTTCGAGGGTTTTCGGGCCATACAGGTGCTGGCTGCCGGTCACAAACCAGATTTCGTACTGTTTTAAGTCAATCATAATTATGTCTCCTTTTACGAATTTTTTGTTTGCCCATAATAGGCATTTGCGCCGTGTTTTCTCAAATAGTGCTTGTCCAACAATTCCTGCTGCATGGGCGGGATGCCCGGCTCAAGCAACATGGTGTGGATGTTCATGAACGCGACTTCTTCCAACACCACGGCATTATGGACAGCATTCATGGGGTCAGTGCCCCAGGCAAATGGGCCGTGGCTGTAAACGAGAACAGCGGGGATGGCATCGGGATCCTTCCCCTGGAAGGTTTCCCTGATAACCAAACCTGTTTCCTTTTCGTATTCGCCCTCGATCTCGGCTTTGGTCATTTTGCGGGTACAGGGAATTTCGCCATAGAAATAATCAGCATGCGTTGTGCCAAACGCCATGATGCCGCGGCCGGCCTGCGCAAAGCTTGTTGCCCAACGGCTGTGGGTATGCACGACACCGCCGACATTCGAAAACGCTTTATACAATTCAAGATGCGTGGGCGTATCGGAAGAGGGTTTTAACTTTCCTTCCACAACCTTTCCCGTTTTCACATCCACAACCACCATATCCTCGGCTTGCATCTCCTCATAGGAAACGCCTGAGGGCTTAATGACCACCAGCCCCTGTTCACGATCAATGCCCGAGACATTGCCCCAGGTGAAAGTGACCAGACCGTGCCTGGGAAGCAGCAAGTTTGCCCGGAATACCTGTTCTTTTAATCGTTCCAACATCTTTTTATGCCCTCAGCCCATCCACAGCGGTTCTTTCGATGACAAGGCCCTGCTTGTAACGTTCCATGAATGCCGCAAAGCCTGCCACATCCGTTGGGGCAGGAGCGATCGTCGCGCCATTTTGCCCGGCAAAAACTTTACCGGAGAGATAGGCTTCCAGGGGTTCATTGGCAGCCTTATGGAGCATATAGGAGGCCAGCAAGGCGATTCCCCAGGCGCCGCCTTCGCCGGCGGTCTCCATCACCGAAACGGGAACATTCATCGCCGCCGCCATGATCTTTTGGCCGACTTCCTTCGTTTTGAAGAAACCACCGTGACCGAGGAGTTGGTCGATCTTCACTTTTTCCTGCTCGAAAAGGATGTCCATCCCGATCTTCAACGCGCCGAGCGCCGAAAACAAATGAACGCGCATGAAGTTCGCCAGCGTAAAACGGCTTTCCGGGGTGCGCACCAAAAGCGGACGGCCCTGCTCGAGGTGCGTGATATGCTCGCCAGACAAATAATTGTAGGCCAGCAGGCCGCCGGCATCCGCATCGCCGGTAAGCGCCTTTTGGTAGAGTATTTCAAATAACCTGGATTGGCTGATCTCAACACCAAGCGCATCGGTAAATTCACGAAATAGTTCGACCCAGGCGTTCAAGTCGGAGGTGCAGTTGTTGCTGTGAACCATGGCGACCGGCTTGCCGGTGGGTGTCGTCACCATGTCGATCTCGGGATACAACTTTGAGAGCGCCTTCTCCAAAACGATCATCGCAAAGACGGAGGTTCCAGCGGAGACATTCCCCGTTCGCGCGGCCACACTGTTGGTGGCAACCATGCCGGTGCCCGCATCGCCTTCGGGCGGGCAAAACGGAATACCCGCGGGCAGCTTCCCGGTGGGGTCGAGCAGCTTTGCTCCTTCTTCAGTCAGAACACCCGCCGCATCCCCGGCGACAAGAACTTTGGGCAGGATGTCTTCGAGCTTCCATGCGATATTCTCTGCGGCGAGTCGCTGGTTGAACTGCTCAAGCATGCGTTTTTCGTAGTCATTGGTCTTGCTATCGATGGGGAACATGCCCGAGGCTTCGCCAACGCCCAGCACCTTTTGCCCGGTCAACTTCCAATGGACATAACCCGCCAGTGTGGTCAGGTGGCTGATCTCTTTGACATGCGATTCCTTGTTCAGGATCGCCTGGTCGAGGTGCGCAATGCTCCAACGCTGGGGGATGTTGAACTGGAACAGGTCTGTAAGCTGCTCTGACGCCTGACCGGTCATGGTATTGCGCCATGTCCGAAACGGGACGAGCAGGTTGCCATCCTGATCGAAGGCCATATAGCCATGCATCATAGCGCTGAAACCGATCGCGCCAATCGCCTGGAGAGGGGTGTTGTATTTCTCAAGAACATCCCGGGCCAGATTGCGATAGCTTTCCTGCAAACCTGCCCAAACATCTTCGAGGCTGTAGGTCCAGACACCGTTTTCGTAGCGGTTTTCCCACTCATGGCTGCCCGATGCGATCGGCGCATGATCCTCGCCGATCAGAATTGCCTTGATGCGCGTCGAGCCAAGTTCAATGCCAAGCACAGTCTTTCCGTCTGCAATTGCTTTTTGGGTATCGTTTTGATCCATGTTCATCTCCTATTATGTGGAGTCTTTAAAAAGAGGCTGCTCTTACCCCGGATACCAGACTTTGCGCGGGTCATCTGCCGCCCGCACATAATCAAAGGCTGCATCGATCATGCGCTGCAAATCATATTCAGGCCGCCAGCCCAATAAAAACTTGGCTTTTGTGTTATCGAGCCAGGTGGAGTGATATGGGGTCGTGATTTCCACCATCTGCAGGCCACGAGTCTCTTGCAGATATTTGCCCATTTCACCATAATCCACTGGCTCATCCATGCAAACATTGAACAACTGCTGGCGGGCTTTGGGGTGGTCGATGGCCAAAAGCATCGCGCTGACCAGATCTTCGACATGCACAAAATTACGTTTGACGGGAATCCCCTGCAGGTCGAGCATGACCGGGATCGCCTTCACGCGCAGGTATTCGTCCGCTTTTTCTGCGCCGACAAGATCGCGCCAGCGGGGACCGCCGAAAACATCCTCGCCAAACGAAAGTTGATACTTGAAATCATCTTTTTCCATGATCCACGGGGCGCGCAGACAGCAGCCGTTCAGATCGTACTGGATGTAATACTGTTCGAGCATGACTTCTTCAAGCACTTTGGAAAGCGCGTAACAGCCCCCGTAAGCTGAATGCTTCTGGGTTTCGGTCACCGGCAGCGGATGGGGGTAGACGAAATGCCCGATCCCGGCGTCGCCACCGATCAGAATGAACTGGCGAAAGGTCCGGTTGCTGCGGCTGGCTTCCAACAGCCAGAACAGGCCTTTGACCGCCACATCCATGATCTGCTCCGGGGTTTCCTTGACGGTTGCCAGGTGGACAACATGCGTGACACCCTGCATGGCTTTTTCGACCACTTCGCGATACTCGATCGACCCGTGAACGTTTTCTATGCGGACATGCGGCTCCAGTTCACGCTGATGGCACAAGGCCCGCACCCGAAATGAATCGAAGTTCGGGTCTGCCAGCAGGCGCTTGATGAAGGTCTGGCCTACTTTTCCCGTCGCGCCGGTGACGAGGATCAGCCCGGAGTTTAGCATTTCACCCACTGCCCGTTCGCATGGCTCGACTCGATCACGCTGTCCACAAAGCGCACACCCAGCAGCCCATCCCAGGCATTCGGGAAATACAACGCCAGCGGATCGGGTTCCTGGCCCGCCCGGCGGGCGGCAATCGCCTCGGCCGCGTCAGAATACAGGTTGGCAAACCCTTCGTGGAATCCTTCGGGATGACCGGCCACGATCCGGCTGGAACGCGCCGCCAGGGGCAGCGTTTCGGGGCCGTTCGGCGTCCGGTTTTGTGATGGGCCGCGCAGGGGCTTGAAGGTCAGGGCCTGGGGGAATTCCTGCATCCATTCCAGGCTGCCCTTGGTGCCGCTGACACGGATCCGCAGGCAGTTTTCCACACCCGCGGCAGCCTGGGTCACCCAGAAATTTCCACGGGCGCCGTTGTCAAAGCGCAGCAGCGCACCGGCATAATCGTGGATCAGCCGTCCGGGGACGATCGCCCCGATCTCGGCGGCGACTTCCGACACTTCCAGACCGGTGATGAAACGCGTCAGGTTGTGAGCGTGGGTTCCGATATCGCCCATCACCCGCGAAGGGCCGCCGCGCACCGGGTCAAATTTCCAGTTATCCGGCGAGAATACTTTTTCTTCATCCGCTTTGCCGCCCTGAACGTACTCAACCTGCACCAAACGGATCGTACCCAATTGGCCATCTTCAACCATCGCCTTGGCCTGTCGCACCATCGGGTAACCGGTGTAATTATGGGTCAGGCAGAAGATCAAGCCGGTCTCCTGCACCTTTTTGTACAGCAACTCCGCTTCCTGGCGGGTATTGGTCATCGGTTTGTCGCAGATGACATCGAATCCGCGTTCAAGCGCGGCCATGGCATACTCAAAATGGCTGTCATTCGGGGTCATGATGGAGACCACCTCCGCGCCATCCGCGCGGGCGGCCTCAGCCTCGAGCATTTCGGTTACGCTGGAATACAGGCGTTCGGCAGGAAAGCCCAGTTCCAGCCCGGCTTTTTTCGATTTATCGGGATCGGAAGAAAAGATTCCACTGACAATCTCGTAACGATCATCCAGGCGGGCCGCCTGGCGGTGCATCGCGCCGATAAAAGAACCTGGCCCGCCGCCGATGACTGCCAGACGCAGCCTGCGCCCCAAAATGGATATGACAGGGTTGAGTGCCATCTTATTGCTCCTTTGCCAAAAATTCTCGGATCGCCTGAACAACCAGTTTATGGTCTTCTTCCTGCGGCAGCCCCGAAACTGTAACGGTGCCAACCATGCCCGTGCCTTTGACGATGACCGGAAAGCAGCCACCGTGCGGGGCATATAGATTTTCGGGGATCAAATAGGAATCTTCGATGCGCTTGCCTTTGCTTTTTAAGAGTTGCCCCATATAAAACGAGCTGTGCCCAAAGCGGTAAACCAACCGGACCTTGCGCTTGATCCACTCATCGTTGTCGGCCGAGGTGCCCGGCAGGCTGGCATGAAAAAGTTGGTGCTCGCCACGCGTAATATCGATCGTGACCGCAAGGCCTTTGTCTGTCGCCAATTCGACCAGCAGGCTGCCGAGTTTCCAGGCGGTCAGTTCGTTAAACTTCGCAAACTGAAGTTCCTGTTCTTCCTGCAATAATTTCGTTAAAACGTCTTCCATGAGCTTCCCTGTATGGTGCTGAATTGTACGTTATCGTTACCGTTATCGTTCACATATTATTATAACAAAGGTATAATAGAAATTACAAGATAAAATTCATTCCCGGGAATCAAACCATGCCAAAGCAACGCATCCAGAAAATCACCATCAAAGATATTGCGCGGATGTGCAACGTCTCCACCCAGACCATTTCGCGGGTCATCAACAAACGCCCCGATGTTTCGCCTGAAACACGTGAACTCGTCGAAAATGCAATTGCCGAGATGGGCTACAAACCCTCTGCCCTGGCGCGCAGCCTGGTGCAGCAGCGCAGTTACACCCTGGGAGTGATCCTGTCTGGCCTGAGATATGTAGGGATTTCGCTGATCCTGAACGGCATCACAGAAGAATGCGAGCAAACAGGCTATGCCCTGTTCGTGGAAGAACTGCCGCGTTTTGACACGCCCAACATTGTGCCGGTCATCGAATCACTGATGGCGCACCAGGTGGAGGGCATCATCTTCGCCGCGCCTGAGCTGAACGAAAACGTTAAAATTGTCCAGTCTCAATTGCCGGCTTCGCGTCCGCCGATCATTTTCTTAAAGTGTCAGCCCAACCCCAATTACACCACCATCGGCATCGACAATTACGGCGGCGCGCGCAAGGCAGTCGAACACCTGCTTTCGACCGGACGGCGGCACATCGGGCTGATCGCTGGTCCGCTCGAGTGGCTGGAAGCCCGTCAGCGTAAACAGGGCTGGGAAGATGCGCTCAAAAGTGTGGGGGTCGATGTCACCGCCAATAAATGGTCGATGGGCAACTGGTCTTCTGCCAGCGGCGAGTCAGCTTTTGCAGAGTTGCTGCAGAAATATCCGACGATGAACGCTATTTTTGTCAGCAACGATCAGATGGCGCTTGGCGCACTGCACTACTGCCACAACAACGGAATCCGTGTTCCGCAAGATATGGCCATTGTCGGTTTCGATGATCTGACCGAATCGGCTTATTTTCATCCGGCCCTGACGACAATCACCAACCCATTAAGAGAGTTGGGCATCCTGGCAGTCAAAACCCTGCTGGAACAGATCGAAGGGCATACCGAACCGGAGAATGTCGTCACCCTGCCAACTGAATTGATCATACGCGCCAGCACCCCCTAGCATAATTTTGCCTTCGGCCTTAAAACCTTGACGGCTCCCGCTTTTGGCGGGAGCCGTCTTTTCAAGGAGGGAAGAAGCGTAGGAATTAACTCTTGTTTTTATTGTAGACATCGAAGAAGACTGCCATCAACAAAACGAAACCTTTGATAGCCTGCTGCCAGTCGATGCCAATACCAAGAATGGACATGCCATTGTTCATGACACCGATCACGAAGGCGCCAACCACCGCGCCGATGATCGTGCCGATACCACCGCTGGCCGAGGCGCCACCGATAAAGCAGGCTGCGATAACATCCAGTTCAAAACCAACACCGGCTTTGGGCGTGGCGGTATTCAAGCGGGCCGCGACGATCATCCCGGCCAGGGCTGAAAGAACACCCATGTTGACGAAGGTCAGGAAAAGCAAGCGGGGTGTATTGACGCCTGAAAGCCGGGCGGCTTTTTCATTGCCACCCATGGCGTAGATGCGGCGGCCAATCGTGGTCTGGCTGGTGATGAAAGAAAAGAGCGCAATCAACACTGCCAGGACGATCAACACGTTCGGAAGTCCCTTGTAAGAAGCCATCAAATAACACAATCCACTGACGGCAGATGTAATGACAACGTTTTTTGCAACAAAGAAATAGAACGGGGTTACTTCAAACCCGTATCTTTGCTGGTTTTGCCGGGAACGGAAATCCATCACGATCAAGAACAGCGAAAGCAGGATCCCGATCAACATGGTTGTGATGTGAAAGCCTTCAAAGTTGAAAAAATCGGGGATGAAGCCTGTGCTCAACCTCTGGAAAGGGATCGGGAAAGGCCCAACCGCTTCGCCCTGCAAAATAAGCAGGGTCAGACCGCGAAAAATCAACATGCCCGCCAGGGTCACGATAAAAGCCGGGATTTTGACATAAGCAACCCAATAGCCCTGCCAGGCCCCAACCAGGGCGCCGATCAGCAGGGAGATCAGCATCGTAACGCTCCAGTGGATGTCCAGCTTGACCATCAGCACCGCCGCGATCGCGCCGACAAAAGCAGCCACCGAGCCAACCGAAAGATCGATCCAGCCAGCGACAATGATCAGCAGCATTCCCAGCGCCATGACAATAATGTAACTATTCTGCAAAACCAGGTTGGTGATATTGACCGGTTTCATCAGAATGCCCTGGGTGGCAAACTGAAAGAAAATCATGATGATGACAAGCGCAAGCAACATGCCGTATTCACGGATATTGCTTTTGAAAAGGGCTGTCAGGGTTTTCATTATTCAATCACCTCTTGTTGTGTCATGATGCACTTCATAATCGATTCCTGTGACGCTTCTTTTGCCGGCATTTCGCCAACGACTTTTCCATCTCGCATGACATAAATGCGGTCGCAAACCCCCAAAATTTCAGGCAGTTCCGAGGAAACCAGAATAATGCCCTTGCCTTCATCGGCCAGGCGGTTGATGATGGTGTAGATTTCATACTTCGCGCCAACATCGATGCCTCGCGTAGGCTCATCCAAAATCAAAATCTCGGGTTCGGCAAACAGCCATTTACTGAGAACCACTTTTTGCTGATTGCCGCCAGAGAGATTAAGTGTTTGCTGCAAAATGCTGGAGCATTTGATATTGAGCTTTTCACGATATTCAGTGGTGGCTTTCATTTCTTTTGGTTCATTGACCACGCCGCCCTGTGAAATCGCGCCCAGATTGGCCAGGGTAATATTATCCTTGATTGCTTCGATCAGAACCAGCCCATATACCTTGCGGTCTTCAGTCGCATAAACAATGCCATTGGCAATTGCCTTGTCGATGGTGCTGATGTCAACTTCTTTGCCATATTTATAGGCTTTGCCGCTAATGCGTGTGCCATACGCGCGGCCAAAAATGCTCATTGCCAATTCAGTGCGGCCAGCGCCCATCAAACCCGAAATGCCAACCACTTCACCTTTTCGAACGCTAATATTGACATTGCTGCTCACTTTGCGATCTTCGTGGATCGGGTGGTAAACATTCCAATCACGCACCTCGAAGATCACATCTCCGATTTTTGAGTCGCGAGGTGGAAAACGATGGGTCAGATCACGCCCAACCATGCCACGAATAATGCGGTCTTCGGTGATCTCGTCTTGTTGGCAATCCAGGGTTTCGATCGTGGCCCCATCACGCAGGATCGTGATCGAATCGGCGATTTTAGAGACTTCGCTGAGTTTATGGGAAATCAAAATGGATGAAATGCCGTGCTCTTTGAACTGTCGCAGCAGTTGGAGCAGTTTCTCGCTGTCGCTTTCATTCAGCGAAGCGGTCGGTTCATCCAGAATTAGCAGTTGTACTTTTTTGGCCAGGGCTTTGGCAATTTCAACCAATTGCTGTTTGCCAACACCCATATCGGTAATCAAGGTATTCGGCGATTCGTGCAAACCGACCTTGTCTAATAATTCTTTGGCCTTCGAGATGGCCTCGTTCCAGTCAATGATCCCATTTTTGGCGCGTTCATTGCCCAAAAACAGGTTTTCGGTAATCGAAAGAAATGGAATAAGTGCAAGTTCCTGATGAATAATTACAAGACCAACTTCTTCTGACTCGGTAATGTCTCGAAAACGGCATTCTTTTCCCTGAAAATAAATTTCGCCGCTATAAGAGCCATAGGGATAAACACCACTCAATACCTTCATCAGCGTCGATTTTCCAGCCCCGTTTTCCCCGACCAGAGCGTGGATCTCGCCTTGCTTAACACTAAAATTAACATTATCAAGCGCCTTGACACCCGGAAATGTCTTTGTGATATTACGCATTTCCAAAATAACATTTGACATAATCTTTGGTTCCTTAACTTCTGTCAGGTTATTGTTGCGTGCAGCTTGAGTTCTATTCTACAATGAAAAACTCTCGTTTATAACTACCTGTTCCAAAAAAGAAAGGGTGTACGGGCAAATGATACACCCGCACACCCTTACAAGAACAATTTACTTGAGCTGGTCAGCGGTGTAGTAGCCGCTCTCAACCAGGTACTTCTCGTAGTTGGTCACGTCGACACTGAATGGGGTCAGCAGGTAAGAAGGAACGATCTTGACGCCATTGTCATAGGTCTTGGTGTCATTGACGGGCACTTCTTGACCCTTCAGGGCAGCATCAACCATCGCAGCGGTCTGCTTGGCAAGCTCGCGGGTGTCTTTGAAGACGGTGTAAGCCTGTTCGCCAGCGATCATGGCCTTGACGGAGGCGATTTCAGCATCCTGGCCGGTCACAACGGGCATGGGCAGGTCAGCGGTGCCGTAACCAACACTCTTCAGGGCAGAGATGATACCGATGCTCAAACCATCATAGGGGGACAGGACAGCGTCAACGCGCTTGTCGGTGTAGTAAGCGCTCAGCAGGTTTTCCATGCGGGCCTGGGCAACGATACCGTCCCAGCGCAGGGTCGAGACTTTGTCCATGCCGGTCTGGCCGCTCACGACAACCAGCTTGCCGCTGTCGATGTAGGGTTGCAGGACGGACATGGCGCCATCATAGAAATAGAAGGCGTTGGTATCATCGGGGGAACCACCGAACAGTTCGATGTTGAAGGGGCCAGCGGCATTCTTCAGGTCCAGACCGGTTTCGATCTGGGTGCCCATGATGACGCCCACACCAAAGTTATCGAAGGTGGCGTAGTAATCGACATTTTCGGTCTTCGAGATCAGGCGATCATAAGCGATCACGAGGATGCCGGCTTCTTTGGCTTTGGCAAGTGTGTCAGACAGGGTTGTGCCATCGATGGCAGCGATAACCAGAACATCCACACCCTTGGTGATCATGTTTTCGATCTGGGCGAGCTGGTTCGGGATGTCATCATCGGCGAATTGCAGGTCGGTTGCGTAACCCATTTCTTCGAAGACTTTTACCATGCTCTCGCCATCAGAGATCCAACGGGTGGATGTCTTGGTGGGCATGGAAATGCCAACGGTCTTGACATCATCGGCAGGTGCGGCGGCCGGTGCACAGGCGCTCATAAATACTGCGATAATCAATACGAGCGTCATTGCGAAGGTGAATCTAGTTTTCATTATCTTTTCCTCTCTGGTACTTAGGTGAAGGGTTTGTGTTTCACGGCCAAGAACAGCCGGGAATTCCGTGCGAGAAGGACTGTCGATTTGCTTTCGTTATCGATAACGTTATCGATAACAATAATACTTGATACTTTTTGGTTTGTCAATATATAATCGCTGTAACCAAAGGAGCATGACATGAGTCAGTTTTATGAGTATCCAAACTATGATGGAGTCGGCCTCGCCGAACTGGTGCGCCAAAAGCAGGTTTCTCCCCTCGAACTGGTGGATGCCGCCATCGAGCGCATCGAACGTTACAACCCGGCGCTGAATGCCGTTATCTACAAAATGTACGAAGCCGCCAGTGACACCGCCAAAAAGCCCCTCGCTGATGGCCCTTTTGCGGGCGTGCCGATGCTGCTCAAAGACCTGCTCGCGACCGTCGAGGGCATCCCCACCAGCAGCGGCAACAAACTTTGGAAAAATATCCCCGCCCGGCAGGATAGCGAACTCGTCCGGCGCTGGAAAAAAGCCGGGGTGATCTTTGTGGGCAAAACCAACACCCCCGAGTTTGGCCTGACTCCCTTCACCGAGTCGCTGACCTTTGGTCCGGCCCGCAACCCGTGGGACACATCCCGCACTTCGGGCGGCTCGAGCGGAGGCTCAGCGGCAGCCGTGGCGGCGCGCATGGTCCCGTTCGCTTCAGGCGGAGATGGCGGCGGTTCGATCCGTATCCCGGCTTCGGCTTGCGGGCTGTTTGGGCTGAAACCCAGCCGCGGGCGGACCCCCACCGGTCCCGAGATCGGCGAGGCCTGGAACGGATTCGCGATCGAGCACATCCTGAGCCGCTCGGTGCGCGACTCGGCCGCCATGCTGGACGCCACCCAGGGCAGCGACATCGGCGCGCCCTATGCCGCCCCGACGACAGGCGGTTTTCTCGAAGCGATCAGCCAGCCTGCGGGCAAATTGCGGATCGCCTTCAGCGGCAAACCGCTGCTCGGCAAAAACGTCTCGTCCGAAGTGCTGAAAGGGCTTGAGTCCAGCGTAAAACTCCTGCAGGAACTCGGACACGAGCTGGTCGAAGATGCCCCGCTTGTCGATGGCGAAGCCTTTTCACTGGCTTTCGTCAAGATCCTGGCCGCCGAAATGCGCGCCGACATCGAGGAAGCCGCCCGCGCCGCCGGCAAGAAGGTTTCGGTCGACGATTTCGACCCGGCTTCGTTCGGGTTGGGCATGCTGGGTGGTGTTTTGAGCGCCGAAGAATACGCCAGCGCCTCGCGCTATTTGCAAAGGTCGGCCCGCCAGGTTTCGCAATTCTTTGAATCGTATGACATGCTCCTGACCCCCGTCCTTTCGCAGCCGCCAGTGACGATTGGCGCGCTGCAACCCGCCCCGGCCGAAAAAGCGCTGATCAGTGCGCTCGGACGCATCAACGGCGGCAGCCTGCTCAAAATGCTGGGCATTGTCAAGCCCCTGGCCGCCCAAACCTTTGAATTCATCCCCTGGACGCCGGTCTTCAACGTTACCGGCCAGCCCGCCATGTCGGTGCCCTTGCACTGGACGGAGGGCAGCCTGCCGGTGGGCATGCACTTCGTCGGCAAATTCGGCGATGAAGCCAGCCTGTTCCGCCTGGCCGGGCAGCTCGAACAATCTCATCCCTGGCGCGACAAAATCCCCGCGGGGTACTAAAATAAGACTGGTGAAAAAGATTTATCCCGAATTCAACCAAAAGGTCGAGTAGCCGCGCAGCGGCATATCGAAACCTGACTTGAATAGCAAGCCCATCCGGGTCTCGATACGTTCCTCGTTACACTCGGAACTACTCAACCCTCAAAAAAATCACTTCGGAGACTAACATGACAGATTTCAACGGCTGGCCGACCCTCGTGCTCGAAAACCAGTTCCTGCGGCTTGAAACCCTGGCCGCATCACCGCGCATCGTGCGCTTTAACCCGATTGGCAAGCTCAATATGTTTGCCAACCTGGGCAACGAACCCGTCCCGACCCCCTACGGCGACTTTTACTTCCGCGGCGGGCATCGCCTGTGGCATTCACCCGAAGCCATGCCGCGCACGTATATTCCCGATAACGATGGCGCGCTGGCCACACAAATCCCGAACGGGCTGCGTTTCGACCAACCCGCCGAAGCGTGGACGCACATTGCCAAAAGCATGGAGATCCGCCTGAACCCGGAGCGCCCGCAGGTTATTCTTCAGCACGAGCTGCGCAACGATGGCCCCTGGGCGGTCGAACTGGCCCCGTGGGCGCTGACCATGTTCCGCCAGGGCGGCACGGCCATCTTCCCGCAGCCGGTCGGCAACGCAGACCCGGCCGGGTTACTGGCGAACCGTCAGATTTCGATCTGGCCCTATACAAAAGTGAACGACCCGCGCTTGATCCTGCGCGATGACTTCATCCTGCTGCGCGCCACCCCCAGCCTGCCTCCCGTTAAAATCGGCTATTTCAACCCGGCCGGCTGGCAGGGATACTATCTCGAGGGGGTGCTCTTCGTCAAACGCTTTGACCCGCAGCCCGGTGAGGTCTTCCCCGATGGCGGATGCAACACCGAAAGCTACTGCAATCACCAGTTCATCGAACTCGAAAGCCTGGGGGCGCTGACCCGTTTGCAGCCCGGCGAAACCGTCACCCATAACGAAATCTGGGATGTTTACGAGGGCATCGAACAGGATTTCATCCCGGCCGAGATCCAGGGATTGCTGAGATCCTGGCTGGGGTAAAGAGGAAACGGCAAAGGGGGTGCTTTTTTGAAACCCGTTTTCTAAAAAGTCTTTAGAAAGTGGAAAGTGATGAATCACAAGAGGCTGTCCCAAAAACGGACAGCCTCTTGTTTTGGATTACCCAGAACGTTGCGCGGCGAGATAGGCCAACAGTCCCTCAGCGGCCCACCTGCCGGTGGACATGCAGCCAGTCAGCAGGTAGCCGCCGGTCGGGGCTTCCCAGTCGAGCATTTCGCCGGCGCAGAAGACGCCCGGCAGGGATTTAAGCATCAGGCGCTCATCCAGCGCCTCGAAACGGATACCGCCCGCGCTGCTGATGGCTTCCGCCAGCGGGCGCGGGCGGGTCAGCGGGATAGGCAGGTTTTTGATGGCCACAGCCAGCTTCTCGGGGGATTGGAAATCTTCGCGCGGGACAAATTCCCAGAGCAGCCCAGCTTTGACACCCTTGAACCCAACCGTTTTTTCGAGATGACTGCCCATCGAGCGTGAGCCGCGCGGCAGGCGGAGCCGATTTGTCAGTTTTTCCTGAGTCCAATCAGGCGCCAGGTCAAGGTGGATGATCGCTTGCCCGGTTTGCTCGATCGCATCGCGAATGGGCGCGGACAGGGCATAGATCAGGCTGCCTTCGACCCCATCTTTTGTGACGATAAACTCGCCTTGTTTGCAAATCTCGCCAAAGGTCAGCATAACCGATTTAAGCGGCGCGCCATCGAACTTGGTTTTGAAAACTTCGGTCCAGTTCACGTCGAAGCCGCAGTTGGCAGGCCTGAGCGGCGCAACCGGGACTCCCTGGGCTTCGAGAATGGGAATCCAGCCGCCGGTCGAGCCCAGTTTCGGCCAGCTCCCGCCGCCGAGGGCCAGCAGCGCAGCATCTGCCTGGGTGGTTTGCGGGCCATCAGGGGTATCAAACTCGAATGTCATTGCGAGCCGCTGTTTCCGCGGCGAAGCAATCTCCTCGCCAACAGATACACCCGTTAAACGGGAGATTGCTTCGGGGCTGTCGCCCCTCGCAATGACATTGACCCATTTATAGCCCAAGTGGAACACCACCCCCAAATCTTTCAACCGCTTCAGCCACTCGCGCAGGATCGGCGAGGCTTTCATCCCAACCGGGAAAACGCGCCCGGATGTGCCGGTAAAGGTTTCGAAGCCAAGCTCTTTGGCCCATTGAATCATTTGTTCCTGGCCAAAGGCGCGCAGCAGCGGCGCGAGGCGCTCGGGCTGGCTGTAGCGGGCAAGGAACGCATCCTGCGGCTCGGAATGGGTCAGGTTCAGCCCGCCAACCCCGGCCCGCAGAAATTTACGCCCAAGCGAAGGCATGGCCTCGTAAACGTGGATTTCGATCTCGGATCGACCGGCCTGGGCCAGTCTTTCGGCAGCCATCAGGCCAGCCGGGCCGCCGCCAATGATGGCGACGATTTTTTTAAGGGTCATTTTTTTCTTTTCTAGAGACCTGACAGGTTTTTAAAACCTATCAGGTCTTTTTGTAAACCGGTTTGACGGTCGACCAGTTCCCAGTCGAGGATGCACTCACAGACGGGGGAGCCATCGGCGCGGGTCATGCCGACGTAGCGAGTCCCGCCGGTGTCGTTGACCGAGAGCGGGTGGGTCGAAATCGCGAGGGTTTCACCCCAGACCGCTGGAGACAGGTATTGGATGTGAACGCGGCGCGTGGCAACCATCAGGTTGGACTCGGCCAGTTTGGCGGGAGTCCAGCCACGGGTGGCGAGATCCTGCGCGGCGGCTTCTTCAGCGTAGGTGACGTAGATCGCGTTGTTGACATGCTCGAGGGCGTCCAAATCGTCCCATTCAACCTGGCGCTGCATCACGAACGGGTTTTCAGGCGCGGCAATTTTTGGGAAGCGTTCGAACTCAAAAATACGCGGCTCATCGAGGCGGAAGTTGTTGATGATCTCTTCGGGCGGGCTGGTGGGGCGGCCGGTCTGAGCATCCATGGCGACGATATGCTGGCTGCCCTGGGCAATAACCTCGCCGCTGTCTTTGAGGGTCAGCTCGAAACAGCGCGTGCCGCGCACGCGCTGCCAGTTGACCATCCAGATCGTGAAGTCGAAAACGTCGTTGTGACGCAGCGGGCGCAAAAAGCGGATCTCGGTCTCGCGGATCAGCCAAAACAGGCCGAGCAGCCGGTCGTTTTTGGCTCCCAGACCGAGCGCATCGCCCCAATCGTAGGCGGTTTCGACCAGGTAACGCAAATAAGCCGCCGGGGCGACGGTTCCGCTGGCGTCCAACTCAGACCAGCGCACGCGGAAAGTACGGGTAAAGATTTTTGACATGGGTCTCCGAGGGTGAGGCGTCAAGAGTGAAACGTGAGCTTCGTTTTACTTTTCACGCTTTAGATTGATTCTCTTCTCCAAATAGGCCGAAAAATAACCCTGGTAGCGCCGCCACAACTCGGGGCGCTGCCAATCGTCGCCGCTGACCTGGCCGCGGCAGGTGGGCGCGCCGCAGGCGCAGGGGAACTCGTCGTAGGGGGTGCTGTCGGCCATGGCGTAGTCGAAGGTGATCTCTTCGCCCTCTGTAATCAAGCGCATGGCAACCAGTGAAATCTGGCCGCGGATGCCGGCATTCGGGTTGCAGGAGTGGTTGATGTAGTCGGCGGGTTCCTCGTCCGCGCTAAAGGAAGCAAGGTAAAGGCCTTCGTCGATCTGAACGGTGTGACTCTTTTCGGCAGGCGAAAGCGCCATCATCTGCTCGTAAGTCGCCACCCAGCCGGTCCAGACACAGATGATCTCATCCTTTGCGAGCGCTTCGCGCGCAAAAACGGCAAAACCGCCCTTTTCAGGGGCGTCGCGGACTTCCAATTTTGGGGAAAGATAGCCAAAGGGAGGGTTCAAGTTTTAGGGATTCCTTCTATAAAATATATCGCAAAGTTAGCCGGAGAATTGCAGGGGCGACCCTTCCAAGCACATCGAGACGATTTTTACCGCGTAACGGGTCGCCCCTACGGACATTATTTAGAAAGTTTGCTCCCCGGCCAGGCGCGAGATGGTCTGTTCAAGGCTGAGCACGCTGGCATACGATTTGAGCGCAGCCAGGAAAGCCGCCTGAACCTGGGCAGCGGGGACATGCACACCTTCATATTCCAGGTCACGGGTGGCGCAGGCGTCTGAAACCAGGATGACTTCAAACCCCAGGTCGGCGGCGGCGCGGACGGTGGCATCGACGCACATGTGGGTCATCATGCCGCAGATCACGACGCGCTCCACCTGCCACTCGCGCAGCGTTTCGAGCAGGGTCGTCTCACGGAAAGAGTTCGGATAGTGCTTGTAAACGATCGGTTCGCCTTCGAAGTGGGCGACGCTATCGTGAATATCCGTGCCGCGATCACCGGAGATAAAAAAGGTTGCTTTGGGGTTCTTCGAGATGTGCTGGATGTGGATGTGATGCCCGCCATGCTCACGGAAGCATTGCAGCAGGGCGTAAGCCTTTTTGGCGGCGGCGAGCGGCTCGACCAATTCCATTTTGCCGCCGGGGAAGTAATCTTTTTGGATGTCGATCAGGAGCAAGGCTGTGTTCATAATGAGTCCTTATGTAATCTGACATTTGGTGGATAGCGATTCGCTACAAACAAGATTAGTTTCATTGATTGGGTTCAAACCACCCGACTACCATCCGATTTTCAAATGACCATATCATGGCTGCATTGCTTTGCAGGTCAATGAATATAGATTCGTGGTTCATGGAATCGTCTTTTGAAATGGTACTAATCAGGCTGCTACTATCTGAATTCCAGATAATCTGTAATGAACCTTCATCTTCGATGCAATAGCTTGTTATTTCGCCAGTAGTAATTTCCAATATTGACAATTGCCATTCAGGTTTTTCATCGCCAGTTTCTAACCAAAATGCGACATACTGGTTATTCGGAGACCAGGAAAAAGAATGTATGGTTGTTTGTTTTCTGGTTGTCCAAAATGTTAGGCGTTTACTTTTTCCGTCTTGACTTGCAAGAAAAATTTCATTTCCACCGACATATGGCAGATTGTCTGATACATTCCTGTAAGTTTCTCCAGAATAAGTTTCGTAGTAAGGCGGGAGACTGATAACAAAATGGGTTCCATCTGTATTCCACGCTATTTCGCCATAAGGATAGTAATTATAAAACCGGGTTATCTCTTGCATTTTTTGAACATCCCATAACACCATATATTCAATTTTAGAAGTTCCTGCCGGGTAAATAACGCGATTAAGGGTGGGATCGTATGCTGTTAATGAATATGAATAATTACCCATACGAGGCGGGCCTGAAATGTATTTATAAATATCAGGATATTCTGGCAACATTTCGATACTTTGCCCGTTTTTTATGTTGAGAATTATTGTGGATGACGGCGGGTACCAGCCTCCATCAGAGCGATATGGCATATTACCGATAATTAAATGCTCACTATCGGGCCAATCAATAATTTCTACCCAATTTTCTGGGGCAGGAACCGAAGCAAGAATTTCGCCATTGGAAGAAACTACGCTTACTTGATTCTCGTCCCCATCAATGTAGGCGACTTTTTGACGGTTGGAAATAACTCCCGTTCCGATTACCACTTGGCCTAAAGTAATCGTTTCATTGGTGCTGAGGTTGTATAACTCTATATTATTGGAGCCATTCATGGTCAAGAGCGTGCCGTTTAAAAAAGCAGGTATGCTTTGACTGTTTTTAGGGAAAGTACAATCAAAAGAAGAATCGAATTGTTGTGTAATCGTAGAAGATGGTATCTGATCGACTGTGACTAAAGGGACCGGGAGCAGAGTCTCTTGCACAGCCGTTTTTGTCGGTACAACTGTTATCTCTGACGTGCAAGCAATTAGAGCTAATGAGAGAATGAAAGACACGAATGATATTTTGGTTCTCATGATATTGGGTTGGGTAAAGGAACCTGTTCGTCTATGTTTCACAATTCTCTTTCGCACATGGGATCCAGGTGGAAGCATAGATGCCGAGATAACCGCTGAACAGGTCGAGAAAATCGGGGGTGCGGCGGGCAACGAACAGCTGGCTGGCTTCTTCGAGCGTGGCAAAAGCCACCGCGATCACAATCCCCAACGGCAGCGAGAATCGCCCATACGAGATGCGCCGGAAGGGCATGGCCCAGGTCAGCAGGTAGGCAAAGATGCCATAGATGACAAAATGGCCGATCTTATCGCCAAACGGGAAAACGTAAATGCGGCGCAGGAAGGCCGGCATGGTATTGGTATCAGCCCAGACAATAACCAGCCCCATGAAAGCCAAAAAGGCCAGCGGCAGGAATTTCTTCAACTATTTCCTCCCGAAATCGGCCGGGATCTCGCCCCAGGCGTTCGTGTCCCATTTGAGCAGGTTGTGCTGCACGCCGTGCTCTGCCAGCCAGGCTTCGGCGCGCTCGATCAGGGTGAAGATCTCTTTGTTTTTGGAGGTCCGTTCGAGCTTGGTGCGGCACTTTTTGGCGCGCAGCCACGAAAGGGCGGTTTCACTGTCCGAGTAGATCGGCATGGATTGGGCATTCTTCTCCAGCCAGGACAGGGCGTGCACCAGGGCCAGGAACTCGCCGATGTTGTTGGTGCCATCGGCATACGGCCCAAGCCGGAAGAGTTCGCGGCCTGATTCGGTTTCGACGCCGCGATATTCGACCGGGCCGGGTGCGCCGCTGCAAGCTGCGTCCACGCTCAGGGAGGGCAGGACCGGCTTCGAGGGGGCGAACAACCAATTTTGGGATGAGGACGGTTTGCCTTTGAAATCGTCATAGCGGGCGCGGAAAGCGGCATCGGCGGCGGGGCGGGTGGCGAAGGACTTGTATTCTGCGCCGGGGAATCCCGCCACCTGGGCTGAGCATTCGTCCCAGGTGCCAAAGACTCCGGTTTTGCGGCCTTTCCAGACAACGTAGAACTTCGTTTTAGACATGTCCCCCATTTTACCCGGTATCACTCCGATCGTAGCGGCGGCTGGAGCAGCAAGCGCAGGGCCGCGGCAAACATCAGTGCCAGGCTTAACAGCCCGGCCAGGATTCCAACCCACAAAAGCGGTTCGAGGTTCATCGATTGGAATACCATCCAGTAATAATTCAGGTACAGGCCCGCCTCGCGCGGCAGAGACTTCCAGCCAAACGCCACGAGAACGGGGATCAGGCCAAAGAACAGGCTGACCGCCAGGTCGATCCATCTGATTTGAAAGCGCAGCGGCTGGCGGGTAAGGCGAACCTGTGACATGATGCGCCGGTGCAGCCCGGCAGGCAGTTCGGCCAGCGACTGGTCGCGCAGGGCATCTTCGAGGGGTTCGAGTTCGTCAATTTTCATATTTGTTGCTCCTGATAAACCGATAAAGCCTGGCGCAGGCGTTCCTTGGCGCGGAACAGGCCGGTCTTGACCGTCCCGAGCGGCAGGTTGACCAGGCTGGCGATCTCTTCGTAAGAGAGTTCGTCCTGATAGCGCAGGGTGACCAACAGGCGTTGACTCTCTGGCAAACGGGAAACCTCGCGCTGCAAGGATCTGCGGGACTCGTCCGCTTCGAGCATGGACAAAACATCCGTGGCGTGGGAGGCAGGCTCGGGGGAGTCCGCCAGCTCTTCATCCGACAGGGCGGCCAGGTCACGCCGCAAACGAGGGAAACGATTCAAGCACAAATTCAGCACGATCCGATAAAGCCAGGTGCGGAACTCAGAATCTTCGCGGAAACCCGGCAGGGCCATCCAGGCGCGCACAAAACCATCCTGAACAACATCCTGGGCGTCTTCCGTGTTGCCGAGGGTGCGCAAGGCGAGATTGTAAACGAATCGTTCATGCAGGGTGACCAGCATGCCGAATGCGTCTGCATCTCCTTTCCTGGCTCGTTGTAGCCATTCGCGCTCTCTTAATTCCACAGAAATTCATCCTTCAATCTTTAGACCGGTCCAAAAGGGAAAAAGTTTCATTTGAAACTTTTTCGCGGCAGGCCTGTCAAACCTTATAGAACCCTATTTTTGGAGGAACAGAAATGAAAAACATTGTTGCAGGTATTTTGATTTTAGCCCTGATTTGCATCTGCGTCGCAAGCGTTTTCGCGTTGGTGCAAGGCTGGCAGATGATCGAGGAGAGCGGCGTGCGGATGCGCTTGTTCGAGAACCGCACCGTCTCGGCAGAGGCGACTGAAGAGAAAACGCTCCAGGTTGAGGGGCCGGCTTCGTTGACGGTGACGAATGATTTTGGCTTTATAACGGTCAAGGCGGTTGAAGGCAGCGCGGTGCGCATCACAGCAGATAAAACCGCCTGGGGCGGAAGCCAGGAAGATGCCGAGGCAGCTCTGGCCGAGATGAAGGTGACCATCGAGCAGAAGGACGACAAGATCACTGTATCCATGTTCCAACCGGCTGAGATGCAGGCATTCAGCATTGGGCCGGGCAGCGGCAGTGTCAACTTCACGATCGAAGTGCCGCTCGAAACCAGCGTTGATCTGACCGCCATCAGCGGCGATGTCAGCCTGGACGGAACAACCGGCGAGGCCAAGCTTAGATCCAGCTTTGGATCGGTTACGGTCAAAAATGTGACCGGCACGCTGAATGCGGAGAGCAGCAGCGGCGGCATCGAGGCCGAAAATCTCGACGCAGCGGTAGAAGCCGTCAGCCTGCACTCGGAGTTTGGCGAGATCAATGTGCGCGGGTTGAAAGGCGGCCAGGTGTCAATCTCCGCCCAAAGCGGACAAATGACGCTCCAGGATATCCAGGCTTCGAAAGGACTGGGCCTCGAAAGCCAATTTGGCACAATCAAACTGACCGGTGGGCAAACCGGCCCGATGACGGTCGACTCGAACAATGGAACGATCACCATCGAGGGGCTGCGCGTGCGCGGCGAAGTGAAAGTTACCAGCCAATTCGGCGATATTTCTCTGAGCAATGTAGAGGCTGAAGCCTATACCATTGAATCGCAAAACGGCAAAATATTCGTGGATGGCGCCAGCGGCGCAGTCTCGATCAATTCGCAGTTCGGCGAAATCGAGGTATTGAACGCCGAGGGCGTGACTGCCACCATGAATGCTGTCAACGGCGGCATCACCTTCGAGGGTTCGCTGGGCGATGGCCCGCACGTTTTCGACAGCGAGTATGGCAGCATCAACCTGGCGCTGCCCGAAGAATCGGCCCTGGATTTCGACCTGCAAACCGAATTCGGTACCATTACATCAGAATTCGAGATGACGGTTAAGGGTCAGATCGAGGAAAGTCACTGGCAAGGCAAAATCAATGGCGGCGGTGCGGAGCTGACCGTCAGCACCAACAACGGCAATATCGAACTCAACATTTTGAAATAAAAGGAGAATCTAATGGAAATTTTCATCATCTGCGCAGGCGGCATCACCTTCTTTCTGATCGTCTTTGGCTTCTTTGCCTTCATGCGCTTCCTGAGCTACAAGGAAACCCTGGCGCTGGCCGAAAAGGGGCTGGTCAAGCCGCAACATTCCAACGGGAATGGCAACGGAAAAGGTTCGCTGATCTGGGGCCTTCTGATCACAGCTATCGGCCTGGCCCTGACGATCGGCCTGTGGCCGCTCGGTTTCATCGGCAACACCGGCTTTCCGCTCGGCTTCGGTCCCTGGATGATCGTCGGCATGATCCCGATGTTCTTCGGCCTGGCGCTGATCCTGATCCATGTGCTGACCCATGACAAAAAGCGCCAGGAACCACCTGCTGCGCCAAAAGACGATCTGAGCGAATAGCCAGAATACAAAAAAATCACACACCCCGGTTTTACAACAAAACCGGGGTGTGTGGCGTATATAGGAAAGTTCAGATCAGTGACAAAACAAAGGAGAAAAAATGTCTGGTTATTCAGTGGAAGAATTTGTCAAATCAACTGCGCAGGACAACGAAGCCAACCGGCCTTTTGAGTTGGAAAACCCGCACCTGCTCGAAGTCAACCTGAAAGGCCGGGTGTGGGCCAAGGCCGGCTCGATGGTCGCTTACACAGGACAGGTCAAATTCACCCGCGAGGGTGTCTTTGAGCACGGGCTGGGAAAAATGCTCAAGAAAATGGCAACCGGCGAAGGCACCAACCTGATGAAGGTCGAAGGCCAGGGCCGCGTTTACCTGGCGGAAAAAGGCAAAAAAGTGCGGGTGCTCAACCTGCAGAACGAGACGATCTTCGTCAACGGCAACGATTTGCTGGCCTTCGAGGATGCCGTTAAATGGGATATCACCATGATGCGGCGCATGGCCGGGATGATGACAGGCGGACTGTTCAATGTGCGCCTAACCGGCCCCGGCATGGTCGCCATCACCACCCATTACGAACCGCTGACGCTGCAAGTTGCTCCCGGCCAGCCGATTTTCACCGACCCGAATGCGACGGTGGCCTGGTCCGGTTCGCTTTCGCCCGATATCCGCACGGACATCAGCCTGGGCACATTTTTCGGGCGCGGCAGCGGCGAGTCGTTGCAGCTCAAGTTCGAGGGCAGCGGCTGGGTCGTTGTCCAGCCTTACGAGGAAGTTTATTTCCAGCAGGGCCAGTCTGGCTAAGAGAAGTTTCTCGCGTTGATAAGCGGTTAAATCAAAAGTTCCCCGGTTTTAGGCCGGGGAACTTGCTTTTTACCTTTTCGGGTTGTTTACTCGCTGCTCAACTCGACCGGGGTTCCGGCAAAAACGATCGGCCCTTCAGCCGGGACGGTAGCCGGACGGCCGAGCGGCATGACCTGGCGTCCGATGGTGGACTGGCCCTCAGGGGCGTAAACCATCTGGTAGAGCAGGGAAGTTTCCCAGTCGCCGCCGCCCAGGATGTCGTTGCCCGTCGGCGCGCCATCCTTGCGCTGCGAACCGGCCAAAATCCCCGCATAGCTGCTCATGTCCATATTCATGGTCGCTTTGGCAACATCGGCGTAGTGACAGGTGGTGCAGGCCGCTGCGCCGCTGTACCACAAGTTGGCTTCGCTAAATAGTTTTTGAACATCAGCCTTGAAGGTGGCGGTACAGGTTTTTTCATCCAGATCGGTGAACTGGAACGCGTCTGTTTCCGGCGAGCCGGCGTTAACCCAGGCGCCGATCAGGTCCACAGCGGAAACCTGGCATTTGACCACCAGCGGACCGGCCTCCGCGCCAACTTTGGGCGCAGGCATGGTGGCAGCGATCAGGGTCGGGATGGGGGTGACAACCGGTTTGGCGATCCCGCTGCAAGAATCATTTGTGCCACAGCCGAAGAAGTACAGCCCAAAGACATAGGCTATTAACATCACCGGCAGGCCAAACAGCACTATGAAAATAATCGTTTTGGTCTGGTCTTTCATGGCATCTCCTAAGGCTGGGAAGGCTCGAGCGTGCGGATGTAATTGACCAGGTCCCAGCGGTCGCGCACAGTCAGGTTTTCGTTGAGGGCGGGCATGCGGCCAGCAACGCCAGTCGAGATGGTCAGGAAGAGCGTCCCATCCGATTTGGACTGGGTCACTTCGCTGGTCAGGTTGGCGGGCGGGTTAACCAGCGCCCCGCCGATGTTGCCGTTACCTTCGCCGGTTGCGCCGTGACACATCGCGCAGTTGACACTGAACAGCACCCGTCCGCGCTCGACCGAGACAGCGTCGGTGGCTATCGGGTTAACCGGCGCGCCCTGCCCGGGGATGTAAGCCGCGCCCTCGAAGGGGATCGAGTTGGCGGCAACCGCCAGGGGGTTGTCCATCGCCCGGTAGGAAGGCTGGATTTCCATGAAGGAAATCCATTCCAATTTAATGATATCGTAGGTGAACAACATGATGCCGCCGAACAGGGTGGCAACAACGAGCAGCACAAGGATTAAACGAGTCATCAGGCTCATAGCGGTTGAACCTCCGCATATTTGACCGATTCAGCGCCAGCCTCGGTCATCACTTTTTTCACTTCATCCTCCATCTCAGCCGGGCAATCGATCAGCAGGGCGATATAGCCGTCGCTGATCTCGGGCACATAAACCTTGGGACTGTAGGATGGAAAGCGCGCATCGAGGAAAACACCCAAAAAGGTGCTCAACATGATGCCGAGCATGGTCATTTCGAACAGCACCACGATGCTCGGCGGCACGGGGAAGAGCGGCTGCCCGCCAACGTACACCGGATATAAGGCAGGCGTGCCGAAGGCAAGCAGAATGCCAACCAGCATTCCACCCAAGGCGCCGCCCATGGCCAGGCGCGGAACGTTCGTCCACTGGTGAGGCCGCCCGAGCATGGCCTCGGTGATCGGCGTGCCAGAGATCACATTGACATGTTCGTTGTCGATGCCCAGCGCGCGCAATTTATCGACGGCCAGGGCCGTGCGGTTTACTTCTTCAAAAAGAGCTAAAAGCATGTTTTTTTCTGTCATCGTGGGCCTCCGTTACTCCAGATCGCTGACGGTAACAACAGGTTCTTTACCGTATTTACGAATGGAATGGGCCATCTGGCCTTCCTGCACTTCCCAGACCGGCACGAGCGGAATAATGCGCGAAGCCAGCATGTAAAGCAGGATAAAGAAAGCCACCGAGCCAATGAAAATGGGAACTTCAACCCCCGGTTTGTAATCGCCCCAACGAAAGGGCATGCGGTTGATCGAGAGCGAAACCGGGATAATGATGAAACGTTCAGCCCACATGCCGACATTGATCAGCAGGCCGATGATAAACATTGCCCAGGGCGTGCGGCGAATGGTCTTGCTCCACAGAGTTAACCAGGGCACGGCCACGTTACAGATCAACATCATGAACCAGATCCAGCCCCAACGCCCGGCTTCGTGGAAGTGCAGCAGTTCATCGGTCCACTTGTCGCCGCCGTACCACTGCACCATGAAGTCGTTGAAGAAGAAGTAGGCCCAGGCCATCGAGATGATCAGCATCAGTTTGCCGAGCGCATCGAAGTGCTCGGGGCGGATGAAATAAGTCATGTTCTTCATGAACTGGCGAATGACCACCAGCACCATGCCAACCGCCGCGACACCGGAGTGGATCGCGCCGACCACGAAGTACGGGCCAAAGATGGTCGAAGACCAACCGGGGCGCATCGCAACCGCAAAGTCCCATGAAACGATGGTATGGACCGAGAACATGATCGGCAGGATCGCAAAGGCGAAGATGTTGAGCGCCGTCCGCAGATGAGTCCACTCGCCCTCTGTGCCGCGCCAGCCCAGGGCCAGAACGCTGTACACTTTCTTGCGCCAGCCGGTCGAGCGGTCGCGCGCCATCGCCAGGTCGGGGATCAGCGGCAGGAACAGGTACATGGTCGAGGAAAGCAGGTAGGTGTTGATCGCCAGGAAGTCCCACATCAGCGGGGAGTGGAAATTGGGCCAGATCTGGCGCTGGTTCGGCAGGGGGAACATCCAGTAGGCCAGCCAGACGCGGCCCATGTGAGCAAAAATCATGACCGCGGCCTGCGCCAGCGAAAAAGTTGTCATCAGCTCAGCAGCGCGGGTAAACGGGCGCCGAAACTCGGCTTTGAAGACCCGCAGCAGGGCCGAGACAAAGGTTCCGGCATGGCTGATACCGATCCAGAAAACGGTGTGCACCAGGAACAAGCCCCAGTAAACCGGCTGGTTGACACCCGCCAGCCCGAGGCCGTTGGCGATCATCATACCCCACGAGTAAACCAGTCCCCACAGCACCAGCGCAGCCAGAATGGCAACAATCACCCAGAACTTCCAGGAGGTGCCTTCCATCATGTCCATTACCATCGCGTTCATTTCACCGCGCGGTTTGGGGTCAAGCAAAAGATGTTCTTTACGAAGTTCGGCCTCGTGGTCGTGCGCTTCGCTGTCGTGACCGTGCGCAAGCGGTTTAGCCATTACGGACATGCGAGCCTCCCTTGAGATAAGTGACCGACGGCAGGGTGTTCAGGTCTTCCAGCAGTTTGTAGCCGCGTCCCTGGCGCGCCAGCTTGCTGACGCGGCTTTCGGGGTCATCGACGCGACCAAAGACGATCGCATCTGCCGGGCAGGCCTGGGCACAAGCCGGTTGGACTTCGCCGTCATAGACATCGCGCCCTTCCGATTTGGCCTGGTCTTGGCCTTTGTGAATGCGCTGGATGCAGAAGGTGCATTTTTCCATCACACCCCGGCGGCGAACGGTCACATCCGGGTTTAGTTGATTGTTGAGTGGCTCGGGCCGGTCATAATCGCGCGAGTTGAAAGCGCGCACCACATACGGACAGTTGTTGGCGCAATAACGGGTGCCGATGCAGCGGTTGTAAACCTGTACGTTCAGTTTTTCGGCCTGGCTGTGGACAGAAGCAAAGACCGGGCAGACCGGTTCACAGGGCGCGCTGCCGCATTGCTGGCACATCACCGGCTGGAAATCGGTCTTGACTTCAGGATACTCACCCTCCCACAGGCGCTCGACGCGGATCCAGTGCATTGCGCGGCCGTAGCCGGAATCTTCCTCACCCACAAACGGGATATTGTTTTCCATCGCGCAGGCTGCCACACAGGCATTGCAGCCGGTGCAGATATCCATATCGATGGCCATGCCCCATTTGCCTTCTTCGCCTTCTTTCCACTCGGCTTTAAATTCGGGAATATTATGATTCTTCGCCATGATTTAGTGCTCCTCAAACCCATAAACGCCGATCCGGCTCTCAAGGCGCGAGAGCACGCGCGTTTGACCGGTTTTCTCAATTTTGACCTTGATCCCGGCATAAGCCAGGTCGCCCGCAGCGTTGGTCTTGGTACCGAATAAATCAGCGGGATTGACGCCGCGCCCTTCAGCGTAGCGGCCAAAAGCGGTGTGACCCTGCCCGAAGGGCATCGCGATCACATCCGGACGAATGGCCGGATACAGATATACGGAAACTTCAACTGCACCAAAGGGGGAAACGATCCGCACAACATCGTCATCGTGCAAACCGAGTTTTTCGGCAGTCTTGGGGTTGATCTCGACCCACGAATTCCACATGACGGTCGTGGTCGGGTCGGGAACTTCTTGCAGCCAGGGTTTGTTCGCGCCCGCTTCGCCCAAAATCGGCGAAACGTAAGTGAAGAGATGAAATTCGCCATCGCCCTCATATTCGGTTTCTGGCAAGCTCAAGGCTTTGTCCAGCCCCGACGAGCTCGGATTGCCAAACTTGGCTTCATTCGTCCACCAACCGCCAAACTGCTGGAACTGCGCCCAAAATGTGTTGATCTCAGCCGCCGCGTGGAAGCCGCCTTCGGTGGTCACCAGGCCTTCGATCTTGGCCTGGATAAAAGCGACTTCATCTTTATAAGGCAGGGCTTTGCCAGCCTGTTCGGCGGCGGCCAGCAAAACATCGGCTGTGGCGCGCGTGTCGTAGAACGGAGCGATAACCGGCTGCGAGCCGGAGAGCGTCGATTGTCCCGCTCCGCCCGGCAGGCGCTGGTAGCCCCACGATTCGAGGGCAGTATGGTCGGGGAAAATGTAATCGGCCTTGGCCGCCGTTTCATCGGGGAAAGATGAGAACGAAATAACGGTTTCGACTTTATCAAGCGCTGCCGCAAAACCGAGCGCAGCCGGGATTTCAAAGACCGGGTTGACGCCATGCACGAAAAGCGCCTTGATCTGGCCGGAAGCCATTTTTTCGATCAGCACAGCCAATTCTTTGGCATTGGCCGGACGGTGGTAAGCATCGTTGACCGGGGCCGCGGGGTTCAGGAAGACACCGCCGGGTTGGCCAAGGTTGCCCGCCAGGATATTCAACGACAGGATGGCTTTGGCGACATCCAGACCGTTGCTTTGGGCCAGCGGTGCACCGCCAGGGATGGCCAGTGAACGTTGGGCGTTGCCATAGATGCGAGCCAGGCGTTCGAGGGTTTCAAGCTCGAGGCCGGAGGCTTCAGCCGCCGCGGCCACATCCACATTTTCGTAGGCGGCGATCACCTTGCCCAGATGTTCGGCGGCCAGTTTGCCGAGCGCCAGCGCGATCAAGCCCTCGCTGCCCGGTTTGATGGCAAACCATTCATCGGCCTTGATCGCGGTTTGCGACAGGCGCGGCTCGAAATGAACGAGGTAGCCACGTTTGCCGGGCGTACCCTGGCGCATTTTGGAAAATCCGCGGGTGTAGGCGACCGGGGAGATCCATGTTTCGAGGAAATTCGCGCCAAAGGAGAAGGTCACATCCGCTTCAGCCAGGTCGAAGAACAGATTATTGGGCTGCCCAAAGAGCGCGCGAGCGGCCTCGCCCAAAGTGGCGCGGGATTCGAACAGGCCGAGCGCACCATAGCGCAGCGGAGCGGGAGCGCCAAAGGTTTTGGCAACTTCTCCGAAAAGGTCAAACAGGTGATCGGGAGACAGACCCGTCAGGAAAGCGATCTGGTCGGGCTGGTATTTGGCGAGGGTATCGGCGACCACACTGATGGCGGCATCCCAATCCAGGCTTTCCCCGCCCGCTTTCTGCGGGGTCTGGACACGGTCAGGATTGTACAGGCCTTGCAGGCCAGCCTGGCCGCGGGCGCAAGTCTTGCCCAGGTTGGCCGGGTGATATTTGTTGCCCTCGACTTTGAGGGCGCGTCCCTGCATGGTGCGCACCACCAACCCGCAGCCCGCCGAACATTCGCGGCAGGTGGTGGCATAGTGGGTGCTCTGGCCATTGTAGGTGTACTCTGGCATTTTGGTGTACGGTTCGCGAACAACATAGCGCGAGGCCGGGCCGCAGCCAGTTAAAACTGCTGCGGTTGCGCCTGTGATGCCTGCCAGCTTGATAAAGTCGCGCCGGGAAATATTCTCACTCATGGTTATTTATTCATCCTTTCGGCCAGGCCTAGTAATGACAGGTCTCACACGAAATCAGTTTTTCGCGCTTCTCGGGGTCATCGACTGTCTTTTTCTGGTGACAGGTGATGCACCAGCCCATGTTCATGGTCTGCGGATTTTCAGCCACAGTTACCTTGCTCATGTCGCCGTGACAATCCTGGCAGGCCAATTCAGCCGCAATGTGAGGGCGATGGTTGAAGTGAACGTGGTCAGGCACAATCGCCACCGGAACCCAGGGGATAGGCTCGTTCCTTTCAACGTAACCCGCCAGATCTTGCAGTGCAGCCGGCCATTCTTCCAACGGAACGGGGTTGGCCGGGTCGGAATATTTCTTCAACTGCTGATGGCAGGCCCAGCATTTATCCTGGGTGGGCAAGCCTGCCGAGGCTTGGCGCCATGCGCCAGGGTGACAATACAGGCATTGAATTTGCAAGCCAACATGAATATTATGGGGAAAGTTTATTGGCTGTTCCGGCGGTATCTGGGTTTGATAAACGGCCCAAGCCGCGCCACCCACCACTGCCAACACTGCGATCAGCAGTGAATAGTAGACGGCGGGCTTTTTCAAGATTTCAAAAAGTCGCTCCATGCTTTCTCCTCTGGAGTTGGATTAACAAAGTTACTTGCGTTTGCTCAAAATAAAGACGATTGCGCCCAAAAAGGCCACAAAACCAAGAATGAACAGGATGCTCATACCGAACATGCCGAAGAAAACGCCCAGGCCGGTAAAAATCCCGCCAAAAATGCCGGGAAGCGGGCCGCCCATCTGTGGGGCTGGTTCCGAATCCGCGCCCGCGCCAGCCGGGACAGGTTTGCCGGTTGTGGTCGGCAGAGTCTGGGCATAAGCCAACACATCCCGGCTGTCCTCCGTGCTCCAGCCCAGTTCGCGGCCGATCGGCATCGCGACCCCGGCCACCCCAAAGCGTGAGCGATGCAGGAAGCGGTACGGGTCGCGGTTGGCAACATCGCCCAGGCTTTGTTCAAGAGCATCGGAGTGTAGAGCCTGGGTTTTTCCATCCACGCCATGACAAGCAGCGCAAACGGTTTCAAAAAGATTTTTGCCGTTCTCAATGTTTCCACTGCGAACCTTCAAGGAAACGGGGTCGATGATCTCACTATCGTCAACCAGCCCTTCTTTAAGGAAAACAGCCAGTTGACGCAGACTGTTATCATCCATCAGACCCGAGAAATCATGCAGGGGGTCGATCTTGCCGTTCAGGTGGTCGATGATTTCCTGTTCGCTCAGGCGGTCAGCCAGGACAAACACGCTCGGAAAACCGGTATAGTGTGAACCGGAACCATAGGCCCCCGCCGCGCCCTGATAGTCCCAACCGTGGCACTCGGAACAGCGCCAGGTTTCGGCGCCGCTGCGGGTATTGGTGGTCTGGCGTTCCCAAAGCGGATGGTTGCCTTCGGGGGCGCTGACGTTGAGGCGGGCAAACCACTTGTCATATAGTTGCGCGCCAGCTGTGACATCATCACCGGCCTGGTGCGCTTTCCCGCTAGAAACTGCCGCCACACCCAGCAAGAACGCAAACACTGCCAAAATGACAACAAAAAAACGCATTGTATTGCGCATCGGTCACCTCTTTCATCTTAATTTGGATGAACCCTCTAATGAAAATTATACATTCAAAGTAAAAAAATGATAAGAATGGTCGCCTTTGTCGCATGTTATACTAGGGTGAAACTTCATCACCCGAATTGGTGAAATCTGTAACGATGACCCAAAAACTCCGAATTCCACTGATTTTTCTGCTTTTAAGCGTGCTGGCCCTGGGTGGGCTGGCCTTTCAGGTTGCCGCGCCCTTTTTCCAGATCGCCACACCCACCCCGGAAGGTCAAGTCATTCAGGCAGAGGAAGAGGATAGCGAAGCGTTGCTCGAACAATCGCAAGCCGCGAACAGTGATGGGATCGCCTTCCTGGGAATTTTGATCTTTGTGATCATCCTTGTCCCGTTATTGGTTTTGAGAAAAGACTGGTGAGTACTTCTTCACCTGATGATATCGAACAACAAAGCCCCAATGGGGCTTTTATTTTGCAAATTAATTAAACACGTAAATCTAAAAAAACAGTTTGCGCTGGCGCAAACTTACACAAAGAGACCGGGATGCAACATGTCTTCCCGGCCTCTTTGTTGTTGAGCCCCTGGCCTTGTCAAAACTTCCTGCCCATTCCTGATGAATACACGGCGAGGGTGTGACATTTTGCACTTGTAGCGAGATGGCAAGGTGTGCTATTGTACAAAAACTCCGCATTGTCGGAAAATTCCCCCAAGCTCAGAAAGGATTGAAAGTATGAAACGCCTGTATTTTTGGTTTGCATTGGCAGCAGTGATGAGTCTGATGCTCGCCGCTTGTGGCAGCGCAGCAGGAGACAATCACCTTGAAAGCATCAAGAAAGCTGGCGTCATCAAGGTCGGTACCAGCGCCGATTATCCGCCCTTCGAGTATGTTGATGAAAGTGGTCAAAAAACCGGTTTTGATATTGAGTTGATGGCAGAAATCGCCAAGCGCCTGGATGTGACACTCGAATGGGTTGACATGCCTTTCGACAGCCTGATCGCAGGCGTACAGGAGAACAAAATCGATGCATCGATTTCGGCTTTCAATTACACCGAGGAACGCGACCAGGTAGTGGATTTCAGCGTTGCTTACTATGACGGCGAAGATGCTTTCGCCGTGGCGGAGGGTTTTGCCGGTACGATCGCGAACCCTGAAGATGTGGTCGCCTACAAAATCGGCGTCCAGACCGGCACCACGCAAGATGGCTGGCTGACCGGGCTGGTGGATGAAGGCAAGCTGAACGAGGCCAATCTCTTCCGCTATGACCGCGCCGACCAGGCTGCGCTTGACCTGAAAAATGGCCGCGTTGATGTGATGATGGCCGATGCCATTCCGATGAAAGCCCTGGCCCAACAGTTGGGCGGGTTGAAGATCGTTAATGAAGGCGTTGTTTCGAGCGGCCCGATTAACATCGTGCTGCCGGAAGGCGATACGGAATTAACCCAGGCCATCAATGAGATCATCAAGCAGTTGCAAGATGAAGGCTTCATCGAGGCCCTGGCGCTGAAACACTTCGGTCAGTAAATCAAAAAAGCCTGGCAGGGGTAATTCGCCTGCCAGGCTTTTTCTTTTGGGAGGCCCATGCTTACCAATTTCTTTTCCTATATTTTTCAGGGAATATCGATCACGATCGCAGTGACGCTAATCGCCCTACCAGCCGGGCTGGTGCTGGGGTTGGGACTGGCGCTGCTCAACACCTACGGCGGCCCCTGGCTCAGGCGGCTTTCTGCCGGCTACAGCCTGCTGATGCGCGGCGTTCCGCCGGTGGTTTTGCTCTTCATCCTGTACTTCATCCTGTCTGGCAATGTCGTCAACTTAACACCCTTCTGGGCGGGTTCGATCGCGCTGGGGATCATCAGCTCGGCTTATCAGATGGAGATCCTGCGCGGGGCGCTGCTTTCGATCGGCGGCGGACAGATGACCGCGGCGCGCGCCATCGGCATGAGCCGGATACAGGCCATTCAGCATATCATCCTGCCCCAGGCCCTGCGCATCGCCATCCCACCCTGGTCGAACGAGGCCTCGATCGTTTTGAAGGACTCTTCGCTGGTCTATGCCCTGGGTGTGCCTGAAATTTTGCGCCGCGCCCAACAGCTGAGCGCCACCACCCAGCAGCCCCTGCTGGCTTTTGGCGCAGCGGCGCTGATCTATTTTGTGCTGGTTTTCATCGTCAATCGCGGCCTGGATGCCCTGGCTGAAAAGACCAAACTCCCCACCCAGGCTGCCTGAGCCTGCCCAAAATTGGAGAAATACATGGACTCTCCCATCCTGCAAGCCAAAAACCTGACCAAGATCTACGGAAAAAACACCATCTTCCAGGATATTTCACTGGACGTCTATCGCGGCGAAACCATCGTCATCATCGGCCCTTCTGGCACAGGCAAAAGCACCCTGCTGCGCTGCTTGAACCTGCTGACCCCGGTCAACAGCGGTCAAATATTCTTACACGGGCAGGAAATCACCGCGCCAAATGTTAATGAAGATAAAGTCCGGCAACAGATGGGCATGGTTTTTCAGAACTTCTTGCTCTTCAACCACCTGACCGCGCTCGATAACGTCATGATCGGGTTGAGCAAGGTCAAGAAAATGCCCAAGACCCAGGCCCGCGAAAAAGCCCTGTATGAATTGAACCGGGTTGGGTTGGGCGATCGTGCCGACCATTATCCCGGCCAGCTATCGGGCGGACAGCAGCAGCGGGTCGGTATCGCCCGCGCCCTGGCAATGGACCCGAGCGTTATGCTCTTCGACGAACCGACCTCGGCTCTCGACCCCGAATTGATCGGGGAGGTGCTGGGTGTGATGGAAACCCTCTCGCGCGAGCACATGACGATGGTGGTCGTAACTCACGAAATGGGTTTTGCCCGCGAAGTTGCCAACCGTATCGTTTTCATGGAAAAAGGCAGCATCGTCGAGCAGGGCGCACCGGACGATCTGTTCTACCATCCGCAGCACGAGCGCACTCGCGAGTTCCTGTGGAAGATCAGTGAGCTGTACGGCAAAAAGGAAGAAAAGTCATGAGCGATGTGCTGGAGTTTTTCATCCGCTTTTGGCCGATTCTCCTGCAAGGCGCGGGCATGACCCTCTTGCTGACGATCGAAGGGCTGGCCGCCGGGCTGGCGCTGGGACTGTTGACCGCTCTGGCACGCGTCTACGGTGGGAAATTCTGGCGCGGGCTGGCCATCGGCTATGTCGAACTCTTCCGCGGGACGCCCCTGCTGGTGCAGTTATTTCTAATTTATTACGGGCTGCCAGGCATTGGCATCACCCTTTCGCGCGAATGGTCGGCTTTCCTGGCCCTCGGGCTGAACTCCGGGGCCTACCAGGCCGAATACCTGCGCGGCTCGATCCTGGCGATCGGCAACGGACAGATGATGGCCGGGCGGGCGATCGGCATGTCAAAGTGGCAAACAATTTTGGAGATCATCCTGCCGCAAGCCTTGAGACTGGCCATCCCGGCCTGGGCCAACGAACCGGTCTCCCTGCTTAAATCGACCGCGGTTGTTTTTTTGATCGCCGTCCCTGAGTTGATGGCCCAGGGCAAGACCATCGCCGCCCGCACCTATAACCCGATCGGAGCTTATATCACGGTCGCAATTATTTACCTGGCGATCGTTTATCTGCTGGATGCTTTCCTGAAGTGGGCCGAAGTGCGGGTCAAAATCCCCGGTTTCGACGCCGAAGGGAAAAAAGCGTAGGAAAAGAAAACTCATTTCGCGCAATGAACAGCCGTCAGGCTGGGATTGGCTGTAAGAGAAAGAACCGCCTGAGAATCGCCGCAGGCAGGCTGTGGGGGAGTCCGCTTCCAATCTGAAAGAAAGGAACGCCAGTTTGGCGGTAAAATAACAGGATGACTGACGAATTCGATATTTTCCATCCCCAACCCTTGTTAATTGTGGTTTCCGGCCCTTCGGGCGTGGGCAAAGATACGGTTTTGCAGCGCATGATCGAGCGCGACCTGCCGTTTCACTTTGTCGTCACCGCCACCACCCGCCCACGCCGCGCCAACGAAGTACATGGGCAGGATTACTTCTTTCTCTCCAAGGAAGAATTTGCCCACATGATCGATCAAGACGAATTGCTGGAATATGCAATCGTTTATAACGACTATAAGGGTATTCCCAAACAGCAGGTGCGCGAGGCCCTCTCGAGCGGCAAGGATGTCATCATGCGTATCGACGTGCAAGGCGCGGCCACCATCCGCAAACTTGCGCCCGATGCCATCCTGATCTTCCTGACCACCGAAAGCGCCGGGGAACTTGTCCACCGCCTGGAGACCCGCAAAAGCGAAACGGTCGAAAGCCTCAGCCTGCGCATCGCCACGGCTCGCCAGGAATTGAAACGGGTAGATGAGTTCGATTATGTTGTCATCAACCGCGAGTTTTTCCTCGATGAAACGGTGGACACCATCCGCGCTATCATCGCCGCCGAACACCATCGGGTAAAGCAAAGAAACGTGAGCCTTTAAATGTATCAACAGCAACCCCCTGAAGGATATATTCCCCAACAACCAGCGCGGATCGAGATGCCGCAACGCGTGCCATACGTCACGTATACCATTCTCGGCATAACGATCGTCATTTACCTGGCTCAGATGTTAAGCGAGGCCCTGCTCGGGACGGATTTACCTGCCATTTTTGGCATGAAAATCAACGAACTAATCATCCAGGGAGAATTGTGGCGGCTGTTCACGCCGGCCTTGTTGCACGGTTCAATTCTGCACATCGGCTTCAACATGTACGCCCTGCTGGTGATCGGCAGCGGACTGGAGCGTTTCTTCGGCCCCGGGCGTTACCTGCTGCTTTACCTGGCAGGCGCGTTTGCCGGAAATGTGTTCTCCTTCCTGCTCTCGCCCAACCCGTCGCTGGGCGCTTCGACCGCTGTTTTTGGTCTACTCGGCGCCCAAGGGATTTTCTTGTATCGCCACCGTGATTTATTTGGCGGGCAGGCGCGCGCAGCCCTGCAAAACGTTATCACCATTGCGGTGATCAACTTCATCATCGGTTTACAACCCGGCATTGATAACTGGGGGCATCTCGGCGGCTTGCTCGGCGGCCTGATCTTCACCTGGTTTGGCGGCCCCAAACTGACGGTCGAGGGCTTTTACCCGCTCATGCAGCTGAACGATGAACATGGAGCAACGCAAGCCCTGACGGCCACAGCCATCATCCTGTTTTTGTTTGGCGCGCTGACCATGCTTGGTATGGGGATTTTTGGAAGTTTCTAACGGCATTGTATAAAATTTACAATCCATTTTGCTCATATTTCTTTTCCATAAAGAAACAAATTTACGATCAAAGGAACTAACTTATGAAACAAATTTGTGTTGTTGGTGTCGGATACGTCGGTCTGGTAACCGGCGCGTGCTTCTCAGACCTGGGCAACCGGGTCATTGCGCTGGATGTCAACCCGGAACGTGTCGAAAATCTCAAAAAGGGCATCATGCCGATCTACGAACCGGGGCTCGAAGAACTGGTGCGGCGCAATGTTGACGCCGGGCGGTTGACCTTTACCACTGATTACGCTGAAGCGCTGAAAGGCTGCGAGTTTGTCTTCATCGCCGTCGGGACGCCATCCGGCGTAAAAGGTGAAGCAGACTTGCAATACGTTGCATCTGCGGCCACATCCATCGCGAAGAACATGGAATCCCCGTTGATCATCATCAACAAATCGACCGTGCCGATCGGCACCGGCGATTGGGTGGCGGATATCGTCAAGCGTGAACAGCCCAAACCCATTGATTTTTCAGTTGTCTCCTGCCCCGAATTCCTGCGTGAAGGCTCGGCCATTGGCGACTTTTTACAGCCGCATCGCAACGTGATCGGTTCTTTCGATCTCGAAGCCGCCAACAAGGTTGCCCAACTGCACCTGCCCCTGCGCGCGCCAATCGTCATCACCGACCTGCGCACCGCTGAAATGATTAAATACGCCTCGAACGCCTTCCTGGCGACCAAAATCTCTTTCATCAACGAAATCGCTGAAATTTGCGAAGCCTACGGAGCGGATGTGAAAGAAGTCGCGGCCGGCATGGGTTACGATGCCCGCATTGGCCGCCACTTCCTCGATGCCGGTCTCGGCTGGGGCGGCTCCTGCTTCCCGAAAGATGTGCTGGCCCTGGCCTACATGGCCGAGGAAAAGGGGCTCGACCCGCGCATTCTCAACACCGTCATGGATGTCAACTATGATCGCCGCAAAGCCATCGTGCAATGGACAGAAGAACTGCTTGATGGTGAACTCAAAGGCAAAACCATTGGCCTGCTTGGCCTGGCCTTCAAGCCCAACACCGACGATATGCGCGATGCCCCCGCGGTCGACATTGCCGATGCGCTCAATGCCGCCGGCGCAATTGTTCGAGGCTACGACCCGGTTGCCATGGAAGTAGCCCGCCCGCTCCTGCCCGCCGTGCACATGTTCAAAAACTCTTATGAAATGGCCGAAGGTTGTGACGCGCTGATCGTTGTCACCGAATGGAACGAGTTCAAGCAGCTCGACCTCGAAAAGATCAAAAGCCTGCTCAAAACCCCTGTCATCATGGATGGCCGCAACATCTACAACCCGGCCAGCATAAAAGCCATGGGCTTCAAATACAGGGCGATTGGACGTTAATGGCTGACACCCCTCCCGTTTGCGATTACGAAGGCTCTGATTACCAGACCACTTTTTGGGATCAAGGCGGGCGCGCCTACGAAGACCAGGCCGAAGCGATCGCCCTGCGACGAATGCTGCCTGCCTCCGGACGGATGCTGCTCGAGCTCGGCGCTGGCGCAGGACGAAATACGCCTCGCTATACCGGCTACGAGCGCATCGTGCTGCTCGATTATTCGCGCACCCAACTGGCGCAGGCCCGCGCGCGATTGGGCGATTCTCCCCGCTACGTTTACATCGCCGCCGATATTTACAAACTGCCCTTTATCGACGCCCTGTTCGACGGCGCAACCATGATCCGCACCCTGCACCACATGGCCGAAGCCCCCAAGGCGCTGGCCCAGGTTCGGCGGGTGCTGACCCCCGGCGCGAACTTCATTCTGGAGTTTGCCAACAAACTTAACCTGAAAGCCATCCTGCGCTACTGGCTGGGCCGGCAAAAATGGAGTCCGTTCACGCTGGAGCCGGTCGAGTTTGTTGCGCTCAATTTCGATTTCCACCCCAAAGGCATCCGCCAATGGTTGCTGGCCTTGGGATTCAGGATCGAAAAGACTCTGACCGTCTCGCACTTTCGGATGGGATTGCTCAAACGCCTGCTGCCCGCCAGTTTTTTGGCCGCCCTCGACGGTTTGGCCCAGCCCAGCGGGGCGTTGTGGCAGTTGACCCCCAGCGTCTTTGTCAAAGCCTGTCTGGCTTCAAAAGATGGCACCGCGTCCAAACCCGCCAGCGACAACATTCTGGATTGGCTGCGCTGTCCGGAATGCACCACTCACCCGCTCAGCGACCAGGGCGATCATCTCGAATGCCCCGACTGTGGCAGCAGGTGGGCTTTCCGTGACGGAATCTACGATTTTCGGGAGCCGCTGCCCTAAAGGTTGCTTTGTTCGAGTGCTAAGAATCGCGGACAATATATAAAAAAAAGTGTGCCAGAGTTTTGGCACACTTTTTTGTTACCACCTGAACAAAGGCATGAAACCGCCCGATGGCGTGTTTATCCAAACACAAGTTTGTCGTCAGCCACATCCACTTTGACGGAGCCGCCCTTGGTAAACTTGCCGCCCAGCAATTCCATCGAAAGCGGACTTTCAACGAATTTCTGGATGGCCCTGCGCAGCGGGCGCGCGCCAAAGGCCGGATCATAACCCTGTTTGGCCAGCCAGGTACGGGCGGCGGAGCTGAGCGTGACCGAGATCTTATATTCATCCAGACGGTTCTGGACTTCCTTCATCTGCAAATCGACAATGTATTCCATCTGCTCGACCGTCAGGGGCGAGAACATGATGATTTCATCGATACGGTTCAAGAATTCAGGCCTGAAAGTGCCTCGCAAGGCGCGTTCGATCTTATCATGCGACTCGCGTTCGTCATCGCTGTCGTTGCGCTGCAAGAATCCCAGCGCGCCGCTCTTGCGCACAAACTCGGTGCCCAGGTTGGATGTCATGATGATGACCGTGTTACGGAAATCGACCACATTGCCCTGCCCGTCAGTCAGGCGGCCATCGTCCAGAATCTGCAGCAGGGAGTTCCACACTTCGGGGTGGGCTTTTTCGACTTCATCGAACAGCACAACCCGGTAGGGGCGGCGGCGCACAGCCTCGGTCAGTTGTCCACCTTCCTCATAGCCAACATAGCCGGGAGGCGCCCCAAACAGGCGGCTGGCTGTGTGCTGTTCGCGGTACTCGCTCATATCGATACGCACCATCGCATCTTCGTCATCGAACATGAACCAGGCCAGAGCCTTGGCCAGTTCAGTCTTGCCGACACCCGAGGGGCCGATAAAAATGAATGAACCGATCGGGCGGGCAGGGTCTTTCAACCCGGAACGCGCCCGGCGGATGGCATCACTGATGGCATGGATGGCTTCTTCCTGACCAATAATGCGCTCATGCAAACGTTCTTCCATCTGCAGGAGTTTGGCGGCTTCAGTTTCCATCATTTGCGTCACCGGGATTCCGGTCCACTGGTTGACGACTTCGGCAATATCCTGCACATCTACCACTTCATCGATGTGATGTTCGCGTTCCCACTGGTCGCGCAGGGCTTTGTATTCACCGTCCAGGCGCAGGCGGTCAACCTTTTTCTGGGCGGCGCGTTCATACTCGCGCGCCAGACCGGCCTGCTCTTCTTCAGCGGCCAGTTTATCGATGTCATTTTTCATAGTTTTCAGCTCGGGCGGCATCGAATAGAGCGCCACGCGTAGCTTGGCAGCAGCCTCGTCCATTAAATCGATCGCTTTGTCGGGCAGGTGACGGTCGGTCACATAACGGTCGGCCAATTGGGCAGCCGCCTTCAGGGCGTCATCCGAAAAACGGACTTTGTGATGGGCCTCGTAACGGTCGCGCAGGCCCATCAACATTTTGATGGTATCTTCGACATTCGGCTCGTCGACATAGATCGGAGCAAAACGACGCTCGAGCGCCGGGTCTTTCTCAATATGCTTGTGGAATTCATCCAGCGTGGTCGCCCCAATGCATTGCAGTTCGCCGCGCGCCAGGGCCGGCTTGAGCATATTCGAAGCATCCATTGCGCCCTGGGCCGCGCCCGCGCCCACCACAGTATGCAACTCATCGATCATCATGATGATGTCGCCTTCAGAACGCTGGACTTCCTCAATGACCGCCTTCAGGCGTTCTTCGAACTCGCCACGGAAGCGCGACCCGGCGATCATCGCGCCCAGATCGAGCGCAACCACTTTCTTGCCCGAAAGGATTTCAGGCACATCGTTGCTTTCGATTTTCTGGGCCAGGCCCTCGACGATGGCGGTTTTTCCCACCCCGGCCTCGCCGATCAGGACCGGGTTGTTCTTGGTGCGCCGCGAAAGGATCTGGATCAGGCGCAAAATCTCTTTGTCGCGGCCAATCACCGGGTCCAGTTTTCCTTCGCGCGCCATCTGGGTCAGGTCGCGCGAGTATTTTTCAAGGGTGCGGTAACGCGTTTCGGCCTGCGGATCGGTCACACGCTGTCCGCCGCGCAACTGCTGAATGGCCTCGTAAACCCGGTCGCGGGTAATTCCCGTTGTTTCCAGAATGCGGGCTGCGGGGGTGTTGCGCTCCGTCAAGATCGCCAGGAAGATGTGCTCGGTCGAGATGTACTCATCTTTTAAGCGGTTGGCTTCCTCGTTGGCTAGGTCAATGATCCGTTTGACACGCGGCGTAATGAAGATTTGCCCGGCCCCGCCGCCAAAAATATTGGCCTTCGGGCTGGCGCGCAACGTGGCGTCCAGCCGGTCAGCCAGCGCCTGTGAATTAACACTGAGAATCTCAAGTATCTGTGGAATAACACCGCCAGGCTGTTCGATCAGCGCCAGCAGAATGTGTTCGGTATCGATCTGGTTATGGCCGTAGCGCTGGATAATTTCTGCCGCGCGTTGGGCGGCCTCTTGGGCGCGTTCGGTAAAGCGGTCAAATCGCATCATATACGGTTTTCCTTCTCTGTACTGAGGGGGACAAATACTCGGTTGAAATACCCTGAAATTATAGCAAAAGAGCTGTTGGCACACTCAAAGAACGCCATAAGAAATCTATATGAGTCTATTCTACACTCGATTTGTTCTGCCAGTTATAATTATAGAGATGAACCTGACATTACATGTATCGCACACTGCTCCCGGTCAATTGCGCCCGCTCAACATCCTGCGCGACCTGACCGGTGTGGCCGACCTGATCGAGGTGTGCTTCAAAGAAAACCTGGATGCCAGCGGGCGCTCGCATTTGGATGAAATGCGCCGCCAGGCCCGCGACAATGTTTTTCTCAACTGGGCCCCGCATATGATCGATGTTATTTCCCTGCCGCTTTCGGGGTTTGTTTGGGAAGATAATGGAAAAGTAGTCGGCAACGTCAGCTTGATCCCGTTTCACCAGTATGGCCGGCGCCTTTACCTGATCGCCAATGTTGCCACCCACCCCGATTATCGCCGCCGGGGCATCGGGCGGGCCCTGACCGAAGTGGCAATGCGGCGCGCCCGCGAAAAAGGCGCCGACAGCCTGTGGCTGCACGTGCGCGATGATAACCCCGGCGCGATAAAAATTTACCGCGACCTGGGGTTCAGGGAACGCGCCCGCCGCACCGAATGGTACGCACCGTCAACCGGGCTACCGCGCAAGTCCGAATCGGCCCGCTTTAGAATTCGCCCGCGAGCCGCGCGTGACTGGAATTTCCAGCGCAACTGGCTGGAGCGCGCTTATCCACCGGAAATGAGCTGGTACCAACAACAATCCTGGTCGAGCTTTGGCCCTTATTTATGGGATGGCTTTTATCGCCTGCTGAGCGATATTGATGTTTCCCAATGGTCCGTCGAGGCGGATGGGCAGTTGCGCGGGTCGGTCAGTTGCCGCTACCAGAGCGGAAAAACCGCCAATCTGTGGCTGGCCTCCCCACCCCGGCCCGATTACGAAGCCCTGGTTGGCTTGCTGCTCTACACCCGGCGCATGTACGCCCAACAGCAGGGAGTCCACATCGAATACCCAGCTGGCCCGGCAGACGAAGCCTTGCGCGCCGCAGGGTTTTCTCCCAGCCGCACCCTGCTGTGGATGGAATCTCCCGGTCAGCAACCAAACTAATCCCCATCCGTATAACAAGATACTGCACATCTCACGCTTTCGCCAGGAAGTGCGGAATACTTTTAAAACCTGACAACTGCGCTGCAATTTCGCGCAAAAGGAGACAAAAATGAACAAGTTTCTAATTCGTTTGCTAATCAATGCGGTGGCCCTGTATGCCGCTGTGGCCGTGGTACCGGGCATCTTGCCCCTGCCGGGCACCACCTGGATCTCTTACCTCGGTCTGGCTCTGATCTTTGGCCTGCTGAATGCTCTGGTACGCCCAATTTTGAAATTCCTGACCTGCCCGTTGATCATCCTGACCCTGGGGCTGTTCACCCTGGTGATCAACACCCTGCTGTTCTGGCTGACCGGCCTGATCGGCCTTAACTTTGGCATCGGTTTCACTGTGGACGGGTTCTGGCCTGCCTTTTGGGGCGGTCTGATCGTAAGCATCGTCAGCGTTGTTCTGACAGCTTTTTTCAAAGACGACAAACGCTAAACGCCCAGCAATAACAAAGCAAAAATTATGCAAAACGCCCTCTGTTTGACAGAGGGCGTTTTGTGTTAGTCACCAGCAGGGATTAACCTTCCAGTGCGCGGGCCAACTCGAGAAACTCTTCCCATTCTTCTTTGAAAAAATGAATGGTCATGTTTCCGAGCTCAACATGATAGGTGGTCTCACCATCAGGTTCTTCGGCTTTCCAAACCAGATAGTTCTCGGTCTCGGCCAGGGTCTCAGTTGTGGGTTCAGTACTTTTGGGCATGATTAGCTCCTTTCAAATGTTCGGCAAATTATAGCACCGCTAATTATTTTCCGGCCAATCTCTTTAGTTTTTGCCCCCAGCCAGAAATGATCTCAAACCAGCCGACGATCTGCTCTCGTAAAGGCTCCGGCGTCGGGGACTCGCTCAAACCTTCCCAGGGGTCGATATCGAAAAGTTTACGCACTATGTAGCGGGCAATCAGCTGCAACGTTGCCAGCATCGGGGCCGCGATCACAACCCCCAGAACGCCAAGCAAATCGAGGGCAATAATCGCAGCAACCAACACAGCAGCCGGATGAACTTTTAGAGCATCAGCCATCACCCGCGGCGAAACAATATTGTCAAAAATCGCATCGATCACCCAGGCAGTCACCAGGATGATCAGGGTATAAGCCAGATCTGATAACCCAAACGGCTTATAAGCCTGAAAAAAGGCCACCAAGGCCATCACCGTCCAGGCGATCGCCGGACCGACATAGGGGAGAAAACGCGCCGCACCGGTCAGGAGGGCCAATCCGAGCGCATAACGCACCCCCAAAACGCTCAGGACAATTGTATAAAGAAAGATGGCCGTGCTGACCAGAATAAGCTGCCCGCGCAGAAAAGCATTCCAAATATTGGTGAGTTCTTTTTTCATCCGGTTGAGATCACCGGTGTATTCAAAAGCATCGATCTGTAAAATGCCGCCCGGAAGACCGCGGCTTTCAGCCAGGATAAAAAACGACATCAATAAAACGAAAGCCGTCCAGGCCAGTGAATTGAGCGCGGTCCCGGCCACCGTTCCGAGCAGTTCTCCGGTGCGGCCCAACATAGTCCGGGCGGCGTCAATTAGTTGTCCGCTCAGGCTGTTCAAGTCGAGCGCGCTCATCTCAAAAACCAGCGGACCAATTTCTATGGTGATGTGGGAAATTTGTTCGATCAAGTTCGGCAATTCGGTCAGGCTTGATTCGACCATTTTGATCAGGCTCTGTACCTGTGATACCAGTTCAAAACCACTGATGGTCGCCAGCGCCAAAAAGAGCAAAATCAGCCCAATATAAACCACCGCAACGGCCACTCCCCACTTGAAACCCAACCTGTTCTTGAGGAAACGCACGACCGGGTAAAGTAAATAAACTAGCATGAAGGTCATGATCAACGGCGGCAAAATGCCCTGGAATTTTGCCAGCGCAAAAGCAAGAATAGCAATCAACGTAAAGCCAGCCATCAGTTTGGTGGTTGAATTCCAGCGCGGGGATTGTGCCAAATTAGTCATGATTTTTATCTCCGCTTTTCATTTTACCCATTGAAAGATTTTCTTGCAACAACCCCGTATTTTTTAACTTAAATGACAAACGCCAGGGTGAGGGGGGCACCCTGACGTTTGTCTTCTATATATTACTATTTTCATACAAAAAAGGCAAGCATTTTTACCTTAAAATTTTGTTAGAGTTTTGTGCATATTTTGTCAAACTTCAAACCTGCCAGCCAAAGCGCTTCATATCGATGCGCTCTTTTTCATCAAAGGTAACGCCTTCGGCTTCGAGCCGCGAACGCTGTTCCTCCGCCCCGGGGCGCGGACTGATCTTGCCCTGGGCGTTGACCACCCGCCACCATGGGACATCCTCCGGGCAGGCTGCCATGGCGCCGCCCACCCAGCGCGCGCGAAAAGCATCGAAATCTTTCAGGCTCATGCCATCCGGCACAGGCACAAGCGCGCCAACCTGGCCGTAGGCCAGCACCTTCCCGGCCGGGATTTTACGGACAACATCCCAGACGCGGGCATTAAAAGCGGACGGGTTAGGGGGTGAAGTAAAGCCAGGCATAGGTTTAATCCCAACTCCAGGTTTGAAGAGTTTTCTGTGTTTCGCGAGCGGTCAGATCCAGCTGCATGGGCGTCAGCGAGACATAGCCAGCCGCCAGCGCACCAACATCAGTGCCATCTTCGGGGATGCCGGTCGGGGAATCGCCGCCGATCCAGTAGTAGGGCCTGTCACGCGGATCCTTGCGGCGCACCAGGGCATCGCGGTAAACCCGCAGACCCTGTCGTGTGATCATAAAGCCCTTCAACTCATCATCGCGCAAATGGGGCACGTTAACGTTTAGAAAAACTCCTTCGGGCAGGCCCTGCTGGATCACATTTTTTGCCACGCGCAGGGCGGCGCGCGCCGCCGGGCCATAATCCAGTTCGCCATGTTCGGGTGGAGAATTGAGCGAAACGGCGACCCCCATCACCCCTGAAATCACCGCTTCCATGGCGGCCGTCACCGTGCCCGAATAGGTCACATCGTGGCCAATATTGGCATTTGGGTTGATGCCCGAGACCACCAGATCGTAGGTTTCATCCAATACGCCCAAAATTGCCAGCGCCACACAATCAGACGGTGCGCCATCGCTGGTGTAAGCGCTTGTCCCATCTGCCAGGCGGGTTTCGCGCACCCGCAGCGGTCGTTCCATCGTCTTGACGTGCCCGCTGGCGCTCCAGTTGCGGTCGGGGGCGAGTACCGTCACATCGCCTAATTTGCGCATTTCCTGGGCCAGCGCCAAAAGGCCTGGCGCCTGCACGCCATCGTCATTGGTCACCAAAATTCTCATGGGTTTCTCCGAAAAGGTTTCAATAATTATACTGCCAGCCGTTTTGATTGGTGATCTGCATTTTTGATCCGCCGCTGTATAATCAAAATAGCATTTCATTCAGGAGAAACATAATGTCGCGAAATCACCGCCTTTTTTCTGCTTTAATCGTGCTGTTTCTCAGCATTTCACTGGCCTGCAGCTTTATCGCACCGGTTGAAATTCCCTTTATCGCCTTGCCGACGGCCACTGCGCTGCCACTGCCGCCGGCGATCGCCGAGACTGACCCGCCAGCAGGCAGCCAGGTCGGCGTGCAGCAGGGCATCGCTTTCTTTTTCAACCAGCCCATGCAGCGCGCCTCGGTTGAAGCCACGCTAAAGATGGATAAGGGTGACGGGATCTACACCTGGGTCGATGACTCGACCCTGACCTTTACCCCGATCCAGCCGCTGCCCGCGGACTCAGCCGTTACCTTTAGCCTGGCCCCCGGCGCGACCGCCGCGAACGGTCTGGCACGGCTCGAACCCTGGTCGGTCACATTTAACACCGCCCCCGCCTTGAGCGTGACCCAAAACCTGCCCGCGGAAGATGCGAACGATATCCGCACCGATTCGGCAGTGGTGGTGGCTTTCAACCAGCCGGTCGTGCCGCTCGGCGCTGATTCTTCAGAACTGCCAGCCGGATTCAGCCTGACCCCCGCGACCGCGGGCAAAGGCGAATGGCTCAATACCAGCACTTACATCTTCCATGCCGAACCGGCCCTGGAGGGCGGCGTAGAGTACCTCGTACAGGTCAACCCGTCGCTGCAAAGCCTGGCCGGGTTAAAGCTGGAGACAGCCCCTAGCTGGTCTTTCCGCACATCCATGCCGCGCGTGGTGGACCTGACCCCCTACGATAACTTCCTGCTTGAATTGGAACCAACCTTCACTATCACGTTCAACCAGCCGATGGACAAAGCCAGCGTTGAAGCCGATCTAACGCTGGACGGCCCGAGCGGGAAGATTAACGGAAGCTTCGAATGGAATGAAAATGCCACCGAAGCGGTATTCAAGCCTGCGGGCAGGCTGCTCCGCTCCACGGCGTACAGCCTGCGCCTGTCGCCGGCATCCCGTTCACGCGGCGGGCAGAGCTTGCAGGAGAACATCCTTAAAAACTATATCTCCTTTCCCGAATTTGGCGTGTCTTTCAGCGAGCCCTATAACGGCGGCGTAAAAAATTACGATGAGAATGTTGTCGTTCATATGACCGCCCCGCTCGGGAACTATTTGTCAAACGAACTTGAAAAACTGGTGACGGTCAGCCCGCCAGTCAGCAGTTTTTGGATATCGGCCAGTGAAGAAGTTTTAAACATATATGGTTTTTTTGACCCGGAATTCCTTTACACGGTGACCATTTCAGGCCAGTTGCAAGACCGCTGGGGCAACCAGTTGGGTTCGGATTACACATTCCAGTTACGCAGCAACCCGCCCGCGCCCGCCCTGACCATGCCTTACCAGCCAATGATCATGGTCTACTCTGAAGACCCGCGCCTGTCCGTTCAGGTAACGAACCTGTCGTATCTGGATGTCAGTATCGGAGAAATCTCGCTGGAAGATTTCTTCAGATTAAACAATGATTACCAGGCTCGCGAAGTTTTCCAACCCGCCGAGGTTTCGAGCTGGCGCGAAACGGTCTCTGCCGGAACCGGAACAAGCGTATATTCTGTCCCTCTGACCGAAAAGGATTCAGCGCTCAGGCCGGGGCTGTATTTTGCGCGTATCGGATCTGGCCAACTCAATACCAACAACCAGCCCTTGTTTATCTTGTCCAGCAATGTCAACCTGACCCTGAAAGTGGCTGCCGACAGCGCCCTGATCTGGGCAACAGATTCAATTACAGGGGAAGCAAAACAATTCTATGAAGTTGCAGTTTACGATAGTACAGGCCAGGTAATCGACAGCGGAAAGACGGATGCCAACGGTCTTTGGCGTTCGGCAGGCAAACTTAACCTGGATATCAGCGAGATTTACTATGCCATGCTCAGAGAACCGGCCAGCCAGCATTTTAGCCTCGCAGCCACCAACTTCAACAATGGCATTTCACCCTGGGAGTTCGACATTCCAGCCCAGTACTATAATTCTGAGAATGAAAAGGTTTATCTCTATACAGACCGGCCGATCTACCGCCCCGGAGATGTGGTTTCGTTTCGCGGGGTTGCCCGACAGGCCTTCAACGGGCGCTACAGCTTAATCACCCAAGCCATCCCCTGGACGGTCAGCCTATATGACGTGCAAGGGCGGGAAGTTGAAAGTACACCGGTCAATTTTTCAGAATATGGAACCTTTAGCGGGCAGTTAACCCTGCCCAACGCAGCCACACCGGGGGGCTGGCGGATCGAGGTCAAAGGCAACCCCGGCAAATGGGGCGACCAGACCCATGCCATCTATTTCGATGTGGCCGATTACCGCAAGCCGGAGATCAATCTTTCAGTGATGATGACCCCGCAAGAAGGGCTGGCAGGCCAGGCGGTGCAGGCCACCGTCCGCGCTGATTACTTCTTCGGCGCACCCGCGGGTGATCTGCCCTTCAGCTGGCGGCTGTACCGTGAACGGGAATATTTCGACATTCCCGGTTTCCAAAGCGGAACGTATACCGCTTACTGGCTGGGAGAATGGCAAAGCAGCTATGGAATCGACATTGCAAGTGGAGAAGCCCGCACCGGTCCGGATGGCGCTTTCAACCTCGATCTGGGCGAACTCGAACTGGACAATACATCGCGCTTCACCCTTGAAGTGACGGCCCTCGAAAGCGGCGGATTCCCGCTCAGCGCCCGCGAATCGGTGGTGATCCATCCCGCAGCCGCCTACCCCGGCATCCGCCCGGCGCAGTGGGTTGGGCGCGCCGAAGCACCGCTCGGTTTTACGCTGACAGCGGTCGGCATCGACAAACTGCCCCTGTCGGGGAAAACCCTGCAGCTTGAACTGCAAAAAGTGACCTGGGTCTTACGACCCGGTGACGAAGGCTCATTCTCCAAGCGCTATGACCGCCAAACCACGCTCGTTGAACGCGGACAGGCTGTCACCGGCAGCGACGGGCTGGCGCAAGCCAAGTTCACCCCGCCCGACCCCGGCACCTACCTGCTGCGCGCCGAAGTGGATGGCAACGCCAGCGAAGTGCTGATCTGGGTCGGCGGACAGGGGCAGGCCATCTTCCCCGCCAGTCCCTACGACCAGATCCGCCTGACGGCAGGCCAGAGCGACTACCAACCCGGCCAGACCGCCAGCATATTCATCCCCAACCCCTTCGGAGGTTCGGCCCCGGCGCTGGTCACGACCGAGCGCGGCGCGATCCTTTCTGCGCAATTGGTGCAGGTGGCGGCAGGCGGCTCCAGTGTGGATATCCCGCTCAGCGATGAGAACGCCCCCAATACCTTCGTCTCTGTCACCCTGCTCGGGCCGAGATTTCAATTCCGACAGGGCTATATCAACCTGGAAGTAGACCCGCTCAATTTCATCCTGAATGTCGACCTGAAAGCCACCCCTGAAAAAGCCGGACCGGGCGAAAACGTTCAGTTTGACCTGCGCGTGACCGATTCGAAAGGCCAGCCGGTACAGGGCGAGTTCTCACTGGTGGTGGTGGATCTGGCCGCCCTGGCGCTGGCCGACCCGAATGCGCCCGACATCGTTCCGGCTTTTTACGATATTCAGCCGCTGGCCGTGCGCACCGGCCTGACCAATGCCGTTTATAGCGAGCGAAACATCCCGATGCTGGGCGGCATGGGCGGCGGGGGCGGGGATATGGCGCCGGTCATCCGCGAGGAATTCCCCGATACCGCTCTGTGGACAACCTTCGTCACCGGCGCGGACGGCGCTGCCAAAATCGACCTGACCCTGCCCGACAGCCTGACCACCTGGCAGGTGGAGACACGCGGCCTCGATCATCAAACGCGAGTCGGGCAGGCGCGCCTGAACCTGGTCACCAGCAAGGAACTGCTGCTGCGCCCAATCACCCCGCGCTATTTGGTTATTGGCGACCGCGCGCGGGTTTCAACCTACGTTAACAACAACACGGCCAACGCGCTGAAGGCTGAAGTCACCCTCAAGGCGAGCGGCGCAAATCTCGAGGATGCCAAGTCCGCCACCCAAAAAGTGGATTTGCCGGCCAATGGCCGCGCGCTGGTCTCGTGGTGGGTTACCGCCGCAGATGCCCAGACGGCTGATTTCGTTTTCTCGGTCAAGGCCGGGAATTTGACGGACGCCACCCGCCCGAATGACGGCGCGATCCCGATTTTGCATTACACCTCGCCGCAAACCTTTGCCACGGCTGGCATTCTCCCCGCAGCCGGGTCGCAGACCGAAATCGTCAGCCTGCCTCGCAGCTTTGCCCCCCAGGGCGGAGATCTGACCGTTGAAATGTCGCCCTCGCTCGGGACTTATCTGCTGCAAGCCGCCGGGAGCCTGCCCGAACCGGACGCTTTCTCGAGCAACGATGCGATCGCATCCTACCTGTTGGGCAATCTGTCCATCATCCCGGCCCTGCGTGAAGCAGGGACACCTGAAACCGAACTGGCCCAGCGCCAGCAATCCATCGTCGATTGGGCCGGAAAACTGGCCGCCCAACAGAACGGCGATGGCGGCTGGAACTGGTACCGGCGCGGCATGTGGGGAGAGAATCTCAGCGATGCCTTCATCAGCGCATACGTCACCTACGCCCTCAGCCTGGTGGAGCAAGCCAGCCCTTCAGGCCTGGAATTCTCGATCACACGCGCCAAGGAATACCTTACTCTTCAGATGGCGCTTGATATGAATGCCCCGGATGTGATCCTGGATGATCAAGCCTTCATCATGCTGGCCTATTACGGCGCGCCAAACGGCCGGGAAGTGGGCAGCCTGAAAACCGCCAGCTTGAGCGATACCCGCCAGGCGCTGCCGATTGATGATCTGTTTGAATTGCGAGACCGCCTCAGCCCGCTCGGACAAGCCTACCTGGCCCTGGCCTACCTCGGGCTTGAGGACAGTACCCGCGCCGGGACGCTGCTCGAAAACCTGGCGACAACCGCCAACCGTTCAGCCACCGGCGCTTTCTGGGAAAACCCGGACGCAGGCTGGCGCACTCCCGGCACGCCGATTTACACCACAGCAGTCATCGTGCATGCCCTGGGGCGGACCGACCCGGCCTCACCCTTGCTGACGGATGCTGTCCGCTACCTGGCAGCCAATCGCTCGGCAACCCGCGATTGGGGCGGTGATATGCAAAATGCCTGGGTGCTGAGGGCGCTCTCGAGCACGCTGGTCGGCACGGGTGAGTTCGCTGCTTCCTTCCCCTTCAGCGCAACGCTCAACAGCCTCGAGATCGCACGTGGACAGGCCTCCAGCCCGCAGGCGCTGACCACCGTCACCACCGTTACACCGATCAGCAGCCTGCATCCGAACAGCCCGAACGAGCTAAAGATCCTGCGCGGAGACGGCACGGGAAAGCTGTATTACCGCGCCATCCTGAATGTGCTGCGGCCGGCCGAAAGCGCCCCGGCCATCAACCAGGGGATTGCCGTCAGCCGCGCCTACTTCGATTGCAGTTCCGAACCCTGCCAGCCAGTACAGGCCTGGCAGATGACGCCGAATACAGTTGGCAAACTCACGGTGCGCGTGACGATCAGCCTGCCGCACGATATGTATTATCTCAACGTGGAAGATTTTGCCCCGGCTGGTGCGGAAATCGTCAACCCGGTGCTGAAAACCGCCGAACAGGGGCAGGATGCGCTGGAAGTGGAATACTTCTCGCCCGATGACCCCTACGCAAGCGGTTGGGGCTGGTGGTATTTCGACAGCCCGCGCATCTACAGCGACCACGTCCAGTGGACCTCGGATTACCTACCCGCCGGAACGTATGTTTTGACCTACACCCTCATCCCCAGCCTGCCGGGCCAGTATCGCGCCCTGCCCGCCCACGCCTGGATGACCTACTTCCCCGAAGTGCAGGGCACAAGCAGCGGGAGTGTATTCGAGATCAAAGAGTAGTTTGCTGCCGAGTCGCGAGACTCCAAATGAAAGACGCAGAGAATGTAATTTTCTCTGCGTCTTTTTTTATGTAAAAACCTGTCGACCTAAAGCTGATACAGTTCGACCAGTACACCGCTGGTGCTTTCAGGGTGGATGAAGGCATAGCGCTTGCCATCCGCGGCAGTCCGCGGCTGTTCGTTGATCAGGCGGATGCCTTTTTCACGCAACTGGGTCATCATGCCATCAATGTCATCCACTTCGAGGCAGACGTGGTGCATCCCCGGCCCGCGCTTGGCGAGATACTTGGCCAGGCCAGAATCCTCGGTCGTCGGGTGGACGAGTTCAATTTCCGCGCCAGCCACGGGCAGGAAAGCCACCTGGCTGGCCTCGGCAGGCACATCGCGCAGTTCGTGCAGTTCGATCCCGAGTGCATCGCGCCAGAAATGCAGGGATTTTTCCATATCGTCGACAACGATGGCGACATGGTTGATGCTGTTGATTTTGGGCATGGATTCCTCCGGTTTATGTAGCGGGCATTTTCTGCGCCCGATGACAGAGTTTTACCACAGGCCGGGGCAGACGTGAATTGATTTTTGTCCACTTTTTGGGGTAGGTTTGTCAAAACCGTGTAAAATCGAACCCATGAAAAAACTCATCCAAAATCCACTGGCAATGTTTTTGGTCACATTGGTTGTGATCGCCCTGATCTCCCTGCTTGGGCCGGAAGAGAAATCGCTCGGCTCCAACGTGCGGATCGTCTACCTGCACGGGGCCTGGGTGCTGGCGGCTGAGGTGGCCTTCGCCTGCGCCGCGCTGGCCGGGCTGCTGGGGCTGCTCGCCACAAAAGTCAGCGCCCTGGCCCGTTGGCAATCCGCCTTTTACGAGTGGTCAACCTCCCTGGGGCGGACCGGGGTTGTCTTCTGGGTCACCTACTTGCCGCTTTCGCTGTGGGCCATGCAGGCCAACTGGAACGGGCTCTTCCTGGCCGAGCCGCGCTTCCGCCTGGCGCTGACCTTTGCGGTGGTTGGTATACTCTTACAGGTCGGCCTGTGGCTTTTCAACCTGCCCTGCGCAACCGCAACCGGCAATATCCTGTTCATTCTTATTCTGCGCTATGTCTTTTCAGCCGCCGATTACGTTATGCACCCGCCACCCTCGCCAATCTTCAATTCTGGGATTACGATCGTTATTCTGTTCTTTGTCAGCCTGATCGCGCTGACCGGGTTGGCAGCCTGGTTCATGAATCAGTTCTGGCTAAAAATAGCCAGGAAATAATCAAAAAGTTTTGCTTTATAGTTCAATGTTCAATGAAAGAGATTTGACATGGAAAATAAAAGTTTTTGGACATCCCCGATCACGATCATTTTAATCATCGCGTTCGTTTTATGCTGTTGTTGTCTCGTCCTGGCCGTGGCCGGCGGCGCTGGGCTGTACCTTTTCAGCGAAGAAACTTCTACTTATGAAGGCGAAGAAACCTTCCCGTTCGAGGAAAGCTTCCCGCTCGACCCCTCCACACCCACGCCAGTCGCACTCGACCGCACCCCCGTTGAAAATATCCCGCTGGACACCCTGTCGATCCTGCAAAATACCATTGTCCCGATCAACGATCCGCGCGAACTGGCTGAACGGCTGAGCGGCGTTTCGAATATCCCCGACACCCTCCCCGGCAAAGCCTACGAGGTCGGCGCATCTGAAGAATTCTGGGTAACCAACGTTGACACGAACGAAAACTTCAAGATCACAGCCGTCCTGCGCTACGTCACACCCAGCACCTATTTCTGGATCGAAGAAGGTGTCAGCTACAACGAGCGTGAATTGCGCGACCTGGCCGAAGCCTTCGACACCAAGATCTACCCAACCAATCGCGAATTCTTCGGCCCGGAATCCAACCCCGGCATCGATGAAGATGAGCGCATCTACGTGCTGTACGCCAGCGGACTGGGAAGCTCTCTGGCCGGTTATTTTTCCTCGGCAGATGCGGCTCACCCTCTCGCGCACGAATACTCCAACGCTCACGAGATGTTCCTGTTCAACTCTGACACCGTGCGCTTCAGCGAAGAATTTACATACGGGGTGCTGGCCCACGAATTCCAGCACATGATCCACTGGTCGCAGGATCGCAACGAAACATCCTGGCTCAATGAAGGTTTCTCAGAACTGGCCACCCTGCTCAACGGCTACAATGCCGGCGGCTTTGATTACGCATTTATCAGCGACCCCGACCTGCAACTCAATGACTGGCCAAACGACTCCGGCTCGACCACCCCGCACTACGGCGCCGGCTTCCTGTTCACGGCCTACTTCCTCGACCGCTTCGGCGAAGAAGCCACCCAGGCCCTGGTCCGCCACCCCGAAAATGGGCTGGAGAGTGTCGACACGGTTCTGAGCGAGATCAACGCCATCGATCCGCTCAGCGGCCAGCTCATCCGGGCCGATGACCTGTTTTTGGATTGGGTGGTCAGCAACTACCTCGGGGATGCCGATGTCTCGGATGGCCGCTACGCCTACAAGCTTTACGATGATGCGCCCAAAGCCTCGGCCTCTGAAACCGTTAATGGTTGTCCCGACACGCTGGACGGACGCACCGTCAAACAATACGGCACCGATTACATCAGCATCACCTGCGAAGGCGACTTCACCCTGCGCTTTGAGGGAGCAACCCAGACCCGGCTGCTGCCCGCCAGCGCGGACGCCTACTCCGGCCTGTACGCTTTCTGGTCGAACAAAGGCGATGAATCGAACATGACCCTGACCCAGGAATTCGATTTCAGCCAGGCCTCCGGTCCGATCGAGATCAGCTACCAGACCTGGTATGACCTGGAAGAAGATTACGATTACCTCTACCTGGTGGCCTCGACCGATAACGGGGAAACCTGGGAAATCCTGCCGACCCCCTCCGGCACGGCAGAAGACCCATCAGGCAACTCGTACGGATGGGGTTATAACGGAACCACCAACGGCTGGATCGAGGAAACAGTTGACCTTTCGCAGTTTGCCGGTCAAACGGTGCTGCTGCGCTTTGAGTACGTGACCGATGCCGCCGTCAACGGCGAGGGACTGCTGCTCGACGACATCAGCATCCCGGCGATCGAATACTTTGCCGACTTCGAAAGCGACGATGGCGGCTGGCAGGCGGATGGCTTTGCCCGCATCCAGAACTTGCTGCCCCAAACCTTCAGGCTGGCGCTGATCTACAAAGGCGATACCATCCGGGTTGAGAACATTACCCTGCCCGCTGACCAGGCCATCGAAATCCCGATCAGCATTGGCGGCGATGTGGATGAGATCATCCTGACCGTCAGCGGCACGACCCGTTTCACCCGCGAGCTCGGCGCTTATTCGGTTGAAATCCGCTAAAAGTTCGGCACAAGGCCCCACGATCAGGCAACCTTATATCAGAATCACCATCACAACTGGCTGGACTCTTCTCAGCCAGTTGTGATATACTTGCGCGGCTCTGGTCATAGAACCAGGCACACTCTGCCTGGGACGGGCATCAAGCGTCCCTGAGCGGGTAAGTATATCCCCGCTAAACTTGTCTCGCGGCTTAGAGCGCCGCAAACGACAAAAGGAGAAAGAATGGCTGTTATTTCCATGAAAGCCCTGCTTGAAAGTGGCGTGCATTTCGGCCACCGCACCAACAAGTGGGACCCCCGTATGAAGCCGTACATCTTTACAGAACGCAACGGCATCCATATCATTGACCTGCAACAGACGGTCAAATCGATCAATACTGCCTACAACATTATTCGTGATGTTGTTCAACAGGGCGGCACGATCCTGTTCATCGGCACCAAGCGCCAGGCGCAAGAAACCGTGCGCGAAGAAGCCATGCGCTGCGGTATGCCCTACGTTACCGAACGCTGGCTGGGCGGTATGCTGACCAACTGGAACACCATGTATCAACGTATCCAGGAAATGGAACGTCTGGAAAACCTGCGCGACAGCGGCGAAATCAATCGACTGACCAAAAAAGAAGGTTTGTTGATCGAACGCGAAATCGTTCGTTTGCAAACCCGCCTCGAAGGTGTTCGCAAGATGAAGCGCGTACCCAACCTGGTTTTCATCGTTGATGTTGGTCGCGAAGAGACCGCTGTCCACGAATGCAACCTGCTTAATATCCCGGTTGTGGCCCTGCTTGACACCAACTGCAACCCCCAGAACATCGACTACGTTATCCCCTCCAATGATGATGCCATTCGCGCGATCAAGCTGCTGGTTGGCAAAATCGCAGATGCCGTCCTCGAAGGCAAAGCCATGCGCAAAGATGATGACATGGGCGCTGAAGAAGAAGTTGTTTTTAGCACCACTGAACTCACCCCTCGCAAACTTGCCCGCATGGACAACGAAGACGAACTGGATGATGCTGCGCTGCTCGGCCAGTCCACGCTCGCAAAATTGAGCGTCCCGGCTGTGGAAGAAGAACCTGTTGTCGCAGAAGAACCCAAAACCGAAGCTGAAAAAACAGAGAACGAGTAAGAGGAAACTATGGAAATTACTGCCCAGATGGTTAAGGAGTTACGCGCCGCCACCAATGCCGGCATTTTAGATTGCCGCAAGGCTTTAACTGAAGCCGATGGCGATTTCAAAAAGGCTGTAGACTGGTTGCGCGAAAAAGGCATGGCGACCGCTGCCAAGCGTTCTGACCGCGATGCTTCCAACGGCGTTGTCGAACTCTACTCGCACGGTGGTGGACGCGTCGGCGTCATGGTTGAAGTCAACTGCGAAACCGATTTCGTTGCCCGCTCCGAGGCTTTCCGTAGCTTCGCTCACGAAGTAGCCCTGCAAATCGCTGCCTCGGCCCCAACCTTCATCACAGAAGCCGAGATCCCCGCTGAGATGCTTGCCCACGAGGCCGACATCGCCAAGAAGCGCGTCTTGGAAGAAGGCAAGCCCGAAGCCGTTGCTGAAAAGATCGTCGAAGGCCGCCTGAACAAGTTCCGCGACGAAGTTTGCCTGCTGCGCCAGCCCTACATTCGCGATGAGCAATTGACCATCGAGAAACTGCTGCATGCCACCATCTCCAGCACGGGTGAAAGCATCATCATCCGCCGTTTCCAACGGTGGGAACTTGGACAAAGCACTTCTGCTGAATAAATAAAAAAAGCCAGCCCCAGGGTTGGCTTTTTTTTTGACAGCCCATCAAACTCAAGGAGAAAAAATGGTTGAACTTAAATATCGCCGTATTTTACTCAAACTAAGTGGCGAGGCCCTGGGAGGCGAAAGCGGCTTTGGCATTAACGTCGATGAAGTCGAAGCCATTGCCAGCCGGGTCAAAGAAATCTATGAAATGAAAGCCGAAATCGCGATCGTGATTGGCGCAGGGAACCTTTGGCGCGGCAAGCAAGGACTGGAACGCGGTATGGATCGCGCCACCGCAGACTACATGGGCATGCTCGGCACGATGATGAACGCTCTCGCGCTGATGGATGCTCTCGAACGGCAGCACGTCTTGACCCGTGTCATGTCTGCCATCGAAATGCGCGCGATTGCCGAGCCGTACATCCGCCGCCGCGCCATTCGCCATCTCGAAAAAGGCCGGGTCGTCATCTTTGGCGCCGGAACCGGCAATCCTTTCTTTTCGACAGATACCGCCGCCGCCCTGCGCGCGACCGAAATCGACGCGGATGTGGTCATCAAAGCCACCAAGGTGGACGGTGTCTACGACTCTGATCCCAAGAAAAATCCCCACGCCACCAAGTTCGATCATCTTTCTTACATTGAAGTACTCAACCGCCGTCTGGCGGTGATGGACTCAACGGCTATTACCCACTGCATGGAAAATAACATCCCCCTGCTGGTTTTGAACCTGTGGGATGAAGTCGCGCTCAAGCAAGCCATGCAAGGCGAGAAAGTGGGCACGCTCGTATCCGCTTAGATATAACGATCATGGAAGCGGCATACATCTTTTGGATGTGTGCCGCTTTTGTTTCGCTATCAGTAAAAATTCTCACTAACAATCGATGCCAGCCGGAAGTTCAAGGGCGGTTTGCTGAGTGGCGCAAATTCACACTTTAAGGTATCCTTAGAGTGATAAACTAATTTCAGGAGGCCGATGTGATTAAAGACTTGTTGAAAGAATCAGAATCGCGTATGCGCAGCGCAATCAGCGTGCTGGAACATGACCTTTCTGGCATTCGCACCGGACGAGCTCACCCCGGGCTGGTTGAAAAAATCCATGTTGAATATTATGGTTCAGACACCCCACTGATGCAATTGGCTTCCATCAGCGTTCCCGAACCGCGCTCCCTGCTCATAAAACCCTTCGACAAATCCACCCTGAAGGCCGTTGAAAAGGCCATCCTGGCTTCAGACCTGGGTCTAACCCCCAACAACGATGGACAGGCCATTCGCTTGAACCTGCCGGTATTGACCGAGGAACGACGTCGCGACCTGGTAAAAATGGTGCATCACCGACTGGAAGAATCGAGAGTGGCTGTGCGCAACGTGCGCCGCGACTCAATGAAAGATTTGAAAGAATTTGAAACCGAAAAAATGGTTTCTGAAGATGAGCGCAAGCGCGGCGAGGAAGATCTGCAAAGAATGGTCGACAAGGTGGTCGCAGAGATCGAATCGATCGGCAGGCGTAAAGAGCAGGAAATCATGGAAGTTTAACCTGGCATCGATGAGTCAGTCCAACCCATTCCCTGATTCTACAAAACTACCCGCTCACGTTGCCATCATCATGGATGGCAATGGACGTTGGGCGTTAAAACGCGGCTTGCCGCGCCTGGCCGGCCACAAAGCCGGGACGGAAAACCTGCGACGCGTTATTCGCGCCTGCGTGGAATTTGGCATCCAATTCCTGACGATTTACGCCTTCTCGACTGAAAACTGGGGCCGGCCCCGCGAAGAAGTCAACGGTTTGCTGCGCATCCTGGAAGATGTCATCGATAAAGAATTAAAAGAATTGGATGATCAGGGTGTGCGCCTGCGCCACATTGGGCGTTTGGAGCAATTGCCATCCCATTTGCAGGCCAAAGTCATTGAAGCCGTCAAACTGACCGAGAAAAACGAACGGCTCATCCTCAACATCGCCTTCAACTATGGCGGGCGTGATGAAATTGTCCAGGCGGTTCAGCACATGATCCGGGACGGGATCAGCGCCGACCAGGTTTCACCCGAAACCTTCGCGCGCTATCTTTACACGGCCGGCATCCCCGACCCGGATTTGATCATCCGCACTTCTGGAGAATTGCGCATCAGTAATTTCCTCATCTGGCAAGCGGCTTATTCTGAATGGTATGTAACGCCCACTTACTGGCCCGATTTCCACAAAAAAGAATTCCAGAAAGCCATCGAAACCTATGCCAACCGCGACCGGCGTTACGGCAAGGTATCTTCGTCCGAATACGAGGAAAAACATGCATAAACGCACCATTTCATCGCTGGCAATTCTCGCCGTTGGATTGCCAGTGCTGATGTTTGGGGGCATACCCTATTTTCTATTAATTTCTTTCTTGCTTGTCGCCGCAGCCTGGGAATACTCGAACATGTTCCAGGTTGCGCATCACAAACCATCCCGCCTGGTGCTGTTAGGCGGGACTTTTCTTATAACGTCAGCACGCGCATTTTTCCCAACTTACAGCCTGCCTGTTCTCGAAGTATTCATCTTGCTGGCCCTGGCCATTCATCTTTTCAAGTACGAACGCGGCCAGGATGGCGCCGTGCTTGACTTTGGGATCACCATATCCGGCCTGGTCTATATCGGCTGGATAGGCAGCTACCTGATCGATCTGCGCAGCCTGCCGAATGGCGCATGGTGGGTTTTTCTTGCGTTGCCCTGTGTCTGGATGGCGGATATTGGCGCTTACACCATTGGCTCAGCATACGGCAGGCACAAAATAGCGCCCCGTCTGAGCCCGAAAAAATCATGGGAAGGCTACTGGGCCGGGGTTTTCACCGCCAGCCTGGCAGGCATGTTTTTCTCCTTTGCCTACACAACCTGGGGGCCGCTCAGCGTGCCCATCTGGCAGGGAGGCCTGCTCGGTCTTTTCATCGGGCTGCTTACACCGCTCGGCGACCTGGGCGAAAGCATGTTCAAACGCCAGGTCGGCATCAAAGATTCTGGGAATATCATTCCCGGCCACGGCGGCGCATTTGACCGCATCGACTCCTGGCTGTGGGGGGCAATCCTTGGGTATTACTTCATAGTGTGGTTTCTCTAAATCCAAATGTGCCGTGCGGAATGACCGCACGGCACATCAAATTTAAACACAAGGAGCAAAACACATGGAACGTGAACCAACCCGAAATCTGGCCCTTGACCTGGTGCGCGTCACCGAAGCCGCAGCGCTGGCTGCAGGCCGCTTCATGGGGCGCGGCAACAAAGAAGCAGCCGACAAAGCCGCCGTAGACGCCATGCGCCTGGTCTTGAACAGCATGGATATCAACGGGATTGTCGTGATCGGCGAAGGGGAAAAAGACCAGGCCCCGATGCTATTCAACGGCGAAAGAGTTGGCACTGGCAATACAGGCCTGGAATTCGACCTGGCGATTGACCCGATCGACGGTACACGCCCGCTGGCCTATGGACGCTCGAATTCGATCGCGATCGTTGCGATCGCTCCGCGTGGCAGCATGTTCGATCCCGGCCCGTTCCTTTACATGAATAAAATTGCAGTTGGCCCTGAAGCCAAGGGTGTCATTGACATCGAGAAATCCATTACTGACAACCTGAAAGCCATTGCCCGAGCCAAAGACAAACACCTCGAAGACCTGACCTGCATCATCCTCGATCGCCCGCGCCATGATGATATGATCCGCGAAATGCGCGCTGCCGGGGTGCGCATCCGCATGATCCCTGATGGCGATGTGATCGCTGCCATGATGACCGCCTGGCCCCATACCGGGGTGGACGCCCTTTTCGGCATCGGTGGCACCCCTGAAGGTGTGATCGCCGCCTGCGCCCTGCGCGCCATGGGCGGCGAAATTCAGGGCAAGCTCTTTGCCCGCAACGAAGACGAAATAAAACGTGCGCTCGAAATGGGTTATGACTTCGAAAAAGTGCTTTCCACTGAAAACCTTGTCTCTTCCGAAGATGTTTTTGTTGCCGCAACCGGCATCACAACCGGCGATTTCTTGCAGGGTGTCCACTATACCAGCGATGGCGCAGAGACAGATTCGCTCGTCATGCGCGGCCTGACTGGCACAATTCGCCAGATCAAGGCCACCCACCGCTGGGATAAACTCAAACGCCTGAGCGCCATAGATTACTAAAATTTCTTCTTGACAGGATGCACCTACCTGCATATAATCTGCATTCGCGTTCCTCGTTAGCTCAATCGGCAGAGCGAGCGGCTGTTAACCGCTAGGTTCGTGGTTCGAGTCCACGACGAGGAGCCTTACTGAAAAAAAGACCCGGAGATGATCTCCGGGTCTTTTGCTTTTTGTCAGGCAGTCGGGTTCGGCGTCGAGGCGGGCAGCTCACAGCTGACTTCCAGACCGCCCTGGGCGCGGTTTTGGGCATGGATGCTGCCGCCCTGGGCTTCGACCAGTTGCCGGGCGATCGCCAGCCCCAGACCCGCCCCGCCGGAACTGCGCGCGCGCGATTTCTCTCCGCGCCAGAAGCGCTCGAACAGATGCGAGATATCCGCTTCGGGGACGCCGGGGCCGTTGTCCAGGACGCTGACGCGCAAACCGGAGGCAGTCTTGCCGGTTTCGATGACGATCTCTCCACCTTCGGGAACGTGCCGCAGGGAATTGCTGACCAGGTTGCCGATGACCTGCTCCAAGCGTTGATGATCTGCCAGTACGGCGGGCAGGTCGGGAGTCGTTTGAGCGCGCAGGGTAATGCCCTTTTCGCTGGCCTGGGCCTCAAATAACGGGATCAGCCGCCCAACAAGAGCATTCACATTCACTTCTTTGATTTCAAAATGGATCTGGCGGGTTTCGGCCAGGGTCAGCAAACGCAGGTCTTCAACCAGCCTTTCGAGCAGGTAGGTTTCTTCGAGCACCGGCGCGATGTGGTTTTCGTCGGGCGGGTAAACGCCATCCAGAATGCCTTCGAGCTTGCCGCGCATGACGGTCAGCGGGGTGCGCAGTTCGTGGGCAACATCGGCCAGCAGGTTGCGGCGCTGGGTTTCGTTCTGTTCGAGGCTGTCGGCCATGCGGTTGAAGTTGTCGGTCAGGTCGCGGATATCAGACGAGCCACCAACCGCGACACGCGCCGAAAGATCACCGCGCGTAACAGCCTGCGAGGCGGCAATGACTTCTGCCAGTGGATAGACAACGCGCCGGGTGAGCAATATGCCAAAAATAACGGTCAGCAAGCCGCCGAAGATGGAAAGCCCGGTCAGCGGAGCCAGCAGGTCAAGAAAATAGCGCGCGATCCCAAATTCATCGGCGCGGATGGCAATTTGCCCGACTTCAGTTTTATTGACGATGATCGGATAGGTGCGAAGATCGTCAAGGGTCAGCAATTGGCCGATCAGGGCTGTGTCGCTTTGGCCCTCATCAAGCAGAATATCGCCTTGTTGATCGATCACGTAAACACCGCTCCACCAACGATGAGCGCGCTCGAACGGCAGAAGTTCGAACTCAACCTGGCCAAGCTCCAGACCCTGCCAGCCGCCGTTCTCGAGGTAATAAGACTGTAAGGCCGGGCGGATGAAAAAGGCTTTGTAGCTGACCATGTCAGTTCCCGAGGTAAGCAGGGAGACACCCAGACCGATGGTCATCATGATCAATACAACGATCGCAAAGGCCCAGGCAACCAGGCGTGAAAGCCTGCCGCGAATGGTAAAAACAGTTTTTGGGTCGGGTTGATGGGCCATGTTATTCTGCGAATTTGTAGCCCAGGCCGTGAACAGTGACGATGTAATCGGCCTGGCCTGTGGCGGGTTCGATCTTGCGGCGCAGGTTGCGGATGTGCGAATCGATGGCGCGCTCGTAACTTTCAAAAGCAACCCCATGCACGGCCTGCAAAAGCTGGGCGCGGGTGTAGATACGTCCCGGCTGGCTGGCGAGGGTGTAGAGCAGTTCAAATTCGGTGGGGGTCAACGGCACCACCCGGTCTGGCAGGCTGACCTGGTAACGGGCGCGGTCGAGGGTCAACTCGCCCGCCCGCAGCAGGTCACCAGGGGCGGGTGCGCCCGTTCCGCGCCGCAGGACAACCTTGACGCGCGCCACCAGCTCACGCGGGCTGAAGGGCTTGGTGATGTAATCGTCTGCGCCCAATTCCAGCCCGATCAGCTTGTCGCTTTCATCGACCCGCGCCGTGAGCATGATGACCGGGGCGTTGCTCTCGCGGCGCAATTCACGCAAAACATCCAGGCCGTCCATTTCAGGCATCATCCAGTCCAGCACCAGCAGATCAGGCTTGAGTTTGCGGGCCAGGGTGAGCGCGCGCAAACCGTCAGGAGCGGTCTGAACATCGTAACCGGCAGCGGTCAAGTAATCGCGGCAGATTTCAAGGATCTTGGGTTCGTCGTCAACGACAAGGATGGTTTTGGGCATGGTTTTATTATAGGTTACTCGTAGCGTAAAGCTTCAACAGGCTCCAGGCTGGCAGCGCGGTTGGCCGGGTAAATGCCGAAGAACAGGCCAATCGCGGCAGAAAAGAGAGTCGCCAGCAAGATCGAATCGAGGCTGATGGCAGTCTTGAAAGGCGAATCGAGAACGATCGAAACTTGTTCGATCCCGACAGCCAGCAGCCAGCCCAGGATAATACCGATGATGCCGCCCAGCCCGCTCAGCAGGGATGATTCAGCCAGGAATTGGGTCAGGATGTCACTCTTGCGCGCGCCCAGGGCTTTGCGCAGGCCAATTTCACGGGTGCGCTCGACGACCGAAACCAGCATGATGTTCATGATGCCGATCCCGCCCACCAGGAGCGAGATGGCGGCAATCCCGCCCAGGAAGATGGTGAACACACCGGTGATGCTTTCAGCAGTGGTGAGAAAATCCTGCTGGGTGAAAACCGTGAAATCGTCCACGCCGACTTCGTTGCGATGGCGGGTGCGCAAGATCTGAGAAACTTCCTCGGCAGCGGAGGGCACAACCTCTGCACTGACCGCCTGGACGTAGATGATATCCACCGAATCGCTGGAGCCGCCATTCAGGCGGGTATGGGCGGTGGTCAACGGGACCAGCACACGGTTGTCCTGGCTGCCCATCATGCCGCCGCCTTTTGATTCGAGCACACCGATGATGCGGAAGGGCTGCCCGTCGATACGGATGGTTTCACCAGTTACGCCAGTTTTACGGCCAAAAATGGCATCGGCGGTATCCTGGCCGATGATGGCAACCGAGGCTCGCCCCAAAAGGTGGGCTTCAGTGATAAATTCGCCTTCGACCAGGAGTTCATTACGCACCTGGGCATGGATCGGAACAACGCCGTTTACCTGCACGACGGTCTTTTCTCCGCCACCCGATATTTCATGCTGTCCCTGGATGACCGGAGCAACCGCCTGCACTGAGGGCGCAGCGAATGGGTCTGCGAGGGCTTCTGAATCTTTAAGAGTCAGCGGACGCGGATTGCGCACATCGGCTTCTTCATTGCCAGAGAAGACAAACAGGATGTTTGTGCCAATGTCATTGATCGAGCCGGTAATGGAGGCCTGCGCACCGTTGCCGACGCCCAGCATGGCGATCACCGCCGCGACACCAATCACAATCCCGAGAATGGTCAGACCGGAGCGCATTTTGTTGGCGTTCAAGCTTTCGAGCGCTTCGATCAAAATTTGAGTCAGTTTCATAATTCCTGCCCTTCCACCACGCCATCGCGGACGTGGATGGTGCGCCCGGCCTGGGCCGCCACACGTGGGTCGTGGGTAACAATAATCAGGGTCGTACCGCGTTCCTTGTTCAGGTTCAGGAGCAGATCCATGATCTCCTGTCCGACCTTTGAATCGAGGTTGCCGGTCGGCTCATCGGCCATGATGATGGCCGGGTCGTTGACCAGGGCACGCGCAATCGCCACACGCTGCTGCTGGCCGCCAGAAAGCTCGTACGGACGGTGGCTGATGCGATCCTGCAAGCCAACGGCAATCAGCGCCTGGCGGGCGCGTTCCTTGCGGCCTTCCATTTTGCCGGCATAGCGCAGGGGCAGTTCCACATTGGAAAGGGCGGTCTGGCGCGAAAGCAGGTTGAAGCTCTGAAAGACAAAGCCCACCTTGCGGTTACGGATATCTGCCAGCTGGTCATCCGTCAGGTTGGCAACCTGCTCGCCATCCAGGGCATATTCGCCGCTGGAGGGCAGGTCGAGACAGCCCAGAATGTTCATCAGGGTAGATTTTCCCGAGCCGGACGGTCCGACAATGGCAACTACTTCACCCTTGTAAATGTCCATCGACAACCCGCGCAGGGCCTGCACTTCGACATCGCCCATTTTATAAACTTTGGTCAGGTTTCTGGCCGAAATAACGGTTTCTTTCATCATCGCCTCGTCTCTATCCACCGCGCATGCCAGCGGGGGGGCCGCCGCTGCCGGGGCCAAACATCGCGGCCGGCGGATTCAAGACCACCAGATCGCCTTCTTTCAGATCACCGCCAACCACTTCGCTGACCGAATCCGAACTGGCTCCCAAACGGACTGTGACCATCGTCAGAACGCCGTCTTGCAACACGTAGACAACCCGCTCGCCGTCAACCACGCGCACAGCGCGGTTCGGCACGATCAGGGCATCGGTGATTTCTTTGACGGTAATGTTGACCGCGGCGGTCATGCCCGGTTTGACAAGCTCGTCGGCATCGGTCAGTTCGACCGTCACGGTGAAGTTGACCGCGCCGGTGGTTGAGTCACCAGCCTGATTGACCTTGATCACCTGGCCGTTGTACATCTTGCTCTGGATGGCGTCAAAGGAGAGCGTAACCGCCTGACCGATCTGGATATCGTTAATATCGACTTCGGAGATCTGCAGATCGACCAGCAGTTGTGAAAGATCATCCACGCGGAAAGCAGTAAAGCCGGTTGTCACAACATCGCCGGGCTGCAGCTCGGAACTGGTGATAGTCCCGTCAAAGGGGGCTATGATCCGGGCCTGGTTGAGAGTGGCCTGGGCCGCGGCAACACGCGCTTCGGCGGCGGCCACATCATCAGCAGTCGGGCCGTCTTTCAACCGGGCCACTTCGCGCTCGGCATCAGCCAGTTGAGCCGCAGCCACTGCCAGGGCAGCGCGATATTTTTCAGCATCCAAATTGGTGGGGGTGCCGGTATACCAGTTTAAGTTGTTGGTCTGATTGGTCAATTCCTGGCGGGCATTGGTCAGTTCGAGCAAGGCCTGGGCTTTTTTCGAATCGCCATCGGGGCGATTTTGAACCGCTTTGTAGGCGCTTTCGGCCAAAGCCACGTTCTTCTTGGCCAGGTCGATATTGGCCTGGGTCTGTTGGATCAAATTATCGGTGGCGCGGCGGTAGTCGAGCTTGGTCAGGTTTTCTTCGGCATCCTTGACAGCTTGTCTGGCGTTTGCCAGGTTCTGCTCGGCCTGAGCCAGCGCCAGGCTGGATTGAAGCACATTATCCAGGTTTTTCTGGGCCGAAACCAGGTCAGCTTCCGCCAAAATAATGCCCTGCGAAAGGGAAGTCTGCAAAAGGGTGGCTAGAACCTCATCCTGTGCCACTCGCTGGCCGATCAAAGCGTTGACCGCTTCCACCCGCCCGCCGGTTTGCCAGGTCAGAATGGCCGATTGCCCGGCCCGAACGGTTCCTGTTGCGCCAACATTGGCGGTCAACGTGCCACGCGCAGCAGTCTCTGTCTCATAGGTTGTGCCGTCGGCAGCCGTGGAGCGCCCAATGGTCAGATAATAGGCCGCGGCCGCAACGATCAGCACGACAACGACAATCCAGAAAGTACGATTTTTGAACATAAGAAAACCTCCGGTTTTAATTTGCCCCAAGGGGGCGGATTTGCAGAATAATGACAGAATGTAAAAATCAGGGCAGGCTGGGATTCAAGACCAGCAGATCGCCTTCGCTCAAATCGCCGCCGACCACTTCGCTATACAGATCGGTGATTGCACCCAGCCGGATTTCGACTGCAACGGGCTGGTTTTCGATCAAAACATAGACAACCCGCCCCCCGTTCAGCACACGCACCGCGCGGTTGGGGATCAGCAGCACGTTTTCGACTTCCTTGACGGTCACCGTTACCGCGGCAGTCATACCTGGCTTGACCAGCGGATCGGCATCGAGCAGTTCGACCGTGACCGGGAAATTGGTTGCGCCACCGGACACTTTGCCCACCAGGTCGACTTTGACGATCTGGCCGGTGTAAGTTTTATCGGGAATGGCGTCAAAAGCCAGGATAACAGACTGACCCGGCTTAACCAGGTTGATATCGACTTCCGAAATCTCCAGATCAACGAACAAATGGCTCAAATCTTCAACGCGCAAGGCCACTTCGCCGGGCGCAACCATATCGCCGGGCTGAGGATTGGCTTCGGTGATTATTCCGTTAAAAGGAGCGATGATCCTGGCTAAATTCAAAGTCGCCTGGGCGGCATCCACCTGGGCCTGGGCAGCGGCAATGTCCTCGGCGTTCTGGCCGTCCACAATGCGATCGACTTCGCGTTGGGCATCTGCCAGTCGGGCCTGGGCCACCTTGAGGCTTGCCAGCGAGCGTTCAATCTCCAGCGGGTCAGGAGCGCTGGTATACCAGTTGTAAAGAGCGACCTGCCGGTCAAGATTGTTTTGAATGTTGAGCAGAGTCAAAGTCATTTCAGCTTTGGCGGGCCGGTTATCATCCATGTTTTTATAATCATAAAAACGGTCGTAAATCCAACTAATACGATCGAGTTGGGCCCGGGTGGCTTCAATTTCATCCATCGTCTGATCAATTAACTCATCAGACACACGCGGACGGTTTAGCCCGTCATATTTGCTCTGAGCATCATCGACGGTTTGCTTGGCGCTTGCCAGGTTTTGCTGGGCCTGGGCCAGCGCCAGGTTGGAAGTAAGCAAAGTATCCAACTCGGTTTGGGCTGCAATCAGCTCAGCCTGACTCAAAAGCATACCCTGTGAAAGTGAGCTTTGGGCCAGCGAGGCCAGAACCTGCTCAGCTTCGACACGATCGCCAATGCCAGCACTTACTGTTTCGACGCGGCCTTCGACCTGCCAAACCAGCGTTGCAGACTGGCGCGCCCGGACTGTGCCGGTTGCGCCCACGCTGGCAGTTAATGAACCGCGTTCGACAGGCTCGGTCTGGTAGACGATCTCATTCTTTGCCGTGGACTGCCCATAAAAATAGAAAGCCGCCAGAGCCAAAAGCGCCAGCGCTGCCAGACCCCACCAGATTTTTTTATCAAACGTTTTAAGACGAGCCAATGCCATACCCATTCTCCTGATCTCTTTTTGTACAGGGCCAAGGATACCGGTTAATTGTGCAGAAATTATGCAGAAGTGATGGAGGAGATGCGGGCCTGGTTGAAATCCCTGGGTGACACAAGCCAGGCATCAAAAAAGGACGGCCGCTTGCGCAGTCGTCCTCTCGATCGTTTTGTTTCTTTTACGCGCTCTTCATCCCAAACAACCTCATCACCAACGGGTTGGGCTTCACGCCGATCTCATAGATCAGCACCGGCACCAGCACCGCAAATGGGTAAACCAACAGCGGCGTGTAAAGACTGCCCCCGATCAACCAGTCGAGTTTGCCGGTCAGATAAGACTGAACCGGGTTGTGGAAGATCAAAATCAAAACCGAAATGCGGCCCATGTACGAGAAAAAAGACACCAGCCAGGCAGGTCCGCGCACCAGTTGCCACGAAATCGCCAGCACCAGTGCAATCCCTGCCAGGGCCTCGACCGTATTGATCAGCGGAGCATCCCATCGACGCGTATTAAGATCGATCACTGCCGGGGAAAACCATAACAGCCCCAGGAGCAGCAGCGTTGAGCCCAGCAAAAGCCACCACGAACCGAACCAGTTCTGCGGCACGCCGCGGTAAATTTCACGCCCCAGGATAAAGAAAAAACCACCCACCAGCGCCAGATCGAGGCTGAAGGGCAACCCTTGCAGCGACACGCTGCGCCCCAACAGGTTGACATCAAAAGGTACAAACCAGTTCAGCGTAAAAACCCCCAGCGCCTGCATCAGCACCAGGCCAACCCAACGAGGCCAGGATGAAGCAAAACGCCCTAACAGGCGGTAAAAACCAAACGCCACCAGGTTCATCACAAACAGGGCCGGCAGGAACCACATCGCCACCCAGTCCAGATAAAAACCGTTACCATAAAAGGCCTTGGCGATCCGCGACCAGGCGATCGGCAGGCCCATTTTTCCCAGGAAAATTTCAAAAAAATAGATCAGAAAGATGGTAAAGAAATAAGGCAGCAGCAAGCTGTTGAAACGCTTTTTGAGCAATTCAACAAAACCAATCTCGGGCTTGAAAAACAGGCCCGAAAGAAAGAAGAAAAGCGGCATGTGAAAAGAATAAATAAACTGGTGCACCAAAGGCGCATAAGACTGCAACCCGTTGTGCGCCAGCACCACCAGCAAAATCCCAATTCCCTTGGCAATATCGATGTAAACGACTCTCTGGGACATTGAAACTTTCTCCTGTCTGTAAATTAATCCTGAAAAACGAAGGTGGGCTGCCCCTGAACAGCCGTCTGCACGCGGAACAGGCCGCCCGAAGCCGGGAAGGCCGCCAAATCGGCCGCGTCCAACCCGATACGGGCCGAGGTGACGTAGAGCGTATCCTGTTGCGATCCGCCGAATGCGCACGAAGTGATATTTTTTGCCGGGAAGTTGATCTTTTCGAGCAGTTCGCCTTTTGCCGCGTCCCAAACCGTGATGGCTGCGCCGCCCCACATCGCCACCCACAGGCGGCCCTCCAGATCCGAGGTCATCCCGTCCGGCCAGCCCAACCCGTCAGGAATGCGGACGGCCACACGCGGGTTGGCGATCTCGCCGCAGGTCAGATCATAATCGTAGGCGACAATCTCGCGGGTGGGGGTATCGATATAGTAGAAGGTTTTGTAATCGGCGCTCCAGGTCAGGCCGTTCGAAATACGAACGCCGGTCTTGAGCGTTTTTAACGAGCCGTCCGGTGAAACGGAGTACAAGGCGCCACTCGGGTCTTTTTCTTTCATATCCATCGTCCCGGCAAGAAAACGCCCGTCGGGACCACATTTACCATCGTTAAAGCGATTTTCGGGCAGGTGCAACTCAGGTTGTGCAACCCAGTCCAGTTGAACGGTATCCAGGCCCAAGGCGTCGTCCGGAGCTTGTCGAAGGATCGCCAGCCCGTTTTTCATCCCCAAAATGAATTTTCCGCTACGGCAGGCAGCCGCACAGCCAAGCGGCTGCCCAAGCTCGATGAAATTATCCTGCCCGGTTTCCGGCAGGTAACGGTGCAGGCGTCCGGTCAGGATATCGACCCACCACAGGCAATTGCGGGCCGCATCCCAGACCGGGCCTTCGCCGAGCTGGGCCTGTGCATCGTGAATGAGTTGAGGGGCAGAGATTTTCATGTTAGAACCAGTTGCGTTTATAGAAGATGATGGTAGCAATAATGGTCAGGGCCACTGAACTGGCAATAACGCCAACAAAAGCCAGCGGGTGATCCTGTCCGGGCAAGGGCACATTCATGCCATAGAACGAAGCAACGATGGTCGGCAGATTGACGATGATGGTCAGGGCAGCCAGAGCTTTCATGACCATGTTGAGGTTGTTCGAGATGATGCTGGCGAAGGCATCCATTAACCCGGCCAAAATTTCGGAGTAGATGTTCGCCATCTGGATGGCCTGCTGGTTTTCGGTGAGCACATCTTCGAGCAGGTCCTGGTCTTCTTCATACGTATTAAACATTTGCATGCGCTGCAAGCGTTCCATCATCACTTCGTTGGAGCGCAGGGCGGTCGCAAAATACGTCAGACTTTTCTGGTATTTAAGAAGTTCGAGCAGTTCTTTGTTACGAGTGGAGGCTTGCAGGCGGTCTTCGACGATTTCAACGGTTTTGTTGATCTCGCGCAGGTGGGCCAGGTAGCGAGTGGCGGTTTCGAGCAGAGCATACAACACGAAGCGGTAGCGCTTGCCAGTGCGCAGGCCGCGATATTTTCCGTTACACAGAATGCGATTGATATCGTTGTCGTAGCGACAGATGGTGACGACAAAATTATTGAAAACCAAAATCCCGAGCGGGATGCTGGTATAGGGGATATCGGCCGCGGCGCCATTATAGTAGGGGATGCGCAAAAGGATGAAGACATAGTCTTCATCACGTTCACTGCGCGCCATTTCGTCGAGATCGAGCGAATATTGAACGTACTCTGGATAGACTCCCCACTCTTCCAGTTGGGCAATTTCTTCGGGGGTCGGGTCGATGACATTGACCCAACAGCCGTTGATAAAGTTTTCGAGCACTTGCAGGCCCTGCTCGGTATTCTTGAGGATGGTCAGCATGGGCGGATTCCTTTCTTATTGGTTAGATAAGTCAGAGAAGACGCGTGAAGGCAGCGTCCGTCTGACGGTAATTTGTCCCAGAATAACTGGGAGGCTGACTTTCAGCAGAGCCAGAACGTTCGCCTTCTTGTGACATGCTTGCCTATCCTCCTTTCCTGATAGTTTTAGTACAACTTGCCAAGTATACGACTTAAGTGAAAATGCGGCAACTTTTTGGCAATAAGACTGTCAAGATTGTGGGTTTGCCTGAAAGTGGTTAACACAGAATCATAAAGTCGCAGAGTTTTATCAAAAAAAACTCTGCGACTTCGCCCTTGGCAACTCTACGTTAAAATTTTAATCCTTCAAGCGCGCGGCCACGATTTCGGCCACATCCAAAACCTGCAGGACATCATCTGCTTTGGCGGCATCGCTCATCATCGTCAGGCAGAACGGGCAGCCGACCGCCAGCGTCTTCGCCCCGGTGGATTTGGCCTCGGCATAACGGGCAGCGTTGACGCGCTCTGTGCCGGGCTCTTCTTCCTTCCACATTTGCGCGCCGCCCGCACCGCAGCAAAACGATTTGGCAGCGTTGCGCGGCATCTCGACCGTCAGCGCACCCGCCGATTTGAGCGCATCACGCGGTGCATCCACTATCCCGTTGTGGCGTCCCAGGTAACACGGATCGTGGAAAGTAACCTGGAGCGTATCGTTATCCGCTTTTAGCTCAATTTTGCCAGCCCCAACCAACTCGTTGATCAACTGCGTGTGGTGAATGACCTGGTACTCCCCGCCAAAAGCCGGGTATTCGTTCTTGAGCGTGTGCAGGCAGTGTGGGCAGGTTGTCACGATCCGCTTGGGAGCGACCTCGTTCAACAGTTCAACATTCCCAGTGGCCAGGCCAAAGAAAATATCTTCGCGCCCGGCACGACGGGCCGAATCGCCGGTGCATTGCTCATTTTTGCCCAAAACCGCGTAATTCAGCCCGGCTGCATTCAGGATCTTTGCAAAGGCGCGGGCGGTCTTTTGGGCGCGCGCATCCGTTGCCGGGGCGCAGCCAACCCACCAGAGCAGTTCAGGTTCAGGGTTTTGCTCGATCGTCGGCACGGACAGGCCCTCAGCCCACTTCATGCGGTCGGCGGGCGAGACATTCCAGGGGTTGGCGTTTCGTTCCATGCCCCTGAAAGCCGATTCGAGTTGCTTGGGCACGCTCGATTCCATCAGCGCCAGGTTACGCCGGATCTCGAGAATATCGCGCATCGGCTCGTTACCGACCGGGCAAATATCCACGCAGGCGCCACAGGATGTGCAGGCCCAGACCGCTTCTTCGGGGATCAAGTCGATCAAAGGCTTGTCTGTTCCGCCACCGAGATTAAAGTTGTAGCGTTTGTTGATCTCGAGCGCAGCCGGGCTAAGGATTTTGCCGGTATTATAGGCCGGGCAAACTTCCTGACAGCGAAAACACATGATACAGGCATAAGCATCCACAATTTGCTCGTAGCCCAGGTCGCTGACTTTGGCCGCGCCAAACTGCTCGATCTTTTCATCATCCATGTTGAGATAACCCAACTGCCCGATCGACTTTCGTTCGGGTTTGAGCGCGAAATTGATCGGTGCGAAGAACAGGTGGATGTGCTTGGAATACGGAAAATAGGGCAGGAAGGCGGCGATGGCGCCCATCGAGAGCCAAAAGGCGACTCTCTCACCGATCAGCATGGCCTCGGGGCTCATCCCCACCCACAGGCTGGCTACCGTTGAAATGAACGGCTGCCAACTATCGGGGCCGTGCTCCGCCACGAAGAACGATTCGCCGATTAATCGGGCTGAATTATGCAGGAAGATAAACCCGGCCACGATTGCGGAATCGCGGCTGATGCCGCTGCGCGCCTCGGGTAGCAAAAGCGTGGTTTGACGGGAGCGAAGCGTCGGGGGGCGCAGCGCAAAACGTCGAAAGGCCATCGCCATGATTCCGAGCAAAATCAGCAGGTTGGCGGCATCCGCCAGCAGCCGGTAAAAATCCCCAAACAGGCCGGTGTGATCGACCCAGCGCCAGTTGAAATAGGCATAAATAATATCGTTGAGATTGATCAGCAGGAAAGCCAGGAAACCCCAGCCGATCAGCCCATGCAGGATGCTCGGAATAAGCCGAAAGCGAAAAACCGGCTGAAAAGTGATGAACTTGAAGAGCGCACCGCCCGCTTTGCGCAAAACAACCTGCCAATCAGGCTTGCCCTGCCCGCTGGCGATATTGCTGACAATGCGCACCACACCGCGCCAGGTGAAATAGAGCGAAACAAGCAGCGCAACGGCAAAGATGATCTTTTCGACAAGCGTGAGCATGGTTCCTCCTGGTCAGAAATAGCACGTCCCTTTTCCCAACTCCCACGAATGGGATGAAGAAAAGGGACGGGAAACTTCTATTAGTGTAGCATAATTCAGGCGACAGGCATAATTCCTGCCAAATTTCCGATGGCAGCGCTCAAGATCTGGGCGCGGTTCTCTTGCACGAATTCCCAAAACCGGGCTTCGGCGCGGGTAAAGACCGAGGCGACATGCCGATAAAGGTAAATGCGCTGAACCATTTCAAGGCCCTCGATCTCGACTCTTTTGATGCGGCCAAGCGCCAGCCCGCGCGCCGCCACCAATTCTGAAACGAAAGCGATCCCAATACCTTCCTCAACCGACATCTCAATCGCTTCGGCATTGCCCAATTCCATCACGACATTGAGCATGTCCGGCATGATGCCGTGTTGCTTCAGGGCATTTAAAACCGTTTCCGATGTTCCTGAAGTATCCTCGCGCCGGATAAATGGCTGGTCGAGTAAATCGGCTGGCATGGCGCGGCCATAGTTGGCCCAGGGATGATGCACCGGCACGATCAGGATGACTTTATCTTCAAGCAGGGGCATATATTCCAGGTCGCGATGTTCCACCCGGCGGCTCATAACACCCAAGGCCAGGCTCTGGTCGAGCAGCCGTTCGACGATACTGCTGCGGCTGCTGATCGCAACCCGGCTGCGCACCAGTGAATATTCCCGCCGAAACGCCGCCAGCAGGTTGGGCAAAATATACTTTCCCGAAGTGGTGGAGCAGCCAATGGTCAATTCTCCGGCCACTTCACCGTTAACGTTGATCAGAGAATCTTCAAGTAGGCGGATCGAATTCAAGATCTCATGCGCCATCGGAAGAATGGCCTGGCCGACCTCGCTTAACTGAACCGTGCGGCCATGGCGCAAAAACAGCTCCACTCCGTAGCTTTTTTCGATGGACTGGATGTTCTGGCTGACAGCAGACTGCGAAAGGTGCAACCGAGCAGCAGCCCGGCTAAAGTTTAATTCTTCAGCGGCGGCCACAAAAACGCGCAATTCAGGAACATTCATGCCAGCACTCATCCTTTTTACTATCAGAAAAACAAAAAAATTACAATCCTATAATAAGCAAATCTGAACAGAGCGATTAGTAACATTTATCACAATATATGGGTTTCAATGTCACACAAACAGGACAAAAACTGAAATCATCTTAATATCATTCCAATGTTGCCCACCTTGCCAGTGCATGATAAACTTCTAACATGGCTTACCCCCTATTGGTACTATCGCCACAAAATACCTTTGGAAACCTGATCGCTCAGGGGCTGCCCGATTACAAGGTATATCTCACTTCGGACTTTTCCGAAGCGATTCAGTTTATCCGCCAAAACAACCCCACGCCGCCCGTCCTGCTTGATTCCGATCTGGATGAAGTTGATATTTCAGTTCTGGATCTTGGCCTGGCCCTGCGCCAGATCAAGCCGGATGTCAACCTGATCCTGATTGCGCGCGAAGGCCAGAACACCATCCGCTTGAAGGATTTGCCCCTGCGGGCCATCCTGACCAAGCCGCTTTCTCTGCCCGATTTGCAAAAAACCCTTAAAAAAGCGCAGGCGTTTCCGGCCCTGGCCGCTTCGCCGGCACCAACCATCCCGCCTCTGCCGGATACCGAGTTGGATTGGCTGCAAGACGTCAGCCGCGCGGCGCGTCACCTGACCCGGCTGATGCTTGAATCCTCGGCACAGGCCGCATTGATCACCCGCCAAAACGAACTATGGGCCTACGCCGGGCAGCTTAAGCGTGAGGCCGCACAGGAATTGGCGCGCTCTGTTCAAAAATATTGGGATACCCAGTCGCAAAGCGACCTGCTGCGGTTTATCCGCTTGGAAGCCACCGAAGCTCAGCACATGCTCTATGCGCGCCGTCTGACTGCCTCGATGGTGCTGGCACTGGTTTTCGACGCCGAAACCCCCTTCAGTACCATCCGGGCCCAGGCCGGTCAACTGGTCCGTTCGTTGGCCGAAGTACCAACCGACCAAACCAATCAGTTCAGCGTTTCAGAGAATATGGCCGAGTTGGCCGATGGTGAAGAATTCGATGAGTTGCCTCCGATCTCAGATCTGCTCGGGGATGTCCCATCGCCGGAGCCGCCCAAACACGAACGCAGGCAGCAGCAGGTTCCAATGCCATGGGAGCAAAAACCCGCCCAGCCCATCTCCCGGCCAGCCACACAGATAGAGCCACCGCTGGTGACCACTCATCCGATGTTTTCGCCCGATTTCAGCCGCGAAAGCTCGCCGGCTGTGCGCCGCCGTGAACAAAGATTGTCTTTGTCTGAGTTGGAGCAGACACGCGTCAGCCGGGCTGAGAACGATAAAAAGCAAACGCGCGAATATCCCGATGAAATGGCAACCACTCGCGCGCAAAAACCCAGCCAGGACCCCAACTCACTCATCGAAACCCGCCCACAATCGGTGACCGAAGTGGCGCATCGGATTGTGCTTGAACCGGCCTCGCCAGCCATGTATAACCTGAACTATGCCTGCCTGCTGGTTCCCCGTTTTGACAGCCACCACCTGACAGGCGATCTCGCCGACCAGGTTGCTGAGTGGGTATCGCAGGTTTGCATCGCCTTTGGCTGGCGGCTGGAGCATATCTCCGTTCGCCCCGAATACCTGCAATGGGTGGTCAGCGTCCCGCCGGCCACGGCGCCAGGCTACATCATGCGCATCGTTCGCCAGCAAACATCGGAACGGGTTTTCAAAGAATTCCCGCGCATCAAGAATGACAACCCGTCCGGCGATTTTTGGGCGCCGGGCTACCTGATCATGGGCGGCTCACAGCCACACCCGCAAAAACTGGTGCGCGATTTCATCGATCAAACCCGGGTACGCCAGGGACTGCGCCGCGACAAATAAAACCATCGGCTTAAATAAAATCACCGCCACTTCTGGATATTCAGGAAGCGGCGGTGATATTTTTATCAGGCTACTTTGCGGCCCTTGGGCAACTCGCGCTGGATGGCAAAAGCCGCTTCGAGGGCATCATGCACCGAACGCGCCTCGATGATCTGAATATCATCAGGCCAGGGTTCGGCTTTGCGCAGGCGTTTTGGCACGATGGCGGCCTTGAACCCCAGCTTTTGAGCCTCGCGCAAACGAACGGGCATCTGCCCCGGTAAGCGCAGCTCGCCCGCCAGGCCAATTTCGCCGATCAGCACCGCATCCGCGCGGACGGGCAGATCGCGCATCGAGGACGAGACTGCCGCGGCGATCGCCAGGTCGGCAGCCGGTTCATCGATCTTGATGCCGCCCACAACGTTCACAAAAATATCCTGTTCAGATAGCTTGAAACCCACCCGGCGGGTCAGCACAGCGGCAATCATCAACAAACGGTTGTAATCGACGCCGTTCGGCGTGCGGCGGGCATTGCCAAACTGGGTCGGGGAGGTCAACCCCTGTAGTTCGACCAGGAGCGGACGTGTGCCCTCCATCGTCACCGCAATGGCTGAACCGGGGGCATTGATCATCCGTTCAGCAAGGAAAGCCTCGGACGGGTTGGTCACTTCGGCCAGTCCGCGCTCGCGCATCTCAAAAACGCCGACTTCGGCCGTTGCACCAAAACGGTTCTTGACCGACCTCAGCAGGCGATAGGCCTGGAAACGGTCGCCCTCAAGGTACAGAACGGTGTCAACGATATGTTCCAGCACGCGCGGCCCGGCGATCGCGCCTTCCTTGGTAACATGCCCGATGATAAAAACGCTGATACCCTGTGATTTTGCCAGCTCACGCAATTGCGACGAACACTCGCGCACCTGGGTAACCGACCCGGCGCTTGAATCCAGTTCGGGCAGATAAACCGTCTGGATCGAGTCAATGATCAGCAGGTCAGGGTGCACCTCGCGCACATGATCGAAGATGGTTTGCAGGTTGGTCTCGGTCACCAGGTACAGGCTGTCAGGAAAATTACCGCTTCTTTCCATCAAACGGTCGGCGCGCATCTTGATCTGGCGTTCAGATTCTTCACCCGAAACATAAAGCACGCATTTTTTCCCGGCCATGGCCAGGGTCATCTGCAGCATCAGGGTCGATTTGCCGATACCGGGGTCGCCACCCACCAGCACGATCGAGCCAGGGACGATCCCGCCGCCCAGCACGCGCGAAAACTCACCGATCGGCACCGGAATCCGCTCTTCAAAATCGTTGCTGATCTCACCGATCCGGCGCGGGGAGGTGCGCCCGGTCAACCCGCGTGAAGCATTCGGGCTTTTGACCGGCCCGGCCTCGTGGATAACTTCTTCGACCATGCTGCTGAACGAACCGCACTGCGGGCACTTCCCCATGTATGAGGCGGAAACACGTCCGCACTGCTGGCAGACATAACGGGTGATTGATTTTGCCATAGTAACTCCTGTATGAGCACAGTATAGCAGAATTTATGTTCTAGGACAAACTCGTCCTGAGCGAAACGGTTTATCGCCCTCCGCTCAAGACAGCCGTCACAAGCGGGTATAATTCAATCCGCTTTGCGTTTCATTCTCAAAACAGATCACCTTTCTTTAGAAATCTCATGTCCCTCATTTCTGTTTCATCCCTGGCCAAGTCCTACGGACACATCGATATCTTTGCCAATCTCTCCTTCGGCATTGCTCAAGGCGCGCGCCTGGGCATTGTCGGGCCAAACGGGGTTGGCAAAACCACCCTTTTGCGCATCCTGGCCGGGGTGGATGAAGCCTCCTCCGGATCGGTACACAGGTCACGGGGCGTGCGCGTCGGTTACCTTTCGCAGGAAGCCGATTTTCAGATGTCGGGAACGCTCTGGGACGCCTGCGAAAGCGTCTTTGCCGACATCATCCGCCAACAGGAAGAGCTGAACCGCCTCGAACAGCAAATGGCGGATGGCGACCCGGATGTCTTGGAACGTTATGGCGAATTGCAGCACGAGTTCGATCGGCGCGGCGGATACACCTACCAGACCCGCATCCGACAGGTTTTGGGCGGACTGGGATTTGACACCGGCGACTATTCTTTGTCACTCGACCACCTTTCGGGCGGACAGCGCACCCGCGCCTTTCTCGGCCAACTGCTGCTTTCGGATCCGGACGTACTGCTGCTCGACGAACCGACCAACCACCTCGACATGAAGGCCGTCGAGTGGCTCGAAGGCTATCTCTCACAATGGGAAGGCGCGGCGGTCATTGTTTCGCACGATCGCTACTTCCTTGATAAAGCCGCCAACGGCATTCTGGAAATGACCGCAGCCGGTGTGGAAGAGTATCGCGGCAATTACAGCCACTACCTGACCCAACGCCAGGAACGCTGGGAACGCCGCCACGAAGTCTTTGACAGTGAGAAGGAAAAGCTGATCAAAGATATGGAATACATCAAGAAAAATATCGCCGGGCAGAACACCCTGCAAGCCAAGGGCAAGCTCAAACGCCTGACGCGCGTTGTGCAGGCCATTGAACAGGTCGGCATGGAGGCAGTGCTCAACTCCAGATGGATCGAGTTGGGCGTCAGCAATACCACCAGCCCGTTTGGCGTCGAAGAAGCCGAAAAACGGGTGCGCTCCCTGCGTTTGCCGGATGTGCGCCCGCCGCAATTGCACCTGCACCTGCGCAGCGGATTCCGCTCCGGTGAGATGGTCATCCGCACCAAGGATATTTTGGTCGGCTGGCCCGACAAACCGCTCTTCCAGGCGCCGGATATCGAACTGCGCCGCGGCGATTGCGCCGCGCTGATCGGCCCGAACGGCGCTGGAAAAAGCACCTTCCTGAAAACGGTTCTGGGCCAACTGGAGCCGCTCGAAGGTGAAGTGCTGCTGGGAGCCAGCCTGCATATCGGCTATTTTGCCCAGGCGCACGAGGGACTTAACCCGCAGAACACGTTGATTCAAGAGATCCAGACTGCTTCGCCGAACATGCTGCCCACAGACGCGCGCCAGTACCTTGGCAAATTCCTGTTCAGCGGCGACGATGCCTTCAAAAAAGTGGAGGTGCTCTCCGGCGGCGAACGCGGACGGCTGGCGCTGGCCAAACTGGCCCTCGAAGACACCAACCTGCTGCTGCTCGACGAACCGACCAACCACCTCGACATCCCGTCCCAGGAGATCCTGGAGCAGGTGCTCGAAGCCTACCAGGGTACGATCATTCTCGTGACCCACGACCGTTACCTGGTCGATGCGCTGGCGACCCAGATCTGGGAGATCACCCAGCCCAACGAAACTTCGGCGCTATTGGATGTTTTCAACGGAACCTATTCGCAGCGTCGCGAAGAACGCGAGAGGCTGGCATGGCTGGCTTCATCCGAAGGCGAAGGAGCCAAATCCAAAGAAAATGTCTCGCAGCGTGAACGCCAGCAAAACGCAAAAGAAGACAGAAAAAAACGCGCCCAACTGCAAGAGCTCGAAAATAAAATTTCGGCCCTTGAGGCCCGCCTGGCCGAAATTGGACGCAAACTCGAAAACCCGCTCGGCAACCCATCCGAAGTGCTCAAGCTAAGCACAGAATATGAATCCGTGCAAAAAGAGATGGATGCCAGGATAAACGATTGGGAAGTTTTACAGGCATAAAAGCTTGAACGCAAAGATACAAAGTTGTCTGGTTTTCTCTGTGTTTTTGCAGCGCACGTGCCCGTAAAGGTATTGGATTAAGAATTTTCCCGGAGGAAATTTCCATGCCCGAAGCAGTTATTATCGATGCCATCCGCACCCCGATCGGCGCGCTTGGCGGCAGCCTGGCCAGGGTCCGCCCCGACGATTTGGCGGCGCTGGTGATGAAAGCCATCCTTGAGCGCAACCAGATCGACCCGGCCAGCCTCGAAGAAGTGATCTTCGGCTGCGCCAACCAGGCTGGTGAAGACAACCGCAACCTGGCGAGAATGGCCCTGCTGCTGGCCGGGATTCCCGTCAGCGTGCCGGGCGTGACCGTGAACCGACTGTGCGCTTCGGGGCTGGCGGCGGTCAACATGGCGGCCCGCGCCGTCCGCAACGGCGACGGTGAGATCTACCTGGCGGGCGGCGTCGAATCGATGTCACGCGCCCCCTACTCCCTGCCCAAAGCGGAGGAGGGCTTCGCTTTCGGCAACCTGACTGCCTACGACACCGCCCTCGGCTGGCGCTACCCCAACCCAAAAATGAAAGAACTGTACGGCACCGATTCGATGGGTGAAACCGCCGAAAACATCGCCGCCCAGCGCCCGCACCTGACCCGCGAAAAACAGGATGAGTTCAGCGTCCGCTCACACCAAAACGCGATCGCCGCCATCGATGGCGGCCGGTTCAACGAGGAGATCATCCCCGTGCCGGTGCCGCAGCGCAAAGGCGACCCGGTTCTGGTCACGACCGACGAGCGCCCGCGCCGCGATACATCCATGGAAAGCCTGTTGCGCTTGAAACCGGCCTTCAAAAAAGAAGGCGGAACGGTTACCGCCGGAAATGCGTCCGGGTTAAATGATGGCGCTTCAGCCGTCCTGGTGATGAGCGCGGCCAAAGCCGCCCAACTCGGCCTGAAACCGCTGGCGCGCATCGCAGCGATGGCCTCCGCCGGGGTCGAACCGCGCGTCATGGGGCTGGGACCTGTCCCGGCCAGCCAGAAAGCCCTGCAGCGCGCCGGGCTGAAAGCGTCAGAAATCGGCCTGGTCGAACTGAACGAGGCCTTCGCCGTGCAATCCCTGGCCGTCATCGAAGATCTGGGCATCGACCCGGCGCTGTATAACGTCAACGGCGGCGCGATCGCCCTTGGGCACCCGCTCGGCTGTTCGGGCGCCCGCATCCTGACCAGCCTGCTGCACGAAATGAAACGCCGCGCAGCATTCGGCACGCCCGCCAAATATGGCCTGGCAACCCTGTGCGTTGGTGTTGGACAGGGTGAAAGCACGATCGTCGAGTTCAATCTCTGAGTTTTGGCGCTTTTGCGGCCAGACTTATACCCGGATGGAGGAAGTCTTATGCGCCCCAACAAATACATTCTGTTAAGCCTGATCGCTTTGCTGGCAGCCTCCCTGGCCTGCAGTCTCGATGAACTGCCCGCGCCCATCCAACAATCTGCCCCGGCTGTTTTGCCCAGCGAAACGCCGCAAATCATCCAGGCCAGCCCAACCCTGCCTGCCCCCACTGCCACGCCAACCGCTCTTCCCAGCGAAACACCGATCCCCGCCCCGGCAGCAGAAGCAGAATCGGTTCGGGCCAGCCAGCCCTTGCCCGAACTGGTTGAAATCGCCATGTTCGACGCCAGCAACGGTTGGGGCCGCAGCGAGGAAGACATCTACCGCACCGGCGATGGCGGACAAACCTGGCAGGCTATAGAAATCCCCCTGGCCGGGCCGGGAACCTATTTCAGCGCATCTTACCTCGACCCCCAGACCATCTACGTTATTGTAACCAACCCAGAAACTCCGCCCAGCCAGCTCAACATCAGCCGCGATGGCGGCAAGAGCTGGCAGCAAACAATACTGGGCAGCGATTCTCCGTACTTTTCTGCAAAAATACTTCCGGTCAGCCCCGAAACGCTCTTTATGTTCCAAAATCTGGGCGCAGCGGCCGGATCACAAGGCGTTGGCCTCTTGCAAAGCCTGGACGGCGGCCAGACCTGGCAACAAACCTTTGCGCACGTCCCCGGTGAAGTCGGCCAGGCCAGCCTGCCCTTCGGCGGGCAAAAAAGCCTGCCGGCCTTCCTCGATGCCAACCTGGGATTCATCGGTGGCAGCCGCCCGATGGAAAACGATATTTATTTCTACCGCACCGAAGATGCCGGGCGCAACTGGCAGCCCCAGCCCCTGCCTGTCCCGGCCCAGACCAGCGGCTACATGGCCATGACTGAAAGCCCGATCGTTTTCCCCGGCAACAGCGAACACATCCTCGCCCCGGTTCGATTCAGCCTTCCTGAAGGCTCTCAATTCATCTTTTTCGCCAGCGCCGATCGCGGCCAAACCTGGCAGGCAACCGCACCGCTCACAAAAGCCGATGCTTACCAGTTCATCGACCTGCAAACCGGCTGGGTCTGGGCCGACGGCATGCTCTACACCACCCGCGATAGCGGACAAACCTGGCTTGTTCTGGATCACAACATCCCCGGCGAAATCAGCCTGCGTCAAATCAACTTCATCGACCCTCAAAATGGCTGGGCACTGGCCTTCGACCTCGACTTCCATGCCATCCTGTACTTCACCAGCAATGGCGGCCAGACCTGGGACAAAGTTTCGCCTTAGGGTTAAGGAGTTGGCAATGTCTACGCGATTGATTTTCGTGCTGATCTTATGCTTTTTCGGCCTTTCGGGCTGTTCGCTGCCCTCGGTCGAAGTGCAGACTCCCGAGATCCTGCCCGGCATTACCGAGACCCCCTTCCAACCCGTGGCCATTACTGCGCTGCCCGAGCTGATCACCGCCACCCCGGCCCCGGTCAACACCCCAACCACGGTCCCGGCCCTGACGCTGGACCAGTTACGAAGCGCCGAATATACATCGAACGGTGTTGATAACGGCGCAACCAAAACCTACCAGCTGCAAAATGGCAGCTACCAAAGCAGCACAGACACGACCACCTCCGGCTACATCTCGGTCAACCTGCTCCCGGCGCTGGCCTTTGGACATCTTGACAACGATGGTCAGGAAGATGCAGCTGTCGTTCTGGTTGAGAACTATGGCGGTACCGGCCAGTTCGTGCTGGTTGGCGCGATTCTTAATCGAGCCGGCCAGCCCTTCCATGCCGCATCTTATTCTCTCGGCGACCGGGTGGCCGTCAGCAACATCACCATTCAAAATAACGAGATGATCCTGGCTGCCCAGGTGCATGGCCCACAAGATGGCCTGTGCTGCCCCAGTGTTCCCGCAAACATCCGCTTGCGCTTGTTGAACGAAAACCAAATCATGCTGACCCGCTTCACCACCCAGACCCCCAGCGGACAGGAACGCGCCATCAACATCCACGCCCCGCTAAACGGCGCAGAAGCAAGCGGCTCGATCACCATCACAGGCGATATCACGATCGCCCCGTTCGAGAACAACCTTTCTTACACAATTTACGATAGTGAATTCAGAGAGATCACCCGCAGTGGACTGATGGTCGACGCCCTCGATTTTGGTGCGCCCGGCACCTTCGCCCTGACCATCGACCTGGCTGCTCTTGGGCGCCTCGGCGATATTTATGTTGAAATCACCGATCTGAGCGCCGCCGATGGCTCGGTATTGGCCCTGGCCCAAGTTCAAATAAAGGTTCGATAGATCAAAAAGCCAATCTTTCCAGCTTATAAACACGAATATCGCAAATCCGCAACGGATTTGCGATATTCGTGTAACACAATCGCGGCTATACTATATACTGTAATGAATCAGTAATCTTTCATAGGAACCATGTTTTGTTTGACATCGTCTAAGTTAAAATTAGGACGATTCGAGGAGGAATATATGAAATTGCAAAAAATCTTCGCCGCCGTGTTGATGATAGCTGTGCTGTCACTCTCGCTCGCGCCCACCCAGAGCGCTTTCGCAGCAAGTATCTGTGACGCGGCCCAATTTGTCGCAGATGTCACCATCCCTGACGGCACAACCTTCAAAGCCGGTGACACCTTCAATAAGACATGGCGGCTCAAAAACGTTGGCACCTGTACCTGGTCAACCAGCTATACCCTGGTCTATGTCAGCGGAGATAAGCTCGGCGCACTCGCTTCGGTGCAACTGCCCAAATCGGTCGCCCCTGGCCAAACCGTGGATGTGACCGTCGCCATGACCGCCCCTGCCAACGCCGGAACCTATCGCGGCTACTGGCAGTTGAAAAACGCCGGCGCCAAATTATTTGGAATTGGCTACAATGCCGACAAATCGTTCTGGGTCGAAATCAAGGTCAGCACCTCGACCACAACCACCGGCTACGATTTTGTCGCCAACGCGCCCTCGGCCATCTGGGCGAGCGGCGCAGGTACGCTGGCCTTCCCAGGCGCAAATAACGACGCCAAGGGCTTTGGCATGAAACTGGACAACCCCAAGCTGGAAAACGGCACGGTCGACAGCATACCTGGTCTGTTGATGGCACCGCAAAATGTCAGCAATGGCTTCATCCAGGCCCAATACCCGGCGATTCGTGTCGAAACAGGCGACAAATTCCAGGCTACGATCGGCTGTGAATATGGCGCCACGGCCTGTTATGTCAACTTCCGGATTGAATACCAGATCGGTTCGGGCGCGCCCCAAACTCTGTGGTCGTTCAATGAGAAATATGAAGGCATGGTTTACCGCGCAAACATCAACCTGGATGCCCTGGCCGGCAAGGATATCAAGTTCATCCTGCGGGTTGGTGCTGCCGGTTCTGCGGCTGGCGACCGCGCCCTGTGGGGCGCTCCGCGCCTGGTGCGCGGCTCCGGGACTGTGATTACACCCGTTCCCGTTACGCCTGTTCCTGTCACACCGATCCCTGGTTCTTGCACAGACCGCGCAACCTTCGTGGCCGATGTCACCGTGCCTGATGGCACCACATTTGCACCCAGCGCTGCCTTCACAAAAACCTGGCGCATTCGCAACAGCGGAACCTGCACCTGGAGCACAGCCTACAAGGCGATCTACCAGAGCGGTGAAAAATTCGGCAGCACTGAGTCGGTCGATTTCAGCAAGAGTGTGGCTCCCGGCCAAACCCTGGATATCACTGTCAATATGACCGCGCCCAACGCCAGCGGCACATTCCGCGGCTATTGGATTTTGAAGAATGCCAGCAGCCTGCTGTATGGCATCGGCGCCAATGCCGACAAGCCCTTCTGGGTTGAGATCAAGACAACGGGCGGCCCAACTGCCACACCCGGCACTCCCACTGCCACACCCGTCATCCCCACCACCGTACCAGGCTCGTCGGCTTATGACTTTGTCGCCAATGCCTGCTCAGCGCAATGGATCAGCGGCTTTGGCGTCCTGCCCTGCCCCGGTGCAAATAACGATGCCAAAGGCTTTGTGTTGGTCTTGACCGCCCCCAAGCCTGAAAATAACGTCACCGATTCGCGCCCAGCCCTGCTGACTTTCCCACAGACCGGCACCGGTACGTATATCAAGGGTATCTTCCCTGCCATCCGCGTCGAGAGTGGTGACCGCTTCCAGGCCACGATCGGCTGTGAATATGGCGCAACATCCTGCTATGTCGGTTTTCGTTTGGATTACCAGATCGGCTCACAGCCGGTGCAAAACTTTTGGACCTTCAACGAAAAATACGAAGGCCAGGTTTACAATGTTGATCTGAACCTGACCCCGCTGGCTGGCAAGGATGTCAAATTCATCCTGACCATTCTCTCAAACGGGGCTTCAACCGGCGACCGGGCGCTCTGGGTGGCCCCGCGCCTCGTCCGCGCTGGCGGCCCAACAGCTACTGCTACCACTGTCCCGGCAACAGCGACCGCTACAACCGTTCCTGCCACAGCGACATCAACCGCTACATCGACTGCCACCGCCACCGCTACAGCAACGCCTACTTCCACAAACACGGCTACGCCAACAGCAACTGCCACGGCCACCCCCGGATAGAGATCCAACCGCATTAAATAAAAGACGCGCCCCCGCAGGCGCGTCTTTTTTATTAAGTCCAGGAGGTTGGACGATCAATTGGTAACGGGCAAAGCAAACAGACAGCACACAAGGAACATCCACCGATTGCCAGCAGGAAATCAGGAAGACCGGATGATCCGCAAAATCAAACCCAAATTGTCACAACCAAACCAGCAAAATTATCGCCGGTTGCGCAGGAAGGTCGGAATATCGAGGTCTTCCTGGTAGGTTGTCTGGGGCTTGAATTCAGGTTGGGGCGCAGACGGTTGAACCGGCAGCTGAACAGGGATGGGCTGCGCGTGGGCGGACTGCTGCGAAGCCGAGCTGTTGATCGAAATAGCCATTTCAGCCGGACGCTGCAACTGCACGACCGACGGACGCTGCGAGTCAGAATATCCCGACGCAGGGCGTTCCACAATCCGGCGCGGAATACCGGCGCGTTCGAACCCGGTGGCGATGACCGTAATGCGGATTTCGTCGCCCATGTTGGGATCGATGACCGCACCGAAGATCATGTTGACATCGGGGTGCGAGGTTTCGCGGATGATGGCTGCCGCCTGGTTGACTTCGAACAAGGTCATGTTCGGGCCGCCGGTGACATTGAACAACACGCCGCGCGCGCCATCGATGGTGATGTCGAGCAATTGGCTCGAAATCGCCTGTTCGGCGGCATTGCGGGCGCGTTCGTCGCCCGAGGCGCGGCCAACCGCCATGAGCGCTGCGCCGCCTTCGGACATGATCGCCTTGACATCAGCAAAATCCAGGTTGATCAGACCGGGCACGGTGATGAGCTCAGAAATACCTTGAATACCCTGGCGCAGGACATCATCTGCCATACGGAAGGCGTCATTCAGGCTGGCGCGCTTGTCCACAATTTGGAGCAGGCGGTCGTTGGGGATGACGATCAGGGTGTCGGCATGTTCTTTCAGGGCATCCATACCCGCTTCAGCCGATTGCTGGCGCTTGGCGCCTTCAAAGGTGAAGGGACGGGTCACAACGCCAATGGTCAGCGCGCCGCATTCTTTGGCGATCTGGGCCACAATCGGGGCTGCGCCGGTTCCGGTGCCGCCGCCCAAACCAGCGGTGACGAAAACCATATCCGCATTTTTCAGGGTGGCATACAGGGCTTCCGCCGATTCTTCAGCCGATTTGCGCCCGGTGTCGGGGTTGCCGCCTGCCCCCAAGCCGCGGGTCAGTTTTTCACCGATGCGCACCTTGTTGGCAGCCCTGGCAAGCATCAAGGCCTGGGCGTCGGTATTGACAGCCACAAATTCCACGCCTTGAATGCCTTCTTCGATCATACGATTAACGGCATTGGTACCGCCGCCGCCCACACCAACAACCTTGATACGGGCAAAGGTTTCTGCATTTTTGTTGGGTTCCATAATTTGTTCCTCCTGGAGTGCTAAATCTTCATTGTTTTCTAAATTACCGATGTTTTGGCTGGCGCGCAGTTTTTGCTGCGCTTTTATGTTTACGGAAGCAGACGTTTTAGCAGATTTTTCATTGTGTTCCAACTTTGGTTTTCTCCTTTCTGCTGTGTGCGCATCTTCCGGCGCGACCCATCGCCTGCGGGAAGCGATTGCAAGGCCGCGGCCCAGTATAACAACCCCACGCTGGTGGAGTAAGCTGGTGAATTAAGTTTGTCGGCCAGCCCAAGCAGTTTTTCGGGCTGGGCGGTGCGCACGGGCATGCCCAGTACGCGGGTGGCCAGGTTACGAATGCCGGGCAGCAGGCTGACGCCGCCCGTCAGGATCATTCCGGCGGGCAAAAGCCCATCGTAGCCAGAGCGCTTGATCTCTTGCAGGCACAGGTCGAACATTTCTTCGACACGGGCTTCGATGATGTGGGTCATTTCCTGACGTTTAATGCGCACCGGCTGATCTTCACCAAAAGGCGTAACAGTAAAGGACTCATCGGCCATGACCTCGGTGCGCAGGGAATGTCCATATTGTTTTTTGGCATCTTCGGCCTGGTTGATGGGCAGGCGCAAGCCATGCGCAATGTCAGCCGTGATGTGGTTGCCGCCGACTGCCAAAACCATCGTGTGCCAGACGTCGCCGTTGACATAGATAGCCAGGTCGGTTGTGCCGCCGCCAATATCGCAAACGACAGCGCCCATCTGGCGTTCGGTGTCGGTCAGGACCACTTCGGCAGAGGCCAGCGGATTGAGCACAAACTGGGCCACTTCGACCCCGGCGCTGGCAACCGCCTGACGAATATTCTCGACCGTTGCCGAAGCAGCAGTGATGACATGGGCTTCGACTTCGAGCCGGTAACCGTGCATCCCGATCGGCTGGTGAATGCCATCTTCACCATCGAGCACAAATCCGCGCTGGATAACGTGGATGATCTCGCGGCTGTTGGGGATGGCCACCGCGCGGGCGGCGTCAAGGGCGCGTTCCACATCGAGTTCGCTGACCACGTCCTCGGTAACGGCGACCACGCCCCGGCTGTTGATCGAGGAGACGTGCGCGCCAGCCAGGCTGACCAGGGCTGAGTCGATTTTCAAACCCGAGGTTTGCTCCGCTTTGGAAACGGAACGGGCAATGGCCTGCGAAGCGGTCGTTAAGTCAACGATGACACCCTTGCGGATTCCTTCGGAGGGCTCAAGACCCACACCCATGATGCGCAAGTTTTCATCGTCCTCGATACGAGCGATCAAGGTGCAGATTTTGGTCGTGCCAACGTCAATTCCGACTACGATATCATCCATAAGAGCCTCTGCCAAAGGTTGAGTGTGGCGCTCCGTTAGTTTTCCAGGCGATAAAAAGGTGCAGATGGGTATTCGACACTGATCAGCGCGGGTTGAATATCACGCGTCATCAGGTACTCCACCATGCTCAGGTATACATTTAGCTTGACGGGCATATCTTCGCCGCTGTGTCCAAAATAAACCTGCCAGCCAAGCGGGTCTTGCCAGCCAAGGCCATATTCAGGGTCATAAACCAGGCTTGCGCCCTCCGGCATGGTTGGCGACATAGCCGTAATTGCGCGAGCCAGTTCAGGGGTCAGGAAAGGACGCGCACCGAGTTTCTGGTTAGCATCAAAATTGGCGGGTAAGGGCGGCTGGCCCATGGCCTCGACCGCTGCCAGCCCATCGAGTGAACCGCGCGGGGCGAACGCGTAACCGTCCGCATCGACCCAGGTCACTTGCCCGTTCTGCCGCCACGACAATACCGGGACTCGCTCGCGAAGCTCGATCACAATCGTAGCGGGCAAACCAACCTCAACATGAACACTGATTAGTTCAGGGTAAGAAGCCAAAAGGTTATATTCAACCTGGGCCGGGTTGATCGTAAATGCGGGTTGGTTCCAAACACCCAGCACCGCCTGCAACTCTTCCACCTGGATACGCTGGTTGCCGGTAACCGTGATCTCGTTTATCAGATAAATGTTGCTGGTGTACATGCCATAGATCAGGCCCAGGCAGGCTACCAGGAAAAAGAACGAAATCCAACGCGGACCGTAACTCAGGCGCGGCAAGGTGATCGCCGGAATTTCAAGTGTCCGCCCGCCACCGCGCGAAGTGCGTCCATACGGTGAACTCATGGCAATGTCATAGCGGCGACGCAGACGACCCTTCGAAGCAGGTGTCACGCTCAGGGGAGGGCGTTCCGTCTTGATCCGCGTAGAAGCTGGCAAGGGCGTGGAGGAACGTTTGCGCGTGGCGCCTTCCCGCCGCTGCTCTTGTTCCTCCCGCCTGCGCCGGATTGCTTCGGCGCGGGTAATGGTAACCGGGTCTCGACTCATGACTGCCTCCGAAATTCACGGACGGTGCGATCGCGTTCCGCCTTACGTTCGAACGCCAATTCGATCAGGCGGTTGATCAGGCTGGGGTAAGCCAGCCCTGATTCCTGCCAGAGTTTTGGATACATGCTGATCTTGGTGAAACCAGGGATCGTGTTGATCTCATTCAAGTAAATCGCCCCGGTTGCAGGTTCAAGCAGAAAATCTGCACGCGCCATGCCGTAACAATCGCAGGCTTTGTAAGCCCGCATGGCTATGCGGCGAACGCTTTCAGCCTGTTCAGGACTGAGCGTGGCCGGGATGTTCAGCGCAGAAGAATCGAGGATATATTTGGCCTCGTATGAGTAAAAATCTGCGCCAGGGATGATCTCACCCGCGACTGAAGCCTGCGGCTGATCGTTCCCCAGCACCGATATCTCAATTTCGCGCGGGTTACTGACGCCGCGCTCGATCAGAATGCGCCGATCATATTGAGCCGCTTCGAACAAGCCTTCCATCAGGTCTGAACGTGAGCGGCATTTGGTGATCCCGACCGAAGAGCCCAGGTTGGCCGGTTTGACGAACAGCGGGTAACCCGCCAAAGCTTCGGCGCGACGCACAACATCTTCCATTTTGTTTTCGATCTCAGTACGCAAAACAGTGATGTAATCGACCACCGGAATGCCGTTGGCGCGCATGACATCTTTGAAGAGAGCCTTATCCATGCCGACCGAAGAACCGAGCACACCCGCGCCGACATAGGCCACATCGGCCATTTCGAGCAAGCCCTGAAGGGTGCCGTCTTCGCCGTAAGTGCCATGCAAAACCGGGAAATAAACATCGATATCGGCTATTTTTTCTATTTGGCCGCCTGCGATGGAAAACAAACCCGGGCGGGTTGGGTCGGCGCTCAAGAAGACCGGGTGCAAACCACTCGTGTCACCTTTTTCGAGCGCATCGAGCACATTCTCGCCGCCCAACCAGGCTCCCTGATGGCTGATGCCAATTTGGATAATGGTGTAGCGAGCCGGGTCGAGCACCGACAGCACCGAGCGGGCCGACATGAGAGAAACCTCATGTTCGCCTGAACGTCCGCCAAACAGGACGGCTACCGTTATCTTGCGGTCTGTCGTTTCAGTCACTTTACCACTCTCCAAGCAGTTCAACTTCGAGTTCGAGTTGAACGCCAAACTTTTGCATCACTGCATCTTGCGCCAGGCGAATTAAGGCAAGTACATCGCTGGCGCTGGTTTCGCCTTCGTTGACGAAAAAATTTCCATGTACCGGGCTGATCTGCACATTGCCAATGCGCGTGCCCTTAAGGGCGGCGGCTTCGATCAATCTCCCGGCAAAATCACCTGGCGGGTTTTTGAACATCGACCCCATGCTCGCGCCGGGGGGCTGAGTCGCCTTGCGACGCGCAACAAATTGGTCAATTGTAGTCTTAATTTCTTCAGGCCGGGCATTTTTTAACTTAAATTCTGCAGCCAGAACCACCGCCTGTAGCTCGCCGCGTTTGAGAACGCTGGTGCGGTAGCCATACCCAAACGATTCCACCGGCCACCAGGCGCGACCCGATTCGAGCAACACTTCGGCGCGCAGCAGATCGCGGGCAATATCGCCGCCAAAAGCCCCGGCATTACCATAGACCGCCCCGCCCAAGGTTCCCGGCACGGTCGCGGCCCACTCCAGGCCTGAGAAGCCTTTTGTCACGGCGCGATGGGCCAGATTGGAAAAAACAACGCCCGATTCGGCCCACAGGATTGGTTCTGGTCCCGCGCGGAATTCAACCGCCTTGGCCCGGTTCAGGAGCGCAACGCCCCGCAGGCCTTTGTCGCTGACCAGGATGTTCGATCCACCCCCAAGCAGGGTGAAAGGAAGCGCCTCGCGCCAGCAAATCTGGACGGCGTCTGCCAGCTCATCGGCGCTGCTGATGGTCACCAGCAGGTCTGCCGGACCGCCAATGCGCGCGGAGGTATAGGGCGCAAGACTGGCGTTCTCTTGGGCCTTTTCTCCGAAACGTTCGCGCAGGGCAGACAGGTTGAGCATGGTTTTCCTTTTGTTTTAGAGTGCGGAAGTTCTACTTCCGTGCTCCAAAAACCTGGTGGCTATTTCTTGCCTTCTTGCAAATGACCGATCAGCTTTGCCAGCGTGCTGCGGGCTTCTTCGGGCTTTTCACTGGCAAAGTCGCGAAATGGCCGGCGTCCTTCGCCCGGGTCGGGATCGGGAATGGATCCCAATACCATCTTAAGCGGCGGAAGACCGATAACATTTGATTCGTACTGGCGTTTGGTTTTATCAGACATTTTCTCCTGCCTTTCCAAATAACGAGAACCTGCTACCCGCGTTGCTGCAAGGTCGCAAGCACCTGACGGCTAACCCTATCGGCGTCCCCGGCCGAAAGTACCAGCAAAACATCACCGGGACGCAAATATTCAAGTAAATATTCTTTTATTCCATCCAGTTCAGCGATGAAATGGACTGCCGGATGGCGCATGGCCCTGACCACCTGCTCGGCAGAAAAATCCTGCCGGGCTTCTCTCGAAGCATAAACTTCGCTGACCACGACTTCATCTGCATCGTTGAAAGAAATCGCAAATTCATCGAACAGGGTCTGGGTGCGCGAGTAGGTGTGCGGCTGCCAGCACGCCCAAATCCGTTTGCCGGGATAGCGCGCCCGAGCGGCAGACAAAGTAGCGCGGATCTCGGTCGGGTGATGGGCATAATCATCGATGATGGTGATGCCATTCGCTTCGCCTTTGACCTCGAAACGTCGGCCCGTGCCACTAAACTTTGCCAGGGATTGGGCGGCATCTTTGAGCGTCAGGTTCATCAATCCGGCAACGGTCAGCGCTGCCAGCGCGTTACGCGCGTTATGCAGTCCCGGCACGCGCAATTCGATCGAAGAAATGTATTGCACCAGGCCCGAAAGGCGCACAACCGCATCGAAGGTGAAGCCGCCAACAGCGTTGGGGCGCAGGGAACGGGCTATCGCCCCCTCGCCGGCTTCGGTGCGTCCGTCAGCCGAAATGCGATAACCGACCACACGTTTACCCATGCGTCGGGCTTCTGCCATCAACTCGATCGCGCCCATGTCTTCAGCGCAGGCAATCAACGCCCCGTTTTTGGGGATCAGAGATGCAAATTCAACAAATGCGGCCTGGAATTCTGCCGGGGTTGGGTAACAATCGGGGTGGTCATGCTCAATATTGGTCACAATCCCATAAACAGGCTGTAACCCCAAAAACATGCGATCATATTCGTCGGCTTCGATGACAAACGCTCCGCCTTTGCCTGCGCGGGCATTGACGCCCAGATTGCTCAAAACGCCACCCGAAATAAAAGACGGATCCAGTTTCAAATCAGACAACATCCAGGCGATCATGGCGGTTGTGGTGGTTTTGCCGTGCGTCCCGGCGATCGCAATCCCGATTTTGCCTTCCATCAGTTTGCCGAGGAAATCAGCCCGCTTGTAAACGGGGATGCCCGCTGCCAGCGCGGCCTGCACTTCCGGGTTGTCATCAGGGATGGCGGAGGAGCGCACAACAAAATCCGCGCCGCTGACCTGGCCGGCTTCATGCCCAACGTAGACCCGCACTCCTATCGATTGCAGATCGGCAGCCAGCGGCGAAAGCGCGCGGTCTGAACCCGTGACAACATAACCGCTCTCCAACAGGAGCCGGGCTATGGCCGAAAGGCCGCTACCGCCGATGCCGATCAAATGAACGTGTGTCATGACATCCTTCTAAATGAAGACCACGAGAACGAAAATGAAAGCCAGAATGACCGCAAAATAAATGGCCGGTTCTCCGAGCAATCGCGGGGCAAGGAAAGGTACCAGGTTGCGCGCGGCTTCTCCCATGGCAGAACCATCGGGAGGCAAGATATACTGCTGAAAGGGGTAACCAGCCTGGTCGAGGTAGAACCAAAGTGTGCCCACGATCAGATAGCCGTTGAAGGCGCCCAAGACAAAACCAAGCAGCATATCCTGCAATTTCTCACGGGCAGCCTTGCTTGCAAAACGCGGCAAGGCAACCGACTGATAGCCAAAAAAGACCAGCACCAGCACGATCAGAACGCGCATCCAAAAAATGCCGCCATCCGCCTGGTTCGCAACCATGTTCGCAATAAAAGGCACATAGTTTTCAAGCAAGCGCATAAAAGCCAGGGCCAGGATCATGCTGAATGCAACCAAAAGCTCCTTGGCCCAGCCGCGCATCGCGCCGATGATGCCAAACAAGACGACAAACATCCAAAACATAAAAGTCAGGCTAACCATGCTTGTTTGCTCCGGCCAGGTCCAAAAGGATGCTGGCAATTCCATCGGCGGCGCGAGGCTGCTGCAGTTCGCGCATCGCTTTACGCATCGATTCCAGTTTTTCAGGCGTTTCGAGCAGCTTTTCGACGGTCAGATACAAACCACTCTTAAGCTTCGCGTCTTCCATCACCAACGCTGCGCCACGCTGGGCCAGGTGATCTGCATTGACCTTTTGATAGCGCCAGGCATGCGGATATGGGACAAGAATGGCAGGCAGCCCAAACAGTGGCAGCTCGCCTAAAATCGAAGCTCCGGCACGAGAAATGACCAGGTCGGCGGCAGCCAGGGCGGCTCCCATCTCATCGTGAAGGTAAGGATAGGGGTGATAACGTTCAGACAGATTACCTGCCAGGCTGGCTGCATTCTGCTGCACTACGGGCCAATCCAATTCGCCGCTGATATGAACAACCTGCATCTGCTCCAATAAGGCTGGCAGGTGTTCCAGCAAAGCCATATTGATGGATCGAGCGCCTTTGCTGCCGCCAAACACCAATAAAACCGGCAAATCATCATTAAGATTGAAATTCTTGCGCGCATCCTTACGGTTCCAGGAGCCCAGTTCAGAGCGCACCGGGTAGCCAGTCGCAGTGATTTTGCCCTGTTGCCGAAGGAACATCCGTGAAGCTTCTGTTGTCACCGCGATGCGTGACGCAAAATAAGACAGGGCTTGCAGGGCCAGACCCGGTTCGATGTCTGGCACATACAACAGGGACGGAATTTTCAACCCGGCCAGGGCCATCGGCACGGCCAGATAACCGCCGGTAAAGAAGAGTGCGTCGGGCTTGAACTGTTCGAGAATGCGGCGCGCGGCGAAAAAGCCCTTGATGATGGACAGCAAGTTCTTGGGCAGGCGCGTTATGCCAACGCCATGCACACCCGCCGCCGGGATGGAATCGTAAGCAATACCGGCCCGTTCAACCAGGCTGGCTTCGATTCCGTCCACACCGCCGACCCACAACACTTCCGCGCCGGGGTCTTGCGTCAGGAGCGCTTTATGAACGGCTAATGCGGGATAAACTCCGCCGCCGGTTCCGCCCGCGCATATCAAGTACCGCACCGTATTCTCTCCGTTCCGATTGTGCCGTCAGGGGCTTTTCCTGCCGCGAGACGTTCAACAAAATACCAATTGCCATTAAAGAAACTGTCATACTGGAACCACCCGCGCTGATAAATGGCAGGGCATTTCCGGCAAAAGGCATCAACCCGACCATGACCAGGATATTAATGGCCGCTTCAGTAGCAAGCCAGAATGTCAGGCCTGTGGCCAGTAAATTTCCAAGCACATCCGGCGCCTTGGCCGCGATCCGTATTCCGCGCCAGACAATGCCGGCATAGAGCAAGATCGTTCCAAGCGCGCCCAAAATACCAAGTTCCTCGGCGATGACTGCAAAAATACTGTCGGTGGCCGCCAGGGGCAAACCCAGATATTTGGTATCAGCCCGGCCAATCCCGACCCCGAACCAGCCACCCTTGACGATCGCTTCCAGCGAGCGCCGGACGTGGTAAGAAGCCTCGAGCGGATTCTGAATACCATTCAGGTACGAGCCCATGCGGTCCCGACCAGTTGGGCTGACCTGGACAACCAGCACGCCTACCACCAGCGCCACCACAAAGAGGAAAAGGATCTGGCGCAAATCGCCGCCAGCCAGGAAGAACAGCAAACCTCCCAAAAGGAAAACGGTCGCAGTGGCCGACAGGTCAGGCTGAAGGTAGATGAGACCGCCGATCATACCGAGAATGACCGCCATCGGCAGCAAACCCCAGGTAATATCGTGGAATTGCTCACGCTTCGAGTGCAGCCAGACCGCCAGGTAAATCACCGTGGCTACTTTTGCCAACTCCGAAGGCTGGATGGAGCCTTCGATCAAACCACGGATGGAACCCAGGCGCTCATCACCGACCAGCAGAACCGCCACAAGCAAAGCCAGCGTGCCAAACATGATCGGCAGGATCAGCGTGCGCCAATAGTGATAATCAATACGCGAGAGAACATAGGCAACCACCGTCCCCATGAAAACCCACAGGACCTGGCGCAAGAAAATGTACCAGGGGTCGCCGTGGTGATACAGCGAGAAGTCTGGAGATGCAGAAAACACCATGATCAGGCCAAAAGTCAGGGTGGCGACCATGATCAAGAGCAAAGGCAGGTCTACAGAGCCGCCCAGCTTGCGCACCGCGCCAGAAAAAGTTTGCGGCTGTTCGGCCGGGGCTACCGCAGTGTTTCGGAAAACTCTAGTACCCATTCCTTAAACCTTTCTCCACGTTCTGCGAAATCCTTAAATTCATCAAAGCTGGTGCCGCCTGGTGAAAGCAAAACCACAAAACCGGGTTGGGCCACTCGCGAGGCGGCCAGAACCGCTTCTTTGAGCGTATTCACCCTTACCTGACTAAACGGGCGATTGCCAGGGATGCGCGCGCCAAGCGCCGCTTCGATCTTTCCGGCGGCTTCGCCAAAAAGAACCACGTGATCAACGCGCTGGTGGACCAGTTTGGCCAGATCTTCCCAGGGCAAATCTTTATCGCGGCCGCCCAGGAGCAGGATCAACGGGCTGTCAAAAGCGCGGATGGCTGCGACCGTGCGCTCTGGGGCCGAAGCCATCGAGTCGTTGTACCATTGCGCCCCGCGCCAGGTGCGCACAAATTCCAGGCGGTGCGGCACGCCGCGAAAACCTTTGATACCCTCGCGCATGGCATCCGGAGAGAAGCCCGCCGCGTGCGCGATCAGGCAAGCTGCCAGCACATTCAAGCGATTATGTTCGCCGCGCAATTCAATAACATCTGCCACCGGCAAAGCGATAACCTGGCCATTGTCGCGGATAAAGAACTGGTCATTTTCAACATAAGCCCCGTCCATGCCTTCGGGCAGGGGGCTAAACCCAAAAGAAAGCAGCCTGCCGCGCACTTCAGAAGTCAAACCCCAGGCTCCGGGGTCATCACGCCCCAGGACCGCAATCCCGCTTTCGGTCTGGTAGCTCAAAATCCGGGCTTTGGCAGCGGTGTAGTTTTCCATCGTCACGTGCCGGTCGAGGTGGTTGGGCGTAATGTTCAAAATAGCGGCAACATCCGGCGAACTGGTCATCAACTCAGACTGGAAAGAAGAAACTTCCATGATCGCCAGGTCGGAGGCCTGCATTTCATCAACATAATTAATCAGAGGATCGCCAATATTGCCGCCGATCCATATCCGGCCATATTTGCCGCTCAAGCCGCTCTGGGCGATCCGACCGACCAGGGTGGTGGTTGTGGTTTTGCCGGCAGACCCGGTAAGGCCAACCGTCTTGCAGGGTGCAGCATCCATGAAAACCTGGGTATCGTTGGAAACGGCCACGCCTTGCTGGTAAGCAGCCTGCACAATCGGGTTTTCGAGCGGCACACCACCGGAGACGAAAACAGCATCAGCACCGCTCACGATTTGCGGGTCATGGCCGTCAACGGCCCAGGCTATCTTGAGATTCTCCAGCGACTGCATCTCATCCTTCAGTTGGCCAGCCGGACGGCGGTCATTCACCGTAACCTGTGCGCCATGCTGCGCAAGGTAACGCGCCAGCGCCAGCCCTTGCCGGGCTGCGCCGATGATAATGACTTTTTTGTTGCGCCAGTCCACTGTCATGCCGAACTCCAAATCCTTATGCCAGCGCCAGGCCAACCCCGATCAGGGCGGCCAGCAAACCGATCAACCAGAAACGTTGCACAATCTGAGTTTCGCTCCAACCGAGCAATTCAAAATGCAGATGTATCGGCGCCATTTTGAAGAAACGCCGTCCTTTGGTCAACTTGAAATATAAAATCTGAATCGTCACGCTCAAAGCCTCGCTGACGGGGATGATCGCGATCAGGGGCAAAATCACCCACTGTCCGGTCATCAGCGCAACCACCGCGATCGTTGATCCGAACGCAAGTGAGCCGGTATCGCCCATAAACAACTGGGCCGGGTGGGCATTGAACCACAAGAAGCCAAACAATGCACCAACCACCGTGAACGAAAATTGGGCCAGAAAGGTTTGACCCTGCAAGATCGCGATCGCACCGTATGCGGCGAAGATCGTTGCAGAAATCAAGCCGGCCAATCCGTCCAGCCCATCAGTAAAGTTAATCGCATTCGACATGGCGACGATGATAAAGGCCGCAATCGGCACATAGTACCAGCCCAGGTCAACCACCAACTGCATGCCGGGGAAGAGCACATCTGGCACACCCAAGAGATATTTCAAGGCCCATGCCACAATAGCCGCCAGCACCCACTGGGCGATAAATTTCACCCGAATACTCAGCCCGTCGCCTTTGCGCTTACCGCGGATACCTTCCCAATCGTCGATCGCGCCCAGTAAGCCAAAGGCCACCAGGGTCGCCATCGGCACCAGAACAGATTGCCCGGCCAGTTTCAAACCAATTAATTCAACAGCATTCAGCAAGATGGTCAGCAATAAAACCGGCAGGATCACCATCACGCCACCCATGGTAGGCGTGCCCATCTTAACCATGTGTTTGCCTGGTTCTTCAACCCGGATCAATTTGCCGATCTTGAAGTGGCGCAAAACACGCAGCAGCGGGCCGCCCCAGATCACGGTCAGCATAAAACTCAGGCCAGCCAGGCTGATTGCCAAAGTTGAGTCTTTCATTGGCTCACCTCCAGGGCAGAGACTACCCGGTCCAGGCGCAGGCTGTGCGAACCTTTAACCAGAACAGCATCTTCACTGGTCAGGTTTTTATCGAGCCAGGCGATCATCGCGTCCATTTCTTCAAACTCATGGACAACCATTTTTTTCATACCTGCCCGGCGCGCAGATTCTGCGATCAGGTGGGCGCGCACCCCAAACGTGACCAGAACATGGGCCACTTCAGCAGCTCGTGCGCCGACTTTCTCGTGTCCCTGACGCTCATACTGACCGAGTTCGAGCATATCGCCCAGCACAGCAATCCGCCGTCCCTTGAGTTCTTCGAGCAAATTGAGCGCCGCCAGCACCGATTCGGGCGAAGCGTTGTAAGTGTCATCCAAAATCAAGGCGCCATTTTCAGCGCGGACAGCCACCAGCCGTAACTGGGCCTGGCTTTCCTGCAAACCGCGCACAATTTCGTCCCAGGTCAGGCCTTCGACCAGGCCAACTGCCGCAGCGCGCAAAACCGTATGGACAGAGTGACGCCCGATCATCGGCACGCGCACAAAAAGGGTCTCTTTGCGATGGTGCAGGCGCAGACGGATACCTTCCAGCCCCTGCCCTTCAACGTTGTCCGCCCACAAATCGGCGGCCGGCTCCAGCCCGTAGTAAAAAACACGGGCCCGGGTGCGATCCTTCATTGCGCGGACGAACGGGTCGTCGTAATTCAGGATGGCAACCCCCTCGGGAGCGGGCGGCAACGCCTCGACCAGTTCGCCTTTGCCCTGGGCAATCGTTTCCTGCGAGCCAGCCCGTTCAGCGTGGACGGTGCCAATATTGTTCAGCACACCCACCTGGGGCAGGGAAATTTCGCACAACTGGCGAATCTCGCCGGGAACATAAAACCCCATCTCCAGCACGGCATATTGATGCCCGGGGGTCAAGCGCAGGATATTAAGCGGCAGGCCAATCTCATTGTTAAGGTTCGCCAAGCTCTTGAGCGTCCGGTAACGCTGGCTCAAAACCTGGGCGATCGCTTCTTTGGTAGTCGACTTTCCAACGCTGCCGGTAACGCCGATCACCCGCAGGGAGAGCTTGCGCCGCCAAAACGCAGCGATCGTTTGCAAAGCCTGGACCGTATTCTCAACCAGGATGCAAACCGGGGCATCGACGCGCCCATCCAGGCCGCTCCAGTAACCCGGACGAGCATCCAACAGCCGCGCGGCAGGCTCAGCAAGCTCATGCTCGATCAAAGCAGCCACCGCCCCGGCCAGAAAGGCCTGGGCGACAAAATCGTGACCGTCAACCCGTTCCCCCAGGATAGCCACAAACAGCCCGCCAGGAATGACTTGGCGGGAATCAATCGCCGCCTCAGTGATGACCATCGGGTTTATCACGGGGCGGAGACCTGTTAGGGCTTCTAGGATATCGGCAAGGGTCAGCATTTCACTCATTATGGGCTAGCCAGTTGCTGGCGTATCGCATCGGGTGGAATATCCATCAATACAACCAATTTTTCGACAACATCTTTGAAGACTGGCGCCGCCAGGTACGAAGCCCAATCATCTGTTTCGGGCTTTTCAAGCCAGACATACACCAGAAATTGCGGATTTTCCACTGGCCCCCAGCCGATAAACGATGCATTAATATCGTCGGGGCTGTAATAACCATCATCTCCAGGGATCTGGGCCGTGCCGGTCTTGCCGGCGATACGATAACCCTCGACCAATGCCAACGACTCTCCACGCTCCATGGCATTTGCCAACATATCACTGACCGTGCGCGCGGTCTGCGGCGAGATAGGCGTACCCAGAACCTGGGCCGGCGTATCATACTGATTGCCGTTATTGACCATGCCGTACAAAACGTGCGGGTAAACCATCTTGCCGTCGTTTGCCAGCGCTGAAGCTGCCGTCAACATCTGGATGGGCGTAACCGCAACACCCTGCCCAAAAGAATTGGTAGCCAGGTCAATCAAGTACCAATCGGTATCGCCGGGTGTCTTAAGCCGACCTGCCGATTCACCAGCCAGATCGATGCCAGTCGGGCGCCCGATGCCAAAACGGCGCATATATGTGTAGTAAGTATCAGTTCCCATCAGGCTGGCAAGGCGCGCCATGCAGACATTGAGCGAGTTTTGCAGGCAGCCGGTCATATCCTGCGGGCCCCAGGCGCCTTTATCCCAGTTATAGATGTAACCGCCGCCGATCTCGAAATAACCCACATCAAGATAGGTGGTACCCGGGGCAACGGTCCCGCTATCAATGGCTGCGGCCATTGTCAGGATCTTGATCACCGAACCGGGTTCATATTGGGTCGAAACAGCGCGATTGAAATCACTGGCATATTTATAAGTATCGGCGTACGTCCAGAATTCGTTCAGATCCATCTGCGGGGTGGAAACCATCGCCAGGATCTCACCGTTTTTGGGGTTCATGACAATCACCGTGCCAGATTTGGACTGGGTCTCGGCTACCGCATCATTCAAGACTTCTTCGACTGCAGCCTGGATCTCGCGATCGATCGTCAGTACCAAATCGGTGCCTTTGGGTGCCTTCGGCAATTCAAAAGCGCGATTGGGGTCTTGCGGAACCCAAACATTGACTGGCACACCGGCCAGCAAATCGTTATATTTTTCTTCGACGCCAAAATAGCCACGCCCCTCACGGGTCACAAAGCCGATCAGGTTCGAGCCCAACTCTTGTTCCGGGTAGCTGCGCTGAAGATGAGCGTGAAAATCGAGGCCAGACAGATTCGGGTCGCCTGTAACCTGATATTGCTCGGCCAATTGCTCCTTCATCAGCTTCAATTCCTCGGTGCGCTCTGATGAAACATAATCCTGCAAAACCAGATAAACCGCATCAGCAGGCGGGTTGGTGATGTAATTGTAGATTTCATCATAATTCTTGCCGAGCACGGAACTCATCGCCAGGGCAATGCTGTTCGGGTTACGCATATCCTGCAGGCTGACGCCGACTTCGTAGACAGTCGTATTCCCGGCCAGCAAAAATCCGTGCCGGTCGTAGATCTGCCCGCGTTCCGGGTAAAGCGTGCGATATTCCCCGGCATAGCGATCGCCCTGCGCGCGCAGTGCGGCAGCCTGCGGGCTGTTCTGGATGCGCAGCATCTGCCCGATCGCCACCAGGCCAAGAACTCCAAAGATTGCGGACAGTACAGCAGCGCGTGACCCGTAACCGTATCTCATCGCACATCTCCCAGGGGGGTGGAAGCAGTCCGAACAGCCTCAGCCAGCCAATCAAGCAAGGATGCGTGAAACTCAGGAGCGGCTGAGATGGGTTGGGTTTCAACAACCTCACTCTTGAAATGAATTCCATCCACAGGCAAATAACCGGGGACAATCATATATTCCACCTGGCCTTGCTCGAGCATTTCAAAGCCAGACTCGCGGGCGCGGTCTTGCATGGCCTGGTTCGACATCAGGAGCGCAAAATCCGTCTCATAATCGGCATTGGTGCGGCGGTTGGAAGCGATCACCAGCTCGAGATTTTGAATCTCACGGCCTGTGATCGCAGCCCGCGCCGTAACATCGAGATATAAGCCAGAAACCATCGCGATAACGGCGATGCCCACAGCAAACAAAATAACCCACTGCCGCTGGATATTGAGTGGCATGGAACGCGCCGAATCGAGCGTATTCACCGCTTCAGTGTAAGCAGCGAACAGGCGCTTGGTGTTTCCGGGTTTGGTTGCAGGTGTTGTAGTCATCTTTTTTCGACGATTCTCAATTTTGCGCTGCGTGCGCGAGAGTTGGCCTGTACTTCTTCTTCGCCCGCCTCAATCGGCTTGCGAGTAATTTCATTGATAAGTGCAAGATGTCCGCAAGTGCAAACCGGCTGGCGCGGCGGGCACAGACAATCGCGGCTCTCACGCCGGAAATAAGTTTTGACGATGCGATCTTCCAGCGAGTGGAAGGCGATCACCGCCAGGCGGCCGCCAGTCCGGAGCAGTTCCACCGCCATCGGCAGGACGCTCTCCACCGCATCCAGTTCGCCGTTTACGGCGATTCTCAAAGCCTGGAAGGTGCGGGTGGCCGGGTGAATGCGCTCGCGTTTTCCAACGGTCTTGAGCAGCAGGTCGGCCAGTTGACGGGTCGTTGTAAAGGGGCGATGCTGCACGATAATGTTGGCGATCTTGCGAGAAAGGCGTTCCTCGCCATAACGGAAAATGATATCAGCCAGTTCGCTTTCCCCCAGGGCGTTGACCAGATCGGCCGCCGAGGTGCCAAGCGACGGGTCGAAGCGCATATCCAGCGGTCCATCTTGCAGGAAGGAAAAGCCACGATCGGCGTTGTCCAACTGCATCGACGAAACGCCCAGGTCGAGCACGATCCCATCGACTTTATCCCAGCCCAGCTTTTTTGCTTCTTGGGCCATATCGAGATAGCTGGCGCGGACGATGTGGGCCCGCCCGCCGAACTCGGCCAGCCGTCCGGTGGCGATCGCCAGGGCTTGCGGGTCAAGATCGAGGCCAAGCAGCTCTCCATCGGGGGCGCTGGCTTCCAAAACCCCGGCAGCATGGCCGCCCGCGCCAAGTGTGCCGTCAATATAACGGCCACCCGCGCGTGGGCTGAGAGCGTGTATAATGTCTTTGTAAAGTACAGAAAGATGCGGGGCGTTCATGCCGGACCGGTCGAAAGATCGAGAGCGGCGAAGCGCCCGGCGTTGGCCTCGGCATCTTCAATGGCTTGCATCTGTTCGTTCCAGCCAGCAGGCGCCCAGATCTCGAAGTATTCGCCCTGGCCGACCACCATTGCATCACCATCCAGCGCAAGGAATTGGCGCAGGTTTTGTGGCAGAAGAATGCGCCCGGCTTTATCGACTTCGACCTGGTAAGCATTCGAAAGCAGCAAGCGGCGCAGCAGGCGGGCAGCGGGATCAGTAATGCTCATGGCGTTGATGCGATCATAAACCTGCTGGAAGTAGGCAGCAGTCATGACCATCATGTTACGGTCAAAACCCTGCGAGATGATCGCGCCCTGTCCGACAGAATCACGAAAGACCGCCGGAATTGTCAGGCGTCCTTTTTCATCGAGATTGTGGCGGAACTGGCCCAAGAACATATGTTCTAATCCTTCTTTAATGCGCAGAACGCCGGGCTCTCACCCGGCGCTCCACTCCATCCCACTTACTCCCACTTACACCCACATTTTACACCCCTTTTGGGCGGATTTCAAGTGGAGTAGGACCTTTATCCTATTTTTAGGGGTTTTGATATGGATTTGAACGACTATGAACCTGATTTTGCTTGAATCTCCCCACTGGCGCGACTACGAACTACTCGATACGGGCAATGGCCTGAAGCTCGAACGCTTCGGCAGCTATCGTTTTGTGCGGCCGGAGGTTCAAGCCATCTGGCAGCCAACCCTGCCCCAATCTGCCTGGCGCGAAGCGGACGCTGTTTTCAAACCGACCAGCGAGGAAAGCGGCGGGCATTGGGATGTGCGCACAAAGCTGCGCGACAGCTGGGAGATGCGCTACCCCCTGCCCGGCGCTTCGCCGCTCAAGATGTGGGCGATGACCACCCCCGGGCGCCACCTGGGTGTTTTCCCGGAATGCGCCGCCCACTGGGATTGGATGGCCGAAAAGATCAACGCGGCCAAACGCCCAACGCAGGTTTTGAACCTGTTCGGCTACACCGGCCTGGCTTCACTGGCGGCGGCCAGTGTGGGGGCCAGTGTGACGCATGTCGATGCCTCCAAAAAATCTGTTGGCTGGGCGCGCGAGAATCAGTCCCTTTCGGGGCTGGAGGCCAAGCCCATTCGCTGGATCGTGGACGATGCCCTGAAATTTGTCGAGCGCGAGGCGCGGCGCGGGGTGAAATACGATGGCATCTACCTCGACCCGCCCAAGTTCGGGCGCGGCCCCAAAGGTGAGATCTGGGAAGTTTATCAATCGCTGCCGGCCCTGCTGGAGGCCTGCCGGGCAATACTCAGCCCAAATCCGCTGTTCGTGGTGCTGACGATGTACGCTGTCAAAGCTTCGGGCGTACATTTATATGCCACCCTGGAAGAGATGATGCGCCCATATAAAGGAAGCGCTGAAGCAGGTGAACTCGTGACGCGCGAGACGAGCGCCGGGCGGCTGGTCTCACAGGCCGTCTTTGGGCGCTGGTCAGCGACTTGACCATCTACGCGCCTCACGGTAGAATACAGGTCGTTCGTTTTTTGCGGGCATAGCATAGTGGTAGTGCGGTAGCCTTCCAAGCTACTTAGACGGGTTCGATTCCCGTTGCCCGCTCTCAGTTTGGTGTTCAGGTGTCAGGTGTTTCGGCGCCTGACACCTGAAACTTAAATCGGGCCCGTGGCGCAGTGGTTAGCGCAGGGGACTCATAATCTCTTGGTCGCTGGTTCGACTCCAGCCGGGCCCACTTTTAACCGCTTTTCAAGAATGTATTTTTAATTTTTCGCTTTGGGGATACTACGTAACGATTGTTCAAAATACCCTTTATTTCTCTGTTTCTGTAAAATAACCTTGCTCAAAGCAACTCCCATCCTACATCATCACACCCTAAAACGATAAGCGCCATCTGGTCGGCTCAGATTGGTGCTTATCGTTTTAGGTAATCTCTCTTAGAGCCGGTATATCTTTCCCTCTTCGCTGGACATAAGACTCAAAAATATAGTGGGTAAGTTTTTGTTGTATACTTTGTTTTGCTAACAATTTCTTTGAGATCAAGAAAATTGAATATCCGGGTCATTCTAAAAATCCTGTAACAGATGAAGAAGAAGGCTGGCATGAATCTCATCTCTGGTACGGTTTTGATCCTTACTACAGCTGAAAAGGTTCTCGGAGCCGGGTTTCTGGCAGCCGAAAACCTGATTTTCACCTGTGCCCACATCCTGCCCCAGGAAAACAACGTTCAGGTTAAATTCCTGGTAGATGGTTCAATCCAGCCCGCCTACATCCGCCTGCGAACAAAGAGTCCGACCCATGATTTTGCGGTCCTGCATATTGAGAAAATTCCAACAAAGGCGAAAATCCTGCCTATTAGCCGCCTGGCCCGTGTTAAAAGCGAGTATAGTTACCCCTACTTCAGAGGGAATGGAGTAATTGAAGCCAGGGCGCCAGGCGAACTCGCCGCCAATATCGGCACACAACAAATTTTCCAACTTAAATCACAGCAGAAAAATATCCATCTCCTGAGTGGCGCGCCGGTCATTGACCTGAATCAGAATGCTGTTGCAGGTTTTGTTTCCATACCAACCGGCACAGCCATGGAGCCGGAAAAACAAGATGGCACCCGCAACGTGTACGTAATCTCATTTCCGACCGAGGTTCTGCAAGGAAAATTTCCGCCAGCAGTTGCCGGCGATAAATCCGAAATAATCGTGATCAACAACCAGCCTGGCGGCGGCGACATTATCGGCGGCCAAACTACGAACCCAGAACCGGATGAAACTGTTTTTGAAGATAACTATCTACAAGAAGATCTGCCAGACTGGCTGAAACAAATCAGTGACCTTGACATAGATAATGTAAAAACCGTGGTTGAAAACGAGAAGGAAGCAAGCTGGGAAGACTGGCCAAAGCCGGCTATCGATATTCACCAAGATTTTTTCGAAGAAACAGAACCAGACTATCCCGAGCGCTCGCCGATCGCGCCTGAATCAGATGAATTCAACGAAATGCCAGATTGGCTTCCCGAACTTTCCGAGCCAAATTCAAGCGAACCAGCAGAGTTCATTCTCGAAGAATCTGCAATGCCACCCACCCTGGCCAAGCCAACGGAAAAGCGCGTGCTCAACACCAACTTTGCTTCGGCGCAGGATCAACGGTTACTGATGCGCAACGAGGCTCTGTACCCCGGCAACACCTACGATCTGCTGGTGGATGTTGGACTGCCCTGGGATCGGGATACATCCCTTTTGGGAAAACAGGCCTACTTTCCAGAAGATTCTGAAACCCCCTACCTGCGCAAAGAAGATCGCGAAAAAGGTTGGTTTGATCTGGATGCAGTTTTTGTCAGCCAGGAATTCCAGCCCAGCCTGGTCAGTGGACGCATCCGTGTGCCGCTCAACCCACTCACACGCAGCACCCCTTATATCGCTGGCGAAATCGCCAGCCAGCCCGGCCCGCTTAAGCTGCGCTTGAAGGCCCCAAACGAATCTGCCAGCAAACGGGCACACGGGCGTCTCAGCCTGTACTATGGCGCACAAGTTTTGCAATCCGCTATTTTGAATGTCGGGGTATCCACAAACGCCACATTAGATGAAGAGAATTACGGCGAAGTGGATTATGTTCTGACATCCAATTATCAACGGTTGGGCAATCTCTCCAGCAGGCAGCGCACCAGCACTGGCAGAGATGAACGCGTCAAAGTCAGCATCCTGATGAACGACGATCTTTCAGGCTCGCATCGCATCCTGCTCAAAGGGGATGATGAAAAAAATCAATCGGCGAGCCTGCCTCCGGCCTGGAAAGCCTACGATACCCAGATCATCGGCGACATGCTCGAAGAAGCCCGTCGAGTTCTATCGAACCCATCGGGCAGATCACTTGATTTCGAAAGCGACACCTTCCTGCTGGACAAATTCAAGGAAGATCTGATTGCCCTGGCAAAGCTGGGTGCAAACTTGTATAACATTCTGCTACAAGGCATTACGCCGGCAGAAAACGTTCCGCCTATGCTGTGGCGACAGCGCTTCCGAAAAGCCTTGCATCCAGGGGATATCATCCAACTGGCCCGGGCCGGTTCCGTACCTTCGACACATGTTATCCCGTGGACATTGATTTACGATCACCCGCTCGAGCCAGATCGCTCTGATTTGCCACTAAAAATATGCCGCGTGGTTGAAGAGCAGTGGGATGCAGATTTTCTCAAACGCAAGCAGCCTTATCGTGACCAGGATATTTCTGTCTGCCCCTATGAGGGCGAACACGAACCCAACACAGTCTGTCCGTTTGGGTTTTGGGGCTACAGATACACCCTGGAACAGCCCATCTCGGCTTTACTTAACCAGGCCTGGGATGTAGAGCCGGCGCGAAACATTCTGATAACCAATCCTGTCAAAATGGCGGTCGCCGCAACCACCGACATCCCCCGCCAAAGCCGCTACAAGCAGCATTTCCAATCCATACAAGATTCTGTCAACGCTGAATACATCCCCAATATCCCGGCCACCGAACGCGACCAGGTACGCGACAGCCTGCGCGACCCGCAACTGGTTTACATCCTGTGTCATGGCGGCAAAGATGGAAAGCTGACATACCTGAACATCGGTCCGCGCGGCAAGGATGCTCTGCACACCATTACCCCAGACCTGCCCGGCGTCTGGGGCGAACACGATTACATTGACCTGGACAAATGGCACGCAACCCGCCCACTGGTTTTTATCAACGGTTGTTACACAACCGATCTGTTGCCCGATCTGACCTTGAACTTCGTCAGCGCTTTCCGCGACTTAATGGCTGGCGGCGTAATCGGGACCGAGATCCCTGTCGCTGTCGAATATGGCTATCTGGCAGCCGAAAAGTTCTTTGAACGCCTGGGCCGCGGCGAAGATGTTGGACAGGCCATCCTTGGTATGCGCTGGGATCTACTCAACCAAGGTAGCCTTCTTGGTCTAGCCTACACCCCCTACGCCATGGCAGATCTACGTTTCGAACGGCAACCAAGCCAGCCCGCTGCCTCAAGCACAGAACTATGATACACACCGCCTGACTTAAAAACAAAACCTGTGTCTACGCTAAGTTCCGGCTAAATCTAGCAGGTTTGGATTACCCGAAAGCAATAGCAGTGGCTAAAGGCTTTTTGTTCAACACCGAACGTTAAAAAAGACTCTAAATGTAACTTCTGCCATAATTGCTATTGTGACAAAAATCATATACACTGAGTATATGTGATGAAAGGATGGAAATTGAACGTATGTATGCAACCACAGTTTGCAATCTTTTTGTCAATTATTATCAAAAGAATGGGCACCAACTCTTATCATCGGCATCTCTGCTTGATCCTTCAATACCGATGTCATTTGTGATGAGCGCAGGTCTGGTTCAAGTTGAAAAATCCCTGGCACAGATCAAGAATAGAGAATCGGACAAATATGTTCTTGTCCAGAAATGTTTTCGTCATTTTGATGTTGATAAAGTAGGCAATGATGAAACCCATTTGAGCTTTTTTATGATGCCGGGGGCATTTATTTTTGGCGAAAATGATCGTTCACAAATCATCCAACAAATGTGGCAATTTGCTACAAATATCCTTGAACTTCCCCAAGAACGCTTGTGGGCATCCTATTTCCAGGGAGACATGGTGCTCAACACCCAGATGGAAGAAGATCTGCCTACCCGGAGCACCTGGCTGGATATGGGCTTGCCACCAGAACGAGTAGTCGGCCTGGGGAAAAAACATAATTTTTGGATTCAGGGTAACGGATTACAGGGTAATGCTGAATCAAGAAAATGTGGCCCCAACACTGAACTGTTTTATGACAAGGGGGAAGAATATGCCTGCGACAAGAATTGTTTACCCGGATGTAACTGCGGGCGATTTGTAGAATTTTCCAACACCCTTTTCATTCGCCACCAGACAGATCATATCCGCCAAGAACTTATACCTATTGCAATCCCGTTCACAGAAACAGTCGTCGGGGCCGAACGCGCAGCCATGTTGACAGATGGGGTGTCGTCAGTATTTAAAACAAAGGAATATAGCTATATTTCAGATGTGATCTGTTCTTTTATTGATCAATCTCACATTACTAAGCCAGATAAACAAAAACACGTAAAAGTAATCTCGGATCACCTAAAAGCTTTATATCACCTGGTTTCAGACGGAGCACCGCCCCCGGGCAAAGATGGCCGCCAGCGAATTATCAAGATACTAATACGCCGTATATTTGCACGCCAAATGTTACTTGGAATCACATCAGCTTCGTTTTTACGGGAAACAATTCGAGCTATTGCATCTTACGAATCTACCCCAGCCAGTTCGGAAACTTGCCCCAAACTGGAAAGCTATTTTGCTGAAGAAACCGCTCGTTTTTCAAAAACGATCACACGGGGCCGCATCCAGATTGAAAACATACTGAGTCAAAACAACAACAATAGGCTTTCCTTGGAACAAATCAGCATACTAGAAACACAGGGGGGAATCCCTGGTATCTTGACTGATAGTATTTTGGAAAGTTTACATGCAAAATAAAGCATGGTGCAGGTTTCCATGGAGGTTATCTACATGATGAAATCAAATGACAAGTTATACCAAGATATTTTTCAACAATCTGCCGAAACCTTACGTCGTATGGTAGGTTACCCCGTCAGCATATGGCTTCCTGATAAATCAAATACCAGCCTTAAGATTGCGGCAGCCGCTGGAGTTCAGGATTCCTATTCTAAGAAGGCAGTTATTGATTTGTCAACTTCCAGCGTAACAGGGAATGTATTTCTGAGTAAGATCCCCGAAATCGTTCCAGATATCAGTAAGGAAGAGCGCTGGCAGTACAAAGATGATGCAGCAAACTTTGGCTGGAAATCGGTTTTATGTGTACCGATTCTCTCTCAAGAAATATCGCAAGGCGTTATAAGCATCTACACGACAGCCAATGATGCGCCCCTTGAAAAAATAAAAGAACAAATGTTGCAACATGCCTATCAAATTGGCTTGACCATTGATGCAACAAAACGCCGCCTTATTCTTGAAGAATTATTGAAAATTAATAGAAGATTCGATGACATTTCAAGCAAGCCCATGGATGTTTTACAAGAAATCGTTAAGGTTGCTTGTGAGGTAATCGGCGGCGATTGCGCAGTTCTCTATCCATATGATCCTAATCGGGATGAATTCTATGACAAAGAACATGTAGCAGCTTATGGTTTACGAGAAGACCTTGCGCTAACGGAAAAATCCCGTAGTTCGAGTGGCATGACAGCTTTTGTCAGGAGGAGGAATGAACTCCTGGTAGAAAATATCGAGCAAGAAGACCCTGAGATGTTCAAAAGTCCTTTTATCCAGCGCGAATCGATTCAATCGTTTATGGCTATGGCGCTTGGAATGGATAGCCAGTCGGTAGGGGTATTGTTCATCAATTTTCGCTCTCCTCGTCACTTTGCAAAGGATGATGTTAATACCGCCCGTCTTTTTGCAAGCCAAGCCCATAATGCTATCAGCAACATGCGATTGTACGCAGATGCCCGCAGACGGGCCGAAGCGCTGAAAGAACTCCATAAAATAAGCCTGGACTTGATTTCTGTATCGCATAATAAAAACCATTTACAAGATGTGCTGAATAAAATCGCTGAAGATGCCCGCTTCGTGTTGCGCGCAGATCTGGTAGATTTATATCGTTATGATAGCGGTCGCCAAACATTTATCCTGCCTCCATCGCTATCGGGTCACCGAATCAGCCCGCAGGTACGCCAAATCCACCAGGATGATGTTGTTTATCAATTAGTAAAAATCACAAATCCGCTTTATGTCTGTAATGTTAAAGAACAAGATAGTATTTTCACAAAACCGTTTTCAGAAGAAAGGGCAGGCGCCGTAACGCGAGAACGCTTTGTCGTACGCGAAAATATCATATCGGCGGCAGTGATTCCTTTGCGCATCGAGGGACAACCAGTAGGGTTGCTGTTTGCCAACTATCGCACAGAACAGACTTTTCCTGAGCCTGTGAGGGAACTGCTTATGTTGTTTGCCGCACAAGCCTCGGTTGCCATTGCCAACGCCAACCTGCACGAACAAACCCATCAACAAGCGGATGCTTTACGGCAATTGAACAAGGTTGCAGCCAACCTGGTAAAGTTGGGAGAGGATATCGATAACATCTCAGGGCTAATGAATGAGATTGCCCTCGGTGCCCAAAAAGTTCTCGGCGCAGATCTGGTTGATATCTATCAATATTATCAAGGGCGCGATGAGTTTCCTCCGCAGTTTCTAACACAGGTCGGCAAGCGTGTGATGGAAATCAAGAAAACGAGGATTTACCCGGATGATGTTGCATATACTATTGTCAAAAACGGTAAGCCTTGGTACGAAATCAATGCTCAAGAAAGCCCGGAACTAAACATACCCCACGAGCATCACCCAGACTCCCCGTCCCAACGATTTGTGATTCGGGAAAACATTCGCTCAATGTCAGCCGTGCCAATGAAAGTTGGGGCTGAAACCGTTGGTGTGTTATTTGTCAGCTATCACGAAAAACAAGCCTTTTCCAATAGCCAAAAAGAATTGATAGATTTATTTGCAGCACAAGCTGCAGTCGCCATTCGCAACGTTCGCCTTCTATTAAGGCAAAAAGCGCTGGAAAGTTTTGGCGAGGCAATTGCATCAACAACAAACCGTCTTAAAGAAGATGAGGTCTTACAACTCATCCATACCCATGCCCAAAATGTTATGGATACCAGCAATATGTATATAGCTTTGTATGATAATGTGTCCGATTCGATTCGATTTGGATTGGCATACAAAGACGGGGTACGAGGTAATCTTCAATCTCGAAAGGTTAATCACAGCAAGATAGGCAAAACCGAACATATTATCTTCAACGAGCCATATATTCTGCAAAGCACCAATGAAGAAGAAACGAAATGGTTTAATACACCGGGCCATCAAGAATTTGTCAAAGGAATGGAGGCGGCATCTTGGCTGGGTGTGCGGATGAGCGTTCAAGATAAGGTATTGGGGGTCATAGCTACGTATCATCGAAGCAGAGAGCATGTCTATTCCAACGAAGATCTGGTGACTCTGCAAACTATAGCAAACCAGGCCGCCATCGCAATCGACAATGCGCGCATGTATTATGACATCAACCGAAAACTTGATACTGTTGTACGTTTTGGGGAAAATGTCAATTCAGGAAAGCGTTTACAAGAAGCCGAGGTTTGCAACTTAATTTACGAGCAAGTTAATGAGCTAATGGATGCAGACAGTATGTATATTGCCTTATATGATGACATCACCGATGTTGTCCGGTTTGGCTTGGCTTATCAGAATGGATCACAAATCGATGTCAAAACAGACCCCCTGTGGCAACCACGCAAAGCTGGATATGGAAAAACAGAAGAAATCATCAAAACACGGAAACCAATATTTCACCCGACGCAAGCCGAATCTGAGAAATGGTATGCAGAACCAGGGCGAACATCCTATACAGGTAAACCATTGCCATCCTGGCTTGGAGTTCCCGTTTCTCTCGGCGATCGAGTTTTTGGTGTAATCGCTGTTTATCATCCAACGGAAGAATATGTTTACACCAGCGATGATCTCTTCATCTTACAAGCCATCGCAAATCAGGCAGGAGTTGCCCTGGATAACGCACGTCGTTACTATGAAACAGAACAAAACCTGCGTGCATTGGTTGAATTTAGCGCCGAGCTGACGTCAAATATTCGCATGAAGCGCGATGAAATTTTGGAGCTAATTCGTATCAAAGCGGGAAAATTTCTGGATACCAAAAATATGTATATCGCCTTGTGTGACCAAGAAGATGGCAAAGATGTTGTCCACTTTGGGCTTGTTTACAAAAATGGGAAACCAGAGATTTGGCCCAGCCGTCCAGCAGACATTGGGCGTACAGGAGAAATTATTAGATCTGGCAAGCCCATTTTCCTTCCAACCCGTAAAAGTATTGAAGACTGGTTGCAACAACATCCTGGCCAAAAAGAGGCGTCCACATCCAATTCATGGCTGGGTGTTCCGATGATAGCAAACGGTAGGGTACTAGGCGTTATTGGTGTAGATCATCCTGATCTGGAGCTTTGGTATAACGGGGAAGATCAGGAAATTCTTCAGACGCTCGCCAACTTTGCAGCCATTTCGTTAGAAAATTCAAACTTATTTAACCAGACGCGAAGCGACTTGATTGCATCACAACAATTGGCCACTCTGGGCACAGCTATTGCGGCGTTGCAACATCGCATTAACAATACCCTTAATATCATAGGCCCTAATGTGAACCGCCTGCGCAAACGCATAAACTCTCAAGATCCTGAAATAGATGAGATATTGGGAATCATCGATCGAAACACTCGCTACACATCCGATTTATTGACAAGAATTCAGGAACCCCTCCAAGAGGTAGAACTTATCAGCGTCGATATCAATGCCCATCTAACCGAAATCTTCAATGCCAGACGCAAAGAATGGATAGATGACAAAACTCACCACCTGGTCGATGCGAGACTAGAACTGGGGGAAAATATTCCAATCATCCCCTTGCCTGCCGGCCAACTCTCTGAGGTATTCAGCAATTTGATCGATAATGCCTTCCGCGCTTTAGATAAATCATTCAACGCACATAGCGCAACTGGTGGAGCAAGATTGCGGGTTGTAAGTTGTATTGATGGTGCTACAATCAAAGTGAGAGTTATAGACAACGTGCCCGGCGGTATCCCTGTTTCCATACGAAACAAGCTTTTTGGGAAGCCAGTTCCATCAAAAACTCCCAATGAGGGCTCCGGGCTTGGTTTATGGTTGAGCAAGCTGATCATGCAGCGCATCGGCGGTGACATCTACATTGAACAAAGTGGTATGACCGGAACAACCATGCTTGTAGAAATTCCGTATTCTGAGTAAAAGGAGATTGCGATGGTAAAGAAAATTCGCATTCTGATCATTGATAATGAGCCGCGCTGGCTTGAATTTGCCCAACAAGATTTGATCACCTTTGAAATTGTTGTTGCCCACAACGAACAAGAAGCGCGAGATCAGTTGGAACAAGATCAATTTGACTTGGTTGTCGCCAACGCAAGCAGCATGGATATTCTAGACCTGATCGCAGCCCAATATTCAGAAAAAAAGGTTGTTGTAACAACCGTCAAACCAACCACACAGGAAGCATTGCGCGCATATCGCTCTGGCGCATTGCGCTATTTTTCAAAATCCTTTGGTCGTCAAGACTTACTAAAGCAAATCAAAGATGTTCTTCCTGGAGCTTGATAAGGAATTTGGGCTGTTTTGATGAGGTTATTATGGATGTAACATTAAAACAAAAAAAGATCATCGTGCTAGATGATAACCCCGATTGGCGCTTGACTTTCACTGGGCTTTTAACAGAAGAGAATTATTATGCAGTTGGCGTTGCAGGCGCCAACGAGGCCAGAAACAGATTATCAGCAGAAAAATTTGATCTGGCTTTATTGGATTTACGCCTGGATGAAAGCGATGAAACGAATGTAGATGGCTTGGATCTGGCCGAAGAAATTCAATCGCGCTGGCCCTTGATAAAAGTCATTATTGTTACCGGCTATAGCACTCATGAAATTTTAAAACGCGCTATGGAACCACGACCAGGGCACAGTCGAATTGCAGCAAATTTTGTCCCCAAAAGCGATGTCAATGAGTTAATAGAGATTATTAGAAAAGAACTTGGGTAAAAAATTACCGGGGATTCAAAATGCAGGGCAAAATTCTCATCGTCGACGATTTACCAGACCTTCGTGCCACCATCCGAGGTATCCTGCAGGATGCTGGTCATATTACCCAAACGGTTGCAACTCAAGAAGAGGCGCTTGAAGCCATTCGGACAGAACGGTTCCATGTAGCGATTCTTGATGTTCGGCTGGATGAAACGGATGAGGAAAACAGGGAAGGTCTGGCGCTGATGCATAAAATCGGCGACTTGGATCCAACAATTGCAGTGATTATCCTGACTGGCCATGCTGATGTTGGCATGGTGCAAGATGCTTTGCAGCCTGGCCCAAACGGAGTCCGGGCTGCATTTGGTTTCCTCCAAAAAAATGAACTAGAAAAACTGACAGATACAATCGAATCGGCCTTAAAAAATTATGTTGGCATCTCGGGAAACTTAGATATCGACGATCCTGAGTTGGTTTTCCCTAAAATCGCCCAACAAATAAGATTCAAAGATCTGGCAAAGCCCGACACGTCAATATTATTAGATGAATTACAAGAGTTGGTTGCTAAGCTATTACCACGGTGTAAAAAAATCCAGGTAAAAATGATCAATCAAGGCTTCAGCGGAGCTGCCGTCATCGCGGTAATTCCATGGTATCGCACCAATGGCAAAGGACAAATGCTTATTGCCAAGCTTGGTGAGTTACCCCAGATCGAATTGGAAAGAAAAAATTATTCTGAATACGTAGAAGGAATGATTGGCGGGCATCGCCTGCCAAAAACAATCAGTGTTGCGCGCACCCGTCTGCTTGGCGGCATCCTTTACACCTATGCAGGTATGGAAAAAGTGCAGGATTTTGGAGATTACTGCCGGGCTGCGCGCATTGAAGAGATATTATCAACATTGGAAAACTTGTTTTGGAATACATGTGAGCCTTGGGCAGCGCAGACAGGTCAATTGATCCTCAACCAAAACTTGCGTATCGTTTTCATGAAGCATCTACGGCTAACTGACGAAAAACTCGGTCTTGTTCTTGAGAGATTAATAGGAAAAAACAAATCATTTATTCGCAAGGGAGAAGATCATATAGCTCTGGCAAGTAATCCTACTGAAGTTTTCGTCAACCCTGTGAAATTTGCCCTGGATACCGAACTACGCGCAGATTGCTACGATAGAATCATTCATGGCGATTTATACGGAAACAATATTTTAGTAGATCATCACAACGAAACCTGGCTGATCGATTTCGAAAGAACAGGGCCAGGGCTGGCTTTGCAAGATTTCGTTTCCTTGGATAATTATGTTCGCATGTCGCTCTATGAAAATATCGATCTTCAAACTTGGCTGAAATGGGAACGGTTATCAATGGTAGATTTACCAGAATTCCCGCCAGAATCCCAATCCATTAGCAAGCCATTTCATATTTCGCAAAAAATTCGAGATTTAGCAAGCCAAACGCATTACTATGATAGAAAAATTTACCTCACGGGCCTGCTCTTTAACGCGTTGCGCACAGCCACGTTGTTAGGACTATCTATCTATACCCGCAATCACGCTTTATTGTCTGCCTGCTTAATCTCGGAAGAACTCGCAAAAGAGAGCAACCATGTCAAAAATCTTAATTGTAGATGATGATCAGGATGTTCGTGATACGCTCAAGTGGCCACTAAGAGATGCCGGTCACGAGGTAGACACCGCCGGGGACCAGGCCGAAGCTCTGGAACAAATCGTTCAGCACACCTATGACTTCGCAGTTCTTGATGTGCGTTTATTCGGGCTGGGAGAAGACGATATCAGTGGTATCACATTGTCTATCGCCTTTAAAAAATTATGCCCGGCAATCCAAATAATTCTTCTCTCTCAGTATGAAAAAACAAAAAAAACAGACCGGGCCGTCCGTTACGGTGGGGGAATCATCGACTTCATCCAAAAGAAGCATGATTTTGTTGAACAAATTATAAAAATTATTGAAGGAAGTAAGATAGAACCTATTGCCGGACAAGAAAGCAATACTCAATCAAAAAGTGAGTATACGCGTCTCGTTATAGATATCCACGACGATAGGGCAAATCACATACGCTCATCAGGAGATTATGTTGTATCAAAATATATTACCAGCCCCCCAAAAATAGCTACGCGTGACATTATTCGCCAGGAAAACACACTCTCCTTCAAAGCCCCTGGCTGGGCTATTTGGGTAAAAGGAATTGGGGATCAGTTATGGAAAGAAATATTTGAAACCACCGAAATTAACTCTGCATTTTCAAAGGCAAAAGGGAAAAGTTCCCGAATCGCAATCGTATATGAAACATCCAAGGAAAAAATCGGCCTTCCTTTAGAATTTATCTATGCCAATGATGATCAGAATGATTATCTTATCTTACAACATCCGGTTTCGCGCTTTGTAAGCGGAATTAGCCCAACGCGAAACGCAATTGATCCACACTGGTTGGTTTTTAGAAAAGAACTCCGCGTATTGTTGATTGCATCAAACACGAAACCTGTTATCGATGGGGTAGACAGGGAAATAGATACTTTATATCAATACTTGCAAACACAAAAAATCATCCCGATAAAAGTCAAAAAACTGGCAACAGAGCAAGCCAATTACGAAGCTGTCCAAAAAGAATTGGAAAGTGAAAGTTACGATATTGTTCACTACGCGGGACATGGTTGGTATGACGCTGGCAATCCAACCAATAGTTATTTGTTGTTTTGGGCAGAAAATAACAAACAGGGTAGCTTACGTAAAATGAGGGCGGCCGAGTTGACCACTCTTTTACGAAAATCATCGATTAGGTTGTTCTATTTAAGTAGCTGTCATGGGGCCGCTACTGCAGATGGGACAGATATCGCTATCAACGGAGATTTTTTAGGGATGGCGGAAGCCATTTTGCAGGCTGGTGTTCCCTCTGTCGTTGGGTTCCGAGATTCAGTTCGAGACCAAAGCGCCGTGCAAATAGCAAAATATTTTTACGAGTCACTCCTCATGCGAGGCCGGTTGGATGTGGCGTTATGGGATGCGCGGTGCAAAATGGCTGCCAATAGAGATGATCCGACCTGGCTTCTCCCCATTTTATTCAACCAGGCATAAACTTCCCCTTGATTGGAAACAGAGCAGTGGTCAATTGCATGATTTGTTGCCTTTTAGCGGGCGTACGTTGTAAACTAAGATAAGGTGCATATCAAGCGTCATGATCAAAATGGTTTAAAAATAAAAACGCTCTACTGGTTAAAAACCGGTTTTTATCATCACATCTTGCTTATTCTGAAATGAGTTCTTTAGAAAAAATTGTATTGCACGATACGTGGAGGAAACAATGCAGCAATCGTATTGGGATTATCTAACCGGAGAATGGGTTTCGTTTTGGGGACGCAGGCGCGGCTCAAGCGAAGTAGAGTTTGATCCAAGAACACTTTCTGTTTTTGGAAGACAGTTTCAAATCTCTTTTCTTTTGGGCGCAGATTATATTAATCTCCCCCCAAATGCCTATGGCATCTTAGTTCACCCGGATGGTACCAATCATCGCGTTAATGGTGGAATCCAAAGATTACCATCTGGGCAATATACCTTGTACTACGTAGACAACCATAACCGGGCAAATGATATCGATCTTATCTCTGAAATGACCCAGGATGGGGAAAAAATATCGTTACGTATTTGCATTCACTACCGAGTAATCGATCCGCTAATTCTGACGGAAATCAAAGACCCGGTAGAAACCTTGCTAACCACCATCTCTGCCGATGTGCTTCAATATATCCGCACCCGAAATCGCTCAGAAATCGCAGATACAGCACAGGAAAAAAATGGCGGTCAACTGTTCCGGTTTATTTTAGAGAGACATAATGGTCGCTTCCCGCTCTCACGCGCTTTTATCCTGACAGGGCTTGAACTCAAAGAATTTATTGGCGACCAAACGTTCGTTGCCATGCGACGCGATGCGCGTGTTGATGAAATGAAAAACCAATTGGAAAAAGCACGCACAGAATACCATCAGGAACTTGAACGGATGGGGATAAAGCATAAAACCGAAATGGAAAAAAATGCAGCCGCTCATGAAAAAGAAAAACAAGATATTCTGCAACAGGTACGGTTGCGGGATATTCAGCTGGATGATGCCCGCAAGCGTTCGCAACGCCGCCATGACCGCATGAGCCAGGCAGTCGAAGCCATTACCCGGGCGATGGAGCCAAGCGGATATCCACGCAATGCCAACGAAATCAAAGCCATTGCCACCGAACTACTGACAGCAATGAAAGATGAAACGGCCGAGGAAATTAATCCGATACCAGATGTCGCAGAGAAAGCAGCCCAGGCAACCCAACAAAAACAGACTAACGGCGACAAGGTAGAGAAGTTGACCAACAGGTTGTTAAGCTTACTTGGTGGTCATCCCACCGACAGCGCCGGACAAGGATGAAATGAACATCCACGTTGAAAAAAAACGCTGTGAAGCGGAAGCTCCCGGTTGCGGGGAAATCCAGGCTGCTTTTGCGTTTTCGATAGCACTCTACCATCCAAAAGATTGGGTGGAGATGCGATGGGGATTTAACGCTGGTGCTTTGTTGGATGAGGCACTGGATCGGCTCCGTTTTTTTATCGAATCACAACATGTGCTTGAACCAATCAGCGGTCTCGAGCGTGTCGATTACCGTACGCTTTCCCTTCATATTTTTTCTCGTCCTGGCGATATTTTGAGGATGAGTCTGCTTGGCAGATTATGCGCCAATTCAGCCGAACAGGCTGAACAAAAAGCCATCGCTTATGCCCGCGAAATAAAATCAAGCTTTCCCCTTGATTTTGTACTTTCAGAAATCACTTCACGCGCAGGCTTTCTGGATGCTCTCCACTGGGATTTGCTCAGCAACCCAAATGCCGGCATTATTCAATTGCACCGTGGAGATGTTTATTTTCAGCCCACGCACGAAGCTAATTCCCTGCCTGGGTTTTGGCAATCAAGCACGCGCTCACACGAACAAATTTGGCGTACTTTAGCAGAAATGCCACATCCCAGCGTATTCATAGTTACTTTGCGCTCATCAGCACTCTATGCGTCAGAGCGAAAATATCTTGAAGAAATTAGAGATGGGCTAAGCAAATCAAATGAGAAGCTGTCATCTTCATCTGCTTTCCAGCCTAATTTTGATTGGCTGGAAGCCTATTTCAAGCGAAGACTCGACCCCCTTAAAAAATTTTTCCGTGTGCAAGTAACACTTGCGTCTCAAAGCGAACCGGATGAAAGCCTGGCACGAAATATTGGGACAGCTATTACGAGAGAATCAGCAGATTTGCGCTTACCCGGGTACAAGGAAATCCGCCCACAATCCGTAGATGAGCAACGAGAGTGGAGCAACAAACTAGTCAATATCGACTTTCCATCATCCTGGCCTCGCCTGGAAGATATAGCTGATCTGGATGAGCTTTTTTCCGCATTCCGCCTCCCATACATCCAAACCGAAAAGGGACAGCTTTTCCCTCTTTTTTTCCACCCCCATGAGCATAACAATAATGACACAAAATAAAAAAAACAGGCCGACAAGCTGATTGATATAAGCGAGCAACAATAAGTTGTTTACTTACTAAATCAATCCATAGCGCAGTTTATGCATAAAATTCCAACCCATATGTATTGAAGGGGAATAAATGTGCCATGTTCTTGTACTTGATGATGATCTTTATTCAGCAAAAACAGCATCTCGCATCATTCACAATAGCCAGGTGGCAACAGCCGAGTACGCCATCTCTGAAGAAACTGCATTGGTGCTGGCTCAAAAAGCATCTGATAGCGGCAACCCTTTCGACATTTTTATCATTGATTTAGGACTGGGAGCGGGCAAGGATGGGGTTATTTCCATGGTCAAGCTACTCCAAATCAGCCCAAACGCCGATTCGATCATTATCACCAGCTTCGATGATCCGGATGGCAACCTTCGCGCTCGTCAGGCTGGTGCAGCTTACTTTCTGCTCAGGGGTTTCAGGGCTGAAGAACTTATCCACCTGATCACAATACTAAAGGAAAAAAGCGAGGTGCAGCGAGAACACGATTGGCAAAAAAAATTTGTTGCTATGATGGAAGCAGCTATGCGCGAGGGAGAATTTCATGCTGTTTCCAAGATTGTTGTTCAATATTCCATTCAGCTTGGTTTCCAGCGAGCCCACTTATTCTGGATTCCCACAAAAGAACTCAGAAATCAGAACAAATTAATAGGAGAAGCTTGTGCCGGAAACGGTTGTTCGCCCAATTTTTCAAAACGTATCTTTGACGACTGGATTGGCCTGAATAAAGGGACAATCTCACGAGATGCTTTTGGCATATCAGCAGCAAATTTTAAAAATCTGATTGCCGATGAAAATGAGTTTCAACTCCCGGTTGGTGATTTGGTGGTTTTACCAATCTGGCAAGATGCGCTCCCCATCGGAGCACTGGTTTTAGATTCTGGTCAAAGCCAAAGAGTGCTCAAAGCGCACGAACTCAAAATGTTAGGTATATTTGCCCGGCAGGTCTCAATAGTCATAGGACACTCTCGCAGTTACAGTTGGGAACAAAAACTATTGCGGGAGGAAAAGAAAGATGCGCAGTTAATGCAGTTGTTGCAGCACGCAAGTGTTGAAATGCTCCTGATCGCAAGGGATAACGAAGATGATCTTTGGCTTACTGTTTTAACTATTGCCACTGCTAATTTTGGGCTTGGGTTTAATCGTGCTCTGTTATTTTTAACCCCAGATGATCATCATACGCTAAAAGGCTGGTCAGGCATCGGTGCTGACGATAAATTTATCGCGGAGCAAGATTGGGAAAAAGACAAAAGGCGTAACTATCAATTTGACGATTTCTTGATCGATCTGCGCCGAAAAAAGATACCAATAACTCCTTTCGGCAAGTTTATCAAACGAATCCAATTTCCAATCACAGATGGGCAAGACGCTCTAAGTAAAGTTATATCTTGTGGCGAAATGCAAATCGTTCAACAGCACGAAATATCCACAAAAATTCCGCAAGAAGCGAGAAAGTTTTTTGATTTGTCAACTTGCGCCATCCTGCCGCTTCGAGCAGGCAATAACATTTTCGGTGTAGTCATTGTGGATAACAAGCATACCGGAATGCCCCTGGAGACAAAGGTTCTGAACCGCCTGCAAACATTGCTCGACAACGCCGGGCTGGTCTGGGAAACATTACGGCAAGGGCAAAAAAGCGAAGATTTACTGGACGCAAATTATAAAATTATGGGGGCAGCAACCCATCGACCTCTCAAAAAAACTCTGGATTTAATTTGCAAAACCGCCCGCAATATCACCCAGGCAGACTGGGCAATCATCTATCCGATTCGTACGGGGAGTGGGCAGTCCTATGAATTTGATGTTAAACATATCGGCCACGATGGCGACTTAAAAGCCCCAACAACAAGTATTCAAAGAAAACCTCGTATTGGAGGCGTTTCTGAGCATGTTTTACAAAAAGGTTTTCTTAAAATCGATGATATTTATGCCGATCACCATTTAGGAAAAGAGCTCAATCTGCAAGAGCATCACTTTATTCGCAATGAAGGTGTGCAAGCAATGATTGGTGTGCCCATTACTGATCCATATACCCAAGATGCGCTTGGCATCCTGTATTTAGATTATCGACGCAATCATCAATTCTCCAGGTTGGAAGAACACCATGCCCGTTGTTTTGCAAGCCTTGCTGCTGTGGCTATTTCAGATGTGCATCGTATGGATAAAGAGCGCCGCCATCAACGCATGAAAATTGCTCTTGAGATTTCAGAGATAATTGGCAAAGAGTTGGAACTGGAAAAGATACTTACCGGTATATTAAAAAAACTCAATTCCCATTACAGGAATTGTGGTTTACGGCTCGGGATACTTGTCTACGATGATGAAACAGGCCTTAAATTCATTCCTGAAACGCTAAGGTACTATACCAAGTTTCCAGAGCAGGTAATGCGCCAAACTTTCCCGCTCAAGCGCTCGCGCCACTCATCAATTGTAGTCCGGGCAGCCATTAAAGCATTGAAGTCACACAAAGTGGAATACAAGAATGTAGATGATGTTACAAAAAGCACAGATTATATACCGCTAAATCCCACAACAAAAGCCGAGCTTTGCACAACTATTATGAGCAGCCAGGGCAATTTACTTGGAATTCTAGTTTTAGAACGTGCTTCAGGTATGTTTGACAAAGATGATATTGAACTCGTCAAGATGGTTGCTCACAATCTGGGGCTGGCATTTGAGCGAGCAAGAGAAAGCGAAAAGGTTGTTTTTCTATCGACAGTCTCTGCTCTCACCGCAGGAGCATCAGATATCGCCCACGATGTAAACAATGAGGTTGGAAAAATCCGTGACCTGGCGTACTTGATAGGCGAGATGGCCAAGGAAAGCCCCAAAATTACCGAGTACGCAGCGCAAGTAGACGAGAGCGCAGAAAAACTATCCAGCATAGGTTCCTGGAGGGCAGAATCACGCAGGTTGCTTCAGATTGATCGAGTTATTCAGGAGTACATCGGCCCTATGGCCCGCCAACGTAACATCCAGGTGATTGCACATTTGAATGCCGAAAATGCATCGATCCATGCCAACCCAATGGAATTACAACGTATTCTAAGACACCTTGTTCGCAATGCAGTTCGGTTTATGAGCAACCTGCCAGAGAAAAAAGTGGAAATTTCTACAAGACTTATTAAAGATGAACGGGTGGAAATCATTTTCCGTGACTTTGGGCCTGGGGTTGAAGAAAAAATAAGGCCGACGATCTTTCGGCGTCCTGTCAGCACAAAAGATACCCCAAAAGAAGGGGGCGGATTCGGGCTTCTACTAACCCGTCTTTTGGTAGAGGGCATGGGGGGATCCATCAGGCTGCTACCTGCCATTGATGATCAACCGGGTGCTTCTTTTTCCATCAGGCTTCCACTATACAATGATTTTTCTGCTGTCGAGTAAAGGTAAAATATGTCTCTTAACGGAACACTACCCGAACTATCAGATTCATTGCCTCGTATCTTAATTGTTGATAATGACAAAGGTACAACAAAAATTTTTTCCGAATTGGTCTCACACTGGGGATTTGTACCGGTACTCGCCGAAGGAGAGGGCATATCGCTGGTTGATGATGCCCGTAAAAAGGCCCGCGATCTGCGATGCCAGCTTGCCCTGATAGATATGCGCTTGATTGATAATTCAGATGATGACGATATTAGCGGTTTGAATTTAATAAATCAAATAAAACCAGCCGTGAGTATCGTAGTTACAGGCCATGGCAGCGTTAACCTGGCAATAAAAAGTATTCACGAAAAAGGTGCAGCAAACTTCGTTGGCAAAGAAGATGGTCCAATTGCTCTTAAAGAAAAAATTCAAAGAGAAGCCGCCAAAATTGTTGCAAGAGGCCGCCCAATTAGAATTGTGCCGGATGAAATACTAACCACAATAGGATCCATTCTATTTGATGTATCAACCCCCACCCAGTATCATGATCAGATCGTGGATATTTTGGCAAGACTTTTCCCTGATGCTCATTACTTACATCTTAAGAAAATGATCACTTCCGAGTTGAATACCGGATTCTCTACTGCGCCGCGGCCTCGCTCCATAGTTCTAAGCGTATATGAGGATGATTTACAACCCGTAATTGTTAAGTTTGCACGTCGGCACAAAATTACCACAGAAGTAGAAAGATTTAAAAAATATATTGATGGTCGCCTGGTAGGAGGATTTAAACCGACCTTGAGCGGCTATGTTGAATTGTGGGATATTGGTGGAATAAAACTATCTTATGTTGGAAATATCGTAGAAACATTTACGCATTTTTTCAAAACTCAACCCATCGAAAATATTGAAAAAAGCCTTGAACGTTTTTTCTCATACACGTGGTCGGCTCATTACCAGAAGACCAGGAAGAAAACAGATGTATCACTATTTAAACTTTACTGTTCTGTTTGGGGTATAGAATGGGTAGAGCGTGCTGAAAAATTAAGAAACACAAACTCTGATAATGCCATGGGTTACTCTCCTTGGGAAAAAACCGGAGCAAAAGACCCGCTTCAGTGGTTAATAGAAAACATCGCAAAAGATGAAACACATGATGCAAGCATTATTAGCAAAGTGAGCATTGCCGTTACCCATGGTGATCTTCATGCAGACAACATCATTATTGATGATAGTAACAATGCATGGGTGCTCGATTTCGAACGCAGCGGTGAAGGACATGCTCTACAAGATTTTATTGAGTTGGAATCAGATATCATAAACAGAATCGCTGGATTATCAGATGATTTTCAAACGTTTTACCATCTGTGCATATTGTTAACCGGCATGAAAGAGCTGGGCAGCAATATTACCCCAGTTCATCCATCCCTACTTTCAAACGATGCCCAAAAAGTGATTCGCACAATCGCAACAATTCGCAGGCTGGCTCATAAATGTACAGGCGTTACTGATGCTAAAGAATATCTTTTTGGGTTATTTTTCAACACTATCTTCCGTGCTACAATCACAAAAGCACAGGAAAAAAGCCAGCAACGCGCACTCATGCTTGCCGGAATCTTATGCCACCGGCTGGAACACTGGGATGATCCTTGGCCACCTGATGTATGGGATGAATTGCAATTCTCATAAAACCCAGACAGGTTCTTTCAATATTCTCCCCAAAAGAAGGTTCACAACGACAATCCAGTTCAACATCCGGGTGATTTTAAACCTGCATCAACGTTGACCTGGTGCTAATCCCAGAAAAGGAAGAGTAAACATGATCACAAACGACACTTACAACATTCTCTCTTATCGCCAAGATGTGCTCACTCCTTTTTTCTCCCATGTCAGAAGCGGAGAATCCTGCTTTATCGTTGGAGCACCAAGCGTCGGCAAAACCCGTCTTATGGATTTTTTAATGGGAGATTTTATCGACGAAGAAAAAACGGTTGATGCCCAAAAGATCAAAGAACAATACCTCAACCCAGAATTAGCCAAACGAGTTTGGTTCGTAAGGGTGGATATGAACCGATTATCTTTAGAAACAGACTGGACATTTGGTTTTTTTGAACTTTTGTTAAGCGCCCTCTTGGCAACCAGCGTAAGACAACGTGCCCAAGAATCCATCCTGCAAGAATTAGGCGACCTGGATTCCGAGTGCATCGAAAGCAAAGATGCGCTAAAGGCGCATCGCTTCTTTGAAATGGCGGTTTCAAAACTGTGTCACATATACTCAATAAAAATATGTATGCTTTTTGATGAGTTTGATGAAACATATAAATCCATGCCTGCTAGCGCCTTTTCCCAATTACGCGCAGTTCGCGATGCAAATAAATATAACCTATTCTATGCACTATTTTTACGCAACCTGCCTGATAAAATTCGCTCCCCAAAACAAAATGAAAGTTTTTACGAGCTGCTTTCTCGGAATATGGTTGGGCTTGGCCCATATAACAAATTGGATTCCATCCATATTATTCAGCAGATGGAAAAAAGGCGCGAACATCCCCTGTTGTCAGAACAACGCCAATGGATTTATCAGCTAAGCGGCGGACACCCCGGTCTTATTCAAGCCCTGTTTTCTATCTTAAAAGAAAATTTAGGAACGTCAGCAAATATCGCAAATTTAGAGTGGGTTGCTAAACAGGAAATTGTTTTTGAAGAATTCAGGAAAATATGGAATGGTTTGTTGGATGAAGAAAAAGAAAGTTTACATACCATATCTACAGCAACCGCCGAAAAACTTGCGCCAAACATTGAAAAATTATTGAAGGCCAAAGGTCTTGTAAAAGAGCCATCGCTATTTTTTAGCCCATTGCTTGGGCATTGTCTACCATTACTTTATACCCATACTCCTGAATATTAATCAATTCATAATGAACAAACAAAGAGAGTCCCTACAGAAGTTCTCCTTTTTTCATAATGAGAAGAACCCTACAGACACGCAACGTTCAAATTGAGTCCGCACGTTTACGAATAGTGTGTTACTATGATTGGGATATACGGTAACAGTAAGTTCGCGTTGGTTGAAAGAACAGCGGCAACTCACGGTTTCCCCGTGGGTTGTTTTGTTTTACCCTCCGATGGAACAAACAGAATACCCCCCAATTTTTTCTTATTGCCCAAAGGAGGCAAATACTATGTCTGACAGAATTCAAGGTACGGTTAAGTGGTTTAACGGCGACAAGGGCTTCGGCTTCATTTCCCGCGAAGGCGGCGATGATGTTTTTGTCCATTTCTCTGCCATTCAAGGCGACGGCTTTCGCAATCTCATGGAAGGCCAAAAAGTTGAGTTCGCTGTCGAAAAAGGCCCCAAGGGCTGGCAGGCAGTCAACGTCTCCATGATCAACTAGCATCCAAAGAAGACCCTGGCGCGAAAGTGCCAGGGTCTTTTGATTCACATAGCAATCAGGCAGTAATCTGACTTATTGGTATTAATACCCAAATCTTTGTTTTTTTCGATGAATGTCGTAAAATAAAATCAAGTTTATTATTCATACCCTTCGCTCCACCATATATAGGAAGGAAGCTGAGCTATGACCACTGTTCACGACTTAATGAAGTCAAAAGGCAAGCAAGCCACTTTTTCAATTGCCGCCAACGAGACAGTTTACCGCGCCATCGAAATGATGGCCGAAAAAAATATCGGCGCGTTATTTGTGACCGATGAAGATCGGATCGTCGGCATTTGCACTGAACGGGATTACGCTCGCAAAATCATTCTTAAGGGTCACGATTCAAAGACCACCCTGGTCAAAGAAATCATGACCGAAGAAATGATCACGGTCCATCTCGATACGAGTCTGGAACAGTGCATGGCTTTGATGACCAATTATCACATTCGGCACCTGCCAGTTGTCGAAAACGGTCACCTGACCGGGATGGTCTCCATTGGAGACGTTGTCCGATCCGTGATCGCCGATAAGGAAAATCTGATCAGCGATCTGCAAGACTATATTGAGGGGTTGAGCATCCTGCGCTAAAAACGCAAAGACTCGTACCGATAGATAACCGCTTTAATCCCGGCCTAATAGCCGGGATTTTTTGTTTTTGCCATCAGGCCTCCCGGCCAATTTTCCCACCGGCAGGTCAGGCTGTTTTGCACTTCTCTTTTAAAGAAAGTGACAAATGTCATATCAACTGCCTGTTGACTCCTGGTGCAAAATCATTATAATGAACTGAGAGCGCTCTCAAAAAAGGGCCAAAAACCCTTCAACGACCCATATATGCCCTTAATAAGGGCATATAAAAACAAAGATAACGAGAGCGCTCTCAAAAAGGACCCTATGCCGCTCACACTTGAAGATATTGCAAAACATGCCGGGGTCTCGCGCGCAACTGTTTCGCGAGTTATTAACGGCGACGCAAATGTCAAAGAGCAGACTCGGGTCCGGGTCACGGAAGTCATACAGAAAAATAACTTCCAACCCAATATTGCAGCTCGCAGCCTGGCAGCGGGCCGCACCAATGTAATAGGACTGATCATACCTGCGGGCGTCTCAGCCATCTTCTCTGACCCATACTTCCCGCTCTTGATCCAAGGTGTTTCTTCTGCCTGCAACATCAGGGATTACTCGGTCATGCTATGGTTGGCCGAACCTGAATTCGAACGCCGCATGATGCGCCAGATCTTGCACAGCGGCCTGCTGGATGGTGTTGTGGTCGCTTCGATGCTGATAGAAGATCCCATCGTCCAGGCGCTGCACGATAGCAACAAACCTTTCATGCTGATCGGGCGCCATCCCAGCCTGGATGTTAATTATCTTGATGTAGATAACACCAATGGTGCACGCGAAGCTACATTGCACTTACTACGACTTGGCCACAAGCGCATCGCCACGATTACTGGTCCGCAAAACATGATCGCCGGACATGATCGTTTCCAGGGTTATCTGCGGGCTCTCGAAGAACGCGGATTGGCTTTCCACCCTGAGTTGGTTGCAGAAAGTGATTTTTCCGAACCAGGAGGCTACGCCGCCACCCGACGTTTGCTTCCGCACCACCCGACGGCAATTTTTGCAGCCAGCGATATGATGGCCGAAGGAGCCATGCGCGCCTTACGCGATGCCGGGTTGCGTATACCTGAGGATGTGGCAGTTGTCGGTTATGACGATATGCCAAATGCATCCAGGGTTACGCCAACTTTGACCACCATCCGCCAGCCAACCATCCATATGGGTATACAAGCTGTCAACGTTCTAATAGACATCATCCAAAATCCTGTTTCGTACAAGCGCCACACGGTACTGCCTGTAGAACTGGTTATTCGAGAATCTTGTGGCACGCTGAGCAAATAAACGACAACAAAAGGAGGTGGTAACAGTCAGTCGATAAGCCG
>PHBU01000012.1 GCA_002840685.1 Chloroflexi bacterium HGW-Chloroflexi-6 | reverse complement strand
TGCTCGACGCGTTGGTCTTGCAGTCAAGCTCCCTTATGCCTTTGCACTCTATGGCAGGTTTCCATTCTGCCTGAGGGAACCTTTGGGCGCCTCCGTTACTTTTTAGGAGGCGACCGCCCCAGTCAAACTGCCCATCTGGCACGGTCCCTCGCCATGAAACGAGGTTAGGGTCTAAATATCATCAGGGTGGTATTTCAACGGTGGCTCCACCGACGCTAGCGCGCCAGCTTCAAAGCCTCCCACCTATTCTACACAGATGATACCCAAACGCAATGCCAAACTGCAGTAAAGCTCCACGGGGTCTTTTTGTCCTGCTGCGGGTAGGCCGCATCTTCACAGCCATTTCAATTTCACCGGGTCTATCGTTGAGACAGTGTTCTAGTTGTTACGCGGTTCGTGCGGGTCGGAACTTACCCGACAAGGAATTTCGCTACCTTAGGACCGTTATAGTTACGGCCGCCGTTCACCGGGGCTTCAGTTCAAAGCTTTGGCTTGCGCCTAACCTCTCCCTTTAACCTTCCGGCACTGGGCACGCGTCAGCCCCTATACATCGCCTTACGGCTTAGCAGAGACCTGTGGTTTTGATAACCAGTCACTAGAACCATTTCACTGCGACCCACTTGCGTGGGCACCCCTTCTCCCGAAGTTACGGGGTCATGTTGCCTAGTTCCTTAACGATAGTTCTCCCGTTCGCCTTGGTATACTCTACCCATCTACCAGTGTCGGTTTGCGGTACGAGCATCTAGATATCAACGTTTAGTGGCTTTTCTTGGCAATAAGGCTCAGTCACTTCACCTTAAGGCTCGCTATCGTCTCAGCTCAACCGGCGGATTTGCCTACCGGTCTCAACGCCTAAACGGATCGCACCTCCACAACCAATCGGAGGCTGACCTACCTCGTTGCGTCCCCACATCACTCCATCTAGATGGTTCCGGAATGTTGACCGGATGTCCATCACCTACGCCTTTCGGCCTCGGCTAAGGTCTCGACTAACCCGACGCGGATTGACCTGGCGTCGGAAACCTTAGATTTACGGCGAACACGGTTCTCACGTGTTTATACGCTACTCATGCCTGCATTCTCACTTCCATCCGCTCCAGCCGTCCTTACGGTCGACCTTCACTGCTGATGGAACGCTCCCCTACCACCCCAGCTTGCGCTGAGATCCATGGCTTCGGTACTATGCTTAGCCCCGTTAAGTTTTCCGCGCAAGGTCACTAGACCAGTAAGCTATTACGCACTTTTTAAAGGGTGGCTGCTTCTAAGCCAACCTCCTGGTTGTTCGAGTAACCTCACCTCGTTTCCCACTTAGCATAGATTTGAGGACCTTAGCCGATGGTCTGGGCTGTTTCCCTTTTGACCCCGAAACTCATCTCCCGGAGTCCGACTGCCATGCTATGGAGTACTGGCATTCCGAGTTTGATTGGGTTCAGCAAGCTGTAAGCCCCTTAGCCCATTCAGTGCTGTACCTCCAGTACTAAACGCATGACGCTAGCCCTAAAGCTATTTCGGGGAGAACCAGCTATCTCCTAGTTCGATTGGCATATCACCTCTACCCACAGGTCATCCCCTAATTTTGCAACATTAGTAGGTTCGGGCCTCCACGAGCGTTTAGACTCGCTTCACCCTGCCCATGGGTAGCTCACCAGGTTTCGGGCCTAATCCCAGCGACTATGCGCCCTATTCAGACTCGCTTTCGCTACGGCTTCGGATGTCACTTCCTTAACCTCGCCACTGAGATTAACTCGCAGGCTCATTCTCCAAGAGGCACGCTGTCAGGCATAGCGCCGCGCAACTGGTTTTCACCAGAGCACCGACACGCCATTAGCCCTCCAACTGCTTGTAAGCTTATGGTTTCAGGTTCTATTTCACTCCCCTAACAGGGGTACTTTTCACCTTTCCCTCACGGTACTTGTTCACTATCGGTCGCAAAGTGTATTTAGCCTTGGAGAGTGGACTCCCCAGATTCCTACCGGATTAGCGTGCCCGGCAGTACTCAGGATACCCAACAGAGTTAATCAGTTTTCGTGTACGGGGCTGTTACCCTCTTTGGCTGGCTGTCCCACACCATTCCACTAACCGATCAATTTGTAACTCTTATTGTCAGGTCCTACAACCCCACCCAGGCAAGCCTGGATGGTTTGGGCTGATCCCCGTTCGCTCGCCACTACTTGGGGAATAATCTCTTTTCCTCTAGGTACTTAGATGTTTCAGTTCCCTAGGTTCCCTTCTTACACTATGTTGTTTGCGTAAGATACTGTGGGTTCGCCACAGTGGGTTTCCCCATTCGGAGATCTCGGGTTCGGTCGCCTGTTAACGGCTCGCCCGAGCTTATCGCAGTTTCCCACGTCCTTCATCGGCACTTTGCGCCAAGGCATTCACCATAAGCTCTTAGTAGCTTCTCCACGTGATACGGAGAAATTGATACTTTTTCTTCTTATTTCAAATTCATTGGCTACATCATCAATTGCTATTCAGTTGTCAAGGTACAAATTCACCATTTGATTGGTAAACGATGCTCTGGAGACAAACTCAAGGGCATCGGTTACCCTTCAACGATATTCAATTTTGCTAGTAGAGACGAAGCGACCCGGCTCATCGCCGGGCCATGATAAGCCATGCGATGAATAAAAATCGGATTTAGACTTTGTTTTTTATCTCTACCAAACTCTTCCTCATTATATTTGTTGCAGACTCAGTGGAGATGACGGGATTTGAACCCGTGACCTTCGCCTTGCAAAGGCGCTGCTCTCCCGCTGAGCTACATCCCCAGGATACAAGCTGGGTGTGTGGGCTTGACAGGATTCGAACCTGTGACCCCTGCGTTATCAGCACAGTGCTCTAACCAACTGAGCTACAAGCCCGTGGCATCCAGGCCTTAACAACTGAGAAGTGATAGGAAGCAGATTTTTTCTGCCACCACTCGGCACCGCTGCCTTGTGGATTTGCTGGGAACAACCCGCTCGAAAGCGGGCGTTCAAACTCTAGAAAGGAGGTGATCCAGGCGCACCTTCCGGTACTCCTACCTTGTTACGACTTCGTCCCAGTCACCAGCACCACCTTCGACAGCGCCCTCCTTACGGTTAGGCTACCGGCTTCAGGTGTTACCAGCTCCCATGACGTGACGGGCGGTGTGTACAAGGCCCGAGAACGTATTCAATGCGCTATAGCTGACGCGCATTTACTAGCAACTCCGACTTCACGCAGGCGAGTTGCAGCCTACGATCTGAACTGAGGCCGGCTTTGGGGATTGGCTCTACCTCGCGGCTTAGCGACCCATTGTACCGACCATTGTAGCGTGTGTGTAGCCCCAGATATAAAGGCCATGCTGACTTGACGTCATCCCCACCTTCCTCCGGCTTGATACCGGCGGTCCCGTGTGACACTTGTAACACACAGCGAGGGTTGCGCTCGTTAGCGGACTTAACCGAACATCTCACGACACGAGCTGACGACAGCCATGCAGCACCTGTTCAGGCTCCCTTGCGGGTCGGTCACCTTTCGGATCTCTACCACCTGTATGTCAAACCTGGGTAAGGTTCTTCGTGTAACATCGAATTAAACCACACGCTCCGCTGCTTGTGCGGGCCCCCGTCAATTCCTTTGAGTTTTAACCTTGCGGCCGTAGTCCCCAGGCGGTAGACTTATCGCGTTAGCTTCGACACCGATGGTTTTTAACCCACCGACGCCAAGTCTACATCGTTTACTGCTAGGACTACCGGGGTCTCTAATCCCGTTTGCTACCCTAGCCTTCGCGTCTGAGCGTCAGGAACATCCCAGAAGGTCGCCTTCGCCACTGGTGTTCCTCCGGATATCTACGCATTTCACCACTACACCCGGAATTCCACCTTCCTCTGATGCCCTCAAGTTCAGTAGTATTGAACGACCTCTCCTAGTTGAGCCAGGAGCTTTCACATCCAACTTGCTGAACCGCCTGCACGCGCTTTACGCCCAGTAAATCCGGATAACGCTCGCCTCCTACGTTTTACCGCGGCTGCTGGCACGTAGTTAGCCGAGGCTTATTCCTGGGATACTGTCCTTTCTCATCTCCCAGAAAAGTGCTTTACGATCCGAAGACCTTCATCGCACACGCGGCGTTGCTGGGTCAGGCTTTCGCCCATTGCCCAATATTCCCTACTGCTGCCACCCGTAGGTGTATGGACCGTGTTTCAGTTCCATTGTGAGGGGCCACCCTCTCAGGCCCCTTACCCGTCGAAGCCTTGGTGAGCCATTACCTCACCAACTAGCTGATGGGACGCAGGCCCCTCCCAAAGCGGATTACTCCTTTAGAAATCGGTTTCTAATTCCGAAGACCACATGAGGTATTAGCAATCCTTTCGGACTGTTATCCCACACTTTGGGGCAGGTCACCAACGCGTTACTCACCCGTTCGCCACTAAGAAGCATCTGTATTACTACAAATACTCTTCGTTCGACTTGCATGTATTAGGCACGCCGCCAGCGTTCATCCTGAGCCAGGATCAAACTCTCCGCAAAAAATTACTCACCCTTACGGGTGTTAAAGTTGACGGAGTTATAACGACAGGGTTGTCGTACTTCCTATCACTTTTCAGTTGTCAAGGTTCTGTCAACCGAGCGGGCTTCTTTCTACCCGCACCGTGTTGGCCGTCAAGAGCAGTTTTGAGAGACAAATTTACCGATGTCGCAATTTCAACATCGGCTCGCCAGACTTCTAAGCCAGACGGCTAAGCGTCTCTGACGGGACTGGTTGCTCTCTCAATTTTTATCGATCTGTCTTTGGGGACTAAATCGTTCTTCGTGACTGGCTTATCTATTATATTCAAGCCGTTCTTTTTGTCAAGGGGTTTGTCAGACCAATTTTGAAACTTGTTTGAAACTTTTTTGTGAAACTTTTTGTCTGACAACTCTCTTGTTTTCGCCACCGTTTTTTGGGGCGAGAGCGAATTATATGCATTCGCCGTGTTCTGTCAAGGGCCAATTTCGACCAATTTGCGATTTCGTTTTTTCGACGTTCGCTCTGCTTTTTTTCTTGCAGTTCATGACAGCGAGCCCGTATTATATGCGTCTGGCTGAAAGAGTCAAGAGGATTCAGGCCAGATTCAAACATTTTAAGGTTAAAGAATGTGATTCTTTAAGGTAAAACGGGCTTTTTCCTGCTCGATCAGGCGAATCGCGGCCTCCAGGCCATTTTCGGCGCGGATTTGACGCCCGAGGGCCTGGGCCGCCGCGATAACGAGTGGCTTCTCAGTTTCGCTCAGCGCCGCCAAAAGGCGAGGCGCCGTCAGGTTTTTGATGTGGATCGGGGTCGGTCCGACACCCAGAGCGTGTACCCGCCTGCCCCAAAAGGGCTGGTCGGCAGCATGCGGAATAACGATGCAGGGCAACCCTGCGCGCAGACCGGCAGCAGTTGTACCTGCCCCGCCATGATGAATGAATACTTTGCAATGCGGCAAAAGCCAGGAATGAGGCGCTGCATCCAGATAGAGAATGTTTTCAGGAACAGGATCGGCCCGCCAGCCTCCCCAACCGGTCAGGATGATGGCGCGCTCTTTGCATTGTGAGAAAACATCCAGCAGGAGTTTGCCTGTCTTTTCCGCTTTATCGTGCAGCATGCTGCCAAAGGAAACGCAGACCGGGGCCGGGCCCGCCGCCAGAAAACTGGACAAGGATGCGGGAGGCTGGTAATTTTCATCGTCGATGAACAAGTAGCCAGTGGCTGAAACATTGACAGGCCAGGCCGCCGAGGCCGGGATCACGCTCGGGCTAATGGCGAACAGCAGCGGGGTGCGAAGCCGCGGATCGGGGTTGGCAAAGGGCCAGTACAATTTTCGTGGAAAGGCATCTGGCAACAGATGCTGGATCTGCCTGAATCCCATATTCCCGCCATGCCAAAAGACCTGGGTGGCAAACCAATGAGAAAAGTAATTTCCCAGTTTGCCCAGGTGCGGAAAGGCCGGGCTGGGATAATCGCCGGTGGGGGCAAACATCGGGAAAGTTTGAATGGACACATCCGGAATATTGAGGTGGCGGGCCAGACTGTGCCCGCCGGTTGTGAAAGCGAAGGAGTGGATCAACAGGTCGGCCTTTTGGGCGGCCAGTACGATCTGGCTGACGACCTGGGGAGCGATGCCAAGAACGTGGCTGCGCATGGAAGTGACCATGTGGAATGGATTGGAACCTGCGTTGTTAAAAGCGCGGCTGAGTTCTTCAGGGTCACCCGTCAGGGACACATATTCAACCTTATTGGCGGCCACAAAGTCTGCAAAGCGCCGGGGGCCGGTCAGGGTGACGCTATGGCCAGCTTTGTGCAAGCCAACTGCAAGCGCCAGGAAAGGCTGGATATCTCCGCGCGAACCGTAGGTCAGGATGCATATGTTCATAAATCAATTCTATACTATACTTAATAGAAATAAGCAGGAGAGCCCCATATGACGAACAAAAACATCCCCTATCTGACAGACCCTTTAGAGAATGAACACTGGCTTGATTTTGAGATCACCCACATCGGTAGAGGGGTCGAGAATGAAATCGTCATCATCAGCAACCGGGCTTCGCGAGAACACGCCATCATCCGCAGGGATGGGCGCAAAATTTTCCTTGAGGATTTGGGAAGCACCAATGGCTCTTTCTTAAACGGGGAACGCGTTATGGGCAGCGCCCAACTGCGCGATGGCGACCAGGTAACGATCGGGGATGTTGTTTTTACGTTCCACGATCCAGACACAACCACGCGTGAAACCCCGTTCCCAGAGCTGGAAGTGAATGTCAAGGCGGGAGAAGTTCGGCTGAACCGCAAACTTCTTTCGCTTTCTCCGAAAGAGTTCGCGCTGGTGGCTTATCTTTATGAGAACCGCGGCAACGTGTGCTCCAAGGATGATATTGGGCGGGCAGTCTGGGCTGAGTACCAATCGGGTATTTTTGATTATCAAATCGAGAATCTGGTGCGGCGTCTGCGCACGAAAATCGAGATCGATCCCAACTCCCCGATGCTGTTGGTGACGATACGCGGTCTGGGATACAAGCTAACCGCTCCGTAAGGCAAGTTCATATCCCATCCCCATATAGCCGATAGGGCAAAGTTAGCGAACCGATAGGTTGGATTCTGGCGCAGATGATATTATCTGCGCAGATTTATTTTGGAGAAAAATTATGTCACCGCAAATTCAAGAAGGCCAAACACTCGGAAAATATCGAATTCTCGACGCGCTGGGGCGCGGCGGCATGGCCCAGGTATTCAGGGGCTATCACCCGCAGCTTGACCGCTACGTTGCCATCAAGGTGCTGCGTTCCGACCTGGTCGAGCAGGATGAATTCCTGGCGCGTTTCCGGCGTGAGGCCCATGCCGTTTCAGGGCTGCGGCACCCGAACATCGTGCAGGTTTTCGATTTCGATGTGCAAGACGACCAGCATTATATGGTGATGGAATTGCTTGAGGGCGACACCCTGCGTTCACGCCTGAACGAATACCGCATTCATGGCGAGCGCATGCCCCTGCCCGAAATTTTACGCATTTTGACAGAAGTGCTGAGCGGGCTGGGATATGCTCACAAAGAAGGCATCATCCACCGCGACATCAAGCCAGCCAACATCATGCTGACCAAGCGCGGACTGGCCGTGCTGACCGATTTTGGGATCGCCCAGATTGTCGGCAGCACCCAGTACACCGTTTCTGGCGCACTGATGGGCACGCTGAATTACATGGCCCCCGAACAGGGCTTCAAAGGCACCTGTGACGAGCGCAGCGACATCTACTCATTGGGCATCGTGCTGTACGAAATGCTGACGGGCTACACCCCCTTCGACGCCGACACCCCCCTGGCGATCTTGATGAAGCACCTGAACGACCCGCTTCCGCTGCCCAGCCAGGTGGACCCCGCCCTGCCGCATGAACTGGAACACATCGTACTGAAATCGCTGGCAAAAGAGCCGCAGGATCGCTACCAGAGCGCGGAAGAAATGATCGCGGCGATTGCAAAAGTACTGGAAACAAAATTATCAGATGCCCCGCGGCCGATCGTGCCGCCCCCGAGCGGGATCCGGCCCCAGGTGGTGTTTTCGGGCACGTCACGTCAGCAATTGAACCGGCAGCGTTTGGCCGACGAAGACACCAACATGGATCTGCCGCCCATCAGGCAGTCTGACGGGCAGGTCACCAGCATGTTGAAGCGATTTACCCCGCGCCCGATCAGCCCGACCGCGGCCGTGTTCGCCAGCCTGACCATGTTCACAGTGGTCAACCTGTTCGCGGCCATGATCACCCAATTCAGCGGCATCAATGTCTTTGAGCACGGTTGGGCATTTGAAGTATTCCTGGTGGCGGGGCTGCTGGCCTTCATCGGCTGGGGAACCCAAACCCCGTGGATGCTTATTCCTGGCATTATTGTTTTCGGCAACGCCGCCCTGCTGGCTTACTCATCCATCAGCGGGCGCTGGGATGACTGGTTCTTCCTGTGGATGTTCGAGCCGCTAATCATTGGTTTCGCGATCTACCTGCCAACCAAGCTGAGCCAGCGTCCGCTTTCTGAGAGCCGCTCCTGGGGACGGGTCGGCGGCTTTGGTCTGGGTTTGCTGGCAATTATGCTGGCCGGCCTGACCTGCAGTCTATCGCTACTGGCTACCTTCTTCAAATAAACAAACATCTGCATCAGTTCGTACTTCAACCGGCAGGCAACTGCCCGCCGGGTTTATTCAACACGTCTTCAAACATTTTGAAAGGAATAAAGAATGAAACCTGAACGTACTCTCTCCCTGATTTTTGGCATCGCCCTGCTCGTGATTGGCGCGTTGAGCATGGTCGGCAACCTGTTTTTGAGCACCCAGGCCTGGAGGATGTGGCCGCTGGTTGTTCTGGCAGCCGGCCTGGCCCTGACTCTTCCCGGCTTTCTGGCGATTGCCCGCCCCGGCCTGGGGGCCTTCTTCATGCCGGGCATCCCGGTCCTGACGGTGGGCAGCATCCTGATGTTTGCCAGCATCACCGATAACTGGGAAATCTGGGCGCTGGCCTGGCCGCTGCTTGTGCTGGCCGCGGCGCTCGGATTCGGTCTTTCGGCCATCTTTATGCGCGTCCCCGGTTTGGCGATCCCGGCCATTATTATCGGCGCGAATGGGCTGGTGCTCGGCTTCTGCAACCTGACCGGGTTGTGGAGCGCCTGGGCCATCTTGTGGCCGATTGAGCCGCTGGCGATCGGGCTTGGACTGCTCGTAGTGGGCATTTCCAATCGCTCCGCCGGAACCAACCTGGCCGCCATGATCCTGATCGGCATCGCAGGGTTTGGCTTCTTCCTGACCTCGTTTGTCAGCGTTTTCAACGAAACCATCCTGCGCTTCGCCGTGCCTGGCATGTTGGTGCTGACAGGCATCCTGCTGGTTGGGATGAACTTCCTGCGGCGCGAGAACCCGGCCGAAACACAAAGAAACTAAGCTGCAAAAAAGGAAAACAACCATGAAAGCCCTTCTTTTACCCATCTTCAGCATGATGCTCTTGTTCCTGAATGCCTGCGGCATGAATATAATCGCCGGCTCTGGAAACCAGATGGAAGAAACACGCGAAGCGCAGGATTTTGATCAGGTTATTCTGTCCGTTCCGGCCCGGCTGGTCTTGACCCAGGGCGAAAGCGAAAGCCTGGAAATCAGCGCCGATGACAACCTGCTGCCCTACATCCATACCAAAGTTGAAGACGGCGTTTTATCCATCTACGTGGAGCCTGAATTCACAAGTCTCAAGCCGACAGAAGAGATCCAGATCCGCTTGAGCGCCAAAAACATCAGCGGATTAACGATCAATGGTTCAGGCGAAATCGAATCGGAAGCGATCAATACTGAAGCCCTGAGCTTGCGCATCAACGGATCGGGCCAAATCGCGGTCGAGAAAATCGAGGCCGGGCAGCTCAATGCAACCATCAACGGCGCCGGAGAAATGAGCTTTGGCAATGTTGTGACCCAGACCACCAGCCTGCGAATTGACGGCAGCGGCAAATACCTGATTGCCGGCCAAAGCGTTGAGGCAACCATATCGATCAATGGCTCAGGCAAAATTCGGGCGCAAGACTTGGAATGCGAGCAAGTACAGGCCACGATCAGCGGAGCAGGAGATATCTGGGTCTCGGCCTCAGAACAACTGACCGCCAGCATCACCGGCAGCGGCAACATCTCGTACCGCGGACAGGCCAAAGTCTCACAAGTTATCAACGGTTCTGGAAGCATCCGACAGGAATAAAACCCGGTCAAAAAACAAAAAAGCTTCGGGAAGTGATCCGAAGCTTTTTTGTTTTCTCAGAGATAGCCCGGACAAAAGCGCCAAGGCCTATGCTATTTTTGACAGGCGGGTTAAACTGGGACAATGTTTTTAAGAGAACTCTTTGGAAAATTCCGTAAAAAAGACCCCATGACAGATAATCCCCCCTACATCATCGTCGGCCTCGGCAACCCGGGGCGCGAATACCGCGACACGCGTCACAATATTGGCTTCATGCTGGTCGATAAGCTGATCGAGCGACTCAACGCGCGTTCGATGCGCGTTCAATCGAAGGCCATCATCACCAGCGCCCAATACGAAGGCCGCAAGATCATCCTGGCCAAGCCGCAGACCTTTATGAATCTATCCGGCCAGGCTGTACAGGGATTGGTGCGCTTCTATAAAATTCCGCTGGAGAACCTGATCGTCGCCCATGACGACCTGGACCTGCCCTTCTGCACCCTACGCCTGCGGCCCGGTGGCGGCTCTGCCGGGCAGAAGGGGATCGCTTCTACGATCCAGCAGCTTGGCACACCCGATTTTGCCCGCATGCGCCTGGGGATCGACCGTCCGCCGGGGCGCATGGATGCGGCCGCCTACGTTTTGCAGGGCTTCACACAAAAAGAGTCACAACTGGTGACTGAACTGCTGGACAAAGCCGCCGACGCCGCCCTGTTGTGGGTCACGGACGGGCTGGACGCAGCGATGAACCGTTTTAATGGGACTGGGGTATCGTAAAGTGGAAGGTGCTGCCCTGCCCGAGACCGGGGCTTTCGACCCAGATGCGCCCGCCATGGGCTTCGACCAGGTGTTTGGCAATCGTCAGACCGATCCCGCTGCCGCCGCCCGCGTGGCGTGAGCGGGAAGGATCGACCCGATAGAAACGGCTAAAGATCAAGTCCAGGTTTTCCGGGGTAATGCCCGCGCCCGTATCCTGAACGCTGAATTGCACAAATTCAGCGTTTTTTTGCGCCAGGACGGTTACCGTCCCTGCGGCAGGTGTGTATTGCAGGGCATTGTTGAGCAGGTTGGTCAGCACTTGCAGAATGCGGTCCTCGTCAGCCAGAAGCAGCGGAAGATCGGCTGGCAGGCTGGAGGTGAGCGTGATCCGTTTTTGTTCAAACTGGCGCTGCAGTCGTTTGACGGCAGTCGCTGCCAGCGCGGCGGCGGTCACCGGCTGCTTATCCAACGTATAGGCGCCCGATTCAACCCGGCTGAGTTCCTGCAGATCATCCACCAGCCGGCCGAGGCGCTCGGATTCTTGTAATATCTCGGTAAAGGTTTCAGTGTCCGGTTGTAGAACACCGTCCATCAGGCCTTCCATCGAACCTTTTATGGTTGTCAGCGGGGTGCGCAGTTCGTGAGCCACATCGCCGATCAGGCGGCGGCGCATGGCTTCAGTCTGTTCAAGCTGGCCGGCCATCTGATTGAAGCTGCCTGCCAGTTGCGAGAGTTCATCTTCCCCCTGCACCGTAATACGTTCATCGTAATGGCCAGCGGCAATCCGCCGGGTGGCCTGGGTCATAGCGTGCAAGGGTGAAACGATCCGCCGGCTCAGAAAGATGCTGACCACAACCGCCACAACCGAAGCAGCCAGGGCAGCATAGCCAAGCGCTTCAAAGACCCCCGCCCGAAAACTGGCAAACTGGATCTGCCCAGCGCGCTGAGGGGTACCCATCATCTCCTGACTCATGCGCGCACCGCCCGGCATCAGATGGCGATCGTAAGCCACCCGGGCCGTAAACGAAACGGAGACCAGCGTGACCAGCACGCCCACCAAAAGCACAAGCAGGTAAGACATAAGCAGTTTCGTGCGGATAGATTTCATCATGACTCTTTGCCGCTAAAGCGGTTGATCCTCGAAACGGTAGCCGACCCCGCGCACGGTGGCGATCAGCCCTTCGCGCCCCAGCTTTTGGCGGACATGCCCAAGGTGGACATCCACAACGCGGATCTCTCCGTAGTAATCCCCGCCCCAGACTTTTTCGAGCAATTGCTCGCGGGTCAGCACCCGTCCGCGATTCTCGGCGACCGCATGCAGCAGGTCGAACTCAATGGCCGTCAACTCAATCGGGCTGCCATCCACGCTGACCGTGCGCGCGCTGCTGTCGATATGAACATGCTCGAAAGACAGGATCTCAGCCATCGGGCTGGCGCTGGACTTGATGCGGCGCAGGGCAGCTTTGATGCGCGCGACCAGTTCACGCGGGCTGAAAGGTTTGGTGACATAGTCATCGGCGCCCACCGTCAACCCGACGATCTTATCGGTCTCTTCGGTGCGGGCTGTCAGCAGGATGACATACACATCCGATTCACGGCGCAGGCGGGCGAGCAGTTCGATGCCGTCCAGGCCGGGAAGCATGATATCGAGCAGAATCAGGTCAGGTTTGAAGGCGCGCGCGGCTTTCAGCCCGGCTTCTCCATCGCTGGCGGTATAGACTTCGTAGCCTTCCGGTTTAAGGTAGGCGCTGATCAATTTGATGATGCCGGGTTCATCGTCGATAACGAGGATTTTGTTCATAATCTGGTTATATCAGGCCAATTTGCGCGATTTGCAAAGGAATTGTGAAGATTGGGTAAAGAGATTTGTCAATCATTGATGCGATTGTTGTTGCCGATCACGATATTTTTATTGACATCACCGGTGATGTTGATATCGCCTTCGATCAGGATGCCACCTTTGCCAACCGCCTTTGCGCCGTCACCCTGGGCGATCGCGCCGTCACCGGTCAGGGTAGCGGTGTAACGCTGGTAAACGCGCTGGCTTTTTTCGGGGCTGACCTGGCGGACGGCAGTCTCTGCCGGAACGGGTTCTTCAATATCGAAAGTTCCCGGCTGACTTGCGCCGCGATAGAGCGCCACCGGGAAGGGGCCCACCCCCTTGAGCACGGTCAGCTCCGGTTCCTGGTCGTAGCCCAGGGCTTGCGCGCCTTCCTTTGACTCAAAATATACATGCTCGTACAACCCGAAAGCGCTGATGTAGCCGCGGTTGTTGGGCGCTTCGCCTTTCAGGCCGCCGACCACAGCGCGGGTGAAAATGCTCAGGTCGCCGCTGCCGATCCACGATTTTTGATCGGGCCGGCAGGCAGTGATCGTGATGCGGCCTTCGCCGGTCGAGAGCAGGGCCTCGGCCAGTTTTTGAGGAGGCGGCTGGCTGTCGAGAGCCTGATCGCCAATGTCAAAGCTGGGAGAAAGCTCGCCGGAATGGCAGGCATTGATGACCAGCAGCATCCGTTTGGCTTTGAGCTGGCGCAGTTTATCGAGCAGTTCCGCGTCGCTGATGCCTGTCCCGGCAACGAGTTGTGCGCCCTGCAACTGGCTATCGTGGGTGGTCAGGTAATAGCTGCCGTCCGTTCCGTAAACGCCGTGGCCCACAAAGAACAGGAACAGGGTGCTTTCCGAATCCATTTTGGCGGACAAGGCATCAAACGCCGAGAGAATCGCGGCGCGGGTAGCCTCCCGGTCGGTCAGCAGCGTTACCTGATCGGCGAGATAGCCACAGATGGTTGGGGTCTTAAGCGTTTCGGCAACGGCTGCAGCATCTTTGGCAGCAATCGGCACATTATATTTGCTCATATGCTGGTATTTGCCAACCCCAATAACGAGGGCATATCCGTTTGTGAATGACATGGGCGTTCTCCTAAATTCAATTAAAGGCAGTGCGTCACGCTAAACACGATGAATGCTAAATAAAATTCCGGCCGCTGATTTCAATCTGGCCTATAGCCTTGTTTTTCAAGGGTATAGGCCAGTGTCGCTTGTTCAATATTTTTTTCGGGCATCAATTTATCCAAATCTGCCGGTGATGTAATCTTCCGTTCGCTTTTCTTTTGGAGTGGTAAAAACTTCCTTGCCATCTCCGAATTCGACCAATTCACCTTGCAGCAAGAAAGCGGCATAATCCGCCGTGCGGGCAGCCTGTTGAACGGAATGCGGCACCAAGATGATTGTATAATCTTTTTTCAGCTCCAGCAGCGAAGCCTCGACTTTGCCGGTCGAGATCGGGTCGAGGCCGCTGGTCGGTTCATCGAGCAGGATCACTTCGGGCTGGAGTGCGAGCGAACGCGCCAGGCACAGGCGCTGCTGCTGCCCGCCAGATAAGGCAATCGCCGGGTCATCGAGCCGTTCATGAACTTCATCCCAGAGTGCTGCCTGTTTGAGGCTGCGCATGACGGCCTCATCCAGACGCGATGGGCGCCGCTCACCGGCCAATTCCAACCCGTAGGTCAGGTTCTGGCGAATGGACATCGGCAAAACGACCGGACGGGCAAAGACCATCCCAACCCTGCGGCGCAAGGCGGTGACATCCGTTTTGGGGTCGAAAATGTCCTGTCCATCGAGCAGGATGCGCCCGGACATGGATTTGACATCGGCCAGGTCGTTCAGGCGATTCAGGCAGCGCAGCAGCGAAGATTTTCCTCCGCCGGCCGGGCCAAACAAGACAGTAACAGCGTTGGAGGCGATCTCCAAACTGATATTGCGCAGGGATTCGGTGCCATCCTGGTATTGCAGGGAAAAATTTTCAACAAGAATTTTCATATCGCTACCACTGGCGACGCGCACGGGCGCGGGAACGGACAAAGTTGGCAAGCAGGTTCATCACGACCACAAAAGTGATCAACACCAGGGCCGTGCCATACTGAATCTCGATCGGCATTTCAGGAATTTGGGTCGAGATCACAAACAGGTGATAGGGCAAAGCCATGGTCGCATCGAAAGGGGAACCCGGCAGACTCGGCAAGAAAAAAGCCGCCCCGGTAAACAGGATCGGGGCCGTTTCCCCGGCGGCACGGTTCAGCCCCAGGATAACGCCGGTGATAATGCCGGGCAGGGCTTCGGGCAAAACGATGCGACGGATGGTCTGCCAGCGGGTTGCGCCAACCGAAATCGAGACCGTCCGAAAAGCCTGCGGGACCGCCCGCAAGGCTTCTTCGGAAGTGCTGATGATGACCGGCAGGGTCATGATCGAAAGTGTCAGCGAGGCTGAGAGAATACTTGTGCCAAAATTCAGGAAAAAGACAAACAACCCCAGGCCAAACAAACCATAGACCACCGAAGGGATGCCCGAAAGATTGATAATCGCCAGCCGGATCAGACGGGTCAGTGCATTGTCAGCGGCATACTCAGAAAGAAAAATGGCCGCCGCCACACCAAGCGGCACCGAGAAGATGGCTGTGCCAACCGTCAGGTAGAACGTGCCGACGATCGCCGGCCAGATGCCGCCCGAGCGCATTCCACCATACGGGTAGCCGGTGATGAACTCCCACGAAATGGCGGGCGCCCCCTGAACGATGATATATCCAAGGATCAGGATGATAGGCAAAACGGTTAAAAAAGCAATTGTAGTTAACAGACCAAAACCCAAACGTTGCACCAGGTTGCGATTCATTATGAAAGCACCCTTTCTGCGCGTTTTTTCTGCCGGAAAACCATGCTCGAAGCCGTTATATTAACGATCAGCGAAATAATGAAGAGAACCATGCCAATGAAAAACAAGGTGTGATAGTGGACACTGCCGCTGGCAACTTCTCCCATTTCGGCGGCGATGGTGGCGGTCATGGTGCGCACCGGCGAGAAAAGGGCGGAAAAACCGGTCGCCAACACCGGAGCGTTGCCTGTGACCATCATGACGGTCATGGTTTCACCGATGGCGCGTCCGACTCCCAGCATGATCGCCGTCAAAACACCGGAACGCGCCGCGGGGAGCGTCACCCGCCAGATCGTCTGCCAGCGGGTTGCGCCCAGGGCCAGGGCAGCGTCACGGTACGAACGCGGCACCGAGTCGAGGGCATCCTCCGCCACAGAAACTACGGTCGGGATGGAAATCGCGCCCAAAAGCAGCGATCCGGCCAGGGCGGTCAGGCCGGTCGGCAGGTTGAGAAAAATCCGCAGGTTGGGCGCAAGAATGAGAATTCCCAAAAATCCCAACACGACCGAGGGCAGGCCGCCGAGCAGCTCGACCAGCGGCTTGAGAATCTCGCGCGCCCAACGCGGGGCGATCTCGGCAATAAAAATTGCCGTTCCCAACCCAAATGGGATCGCCACCAGCGCCGCACCCACCGTCACGATCAGCGAACCGGAGATCAGCGGCAGGATGCCGTAATACGATTCGATCGGGTACCAGCGAGTGCTGAACAGGTTGCCCAATTCGACTTCCCCCAGGGCGGGCAAACCTTCTCGCAAGAGAAAATAAAAGATCAGGGTTACAAAAACAATGGCCGAATAGCCAGATGCCTTAATCAGGCGGGTGATGATGAATTCGCTCAGGGAGAGGTCTTTTTCCATTATTTGCCAGTTCTTGAGTTATGGGGATTGCGGCGCGCCAACCGGTACAAAGCCCAGGTCTGACACGATGGTCTGGGCTTCCTCAGAGAAGATCCAATCCAGATAATCCTGAATGGCCCCTTCAGGTTGGCCCGCCGTATAAATATACAAATCACGCGCGATCGGGTAGGTGCCCGAGTTGACCGTAGCAATAGATGGAAGCACATAAGCCCCGCCCGCTTCTTCGGCGATCGCCAGCACCTTCAGATCGTGTGGAACGTATCCCAGCCCATCGTAACCGATCGCATTCGGGTTCTGGCGCACTTCATGGATGATCCCCTCCGAAGATGGGAGCAAAAGCGTATTCTGCGCAAAGAAGGTTTTGTTGTCTTTCTCACCCAGGCGCAAAACCACTTCGAGGAAATAAACATGCGTGCCTGAGTTGGTCTCGCGCGACAGGCGCACGATCGGGCGATCTTCGCCGCCGACTTCGCTCCAGTTATTGATCTCGCCACTGTAAATTTTTGAAATCTGCTCGAGGGTCAGGGCATTGACCGGGTTCTCCGGGTGAACGATGACTGCGATTGCATCGCGCGCCACGACAAATTCAACCGGCTCAACCCCGTTGCCGCGCGCTGTTTCAACTTCTTCATCCTTGATCTTCCGGGAGGCATTGGCCAGGTCAACCGTATCATTGAGCAGGGCAGCGATCCCGGTACCCGAACCGCCGCCGGTAACGGAAATCTGTACCCCGTCGCGGGCATCCTGGTAGCGTTCGGCCCAGGCCAACGCCAGGTTGACCATCGTATCTGAGCCTTTGTTTTCGATATAAACAGAAGCCGACTCTGGCTGGGGTGAACTTGAATCCCCGCAGGCGGTCATCAAAAGACTAAAAAGGAGGAGCAGGGCAAAAAGGATACGTTTCATCGCACCAAATTATAAGGCATAAAAAATAACTCAACACAAAAAACTGACAAACGACATATAAGCAATTCTTCCTTTTTGTCATAAGATTAGAACAAATACAGATTATGGGAGGGCGCTATGCTTGGATTTATCCAGATTCTCGGTGGGCTGGCATTATTCTTGTACGGTATAAAAATGTTAAGCGGCGGCATGGAAAAGCTGGCGGGAGAACAGATCCAAAAGTGGCTCGACCGTGTGACCAGCAATCGCTTTAAAAGCGCGGTTTTTGGCTCGGTGGCAACCGCCCTGATCCAAAGCAGCGGCTTGCTGATGGTGATGATGATCGGCATGATCAATGCCAATTTAATGAGCGTCGAACAGGCCATTGCCGTCATGCTCGGCCAGGAAATCGGCACCACGCTTACCGCACAAGTTGTCGCTTTTGAAATCGGTAACTACCGCTTGATCCTGGTAATCCTGGGATTTATCCTGATCGAATTTTTCGAGCATAAAGACTGGAAAAAATATGGCGAGATCGTTTTCGGCCTGGGCATCATTTTTATTGGAATGAGTTTCATGTCGCATGCGCTCGATGAACTGGTCAAACTTTCGTGGATCAAAGCCAGCCTGATTGAAATGAGTCAACATCCGCTGGTGGCCGTCCTGGCCGGATTGATCCTGACCGCCATCACCCAAAGCAGCACAGCCGTCACCAGCCTGGTGGTAGCCATGGGCATCAGCCAGGTGATCAACCTGCCTGGCGCAGTCGGGCTGATCCTGGGCGCAAATATCGGCTCGTGTATCACCGGGCTGATCGCTTCGTTGGGCCTGTCCGCAGCGGCCAGGCGCGCATCCATCGCCCAAATCTCGATCAATGTTCTGGGTGTCTTAATGTTTATTCCCTTCATCAATCCATATGCCGAGTTGGTAAGCCGCACTTCCCCGGAACTGCCGCGTCAGATCGCCAATGCGCACACTATTTTCAACATCGCTGTTAGCGCGGCGTTTTTTCCTTTTGTTAAACAAATTGCAAAATTCACCAACTGGCTGGTGCCTGATTCGGTAAAGGCGCGTGAAGTCAAATTAACAGCTTTCATCGATGAGATGCAATTCAGCGTTCCAGCAGTTGCATTAAATGAAGCAGCCCGCGAACTGGTCCGTCTGGGAAAAGGAACAGCTGACATGTTGGAACAAGGCTTTCGGGCGCTGATCGACCGAAACACCAGCCAGGCTCAGCAGGTAATGGCATTGGAAGATGAATTTGTCGACCCGGTCTTTAAAATCTTAACGGACTTTGTCAACAAATTACTTTTACAAGAAGATCTGACCCCGGCTCAAAAAAAGCGCTGTTTCCAACTTAAGAATTTATTGATGGATATCGAGCGCATCGGAGACATGGCAGAAGACATTGCCCAATATGCGATCACCCGGGTGGAAAACAAGGTCAATTTTAGCCCGGCAGCGGTCGAAGATCTGGAGGCCCTCTGTAAACATGCTCAAAAAACCTTTGTGGTTGCGCTGAAAGCCTTCGAAACCAGCGACAAGGAAGTGGCCCAGGAAGCCTGCAACCTGGAAAGCGAGTTTGACCGCACCTACTGGCAGGCGCGGCACCGCCATATTGAGAGGCTCGAGGCCGGCACCTGCAACCCCGAAGCCAATGTCATCTTTACCGAGGTATTGCGCCTGCTCGAGCGGGTCAGCGACCATGCCGATAACCTCGGTGTCAGCGTAATGCGCTCCTGACCAGCCGAGACATTCTGATAAAATAGAGTAATGAGCGAAAACGTATTCACCATCCGAAACATGGATTTTTATTACGGCACAAAAAAGGCGCTGTCCAATATCAGCATAGATATTGCGCCCAACAAGGTAACTGCGCTGATTGGCCCCTCCGGCTGCGGCAAGTCCACTTTTTTGCGCTGCCTGAACCGCATGAACGACACGATTGCCAACACACGGGTGGAAGGGGAAATCTTACTGGATGGTAAAAACATCTACGCCCCCGATGTGGATGTGGTCGATCTGCGCAAACGTGTGGGAATGGTCTTCCAAAAGCCAAACCCGTTTCCGCAATCGATTTACGACAACGTTGCCTTTGGGCCGCGCGTGTTAGGCATGAAAAGCGATAAAGCCAGTCTCGAAGAGAACATCCAGCGCAGTCTGGAAGCCGCCGCCCTGTGGGATGATGTCAAAGACAAACTAAAAGAAGATGCGATGAGCCTTTCGCTCGGCGAGCAACAGCGATTGTGCATCGCCCGTGTGCTGGCCATCCAACCCGAAGTCATCCTGATGGACGAATCGACCTCAGCCCTCGACCCGATCGCGACCCTGCGCATCGAGGAATTGATCGCCGAACTCAAGCAAAAATATACCATCGTCATCGTAACCCACAACATGCAGCAGGCCGCGCGCGTATCCGATCTTACCGGGCTGTTCTGGCTGGGCGAACTGGTTGAGTTTTCTGAAACCACCGAAATGTTCACCCGCCCCAAACAGGAATTGACCGAAGCTTACATTACCGGACGCATGGGCTAACTGGATAAACATGGTATAATCACTGGCCTGTGACTGGTCCTGTCACGCGGTTCACGCTGCGGACATGGAGACCTGCACCATCTTGAACGAAAGGAGAAGCACACGTCATGCCACTCGAAAAGGAAATTAAAACCGAGGTAATCGACAATTTTCACCGCCACGAGACCGATACCGGCTCGCCTGAGGTCCAAATTGCCATTCTCAGCAAGCGCATCGCTCAACTGACCGAGCACCTGCGCGCCAACAAGCACGATCAATCCTGCCGCCGCGGCCTGCTCAAGATGGTTGGCTCACGCCGCCGCTTGCTGGCCTACCTGCGCAAGACCAACTACGAGCGCTATCTTGAAGTCACCGAACGACTCACCTTGCGCCGCCTGAAATAAACCAAGCAATTGAAGACCCTGAAGGTCTCCCAGACCTTTGGGGTCTTTCTAAAAACCACCCACGTCCGCCGGTTGGGAATTGAAAGGGGCTAACAACGGTACACCATCATAATCTCCACGAAAACCGTTGTTCACCGCTTTCAGTCCCTGACCAGGTGGAAAATTAGTAGCGCGGGATGTTATCCCGCGTAAGGCAGAATAACATTCCGCCTTGCAAAACAGGAGACAAATTAATGAAACCCGAAGTAAAGACCTACCCCGCAATCAGCGGAGGCCGTACGCTCATTTTTGAGACCGGCAAACTAGCCCACCAGGCCGGTGGCTCCGTCACCGTCCGCCAGGGCGATACCATCGTCTTCGCCGCAGCCACCATGGGCGGCGTGCGCGAAAATCTCGACTTCTTCCCGCTCAGCGTCGATTATGAAGAACGCATGTATGCCGGCGGCAAGATCCCTGGCTCGTTCTTCCGCCGTGAAGGCCGCCCCAGCACCGAAGCCATCCTGACCGCGCGTCTGACCGACCGCCCGCTGCGCCCGCTCTTCCCCAAGGGCATGCGTAACGAAGTCCAGGTCATCATGTTCTCGCTCTCGGCTGATGCTGAAAACCCGATCGACGTGCTGGCCATCAACGCCGCTTCGGCTGCCGTCATGATCTCAGACATTCCCTGGAACGGCCCCGTCGGCGCAGTGCGCGTTGGCCTGGTCAACCGTGAGTTCGTCGTCAACCCGACCTACTCTGAAATGGAAATTTCATCGCTCGACCTGCGCCTGGCTGGAACCCGCGACGCCATCCTGATGGTTGAATGCGGCGCGCGCGAGGTCCCCGAAGAAACCATGGCTGCCGCCCTCGATTTTGGGCACAAATCCATCCAGCCGATCATCGATGCCCAGCTCAAAATGCAGGCCGAAATCGGCAAAGCCAAGCGCGAAGCCCAGTATTTTGCGATCAACGCTGAACTCGACCAGCAAGTGCTCGACCTGGTCAGCGGCCCGATGAACGAACTGCTCGACAAACCGCTTAGCAAAAACGAATTTTACGAAGGCATGGATGCCCTGGCCGCGGATGTGGTCGCCAAACTAGCCACTCCCGCTGAAGGCGAAGATGCAACGCTCTTCCCGACCGCCGGCGCCGTTAAATCATCCTTTGGCAAAGCCGAACAGGCCATTGTCCGCGAGCGCATCCTGGCCCAGGGCAAACGCCCCGATGGACGCGCCCCCAAGGATATCCGCCCGATCTGGTGCGAAGTCGATCTCAGCCCGCGCGCGCATGGCTCCGGCCTGTTCACCCGCGGCGAAACCCAGGTTCTGACCCTGACCACCCTCGGCACGATCGGCGAAGCTCAGGAGCTCGATAACCTGAGCCCGACCGACACCAAGCGCTACATGCACCATTACAACTTCCCACCCTACTCGACCGGTGAAGTCAAACCCCTGCGCGGGCAGTCCCGCCGCGAAATTGGGCACGGCGCACTCGCCGAACGCGCCCTCGAGCCGGTCATCCCCGAAGAAAAAGATTTCCCCTATGCGCTGCGTTTGGTCTCCGAAGTGCTGGCCTCGAACGGTTCATCCTCGATGGCCTCAGTCTGCGGTTCGACCCTGGCGCTGATGGATGCCGGTGTGCCGATCAAGGCCCCCGTAGCCGGTGTGGCAATGGGTCTCATCACCGATGAGACTGGCCGCTATCAGATCCTGACCGACATCCAGGGCACCGAAGACCACCTCGGCGATATGGATTTCAAGGTCGCTGGAACCGAAGCCGGCATCACCGCTCTGCAAATGGATATCAAAATCAGCGGCCTGAGCGCCAATATGATGAAAGAAGCCCTGGGGCAAGCCCGCGAAGCGCGGCTCTCGATCCTGGGCAAAATGCTCGAGGCGCTTGCAGCCCCGCGCGCCGAGATGAAACCGCATGCCCCGCGCATCATCACCGTCAAGATCCCGGTTGATAAGATCGGCGCATTGATCGGCCCCGGCGGCAAGAACATCCGCGCCCTGCAAGAAGAAACCAACACCAAGATCGATGTTCAGGAAGACGGCACCATCTACATCGCCTCGACCGACGGGATTGGTGGCAACCTGGCCCGTGAGCGCGTCGAAGCCCTCGGCGAAACTGCCGAGATCGGCCGCATCTACACCGGCAAGGTTGTGCGCATCGCCGACTTTGGCGCCTTCGTTGAAATCCTGCCCGGCATGGACGGCCTCGTCCACATCTCGCAGCTCGACAGCGAACGCGTCAACAAGGTTGAAGACATCGTCAATATGGGCGACGAGATCACCGTCATGGTGATCGACATCGACCCGACCGGCAAGATCCGCCTTTCGCGCCAGGCTGTGCTCGAAGGCTGGACCGCTGAAGAAGCCCGTGAAAAAGACGGCAAACGCGGCGGCCCGCGCCCCGGTGGCAGCGGCGGCGGTCGTCCCGGCGGCGGTGGTGACCGTGGACGCAGCGGCGGCAACGATCGCAATCGCAGCGGTGGCGGCGGTTTCGACCGCAGACGCTAAACATTAAAACGAAAAGTCCCTGGCAAATGCCGGGGACTTTTTTATAAAACCGATTAAACCTGACAGGTTTTACCAGTCTCTTACCCGTCACAATTCTTTGGGTCGCAAATCAGTCGCCCGCAAGACTCATTTGGAAACCTGTCAGGTTTTTTTATTTACTCCACCCAAACGCCCTTCGCGCTCGGATGGGTGACAAAAGCGCGGCACCCGACGCCGGCCTCGCCAAAGGCAGCCATCATCAAACCCTTAACCTTCTCCGCATATGACGCTTCGACAAATGCCACGATCGACGGACCCGCCCCTGAGAGCGCCGCCGCCCCGCAGCTTTTGGCCGCCAAATAAGCCGCCTCGCCGCCGGGAATGTGCTTAAGCCGGTACGGCTGGTGAATTTTATCTTCCATGACCTGCGCCAGCAGGGACAAATCCCCTGTGCGCAAAGCTTCAGTAACCAGGACAGCCCGGCCAATGTTAAAGACTGCATCTGCGCGCGAGACCGACTCGGGCAAGACCGAACGCGCCACCTTGGTCGGCAGGTCAACTTCCGGTTTGACAATGACCAGGGTCAGCGGCGGCAGGTCGAAACGGCGCGCAATGATCTCAGGGCCGCGGCAGACCGAAGCCACCAGCCCGCCCATCAGCGCCGGGGCAACATTATCGGGGTGGCCTTCGATCGCGGTTGCCACTTTGAGCAGTTCTGTTTCAGGGATCGGGTTTTCAAGCAGGGTATTGGCTGCCGCCAACCCGCCGACGATGGCCGCCGCGCTGGAACCCAGCCCGGAACTGAGCGGGATGTTGTTTTCTGTAAAAATTTTCACAGCCGCGGGCGCTTTTTGGCCGCAGATCTCAAAAAGGTGCCGGAAAGAATGGGTCAGCAGGTTATCTAGAGAACCGTTAAGCACACCTGTGCCCTCACCGCTGGCGTTGTAATGCAAACCGGGCTCAAAAGAAGCAGACACTTCAACGCGAATGTGATTCCAGATGTCGAGCGCCAGGCCGAGACAATCGAACCCTGGCCCAAGGTTGGCCGATGTGGCGGGGATGTGGACAATGTGCATGAGTAAGTTTGCCTTTTTCACATTATATAATACTCGTAGCCACAAATTGTGACCGGGACAGGTATAATCGCGCCAATCTTTTTTCCCTGGAGTTTTATCATGGCTTATCAAGGCATTTTACATCGTTACGGGCAATTGCTCGACCTGCCCGCGCATACCCAACCGGTTTCGCTGCTGGAAGGCAACACGCCGCTCATCCCGCTGCCGCGCCTGGGGCGCGAATTGGGCTGCGAGCTCTTCGTCAAGTTCGAAGGTTTGAACCCAACCGGTTCCTTCAAAGACCGGGGCATGACCGCCGCGATCAGCGAAGCGGTCGGGCGCGGCGCACAGACAGTGATCTGCGCTTCGACCGGCAATACGGCCGCTTCCGCCGCCGCCTATGCCGCCCGTTCGGGCCTGCGCGCAATTGTGCTCATCCCTGAAGGCAAAGTGGCGATGGGCAAACTGGCCGGGGCCGTGGCCTACGGCGCGGAGGTCATCCAGGTTCAGGGATCTTTCGACGATGCCCTTTCGCTGGTGGTCGAGATCACCCAGAAGACACAGATCGCGCTGGTCAATTCGATCAACCCATACCGCATCGAGGGCCAAAAGAGCGCCGCTTTTGAGATCTGCGACGATCTCACTCATGCGCCCGACTGGTTGTGCCTGCCGGTCGGCAACGCCGGGAATATCACCTCATACTGGGCCGGATTCAAGCAGTACAACCAACTCAAGGCCAGCGGCCTGCCGCAGATTTTGGGCGTACAGGCGGCAGGCGCTGCTCCGCTGGTGTTGGGACACCCGGTTGACAAGCCCGAAACCGTGGCAACGGCCATCCGCATTGGGCGGCCGGCGCGGGGTGAACAGGCCATCGAAGCGGCCCAAGAGTCGAACGGCATGATCATCGCCGTTTCGGATGCCGAAATTCTTTCGACGCAAAGAATCCTGGCCAGCGAGGGGATTTGGGTCGAACCGGCCTCGGCGGCCGGGCTGGCCGGTTTAATGGCGAGAACGGCTACGGGTGAGTTCGATCCGCGCGGGAAAAAGATCGTCGTGGTGTGCACCGGTCACGGGTTAAAGGATCCGGCAATCGTCACCGAGTCGTTCAAGTCACCCGAAGTTATCCCCGCAACCTACCTTGCACTGTCAAGCTTAATCCTTAAGTGATATAGTTGAACCATGTTTGGAGAAAACTATCTTTCATCCGAGAAAGTATGTTTGGGCGCCTCTTTTTTGCAGGAATTGAAAGAGCACCAAAACCCCAATCATCATGCGCTGGCAAGATTACGCCAGGCAGATCATAATTTCTACTTCTTGATCGTGGATGGGAAGTTTTATCCAAGCTGTGTTGCCACTGGCAAAAATGTATCTTTGCTGGATACTGAAAAAGCGCTGCAGGACAACTGGTTTGGCGCGAAGATTTCACATGGCTGCCTGCCAGACTTTGCAATTCGTGCGGCAAAAATTTGGTTCAGTGCTAATCCCCTGCCAGGCGTTGAAAACTACGCCGCGGGGGATTTTGTTGTGATGCTGAAAAATTATCAAAATCTGAAGCAGCCCGGCATGCTCTGGGCGCAGCACGGTCAGGATCAATTTTTCGTATTTTTCCCCGGTTCAGGCAAAGCTGTTGACCAGGTGGTGGATATTTCATCCGGCGAACTGGTTGCAGACCCAATATTGATCTCCACGCTATTGGAATCCCTAAATTCTAAATTTTCAGCCGCTTACTTCCCCTTTTCAGCTGAGAGTGAGGCCTGGCAGGAATATCTTCTGCACCGCTATTTCTGCGAAATTTGTGAGGTGGTTTTGCATCGCTACGGTCTGTTAACCGGCAAAATCATGACACAGTCGTTGGAACGAACGATTTATCATTTTACGAAAAGCAATGATTGGCCGATTGAATTTCGAAAAGGACATATTATTGACCACCTGGCATTGTCAGACACAAAACAATATCACAAAACGTATCAATATATCCTGGCACACATGTTCCATCATATATCATTGTCGATTGGCAAAAAGCTGGCGATGTATTTGTTAGGTGATTATTTAAACAACGAACTACCAGAGAACCGGGCCAAAGTGTCCAGTCTTCTATCCAGTATCGATGGTTTTTCATCCCCCTAAGGATAACTGGCAATGTTTAAAAGCCCTCAACCCAAGCAAAATCTTATTGTCTTCCTGGCCGTGATGGTCTTGCTGTTTTTAATTTATACCTGGGTTTACCTGGTTGCCCCTTTTTCGGGGAGCGGCAATGATCTAATCTTAAACCTGATTTACCTTGTCTTTTCTGCTTATCCGGTTTTACTGCTATGGCAGCTGCTGGGATTCTACGAACGCGGCGAAGGACCCAGGCTTATTTGGGGCTGCTTCATCGTTGGGTTTGGATTATTTTTCATTGGCGATGGCATTTGGGCAATTCTCAACATGACGATTAGCGAAGTGCCCTCCTTTTCGATCGCAGACCCGTTCTATCTGATAGGCTATGTTTTCCTCTTCGTAGGGCTTTTTCAGCAATATCGATTGATCTTTTCATCCAGGTTTACAAAAAAGAAATTAGCTATTTATACTTTCGCAGCTTACCTGCTGGCGACAGGCCTCGCCTTGGGACTTACGTTCTGGCGTTCCGGGGCTTTTGATGTTGAAAGTTTTCTCGAATACCTGTACCCCGTTCTCGACCTGGCCCTGGCGCTGATTGCTTTATATTTGGTGCGCACCTTTGGGCAAGGCTGGCTCTCCCGACCCTTCTGGGGTTTCATTGCTTTGTTGGTTGCCGATGCGATCTATGCGGCATCGTTACAAACCGGGCAATATGTTTTTACTGTCGAGCAGGACAATTTTTATCGCTTGCTCTCAGATATGGCCTATAACCTGTCTTACATTGTTTTTGCGCTCGGGTTCTGGTGGCAATATACGCTCCTCAAAACCGGCTCAGAGACTGAAGAATTCGCCCAATAAAGATGGGAATCAAAAACGGCGCGGATTGAAATCCGCGCCGTTTTTGATTCAGACGACCCTACGCCTTTTTCTCTATATCGTAGGCTTTGACATCCGCGATGGCCTTTTTAACGTTGACGAAAGGCAGAATGATCAGCCCCGCCACAAAGAAGAAAATGAGCGAAAGCAAGGCCGGGCGCAGGCTGCCAAAAACCTGATTCATCAGCCCGAAGAGCAACGGCCCAACCCAGGAGGTGCCGCGCTCAGAAATTTCATAGAACGAGTAAAACTCAGCTTCCTTGCCGATCGGGATCATCTGCGCAAACAGACTGCGACTGATGGCCTGACTGCCGCCCATCACCATGGCAATGAAAAAACCAAGGATGTAGAACTGGGTAACACGGCTGTCGCCGTACATTCCGCCATAAGCATAGATCACCACCCCGGCCCAAATGATCAGGCTGACGATGATCGACTCTTTCGCGCCAATTTTGCCGGCCAACCGGCCCCAGATCAATGCGCCCCCAAAGGCAACAAACTGGATCATCAAGATGACGATGGTCAGCGTGCCCTGATCCACTTCCAGGCCACCGTTGATAAGCGGGGCCGCGGCAAAAGTAGCAGAAACCGCAATAACGGTTTGGATGCCGTCGTTATACAGGAAATAAGCCAGCAGGTATTTGAGCGTTTCAGGAAAGTGTTTAACTTCGCGCAGGGTTTGCGCAAGCTGCTTGAACCCGATGCTGACATAATTTTCGCCAGCCGGCAAAGGCCGCGCGGCGCGGCGCGAACGCAGCCTGGACCAGGTGATGAACGAGAAACCCATCCACCACAGGCCAGCCGATGCAAGATTGATCCGCACCGCCAGGTCGGTAGGAACTCCCAGGGTTTCCCTGAATTGATAGAAAGCCAGGTTCAACAGTAGCAGCAATCCGCCGCCCAGGTAGCCCATCGCCCAACCGTAGGAGGAGACGCTATCGCGTTTCTCTTCACTGGCAATATCAGGCAGGTAGGAATTGTAAAAAACCATCGCAGCGCCAAAGGCCAGGTTGGCAAGGATGTAGAGCAAGCCGCCAAGCCACCATAAATCACCGGTAACAACAAATAACCCAATGGTTGCCAGCGCGCCAACCGTGGCAAAAACCTGCATCATCTGTTTGCGCATGTGTGAATAATCAGCAATTGCGCCAAGGATGGGCAGGAACAAGACCTGGAGACCGACCGAAAACGAAACACAGTAAGGCAGGAAGGAATCGGGAGCAACCTGCAAACCGCCCAGGCTGGCCGTCAGCGGGTATTGCGCGGCGATTTTCTCGGTCCACTCAAAGCCGTTTTTGACGAGGAACTCCAATTTTGCAGCGTCACGGGCCAGTGAAGCCAGGTACGGGCCGAGAAAAACTGTCCCGACCGTGGTGCTGAAGGCCGAGTTGGCCCAATCGTACATGCCCCAACCAAAAATTTCGCGCTTGTCATTTTGTTGGGGGGCCTGCTCATTTGCCAATGAATGACTCATGTTTTCTCCGGTGTGAAAGTTGATGCTTTCTCCATCCCATTTTACAGGTGTTTTGTCAAAATAGTGGGATTTGATATGAATTTATAGCATTCATTACAAACCTGTCATCAGCTTGAAATGAGGCTGTACGATTGTAAAAATAAGCTTGTGTTAGCATAGGATTGTGAAAAAGAATCCGTTTTGCCTGTTCCATGCCACCAACAGCGATTGGCAACTTTTGTCGCGGGCTGAGTTTGCCAATGCCTTGCAAACCCGCCAGGGCGACTTCCAAACCTGTGTTTTGGAGATCGGGCTGGCGCCTCGAGCCAACCTGGCGGCGGTCTTGGTGCGCGGACAGGTTATCAACATTTACAGCCTCGGCCCCGCCCCCAGCCGCCTCGATACCGGCGACCTGTTCAGCGTTTTACCGAATAAACGATCCACCTTGCGAGTCCGCGTCCTGGCGCTGACCCCGCATACCGCGCGAATGGTAAAAATTCTGCTCGAGCAGCCACAAGATGAAACCGCCACCGCCATCCGGCCGGGGCAGTTGGAAAAAGCCATCGAAGAAACCGGGCTGCAAACCGCGCCGGGGCTGGCCCACATCTCCTGGCCCAGCGCTCAGGGACTGGCGCTTTTACCGGGCGGCGGCCAGCCGGCGCGTCATACGCTTTTCATCGCATCCAACCAGATTTTGCATAGCGCCGGGAGCATGACGGCTCTGTACGGCTGGAAGGAAACCCGCTGCAAACTAAAAATCTACGACAGCCGAAACACCGGCCCTGCCTGGGATGAATACTTCCTGCACCATGCTTTTACCTGGCAGGTGTCGCACCTGTTTCAACGGTTTGAAGAACTGACCGGCCGGCTGGTGGTCAATACGATCGTGCGTGAGATGAATTTTGCAGCATCGGCCAACGGCTGGAATATCACGGTTTCTGCTCATAATATTACCGACCAGGCTGTTTTTTCATCACCAGAACAGGCCGGGCAGGTTTACCAACGCCTGCTTGAGATCGTGCTACAGCATGCCGAGATGGTATTGGGGGCCGAACTGCTTTCGATGCTGCTGCGCGAAAGCCAGACGCGCCTTCATGCGCCCTACCGGGATGTTTTTGAACGTTACAAGGCGGCCCACGCGCCCGAAAAATCGCCAGTATCTGTGTAATTGGGAAACACAACTTTGGGGGATAATCAGTATAATTATTTCATGACATCCCTCGTCCGCTATAACCAACTCAAGCAGGAAATCAACGCCCACAACCACCGCTACCATGTGCTGGACAACCCCATCATCAGCGATGTCGAGTATGACCGGCTGTTGGTAGAACTGCGCCAGATCGAATCGGAGCACCCGGATTGGGTGACTCCCGATTCGCCGACCCAACGCGCCGGGGCCGTGGTCTCGGACAAGTTCGAGAAAGTCAAACATCCGCGCCCGATTCTTAGCCTGGCAAACGCCTTCGGCGCAGCGGATGCGCGGGCCTGGTACGAACGCATCCGCAAGCTGGATGACCGCGTCGAGCGGGCCAAATTCACGGTCGAGCCGAAAATCGACGGGTTGAGCGTTGTCCTGCATTACCGCGACGGAGTATTCGTGCAGGGTGCCACACGCGGCGATGGGGAGATCGGCGAAGATATAACGGCGAATCTCAGAACGGTGCGGGCGATCCCGCTCAAAATCCCGGTCGAGCAGACAAAAGACGAAAGTCGAGAGACACACTCCAACGAACCGGCCCAATTATCCATATTCGAGCAGCCTTCGTCTTTTTCATCCCGGCCTCCGTCCTATCTTGTTGTCCGTGGCGAAGTCTTCCTCAACAACAAAGATTTTGAGCGCCTGAACACGCGCCTGGCTGAAAACGGCGAAAAAACCTACATGAACCCGCGCAACGCTGCCGCCGGGTCGTTGCGCCAGCTTTCCCCGGCGATCACTGCCACACGCCCGTTGACCATGCTGGTTTATCAGGTGGTTTACTGGGAAAACGAAGCGCAGAAAAATCCTGATGTTCTCTACCCGCCCGGCTCGCAATGGGAACTGCTGCAATGGCTCAAAGATCTTGGCTTCCCCGTCACCGATGTGGCACGGCGCTTTGATGCGCTGGACGAGGCGATCAGCTACACCGAAACCTGGGACGAAGGCCGCGACAACCTGGGCTACGAAGCCGACGGCATGGTCATCAAGCTCGACGATCTGGGCATGGCGCTCGAACTCGGATTTGTTGGCAAAGACCCGCGCGGCGCGATCGCCTTCAAATTCCCGGCCCGCGAAGTAACTACCACCCTGCTCAATATCGAGGTTGAGGTTGGGCGGACGGGCGTGCTGACCCCCAAGGCCGTGCTCGAAGCGGTTGAGATCGGCGGAGTGATCGTCCGTAACGCAACCCTGCACAACTTCGACTATATCGCTGAGAAAGATATCCGCATCGGCGACCGGGTGCTGGTCAAACGCGCCGGGGAGGTCATTCCCTACATCATCGGCCCGGTGACGGATGCCCGCAGCGGCGCGGAAACAACTTACATCCCGCCCCAAACCTGCCCGGCCTGTGGACAGGCGGTGGAGCACTTCGAGGGCGAAGTGGCCTGGTACTGCGTCAACGCCGCCTGCCCGGCCCAACTCGTCCGCAACCTGGAGCACTTCGTCTCGCGCGGCGCAATGGACATCAGCGGGCTGGGTATTAAAATCGTCGAGCAGCTGATCGCCATCGGGCTGGTGCGCGATGTGGCTGACCTGTACACAGTAACCCGTGAACAACTCCTGGCGCTGGAAGGTTTTGCAGACAAGAAAGCCGACAACTTGCTGGTCGCGATCGCAGAATCCAAAGCCCAACCTTTGAACCGGCTGATCATCGCCCTGGGTATTCACGGCGTCGGAGAAGTTGCGGCAGGCGATCTGGCGCGTCATTTTGGCAGTCTGGATGCCCTCATGGAAACCAGCGCTGCCGATCTGGAATCGATCGAAGGCTTTGGCCCCAACACCGCCGCCGCCATCGTCGATTGGTTTGCCCGCCCGGCCAACCAAAACTTGCTCGCCAAGCTCAAATCCGTTGGTCTGTGGCCGGTTGAAACACAGAGGGCGCAAACCAGCATGCAGAATGCGCCCTTAAGCGGCCTGACCTTTGTCGTCACCGGCACGCTTCCGACCCTGAGCCGCGAGGGCGTCAAGGAATTTATCGAAGCCCAGGGCGGCAAAGTGACCGATTCGGTCAGCAAAAAGACCAGTTACCTGGTGCTGGGCGAAAATCCCGGCTCGAAACACAACAAAGCCCTGGCGTTGGGCGTGCCTATTTTAGATGAAGACGGACTGAGAAAGCTGGCGGGGTAATCGCGTTGTGAAAGGATTCTCCCAACTTCTCCTGCTTGCCATCCTGATCAACATTCTTGCCCAGGCCGCTCACGAAACCGGGCATATGCTGGTCTGCCATGCGCTCAACTGCAACCCCACCTGGGGTTTTATCGGCTTGGTACAGCGCTGGGAAGATGGCCCGCCCTCACACCCCGAAAACTGGCAAGAGATCCGTGACACAGGCGGCAGCCCCGGCTGGTTCAGGGTCAGCCGCTACCCGAGCGATAACATTCAACAGGCCGTCTTCTCGGCTGGCGGGCCAGTTGCCTCTATTTTCGTTGCGCTCATCGGACTGTGGCAGGCCCGCAAAAGCGCCCGCCCGGCCGTTTCGCAAACAGGGTTGATGCTTTGCCTGGTCATGTCATTATCCATGTCGCTCTACTACCTGCGCAACCCCCTGCGCCCCTACGGTGACGAGTACGATATCGCCTATCGGCTCGAGCTGTCCCAACCCGCCATCGTAATTGTGTTCACGCTGATCTTCCTGACCTGTATGGTGTTGGGCTTGCGCAGCCTGCCCAACGGGCAAGACCGTCTGCGCTGGCTGGGGGCCGCCTTCCTGGGCAGTGCCCTGAGCGGCCTGACACTCAATCTCAGCGATGGCTGGGTCCGCGAAATGGTCAACCAGGAAAACCGGTTCTTCGTATCTGTTTTCGGCTATTCGCTGCCGGTCTTGCTGATCTACCTGCTGGCTGGCCTGGGGATCTGGTTGTGGTGTAAAAGCGCCCCGGCAAACGCCTTATTATGAAAATCAGTCAACGCCTCCTCACTGCCCTGAAAGCCCTGCGCGAGCTTGGCCCAACCCAGGTTGGACTGCTCGCGCTCTATAAACTTGGCCTGAAAAGCGGTCATTACCGGCGCAGCGAAAACACCCAAGCCCAACCCGCCCCATTCAATTTTCCGCTGCCACTGCCTGAACGCGAAAAACTGCTCTCCAGCCTCGGCCCAGGCGGTTTATCGCTGCTGCGCCAGGCCGCCGATGAAATCGTCAGCGGGCAATTCCGCGCCTTTGGCGGGCCGCCCGTCCCCATCCAACTTACCCCGCCCTCGCCGAAAACCCACTGGACGAAGCTCGAAACCCGCCCGCACCCCACAGACATTAAACATGTTTGGGAACCTGCCCGCTTCGGCTGGGCCTTCCCCCTGGGCCGCGCCTGGCTGGCGACCGGTAACGAAATCTACCCGGCCGCTTTCTGGCGCTATTTTGAGATCTTTCAGGCCGAAAACCCGCCTTTTTTCGGGGAAAATTGGACATCCGGACAAGAAGTCGGCCTGCGTTTAATTGCCCTGGCCTGGGCCGGGGCCGTTTTCGGCAATTCGGAACATACTACCCCGATACGCCTCGCTGCCCTCGCGGCTGCGATCGGTCTGCACGCCAGCCGTATCGTCCCGACCGTGGTTTATGCCCGTGCCCAGAACAACAACCACCTGCTGACCGAAGCCGCCGCGCTCTACACCGCCGCGCTGGCCCTGCCCGACCACCCCCAATCCGCAAGTTGGCGCAAGACCGGTCAGAAATGGCTCGCGTGGTGCTTCAAGCATCAAATCGATTCGAGCGGTGAATACATCCAGCATTCAACCAACTACCACCGCCTGATGCTGCAAACTGCATTATGGGTAAGATGGGTGTCAGGTGTCAGGGTTCAGGGGTCAGGAAAAAACCTGATACCCGATACTTCGCACCTGACACCGATTGCGCGCGAAAACCTGTCTCTGGCGGCGCACTGGCTGTTCTGCCTGCTCGACTTCGAGAGCGGAAAAGTTCCCAACCTCGGGCCCAACGATGGCGCATATATTTTCCCGCTGACCAACCAGCCCATCGAAGATTACCGTCCCGTGGTGCAGGCCGCGGCGCGCGCTTTTCTCGGCTACAGCCTGCCGCCCGGCGCATGGGATGAGATGTCGCTCTGGTTTAATGTCGAAGGTCAAAGGTTGAAAGTGGAGGCGGCGACGCCCTCCGATTTGCGGATTTTAGGCATCTACCCGACCACCCTGCAAGCCTCCGGTCAGAGCTGGGCTTACCTGCGCACAGCGCGCTTGCGTTCGCGCCCCGGCCATGCCGATTTGCTGAATCTCGACCTGTGGTGGCGCGGACAGAACATCACCCTCGACCCTGGCACCTTCCAATACAATGCCCCGCCCCCCTGGGACAATCCCCTGACCTCGGCCCTGCACCACAATACCGTTACCGTAGATGGCCTTGACCAGTTCACCCGCGCCGGACGCTTTCTCTACCTCGACCGGGTCGATGGGCTGAGAGTCAAATCTGCCGGCGGGAGCATTTCCGCCCGGCATTATGCCTATTCCCGGCTGGGGGTGCGACATACCCGCGTTGTAACCGCGCTGACTCCCGATCACTGGCAGGTCGAAGATGAACTGCTCAACCTGCGCAGCAAGCCGCATACATTCAGGCTGCACTGGCTGCTGCCGGATGGCGAATATGAGATGGAAACAAGCGATGAAAAATTAAATATCAGGTTAAAACTACCGAACGGCTGGCTGAACTTGCAAATTACCACTCCCCAATCACCAATTACCAATTGTTCCCTGGCCCGCGCCGGCGATATCGATCCCCTGCGCGGCTGGTTCTCGCCAACCTACGCTGTCAAAACTCCCGCGCTTTCGCTGGCGGTTGAAGTACAATCTGCGGAGAATGTTGTTTTTTTGACAGAATTTATTTTTCCAGGGTAAGTCCAGCGTTTCCCGACTTTGTACTCCGGAAGCAGAGATATGCACATCCTTCTCATCCATCAAGCTTTTGCCGCGCTCGACGAACCGGGCGGTACGCGCCACCATGAACTGGCGCGTTTTTTGGTTTCAAAAGGTCACCGCGTAACGGTGATCGCTTCGCCGGTCAGTTATTTGACAGGAAATGCAGCCCCCCCCTCTTCTGCGAAAATAGGGGGGGATATCACGATCTTGCGCGCTTACACCTACCGCGCCCTGCACAAATCTTTCGTGCATCGTGTTTTTGCCTTTGTCTCATTCATGGTTTCATCGTTCTTCATTGGGCTGGGCGTCAGGAATGTGGATGTGATCTGGGGCACATCGCCGCCGATCTTTCAGGGGGTGACAGCCTGGCTGCTGGCGCGGCTCAAGGGAGCCAAATTCCTGTTCGAGGTGCGCGACCTGTGGCCAGATTTTGCAATCGCTGTCGGGGTGCTGAAAAGCCCAACGCTGATTAAACTCTCCTTCTGGCTGGAAAAATTTCTCTACCGGCGCGCCGACCGGATGATGGTTAACAGTCCGGGCTATGTGGAGCATGTGCGGGGTCGCGGAGCGCGCTCCGTCGAACTCATCCCGAACGGGGCCGATCCCGAGATGTTCAATCCGCTCGATAACGGGCATACCTTCCGCCAGAAAAATTACCTGAAGAATAAATTTGTGGTTCTGTACGCCGGGGCGCACGGAATCTCGAATGATCTGACGGTAGTGCTGGAGGCCGCCAAGCTGCTCGAAAAGGATTTCAGGTATCGCTTTGTTTTTTTGGGGGATGGAAAAGAAAAAGCCAACTTGCAGGCGCTTGCAACTGAAATGGGCTTGAAAAATGTGACCTTTTTGCCACCGGTGCCGAAAAACGAGATGGCAACGGCCCTGGCTGGGGCGGATGCCTGCCTGGCGATCTTGAAGCCGCTCGACGAGTACAAAACCACTTACCCGAACAAGGTTTTCGATTACATGGCGGCGGGCCGCCCGGTGGTGTTGGCGATCGACGGGGTGATTCGCGAGGTGGTCGAGGCGGCAGACTGTGGCGTTTTTGCGCAACCCGGCGATCCGGCTGCGCTGGCCGAAGCAATCGCCCGGCTGGCCGCAAACCGCGATGAAGCCTTGCGGATGGGCCTGGCCGGGCGATCTTATCTCGAGGAACATTTCAGCCGCGAAGCCCTGGCGGAAAAACTGGAACGGTTGCTGGGGGCTATTGGCGACAATTGAGCACGATGCTCAAAATTTTTACTATTTTGGGGTAGCTGTCGGAGTGGGTGTCTCGGTCGGGGTGGGAGCACTTGGGTCCAGTGTTGGGGTGGATGTGGCAGTCGGTGCACCCGGCGTTGGGGTGGGCGGTGCGGCAACCACCGGGATCGCTGCGGCATTACCAACAAACTGCCCGGTGACATTCGAAATCCAGCAGCGCGCCGTGCTATTCACTTCCACCAGCCACCAACTACTGTCAGTGTTGCGGCCAACCACTCTGAGTGACGTCCCGGCTGCGAAGGCAACCACGACATCGTAAACTGTCGCTGGCCCTTGCCGGCAATTGGCGCCAACGGTGACATTGAATCCATCGCTCAAAGGCGCGGTGGTTGGGACGGCGGCAGCCGTCGCAGTGGGCGCTGCGGCAGCCGGCAGGAACTGGTGATCCCAGCCAAAATCCTGCTCGATATTACTGCCGCTATCCAGGCTGGCAGCGGCCGAGGCCAGCGCGCCAGTGGTTCCGGCGGGAAAGGTCCAGCCGCCGGGGACGAGAATTGGTTCGTTGACGGTTGACGACGCATCCACCGAAACACAGTGCGGGCCAAAAGCCAGGATGCCATCAAAAGTATATTCGCCGAGAGCGCCCGTGTTCTGGCTGGCAACAACCGGGTCGGTGCAGGCCCCAAAATGCAAGCGGACTTCGACGCCGGCGATACCAGGTTCACCCGGTTCGCGAATGCCGTTGGCCTGGGCACCACCGCCAGGGGCAGCCACACACCCGGCCGGAAGCGGGTCCGGCAGCGGGCCGTCAGGCAAAGCGCACAGATCGTGCCAGACGATCCCGTTGATACTGGCCGAGGGAGGGGGAGCAACCGGCGGGCATTCGACTCCGGTCTCGACCCTGAAGCTCTGCGCTTCTGAGAAGGCTCCCAGGGTAGTTCCATTAATAGCGGCAATGCGCCAGTGATAAACCTGGCAGGCTTGCAAGTCACTCCCCGGCGACCAGGAGGTGGATGGGTTGCCCGTCCCGCCGCTCAGGCTGGTATCGGCAAAGGTTTCGTCGATGGACAGGTCGATGCGGTAGCCTTCTGGGTTGCAGGCCGAGTCAGGGTAAACCCAGGTCAGAGTCGGGAGCGTGGAGGTGACCACAGCGCCATCCGCTGGGGAAACCAGGACAGGCACAAGCAATCCATCAGTGGGGCAAGTGGGGAGTGTGGCTGGCATATTACAAGCCGAAAGCCCAAATACAACCAAAAACAAAACGCTCAATATTAAGATTTTCTTCATTTTGTTCCTTTCATTAAGTAACAGTTCCTATTCTGTCACATCAAGGCCAGATTAGCAATGGCATATCTGGATATTATAGGCCTTGTTTGGAGCGTAAGTTTCTAGGGAATTTACCCTGTTTCAAGAGAACAACCTCATATGTTCGGCGCATAGTTTGTAAAAACCACCAGATATATTGTTAGATTACTTGACAAAGACAGAAAAGATGATAACATTATTGAAGCTTCAATTGTTGATTTGAGCCCATCTTTGGCGTTATAGCACGAAGAATGTTGGCAAACGCAACAAGGAATGTAAAAAATATTAACAAACAGGCTCGCATCTGTATAATTACCCTGTTTTCCAGATCAGCAACTTAGTGAGCAAATTACACAAAGTTTCCGCTGGAAGGAGGTGATGTGACAAAGCAACTTGCAAGATCAACACTCTCAGTATCAAGGCAGCATGAAACCTGCCCCCAACCTTGTAGAAGCGCGTCTTGGACGCTTCAAAGCAAATCTAGCATTAAGGAGAAAGAGAAATGAAAAAGAACCTATTGACCTTGATCAGTCTGCTGCTGATCGCCAGCTTCGCCCTGGCTGCCTGCGCTCCCGCCGCTCCTGCTGCAGAAGAACCCGCCGCTCCCGCCGCAGAAGAACCCGCTGCCCCCGCCGCGGAAGAACCTGCCGCTCCCGCTGCCGAACCGGTCGAAGTGACCTTCTGGCATGCATACGGCACCGGCTCAGCCGAAGAAATTGCGCTCGGCACGATCCTCGAACAGGCCAAGACCGATCTGCCCCAGTACAAGATCAACGTTCTGCAAGTTCCTTTCAATGACATCTACAACAAGTACCGCACCGATGTTGCCGCTGGCGGCGGACCAGATATGTTCATCGCCCCCAACGACTCGCTCGGTGACGATGCCCGCGCCGGACTGATCGCCGACATCACCGACCTGGCCGCTGGCAAACTCGATGCCTATGCTCCCCTTTCCGTGGATGGCATGAGCGTGGATGGCAAGCTGTATGGCATTCCCGAATCCCTGAAGGCCGTTGCTTTCTGGTACAACAAGGAACTGCTCCCCGAAGCCCCCAAGACCACCGCTGAACTGCAAGCCCTGATGGAAGGCGGCACCGCCGTTTCCCTGAGCTACGGCTGCTACCACCACTATGGTTTCTTCGGCGCTTTCGGCGGCCAGATCTTCGATGCCGATTGGAAAGTCGTTGCTGACCAGGGCGGCGTCTCGGATGCCATGTCCTACCTGAACGACCTGTACCAGATCTCCAAGACCAACAGCTGGCCCAAGAACGACAGCGATGGCCTGGCCCCCTTCACCGAAGGCAAAGTTGCCGCCATCACCAATGGTAACTGGGCGATGGGCGATTACAAAGCCGCCCTCGGCGACAAACTGGCTGTGGCTCCCTTGCCCGCTGGCCCCGCTGGCGCTGCCAGCCCGATGCTCGGCGTGGACGGTTTCTACTTCAGCCCCAACAGCGCCAACAAAGAAGCTGCCCTCGAGGTTGCTCTCTACCTGACCGGCAAGGCCGCTCAGACCACCATGATGAATGATGCCGGCCACGTGCCCGCTCGCACCGATGTCGAAGTCACCGATCCCTTGATCGTCAGCCTGCTCGAAGCCTTCAAGACCGGCTACGTTCGCCCGCAGGTCCCGCAGCTTGGCCTGTACTGGTCCAACTTCTGCGGCACCGACGAAGTCTTCGAAAAAGGCATCCCGGCTGCTGACTGGGTTGCCACCGGCACCGCCAACGCCAACAAGTAAGATACTGCGCTTCACAAACAACGGCGAACAGGGAAACCCCTGTTCGCCGTTCTCTCGCCTGACCTTCTTTGGGAATGCCTTTTCCTGAGGATTGTTTCTTAAAGGGCCGTTCGCTCAAGCAAAGCACGATCTGAGATTGCCAAATCTATTAATTGTTGTCATAATTATTAAAAACCTTCCTTGAGGAGCTGAAACATGACCATGCTGGAAATCGCCGGAGCGTCTTCTCGTAAGGCCAAATTGCGCAGAGCAATGCTGCCCTACCTGTATCTTATCCCTGCCTTCCTGGTGATGACGGTCATCACCTTCTACCCGCTCTTTTACCAGGTCATTGTTTCATTCACAGATTTTCAGACCAAAGACCTGCGTTTTGGGCTGGCCTCCCCTGAGTTGAATTTCATCGGACTGCAAAACTACATCGACATCCTGACCGGCGGTTTGCCGGTCCAGAACTTCGAGTTTTTTCGCGTCCTGACCTACAACTTCTGGTGGGCGATCACCAACGTCATGGTGCATGTCCCGGCCGGGGTGCTGATCGCCGTGCTGCTCAACGTTCAGGGCCTGTGGCTCAAGCGCATTTACCGCGCGGTCTACATCCTGCCGGTGGTTGTCCCGCCGCTGGTGGTGGCCACCGTCTGGCGCAACATCTTCGATGAGCAGTATGGCGCGATGAACCAGTTCATCTCGACCGTTGCGATGTGGTTTGGCGCGGTTGATCCGGTGCGCATCCGCTGGCTGACCGAATACACCCCGCCCATCCCCTGGCTGCTGCCCAACGGGCCGTTGCCGCTGGCCTACTATGCCATGATGATCGCCAATTTCTGGCTGGGATGGCCCTTCATGACCGTGGTTGCCACAGGAGCGCTGCAAAGCATCCCCAAGGATCTGTACGAAGCCGCTGCGATCGACGGCGCTTCTGACAGCCAGCAGTTCTGGAACATCACCGTGCCGCTCCTGCGTCCGGCCATGATCCCGGCTGCGGTCTACGGTTTCACCATGTCGTTCAACCTGTTCGCTTTCGTCTTTTTCATGACCGGCGGTGGTCCGGCCCGCTCGACAGAGATCCTGGTCACTTTTGCCTACGACCTGGTGCGCAACCTGCGCCTGTTCGGTGTGGCTGCCGCTTTCTCAGTGTTCATTTTCTTTGTCTCGCTGACGGTTTTCCTGATCACCAACCGCATCACCAAAGCGACCCAGAGCTATTCGGAGGCATGACATGGCACCCACAGAATATCGCGACTACAAAAAAAGCAAGAATTTCCTGGTGCGCTTCCTGAACATGAACACATCCAGAGAACAGGGCGGGCGCGATCTGCCCCTCTGGCGCCAGATCCTGCTGCAGATCTTGACCCTGGTCATCGCGCTCGAGGTTTTGTTCCCGATCCTTTACATCATCACCCTGTCTTTCAGTTCCAGCACGGCCCGGCCTTCGACCTTGCAGTTGATCCCGCGCGAGATCTCCTTTGTGGCTTACTCGCAAGTGCTTGACAAACCGACCGCCAACCCGGTCACTTTCTTCGAGCTGCTGCGCAACAGCTTCTTCCTGTCCTTCGGGGTGGGGGCGGCCGCCTTGATCGTGGCCGTTTCGGCGGCCTATGCTTTCTCGCGCTTCAACTTCAAGCTGCGCCAGGTGCTGATGGTGCTGGTTTTCATTCCGCTCTTGATGCCGGCGGTGGGGCTTTCGACCCCGCTCTACCTGTTGATGAACAGTTTCCGGGTCTTTGAATGCGGCGCGGGTTTTGCGATCGAGCCCTTCCTCGCCTGCGGCGCGGCCGGCAAGTTGGTCTTCAACCTGCGCGATTCGCTGCTTGGGGTGGGCATCGCCATGATCGCCGGCGCCCTGCCTTTCGCGGTCTGGAACCTGAAGGGCTATCTCGACACCATTCCCAAGGAACTCGAAGAAGCTGCGGCCATCGACGGCGCCAGCACCAACCAGATCTTCACCAAGATCGTCCTGCCGCTGGCCGTGCCGCAGTTGGCTGTGACCTTCTTCCTGGGTTTCATCGGCCACTGGCAGGAGTTTGCCATGCCCTGGCTCTTCCTGAGCAAGCCGCAAGATTACACGCTGCTTTCGCCGTGATCGTGGCCCTGCCCGTGGCCATCACTTACGTTGCACTCCAGAAGTACATCACTTCCGGCCTCACCGCCGGCGGCGTTAAAGGCTAATCTTTAAAAATCGGTCAAATCAGTTTCTGGACGCGGATGAGCGTTGGTTGCGCGGAAAAATTATAAATCCGCGGCTTTCCAAGCACACCGCGTCCAGTTTGTTTATTACAGGAGAACTTATGAAACGCATTCTGGCTTTTATCCTGCTCTTTTTATTCATGGTTTCGTGTGCCCCTGCTCAAACATCAGGACCCTGGTGGCCCGATTCAGTTTTTTATGAGATCTTTGTGCGTTCGTTCAACGACTCTGACGGGGACGGTATCGGCGATTTCAACGGCATCACTGCCAAACTGGACTATCTCCAATCTTTAGGTGTGACCGCCATCTGGTTAATGCCGATCAACCCTTCGCCATCCTATCATGGCTACGATGTGCTTGATTACTATGATGTCAACCCGCAATACGGCACAATGGACGATTTCAAACGTTTGCTCGCCGAAGCGCACAAACGCGATATGCATGTCATCATCGACCTGGTTTTAAATCATACATCCAGCCAGCACCCCTGGTTTCAGAGCGCTAACTCAGATGCACAATCCTCGTATCGAAATTGGTATCTTTGGGCAGATGAATATGTTGGCAATCACTGGCATGGCGGCCAGGCAGGCTACTATTACGGTTTTTTCTGGAGCGAAATGCCAGATCTGAACTATACCAACCCGGAAGTCACCGCAGAGATGGGTAAAATGAGCCTTTTTTGGCTGAATGAGGTGGGTGTGGATGGCTTTCGGATTGATGCGGCCAAGCATTTGGTAGAAGAAGGCACCAAATTCGAAAGCACCCCGGCAAACCACGAATGGCTCAAAGAGTACTACGCCTCGATCAAAAAAAACACAACCAACGCCTACCTGATCGGTGAAATTTATGGGGCCGGCGCACTGGTCAGCAAGATTTACAAAAACGAGCTTGACCACATCTTCAACTTCGAAATCGCGAGCGGCGCTGTCAACAGCGCCAACGGCGGGGCAAATTCCGGCATCCGCAGCGCGATTATTTTTGCCAGGAAAGACAACCCTGAAGGGAATTTCGCCACCTTCCTGACCAACCACGACCAGGAACGCGTGATGAGCACCTTGCGCGGAGATATAAACAAAGCAAAAATAGCATCTTTTCTGCTTTTGACCTCCCCAGGAACACCCTTTCTCTATTACGGGGAAGAAATAGGCATGACCGGCAAAAAACCGGACGAATACATTCGGACCCCGATGCAATGGGACACAACCCAAAATGCGGGATTTAGCACGGGAGAGCCCTGGATCGCGGTCAACAAGGATTATACAGAACGGATTAATGTCACCGAGCAGGAAAACGACCCCAATTCGCTGCTGAACCATTACCGCGCTTTGATCGCGCTCCGAGACGAACACGCTGCCCTGCGTACCGGTGAAGCGATCCCCGTTGAAACTAAAAATAATGCAGTTTTCGCAATGCTGCGTCAAAATAAAAATGAAACCCTGTTGATCCTGGTCAACCTGGGTAAATCAGCGATCACTGATTATCAACTCAGCCTCGAAGAAAGCGTTCTGAAGAACGGTACATTTCAGATTCAAACTCTTTTTGGGAATGCCGAAGCCGCTTCGCTTAACATCGAAAATGGCTTGTTTGGCAATTATCAACCCGTGCCAGAACTTTCTGCCTACCAAATGCTGATCCTGAAAATAAAATAAACAACTCACAACGGTTTCGTGCCAGCCCTTCTTCGGAAAGCGCTCTTTGATATAATCAAAATGTTCTTAACTTTTACCAATCTCGCTCTCAAGGATGTCTTATGCCGCTGGCGCAGGGCAATTTATTAAACGGTCGTTATCGCATCATGGAAGTGCTCGGGCATGGAGGTATGGGCTCGGTCTATCGGGCCCACGATGAAAGCCTGAGTGTGGATGTTGCCGTTAAAGAGAACCTGTTCACTACCGAAGACTACGCCCGCCAGTTCCGGCTCGAAGCCACCATCCTGGCCAGCTTGCGCCACCCCAACCTGCCGCGCGTTTCAGATCACTTCGTCATGCCTGACGAGGGGCAATACCTGGTCATGGATTACATTGAGGGCCCCGACCTGCGCCAGATCCTCGAAAAAAACGGCCCGATCACTGAAGAAGAAGGCATTCGCATCGGGGCCGCCATCTGTGACGCCCTGACCTTTCTGCACACCCGCAAACCCGCCGTCTTGCATCGCGACATCAAACTCGGCAACATCAAACTCGTGCCCGACGGCCACATCTGCCTGGTTGATTTTGGGCTGGCAAAAATCATCGATGGCGACCAGCCCACCATGACCGGCGCGCGCGCCATGACCCCCGGCTACTCACCTCCCGAACAATACGGCTCATCGCGCACCGATGCCCGTTCCGACGTTTACTCGCTGGGCGCAACACTTTATGCTGCTTTAACCGGATTCATTCCTGAAGACAGTCTGGCGCGCGCCCTCGATGGCCTCGAACTGACCCCCATCCGCAAACGCAACCCGAAAATTTCAGAACGCGTGGCGGCCGTCATCGAAAAAGCCATGCAGCCTGTGGCCGCCAACCGCTACCAGAGCGCGCGCGAATTCAAAGATGCCCTGCTCGACACGGTTACCCCTTCCCAGCCGGCGCCAACAACAGACTCGCAGCCGGTACAGCCCGGCAGCCCGCCGCCCATCGTCTCACCCGAGAAACCGATCCGCAAGTTCCGCAGCCGGCCCTTTGTTTTCTTCAGCATCATTCTGCTGACCGCCCTGATCGGATTATTCTACACAACCCCGGGGATTCTTCCGTTTCAGGCGGCGGACGTTGCGTCTGAAACCGCCACCGTTACCAGCACAAACTCACCGGAGCCGGACGCCGTTTCACCGGCCACCAGCACCCCGGTAGACAGTGCATCACCGACAGCCAGCCCCACGGCCGTGAAAACGGCCACCAAGCTGCCCACCGCTCCCAGCGCCACGATCCCGCCCGTTCCAATGGCGACCCCACTCGGCGGCGGAGTCGGAAAAATCGTTTTTGTCACCACCCGCGAGGGATCCCCCCAAATCTACACCATGAACCCCGACGGTTCGCAGCAAGAGCGGCTATTCGTCGCGTCAGATGGCGCCTGTCAGCCCAAGTGGTCACCCGACGGCACGAAACTGGCCTACATCACTCCCTGCCAGGATCGCCAGGCAGAATATCGTAACGCCAGTATCCGGATCTATGATCTGCAAACCGGTGAAAACCAGAGCCTGCCTTCACAACCCGGCGGCGATTTCGACCCATCCTGGTCGCCCGATGGGCAATCGATTGTGTTTACATCCCTGCGCGAGGGCATGCCGCTCAACCCGTATGCGCAAATTTTCAAGATCGGGCTGGCCGACCAAGAAGCCACCCGTCTGACCACAACCGATGCCAGCCAACCCGCCCGCCAACCCAGCTGGTCGCCTGACGGCACAACCATTCTCTATTCCCTCAACCGGCGCTCACTGTGGCAGCTGTGGAGCATGTCTGTGAACGGTGAAAACCCAATCCAGATTCTGCGCAGCGGAGAAGCTAACGATACACAACCAACCTGGGCTCATGATGGTCTGTCAATCTACTTTGCGCAGAGCGGCAAAGGCCAAAATGACCCGGCCCGGCTCATGCAATACACATTGGGGCAAGAAACTGTTACCAACTTGCTCACATCGATCCCGCTGCCCGAAGTCAGCCTGTCTCCAGATGGTAACTGGCTGGTCGCCGAAGGCGCAGATGGAAAGAATATTGATATCTACCTCTTCGATCTCATCAGCAAACAACTCAGCCCCCTGACCAACGATCCCGCAAAGGATTTTGACCCTCACTGGCAGCCCTGACCCTGCTAGCGAAAGGTCTAACGTTCCTCTTATTGACGCTCACCTGCCTGCATGTTATTATTAAATCTGCCTTTTAGCACTCGGAAATCGCGAGTGCTAAAATTTGCGCAAATGGTCGCTCAGCGACCAACAACGTTGCACAAGATCAAACCTTACTGTCAAAAATGCAAGAACTAACAGATCGTCAAAAAAAGTTACTCGTCCTGATTGTGCGTGACTATACCGATACCGCCCAGCCAGTCGGTTCACAGCGCCTGGTCGAACAATACAATCTCGACATGAGTTCGGCCACCATCCGCAATGAGATGGCCGCCCTGACCGAAATGGGATTTTTGCGCCAGCCGCACACCTCCGCCGGCCGCGTGCCAAGCGAAGACGGCTATCGCTATTTTGTGACCGAACTCATGCACCAGGTTGAACTTCCTGAATCTACCCAGCACACCATCAGCCACCAGTTTTACCAGGCCCGCCCCGAGATCGAGCAATGGATGGTGCTGGCAGCCTCGGTGCTTTCACAACAATCTCAGGCAATTTCACTGGTTACGGCCCCGCACGCCGACAAGGCGCGCTTCAAGCACGTTGAACTGATCTCAACCCAGGGCCGCCAGGTTTTGATGGTTCTGGTGACCATGGGCGGCGAGGTCAGCCAGCAAATTCTCAGCCTGGCAGAACCGGTTTCGCAAGAAAAACTATCGAACGCCGCCACAAAATTAAACCTGACCTATGCCGGGCGCAACATCGATGAGATCGCAACCCTGGCCAACCGCACAGACGCGCTTGAAAACGATATTGCGATCCTGGTCATACAAGACATGCGGCGCGCAAACGAACGCATCACCGGCCAGCTATACCTGGACGGCCTGACCAATGTGCTTTCAGAGCCCGAGTTCAATGCGTCAGATGATGCCCGCCGCGCCCTGCGCCTGCTTGAAGAACGTTCCATGCTGCATGATCTGCTGGCCCGCACCATTTTGCACCACGGCACAGGCGGCGTCCAGGTTTTGATCGGCGGCGAAGGCGCCTGGGAAGAGTTGCGGCAATGTTCGGTCGTGCTGGCGCGTTACGGCGCCCCCGGCGCTGTGACCGGCACGCTGGGTGTGCTTGGCCCTATGCGCATGTCCTACGCACGCACCATCCCGGCTGTGCGCTATGTGGCCAGCGTTTTAAGCGACCTTGTCACCGACGCCTTTGTTGAAGAAAAAGCCGAATAAAATCAGCCCTAAACTTTGGGCATTTATCTTCAGAATAAAATTACCAAGATTAAGGGTAGAAGAAACATGCAAAAAAAATCGCACAAACCAACAACTTCTGAAACAACTGAAAACACCCCATCCATTTCAGTTGAAGAATTGCAAAACCTGCAAAACCAGGCCAGCGAAGCCGAAGCCAAAAAGCAAGAATACCTCGATGCCCTGCTGCGCGAACGAGCCGACTTTACCAACTTCCGCCGCCGAATAGAATCTGAGAAATCTCAAATGTGGGCCCAGGCCAGCGATGAAACCATCAAGAAACTATTGCCCGTTCTGGATGATCTTGAACGCGCCATGGCCAACCGTCCCGCAGGAAATGCCTGGGCCGACGGCGTGGAAATGGTTATTCGTAAATTCCAGTCCATCCTGGATAAAGAAGGTATCACCCGCATCCAGGCGGAAGGCCAACCCTTCGACCCCAACCTGCACGAAGCCATCATGCAGGAAGAATCGCCAAATCACGAATCCGGCCTGGTGATCGCCGTTTTGCAACAAGGATACATGCACGGTGAGCGCGTCCTGCGCCCGGCAATGGTCAAAGTGGCTGCCTAAATGGGGAAAATCATCGGGATAGACCTGGGAACCACCAACAGCGTTGTCGCCGTCATGGTCGGCAGCGAACCATTTGTGATTCCTTCCGCTGAAGGGGAGCGGATCGTCCCGTCGGTGGTGGCCGTCAACAAAAACGATGAACGCCTGGTGGGGCGTGTGGCCCGCAACCAATCCATTATCAACGCTCAAAACACCGTCTTCTCGGTCAAACGCTTTATGGGCCGAAAGTTCGAAGACAGTCTGGTGCAGCGCTCCGTCAAGCGGATCCCGTACCGCGTCACCCCGGCCGAAAACGGTGATGTGCGCATCTGGATGGGCGCAAAAGAATATGCCCCGCCCGAAATTTCGGCCATGATCCTGTCAAAACTCAAGCGCGATGCCGAAGCCTACCTTGGCGAACCCGTCACCCAGGCGGTCATCACCGTCCCGGCGTATTTCAACGACGCCCAGCGCAACGCAACCAAAGATGCCGGCAAGATCGCCGGGTTGGAAGTGCTGCGCATCATCAACGAACCCACCGCATCCTCCCTGGCCTACGGGCTCGACAAGAAGATCAACGAAACCATCCTGGTTTACGATCTGGGCGGCGGCACCTTCGATGTTTCCATACTGGAAGTTGGGGATGGCGTTTTCGAGGTAAAAGCCACCAGCGGAGATACCTTCCTGGGCGGCGATGATTTTGACGAGCGCATCATGGAATACCTGGCAGGGGAATTCCAGCGCGAGAACGGTTTCGATCTACGCCGCGACCCCCAGGCCCTGCAACGCCTGAAAGAAGCTGCAGAAAAAGCCAAGATCGAAATGACCTCGACCCTGCAAGCCGATGTTCACCTGCCTTATCTTACAGCGGACGCCTCCGGCCCCAAACATTTGTCCGTTTCGCTGACCCGCTCCAAGCTGGAACAATTAACCGCCGAATTGGTCGAACGCACCCTGGCCCCGATCCGCCAAGCGCTTTCTGACGCCTCGCTGACCCCGGCCCAGATCAACGAAATCGTGCTGGTGGGCGGCATGACGCGCATGCCAGCCATTCAAGAGACCGTGCGCCGCTTCTTTGGCAAGGAACCGCATAAAGGCGTCAACCCCGACGAAGTCGTGGCGATCGGCGCAGCGGTCCAGGCCGGGGTGCTGGCCGGCGATGTGGCCGATGTGCTCCTGCTGGATGTGACCCCGCTGACCCTTTCGATCGAAACGATGGGCGGGGTGGCCACCACGCTGATCGAGCGCAACACCACCATCCCGACCCGCAAGGTGGACATGTTCTCGACCGCTACCGACAACCAACCCCAGGTTGAGGTGCATGTCGTGCAAGGTGAACGCCCCCTGGCGGCCGACAACAAAAGCCTGGGCCGCTTCATCCTGGATGGCATCAACCCCGCCCCGCGCGGAATGCCGCAAATCGAAGTGACCTTCGATATCGATGCCAACGGCATCTTGAAAGTCACCGCGCGCGATAAAAACAGCGGACGCACCCAGAACATCACCCTGACCGCTTCTTCCGGCCTGAGCACAGAAGAAGTCGAAAAAATGCGCCAGGATGCCGAAGCCCATGCAACAGAAGACCGCAAACAGCGCGAGTTGATCGAAGCGCGCAATCAGGCCAACACCATGCTGGCTGCCGCCGCGGGAATCATGGCCGCGGACAAACCACTTTCAGACACAAAACGTTTCCGGGTTGAAAAAGCCGTCGAAACGGTTAAACAGGCCCTCGCCGGGGATGATCCGGTTGAGATTCAAAAACAGGTCGAAGCCTTGCAAGCGGCGATGGTCAACAGCGGGAGCGATACGCCCCCCTCCCCACCACCGCCCGGCTTTGATCCTCCCAAAACCAAAATTCTGGATTAATTATGCCAAGCAATCGTGATTATTATGAACTTTTAGGTGTTTCGCGTCAGGCAACGCCGGATGAGTTGAAAAGCGCATTCCGTAAATTGGCGCGCCAATATCACCCGGACGTAAGCAAAGAGCCGGATGCCGAAGACCGTTTTAAAGAAATCAATGAGGCTTACGGGGTGCTTTCTGACCCTGAGAAACGCGCCCGCTACGATCGCTACGGTCACTCCGGGCTGGGAGATATGGGCGGCAACCCCGATTTCACGGTGGATATCGGCGATATTTTCGAGCAGATGTTCGGCTTTGGCGGCGGGGGCGGATCTTCCTCGCGGCGCAACCAGCCCCGGCGCGGGCGCGATCTGCAAATGGCGATTTCGCTGACCTTTGAAGAAGCCATCTTTGGCGCGGAAAAAGAAGTCGATTTCGAGCGCGATGAAGCCTGCTCAACCTGCCACGGCAACGGCGCAGAACCTGGCACAAGCGTGCGCACCTGCCAGCAGTGCGGCGGGCGCGGTGAAGTGCGCCAGGTTCGCCAGACCTTTATCGTCCAGATGGTTGAAACCGTGGCCTGCCCGCAGTGCAGCGGTCGCGGACAGATCATCGAAAAAGTGTGCCACACCTGCAGCGGGCGTGGATTGGAACGCAAACGCATTAACAAGAAGGTTTCGATCCCGGCCGGGGTCGATAACGGCATGCAGATCCGCCTGCCCGGCGAGGGCCAGCCCGGCAGCCATGGCGGGCCGAACGGCAACCTGTTTTTGGTGGTGGATGTCACCCCGCACGAATATTTCAAGCGGCGCGGTGAGGACATATTGCTCGATCTGGATATTAATATTGCCCAGGCCGTTCTTGGCGCGGAAATCGAAGTGCCCACAGTGGACGGACCGGAGAAACTCAGCATCCCGGCCGGAACACAGCCCGGCAAGGTTTTCAACCTGCGCAGCAAGGGCGTTCCGCGCATCCGTCAGAGCGGGCGCGGCGACCAAAAAGTGATGGTCAATGTCGATATTCCGACCCGGCTGTCGGCCGAGCAGCGCGAACTCTTCGGGAAACTGGCCGAGACCCTCGGCACCACCCCCCAACCTCGCCAAAAAGGCTTTTTCGACTGGCTGAACGACGCCTTTGGCGGGTAAACCCCTGAACGATAACCAGCGAAGCGGAATTAAACAAAAACGGACGAAGCTAAAAACTTCGTCCGTTTTTCATTCCACTCGCCGTTACGCCGCCTGCGGTACACGGACGGTCTTCATCGCCACCAGCCACAACACTGCCAGAAGCGCGCCCCCAAGCAAGAACGGCACTGGCGCGCCAAACCATTGGAAGAGCGACCCGAAAAAAAGCGGCGTGATGGCATTGGCCGCGCTGTAAAAGCTGGAGGAGATCCCCAGAATACCGCCGACCTCATCCTTGCCAGCCGATTTGGTGATCAAGCTATTGATGGCAGGCATTAAGACACCTCCACCAATGGCGGCGGGGATGGAGGCTGCCGCCAGCCACAACAGCCCAAGCCAGCCTCGGTTTGCGCCATCGGGCAGGTTGATATTGATCAATTGTGTTGATACCTTACCCTGCATTTCAGCAGTCAACTGAGCCTGGTCATACCAGGGAGTCGCGACCTGTGGAGTCACAGCCGTCAAAATCAGGCCGAGCGCCAGGGTTGAAAGCCCGACCAGCACCAGGCGGCGATCGCCGTACTTTTTGCTCCACTGCCCCACCAGGCCACCCTGCACAATCACGATAATGAGCCCGATAAAAACAAACAAGCCCGAGGTGTCGCGAGCGCCCATCCCAACCCGGTCGAGGGCAAACAGCGAAAACATCTGTTCATAGCCGCCAAAAGCCAGTTGATAGACAAACATCAAGACCAGCAGCAGGCCAATGACCGGACGGTTGAGGGCGTTCTTCATCGCCCCCAGCGTAAACGGGGATTTGCCATTGGAGGCGCCTTTTTGGGGGTCATGTGTTTCAGGCAGCCAGAAGAAGGTCAGCAACAGGGAAGCAAGCGAGAAGAAGGCCGCGGTAAAAGCCACCGCCTGGTAACTGTTACCTGAAGCAAACAGAACGGCAAAGGCAATGATCGGCCCAAGAATAAAACCCAGCCCAAAGGCAGCCCCGATCAGGCCCAAACCCTGGGTGCGGGTTTTCTCATTTGTCACATCGGCCACAACCGCCTGGGCTGTGGAAATATTCGCCCCGGACAGACCATCGATCAGGCGCGAGACAAACAACAAAACCAGGGTATTTGCAAACCCGAGCAACAAAAACCCGACGAACGTGCCGACCTGGCTCACCAGCAGAATGGGGCGACGCCCGAAACGGTCGGAAAGACGGCCCAAAATGGGGGCGCCGATAAACTGCATCATCGGGTAGGCGGCGCCCAACAGCCCAATCATAAGGGGATTGGCACCGAAGCGGGCCGCATACAGCGGCATGAGCGGAATAACGATGGACAGGCCAAGCAGGTCGATCAGAAGAATGACCAGGACCGGTAGAATTTTCTTAAAATCCAATTTGTCGTTAATTTCGAGTATGGGTTCAGTCATTCTTCCTCTTGGATCACAAATTAGAACAAACCAAAAATGGTCAGCCAGCGGTTGGGCTGCAACAGGCTGACACCCAGCACAACCAGCACCAATGAACCGGCGACTGCCAGCAGGGTATTGCGCAGGCGTTTTTGCGGTTCAGCTTTTTTCCACATCGCGGGCAGATGCGCCACGATAACAGCCACAAGCATAATGCTGAAATGTTCCCAGCGTTGGCGCGGAAACCCAGCCCCGGCCAGACCGTTCCAGAGGAAGAACATCAGACCGAGCAGCAATTGGGTGTCCATCAAACCGCCGAAAGCCGAGACCAGCCCACCGGTCATTTTGTCATAATCCTGTTTTTTGAGCAGGCCAAGCGTCAGTTTGATGATCGCGCCCAGGGCCGCCAGAACGGTCAGCCAGCGGACAATCGAATGGATCGTAAGCAGGGTTAGCATAAAAATCTCCTTATTCGTTTTTGGATTGAAGGATCTGAATTATTTCGTCCAGCCAGGCCAGCTCGGCCTGCAGGTGGTGCGCCTGATGCGAAAAAACAAGCTGCAGGCTGCCGCCATGGACGGGCACAGTCTGAATTTCAGCCAGGCGGACCTGCGCTTTTTGTCTCTGCTCAAGCAGCAGCGGCAAAGCTTCGCCCGGGGTTAGCCCATCGAGAAACGCCAGGCCGATATCGCCGGGGAAATTGACATGAGCATAGGCCGACAGGTTCTCACGCAAAAGCGCCTGGAAGGCGGCTTCGCCCGCTTCGGTCAGGCGGTAAACCCGACGCGGCGGGCGGTTGCCTTCCTGTTCCGTCTCGGCGCGAATCAGCCCTTCGGCGGACATTTTGTCGAGCAGGTAATAGGCGGTCGGTTTTTTCAGGTCAGTGCACAAAGCCAGGTTATTGTCGATAAACTCATTCAACTGATAACCGTGCATTTCCTGGCGGCGCAGCAGCCCGAGAAGTAAAAGTTTTTTTTCCATAGGCCTTTGATAAATAATCAGATTTGACTATTCAGGATTATAACAGCCACAGACAAAGATGCAAGCAGCCCAAAGGATGATTTTGGATCACCCCTTGGGCTGCTTAATGCCGGCATTCAACCCTTCCGCAGGCCCAGGCCTAGACTGCTCCAGAAATATGCGGTACAGAGTGTTCTGTCGCTTTGCTTTCGGCGTATAATTTCAGTATTCGCAAGGAGGCCGCATGACCTACACCAACATCCTGACCGAAACCAACGGGCGGGTGGCGATCATCACGCTCAACCGTCCACAAGCCCTGAACGCGCTCAACCGCAGCCTGCTGTCCGAGTTGGGCGAAGCGCTGGCCGCCTGCGACAGCGACCCGGCCATCGGCGCGATCGTACTGACGGGCAGTTCGCGCGCTTTTGCGGCCGGGGCCGACATCAAAGAGATGGCCGAAATGAGCGCCATCGAGATGACCACCAACGGCTTCAGCGACCTGTTCGCGCGGCTGGCTCGGGTCAGCAAACCGCTGATCGCAGCGGTATCAGGCTTTGCACTGGGCGGCGGGTTTGAATTGGTCCTGCTGTGCGATATGATCGTCGCCGCAGAAAGCGCCCGCTTTGGCCTGCCCGAAGTCACGATCGGGGTCATCCCTGGCGGGGGCGGCACACAGCGCCTGACCCGTGCCGTCGGCAAAACCCTGGCGATGGAAATGGTGCTCAACAACCGCCAGCTCAGTGCGGCCGAAGCGGAAAAATACGGATTGGTCAACCGGGTGGTGCCCAACGAGCGCATCCTGGACGAAGCGCTGGCCCTGGCCGCCGAAATCGCGGAGCGTTCTCCGCTGGCTCTGCGTTTTGCCAAAGAAGCCGTCAACGCCGCCTTCGAGGGGTCGCTGTCCGAAACGCTCGACGACGAGCGCCGCCTGTTCCAACTGGCCTTCGCCAGCCAGGATCAAAAAGAAGGCATGCGCGCCTTCCTTGAAAAACGAAAACCAACCTGGACGGGGAAATAGCCGCGTGTGGGAATATAACGATCTGATCCTGGCATTCCAGGAGCTAAAGCTAAATAACAAGGCTGTCGTGGCACACGCCTCCTTGCGCGCCTTCGGGCAGGTAACTGGCGGCGCGGATTCGATCGCAACGGCCTTGATGTACAGCATGGGGGCGGTTATCATGCCAACCCATACCTACAAGACCATGATCACGCCCGCCTCCGGCCCGGCCAACAATGCGGTCAATTACTCGCGCGCCCAGGCCTGGAACCGTCTGGCAGAGCCGTTCGACCCGAACATGCCCGCCGATGTGATGATGGGGGTCGTGCCCGAAAGCCTGCGCCAGAGACCGCAGGCCAGCCGCTCGATGCACCCCATTCTTTCATTTGCCGGGGTGAATGCCGGCAAGATATTGCAAACACAGACACTCGAAAACCCGTTCGCCCCCTTGATGGAAATCGCCAACGCCGATGGCTGGGTGGTGCTGCTCGGCGTGGACCACACCGCCAACACCGCCATTCACCTGGGAGAAAAGCTCGCCAGCCGCAAACAGTTCACGCGCTGGGCGCTAACCGAGAACGGGACCGTGACCTGTCCCGGCTTCCCCGGCTGCTCGGCGGGCTTCGAGGCCCTCGAACCTGCCCTGCGCCCGCACACGGTTGTCATCCAGGTCGGGCAGGCCGCCATCCGCGCCATGCCGATGCGGATGGTGATCGTCCAAACCATGCAGGCCATCAAGAAAGACCCGCTGGCCCTGCTCTGCGACCGGGCAGACTGCGAACGCTGCGCAGCCGTCCGCGAGGGGTTGAAGAACTAACCCGGGCAAGTATCCAACCGATATGGCGTGGCATGTGGATGAAATTTTGGATGTCCATGCCAATAAAAACATAGTTGGGCGTGTGATTATCACCCGTTTTCATGTACAACGCTCCTTTAGGAATAGATATGACATACCTTGTCGTTATTGGTGGTGCCCCTGGCAGTGGCAAAACCACCATCACAAAACTATTACATCAGCATTTTCAATCCGTTATGATTGAGATTGGCTGGCTTCGGCAATATCACCTTGATCCAGCGTGGTTAAAAGCATCATCACGTGAAGAAGCAATGTCATTTGAAAACCTTATATTTATCATCAGGAATTATTTTAAGCATAACTATAACTATATTCTTCTCAATGATCTCGAAGCCTATCGCATACAGCAGATACCATCCTTGTTTGAGTTAAATCAATTCGTGATTATCTCTTTGGTGGTCAGCAATGATGAAGAACACAAGCGGCGAATCCTTGATCCAGATCGCGACAGTGGCTATAGGGACTACACAACAGCAATGGCTTGGAATCATGCACTTATTGAGCGTCCATTACTTGCCAATGAGCACAAATTTGACAATACGCATGTAGATAGCGAAGATGCATGTCGACAAATTATTAGCCTGATCGAGAACCAACAGCGTAGTAATTATTGATGCAAGAAAAATAAAATCTATCCAGCAATTAAGCAGCTATATGAAAGTATCAGGTTCAAGATCGTCTTTCAAAACCTGCCCAACACCACTACCCGCGAGAGCACCGGGGCAGGCGGTGGATTCGGCCTCTGGTGGCTTTTTCCACCACATCCCGCCTTTGCCGGTGACACCTGCCGTTGGGCTATAAACACTTAACAACATGGGAGATCGTATGGCTAAAATTAATAATGGTAACCAAATACTGTCTGAAACACGCTGGGTTGCAGCCCTGGTGATTCCTTTTCTGCTGGTTGCTTTCATTATTTTATTTATTTTCCCCCGGGAAACTGAAAAATTATTTGCCTGGAAAATTCAGCCATCAATGTCGGCCATGATGTTAGGCGCGGCTTATGCAGGCGGAATTTACTTCTTTATGGGAGTATTACGGAGCCAGCAATGGCACAAAATCAAAGTTGGCTTCTTGCCAGTAACTGCCTTTGCATCTTTGCTCGGGATCGCAACAATCTTGCATTGGGACCGATTCAACCATGGTCATATTTCATTTATTGCTTGGGCCGGGTTGTATTTCACAGCGCCTTTTATCGTTTTGGCTGTGTGGCTCCGCAATCGAAACCAGGACACAGAGAAGCTGGATACTCAGGATTCTGTCATTCCGCGCCAGGTTCGTCTGATCATGGGCGCAATTGGTTTGGTCACATTAGGTATCAGTCTGTTTCTTTTCTTACAACCAGCGATCGTGATTGATATCTGGCCCTGGACTTTAACTCCCCTGACAGCCCGCGTCATGGGGGCCATGTTTGCATTACCCGGGCTGGTCGGGCTGGGCATAGCATCCGACTCGCGCTGGAGTGCGGCAAATCTCATTCTTCAATCACAGAGTTTTTCGATCTTGCTTATTTTAGTAGCCTCTGCTCGATCCTGGCCAGATTTTGACTGGGCTAATCCCGGTAGTTGGATGTTTGTTGGTGGTTTGGCTGCAATGTTAATCGGCATTATTTTTATCGCCGTAAGTATGCACACCCGAGCCAATGATCAAAAGCATTGAAAACCATAGTTCAACCCGGCCTCACGCACGTAACGGCACTGGACACTTCGCGGTCAAGCAACTTTCCCTAGCCTGTCGCCTTATGATTTTTCTGCTCGAACGGAACTCCCCCATCTGCTGGCCGCGCAACTGATCGAATATTCACTCAGGAAGGAATGCCGGATATGTTCAAGTTATTCGCCTTCGCAGTGGGTTCGGCAGGACTTGTCTATATTTCGCGCGCCTCATTGCACGTGCCGCGCTCGCATGGCTTCTATCGTTTCTTTGCCTGGGAGTTGATCCTTGCGCTCTTCCTGCTCAATATGGATGTTTGGTTCCAGTCCCCGTTATCCTGGCATCAATTGATTTCCTGGTCCCTGCTCATCGTTTCGCTGATCCCGCTGGTGTTTGGGGTTCGCGCCTTGATCTCCAGGGGCAAACCCAATGCGCGGCGGGAGGCGGAACCGCAGCTGCTCGCTTTTGAAAAAACATCCAGCCCGGTCACGACCGGGGTTTATCGCTACATTCGGCATCCGCTTTACAGCTCGCTGTTATTTCTAACCTGGGGCATATTTTTCAAGTCGCTCAGCTGGCCAGCGGCATTATTGGCTTCGGCTGCGACACTTTTCCTGGTCGCCACGGCCCGCGCTGACGAGACTGAATGCATGCGTTTCTTCGGGCAGGAATATCAAACCTACATGAGCCGAACCAAAAGGTTTGTGCCATTTCTTTTTTAAAGGGCTGAACGTTGGCGTGCAGCAAAATCACGGCGGTTAAACCCTCCAGGCCAGGGTCAATTGGTTGAGCGACTCAATTTCATCGGCAGTCAGGGAGAACGTCAGCGCACCGGCATTATCCTTTGCCTGTTTGCCATTCTTGGCACCCGGGATGGGAAGCACAGTTGGGTTTTCGATCAGCCAACGTAGGGCAACCTGGCTGGGCGTCTTTGAATAACGCTCGCCAATCTCACGCAGAAGTTCGACGACAGGCTGAAGCGCATCCATTGCTTTGCGGTTATATTGAGGCAAGATGCGCCTGAAGAATCCGCCCGCCCGGTTGTGCGCGGAATACTTGCCCGTCAACCTGCCGCCCGCCAGCGGGGAATAGGCGATGAGCGTGATTCCCAGCTCGCGGCAGGCATCCAGCACGCCATCCACTTCTGGCTTGCGATGCAAAAGCGAATATTCGACCTGGTTCGACGCGAGCGCAATCCCACGCTGGGCAAGCGCCGCGTGCGCCTCCCGCATTTGCTCGGCAGAATAATTACTGACACCAACCGCCTTCACTTTTCCCGCTTCTACGGCATCTGCCACCAAACCCATCAATTTGGGAATCGAAAGCCGCGCGTTGGGGAAATGATGCTGGTAAAGATCAATCGAATCGCGCCCCAGCCGCGCAAGGCTTGCTTCAAGTTCCTTTGGAAAATCTTCGACGCGAAAAGAAAAACCGGATGGATATTTCGTAGCGATAAAAATATCCTTTCCGCGCGCCAATTCTCCCACGCGCCGTTCTGATGCGCCGCCGCTGTACATCGCGGCCGTATCGAATAAATTCACGCCGGCTTCAATGCTCAACTCAAGCGCACGCTGCTCCTCCTCAAATCCATCTGCGCCGCCATAAGCCGTCTTGGCAGGGTGAAAGCGCGCCAATCCTTTCGGATCGCCCCATGTCATTGCTCCGACTCCCATTCTCGAGACTTGTAAAGCGCTTTGGCCTAACAATGTTTTGTGTTCCATCTTTCATTTTCCTTATTTCACGATCTTGACATTGAACATGCCCGTTCCGAGCGCACCCCACAACCTGAGCCAAATGGGCAGATACATCTCTGTGCCGCGCGCGCTCGTAATGTCGCCCAGATCGATCACATCTTTCCAGCCGAACCAGTCTTTGAGCCACTCAGTCACCTGTGCCTTGGCGGCCACATCGTTGCCGCACACAAACATGGTGTGATCAGCGTTGGCCACCAGACCGGGGTTGACCATCAGGAATGCGGTCACGGTATTAAGCGTCTTCACCACGTTTACGTTTGGATAAGCGCGCTGGATCTGCTCACCCAACGAATCGGTGTTGGACACGGAAAGCGAGGGTGGATTGCCGTGCGAGAAATCCAGCGGGTTGGCAATGTCCACCAGCAGCTTGCCATTCAGGTTAGATTCACCGGCCAGTTTGAGTGCGGCCAACGAACCTGTGCCGTTGGTTGCATTGAACAAAACTTCACCGTGTTTGGCCGCATCAGCAAAGGTTCCGAGTTTGACGTTCGCATGTTCCTTCTGCCACACGCTGAATGCCGGAAACCCGTAGGGATGAGGTTCAGTTTTTGCCTGTGTTGCGGCCACATCGCGCGTGCCGACCATTACATCATGCCCAAGTTCCGCCAGTTTACCGCTGATGGCCTGACCGACCATGCTTGTTCCGAAAACTCCGATTTTCATTGTGTGACTCCTTTTCCGGTTGTGGAAATTTACAAAATATGTTACGATACAGATCTGTATCGAATGGTCCAATCATACAATACAGACCTGTATCGTGTCAAGAGGCAAATACTATGAAAACCGAAGTCACCCCAAAAGATAAAGTATTCCAAACCGCGGCGCGTTTATTCTATCAACACGGTTATCGCGCCGTTGGCGTGGATACGATTGCCGCAGAATCAGGCATTGGCAAGATGACCCTGTATCGCCACTACCCATCTAAAGATGATTTGATCGTTGCTTATCTCAAAGACAGCAATGATGAGTTTTGGAATTATTTTGAACAGTCCACAAAAGATGCGCTGACCCCACGCGAAAAATTACTGGCATTCTTTCAAGGCTTGCAAGATTATGTAACAACCCCCGCCTGTTACGGCTGTCCCTTCCTCAACATCGCCACTGAATACCCTGAAACAGATTATCCGGGTCACCAGGTCGCGCTCGAACATAAGCAATCTGTGCGCGCGCGGTTCCATCAACTGGCAAAAGAAGCAAGCGCATCCAACCCCGAAGCGCTTGCTGATCAACTCTTTCTTTTAATGGATGGCGCTTACATGGCGGCACGCATGTTTGGCACACAAAACCCCGCTGCGCATGTTGCCCAAGCCGCGCGGGTGTTGATTGACTCACATCTCGAAGGATAAAGAATTAAACCTGCGCCGCCTTGGGCTGGGTCAAAAAGTCCCAGGCCAGGCCGTGACCGAGCAAGATCAGCAGGCACAGCCAGAAGGCTTCAACCTGCAAAGGCTGGATGTTGACCAAGGTAAAAATGAAATCAAACCCAAGCGAACCGAGCAGGATAAAGCCATAGATCACGACAACCAGCCAGCGGTTGCGCCGAAACGGACCAGTGTAGGGTCCGTTTTTTGTTTTGTCGAGCAGTTTGAAGGTGTAGAAAATGCCAAAACCCGAGCCAACCGCAAAAGCCAGCCGCCACAAAAAGCCGTTCTCTCCGCCGATCTGCGCGCCGAGGCCCATCAGGCCGGGCAGCAGAAAGGAAAGATAAACGCCGCCCGCGATGGTTTTCATGGCTTCGTCTTTGAACCACTCCTGGCGTTTTTCGACCACATTCCACCACAGGCCGACCAGGGCAAAGCAGGTTGCGCTGAACAGGGAATAAAATGCGCTCACGTCCATAAGGTTTCCTCCACTGATAAGGATGATTAATTTATTATACAAATAGAGTCAATTGCAGAGCGAGATAATATCTCGCTCTGCAATAAAAAACCGCCAACTCTGGCGGTTTTTGCAGTTTATCTATAAAGGTGACTGTCACCTTTATATTACTGGTATTGGATCTCCTCGATGCGCCAGTCTTCGCTGCCGAGCAGCTTCTTCAGGCGGTCGAGCATTTCGACGCAGATGCGGGTCGTGTCGTTGGGGAAGTCGATCAGATGCCCGCGGCCCTCTTCGGTGACGTAGAACGAGAAACGGTCCCGGCCGGGGTGCGAGATCAGAATGCCGTAAACGTTCTTGATCCGGCGCCTGTCGCGAACCAGGTCACTGCTGGGACGCAAATAAACAGTGATGATACGCGGCGGCAGGCCGTCGTCCAGAGTCTCGATGGTGGTGGGTGGGACGATCGGTTTCTGGCTGACCGGTTGGAATACGGGCGGCGCAGGTTTGGGGTTGGTGGGCCCGCCATACTGCTCGAGGGTCAACATGTCGTCGAGCGGGGCAGCCGGCTGCGGAGGCGGCGCGGCCGCCAGGGGCTTTGCCGGCAGAATGAAATCGTCCCAATCGGGTGGGGCCTCGGGCGGCGGAGGCATATCGTCGAAACCGTCATCGTCATCAGGCTCGGGGATGTAATCGGCGGCCGGTTCTGCAATTTTGACGGGAGCAGGCTGCGGACGCGGGACCACCCGCGGGGCAGGTTCGGGTCGTTTAACGAGGGCAGGCCGCGGGGCGGGCGCTCCGCCGTTTGAACCCGGAGCGGGCGGCAGGTACTCGTCGCCAGCGGCAACGCTGTCGTAGAAGGTCACGTCTGTTTTGATCTCATCCACCAGCACCTTGGGCGGGGTGGTGCCGTCGGCCTTGCCATCGACAACGATCACTTTGCCATCGACGCACAGGTGACGGAATTTATCCCAGGTTTTTGGGAAAATGACCAGCTCAATGTTGCCCTGCATATCTTCAAGGGTCACAAAGCCCATCATGGTGTCTTTTTTTGTTTTGAAGGCGCGCGAAGAAACGACCAGACCGGCCACGCGCACCCGTTCCTGATTGCCGGCATCGTTAAGCGTGATCGAGTTGTGGCTGACGGCGCGGGTCAGCAGATCAGTGTAGGCCGAAAGCGGGTGATCCGAGAGATACAGCCCAAGCAGTTCGCGCTCCCAGGCCAGGGTGTCTTTGCGGTCGGTTGGCAGTTCCTGCAAACGGATATTTTCAGCCTGCAAGCCGCTTGCGCCGCCGAACATCGACATTTGTCCGCTCTCTGCGGCGCGCATGTGAGACGAGGAGGCAGCGACCATCTGGTCGAGGGCGGCCAGCATGCCGGCCCGGCTGCCAAACTGGTCGAATGCCCCGACTTTGATCAGGCATTCCAGGGCGCGTTTGCCAACCGTGCGCAAATCGACGCGTTGGGCGAAATCATTGATGTCTTTAAACGGGATTTCGACATCTTCCTGTTTGCGAGCCAGCAAGATGGCATCGACCGGTCCCTGTCCGACGTTCTTGACCGCGCCCATGCCGAAGCGGATGGCGGGCTTGCCGGTTTCAGGGCAGTCTTCGATGCTGAAAAAATAACGCGAGCGGTTGACATCCGGCGAAAGGACTTCAATGCCCATGGCGCGCGCATCTGAAATGTAAAGCGCAACTTTATCGCTGGTGTCTTTGAAGACCGTCATCAAGGCCGACATGTATTCGGCCGGGTAATGGGCTTTCAGGTAGGCGGTCTGGACGGCAACCAGGCCATAGTCAGCGGCATGGCTATTATGAACAATAATGTCATTGGCGACAAAATTATGGTCACCGGGAACTTCCAAATCGTAGGTTTGTTTTTCGCCAACATACTCGATGCTGACAATTTCATCCCAGTACACATTGTTATCGCTCAGCCGGCGCATGGCCGGATCATCAAAATAACCAGCCAAACGGGCCATCGTTTCGCGGGTAAATCCACGCTTGGTCGCGGTATGACTCGGATAAAACTCGCGCTGAGCGATACCGCTTTGTGCATTGAGCCCCAGCCAGGTAATTCCACTGCGCTCTTTGGCGTTGCGGACCAATTGCTTGGCGGCAACCGGTACAATATCTTTTGTGCCAATCACACGCAGCGGGCGTTCTGCTAACAAAGCTTGCATTGCAGAGCGGTTTTTGGGGCTGATGAAATACACGCCGGCTGTTTCTGCAAAAGCAAACAGGTTATCGTAACCGGTAATATACAATTGCCAGCCTGTACGCCCCTCTTTATAAGGGAACGTGACTTTTCGTAAACGGCTGATAATGCCAAGCCGCAGAAACAAATGCTGCATCTGACGCGCCATACGTTCGGAGGCAGTTGCATAAAAAGCGCAGTGGCTTTGCGGGTCAAGATGCCCATCGCCTTCCCACATACGGCTGAGAAGGATCGAAATCTGTCGATTACCAAGTTCAAAAACACCGGCAGGGATCTCTTTGTGATGCGCTGTTTTACCAAGCACGCCTAGCTCGCCCGACCAGGTAAATATTTCAGGTGGAATCGCCCGTTCAATGCGCCCCGCATAGACCGACCATGTAGATTTGTGCATTTTTACTGAACAATGAACATTGTTGAATTTTTCCGCTGCCGAAACAAAGTCTTGAACCTGAACAGCATCCTGATTATAAAAATAAACCGAGTGAGGATGACAGAGATTTCCTTCGGCCAAAAGATGCCCAAGCGCGATAACCTGATGGTCAGGCCATTCATTTTTACCTTCTATCGGCAAAACACGCGGAACGGCGATCAGCTCGCCAGCCTGCAAATTGTCGAGATCTTTCCACCCTTCATAAGTGTAGAAAGGATGATTGGCCGTTGCTTCAATCTGGCGTCCGAGCGCAGTGGTCAGGCGGAAAACAGGCTTGATTCCATTATCCAGAGCGCGGGAAACAGGGCTCGGGCGCAGCCTCAATTTCTCAGTATCTGTGGATAGAACATGGGGCAAGCTTGCCAAACCGCAGTAAATATCCTCAATCCGCACCAGCCGCCCGGTATCGGCATCCAGCACTTCTACATCGCCCGGCAAACACTTATTGAAGCCGTAGCGCGCAAACTTCTCCCAATCTTCGAAGATGGCCGTGGCGGTAGCTTTGTCCATCGTCTTTTCAGACGCGCCCTTGATAAACTTTTCTTTGTGCTTGGCAATCTTATCGGCCTGCTTTTTGGAAATCGCCTTGCGCAGGTCGTCCGATTCGGAGCGCGAATAGCCGGCAATATCGACCGCCGCGCGCATGATCTGCTCCTGATAGACCGGGATGCCGTAGGTATCGCTAAAGATCGGCTCCAGGGATTTGTGACGATAATCGATTGGTTCTTCGCCGTGCATACGGCGAATATAAGACGGGATGAAGTCCATCGGGCCGGGGCGATAAAGCGCCACCATGGCGATGATGTTGTCGAGATTCCTGGGTTTCATTTCGACCACCCAGCGGGTCATCCCCGTACCTTCAAGTTGGAATACGCCAGCCGTCTGTCCGCGCCCGAGCAGTTCAAACGTGGCCGGGTCATCGGTCGGGATGTTGCTCAGATCGTATTCCTTGCCGGTGCGCTCGCGGATCAAATCGCAGGCGCGCGCCATGACCGTCAGGGTGGAAAGGCCCAGGAAATCGACCTTGAGCATGCCCATGCCATCGAGAATGCCCATTTCAAACTGGGTGACGGTCTTGATCGGCGTTTCTTCGGCGTTGGAGGTCGGGCGGTGAATCGGCAGGTACTCGGTCAGGGGTTTGTCGGCGATCACCACCCCGGCAGCGTGAGTCCCGGCATTGCGGACGACGCCTTCCATGTGGATGGCGGTATCGATGACCGAGCGCATGATGGCATCGGTATCGTAGATCTTCTTCAGGTCTGGCACCTGCTCGAGCGCTTCTGTCAGCGAAACCGGCTTGCCCGGCACGTTTGGCACAAGCTTGGCGATTTTGTCCACATCCGAAATGGGGACGTCCATCACACGCGCCACGTCGCGCAGCGCTCCGCGGGCGGCCATGGTGCCAAAGGTGATGATCTGGGCAACCTTGTCGTCGCCGTATTTGCGGGCGCAATATTCAAGCATCTCGGCCCGGCGATCATCGCGGAAGTCGAGGTCGATATCGGGCATCGAGATACGCCCCGGATTCAGGAAACGCTCAAAGAGCAAATGATGATGGATCGGGTCGACCAGGGTGATGAACAGGGTATAGGCGACGATCGAGCCGGCCGCCGAACCGCGCGTGTTGTACCAGATATTATTCTCAGCGGCGTGTCGGCACAGGTCCCACACGATCAGGAAGTAGGCGTCAAACCCCATCTCATGGATGACACCCAGCTCAAAATCGAGCCGCTCGCGAATCTCGGGATCTTCTTTGTGAGAGCCATAGCGCTTCTCCAAGCCGATCTCGCACAGGTGGCGCAGGTAGGTTTCGGCGCTAAAGCCTTCCGGGAATTCAAACTCAGGCAGGTGGTAGCCCTTGAAACCCAAATCCACTTCGCAGCGTTCGGCAATTTCGATGGTGTTGCTCAGCGCTTCGGGGATCTCGGAAAACAACTGGCTCATCTCCTGCGGGCTGCGCAGGTAGAAGGTCTTGCTGTCGTAGCGCATCCGTTCGGGATCTTTGAGCAGCTTGCCGGTCTGGATGGCAAGCAGCACATCCTGGTACTGGGCATCGTCGGCTTCGATATAGTGAACATCGTTGGTCGCAACGAATTTGGCCGAATACTTCGCGCCCAGCTCAACCAGTTTGCGGTTCAGTTCGGTGATCTCGGCAATGTTGTGATGCTGCAATTCGACATAGAAGCGGTCCGGGCCGAAAACATCGTAGTACCAGTTCATGCGCCGCACAGCTTCTTCGGGCTTTTCGTCGATCAACTGACGCGGAATTTCAGCCGACATACAACCCGAAGTGGCGATCAGCCCTTCAGAATGGGCGGCCAAAAAGTCGTGGTCGATGCGCGGATAATAGTAAAAGCCTTCCATCTGCGCGGCGGATGTGATCTTGAGCAGGTTTTTGTAGCCGACCTCATTCTCAGCCAGCAGTAGCAGATGCGAAGACTTTTTATCCAGCTTGGAATCGCGGTCCTTCATCCCGCGCGCAGCCATGTAAGTTTCAACGCCGATGATGGGTTTGATGCCCGCATCTTTGGCAGCATTATAGAACTCGATCGCGCCGAACATCGTGCCGTGGTCGGTAATCGCCAGCGCGGGCATGCCCATTTCCTTGGCGCGTTTGACCAGCTTCTTGATGTTCGAGAAACCATCGAGCAGTGAGTAGACTGTGTGGGTGTGCAGGTGAACGAAGGACATTTTGGGGCGTCAGGTTTCAGGTGTCAAGCCCTGAGCGGCTGGGTCGAGTTTATCGAAACTGGAGCAAAGCGCAGCCGAAGGGCAGTTTTGTAAGAGATGATGTTCAGTGCAGAGAACAAAATCATTATAGCATCCCGAAGCGCCCTCCAACCTGACGATTGGCTTAAAATTTTTGGAACGGGTGTTCTTGTTAAGATTGGGAAACGCAAATCCTGTATAATCCGCGCATGGACTCTGCCCTGCCCAACAAACACGCCCGGCTCAGCCTGTTCTCGGCTATTTTTACGCTTTTCTTCTTTTGCATCGGGGTTGCGCCCTTCCTGCCGATGACGGCCATCGTCTGCTACCCGGCCGCCCTGGCCAGCGGAGTGTTCTCGCTCGTCAGCGGCCTGCGCGGACTGAGGCACCCCTCCGGCCACTGGATGGCCTGGATCGGGATCATAACCGGCATTCTGGTCATCCTGGCGGTGATCGTCTTCACAACCCTGACGGCCATGTTCCTGCCCGTGCTGGCAGAGGGGATTGTAGAATTGTGGCAGTCGATTTGGCCCTAAAAATCTGATTTCGAGATAAATCTTTTTCACCGCAAGCCGCGGGGATTCATCGATCCTGCCTATCCAAATTCAAGTTGGTGACAAAAATCTCAAAATTCCTTTGTGTACTTTGTGCCCTTCGTGTTTGGAAAGATTTTTTCAGTAATGCCAGCTCGCACTTCCAAAACCAATTTACGAAAATCAAAAACTAGAGTATCCTTACGCGTGGGAGTGGATAGGTCCTGGTGGGCCTCCTGGTCTTCAAAATCAGTGTTGGGGCGCGTTGCGTTCCAGGGTGGGTTCGACTCCCATCCACTCCCGTACAAGCCACTCGCCAAATCACCCAATTCGCACATCAAAAACCCCTACAATCATCTAATGACAACCGACCTCGAAATCCTGAACAGCCTGGTAGCGCGTGTCTTCCGTGTTGAAGATGTCACCAGCGGCGGGCACGCTGACCCGTATCTCTTGCGCTATCGCGGGCAACTCTTTAGCGGTATCGACAGCGCCGAAGCCTACGACCAGCTGGCCGAAGCACTTAAACCCCATGGCCTGATGCCGCTCTTCCGGCGCGGCGAAGGCGAAAGCCAGGTGATCTTCCTGGTTGAAAAACTGCCCGCCCCGCGCCCCTCCAACCCGCGCACCAACCTGATCATGTTCATCCTGACCGTCTTGAGCGTCATGCTGACCGGAGCGCAGATCCCGGAGGGCGTGCTGATCCCGACTGACATTCCCGGCCAATTGGGTCTGATGGCGCGTTATTTTTACACCGGCTGGCCTTTCGCGCTGGCCCTGCTTTCCATTTTGGTGGCGCACGAGTTCGGCCATTACTTCGCCGGCCGCTACCATAAGACCGACGTCAGCCTGCCCTTTTTCATCCCCCTGCCGTTCAGCCTGCTCGGCACCATGGGCGCATTCATCAACATGCGCGAACTGCCCAAAAACAAACGGACCCTGTTCGATATCGGCATCGCCGGGCCGCTGGCCGGGCTGGTGGTCTCGATCCCGGTCCTGCTGATCGGGCTGAGTCTTTCAAACACCAGCATTATCGAGCCCGCTCCGGGCGGCTTCATCGAAGGCAATTCGATCCTCTACCTGCTGGCCAAATTCGTCGTTTTTGGACAACTGCTGCCCGCGCCGGTCGACTACAACGGCCTGTCGCCCCTCCTTTACTGGCTGGCCTATATTTTTACCGGCCAGCCCATCCCCTACGGCGGACTGGATGTGATGATTCACCCGGTCGCGCTGGCCGGTTGGGCAGGCTTGTTGGTCACGGCCCTGAACCTGATCCCGGCCGGGCAGTTGGATGGCGGCCACATCGTCTATGCCCTGTTTGGCAAACGGGTCCGCGGCACACTGCCGTTTGTCCTGCTCTTGTTGGGCGTGCTGGGCATCTTTTGGAGCGGCTGGTGGTTGTGGGCCGGCCTGCTCTTCTTCCTGGGCCGCGCCCACTCTGAAACCCTCGACGAGATAACCGATCTCGACCCGCGCCGCCGGATCATTGCCTGGCTGATGGTGCTGGTTTTCATTCTGGTTTTTACGCCTGTTCCAATGGTGGGGATGTAAGAAATGCCGTTAAAGCGACTTTTTTTGATCTTGACCCTTTCGGCTTTCTTGCTGGCCTCTTGCGTGGAGATTGTCTACCTGCCCCTCAGCACGCCTACCGTTATGGCAGCCGACACCACGCCGCTGCCTTCCCCGTCAAACACCCCGGCCCCGGTCCCAACCCAGGCCCCGGACCTCGGCGTCAGCACCGAAGCCCTGCGCGGATTAACCGTCAGCCTGTGGCACGGGCTGGACGGTTCACAGGCCAGCCTGCTGGCGCAAATGGCCGCCGAATTCAGCCTGACCAATCCCTGGGGCATCACGGTCAAAGTCACCGGCTGGCAAAACCTGAGCGGGTTGGAAGAAGCGGTTCGCAGCAGCCAGACCGGCCAAGGGTTGCCCGAAATGGCGCTGGCGCTGCCAGAACAGGCCCTGGTCTGGGACGAAAAATCCCTGCTTGTGCCGCTCAATCCTTACCTATCCAACCCCGAATTTGGCTTTACACAGGCCGACCTGAACGATTTCCCCGCCAGCCTGTGGCGGCAAGACGAAGTGGACGGCCGGCGGCTGGGGCTGCCCGCCGTGCGCTCGGCCCGCCTATTGTTCTATAACCTGACCTGGGCGCGTGAACTGGGATTCGAGAACCCGCCGCAGACCGCAGAAGAATTCCGCAAACAGGCTTGCGCGGCCAACGCCGCCTTCCGCCTGGATAGCGATGAAACCAACGATGGCTACGGCGGTCTGGTGCTGGACGGCGACCCGTGGACGGCGTATTCGTGGCTGAGAGCCTTTGGCGGCGATGTGACAACCGAGGGCACCTTCGATTTTGTGCGCGACGAGAACCAGGCCGCGCTCGGCTTTTTGAGCGAACTGCGCCAGGACGGCTGCGCCTGGCTGGCAACCGACCTGACCTCCTATCACCACCTTGCCGCGCGGCGCAGCCTGTTCATCAGTGGTTCGTTGAGCGAGATCGCCGCCCAAAATGCGGCCTGGCGCGTTTCCGCCACGACCGACGAGTGGACGGTGGTGCCTTTTCCTGGCCTATCGCGGGTAGTGGTGGCCTACGGTCCATCTTTTGTGCTCTTTGAGAGCAGTCCGGCGCGCCAATTGGCGGGCTGGTTATTCATGCGTTGGGCGCTGACCGCTGAAAACCAGGCGCGCTGGGCAAGCGAAAGCGGATTTTTGCCCGTGCGTGCTTCGGCACTGGAGATGGTCGCCAACCCGGCCCCGCAGTGGCGCGCCGCGGCAGACCTGGTGCCGCAGATGGGCAATTATCCACAACTGGCGGGTTGGCGCGTGGCGCGGCGAGTGCTCGGCGATGGACTACAGGCCTTTTTCGTGCTCGATTTGCGCATTGAAAATGTGCTGGCGGAGATGCAAAAAACCGTCGAAGAAGTGAACGGACAATAGTTGTTATTTTGACCCTGGAGACCCCCTATGGCTAACCACAAAGAATTGTATGAATATCGCACTCAACTACTGACGCGCACCGTTACCGCTGCACAGGAATTCTGCGCGCTATGCCTGGAAGTGGAAGATCATCACAGCGCAGTGGACGGCTGGAGCGCTCATCAGCTGGCCGCGCATGTTCGCGATGTGGACAAGCACGTATATGGAATGCGCCTGCATCGGGCAGTTGAAGAAGAATATCCCGTTTTTGAAAATTTCGATGGCGATGCCTGGATCGCGGCTCATTACAACCCCGATGAGCCACTGAAAAACATTCTCGATGAATTCAGCAGCAGCATCCACACCCTGGTGGAGTGGTTGAGCGCACTACCCGCCCCCGCCTGGAGCCGCCTGACCCGTCACGAAGTCTATGGCGAGTTTGCGATGCAGGCCTGGGCCGAACGTGGGCTGGCCCATATTGAAGAGCATATTCGAGCCATCAAGGAGCTCAAAACTCTTTAGTTCTTCTGGGGGTATTGATAATTTGCAAGAAGGCATCGACCACATTTGGATCGAAATGGGAGCCAGACTGGTTGCGAATATATTCCAGCACTTCGGGCAAACTCAGGGCGAGGCGGTAAGGGCGGTCACTGGTCAGGGCATCGAAAACATCCACCACGGCAAAAATTCGGGCCGCGATCGGGATCTGCTCACCGACAAGTCCGCGTGGGTAGCCGCTGCCGTTCCATTTTTCATGATGAGCATAGGGGATGTCAAGCGCTTGTTGCAGATAGGGAATTTTCGACAACAACTCATAAGCTCTGACGGGATGGCGGCGCATTATCGTCCACTCCTCGTCTGTCAGGGGGCCAGGTTTGTGTAGTATTGCATCAGGAATGCTCATTTTTCCGATATCGTGCAATAACGCGCCCCGCCGGATGTGCACAAGGGCTTCGCCGTGCAAGCCAAGCTGACGGGCCAATGCGAGTGTCAATTCAGGCACGCGCCGACTATGCCCTTCGGTTTCCTGATCGCGCAATTCAAGGGCCTGCGCCCAACCTTCGATGGTGGCATCATAAGCAACGGTCAACTCAAGGTTCGAGCGCTGCAGATCCTGATACAGATGAGTATTTTCGATGGCTATCGCCGCCTGGCCTCCCAACATTTCGAGGAAAGACAACCATTCCGCATCGGTCGAGAGCGGCTTGCGATGAAATACCTCGATCAGGCCTTTTACTTCTCCCCTGGCAAGCATTGGCGCACAGGCGTAGATAACAAAACCTTCCTCTTGAATTAAATAAGATCGCGAGGTGGCTTTCATTTCCAACTCGGTTGTCAAAACCGCCTTGCGGTCAAGGATGGACCGCACAGGCAAATCGTCACCCATTCGAAAACGCGCCTGGCGAATTTTGTCCGTGAAAAAGCCGGTACTGGCCTGGTGTTCAAGATTCATATTGACAGGATTAAAAGCCAGGATGCAGGCCGCATCCACGCCCAACTGGGCGCGGGCTTGTTCAAGAATGACATTCAGAATAACCTGAATATCGACCGTGGCATTGATCGTGTTATCGATGGTGCGCAGGGCCATAATGTGTTCCAGGCGAACCTGGGTCTGTTCAAATAAACGCGCGTTTTCGATGCTGATGGCGGCTGAAGCCGCAAACGTGGAAAGCAATTGCAAATCGTTTTCGGTAAAAGCCGCCGGGTGGGAACAATTGTCCAGAGAAATGATGCCGATTGCTTTTCCTTTAACGATCAGCGGTGCGGTGATGGCACTTTGAACTTCCATTGTTTCAGGAAATTGGGCAAAATATTCCTGATCAGGCAAGCCCCGTACATTCTCCACCAGAAAACTGCGCTGTTCAGTGTATGCCCGGCCTCCATAGCCCTGGTGTTCCGGGATGGCAGCACTCAGCAAAGCCGAGTCCGTGTAGCCCAGGGAACCGCTGACATGCAGCAGGCCATCTTCCTGTTTGAGCATGATCGTACCGCGTTCGGTTGCAGATATCGCGTGTTGGGCAGTTTTCAAGATGGTATCGAGCAGGGTCGGCACATCAAGTGTGCCCGATATGACCTGACTGGCCTGCACAACCGCCTGCATCTGGTTGGCCCGTTCATTTTCAGCAGCCAACAGGCTGGCATTCTCGAAAGCGATGGTAGCCTGGTTCGCAAGTGTCTCCAGCAAACGCTCATCATATTCGCTAAAACCATCCGGATCATGGCTTTCAACCATGATACAGCCAATGGCCTGCCCGCCCGAGATAAGCGGCACGTACATGCCAGATTTGATCCCATCGTGTACATACAGGTAATGTGGATCAGCTTCAACATCCCCAAGCCGTATCGTCTGACCCAAACGCATCGCCCGCCCGGTTAGCCCCGTATCGATGCTACGGATCATGATCTGGCTTTTCTGGCGCTCTTCTTCCTGGTTTGTTTCATTTTCTGGAACGCTGTAAGCCAGAATGTGTATATTATCGGTGCCTTTTTCGCGCAGCCAAACCCCGGCATGGTACCAATCCAGATGAATATTCAAAATCTCAATGATCTTTTCAGAAATTTCCTGCGCACGCTTGAGAGAACTCAAGGCCAGGCCCGCCTCATATAAAGCTTGCAGGTTGCGCTCGTGATTCTTGCGCGCATTGATATCTTCTGTGATTGCCAGAAAAAAAGGCTCCAGGTCTGGGCCCGATTCAACCAACGAAAGGGTCAAATTAACCCAAATACGAGAGCCATCTTTGCGAATATAGCGCTTCTCAGTGGTGGATGTCAGTTTTTTATCGGTGAGCAGATCCAGGCGGGTTTGATCGTTGCTTGCGATATCCTGGGGGTCTGTGATCTCTGAATACAAACGCCCTAATAACTCCTGGCGTGAATAGCCCGTGATCTGGCAAAACTTTTCGTTTACATCGAGAAAATATCCCGTAATATTGGTGCGCGAGACGCCAACAGCCGCCTGCTCAAAAATAGCTCGATATTGTTTTTCGCTGTTTTGTAATGCCTGCTCAATTTTTATCTTTTCACTGATATCCCGACAGGCAACCACGATTCCGATCGGTTGTTCTTTGGCATCTTTGACCATTGAAATACGCACATCCACAATAATTGCCTGGCCATCTTTTCGTTTTTGTGAAACAAGCCCACCCCAATAACCAACCGAGTTGAACTGACGTAAAACATCTGAAAAATCCTGGCCGAGGTACTGGGCCTGAGCCAGGAAATGCCAGTTTTTATCCAAAACTTCCTGCTCCTTCCACTGGAAAATCTGTTCGGCGGCCAGATTCCAACTCAAAATATTAAACGCCAAATCGGTGGAAATAATGGCGTCTGAAACATTCTTCATCAGGGCAGCCTGGTAACGCAGCCGCTCTTCCGCTTTAATACGATCGGTGACATCCAACACCACGCCCGAATAGCCCAGCACTTTTCCATCGTTATTGCGCTGGATCCAGGTGCGATCCTCCACCCATCGAATTTGGCGGTCGGCGGTCAGGATGCGGTATTGGTGAATAAATTGAGAATGGTCGCGATTGGCATGATAGGCGATCTCATCCAGAACATCTTGCAGATCTTCAGGATGAACAATATCTGTATAGGAAAGTTCTCTGCTGATAAATTGATCGCGAAGATAGCCAAACTGGACAACATTATCAGTTACAAAACTGACAGGCAAGTCAGGTTCTTTTTGCAACATCCAGGCGACAGCCGGGCTTTGATTAATGATTTCTTGTAATTGCAAATGTTTGCGCCACAGCGCAAAAACTTCATCACGGGCTTTGCGCTCCTGGCTGATATCCCTGGCCACGACCAGAACGGCTTCCCTGCCATGCCAGCGCATTTTGTGTGAATCGATCTGAACGCTAAAAACCCGCCCGCCTTTACTACGGTGACGCCATTCGCCAGAATGTTGAAGATCGGGGCGCGGGCGCGCCAGGTTATTTTCGAGGGCAGCAATATCTTCATCAGGGCGAATATCCCGGATCGTCATGCCGAGGAACTCTGCGTGGCTGTAACCGTATTTTGTCTGCGCAGCCTGATTAACCGCCAAAAAGGCCAACGTTTTGAGATCATAAATCCACATCGGTTGAGGATTATTATCAAAAAGCAGGCCAGAGTCAGGCAAAAGGGGGGGCGGCTTGCGCCAGGGGTGTTGTATAGGCAAAAGTACTCCGTAACCTGATTCCATTTTACAACACTCTTTGGCGCAATAAAAAAAAATTACCCAGATTCGCCAGATTCTGATAATTTTGTATAGACTTAATTTCCTCCGATCAGAAAACCCAGGCGGGTCAAAAATGGATGGGACAAACCATCCCGGTCCAGCAGGCAAGCCCGAACAGGCCCGGTCGTTGAAGCGTTATAGCAGACATAAAAAGATGCGCCAAAATACAGGCGGGAGCGCATTAAACCATAGGCTTGCGCCAGCCAATCAGACTGGATCTGCACATCCGCTGTGACAAGCTCGGCCGGTAAATCAAAGCCTGTCACCCAGATCAGGGATTTTTCCTGATGGTTGGCGTTCATGACTGCTCTAATTTGCTCAAAATGGCGCAGGCTACTGGCCTCCGGCTCATCAAGCGGCGACCCGGAGATCTGCTCAATGCGCAGGCTTACAACCTGAGGGGTTGCGCCTGCAGCATAAAGCCCTTGCAAAAAAACAGTATCCGGCTGGTCTTCGAGGGCTGAGGTGCGATTGGTCAGGCCACCCGCCAGCAAAAGGATCGCAAGCTGTTTGCGCTCAAGGCGCTCCTGGGCGACTTGCAAAAGCGCCGCGTAACGAACCGGGTCTGGCTGCGCGCCCCAGCCCGCCAGGGTATTGGCGCGCGGATATAGCTCCACCGCTTGCAAGTTCGGAAAAAGCTGTTTCAAATCGCACAACAGGGCAGCGGTCAATTCGGGATGCGGCCCCGCCGGAGTCATCGCCCAGGCAGGTGGGTTGCTGATCGAGAAAACAAGAGTCAGGCCGAGGTTGTCGGCGAGGCGCGCAGCGCGTCCAAACGGCGTTGAACTGTCCCAACGAGACGGATCGGGCCAGGCAGCATTCCAGTCGAAATCCAGCGCAACCCAATCCAGCCCCATTTGAGCGGCCAAAAACAGGGATTCTTCGATCTGCGCGCCGTTCACATCCACGCGCAATCCGTAGCCAAAATGTGGAGACTCGGGTGTGCCGCGCGCAGCCCAAGCCTTTTGCGGAAAAGCCCCCCACGCCACCAACAAAACACAAGTTAGAAGAAATATCTTTTTCATCGCCATCTCCCATCAGGTTTGCCTGTCAACCCTGGTTGCATCTGCAAGGCCCGAAGGTACGTTTTGTTCGCGTGTGAGTGTTGGTTTCGGGGCAGCCAACTGTTGCTGAAATTTTTTGAGCAGCGGACGCAAAGTATCCAGCCGCCAACCATGAGGCGAGGGCTGATCGGCGGCGCATGCTTGAATGGGTTCGTTTTTCATGATTCCTCGCGGGTTAGATGGAGTAAAGGGGTTCATCATAACGTTGCAAGATTCGTGCCGCGCCGGGCCAAAAATGACAAGCTCAGAACGGGTATAATCTCAGCCATGATTCTGGTAACAGGCGGAACAGGTTTTCTCGGCCGGGCTTTGATCCGACAATTGGTCAGCACCGGTCAACAAGTGCGGACTTTGGTGCGCCCTTCGAAGCGCACCCCGGCCTTGCCGCGCGGCGTGGCGGTCGAAGTCGCCGTTACTTCGCTGGGTGATGAGCGCGGTCTGCGCGCCGCCCTGCGCGGGGTGGATGTGATCTACCATCTGGCCGGCGCCGAACACGAAGGAGCGCGCGGAAACATCCTCGAAACAGACGCGCGCGGCACAGCCAACCTGGCGCGCGTAGCCGCCCAGGCGCGCATCCAACACTTTTTCTACGTCAGCCATTTGGGCGCGGACCGTTCCTCGTTCTATCCGGTGCTCAAAATGAAAGGCGTGGCCGAAGAACACATCCGCAAAAGCGGGGTGCCGTATACCATCTTCCGCTCCGGGCTTTTGTACGGCCCTGAAGACCACTTCACCACCTCGCTGGCCAGGCTGGCGGCGCTCTTCCCGGTCATGTTCGTACCCGGGCAAGGCGAAGTGCTGATCCAGCCGTTGTGGGTTGAAGACCTGGTGACCTGCCTACTCTGGTCACTCGACAACCCCGAAATGGCAAACCAGACCTACGAAGTGGGCGGTGCAGAATACTTTTCCTTTCGTCAGGTGCTTGATATCATTCTGTCTGTGATTGGCAAAAAACCGCTCATCTTGCCGCTTGGCCTGCCCTATCTGCGCAGCCTGACGGTTTTGATGCAAAGTATGGTGCCCAACTTCCCTTTTTCGACTTACTGGGTCGATTACCTGGGCTACAACCGCACCGCCCCCAGCGATACCATCTCGCGCATCTTTGGCTTTGTTCCGGCGCGCTTCACCTACCGCCTCGACCACCTGAAAGCGATTGACTGGCGACGGGATGCTCTGAAAACTCTCTATAAACGTCCCTGACCATGCCCACCATTCGCATCCTTGAAACCCCTGAAGAAATGACCCAGGTTGAAAACTTGCAGCGCCTGGTATGGCCCGGCTCCGATGCCGAGATCCTGCCCGGCCATATTTTGATGACCTTCGCCCACAACGGCGGGCTTGTGCTCGGCTCCTACGATGGGGAAAAGCTGGTTGGCCTTTTGGTCGGCTTCCCCGGGCTTTATAGCCTTCCAGACGGCCCGCAACCCAAACACTGCTCACACGAATTGGGCGTCCACCCCGATTATCAAAATGCCGGGATCGGTTTCGCGCTGAAACGCGCCCAATGGCAAATGCTGCGCAAACAGGGCCTGTCGCTGGCAACCTGGACCTATGATCCCCTGCTCAGCCGCAACGCGCACCTCAACATCACCCGCCTCGGCGCAATCTGCAATACCTACCTGCCAAACCTGTACGGCCCATTGCGCGATGGACTCAATCTCGGGATGGAAACAGACCGCTTTCAGGTTGACTGGTGGATCAACAGCCGCCGGGTCAGCCGAAGATTGGGGCGCCGTCCGCGCCCCAGCCTGGCCCTTGACCATTACGCCACCGCCAACATCCAGACCTTGTACCGCGGCAACGCAACCCCTGATGGTCTGGTGCGCCCGCCTGAAAATTTCTCCACCCCACAAGATTCCCTGGCCCTGGTAGAAATCCCGTCCGACTTCATGGCTCTCAAGCGACAGGATTTCGCGCTGGCGCGCGCCTGGCGCCTGTTCAGCCGCGAGGTGTTCACAACCTGCTTTGGGCAAGGCTACCTGGTAACCGATCTGATCTTCGATCGTTCGGGAGACACTCCACGCAGTTTCTACATCCTGGCACACGGCGAAAGCACGCTGAGCGATTGAATTTGAAAAACTGGTTGCGCGTAACAGCAAAATTCCTGTACAATAGTCTTATCCGAACCCAAAAGGAGAGAAATTATGGAAACCTCGCTCGATTTTACTCACCTTGCCCTGGTCGCCTTCCTGGTTGAAGCAATCATTCAAACCATCAAACCAATTTATGACAAAGAAACCGGCTGGAAGTTGGACAAAGTTGTCTCGATTATTGTTGGTATTGTTGTCTGCGTGGCAACCAATGTCGATCTGTTTGCAGAACTTGGTTTCGTGGTCGCTGTCCCCTTTCTCGGTTCGATCCTGACCGGGATCATCGCCAGTCGTGGTTCAAACGTTGTACATGATGTGTTCAAATTTGTACAAGGCAAGGCCGAACAGCAAAAACAAGATATTGAGGGTGTAGGTTAACAAAACAACAAACAAACGAAAAGACCTTTCTGGGCCCAAGCCAGAAAGGTCTTTTTTAGTTGTGAACATCCACGCTTTAGCGCCAGGTCACTTTTTCATCTTCACGTGACTTGGCGGCCATGCCTACCGGGTGGTAGCTTGGCTCACTGCGGGTGCGCAGCGGTGCGGCGGGTTCAGGGCGCGGCATGGGACGCGGAGCGTTGTTGCTGACAGCCGGGCGCGGCGCTTCGTAACGGTTGGCAGGCTGACGGTTGGCGCGCGCGGCATCCATCGAGAACAGGCGCTCGCCGGCCATCGAAAAAGTCCCGATGATCAGAATACGGATCAGCCAGACCATCACAGCCACAAAAACCGGCACAACATTGCTCATCACATCGCGACCGACAATGGAGGCCCCCTGAGCAGTGTGACTGTTGATGGCGACAGAAACGCCCCACCAGGTCAGCGTCGCATTCATCGCCGCGGCCAATACCCAGGCTCCAAACAGATACCAGACCTCGACCGGCTCATTCTGGCCCTGTTCAGGGGTGAACAGGCGTGCGATGCCGGCAAAGTCGATCGCGCAGAAGGCGATCGAGAGGATGGTCGCCCAGCGCAGGCCTAGAAATTTCAGGTTTGCCCCAAGCACATCGGTCAAGGCAAAATCGGTGGTGGTGTAGTTGAAAATTTCAAAAGCCAGGAGGGCCAGCATCAGAATACCGCCAAAAAGCGCCCCACGACTTTTACCGACACCACGAAAAGTTGACATTAAATTGATTGGAAATTTATTCATGGCAATTACTCCTTTTTGGCCATGCAGATTTATCGAACGCGTGTTCTAAATATAGAACATTAATTCTATTTTGTCAATACGCAATCTAAAAAAACCGGATGCGCGAAAAGCCTTCAAAGCCGGCCAATAAATTTGCAAAAACAAACCCGGCTTTGAAGGCTTTCTTTTAAAAAACCGGGTAAGAGATGGTATCTCTTACCCGGTTACATCCATGCTGCTACTTGTTTCGGTTGCGCAGGGCGAAGAAACCGGCAAGCAGAACCAGCCCAACTCCTACGCCAGCCAGCAACCCCAGCGGCAAGCCAGATGCGGCTTGTGCCGCAGGCTGCGCGTCAGGCTCGGGCTGAGCCGCTGCGGGCGTGGCAGTCGATTCGGGCCCTACGGGCTCAACAGCATCCACAGGCCGCGCCTGTTCGGGCACATCGCCCGCAAAAAAGGCGGTCACATCGTCGATCTCCTGCTGGCTGGGCAGCGCGATGGAATTATTGGGATCAACATTAACATAAACGATCGCTTCGCCACGCTGGCCCTTCGAGTCGATGCCAGTCAGTTTGATCTCATGCACACCGGGCGACAGGCTATAAACGATTAACTCTTCGTCTGTCCCGAGCAAGCCGTCAATATCGGATGTCCACTCCAACGATTCGCCAGCCAGGAAACCGTCTTCCATGTCAATCGATTGACCGGTCAGGGTCAATGCCCCACCTTGTGGGGCGACAAAGGCATTTACCGGGCTGACAATCGTTGAAACGGGAGGACTGTCCGGGATGGTAAAGGCAACATCGTTGGCGTCAAAGGCAGTATTGACGCCGTCATTGGCCACCACGCGGAAGAAGCCATTTTCGCTGCCCGGTATGCCATCAAAAGACTCGATGATGACGCCTGTGTTCTCCAGGTCTCTCAACAGGGAGGTCCAGTTTTCCCCGCCATCGTAACTGTATTGCAGGGTATAGGTCAGGGGTTCGCCATCGGGATCAATGCCAGACCAGGAAACTTCAACCGGCAGGGCCAGCGCGCCGCCGCGATTCTGGGTATTGATGCTAACCTTTGGCGCGTTGTTGCTGACCCTGCGCTCAGCCAGGATGGCCTCGCCGCTGCGAATGCGGATGAATTTGGTGCCAGACACGAAGGGTATCACCTCGTTGAAGCTCTGCCCAATCGATTTCTCATGAGGCGATTCGGTGTTGTACAGGGGCAGGCTGAAGAGCGGATTGCCGGATGCGTCTTCAAGGCTGAGCATGTAAGGGGTGGTTAGCCCTTCATCTTCCGCGTGGTGAACGTGACCGGCGTGCTGGATGACGGCCTGGATCTGCTTTTCTGTCAGCGTGTCGGTGCGGATGACATCGGTAAAGGATGCAACATTGTCCTTGAAACCGATCGCTCCATACACCCGCAGGAAATCGTTGACATTTTCAAGATATTCCGGCAACTCGCCTTCTCCATCATCGTGAGCGAAAGGCAGGTTGTCCAGGCTGGCTAGTTTCATCGAATCGGGAATAATACTGACGCCCAGGTCTCCCAAATTACAGGGGACGCCGAACTGATTTAGCAAGGTGCAGTAGGTGAAAACATCCACGTACTGCGGGCGGCGATAACCCATGGTGGGAAAGCCGCGGTTTGGAGCGGCTTCGGCAGGGTCATTGCTGATGACTGTAGGGCCGTTCAGGTGCGGCCAGAGACCCCAGCCCCAGTCGAACCCGTAAAAGCCCAGCGGGTCAACGGCGGCGAGGCTGCAATTAACCACACCATCGCCAATCACTTCCGGGTAGGGGTAGTTGGGATCAATTCCGCCGCCCAGATCCTCGTTCCCATTGCACAGGTAATGCCCCAGCCCATAGTTGTGACCGCCTTCGTGGGCGCCGGTTACACCACCCTCCACCCACCAGGGCGAATCGGGGTCGAAATTGGTCAGCATCAGGCCAATCGCGACTGTTCCGTTGGAAAAACCGGTGGCAAAGAATTTACTTTCTTCCCCTTCTTTGTTATAGGTCTTATTTCCATCTTCATCCAGAATATTCCACCACCAGGGCAGGGTTGGGTCGAGCATGCCATACCAAAAATCATCCGAGTAGTAATTATGCTCATCACGGGCCACCTGAATTTTGGCCATCATCTCAGAAGGAGCGGTTCCATTATTGATCAGAGTCCATTCATCGGAAGAATGAGGGCCATTTTTCTTATGATCGGTGGGGTATATCTTCGAGGCCCAAGAGATAATCTTAACATCCACAACCGGGTAGTAACGCTCCAAGTCGAAACCAATGCGGTATGAATCCATATTGGATTCATAATCCATGATCTGGTTGAGAAAAATCTCATCTTCATCATACATGTGCATGTGGATGCTGGGCATCACAATCGTGACATCTGACCCAGGCTGGTACTCCACATCCACTTCAAAGAAGTTGTTTTCGGCGGTAACTTCGTATTGGTACGGGAACTGGGTATTTACAGGGTAAACAAAAACTTTATAGTTCACATCGCCATCACGGGTATAGATCGGCGCACTGAAGTTCAAGGTTGAATCAACATCCAGACGATCGCCGCCGTCTGCGTAAGCGGTAATGGGCTGGTTGTCCGAGTGCCTTATCCCGACCACCTTGCCGTTCTGGGTGATCTGCATAATACCGCGCACTCCCTGGATTGTTCCGCTTTTGCTGCGCACATAAACGCGGATGACCGTCCCGCGCCGGGCGACCAGGGGCATGCGGTTCTCAAGATCCTGCAAGCCCTGGGTGACCTCGATCGCCCAGGCTTCCAGGTCAAGGTCAGGGTCTAGCGGGAAGGCCACTCCAAGTGGCTGTGTGGCGGTTGGCCGAGCCTGGAACCCGAACGGCGTCGGCCTGAAAGGGAATTCCGGCGAAGGCTGGGGCAGGCTGAAGCTGAGCGGGGTGGCGGTTGGGAAAGGTGTCCGCGTTGCCGGAGCTCTCTCGCCCGAATCGGCCGGATCCGGTTCTTCGGTCGGGCAACCGCCTCCGGTTGGGTCAGGAGTGCAGCCGCCGGGCCCACCCACCTGGGCAATCGCCGCATCCAGAGGCAGGGCGCTAAACAGGAAGGTCACCAGGGTCAGAATCGTGACCAGAAATGGAAGGAAATGTTTTTTTTGCATGATTGTGCCTCCTTAATTTGGGCAATTTCGATAAATAAACGCGGAATTAAGTACCCCTATTATGACCGCAGCCCGGCAAAACAATGGTAGGGTTAACCCTACTTTTTCACTCTACTTTAAAAAGAAATAGAGCAAGAATCTCTCTTGCCCTATCTGCGATTGTGTCAAAAATTTTAGTTTGATTCTAGCCCGGCGCGGGACAGTAGTCGTAGCGCATTTCAACCGTGTACGGCGGCCCCTCGATCATGTTGCCATACTCGTCGATGGCCGTAATGCGCCAGATAAACTGACCATCACTATTTTTTAATATTTTCTCAGCCTGATTGTTGCTATTATGGTCGAGATAATTGTAATAATGGGTCGGGTCGTCTTTGTATGGGGTAAGTTTTAAGGTAAAAACCGGGCCGTTTTGTGATTTGATGCGATAGTAATATTGAACCGTGACAGCTTTGATGAGCGACTCATCCTGCAGGATCGCGTGCAGTTCCATATAACTGGAATAGCTGCCGGCAGTGCAAAAACTGAAATCGCCGTAGGTGCCGTAACCTGGCAACGTATAAGCGCGCAGGATGCGCGGGGCAGATGTATCGCAGCGGGCCTGAAACAGCGAAACGGGCGAGCCTTCTTGCGTGGACTGATTCCCGGCGGCATCGGTGGCGGTCACCCGCCAGAACATCCAGCCGTCCTGGCCTTTCAGGGTGTTTTCGGCGCGGTTTTGCTCGTTGTGGTCGAGCAGCAGGCTGTACTGACCATTCTCCCCGGCCTTCATTTCGGCTTCGTAACGGGGAACCCTCTCATCAACGAATTCATCTGAAAATTGATACCAGTAAACAACCTGCATCTGACGAATGCCGGATGGGTCAGCCGCATAGGCAAAGAGCGTCGTGGTGCTGGTCTGCTGGCAGCGTTCGACGGATTCGCCATAATAGGATTCCCGCGGTGTGGCGTAAAGCTTGCCCAGGCTGGGCGAAACGATGTCAGGAGTCGAGGTTGGCGTTATCGTAAAGGTGGCTGAAGGACTGGGCGTTAAGGTTATTGTGGGGGTGAGGGTCGGGGTTTCGCTAGATTCAGCAGGAGACAGGAGAGCAGGGATCACCTGAGTTGCAACACCGCCGACAAATAACGTCAGGGTGGCGGCAATGGTGGCAAAAACGGCAAAAAGCCTGGCAAAAGAGATTGTGCCCGGTTTGACCAGCGGAACAGGTTTGAGCGCATTCAGGTTGTGACGCGAGTACGCCGCGCCGGCCGCATCTCCAATTGCTTCGCGGATCTGAAGGGCCTGGCGCAGGAGCAGTGCAGCCCTGGCTTTATCTCCCAGCCCAAGCAGGCGCGTGCCCATCTGGTGCAGAGACCAGGCTTCGGCAGACCGGTCGCCAAGCATCTGGGCGGCTTCGAGCGCGGAATCAAGCGCGCGGCCCCACAGATCCCACAGGCCGTTCAGGGTCAGGTACGGGTCGAGGACGCGCGCCAGCGACAGGGCGGTTTGCCCGCTGGATGCGCGCAGCGCCCCGGCAAAATTTCCCAATTCAGCGGCAATGAATCCGGGTTGGGACTGGTTGGCGAGCAAGTATTCAGCCAGTTTTTCCAGCAGGGGTCTTTCTTCAACCTGTTTGTCAGCTTCACGAAGGGCCGGGGCGCGGAATCCGGGGGGCAGGCGCAGGCGTGGGCTGTTGGCAAAGAGCAGCCCCAGGGCTTGCAAGCGTTCGAGCGCGGCATTTACCGGAACCCCGCCCAATGCGTAGGACAACCAGTCGGGCGAATTCGAGATGGACGGGGTCAAGGCTGCGGCGGAGAGCACTTTTTGCTCGTCGGCGCTGAGGCGGCTGAAAGCGTAAGCAAAAGCCCGGTCGAGCGCACAGCGCAGACGGTCAGGGCTGGAATCAGGCGTCGATTGCAGAAAAGACAGCGCGGCGTCGGGGGAATCTGTTGTTTCCCGCAACACGTTGCCAGTGATCGTCAGGGCCAGCGGCGCGTCATCGAGCAGGGCGCAGAGCGCATCCAGCGTTGAGCGAATGGCATCGTTGACAGTGATGGCGGCTCTGTCAGAAAGCAGGGAAAGCGCTTCGGCCCGAGGTAAAGACTTGATGGCGAGGTGCTCAAAATCTCCGCCGGCGGGCAGGTCGGCAGCCAAAATCAAAGCGCCCTGCGGAAGAAGATCGGGCAGGGCGTTTTGCAGGGCGGGCGTGAGCGGCACTTCGTCGAACAGCACCAGCGGACGGGTATTCGAAAGATACGTGCGGGCGGTGGTGGCGTTGACTTTGAGCGGGGGGTTCGATTCGAAAAGAGCGTCAAACAGGCGCTGGATGATATCTTCGGGGCCGAGCGCCTGGCCGGAAGCGTCGACACTTTCGAGCAGGATGATGCCGTCGGGCATGGCGCGGGCGGCGGCGCTGTTGGCGGCCTGCTTGAGCAGGGCGGTTTTACCGAGGCCATCGGGGGCATGCAGCAGGACGATTTCGTGCGCGCTGATCCAGCTTTCGAGACGGGCCAACTCGGCGGAGCGGTTGACAAAACCCCGCGGCGCGCGCGGCGGGGCGGGGGCAAGCGCCCGTTTCTGAACCTGGGGCGCGGCCTGTTGGTAGACAATCGTGCCATGGTTGGTGTTGACAACGAAGTTGTTATCGCCAATCACCACCGAACCTGCGACATTGCCGGAAATCTGGATCGAGTCTGCCATATTGGGATTTGTTGTGAATGCAAAATCTCAGAATTTTTACAGGAAAATAACAGTAACAAAAAACATTTTAGCACTCATTGGCATGGAAAGCTGCAATTCCACCCAAAACCATCTTATTCTTCCGGGTCAGTGAGATCCATCTGCGCTGCCCAGGTAGCCGCTTCGGTGCGGTTTTTGACTCCCAATTTTCGCAAAATATTGGCAACATGCTTTTCGGCCGTCTTTTGTACAACAACCAATTCCCTGGCAATTTCTTCATTGGTTTTGCCCTGCGCCAGCAGGCGCAAAGCATCGATTTCTCGCGCGGTGAGCGTGGACAGGATCGGGTCGGAATGCTGTTTTTTGTCGCCCAGGCGGCATTGGGCGATCGCAAAGGCAAGCAGGTCATTAAAGGGCATTTGTTTGCCCTGCTCCCAAGTTCTTTGAAAAACGGCACTTCCCAACGCGGCACGCAGACTGATGGTTGCTTTTTGCCTTTCAAGGACGAGCGGCAAATCCCTGGTCGTGGGCTGGAGCGGATCACCCCTGGCTGTGGCGCCAAGCAAGAGAGTGGCAGCTTCGAATTGTCTCAGCCGAAGACAAAGCTCCGCAAGGCCTTCAAACAACTCGACCAGCTGGTCAAAACCAACCAACTCGCGATTGGTTTGAAACGCATCCAGGAACAGATGCCGGGCAGATGCAAAATCAGCGCGTTGGGTTGCGATCATGGCCTGCAAGCCATAGGCAAACAGCAGAATTTGCGGGTAATGATCGATCTGCGCAGACTGAACAACATTGACCAGCAGAGAATCGGCCCGCCCAAAATCACGGATGTCGTAAAACAGAATGGCCTGATTAAAACGGATCGTATTGGCTTCATAACGCAAGCCCAAACGTTCAGCCACTGCCAGGCCAGACTGCCAACAGGCAATGGCGCGCTCATTGTCGTGCAAAATTTGGTGGTAGCGGTTACCCATATTGCAGGCAGCGCGCAATTCATTCCAGGCATCCCCGTGTTTTTGCGAAAGGGCCAGCCCGTTTTTGTAGTATTGATCTGCCTGTTCCAGTTCGCCGAGGCTGTCCAAATTGGCTGCCAGGTTGACCATGCTGCGGCCCAACTGGATGTTATCGCCAGCCTGCTCAAAAAGGATAAGGCTCTGCCGGTGGGCATCGGCAGCTCCTGCGAAATCATGCTGGGACCAGCGATATGTTCCCAACATGCTGTAGACTGTGGCCCGTTCTTGAGGTGTGCCGCGGGTTTGCACCAAGCCCAGAGACTGCTCGATGTACTTGCGGGCCTCGCCATAATAACAGTGCGCAAACCAATATTGTTCCAGACCCGCCAAAATGCGAATGGCTGCGCCAAACAAGTCGTTCTCTTGCGAAGTCAGCGCCTGCTCGAGGGCAAACAAAATATTTTCACGTTCCAGATCGATCTGGGCCATGGCAGACGCAAGATGATTATGCTCAATTTCAGAGGCGGCAATATCAACCGTATTGCGAAAATAAAAGACAAACGCCCGTAAAAGTGGCTGCCACTCGCCACACTGCTGGGCCTGCTCGCGCACAAATTCGCGGATGGTGTCGAGCATGCTGAAGCGCGTTAACTGCTCCTGGGTGGATTGGATCAGGTTCTTATCCAGCAGCGATTCCAGTGCCCGGATCGTTTCATCTTCCGGCAGGCCCGTCACCTGAACGAGAACTTCAATCCCAAAGGTCGGGCGAAAGAGCGCTGCGGCCCACAGGGTTTTCTTTTCGTTCGCAGAAAGCGGATTGTAGCTCCAGGCAATCGCATTGCGCAGGGTTTGCTGGCGGAGCGGCAAATCGCGTGCGCCCGAGGTAAGAGTCGCCAAAAGCGGCGAACCAGTTTCCAGGTCTGATCCCAGACGGGCAAGCAAGGCTTGCGGTGAGAACATCCTGGTGCGCGTGGCGGCCAGCTCGATCGCCAGCGGAAGTCCATCCAGCTTCGCGCACAATTCAGAGATGCTGTCAGCATTGGCCTCGGTCAGCTGAAAAGCGGGATTAAGGGTGCGAGCGCGCTGCAAGAACATTTGGACCGCATCCTCTGGGGGCATGGGCAGGATGGGCATAACCTGTTCGCCGCGCAGGTGCAGGGCTTCGCGGCTGGTGACCAGCAAGCGCAGATGCGGGTTTTCATCCAGCAATTCAGCGAGAGTGGGCGCGCCGCTGATAACCTGTTCGAAGTTATCGAGCACAAACAAGATCAGACGGTTGGCCAGGAAATCGCGCAGGGTATCTTTAAGCGCACGGCGTGGCTCTTCGGGCAAATTGATTGCCTGGGCGATGGCAGACAGGATCAGGGCCGGGTCGTTAATGGTTGAAACATCGACAAAGAACACTCCCCCGGGGAAACGCTCCAGCAGGCTGTGGGCAACATACAAAGCCAGGGTTGTCTTGCCTGCGCCGCCAAAACCGGTCAGCGTTAGCAAGCGCGAATCTTCGCGGCTCAAAAATTGTTGAATTTGTTGGATCTCTTCCCTGCGCCCGATCATTTGCCAGCGCAAGGCGGGCAAATTCATCGGGATGGAGGAAGTCAGGGCATCCATCCCTCTTTCGGACAGACTGCCAGGCAAGGTTTGGAAGGTCGGATTGCGAGAGATGCCCATATCAAAAAATTATATCCTTTTTGTGACAGCCGTGCGCAGATATTTGATGCAAAACAAGAGTTAAATGGTAGGGTTAACCCTACCGACAAAGCAGGTTCATTCGGACATACTTGAGAAAATTTATTCCAGTTTTATTACTCAGGAGAATCGAATGAAATACGTAATTATGCCGCTTTTAGCCCTGCTCGTTTGCGTTGGAGCGTTAGCCGGTTTTGCCAACCCGGCCCAGGCCCAAGTCCCGGGTTGTACTGATGTCGCCGGAAATCCTATCCCGTGCCCAACAGAAGAACCAAAAGAAGATGAAGAAAAAAAGCCGACCGAGACACCCGTCATCATTTACTACACCAGCACACCCACGGCTACTTTGACGGCAACCCCAACCGCCACCCTGCCGGCTACAGCCACCTCCCTGCCGCTGGCGGCGCCAACCGGTGAAACAACAACTGCCGACTGGAGCGGTTGGTGCGGAAATGGGGATGGCAAAAAAGATTGCATGAAAGATCTTGCTGCCAAATGTATCGACGCTGGCGGCGACATTTCGACCCATGCTGATTCGGTAGGTTCAGGCAGCTTCCTGGAATGCACAATTGGCGGGGAACTGACCGTAAAACCAACGCCGCTTTCGCTTTCAGCCGCGCCGACTGCCGCCCCAACCCGCAACCCGGATGAAAATTATCTGGGCAGCTGCACGAAAAAAGATGGGGATTTGTCTGAATGCTTCGAACAGTATAAATGCCCGAACGGCTTGCTGGTTATAAAGGTCGATCTATATACAGGCAGCGGCACAAACTATGATTTTTATTGCATCCCTGACGGTGCAAGCCCCGAAAAACTTCTGCCGATCGCGATCCCCGCGGATAACGATAGCACCGCAGGCGAATGGGTTGGCGGCTGCGCCTTTGGCGACAATTACGATTTCTGCATGGAAGATTACAAGGCGATCTGCGGCAATGACGGCGGCGTCTACTCGGAAACCCACGATGACGATGGAAGCAATGTCAGCTGCGAGGATACAGCCGAAAGCCAGGCGCCCGGCGGCGGATTCCCCGGCGGCAACCAGCCCTGGCTCGGGTTGGCGATCGGTGTTATTGGCGGTGTGTTACTCCTGCCGGCAGTCCAAAAAGTGCGCGAGGCCGCGGCCCGCATGCAGGGGGATGATGATGGCTACAAACTCAAAGATGTCATGGTAAGTTCAAACACGGATGCTCCAGGTGCCGAAACAGACCTGGCCAACCCCGAAACTCCTGGCGGCACAGAAGCAGGCTACATAAAGCTCGGCGACATCAAAGGCGAATAAAAAAAACAGGGCTGACAGCGCGCTGTCAGCCCTAACTATTTGCTGCGTTTTATAAACCCGTCAAAAATTTTAGTTTTCCTGCCGGTCGCTAAATTCGGGTTTAGGATTCTCGCCTTCGCGGCGGCCGGCAAAGAAGTAAACCGCCCTCAGCCAGGAAAATTGCTCCGCTTCACTGCGCGGGGCTTTTTTATCGTAATCGTATTTGGAAATGTGAACGCGCAAATCGCTGTCGAGCGCTTTCAGCATGTCGAGGCTGTCTTCGAGCAAAAATTCCAACCCGGCGGCGCTGGCCGGGAGGGCTTTATCGAGCGACTGGCGTAGGTGATCGAAACACAGACGATTGGATTGCCTGTACAGACGGCGGGTTTCATCGTTATTGGGGTCGCTCAGCCCCTCCAGCAGCCAGCGAACGTAGGAATCGTCTGACTCCGCGGCCATCACGCACACGCGGCAGGGAGTATCGGTCCGCAGGGAGGCCGAGGGCGAGGCCTGCTGCGGCAGGTATTTCTGGACCTGTTTCAGCAGCGGGTTGTTTTGGGTCAGCGTTTTCGGGTATTTTTTCAGCTTTTCGAGCCGCTCGCGAATGACCAGGGTCAGGTGCTCGTAGATGATGCTCGTCCCCAGGCTTTCGCCATCTTCTTTTTTCTCGACTTCGGCGATCTTCCAGGTGTGGGTCGGGCAGTAGCCGAGCGAGTTGATGATGTGCACCCGGCTGGCGGGGTCGTTGATGTGGTCGGCAATGATCGAGTGAATGTATTTCGACTCGGCCTGCTGGCGCATAAAGCACAGCGGACAGCCAGTGACTTTGACCGCCTGCTCGAATTTATTGGCGAAAAATGGGTTGATCATAAAATCAGTATAACTTAATCTGACCAAAATGCTTGCAAGTTTTCGCAGACAATTGCGCATCTACGGATCACAAATTTGTCGTCAAAAGCATAACCTGCCGTACAGTATTTGCAAGTGTGGAATAAAATTGGAGCATGAGCAAGAAATCTCTCCAGCAGCCCACCGAAAATTCAAAAAGGATCAAGTTATGTTGAAATTCGATGCCCCACTGATCGTTGTTGATGACATGGCGCGCTCACGACACTTTTACGAACAGCTTCTCGGCCAAAAGGTCAAATTCGATTTCGGACCGAATGTGCCGTTTGAAGGGTTCTCGATCCATCTCAAATCGCATTTCCAGTCTTTGCTTGGGGATGCGGCGCAATACCCGGTTGCCCCAAAAGCGCACTGGGGTGAGTTGTACTTTGAGACAGATGAACTTGAGCCCATCCAGCAGCGTTTGAACGAAGCCGGGGTTGAGTTCATTCATCCCATTCGCGAACAACCCTGGGGACAGCGTGTCATGCGCTTCTATGATCCGGATGGTCATATTGTTGAAATCGGCGAAACGATGGAAGCCGTGGTCTGGCGATTCCATGAGCAGAGTCTTGGGATAGATACCATCAGTGAAAAAAGCTCCATGCCGCGTGAATTTATAGAAAACGTAATAAAAGAACATGCCTCTGATCAGACAAGCGGCGGTTAGCAAGGCGTTCTAATAATATGCAAAATGATACACTCTCGGATTTTGTATGGTCAGATGTTTGGCTGATTCTGGCAATCGCAATGACCGACAACGGCAGCGGAACAACGCTCACATCGATCATCGCGGCTGGCGATTTCATCAATCACGCCATCTTCACCGGCCCGGAATTAAGGCACGGCCTGGTGATGCTTACGCGCGCAGGTTACGTTGACGAAATTGAAGGCCAATATTTTTTGGTGGGCAAGGCAAAGACCTACTGGGCCGCTCGCCGCGAAACGAGAAGATTAGTTGACACACTTCTAAAAGATTTCGAAAAATTTCTTGATGCGGCTCCCTATTCTCCGCAGGATTTGGCCGCAGAGGACCAGGAATGGCAATATCCCGGTCTTACCGACGAGATGGTCGATCAGGCCTATCTGGAGTATATTGAGAAAATCCAGACCACAAAAAAGATCAGAAAAGAGAGCAAACCTTAATGAATGACACCGATATTGAACACCTGAAAACCTCCATTTCGGTCGCCTGGCGCGCCCGCGAAAATGGCAACCATCCCTTTGGGGCTGTGCTGGTGGATGAACAGAATCGAGTTATTCTGCAAGCGGAAAACAGCGTTGTAACGGGGCGTGATTCCACCGGTCACGCGGAAACAAATCTCGTTCGGCTTGCCACCCGACAATTTTCGCCCGAACAACTTGCGCGCTGTACCCTTTACGCGAGTACCGAGCCCTGCGCCATGTGCGCCGGAGCAATCCATTGGAGTCAAATTGGTCGGGTGGTTTATGCCCTGAGCGAAGTCGATCTTTACGAGATCATCGGGGATTCGCCAGAACACCTGTTGCTGCCCTGCAGGGAAGTCTTTGCCCACACGAAACGCCAGGTCGAAGTGCTCGGCCCCGTACCAGCTTTGGAGATGGAAGCCCGCGCCGTTCACAAAGATTTTTGGACCGCATAAAAAGCCTATTAGCCGATCGATCAAGTTCTGATGAAAACTTGAAAGAAAAAAGACCCCGCGCTTTTTATGGTGCGGAGTCTTTTTTCTTTACACCCCGAAATACTTACAATTCTCTAATGTAAAATGCACAAAATCTCCATAAGCCGGGGATAAAATAACCCGTGTTGTTCGAGCGGCGGGTCGAATTTATCGAAACCGGCCCGTATCGAAACCTGAAATCATTGACAAGGAAAATTATGAGCGGACTTCGACGGATGTTTGTTTATCTGGGACATTACTGGGCGCCCTCATTGGGCGCGTTTTTGAGTTTGTTGATCGTCAATGCCGGCAACCTGCTCAGCCCGCGCCTGCTCGGGCAGTTGATCGACGACGGCATCGTCCCGCTTCAAATGGCGGTGGTCTGGCAAATGGCGATCTGGCTGATGCTGATCGCCATCGGGCGCGGCGTGTTCAACTTCCTGCAAGGCTACCTGGCCGAAAGCGCCTCGCAGGGCGTCGCTTTTGAACTGCGCAACGCCATTTTCTCCAAACTGCAAAGTCTTTCTTTTTCCTACCACGACCGCTCGCAGACCGGCAAATTGATGACGCGCATGACCTCAGACGTTGAACTGGTACGAACCTTCATCGGCAACGGCCTGATCCAGCTGATCTCAGCCATCGTGCTCTTGATCGGCACCCTGATCATCTTGTTCAGCATGAACTGGGCGCTGACCTTGATCCTGCTGATCATGTTCCCGGCCATCGGCTTTATTTTCGTGCTGTTCGTCAAGAACGTTATGCCCATGTCGAAGGAAGTCCAGCAAAAACTGGGCGCGCTGAATACCGTCCTGCAAGAAAACCTGGCCGGGATGCGCATCGTCAAGGCTTTTGCCCGCGAAGAATACGAATCGGGACGCTTCTACGCCCGCAACCTCGACCTGCTCGATTCGAACATCAAACTCATTCAGCTTTTTTCAACCTTCTTCCCGCTCATTTTCATGATCTCGAATCTGGGCGTGGTGGCCGTTTTGGCCTTTGGCGGCTGGCAAGTGATCGGCGGCGCGTTGACCCTCGGCCAACTGGTGGCTTTTATCGGCTACCTGAACTACCTGTTGATGCCCATTTTCATGCTTGGCATGTTGGGTGCAATGCTCTCACGCGCCGAGGCCTCGGCCCAACGCCTGTTCGACGTGCTGGATGCCGAGTCTGAAGTCAAGGACAAGCCCGGCGCGATCGAACTGCCCGCAGTCCAGGGGCGCGTCGAATTTGACAACGTCTCCTTCCGCTATATCGGCGCAGAGACGGATGTGGTCAACGGCCTGAACTTTCACGCAGACCCCGGCCAAACGATCGCCATCCTGGGCCAGACCGGGGCCGGAAAATCCTCGATCATCAACCTGATCCCGCGCTTTTACGATGTCACCGCGGGGGCGGTAAAAATCGACGGTCAGGATGTGCGCGAGGTAACCCTCGATTCGCTCCGCAAACAGATCGGGATCGTCCTGCAGGAAACAACCCTTTTTAGCGGAACCATCCGCGAGAATATTGCCTACGGCAAGCCCGAAGCCACGCTCGAGGAAGTTATCTCCGCTGCGCAGGCCGCCCAGGCCCATGAATTTGTACTTGAACAACCCGAGGGCTACGAGACCGTTGTTGGCGAGCGCGGGATCGGCCTTTCGGGCGGACAAAAACAGCGCATCGCCATCGCCCGCGCCCTGCTGCTCAATCCACGCATTCTGATCATGGACGACTCCACTTCGGCGGTCGATGCCGAGACCGAGTACAAGATCCAGCAGGCGCTCGACAAACTGATGCAGGGGCGCACCTCCTTTGTTATCGCCCAGCGCATCAGCACCGTCCGCAATGCCGATAAGATCCTGGTGCTCGAACAGGGTAAACTGGCCGCGGAGGGAACTCATCACGAGTTGATCCAGTCCAGCGAGCTGTACGTCGAGATCCTTGAAACCCAGTTTGCCGACCATGCCGAAATTGTGGCAGCCGTCGAAGAAGAATAAGGAAAATTTACCATGATGCACGGTGGCATGATGCGGCAGATTGCCGAAAAAGAAGAAGAAAAAGCCAAAAACACCACCCTGGTGGCCTGGCGACTGATCCGGTTGCTCAAACCTTACTGGAAAGTTGTGACGGTTTCATTTGTTATGATTTTGATCGGCGCCGCCACACAGGGGGTCGGCCCGTACCTGATCGGTCTGGCGATCGACCAATTTATCGCCGGCAAAGACCTGCCCAACCTGCTGTGGACCTCCGCAGCGCTGGCCGGGACCTTTGTCGTGGGCATGGTTGCGACCCGCTACCAGATCTACACCATGTCGCTCGCCACCCAAAAGCTGCTGGCCGACCTGCGCCGCTCGGTTTTCGAGAAAGTGCAGGCCCTCGACCTGAAATACGTCGAGTCGAAACAAGCCGGTGACCTGATGAGCCGCCTGGTCAACGATATCGAAGCCATCAACAGCTTCATCAGCCAATCGCTGACCCAGATGCTCGGTGCGTTGTTCGCCCTGGTCGGGATCATGATTGCCATGTTCCTGCTCGACTGGCGCATGGCGCTGGCCTCGCTCTCGGTGGTACCGGTCATGTTCCTGATGACCAAATTCTTCTCGACCCTGGCGCGCACCGCTTTCCGCAAAACGCGCACCACCATCGGCGATGTCTCAGCCGAGATGGAAGAACAGATCAGCGGCGTCAAAGTGGCCCAGGCCTTCAACCGCACCGAGGTCAACGTGCGCCAGTTCTCAGAGCGCAACGCCGCCAATCGCAACGCCAACGTTTCGGCCAATGCGGTCACCTCCGCATTCGGCCCGGCCATGGAATTGCTCTCCACCATCGATACGGCGCTGGTGGCGGCTCTGGGCGGTTATCTCGCCATCATGGGCCTGATGACAGTCGGTACGGTGGTGGCCTTCATCCAGTATGTGCAGAACTTCTTCCGCCCGATCGCGACCGTCTCGCAAATGTGGACGCTCGCCCAGTCGGCTTTTGCCGCGGCCGAGCGCGTTTTTGAGCTTTTGGACACGCCCCAGACGATCAAAGACGCGCCGGACGCCCAGGCTTTGCCGCGCATCGACGGGCGGGTCCAGTTTGAGGGCGTTTCCTTCGGCTACGAGGCCAACCGCCTGATCCTGAAAGATATCAGCCTGGATGCCGCTCCCGGCCAGACGATTGCCCTGGTCGGCCCGACCGGCGCGGGCAAAACGACCGCCATCGGTCTGTTGACCCGCTTCTACGAGGTTTCCTCCGGCGCGATCCGCGTTGACGGGCACGATCTGCGCGATGTGACCCAACTCTCCCTGCGCTCGCAGATGGGCATGGTCACCCAGGACCCCTTCCTGTTCTCAGGCACGATCATGGACAACATCCGCTACGGGCGGCTGGCGGCCACCGATGAAGAAGTGATCGCAGCGGCGCAGGCGGCCAACGCCCACAGCTTCATCGAACGCTTGCCCAACGGCTACCAGACCGAAGTCGGCGAGCGCGGCGGAATGCTCTCCCAGGGCCAGCGCCAGCTGATCGCCATCGCCCGCGCCGTTTTGGCGGACCCGCGCATCCTGATCCTGGACGAGGCGACCGCCAGCATCGACACGCGCACCGAAAAGTTAATTCAATCTGCCCTGAATACCCTGCTCAAGGGCCGCACCTCTTTCGTCATTGCTCACCGTCTGTCAACCGTGCGCAACGCCGATCAGGTGCTGGTGATCGACGACGGTCAGATCGTCGAACGCGGGGTGCACGCCGACCTGCTGGCCCAAAACGGCCTGTACGCCGAACTGTACAACCGCCAGTTCTATACCCCGCCCGAAACCCAAAGCAGCGCAGCTTAGGGCAAACGTGGCCTAAAAAAGCCACCCAGCCACACAGAAAAATCTGTGTGGCTGGGTGGCTTTTTCTTTTAAATTGCACTTAACCGATCGTCAACAAAATGATCCCGCCGATGGTCATCAACATCCCGGCCACGGCTTTCCAGGTCAGCGGTTCGCCGCCCAGCAGAATGCCCATCAGCGCGCCGAAAAGCGGGGAGGTAAACGCGATCGGCATAACCTTGGTCAGCGGCGCGCCCTTGAGCGCGGCATAAAAGCACAACATCCCAACCGCGCCGGCCACAACACCCCCGCCCAGGATCATCATCGTCAGCGCTTTCGGCCCGGCCTGCGGCAGGGTCTTCCACTGCGGGAAGCTGACCGTTCCCAGGATGATAAACGCCACTGCCGTGCGCAGGGTGATCCCCAGCTGTGGCGAAAGACCGCCCAGGTGCAGTCCCTTTTTCTCGAAATATCCGCCCACGCCCCAGGCGATGGCGGTCAGCAAAGCCAGCAATTGCGGATTCAGGTTCATGCTTTCTCTCCTTTTTGGGTTTGGCAAAATTCTACTGCAAGCGCCTCGCGCCGGGTGTCAAAGCGTTGTATGATAAATGTAATCAAAACCGGAGGAACGCATGAACAGACCTTTACGCATTTTCGACCTGCTCTTTTCCAGCGGACGTGAGCGCTGGAGCAACAACCTGGTCGTCAAACTCGGGCTGGGTTGTTTTTCCGTGATCTGTTTGCTATGCGTTTGCTCGGGCTGCTTCCTGCTCTGGATGGGCACAACCGATTGGAGCCAGGTTCTCTTTCCTTTCAGCCCGGTTATCTTTCAGCCAACCCGCGGCCCCCTGGCTTTCCAGCCCGATTTGCTGCCGTCCGCCCAGGTCGGTCAGGAGTATAGCGCCAAGATCAGCGTTTTACAAAATGAAACCCCGGTCGGCGGGTTCACGCTTTCAGAAGGGGAATTGCCCGCCGGGATGACCCTGGAGCAGATCGCGGGCGAGGATACAATACTGCTGAGCGGGATCCCCGAACAACCTGGCACATACTCCTTTACAGTCAGCGTCTGGTGCTATGGCACCAATGTCAGCGGACAAACAGGCGAGCAGAAATATGAATTGCTGGTCGAGGAATAGAAAAAGCACAACGATCAGGAAGCAGCAAAAAGGCGGATTGTTTTTATCCAAAATAAATTGTATAGTAGTAACGTTGTAAATTTATTTTTTGCAGACAAAAAACTTTAGAGGTGATCCATGTCCAAAATAGATAAAACGCTTGACTTGGTCGATCAAACTGCCAATCGTTTGCAAATCGGCTGTTTAACTTTATTCTTCAACCTATTTTTTGCGGGTTTTTGCCTGTGGGGAGCTTACGCCGCATCGGTTAGCTGGCAATTGCAGACCAAAGGTGTAACCACCCCCGGGGTTGTTACCAGCCTGGAAGAAAGCAGCGATTCGGAGGGCGGCTGTTGTGTTTATTCGCCCGTGGTCGAATTCCAGGCGGCGGGCCAGAACTACTCTTTTGAAGGGGACAATGCTTCAGACCCGCCCGCCTATCGGGTTGGTCAAAAAATAACGGTGCGTTATGACCCTTCCGACCCGGACACAGCCCAGATCGACAACTTTTTCGAGCGCTGGTTGTTCCCGATCATCATTATCCCGGCCATGCTCCTGGCCGCCCTGGTTACCAACTTCTTCATGATTCGCGCCTGGTGGCGCGGCTCCAGTTTGGAAAATTGATCTGCGTATCAAGACAAAACATTGGTTCGGGGTAATTTTCGCTGCCCGGCGCAGGTTGTATCAATATTGAACCATTCCCGCACGTTTTTGTCTGTCTCTGGGGCTGTTTGCGATTAAGTTGATCGCGCAGGCCGCCCCTGTCATACTTTATTTTGAGAAATTTCTGTATCGGTATAAGTTTTTCATCACAAGGAGAATAGCAATGAAGTCCAAGACCATCGTTTTTATACACGGAATGTATATGACCCCATTGTGCTGGGAACAATGGATAGATCGTTTTCAGGGAAATGGCTATACCTGTCTTGCCCCGGCCTGGCCGGGCCGAGATCAACCCGTGGATACCCTGCGGAAAAACCATCCCGACCCGCAGTTGGGCAAGCTCACGCTGAGCGACGTTCTTGATCACATGACCAAAACCATCAAAACGCTGGATGAAAAACCCATTCTGATCGGGCACTCCATGGGCGGGTTGGTTGTGCAGCTATTGCTTCAAAAAGAGATCGCCGCCGCAGGCGTTGCGATCAGCTCCGCGCCGCCCGCGGGCGTATTCACCACCAAACCATCCTTTCTTAAGTCCAACTGGCCGCATATCACCCCCTTCGCGGCTCAAAACGTCCCGATCGAAATGACGTTTGAGCGCTTTCAGTATACTTTTGTCAACACACTGCCGCTCGCGGAACAACGAGCAGCCTTCGAGAAATATGTTGTGCCTGAGTCGCGGGGTGTGCCGCGCGAGTCACTGACCGCCAAAGTGGATTTCGCGAAAGAACGCGCACCATTGTTGCTGGTGGCAGGTTCAACAGACAACATCATCCCGGCTTCGCTCAACAAAAGCAACCATGATAAATACAAGCCATCCCCATCCAAAACCGATTTCAAAGAATTTGAAGGGCGGACCCATTTCATCACCGGTCAAAAAGGCTGGGAAGAAGTTGCCGACTACATACTCTCCTGGTTGAATGACAAAGAAATGTAGGTTCGGTTTTAATAAATTTATCGTACATCCAATTCTTTAGCGGTACAGCCATCGCCTTTCCCTGTTTATTGGTTTTCTTCAATCGTGGCCTGAGAATGATAAAAATACGTTGCAGCAAATCACGTTCCGGGAGAAGAATTACAGATGAAACAGATCACAAGATTGGGAAATGGAAGCATTGCGCTGCTGCTGGCATGTCTGACGATCATACTGCTGACCGTTACTGCCCCGGCCATCGGCCTGACGTGGGACGAACCGGCTTACATCGCCGGAGCGAATTCGGTGGCGGGCTGGTTCGAGGCGCTGGCCGAAAATCCGGGCCAGGCCTTTGGGCCAGAAATCATCCAGAAATACTGGTCGGTTACCCACGAGCACCCGCCCGTGGACAAGATCGTCTCGGGCCTGGTCTGGCTGGCCGCGCGAAATTTTTTCGACGAACTGACAGCCAACCGGCTTGGCAATATGCTGCTGGTGGCCTTACTGGTAGCCCTGCTCTATCTGATGCTGGCCCAGGTTTACGGGAAAGCCGCCGGGTTGTTCGCAGTTGCGGCGCTGATCGCGATGCCGCGTTTCTTCTTCCATGCCCACCTGGCCGCGCTGGATGTACCCGTGGCTGTCGGGACATTTGTCGTGACCTTCCTGTTCTGGAAAACGATCGACCGCAACGAGTGGTGGTGGGGCCTTCTGCTGGGAGTTGCCTGGGGGCTGGTGGTGGCGACCAAACTCAACGGGGTCTTTGTCCCGATCGCGTTTGTGATTTGGCTGCTCGTCTTCCGTCGCAAGGGATCGCTGGCGCTGCGCCTGGTCCTGATGGGCCTGACCGCCATCCTGACCTTCTTCGTGATCTGGCCCTGGCTCTACTACCAGACCTGGGATCGGGTCGTGGAATACGTTGGCTTCCACGTTTTTCACTACGATATCGGACAGTGGTACTTTGGGCAGTTCTACCTGCCGCCACCCTGGCATTTCGTGCTGGTGATCCTGTGGGCGGTTGTGCCGCTGACAACCTTGCTGCTGGCGCTGGCGGGCATGGCGCGCGCCGGCAAAGGCCAACGGGACAACGGTCTGGCCTGGCTGCTGACCATCAGCGCCTTTGTCTCCATCTTGCCCTTCCTGTTCGGGAAGAGTCTGCTCTACGACAACGACCGTCTGTTCATGCCGGTTTATCCCTTCCTGGCGGCCCTGGCCGGGGTCGGATTCGCCTGGGCCCAGGGCAAGGCCCGCAAACTGGCGGAGCAGGTAAGGCGTCCGGGGCTGGCGCTCCCGATCAGCCTGCTGCTGGCCATTTTGGCGCTAACTCCCCAATCGCTGGCGATGGTCCGGCAGTATCCGCACCTGCTGTCTTATTATTCTGAGAGTGTCGGCGGGCTGAGCGGCGCGACAAAACTCGGGTTGGAAACCACCTACTGGTGCGAAACCTACGCCTCGGCCCTGCCCTATATCAATGCCCATGCCAGTCCCGGTGATAAGATCTGGATCGAACCGTGGAGCTATGATGTGCTCCTGTATTATCAGCGGATTGGCATGCTGCGCGAGGATGTCTTGATCCTGAATCCTTATCTGGCGTTCAGCATCCTCGGCCTGGATGGACCGCAGCCGGTCATCGGCCGTTTTGGGAATGCGGATTGGTACATCTTCCAGTACCGCCAGACTCAATATAATTGGGATGGTGAGCAGTACCCGCCCCTGCAAACATTGGAATCCAATTCGCCGGTTTATGAAGTCATCCAGGACGGAATCCCATTGATGCGCCTGTACGGCAAACTGAAGTAGATCTTACCGATTGCAACAACCCCAAACAAAATAGCCAAAGGAAATTTGTCATGGTTACAATAACAAGGACCAACTCAGACAACCCGGGTTTTATTGAGCTCGTCAAATATCTCGATGCCGACCTGGCCGAAAGGGATGGGAACGAGCATTCTTTTTACGCCCAATTCAATAAGATCAGCAAGATTAAATATGTTGTTATCGCCCATGAAAATGGCCAGCCGGTCGGCTGCGGGGCCATAAAAGAATATGCGCCCAATACGATGGAAGTTAAGCGAATGTACACATCGCCCGAGCATAGAGGCCAGGGAATTGCCAGCAAAGTTTTGACAGAATTGGAAAGATGGGCGGCTGAATTGTCTTATGAAATGTGCATATTGGAAACCGGAAAAAAGCAACCTGAAGCGATCGCGCTCTACAAAAAGAATGGCTACCAACGTATTCCAAACTATGGGCAGTATGCTGAAACCGAAAATAGCGTGTGCTTCGAGAAGAAAATCAAATAAGAACCTAAACACGCAAGGCTGACTTATCCGTAGCTCTCAAAATAATTTGACTTTACCCGTTACTTTCAATACAGGAGATGATCTCATGAAACTCAAAATAATCCTGCTCGTCGCCGCAGTTTACATGGCTCTGATCGGCATCGGACATCTGCTTGCGCCAGTGGCGATGAGCGCGGGCGTGATTCCCGCGGACGCATCCGCAGGGATAGCCGCCTTCCTGCGCCATTACTCCGCGCTCTTCCTGGCAATTGCAGTGATGAACTGGATGGCCCGCAACGCAGAGCCATCCCCGGCGCGCAGCGCGATCGTCACGGCCAACATCATTGTGTTTGCCCTCGGCGCGACCCTGGATGTGCTGGCCGTCCTCAGCGGAGCAGGGCCGGCCGGGCTGGTACCTGCCAGCATCAACCTGCTGATTGCGCTGGCCTTCTTGTGGGCCGCCCGCGCAAAGGTCAGTTAGGGAAATACTGTTTTCGATTTGTAACCCAACCAACATTTTGCGTTCTTGACATAGACTGTATAATCGTTCTATAAGGATATTTTTCCTTCATTCGCCAAAGGAGAGAATTATGCAAGACAACAAAATTGTACTGGCCATTGTGTCACTGTTCATCCCCCCGCTGGCTGTTTTTCTTAAAGAAGGCAAAATCACCAATAACTTTTGGATCAACCTGGTGCTGACCTTCTTGCTGTTCGGCGTGGGCGGCATCATCCACGCCCTGTACATCATCTTCAAATAATCACACACAATCTATAAAACATAAAACGCTGCCCGCAAGGCGGCGTTTTATGTTTTATCTTATAGATTTCGTTTGCTGCCCACACAAGCCGTGCTATACTTTTTCTGAACAGGGAAAATTGACTTAACAATGCGGGCTCTCAAAAATAAGCCACAACAAAGCCACATTAACAGCAGATGCTGAAATAATCCGTTGGGCAGTTCCTTCTAAAATATAAGTTATAAATGACAACAAGTGCAAGTCGCACGTCTGACTTGTCTTGTGCGAAAATACATGTAAAAAAATCCGCTTTTGGGAGCACTAATGCGCATCTCTAACATATTGCAAGAAAACAAAGTTCACTTCAGTTTTGAATTTTTTCCACCAAAAACCGAAGAAGCATCTCACACTCTATTTGAAACCATTAGCGAATTGTCTCCGATGCAACCGTCTTTTGTAAGCGTCACATACGGCGCAGGCGGCTCTACAAATGAACTAACGCAAAATCTGGTGATACGCCTGAAGCGAGAAACTCCGCTGAATGTTGTCGCACATATTACCGCCATTGGCGCAAGCCGCGAAGAAATTAAGTCTCAGTTGGAAAGCTATGCGGCGGCCGGAGTTAGAAATGTACTTGCTTTGCGCGGCGACCCGCCCAAAGGCAGTACATCTTTTACTCCCACATCGGATGGTTTCCGCTATGCCGCTGAGATGGTTGCATTCATAAAAAAACATTTTCCGCACTTCGGCGTTAGTGTGGCTGGCTTTCCCGAAGGGCATCCCGAAACACCCAACCGCTTGCAAGAGATGGATTACTTAAAAGCAAAGGTGGACGCAGGCGCGGATTGTATTTGTACACAACTCTTCTTCGACAACCACGATTTTTACGATTTTTGCGAGCGTTGCGAACTTGCGGGAATAAAAGTCCCCATCATAGCCGGCATCATGCCTGTAGCCTCACTGCATGGCTTGAAGCGCATGTCCGAACTGGCTTTGGGCGCGCGCATTCCAGCAAAATTGTTACGCGCTGTGTTGCGCGCCCAAAGCGGCGAAGCAATTGAAAAAATCGGCATCCACTGGGCAACTGAACAAGTCTTTGATTTGTATGACCACAATGTTTCAGGTATTCATTTTTACACGCTGAATCATTCCACTGCAACTTTGAAAATTTATGAAACATTGGGAATGAGTCTTGGCGAAACTTGGCACGCCCCCACCCCGCATAAAAGTAAAAATCAACCCGGATAAGCGGGCAAAGAAATTATCTCGTTTCAATCGGCCAGTATCGCGTTCAAAAAACTGCCCCGAAAAGCGTCCCGCAGGATCACCAGGATAATGCACCTGACATGAGGGATTCTGCGCAATTTACAAGCATTTTCCCCTGGCCTGTCAGCACACCGCGCGCAATTCAGCAAAGCCGGCTGCAAACCGTTAGACGGCTGAAATAAAGGAGTTACCCATGATGCTACCGGATTATTGGCTAACACGCCCAAACGAGAGCTTCGACGAAGAAACTCGGATTGCCTTTGATGAGTTGCTCAATACAACGCTCAACATCGATGGATGCCCCACGATTGAGTTCACTTTGCCCTGGGCGAAGTGGCAGTTCCTTTGCCATATTGCCGATCATCATGATATCGCTTTGCACGGGTCGGGTGATCCGAATATTGCCCTGTTCGAGCCGCGCCAATCTCATGATCTCAACGAATTTGGCAATCGAAAGGCCGTCTATGCTGCAGCGGACGGGCTGTGGGCCATGTTCTTTGCCATCGTCGATCGCGAGCGTGTAGGGTCAATCACCAATGCCTGTATTCGCCTGGCCGATGAAACCGGTAACCTGCGCGGGCCATACTATATCTTCTCGGTCAGCCAAACGGCTCTTCCAAGCCAACCCTGGCGAACGGGCACAGTTTATCTCTTGCCGCGCAGCACCTTCACCCTTCAACCACCGATCACGTTGGGCTCCAATGAAGTCCATATCGCACAATTGGCAAGCCTTGTGCCTGTTAAACCATTGGCGAAACTCATGGTCACACCAGAGGATTTTCCTTTCTTGGCGCAAATCCGTGGGCATGATGACGAGCGGCTTCAGGAATATGCAACAGCAATGCAAACAGGCGCACCATGGCCGAAAACTGCCTAAGCTCGGGGCAGGCTGCTGGGGACTGCCGCATGTGGCACATCTCGCAGTCAAGAATTTTCCGCGGGCCAAAACCCTGACAAGCATAATAAAACGCCCTCTCCCAAACCGGGAAAGGGCGTTCAACTTTAAACCTTCAACGTTCAACCTTCAACCATGATTTTCGCCGCCTTGCGACCGATCTCGACCGCGAAGTTCGTGCCGCGGTCCCAGGGGTAGACCTGGCTCATCGATGCGAAGTACAGGCCTTCGATCGGCGTCGCGATGGCCGGGATATTCTGCGAATGGTTAACCAGCGGCACCGGCTGGGCATAGGCCGTCCGCCACAGCCAGATCTTCTTGACCCAGTCGCGCTCAAATCGCGGGTTGAGCTTTTGCAGGCTCGGCAAAAAGCGTTCGAACAGCTCATCCTGCGTCAGCCTGAAATACTCGTGGTCCGGCTCAAGGTAGTCACCGACATAAACGATATGGTCGCCACCGAAATTCTCGGGCGCGACAAAATTGGTGTGCTCGACCACCGCCAAAAACGGGAACCCGGCGCTCTTGGGGATGTTGTACCAGTAATAGCCCTGGTCAGAAAGCCGCTCCTTGAGCGCCAGCGTCATCACCACCGCGCCCATCGACTTTAATCTCAGCAGGCCTTCGAGATATTCTTTGGGAAGCGACGGGACCATTTTGGCGGCAACTGCTGGCGAAAGCGTCACCAGCACTTTATCGGCTTTTTCGACGCCTTCGGTCGTCGCCAGCTCAAACGCCCCGGAGCCCGAATCACGTTGAATGTGCGTAACCGGCGTCCCGAGCCGGATCTCGACCCCCGTCGCGCGCAACTTCTCGGCGAACTGGTCCGCAAAGGCCTGGAATCCGCCTTCGAAAGTCCCCAGGCGCGTGGTGCGGGCGTGCATCCGGGCCCACATCCAGGCCATGTTGACCTGTTTGGCGTATTTCTCGCCAAATTTGCCGACCAGCAGCGGCTCCCACATCAGCTTGTAAACCTTTTCGCCGGCCCACTTGCGCATCCAGGCTTCGACGGTGGTTTTTTCGAGCGCCTGCCAGTTTGTGGTGATGCGCAGGAACAAGCCCACCAGCCCAAAGCGGATCTTGTTGATTCCCCAGCCCAGGCCGGGAAACAGGAGCGCATTGATGATCGAATCGAACGGGTAGAATTTGCCTTCGTGGTACATGACGGTCAGCGGGCGCGGGAAGAGCACTTTGTCTTCCAGCCCCAGCTCTTTGATGATGCCAAGCATATGCCTGTCGCTGGCAAACCAGTGATGGTAGAACTTCTCCACCGACCACTTCCAGCCCGGTTCCTTGAAGCCGCTCGCCAGCCCGCCGACGTAATCGGCAGATTCGTAGATGATGACCTCATGCCCGGCCTTGCGCAAATCCCAGGCCGCAGCCATGCCGCCATACCCCGCACCAATGATTGCAATTTTCATCAAATTCTCCGTGTTGTTGGTTGACCCAGCAGGCCGCGCTTACTATTTCCTGGCCTGTTTTTCCAGCCGGGAAGCCAGAGCTTTTAGTTTGCCCCACTCCTGGCGAATAATGTACAGCATGGCCAGGGTACGCAGCCAGCGCAGTTCACAGTCCGGGTTCGCGGCCAGGTGTTCAAAAACATCGAGGGCCTTGTCGTCCGTCCGTCTCGATTTGGCGTATTCATCCGCCAGTTTTTCAAGGTAGATTTCGCTTTGTTTATGCAGCCTGCCGGCATTTTCGAGGCTCGGGCGTTTTTGGCGCAGCTTTTTCCCGACCCGGTTGACGGCGTCATTCAGTTCTTCAATGGTAAAGGGCTTGCCCAGATATTCCTGCACGCCGAGGGTGATCGCCGTATCCAAAACCTGGAGCTCTCTCTGGGCAGAGATCAAAACGCAGCCCGTATCAGCGTAAATCTCGCTGATCTGCTTGAACGCGGTCAGGCCGTCTACTTGCGGCATGTTGATATCCAGCACAACAATATCAGGGTGATGTTCGCGAGCCAGTTCAACCGCCTCGCGCCCATCTTTGGCGATCGCAACCACCACCACATCCGGGTTCATGGATAACATCAAGCGAACACTGCGGCGCGTTTCTTGAAAGTCATCCGCAATAAGCACTCTTAATTTTGGTGTCGAGCCTGCATCTGTTGCTGACATGCGTTTTCCTTTTTCTTATTTTACAAAAGAAAGGACACCATTAGTATAAACTTTCATTACGGGAAACGCAAAGTTATTCTGCCTCAGTCCGCAGCGAATCGCTCCATTTGATGCCCTCACGGGCCAGGAACCAGGCTCCGACCAGTGTGATCGGCAGCCAGAGCGCGACATGCAGGGTCAGGGTATATCCGGCCGCCGTGGCCTGGTCCACGCCGTAGGCGGTCAGGACGGCAATGCCGGGCGCGTCAAAGGTCCCGATGTAGCCAGGAGCGGAGGGAATGGTCGTCGCCAGATTGACAATGCCGTTCATCAGCATCAACGCGAAAAACGAGACTTCAAAGTTGAAAGCATGCATCACGAACCAGTATTTGGCGGTTTCCAGCAACCAGATGACCACCGAGGTCAGGAAAACCATCAAGACATTGAACGGCGAACGCAGCGAGGCCAGACCATCCAGAAATTTGTGCATGATGCCGCGAACTTTTTCTTTAAATCGTTCTGGCAAAAGGTGTTCAATGAACCAATCGCCAAGACTGGCCGTTCGAGCCGGGAACATGGCCGCCAGCAGGAAAACGATCAGCGCGCCGATGAAAGCCGCCGTGCCATAAACCGCCACCTGCTGGATATTGCCCACAAAGCCGGATGAGCCGGTTAGCTTCGCCAGTTCCGGAAGGTTAACAAATACAAAAGCCAGCATGACCACGCCATCGAAAATACGCTCAACAATGATCGTTGCCAGCGAGGCCGAGACCGGCACGCCTTCCTTGCGTTTCAAGATGACGGCCCGCAAAACCTCCCCGGCGCGGGCCGGGTAGATGTTGTTGCCCATGTAGCCAATGGTCGTAATCGGGAACATCTTTGCCGTTGAGATCTTTTTGATCGGTCCGAGCAGGTAGTGCCAGCGCCAGGCTCGCGCCCACACGCCCACGAAGTAAACCGCCACGCCGGGCAGAATCCACCAGTAGTTGGCCTTCGCCACCACCGACCAAAAATCGCCCAGGTGCAGTCCACGCAGGGCGAGCCACAAGAACAAGATGCTGATCAGCACCCCAAGCCAAAATTGCCATTTTTTCATAGTGGGCTGATTTTACCAGATAGCACAACTGGTTTTACAGTCACAGCTTTACGTAAAGCGGGATGTTAAAGAGAGATAGCGCCCATCTCCCGAGTGTGAGCCGTGCATTCTGCGGCTCCGCAATAAACAAGCGCTTATCCTAAATTCGAATTAATACGAAAACCGCCGACCCAGAAAGGATCAGCGGTTTTTAAGTCTGTCGGGGCGAGAGGATTTGAACCTCCGACCTCTTGCACCCCATGCAAGCGCGCTAGCCGGACTGCGCCACGCCCCGATGGACAGAGCGCTATTATACCGCAAAACCAGAATCAGGCAATGATTTGCTTGCAACCAATATCACAAAGCTTCATCGATGAAATTCTGGCACGAGAAAAATCAAAACCGCCCTTAGCGGGCGGTCTTTTTGTGCCAAGGGAGAGATTTGAACTCTCGACCGAGCGATTATGAGCCGCTTGCTCTGCCTCTGAGCTACCTTGGCGTTTTGCGGTTCGCGAAGCAGGATAATACTACGGGTTATTCGGTTTGTCAACGCTCCATAACGGCTTTCGGTATTTTTTCGGCAGGGCCAACATGCCGATCAGAGTCAATACAAGAACAAACCCGAGTTCAGGCAAAACAGCAGAGATAAAGACAACGTAGTTTTGCAGAACCGTGCCGCCCGGCAAATCAGGGGAAAGGAAAAACGAAGGCACAAGCAAGCTGATGAAGACAATTAACACAACGATCAAAACCAGATAATAGGTCAGTATCGCCCGCACCCAGAGAAAAACAAAATTCCTGGCGGTCAAATCGTTACGTGGCGAATAAACCAGCCCCAGTACCAGACCGGCCAGAGAATGGGCAATCCAGGATGAAAAATGCAGGAAGGGATTGGCGATGGGTGAATATGCCGCTGAAACTGCGCCCGTCAGCAGGCCACCAATCGGGCCAAGATACCAGGCGCCGATCACCACAAAAAACTCCCTGACGTCAGCGGCAATATTGAGTTGTGGATAAAGCGGGATGCGCATTTCAGCCCACAACGTAATAGCGCCCACCAGACCCAACCCTATCCCGATCAGCAAGACTCGCCAATGAAGCCAGCTTTTCCAGGGCGCACCAAGATTTTTCACAAGGAACTCCTTATGCAGTTTTGCTACTTGTTATAGCCACAAATCCCCTGGATAATGTCCAGGCGCAGGGAAACCAGTTCCGGATATTCATAGAAAAGCAAGATCTTCTCATCTGAAATCTTGTTCGCTTCAGGCTTTTTTGTCAGAACAAAGAATGTAAACGATTCGGCAATATCTTCTTCGGGGTTCGTGACCGCATAATCCGAAACAAACTGGTCCTGGTAAACCTCGTAAAACTCTTCAATGAGTGTCTCGTAACTATCCGGGTCTTCCTGAAGCTGGATACGGACCCACTCCCGGTAAATATCTTCCCAGAATTTCGTAAAGAAGGCATCGATATAAGCATCCGGCACGCTGCAGCCTTCCCCGGGAAAGTACGTTTCACAGGCATCGTACTCCTGACGCCAGATCTGCTCATCGCCAGGGTTTTCAAATATCGCTTCTGAAGGGATCACCTGGTCGGGGCCAAGAGTCACCAGATGGCCAAACTCGTGAACGAGGGTATAGGTCAAATCCTGGGGTGTTTCAGCATCGACAACATCCACACTTAAGACCCACTCTTCCGGGGATGCGTACGATTGGGCAACAAATGCCAAAATGCGCTGCTTGCCATCGGTAAACATGTAAAAATTGGAAATGGTCTTGCGGTATCTTGCAGGGATGATGGTGCGGTAATACTCCCAAATGCGCTGGTGTAATTCGGTATCATCCTGATAGCTTTTAAAATTCGAATAAACCGATTTCTTTTCGGCTTCGACAATTTCATCGCCGGTGACAATGTAATCAACCAGAACCTGGCCGCTGTTGCCTTCGAAATCAGGGTCGCGATGTGAATAGGGGCTCTCATTGACCAGGTCGAGGCCGAGGGTTTCCAGACAGGCTTCGACACAATCGCCATTCGGACAAGCTTCTTCGAACGAAGGAGTCGGGGTGGCGGTAGGCGGCAGGGGCGTAGGGGTAAAAGTTGGGGTGGCGCTCGGCGTGATCGATGCCGTGGGAGTCGGGGTGCCAAAAACAGCCTGCTCAGCAGCGCGACAGGCCAGCGAAGCAAACAAAAGCAAAAGAATGGGGAGAATCAATTTACGCTTCATAGTCCGCCTGTAGAATTTTGGTTATAAAGATGGCTGAATTATACAGGCGATTGTGCCTAAAAAAATCACTCTTCAAAAGATAAGGGCGATTCAGGCCAAAGCGGGTGGCAAGCGGCCAAAGCGGCGATCGAGCCCGGCAGAACCGGCAGGTTGGGGATCTCTGTCAGCGAGACCCAGCACGGGTCATAGGTTCCATCGATCAGGGAGGGCGGAGCGATCATTTCCGGGCCAGTGCCAGTTCCCAGTTCGCCGCCGGTCGGGTGCGACAGGAAATAATACTGCGGACTCCCGTGAAATTGCACTTCGGCTACCAGGCGCTCAAGTTCAATTTCGAGGCCGGTCTCTTCGAGCGCCTCGCGGACGGCCGCTTCTGCGGGCGTTTCGCCAGGGTCGATACCGCCGCCGGGAAAAACAAAATAATGCCTGCCCTGCCGGGTACGTTCCAGCAGGGCAATTTTATCCCCTTGAATGATGATGGCGCGGGCTGTAGGGCGGGGGGCTCTCATGAGGGGTAAATTTTTCCCCACGAATCGCCCAGGATGTTGCCCAGAATGGTTTCAGCCATGCCCTGGGCGGGGAGCACATCGCCGTCGGGTTCGACATACAGCCAGGCCCGACCTGCACCGGGAGTGCCGTCGTCTTCAGCGGTTTCGAACGCAACCGGGTTGGCCGCAGAATATGGCGCGGGCAGGTCAAAGACCAGGCGCAGGCCCAGGTCCCCGGCAATGTCGCGCAGTTTGGAGAGGTTGTCGCGCAGGCTCGGGTCTGAGATGCTCAAAGACATGGCTTCAACCCCGGCCTGGTGCAATTTTTCCATCAGGGCGGGTACGCCAGCCGCATTTTGCGGGGTGACGGTATAGTGCACCGACAGGAAAATATCTTCGACCAGCGCGTTTTGAATGGGTTGCCAGTCTGGCTCGCCAACGGTCGGCAGAATGATCATCAGGTGATCGAGACCGGTTTGCAAAAGCGTTTTCAGGTAGGCCCGGTCAGTAAGTTTGTGGCCATCAGTCAGCAGTCCGCAGACCTGGCCGTTCTTTTCGGCGCGGGCGATCAGTTGGGTCAGATCGTCGCGCAAGGTGGCTTCGCCGCCGGTAAAAACGATGTGCGGGATGCCAAACTCCCAGGCTTTGTCGAGGACCGCTTCCCATTCGGCGGTGGTCAGCTCGCGGCTGACGCGCTTGGTTGGGGACATTAACGGGTCAGCGCCAGAGGGCAGGCGATACGTCAGCGCGCAATCCAGGCGCAGGGGCGCAGAGAGCGCAGCGCTATTTGGCGCAATCCGCTCAAAGTCAAGGAAGGTGACCGGGTCGAGATCTTCCGTCTCAGCCAGGGTCTGGATCCGATCCACAAAGTCGCGATAGTCGCCGCGCGCCTGCTCACGGTTGACGCGGTAACGGTCGGCAACGATCCGGGCGGCCTCGTCGGGCGTTGCGCCACGGACCAGGTGATACGCATATTCGGCGGCGGTCGGGTTGAGGTGCAGCACGGTGGCGGCATTGATGACAAGAATGCCCGTGCCATCGGCCTGCAATCGCAGGTGCAGACGATAGGGTTTGCCGTCTTGCGGAGCAGATTCAAAGTGGTAGCTTCCCGGCGGCAGGGCGAGAACCGGTTTGAAGCGCGAGGTGATGAATTCGATGATATTCATTTTTTACTCCTTTTGGAGGGGTTAATGACCAATTTTGATCTCTTCCATGAAGAATAAGACAAAATAACCGATGAGCAGCACGATCCAGCCAAAGAGTTCGGCTTGTTCCATCAGCCCGCGCCATGAAAGCGCGAAATGTTCCTGAATGGTGGTGCTGATGTTCTCAAGATTGTCGAGCTTGGCCTGCACTGCCTGTTTCCAGTTGGCGAGGTAGAGCTCTTCCTGAATGGCGTAGTACAGTTTCGCGGTGTACCAGTCACCGATCAGCAGCAGGTTCTGATCGGTATGTTCAAAATCCAGCATCAGTTCCAGGCGCAGGCTGACAATGCGCCGCAAGGAGGAGCGACCGAGGCCGGGCCGAAAAAAACCTTTGGCTTTGCTTTTGAACTGATCACTGATCTGGCGCAGGCTGGCTTCGATCGACTGGTCCAACATGCGATAGCGCAGCAATTGATAGTTGCCGATTTTGAGCAGTTCGATGTCGGATTGGAAATCGCCGACTTTCGAGATAATGGCCGCGCCATCCCAATCGACCACGGTCAGTTCGTCGCGCGAGTAGCGCACCCGGCTGACCAGGATTTCGTCAATTTCGGACTGGTCAAAGATTTCACGCTGCGAGCGCATAAAACGGGCCAGACCTTCAGCGTTTTGCTCGATAAACTGATCGGGTGTGCCTTCAATCTCGCTGACCAGCAGGACGATGTATTCTTCGTACAGCCCTGAGAGCCGGTATTTTTCAGACAGGAACATTTTGCTGAGGCCGCGCTCGATCCGCTGGCGATGCTGGATGGCATTCTGGCTGAGCGTATCGGGCAATTTAAAATGACACTCGAGTACCTGCACCCGCTCATCGAGCCGCTGTCGGATGGCTGTCACAGCAACCCCTTCAACGTGCACGGTTTGCTGCCCGATCGCAAGCACGTTGATATCAACCGGCTGAAAGTAAGGGGCATCTTTCAAGCCTATGATGGGCATGGTCGGAATTTCCATGGACTTAACGTTGTCAGGAAAAACCAGCAGGTAGCAAATTTGCATAAGGTTAGCGGATATATTCCGTCAGAACGGCTTGCAGGACGCTGACAAACAGGTTCAGATGCTCGTCCACGCGCCCGGGGAAGGTTTGATCGAGATAGTCGATGTTGTCATATTGGGTATGCCAGATATAGCCATTTTCACCGTATTGCGAGTCAACCTGGGTGTAGCCGTCTTGATCACCCAAAGCCCAGTTGGTGGCTTCGAAATAGGCATATGGAATGCCGATTTCTTGAAAAGGAAAATGATCGGAGATGCCGTAGCCATCATCGGTCAGATCGACATTGGCGATGGTTTGCAGCTCAAAACCATGCTCGTCAGCCCAGGCCAGCGCCCAATCGCGCAGTTCTGCTTTGCGGCCCTCATCGCTGTAAAGATAAGTGTTATCGCCAGCAGCCAGGCTGTCCAGGTTGATCATGGCAATGGTATTGTCGATCTCTTCCCGACTCATCTGTCCGGCATAGGCATATGAACCGTTCAGGTTGATTTCTTCCGAGCCAAAGGCAATAAAGCGGATAGTGTAGGGCGTTTCAAGCCCCACAATGTTCTCGGCAACTTCGAGCATCACAGCCACGGCTGAGGCATTATCGTCTGCCCCGCGGCCAGCATCGCCAGTCGAATCATAATGCGCGCCAACGATAATCTCTTGGGACGATTTGCCTGATTTGACGGCGATCACATTCGCAGAGCGGATGGCAATCGTCTCGCCTTCGGCATCCTCGACCACCGAAAATTCCTGCACTTCGGGCGAATAGCCGATGGATTCAAAGGCTGTGAAAATATAATCCTGCGCGGCGCGTTCTCCCGCCGTTCCGGCAACACGCGGACCGATCTCAGCAGACAAAGCCACAAGATGTTCACGAGCGATCAGGCCAGCCGGAGCCGCTTCAACAACCGCAGCAACTTGCGGGGTATTTTCCGATAAAACGGTCTGGGTGGCTTCGACGGTGGTGGCGGTGGGTTGGGCAATTGTCCCGCTTGCGGCAGCGGTGGGCTGGGCAATGGGCGTCGGAACAGCAACCTGGCTTGAGATGGTTCTGCAAGCCAGGCTAACCGTCAACACCACAACCAGCCACAACAGTTTTTTCACGAGAGCTAACCTCTCATAAAATGCGGCATCTCGAACGGGATTTCAAGTGAAATTTCGACAAACCCGGCGTACTGGCCATCTTCAAACCAGGGACTCTGGTAGATCAGCTTCTTGACACCCTTTTTCTCAATCGTATAAACGTTCTTCTCGCGGGCGGCCAGCAGGCGCTCGGTTTTCTGGCGCGACAGACCGGGGTGGCAATCGAGCATGTTCTTGCCGATCAACGCATACCCGCCGTCGCTCTCGAAGGTCTTGGCGGCTTTGTCGTTCATCTCCAGAAGTATGCCTTCTTTGTCGCAAACGGTGACGGCGGCGGGGAATTCTTTAAGCCAGTTCATGGTTTCTCCGTTGAAAGTTCAATGTTGAAGGTTAAGCTTTGCCGATCAAAAGGTTTTACTTTCAACCTTCAACGCTTGATCTTCAAACTGCAGCGGGCAGCCGCCGCCGCACTCGGCCAGGATCGCGCAGCCTTCGCATTTCAGGGGCAGATCCCGGCGTTCGCGCAGCTTGAGGGCCAGCGGATGGTTCCAGATCGTGTCCCAATCGTCGCTCAGCAGGTTGCCAAGCGGCTTGTAGTAAGACTGGCAGGGCAGCACCGCCCCGTCTGGCTCAACGCACATGTTGTACTGGGCCGCCGTGCAACCCTTGACGCCCAAATCCATCTGGGTCGGGTCGAAGTGGCAGTACTGGGTCGGCGTGTACCAGATCAGTTTTTGGCCACTCGCCTCCGTTTTGGCGCGCGCCATCTCCAGCAGCGGAGCCAGCTCGCGCTCCGGCAAACCGCTCCCGACCGTCGCACCGTGACCGGAGTAGATCAGCGCGTTCAATCCGACAGTCGGCACGCCCAATTCGGCCAGAAAATCGAGCGTGGCCGGGATGCTCGCCACATTATCGGTGAGCATGGTCGTGTTAGTCATCACGTATAGACGCGTCGCCAGCACATTCTTTAGCCCGGCAATCGTCTGCTCGAAGGCGCGCGCATTGACCATTTGATCGTGGATGTCGGCGTCTGCCGACTCGACCGTGATCTGAACGTGATCGAGGCCTGCATCGACCAACCGTTTAACAAAGTTCGGATCGCTCAGCCGCCGGGCATTGGTATTCAAACCGGTGATCTGACCGTTGCCCTCGGCGTGGGCGACCAACTCTGGCAGGTCATCCCTTAAAGTAGGTTCGCCGCCGGTGAAGATAATGTGCGGAATTCCCAACGCCCAGGCTTTGTCGATAACCTGTTTCCACTCTTCGGTGCTCAGTTCCGGCCGTTTGAGCGGCTGGCCGGGTTTGGGATGTTCCAGGTTATAGCAGTGATGGCAATCGTTATTGCAGCGATAGGTCAGCGCCAGGTCGAGCCGGTACGGGGCAGAAGGCCGGGCGCTGAAGGGCATCAGCGTATCCAGTTCCAGTTCATGCACAGGGCAGGCGCCATCCGGGCGAATTAAGTTGGAAAGTTGAAAGTGAAAAGTTTCCAGGTCAGCCAGCGCCGTTTCACGTTTCACGTTCCACGTTTTTGTAACCGTTTTGACAATCTCATCGTCCGGCTGGCCTTCGAGAATGTTCTTCGCCATCAGCGCCGCTGTCGGGTTCAGGTGCATAATGCGGTTGGCATTGACGATCAGTGTCCCGCTGCCATCCGTGTCGAGCCGCAGGTGGACGCGGCTCTTTTCGGTCGGGTTTTCGATGGCGTAATGATAAAGTTCAGCCTGCGCGTTCAACGTTGAAGATTGAACGTTGAAAAAAGCAAATCTTGCAGCCATTTTTTTGACATTTTGACCAAGTTCACGAATCATTTAGGATACCTATAACGTTAAACTTTCAACCTTAAACCAATACTATCGTCCGCCGCCGGCACAGGCGCAGGCGCAACCGGCACAGGCACAGGCGCAGGCGCATCCGCCGCCACCGCCCGAACGGCCTCCACTGGAGGTGGGCTTGGGCAACGGGTTGGTGACCTTGGTCACGCCCTCGGTAAAGCTGCCGCCGAGGACTTTTTGGGCGAAGGTCTGGGTGCCGGTGACGACCGAAGCGGCAAAATCAGCCCCGGGCAGCGAAGCGCGTCCGCCGCTGCCCATCGAAACGGGTGCGGAGCCGACTCCGCCAGCGCCAGCCATCGAAGGTCCGCGATAGATCGGGTCGTAGCGTCCCCACCAGGTTGGGACAAAGACCGGGCCCCTGAAAGTGCGCCGGGCGCGATCATCGTAATCCTTATCGAGCATGGTCCACTCGATGGCTTCTTCGAACATCTGGCTTTGCATTTCAGGCGTTCCGGCAGCCGCGATCTGGGCCCAGGCTTTGTCATTGATCGATTTGTAATATTCGATGGTTTCCTTGCGGCTGAAACCCTTCATTTTTTCGCCGACAGCCTTGACCAGGTCAACCGTCATGGTTTGCAGTGCCTTGCGGCGTTCGACTGCCTTTTCGTATTTGAAGGCGGCCAGGAATTCCTTTTCATACTCGCGCAAGCCTTCGGGTAAGGGGTTGGCAACGCCAAGCTGCAATGGGTCGCGCTTGAGCACTTCAGCGGCGTTCTTTTTGATAACGCCAAACAAAACCATGGTCATCACTTTTTCGAGCGGCTGACCCATCAGAATGCCCGCTTCGACAGCGGTCAGACCGCGTTTGATGCCGTGACCTTCAATGGCGATCTTGGGAGGCAGGTATTGTTTCTTGCGTTTGTGCTCGCCAACCGCCGCCAGAATTGGGCCGCCGAAGAAAATTGCGCCAAAGCAACAGGCAAAACCAAGCCCCAAAAGGGTATCTTCATCAATCCCGAGCGTTTCCCAGAACGATGGGCGCACGATCACGCCTTCGGGCACATAACTGGCCGGGAAGGATGCCCCAAAAGTGTACTGGGTGTAGCCCCTGGCATCGTCACACTGCCAGGTATAGACGATGCGACCATCCGCATCGAGCGCGGCGGAGGGTTCCTTGTCACACGGCCAGCCGCCCTTGGCAAGGTGATAGCGCGGTTCTTCGGGTTTGACTCCCGGCGGCAAATGGAAGCGTACGGTGATATTGCTGCTGCCCTTCACAAACTCGGAACCAAACCAGGTCGGCGAGAAGTTCATGCTGGCATAGTTTTCATCATTGTCATCGGGGAACAACATGCGGCTGATGGTGCCGACCCGCACATTGACCGTTCCGCGCTGGCCGGGCTGGATGGCGCGCGCGCCGAGTTCGACGGCCACGCCATACGAACCGTTGCCCTGGTAATCGCTGGAAATGGAAACAACTTGCCCGTTCACGTCGGCCTGGATGGAGGAGTAATCGTAGCTGCTATTCGGCAGGCCGACATCCACAAAGTCGATCGGGCTGGCCCCGGCGGCATTCGCAAAGGTAAAGGCATATTGAACGGTCAAGGTGCCGTCATCATTGACGTAGACATCCGCCGTTTCGCTTTCGAGCGTAAAGGAATAATTTTGCGCCGAAACGCTCGAAACCAGCCCAAAAGCCAGCGCAAACACGAGCAGGAAAGATAAAATTCGCATTTTCATGGACGTCCCTCCCGGTTAGAACGTTACCACTTGGGTTCTTCAGTTAATTGGTAGGTGGACTGGCAATAAGGGCAGGTAACGACAGGCGCACCCGCCATGATCTTGATATCGGTCGAAGTGATAACCCCGCCACATGACTGGCATTTCATTTGTTCGACTTTGGTTTCGCCAGGCAGATCCATTTTCATGGTGACATTCTGGACCACCTCGGTTTTCTGCCCGCGCATTCCAATCCAGACAAGAACAACCGATCCTATCAATAGCAAGAGACCGATACCTAAAAATATCCCCCCCCCAGTCTGCCATTCAGCTTGACCGCCCTGCCCAAAAGAGGCGTATATCATAAAACCACCACAAAAAATCAGGCCAAGGGAAAAGAGAAAAGCCAGACCAGCGCCGATAAAAGCAAATGTACGACCCATAGCATCCTCCGTAAAAAAGTGTCTTTTTTAGTGTAGCACTATGACAAAAAAGAGACAAATGACTTTTGTCTCTTTTTTGTACGGAATTCTCATCTTAAAAGTTGCCTGGTAGTCATTATTTCATGCTATCCCTCGTATGGATCCCGTTTTCGCAGGCCGTAAACCTGGCTGACAGGGAGCACCGCCAAAATCCCGTTGTTCGGCTGGCCCAAATCGCCGACAACGCGCTCGGTGGCCTGGACGAGGGCCGGGATGATCTTGTCATCGTCGAGAATGGTAAAGAGAGTATTGCCGTGATTTTCAGGATGGGAGAAGAAATCGCTGAACGATGGGATCAGTGGAATATCATCACGCAGCGCCTCGTTCTGCCTGAACCGCCCCAGCCCGGTATTGTAGAGCACTGTTGCGCCATCGATGCCGCATTCTTCCCAGGCGGCCAACACATCCTGAAGTTTTTCCGAGTCGTGCAAAACGAATAAGACGAGACTCATTCTTCCTCCTCTTTGATTTCTTCTTTACGAATAGGCTGGGGGTTTCTTTTAAATCGCGGCAAACGGATGGTCCAATCTTGCGGCAAATGGAACAGGGCGCGCAAGGCAGGCGGGGTGATCAGCGTGCTGGCAATTACCATCCCTACCACCGCGGCAAATTCGGTCTCACTGACCATGCCGGCGCCTACTCCGGCGCTGGCCACGATCAGGCCCACTTCGCCGCGCGAAACCATGCCCATGCCAAGCTGGACACTCTCGCGCCAGTTGAATCCCGCCAGTTTTGCGCCGCCGGCCGCCCCGATCCACTTCGAAAGGATGGCAACCACGATCACCACCAGCGTCAACAGGATCGTTTCAGCTTGCAGAACAATTTCCGTTTTCAGCCCAATACTGACAAAGAAAATAGGCACAAATAGACCGTAGGCCAGGGCCGAGATACGCGGGTCGAGCGCTTCCTTCTCAGGGGTGCGGGCAAACATCAGCCCGGCGATGAAAGCCCCGGTGATGGCGGCCATTTGCCCGACAAGTTCTGCTGCCAGCCCATACCCGAGGATGGTAACAATGGCCAGGGTCAGTACACCCTGGCTGATCGGCAGCTTGCGCGCCAGACGGATGATGCGCGGCAAAACCCACAGTCCAAAAACAAAAGCCAGCCCAAAAAACAAAACCATCCGGCCCAAAACGATCAGCACTTCGAGCAGGCCGCTTGCGCCGGAAGTAAAAGCAAAGAAAAGCGAAAGCAAAAAAATGACCAGGATGTCATCGAAAACCGCTGCACCCAGCAACCCCAGCCCCACGCGACTCTTGAGGGCTTTCAGTTCGATCAGGGTTTGGGCCGAGATGCTGACCGAAGTCGCGCCCATGACCAACCCCAGAAAAGCGGCCCGCTCATTTTCCATGCCAAAGGCCAGGCCGGTTATCCAACCCGCTGCCAGCGGCAGAACAACTCCCATCACCCCGGCCAGCCCGGCTACCTTGACGTTGCCGCGCAGCTCGTTCAGGTGCAGTTCCAGCCCGGCCAGGAACATCAGCAACATCACGCCGATTTCTCCCAACTCGACGATGGTGTGCGAGAGCGTTTCCGCTTCGGTAAACAGAGGCAGCCCCAACAGATTGAGCAACGATGGGCCCAGTAAAATACCAACCAGAAGTTCCCCCAACACGGACGGCTGTCCCAGCCGAATGCTGGCATACCCGCCCAGTTTGGCGGCAACCAGAATAATGATGAGAAGAAGCGAAAGTTGGAGAAAAGATGTCATCGTGTAAAAAGTGTACCAGAAAATGGATCAAACATTCTGGGTTTTGGGGATGCGCACTTGCAAAGCCGTGAAAAAGTTGATGATGGCCAGCCCCGCGCCCATCAGAAAAACATACTGGAACCCGAAAGTGCTCCAGATCAGCCCACCCACCAGCGCAGCGGAAATGGAGAAAATATGGTCGATGGTCACGGCCGCCGTCAGGGCAGGCTGGATATCGTCGGGCTGTTTGGCGATCTTCTTTAAATAGGTGGCGCGCGCCATGCCGACCGAGAAGATCATCTGGTCAACCAGGAAGCAGATGCAAACCACGAGGAAGGCGATATTCACCGGCAGCAGGAACTTGGCGAACCCATAGCCAAAGCAAACGACAACCAGGATCACCGCTTCAGCCGCAAGCACAAAGCGCTCGCCGAGCTTGTCGACCGCCCAGCCCAACAGGGGCTGGAACAAAATTCCGATCACGCCGCCGATGGTGAACAAAGTCGCCATGATCTGGGTCGGCTGCTCGAAAACCTGCACCAGCACCCAGGGCGCAAACGTGATGAACAACTGCTTGCGCGCGCCTGAAATAACATTCAGGGCATAGTAAAGCTTGTATTCCTTGTGCAGTTGCAGATAGCCGCGGCGCGTGACCACTTTTTCGGGGGTCATCTGGTAAAGCAGGAAAGCCGCCAGCAGCAAAAAGGCAGCCGCGATCGCGAACGTGTGCTGAAAAGTAAATCCCGCATATTTGAAGCCGAGGAAAACCATGAAACTGCCCAGAATGGCGGCGGCATTGCGAATGGCGTTCAGTTGTCCCAGACGACGGCCATCCTGCCCTTCGCGCGCCAGTTCCATGCCGATGGTCGAGGCGATCGGCATGAACAGGTGATCTCCCAGGCTGTAGACGAAGAGCCACATCACCATCACCCAATAGCTGGGCGAGGCAAACCCGATCAGGATCGCCCCAACAGCCGACAACAGGATGGAAACCACGCCCAGGCGGCGCGAACCCAGAAACCAGAGCGCTGCCGAGACAAACACCACCAGGAAACCGGGCAGTTCGCGCGGAAATTCCAAAAAGGAACGCTCGAAGCCGCTCAGGGAGAATCTCTCGTTGAGAAAGTTGTTAAAGGTAGCATTCATGATGCTGAGCGCCATGCCCAGGATCAGCGCAGCACTGGCAAACAAGATCAGTTCACGGGAAGATTGTTTTAAACGGGAGAGCAGAGCAGACATGCTTGAAAACCTTTCAAAGAGAGATGAAAGGAAATTCTAGCACGTATTCGGGTTTTATCGCTCGCAAAACCAGATAAAAATCGGGTGCTGGCCGCCCCAGGGAAAGCTTGGAGAAGAGGGCAAAACACCCAGTTGGAAACTTTTCGGCATGAAAACAAACTGCGCATCCTTCAATTCTGCCATTGCGGGCAGATCAAAGCGCAGCCAGGCATCCACTTTTTGGCCAGGGAAGAGGGTTGCCCCCAGCGTTGTGTAATCCAAATATCCCTGGCGATGACCGTAGGCCGGCTTGAATTCAGTCGCAGCATACAAGGCGCTGAAGTGTTCGACCGTCGGCAGGTTGAAATTCTCCTGCCCGGTGTTTTCCAACTGAACATGGATCCAGAGAAATTGTTGCCCCTGGGTCGGGTTGCGCTGGGAACCGAATTCTGTGACATAGCTGCCGGTGATCTCAGCTTGCAACAGGCTGACTTGCAGATCATTCCACATCACCTCATCACCGGGCGCAGAAGGCGTGGGCAACGCAGTTGGAATGGGTGTCACAGTCGGCGCGGGAACGGGGCTGGGAACAGGTGTGTTTTTCTGAACAGGAGCACAGCCCGCAAACAAAACCAGGCAAAGCAAAGCGTATAATTTTTTCATCTTCAGGCATTCTTTCCAATAAATTTCCGGGTTGGGTTGTAGCATCATTCAGGTATACGTTTGGCAGCGGGGAAGGTCTTGCGAATCATACCAGAAAGCAAAAAACGTCAAACTCGCGGTAGATTTGAGCCTGTTTGCCGGCAAACAGCGCAAGCAGCGTCAGGCAAAAAGCCGGGGCGCGACGTATCATCAGGGCAACCACTCAAAAGGAGAATCTGATGAACAACAAACTACAGCTCAACCCAATTGGCACCATCCACGCATCTGATGAGGGTGCCCAACTCGAGATCCTGCCGCCCTATCGCCCGGCGCTCAAACAGCTCGAGCAGTTCAGCCATGTGCTGATCTTCTGGTGGGCCGACAAGCACGACAACCTCACCGACCGCAGCCTGCTGCAAACCGAACTGCCTTACGCGCCCGGAACCAGCGCCGGGGTCTTTGCCTGTCGCGCCGAGTACCGTCCAAACCCAATCGCGGTGACGGTTTGCCCGATCCTGCACATCGACGAGACCAACGGCCTGGTCATCCTGCCCTGGATCGATGCCTTCGACAGCACACCCCTGCTCGACCTGAAGCCGTACATCCCCGTTTGCGACCGGGTACGGGATGTCAAAGTTGCGCCCTGGTTCGCCGACTGGCCGGAGTGCATGGAAGACGCCGCGGCTTTCTTTACGGAACACGCTGTCGAAACTGGCGGTTAATCCTGGCGTGGGGGCACGGCAGATTTCTTGAAGAGACAAAGACCATCTCAATCTGCCGTGTCCCTACTATAATGGATGCATATTCACCAGGAGCTGCCCATGCAACCAACCATCCATTCCCTCGACCAACTGACCCTGCTCGGCCTGAGCTTTTACGGCGATCCCTTCGCTGTCAGCGGCGATTGGGATGTGGAAAACGAAATCGGGCGGCTCTGGCAGCGCCTCGGACACAGCCTGAAACGTTACCCGCACCTGCAATCCCTGGCCAACCGCACCTACGAAGTTCACATCTACAACCCCGAAACTGAGCAGAAAGGCCATTTCGAGGTTTTTGCCGGATTCCTGATCAACGACCTCGATCTGGCTGCGCCCGACCTGCTCGTCAAAGTGCTGCCCCCCGCCCAATACGCCTGCTATACCGTTCAGGGCGAAAAAATTGTTACGGATTGGTACGCCGAGATCGAGAGTGGCCTGGGCGAGCTTGGCTACCGCCGCGCCGGGCAATACTTCTTCCAGGTTTACGATGAACGCTTCAAAGGCATGGAACATCTGGCGGAATCCGAACTCGACGTTTACATCCCGATCATCCCGCTCGCGTGACCATGAGCGAGACCCTGACCGCCCTCGCCGCCAGCTTGGCCTGCGTCGAGGCCCACCTGCGCGAACCCATCAGCGTGGCCGATATGGCCGCGGCGGCTGGATATTCCATCTTTCATTTTGAGCGCACATTCAACAAAGCCGTCCATCATACCCCATACGATTACTTGATCCGACGGCGGCTGAGCGCCAGCGCTGACGAACTGATCCAGGGCAGGCGGCGCATCACCGATATTGCCGCCGACTATCAATTCCAGAACACCGAAACCTACTCGCGCGCTTTTAAACGCATGTTTGGCGCCCAGCCCAGCCAGGTTCGCGCTGAAAAAGCCCTCGACCCACGCTTTTTGCTCGCTCCGCGCACCCTGGCGCACCTGCAAAACAATGCGTTGGGGGATTTTCTACACCCAAACACCAGCCTCTACCCGGAACGACCACTGGTTGGCTGGATGACCCGTTTTAACAGCCCGAACCAGGCTCACGACCTGTTGGCTGCGCTGCGAGAAGCCGTCCCCAACGCCTCGGCCTGGTACGGCGTTAGTCTCTACCCCGCAGATTGGGCAAAAAACGGAGCCTTCTACCTGACCGCGGTCGAACTCCCCGCGTCTGAAACGTTAGCACCGACCTTCGTTCGCTATACCCTGCCAGGCGGGGAGTACGTTGCTTTTAGCCACCCTGCCGACCCGGTCTGCCTGCCCCTGACGCGTGACTATGCTTACCAGACCTGGCTGCCGCGCAGTGCTCAAAGCGCCGAATCGCACTTCGACCTCGAAATCCACCGGCCAGGGAACCCCTGCCAGCTTGCGCTCAAGCTCGGTTAAACGGCGAGGCATGCCGCGGGGAGAACGATTCGGGATAAATGGCGTTAAACGGTATGACGCTTATCGCTGTCGGAAACACCACGCAAACGGTACAATTCAATATAATTTTCCCAATAATATGTCATTGCGATGAGCACTCACGCTGACATGAAGATGGAGAGAGCCATGAGCCTTCAAGATCAATACACGCGCTGGAAAGAATCTGCGCACAAAAAATCTGTCGAAAAATTCCCCGAACGCAAACCGAAATTTGAAACCTCGTCTGGCATCGAACTGCCGCCGGTCTTCGCGCCAACGGATTCCGACCCGGATTACATGGAAAAACTGGGCTTCCCTGGCGAATACCCCTTTACGCGCGGCGTGCAGCCGACAATGTACCGCGGGCGTTTCTGGACGATGCGCCAGTACGCCGGCTTCTCAACCGCTGCCGAATCGAACAAACGCTACCGCTACCTGCTCGGCGCCGGACAGACCGGGCTTTCGGTGGCCTTCGACCTGCCGACCCAGATCGGTTACGATGCCGATGACCCGATGGCGCTCGGTGAAGTGGGCAAAGTCGGCGTCTCGATCTCGTCGATCGAGGATATGGCGACACTCTTCGACCAGATCCCGCTCGATAAGGTTTCAACCTCGATGACGATCAACGCCCCGGCCGGAGTGCTGCTGGCGATGTACATTGCGGTTGGCAAACAGCAGGGAGTCGAGCCGAAAGCCCTGCGCGGCACAATCCAGAACGATATTTTGAAGGAATATATCGCGCGCGGGACGTATATCTTCCCACCCGCGCCCTCGATGCGCCTGATCACTGACATTTTCTCGTACTGCGCCGCCGAAGTGCCCAGCTGGAATACGATCTCGATCTCCGGTTACCACATCCGCGAGGCCGGTTCGACCGCCGCCCAGGAAGTGGCATTCACCCTGGCAAACGCCATCGCCTACGTTGAGGCCGCCATCAAGGCCGACCTGCAGGTGGACGATTTCGCCGGGCAACTGTCGTTCTTCTTCAACGCCCATAACGATGTGCTCGAAGAGGTCGCCAAGTTCCGCGCGGCGCGCCGCATGTGGGCCAAAATCATGCGCGAACGTTTCAAGGCCCAGAAACCGTCTTCGTGGCAGTTGCGCTTCCACACCCAGACCGCCGGTTCGACCCTGACCGCCCAGCAACCGGAAAACAACGTTGTGCGTGTCACGCTCCAGGCGCTTTCGGCCGTTTTGGGCGGGACGCAATCCCTGCACACCAACAGCATGGATGAGGCGCTCTGGCTGCCGACCGAGAAATCGGTGCGGGTGGCCTTGCGCACCCAGCAGGTCATCGCCTACGAATCAGGCGTGGCAGATTCGGTCGACCCGTTGGCGGGTTCGTATCTCGTCGAGCACCTGACCGATGAGATCGAACGCCTGGCGTCTGAATACATTGCGCGCGTCGACTCTTTGGGCGGCGCGATGAACGGCATCGAGCAGGGCTATCAATCAAACGAGATCCAGAATGCGGCCTACGAAGCCCAGATGGCGATCGAAAAAGGTCGGCAGATCGTGGTTGGCGTCAACCAGTTCCAGGTTAAAGAAGAGATCACGCTCGAACGTCAGGCGATCGACCCGGCCATCGAAGCCGAAGCGCGCGCCCGGCTGGCCCGCCTGCGCGAGACCCGTGACAACGCTAAAATCGCCGAACTGCGCGCCCACCTGGTCAGCGCCGCCAAAAGCGGAGAGAATCTGATGCCGCTCTTTGTCGAATGTGTCGAAAACAAAATGACTCTCGGCGAGGTCTGCAACACGCTGCGGGATGTGTGGGGCGAGTATATCGCGCCGGTATTTTAAAATCGGTTGAATGTTGAAAGTTGGAACGTTACAGGGACAGCCTCGTGGCCGTCCCTGTAACGTTATTTGAGTGTATACTTTTATAAAATCAATTTCAGGAAATTGCCCATGTTTAACTTCATCAACCTGAACTGCCCCACCTGCGGGGCGCAACTGCGCGTGAGCGAGAGTTCGCAGCGCTTCGACTGCGAACACTGCGGCAACAACTATCTACTCTCGCAAAAAATCAGCGAATTGGAACCGGCTGAACGCGAGAACATCCTGCCAGACAGCACCTATACCCACAAGCTGAAACAGTGGCTCAAGGTTGGCGACTACGAGATCTGCCTGCACGAGATCCAGGCCGCCCGCCAGGATGAGCTGAATATTTTTGCCATCAGCGTCGAATACCGCAACAGCAGTGATGAAACGCTTAGCTGCCGCCGCAACCAGTGGACCTTGTTCGACCCCGAGGGTTACGCCTACGATAACGACGAGAATAACTCAAAGCCGTACGAAAGCCTGCCAGGCCAGATGCTGGGCAACCACCGCATCGTGGCACCCGGCTCAAAGGTGCGCGGCTGGGTCACCTTCAAGATTCCTGTGGCAACCACTATAGAACGCCTGCAATTCCTGACCGGCAACTTTTCAGCCAAAACGGCGGAGTATTTGTTGAAATAAACCGTCAATACAACAAAAAAGAGCCTCCTTTTTAGGGGAGGCTCTTTTCGTTTAGAGTTGTATCTTCAGACCGGCCGAGCGCAGCTCTTCGAGCATGTCGGGGTCGATGCCGTGCATGCGCAGCTCGATCAACTGCTGGAGCTCCAGCCCTTCGCCGAATTTCTCGCGCATTTTGCGGATGAAGCGCGGCGAAACATGGTGGATGGTGGTCTCGACCAGTTCGTCCACGCTCAGCTTGCTAAAGCCCAGCTCGGCCAGTTCGCGCACAAAACGCGGCTGGACGTTGTGATTGCGGAGTTCAACGATCTCGTCCACCTCCAGGTCGCCCAGCCCGGCTTCGCGCAGTTCAGCCAGGTAGCGGACGGTGACATCGTGGTCGCTCAACTCAACCACCTCGTCGACATCCAGCTTGGTCAGGCCAAAGCTGCGCAACCCTTCAAGAAACTCCGGTGAGACATCATGGTTCGAGAGTTCGACCAGATCATCCACGTCCAGGTCATCGAAGCCCAGGGCGCGCATTTGGGCCAGGAATTTGGGGGAAACATCGTGATTCGAAAGCTCCACCAGATCGTCCACGCTCAAGTCTTTCAGCCCCAGGTCGCGCATCTCGGCAATGAATTTGGGCGATACCCCGTGGTTGCTTAGCTCGACCAACTCGTCGGTGTCGAGCTTGTCCAGGCCCAGGTTGCGTAATTCGGCAACCAGCTTTGGCGAAACATCGTGGTTCGAAAGTTCGATCAGTTCATCCACATCCAGGTCAGGGAAGCCCAACTCGCGCAACTCGGCGATGAACTTCGGCGAAATATCGTTGTCACGCAGCTCGGCCAGTTCATCCACATCCAGGTCTTTCATCCCGGCGGCGCGCAGTTCGGCCACATATTTGGGCGAAACATCGTGGTTGGTCAGCTCGAGGATATCGTCGACATCGTCGATGCCCAGTTCGCGCAGCTCGCGCACAAAGATCGGCGTAATGTTGCGCACGCGCAGGTCGATCCACTGGCCGAGGCCGTCTGGCTCGATCCCCAGCGCCATCATCTCGCGGATATATTCAGGGGTGATGTTGTGAACCTGCATTTCCTGGATGTCGCTCAGGGTCAGGTGCTTGACACCCGCCTCGCGCAGCGCCGCGACCAGCTCGTTCATGCTGGGCGATTTATTATTCCAGCCCCGGTCAGGCTGGATGGGCGGAATCGGCGGCACCGGCGGGATGGGGGCCACGGGATCGATCCGCGGATCGTTCTCACCGGGTTCTGCTTCCGTTATGATACTGGCGTCCAGCGCCTTGAAGAGCTGCTCGCCCTGTTCGGCGTTGATCTTGCCTTCGGCGATCATATCCAAAATCATCATGCGTTCTTTTTTGAGATCCATAAGTGTCTCCTTGCGGGTAAAGTTCGATCCGATAAATTAAGGTTTGCCCATTTGCATGAGCAGGCGTGTGGCTTCCTCGACGGCGATCTCGCCGCGGCTCAAGCGTTCGAGGATCTCCTGACGCTGGCCGGAGGGGGAAGCAGGCGGGGCGACATCAAAGCCCATTTCGGCGATGACCTCGTCCAGCTGGCGGCGGATGGCCCAGTACGATTCGCCCATTTCGCGTTCCATTTCTTTAACGTTCCCGCGGTTGCGGACGAAAGTCTCAAGAAATTTCAGGCTTTCATTCGACAGGCGGGAAAATGGGCTGAGTTCGAACCGTCCAACCACCCCGGTGCCGCACGATGTACAGCCTAACTGGGTAACCACCAGTGGCGCAGAACAACTCGGGCATTTCTGTGGAATATTGGTCATGGTTTTTTCTCCGTTGCAAGTATCTTAGCACGATTTTTATTTAAAGTCAAATATTTTGGCAATATATCAAAATATTTGCAACATCTCTAAATAATCAAAAAGCAATTCCCCCTTAAACAGAAGAAAGAGGAAAGATGCTGTCAGGCATTCTTTCCTCTTTCTTCTTTCTTTTCTCTTTTTACTTTCCTATCAGCTTCTTCTTCTGTTCGCGCTTCAAGGCCTTGATCGCCAGTTCGCGCTTCAGAGCGCTGATCTTATCGGGCTGCTCCTCGAGGTAAACCAGCTTCACCGGGCGACGGGTGCTGGTATAGCGCGCTCCCTTGCCGGCATTATGCTGTTTCTCACGGCGCGGCGGGTCGGTCGTCCAGCCGGTGTAAAAAGTGCCATCGGAGCACTCCACAATATAACAAAAAAAGGGCATGACGCCTCACCCGCGCCGCTTACCGCTGCCAAACAGGCTTTGCAGCAATCCTGGGCGTTTCGCCGCCTGGCTGACGCCAAATTCCACCTTTTGCCAATCGCCAGACGAGCGCTCCTCCCACCACTGCTCACGCCCGGCCCGGGCCTGCTCGAAGCGGCGCACCAGCTCGTCTTCCTCGCCGGTCGCGATCACCGTGCGCAGGGCGCGCAAGGTTTCGATATAAGAATCGATCGCCGCCAGGCTGGCCTGCGGATTGCTCAACGCGGCGCGCGCCAGGCTTTTTGGATCGTCCTGGCTGGCAGCCGGCAGCGTGGCGGTCGCGTAAGGGCGACCCGCCAGGCGGCGCATTTCACGCCAGCCTGGAAAATCGACCGTCATATCAAGCAGGCCGGCCGAGATCAACTGCGGCAAAATGTGAGCCGAGGCCATCAGGCTGTCAACTTCGAGCATGTCCATAAAGAACGGCTCCGCGCCCAACAGAGTAACCAGGTCGGAAGCCAGTTTGATGGCTTCGCCGGGGGTTCCGGGCGGGCTGACCAACCCAACCACGCCGCCGCGAAACAGGTCGGCATGCGCCGGGCGCTCCAGCCCAGTGATGTAGTGCGGGCTAAGGGCCGAAACCAGCCCGACATAATGGCGGCCCGGCGGGAGCTGAGTCCGCGCCCAGCCCACCACCGGCGCTTTGTAGGGGGCCGTGTCCATCAGCACGCATTCCTGGCGCAGATCAGGGGCGATGATCCGCAAGGTTTCTTCGATGGCGTCCATCGGCAAAGCCAGGATGACCAGGTCGGCCCCTTCGACGCTGCGCGGCAGGTTGATCTCGACCCTGTCGAGCGCGCCAAGCTGGTGGGCTTTGTTGGCCCGCTCAAAGTTTTTGTCGTGCCCTGTACGTTGGATTTTTTCAGTATGCGCGGCCAGCGCCAGGCCGATTGAAGTGCCTACCTGACCCATGCCAATGATCGTAATCTGGACGGTCATGCCGCCTCCTGGTGTGTGTTTTAACCTGATTTTTCAGCGCGAGTATACCCTTTACGGGCATTTTAGAACATGTGCTAGAATCGAGAGAGCCAGGACGCCGACCTGGCTCTCTTTTGAAAGGAGGAGAAGAGAAATCACCTATGCACATAATATACATCCATCCGTCCAAAGATACTTGACGCTTACCCTACGCTTACCCTACGCTTGTCCGACAAACCAATAACAGAAACGCAAGGTTCGATCAAAACCAGGTCTTATCCCTAAATAGATGAAAAAACAGACTATGATGCTTATTTTTTCTGCCGGCCTGGCCATTCTGGCCTCGACGCTTTATCACCTTTTTCAGAAAAGCACGCCTGCCGAGGTCAACCCGGCCCTCAGCCTGCTGGTGACGTATGCCACAGCCGCCATCGGTACCCTGGCGCTTTTTATCTTTTATCCGCCGCAAAACCTGGCTCAGGATTTTTCCAAACTGAACTGGGCCAGTTACGCGCTCGGCCTGTCCATCGTCGGCCTCGAGTTGGGAATCCTGCTGGCCTATCGCTTCGGCTGGCAGATCAGCCTGCTGGGTGTGGTTGTCCATATCGCCGCCGCGTTGATCCTGCTGCCGGTTGGGCTGCTCTTGTTCAAAGAAAAATTGACCCCGCTCAACCTGGTCGGGATCGGGTTGTGCATATTGGGATTAATCCTGGTCAACTGGCGACGGTAAGCCTTTATAATGAAATCCATGAATTCGACCTTCGTCAAACCATGCTACGATGCGCACGGCTTCGCCAACCTGCCGGCATTCATCACCAGCCTGCTGGGCGGCCCCAAAGCCAAGAGTCCCTTCCAGGGGCTGGCTGAAACCTACGATAATGTTGTTTTGTTCTTTATCGATGGCTTTGGCTGGCGCTTTACCGAGCGCTTTGGCGACGAGGCCTTCCTGCAGCGCTTTCACCGCGATGGACAGGTTGCCAAACTGACCTCGCTTTTTCCATCCACCACCTCGGCCCACGTGCCCTTCATCCACAGCGGGCAGCCGATGGGCGAAAGCGGCCTGCACGAGTGGAACTATTACGAACCTTTACTGGATGCGATGATCGTGCCCCTGCTGTTCTCGTTTACGGGCACCGCCGAACGCGACCAGCTCAAAGCGACCGGCATCAACCCGAAGAGCCTTTATCCGCCGCGCAGCATCTACCGCCGCCTGAAAGGGCTGGGAGTCAAATCGCAGGTTTTCCAGCACCGCGAGTATACGCCGTCCACCTATTCCAACATCGCCTTCGACGGCGCAAACACACGCGGCTTCAAGACTCTGCCCGAAAGCATGGTCAACATCCGCCAGGCGCTATCCGAGGCAAAAGGCAAAAACTACACCTTTTTCTACTACGACAAGATCGACTCGATCAACCACGAATACGGCCCCGATTCGCCCCAGGCCGACGCCGAGATCGACGCTTTCCTGACCATCGTCGAACGCAATTTCTTTGGCAAGGCTCAGAAAAGCGCGGGCAAGACCCTGCTGCTGCTGACGGCCGACCACGGTCAATCTGAAGTGGACCCCAAAACCACTGTCTATCTCAACCGGGCCTTTCCCGGCTTCGAGAAATTCATCAAAACCACGGCCGGCGGCCAGTTGCTCGTCCCCGGCGGCTCGTGCCGCGATATGTTCCTGTACATCAAAGACGAGCTGCTCGACGAAGCCCAGGCCCTGCTCACCGAAGGGTTGGCGGGCAAAGCCGATGTCGTCCGTACCAGCGACTTGATCGAAGCCGGTTATTTCGGCCCGCAGGTCACCCCGCGCTTGCGTGAGCGCATGGGAAACCTTGTCATTCTCTCGTACCGGTACGAATCGGTCTGGTGGTATGAAAAAGGCAAATTTGAACAAAAATATTATGGCCATCACGGCGGTCTAACCCCGCAAGAGATGGAAATTCCGCTGTTGGCCCTGGAGATATAAATGAAATCAGGTTATGTAGCTGTTATTGGCCGCCCCAATGTGGGCAAGTCCACCCTTATCAATGCCCTGCTCGGCCAAAAAGTGGCCGCTGTCTCACCCAAAGCGCAAACCACCCGCCGCCAACAGCTCGGCATTTTGACCCGCGCCGACGCCCAGATCGTGTTCGTCGATACCCCCGGCATCCACCAGCCGCACCACAAACTGGGCGAAATTCTCAACCAGCAGGCTGAAGACTCATTAACCCATGTGGAGGCGATCGTCTGGATGGTGGCCGTTTCGGAAGCGCCAACCGACGACGATCATCGCATCGCCGCTTATCTGGCCCAACTCAAAAAGCACGCTCCCGTTATCCTGACCGCCAATAAACTCGATCTGGTCAAACCCGAAGAGCTGGCCGAAAAAATCGCCCCGTATGCCGATCTCATTCCGAAGGCCGAAGTCGTCCCCGTTTCCGCATCCAAATTCCTCGGGTTGGATGTGCTGCTCGAAACGATCCTGACGCACCTGCCGGAACGCGAACCCGATTACGACCCCGACCAGGTCACAGACTATTACGAGCGCGATATCGCTGCCGAACTGATCCGCGAATCTTGCCTGTTTCACCTGCACGATGAAATCCCGCACGGAGTCCATGTCCGCATCGACGAGTTCACCGAACGAAACGAATCGGGAGCCTTCATCGCCGCGACCATTTTCGTCGAGCGCGAATCGCAAAAAGGGATTGTCATCGGCGAAGGCGGAAAAATGCTCAAGAAGATCGGCATTCACGCCCGGACCGAGATCGAAGCGATGAACAACCGCAAGATCCGCGTTGAACTGCGCGTCAAAGTCCTGAAAGATTGGCGCAACAACGAAGAGTTCCTGCGCCGCTTTGGCTTCAAGATTGATAATAAAAAACGCCGATGAGCCTTTTTCTGTTCGGTCTGACATTCATTTTGGCTGTCATTCATTGGGTCACTGTCTACAAACACTGGCTCAAAGCCGAACTGTTTTTCAAACCAGCCGTGATGGCCTCCCTTTTTGCCGCGCTGTTCATCACAAGCCCAGACCTTGCCAATGGTCTGGGCTTTTTTGCCGCCGCGGTACTCTTCTCAATGGCCGGGGATGTATTGCTGCTCTTCCCAAGCCGGTTTACGCTGGGGCTGGCAATGTTCCTGGTGGCGCACATTTGTTATATTGTCGGGTTCAACATTCCCCTGCCGCGTTTGAGCCCGTTCGTCATTTTGCTGGCGATTTTTGTGTTGGTTCCGGCCAACTGGCTTTACCGGCGCATCCGGGCCGGGCTGCTCGAAAAAGGCCTGCGCCGTTTGCGAAAACCGGTACAGGCCTATATGGTCATCCTGAGTCTGATGTTTCTCTCCGGCATTGCGACCCTGTTCCGGCCCGACTGGCCGCTGCCAGCCGCCCTGCCGGCGGCCGGGGGCGCAAGCCTGTTTGCTGCGTCTGACACGCTGCTGGCCTGGAACAAATTCGTGCGACCCTTGAGAAGCCGCAGGGTCGGGTACATGATCGCCTACCACCTCGGCCAGATGGCCATCATCGCGGGAGCGCTGTTGAAAGACCGGGATTTCTAATGCTTTTTATATTTCAGAGCAGGCAAGGTAGTATATAATCGAACCAAGAGAAACAGGGAAGCAAGGGCCCATGAAAAAAACAGGCAAAGCAAATACTCGCAAAACCATTGGCGTTTTTACCGCTCAGGTAAGCCGGGCGTGGGGCCAGGATTTCATGTCTGGAATATCCCAGGCAGCGGAAGCCAATGACCTGAATCTGATCATTTTTGTCGGCGGACAGCCTTCGGCCCTGATCACCCCCGGGGAATTTACAGCATCATACGGTCTATATGACCTTGCAAAACCCAACCGTATAGATGGCCTGATCATGGCAGCCGATATTGCACACGGTGTTAAACCCAAAGATTTAAAAGTATTCTACGAGCATTACGCCAGCATGCCGGTGGTTGTCAACGCCATCGACATTGAAGATGCCACCAACCTGCTTTCAGACAATATTGGCGGCATGCGAGCCATTGTCCGGCATTTATTGGAAGTTCACGGCTACAAAAAACTGGCTTTCATTCGAGGCATCAAAGACCAGGTTGATTCTGACCAGCGTTTTCATGCCTATCGCGAAGAACTAAAAGCCCACAACATCCCCTTTAGCGAAAAACTTGTGACCGATGGCGATTTCACGTCCCAAAGCGGGCGCGCAGCCATTCGGACGCTGTTCGACGAGCGCAAAGTAAAACCGGATGCCATCATTGCAACCAATGACCGCATGGCCTTTGGCGCCATGGAAGCGCTGCAACAACGCGGGTTCAACGTGCCGGCAGATATTGCTGTAACCGGTTTTGACGATGTTCGCGAAGCGCAGTCATTGGGTGTGCCGTTGACCACGGTCCACCAGTCCTTTTATGACATGGGCGTACGCGCCGTCAATACCCTGGTCGAGATGATAGACGGCCAGCCCCGCGAACAGCAAGTCAAAATCCCGACTGAGCTGGTTGTGCGCTGGTCGTGCGGATGTCTACCCGAGAGCGTCTCACGCGCGGCGGTCAGCCAGCAGGAGGTCGCCCGCACGGGTCATCTCGAAGATAAACGCGATGCCGCCATTCGAGCCCTGGTGTCCGCCGGCAGGGTCGCTGAGGATGCACCAATCTCCAGACGCTACCGCGAAGCCTGCGGCCAGGCATGGGATTCGCTGCTGGTAACCCTGCGCGAAGATGTGGGCAGCGAAGCCTTCCTGCGCACCATCCAGGCCCTGGTGATGATCCTGCAAGAGGCAGAAGAGGAAGCCACATCCTGGCATGATGTCATCTCAATTTTGCGCCGGCATGCCCTGGCCGGGATCAGTGAGCAAAAAGCAACGCTCAAGGCTGAAAATCTATTCCAACAGGCGCGCATGCTGGTGGGGGAACTTTCACAGCGCGCCCAGGCTTTCAATCGTCTGAAACTCGAACAACAAGAAGAGATCTTACAGGGTTTCAGCTTTTCGATGGCCCCGGCCATGAGCATGGCCGGGATTGGCGATGCGGTCCAGGAACACTTTCCGCGCATGGGCATCGACCACTTTTACATGCTGCTTTACCACGATTCAGCCCGGCCCGAGCCAGTCCCACTGCCGCCTTCCAAGAGTTACCACCTGCTGATGAAGTACGATGAAGCGGGTTTGCAAATGCCGCGCGAACAGGAAGCCATGCCAACGGGTAGTCTGATCCCCGAGATCACGCCCAAAAATCGCCGCTATACCGCAATGGTCATGCCGCTTTCACTCGCCAAGAACCGCTTCGGTTTCATCTGGATGGAAATGGGGCCTTCAGACTGGGAAGTTTATACGCGCGTCCGAAACCTGATCTCGAGCGCGCTCCTGCGCACGATGCTGGGCGAGCAGCGCGAACTGGCTCAACGCCAGGTTGAACGCCTGCTCGAAGAATCAAAACAACGCGCCGGTGAGTTGGCGATCGCCAAAGATTTTGCCGAAGAAACCGCTTCAGAATTGGCGCGGCTCTATGAGACAGAACAATTGCGCCGCCACCAGGCTGAGGCGCTGGCTAAATCTTCGCGCCAGCTATCCACCCTGCTCAAGGTTGAAGAAGTGCCCCAACAAGTTTTGGAGCAGTTGGCCCAGGTGTTATCCTACGGACGCGGCGCATTATTGCTCGAAGACCCGGGCGGCACGACCCACATCATGGCCCACCATGGCTTTCCGGCAATCCCTGAAGTGGACAACCTGCAAATTGAAATCAATGAGGATGGCGTATACGATCAGATTGCCCGAACGGGCGATGCTTTATTGATCGACGATGTCAGCCAGGATCCCGGCTGGAAACAAGTGGAATGGCTGCCCATGCATCACTCGTGGATGGGCGTTCCGCTCTACTCCAAAAACAAGGTCATCGGCATGCTCTCGCTGACCCGCGAAGAAGTGGGCGCGTTCAGCAAGGATGATTTGCTCATGGCAACCACTTTTGGCATGCAAGCGGCCATCGCCCTGGAAAATGCGCGCCTGTACGATGAATTGAACAAATTCAATGAGTTAATGGAACGCATGGTTTCGCAGCGGGTTGAAGAACTTAACAACGCCTACATCCATCTGGAAAAACTCGATAAAAACAAAACGTCCTTCATTCAGGTGGCGGCGCACGAGCTACGCACCCCGCTGACCGTGATGAAAGGCTACCTGACCATGCTGCGCGGCGTGCCGGTCATTCAGGGACAGGATATGCTCGTCCAGGCAGTGGATGGCGTTTTGAAGGGCACCGACCGCCTGCACCAGGTTGTCAACAGCATGCTCGATGTGGTCAAATTGGACAGCCAGACCTTGCAGCCGCATTTCGAGCAAATTGCGGTGGCTCCGATCCTGACCCAAATTCAGAATGATTATCACGAAGACATGGCAAATCGCAAGATGACTCTGGTCCTTGAAGAGAATGTGCGCTCCGCGCCACATTTCATGGCCGACTCACAGCTTCTGCAAAAAGCGCTCGATAACGTGATCGTCAACGCCATCAAATTCACTCCCGATGGCGGTTCGATCACGGTCGCTGCCCAGCAGGTGGCCGACGACCGCATGGGCGAGTGCATCGAAATCTCTGTCAAAGATACCGGCATCGGCATCGACCCGGCCAATCACAAGGTAATCTTCGAAAAGCTATATCAACTGGGCAAAGTGGAATTGCACTCTTCAGGGCGCACCACGTTCAAGGGCGGCGGCCCGGGCCTGGGGTTGGCAATCTCAGCGGGTATTATCAAGGCTCACCAGGGACGCATCTGGGTTGAAAGCCCCGGATCTGACGAAACCAGCCTGCCTGGCAGCACATTCTTCATCCGCATCCCACTCCAGAAAAATTAACCCCGGCTTTTAATTTTCAAACGAAGAGACGCAGAGATTTTTGCTCTGCGTCTCTATGATTCTGTACAAGGTTTCTTCAACAGCTTTTATGCAAATGCTCCGGACCAGGCCTCGAAATGGCGGCCTCCGCGCTGGTCATCACGATAGAAAACCAGGTAGGAGAGGATCTGGTAAGGCACAAACTTCTGATCTTTTGGGTTTTTGGCCGTCAGGGTATAGTATGAATGCCAGCTGCCCGCGTTCATGTAAATCTGGTAGGCGGTTGTCGGCGGAATACCGTCGCTATCGAGCGGGACAACTTCATGATGATGGGTGTGCCCGTAGGCGACAAAACGAGCAGCGCCCTTTTGGAAGACGGGCTCTTCCAGGGCGTATTTGGTATAAGAAATCTGACCGCCCCACATTTTTTGGCGCACCCAGACAACCACATCGTTAATCCGCTTGAACGAAGTCCGTTTCGAAATATTGAGAACCAGTTCCAGGGCATCCACCGCGTCAAATTGGAAGGCCCGATCAGCCTGGCGCACAAAATCGAGGCCGAGAAATTGCTGCCCCATATCGTCCCAAATCTTCTTAAGCTGGGTTTCCATGGCGTGGTTGCGGGCATGCTGTTTGATCTGCCCGCTGATCCAGAGCGGGGTAGCCAGCGCCGGGCGGATATTGGTCAGTTTGCGCAGGCTTGAAACCAGCGCCGGTGAAAGCTCATTGCCAAACTGTTTATCCACTTCCAGCGGATAGCGGTTAAGCATTTCCATGGCAAAAACATCGCCCAGAGTTGCAGAATTTCGCCCGCGGAGCGCGTCATAATTAAATTTATCGTACAAGTCGCCGTGCCTGCCATAGGCCTGGTAAGTTGCAAAAAGCTCCTCGAGCGGCTCGAGTTCTTCCAATTCCCACGGGAAGTTGTCTACCGGGTTGCTCAGCCCAAGCGCCTCAATAATTTCCTCGCGGATCTTGTCAAAGGCCGGGCCAGGCAAGTGATAGTGCCAATCGTGGTTGCCGACCATATAGTGAATATGAACCACCGGGTAAACGCGCTCGCTGCTAACAAAATCGGGTTTGCCTTGCAACGCAGGCTGCACATAAACCATGTTGTCTTCAGCAATATCACGAAAAACGCCCAATCCTTCGGCATTATGCTTAAGGATGCCGCGAGTCACTTCAAGCAGCTTTTCAGCATATTTTGGCGCGCGGAAATCGGTCCACGGACGGGTGTAATCCGGGTCACCTGGCTGGGTATCAAGCCAAAGAGTCGAATGCTGGGGGTCAAGAATATCGCCCAATAAAACCAGGTCAATGCTTTCGATAGGCCGGTAAGTATTATCCTGACGCCAGGAAGCCTGATAGGCCAGTTCGCGCAAACGACCGCCAAACAGGTGAAAGGCGCTGGGCGAAATGGATTTGCCACAAGTGCCATCCCCTAAATGTAAATCGCTGATGATTACGAGCATATGCGCCTCCTGTCAATAAAATGTTAAAAATATTATACGACATCCAAACAAAAAAGGGCGACCCGTATGGGCCGCCCTAAAAAACATTAACCTTTTAATCTTCCTTGCGTTTGGCAAGCCGGTGGTCGAGCATCAAAACCGCAGTGTCATGAGCTTCGATACGCTTCATGCTGTCCAGAATGGCGCTGGCATTGGCTTCTTCTTCAACCTGTTCCGCGATAAACCAGTGCAGCAGCACCTGGGCGGCATAATCTTTTTCCTTGAGGGCCACTTCGTACAGATCATGGATCGATTTGGTAACCTGCTGTTCATGCGTTAAAACTTCACTGACAGCTTCCATCGCTGAAGCCCAACCGGCCTTCGGGGCAGCGATCGCCTTCAGTTCCACCTTGCCGCCGCGTTCCAGCAGGTGGTTATAGAACTTCATGGCGTGGGCGTTTTCTTCGGCAGCCTGAATACGCAGCCAATTCCCAAAACCGGGCAGGTTGTCGCTTTCAAAATAGGCAGCCATTGAAAGATAGAGATATGACGAGAACATCTCTTTGTTAATTTGCTCGTTGAATGCGTCTTGCATTGCTTTAGAGATCATGTTTTCCTCCTGTGGAAATATCTAATGGATACAGGTGAATTATACAGGGATTATGTTAACGATTGATAAGACAATCGTCAAATCTGGGACAGAAGCGCGAGCGGACTCCCCTCAGCCTGGGTTGCCGTTTCGGAACGGGATTCAGGCCAAAGTCCAGGTTTGGCCCGACTGCAGCACCACCACTTTCGCCCCGGCTTCCTCCTCGACCCGGGCAGCCCATTCCGCCGCGTTCTGCTCGATCAATCCCCAGGTGCCAAAGTGAATAGGGATGACAACTTTCGGCGTGAGAAATTTGACAGCGCGCAGGGCATCATCCGGCCCCATGGTGAAGTTGTCGCCGATCGGGATGACCGCCAAATCGAGACCTTCCTCGCCGATCAGTTTCATATCGCCGAACAAGCCGGTATCCCCTGCAAAATAGATTTTTCTGGCATCATTGGTGGTCAACAGGAAACCGGCCGGGTTGCCGCCATAGGAACCGTCAGGCATCGATGAGCCGTGCAGGGCCAGGGTCAACTTCAGATAACCAAACGAGTGCATGAATCCGCCGCCCAGGTGCTGGCCGTGCGTTTTCTCAACGCCCTGTTTCGACAGCCAGTTGCAGATCTCAAAATTGGCAATAACTGTCGCCCGGCTGCGCTTGGCGATCGCCACCGAATCGCCAACATGGTCGCCATGGCCATGTGTGATCAAAATGAAATCTGCCGCGACGTCATCTGCGCGCACCGGGCTAGCTGGATTTCCGCTGAAAAACGGATCAATCAGCAGGCTAAAATCACCGGTTTTCAGGCCAAGCGTGGCGTGACCGTACCAGGTTAATATATTCGACATGAATTCTCCTTTCACTGGTTTATTAAATTATCCCCCCTTAAATCAAAAGTGGAAAGTGGCAATTTTGCCAACTTTCCACTTTTTGGTTTTACATCACTTCTGGTGCGTTGATCGCCAACAGGCGCAGCGCATTGGTCAGCGCCTGCCTGGCCGCCGCCACCAGCCTCAGCCGGGCGGCAACGATCGTTTCATTTTCGGCCTGTAAAACCGGCACGGCATGGTAAAAACTATGGAAGGCGTTTGCCAGATCATAGACATAAGTCGCCACCAGCAATGGGCGGTACTCATTGGCCGCCTGCTGGACAACGCCCGGGAAACGGGACATCTGCTCGATCAATTCGATTTCGTGGGTTGCCAGAGCATAGTCAAACATCGAAGATGACATTTGACCTTCGACTTTGGATTTTCGCAAGATCGAATTGGCCCGCACGATCGCATTCTGGATATACGGTCCGGTGCGTCCGTCAAAGCTGAGTGCCTCGTTGATATCGAAAACCATATCCTTGTTATTATCGACCGAGAGCATCGAATAAGCCAGCGCGCCCATGCCGATCTTCTTCGCCACACCCTGACGTTCGCTTTCGGGCATGCACGGGTTTTTCTCAGCGATCACAGTCAGCACGCGCTGGATGGCCTCATCATAGACTTCCTTGAACAGCACCACCCGTCCGCGCCGGGCCGACATGGCTCCTTCGGGCAGGCTGACAAAGCCATAAGCCAGGTGGTAGCACTTCTCAGCCTGCTTAAAGCCCCACAGTTCCAAAATCTTGAAAGCCTGCTGAAAATGCAGGCTCTGGCGGTTGTCGACTACGTATACCGAACGGTCCGCCTGGAATTTCTCGAATTTATCCCGCGCCAGGGCCAGATCCTTGGTCAGGTACAAAGAAGTGCCATCCGAGCGCAAGATGACTGCTACTCGATATTTTTCCTTGGTCAGCCCCAACTTTTCGTCGATCTTGACAATGACCGGGCCGCTCGGGCGCTCGTCGTCAGCGATGCCGCGCGCAATCAGCTCATCGACGATCTTCTTTGAGGGCTCATCCACTTCGCTCTCATAGAACCAGACATCGATATTAACATCCATCATCGCCAGGATGTCGCGCAGCTCTTCCATGCTCCACTCGCGCGTTTCCAGCCAGAGCTGGCGCACAGCCGGGTCGCCTGCATCCCATTTGCGGTACATCTCGCGCCGTTCAGCTTCATAAGCCTCGCGCTGGGCTTTTTCTTCAGGCGTCTGGTTTTCTTTTTCCGAGAGCAGGTTGGTGGCTTCAGCGTAAATCTTCAAAAGCCATTGTCCGCGCTCATGAATATCACTCGGTTCCTGTCCGCGATAAAACTTGTTGTAAGCCCACAGCACCGTGATCACACCCAGCCCCAGATCGCCGGGGTACGAAGCGCGGATGGTTTCAAACCCGGCGAACTGCACGATCCGCGCCAGGGCCTCGCCCAAAATCGTATTGCGGTAATGCCCGATGTGGAAAGAGTGGTGGGTGTTTGGCTGGGCGTATTCGACCATCACGCGTTCATTTTTGGGATGTCCGGCCCCGAACTTTTCACCGTCCGTCAGCACCGTATCCACCACCCGGCGCGCATACTCCGCTGTTGAAAAATACAGATTCAAATACCCTTTGACAGCCTCGCCGTGGCTGATGCCAGACTGCACGCCCAGGGCAGCCAAAACCGCTTCGGCCATTTCCTGCGCGCGGGCCGGGACCGGCAGCCCCTTGCTTTTCCCGGCTTTCGCCTCGGCAGCGGCGGTCGCAAAAAACGAGGTGCTGATGCCCCACTCTCCGCTGAACGGGATCGGCATCCACTTCAACTCGGCCAGTGGAATGTCATTGACCGAGCAATAGGTTTTTATTTTTTCTTCGACAACTTGTTGTTCACGCTCAAACATGCTTCCACCTTAACAAAAGAAAATAGCGATGGGCGATTATACCACCCACCGCTATCTGACCTTTTGGCTGTGCTTTTAGTCGACTTTTAGAAACTTCTCGGCCGGCGTGCCGCAAACCGGGCACTTGCCTTCAAACTTGCCTTCGTGGGTATACCCGCAGAACGGGCAGACGTAAAACTCAGGCGCTTCCGCGCCGGGTTCCAGATGCTCGAGGGCATAACGATAGAGCGCCTCGTGCACTTTTTCAACTTCATAAGCCCACTTGAAACTGGTATGAGCTTTCTTCTGGCCTTCCGCTTCCGCATCGGCGATCATGCCGGGATACATGCTGATGATTTCGTAGCTCTCACCAGCGATGGCTGCTTTCAGGTTTTCTTCCGTGGTGCCAATTCCGGCCAGGGCCTTCAAATGATTGGCAGCATGGATGGCCTCCGCCAGGGCCGCCGCCCGGAACAGACGGGCAATTCTCGGATAACCTTCTTCTTCAGCCTTTTGGGCAAAAAGCGTATATTTCCGGTTGGCCTGCGATTCCCCTGCAAATGCTTCTTTTAAATGTTCAGTTGTCTTTGTCATGATTGTGCTCCTTAAGAATGTATATTTTCATTAAATCACACTCTCTGTTCCGCGCTAGTGACAATCATCACAAAATAATTATTGAGTTTTACGCCCGGCCAGCAACAAGACGCACAAAAGCGGGAGCGCTTGGGGCGCTCCCGCTTGGATGCACAGGTCACAAGCCGAGAATTACTTGGTTTCGACAGTCGCGAGCGCTTTCATCAAGCGGCTCTTGCGACGGGCGGCGTTATTCTTGTGAATGACGCCTCTTTCAGCAGCCTTATCGAGGCGGCTGATGGCAGCCAAAACGGCTTCCTTCGAGGTGGCATCACCGGCAAGGATGGCAGCGCGAGCGTCACGAACAGCGGCGCGAGCGGTACCACGCACTGCGCGGTTGCGCAGGCGGCGTTTTTCGTTCTGGCGATTACGTTTGATTTGAGACTTAATATTAGCCAAGGGTATTCCTCCGAAAAAATCTTTCCAATCACAGCGGGCGGGAATTCTACCCGACAAGGTTCATTTTGTCCAGTGCTGGCAATCGTCTCTTTCGGGCGCATTCCAACAGACTTTTATTTAGGGTGTAATGGTCGGCGTAATGGTGGGGCCCAAAGTTACCGTTGGCGCCAGGGTGTTGACCGGCGTCACCAGATTGACCGGGATTATGAGAATTTGTCCCACGTAGATCAGGTTCAGGTCGGCCTCAGTTAACCCGTTTTCCTTGAGAATATCTGCTGAGGTCGAGTTGAACCTGAATGCGATCCCGGCGATCGTATCGCCAGCTTGCACGGTGTAAGTGATCTTTTCACCGCGCCGCAGGGTCTCAAGCGGCACAGGGGTTGCCGTAGGTAAAGGCATGCCGGGGTTGGGAATGATGATTTTCTGTCCGACAAAAACGCTTAGCGTAGTAGGGTCGATGCCGACATTTCCATTCGGCTCATCAGGAACGTAGGGGTTCAACAACATTAGCAATGCTAACCCGTCATCGCCCAGATTGAATTTTTCAATGATCGAGAACAGGAAATCGCCGTCTTCGACCGTGTACTCGAACGGCGCCGAAGGAGTGGGGGTAAACGTTATCGTCGGGGTTGCGGTTTCGGTCGGAGTGCTGGTGCGAGTGTTGGTGCTGGTCGGGGTGAAGGTCAGGGTTGGGGTCGGAGTCTCGGTTGCGAACAGGTTGAATTCCATTTTTGGCGCGCCCGAACCGGTCAACCAAATGACCAGCACAACCAGCCCTATGGCAACCAGCAAAATAGCCAGGATGCCGACAACAAAAGGACCCATTTGCTGGCGTTTTTTATAGGCAGAAATCATGGATGAAGGAGGTTTATTCATAGTCTCTCTTTACACGGATGGGTTAAAAAATCCATGCAAACGGTATTCTACCTGAAAAAGGATGATTTCGGGTAGGGCAGGCAGGTTTGAGAGAGTGCGCGCAATAGTTGTTTGGCGGGTGCTGTGTGATTATCCAAAACAATATGATCGTTTTGAGCTTGCTTTTAGGCGATCTTGTTTAGAGATTTAAGCAACAAGCAGTATAATGCCCAAAAGAACACCAAAGGGACAAAGCACTTATGAATTTTCTAATTACCGGCGCAGCCGGTTTTCTCGGCGCAGCGCTTGCCAACCAATTGGCCCGCGAAGGCCACCAGGTGCGCGGCATCGACGATCTTTCAACCGGCGAGCCAGGTTCGCTTGGGCCGGATATTCACTTTACGCGCGGGGATGTCAACGACCGCCCCAGATTGTGGACGCTTTTACAGGATGTGGACTGCGTTTACCACCTGGCCGCGCGAGTCAGCGTGCAGGAGTCGGTACTTTACCCGCGCGAGTATAACGCCGTCAATGTCGGGGGGACCGTCAGCCTGATGGAAGCCATGCGCGATGTCGGCGTGCGGCGGGTGGTGCTGATCTCGTCCGGCGCGATTTACGGTGACCAGGGCGAGCAGCCACTCAAGGAAAACATGGTTCCCAATCCGCGCTCGCCATATGCGGTTTCGAAACTGGCGGCCGAGTATTACGTCAACACCATCGGCGATCTGTGGAATATCGAAACGGTCAGCCTGCGGGTTTTCAACGCTTACGGCCCCGGTCAACACCTGCCGCCCTCGCACCCACCCGTCGTGCCAAACTTTTTGCGCCAGGCCCAACGCGGTGGATCGCTGGTTGTCCACGGGGATGGCTCGCAAACCCGCGATTATGTTTATGTTGATGATGTCGTATCGGCAATGGTGGCAGCTTCGACTGCCCCAAACATGGATGGCCTGGTCATCAATGTCGGCAGCGGCGTTGAAACCCCGGTGCGTGATCTGGTCAAGGCTGCGCTGGCTGTAACCGGCTCGTCTGCCGAGCCAATTTACAGCCCCAAGACACCCGGCGGCGTTTCACGTATGTGCGCAGACCTGACCCTGGCCGCAAAAAAACTCAATTACCGGCCTTCGATTTCGCTCGAAGATGGATTGCGCCTGACCCTGCAGCGCGACCCGCGCCTGAAAAAGTAGGAGACTGCTGTGCAAAACTCCCCACTAAATGTTTTGGTTTTCGGCGCCGGCGCGATCGGAACGTATATCGGCGGGTCGCTGGCCCTCGCGGGGCACCGGCTGACCTTTGTGGAACAGCCCGCAATCGCGGAAACTTTGCGCCAGCGTGGACTTAAGCTCGATCTATCGGCGGACAAGCGCCGGGGGGAACAGTCCGTGTTTGAGATTCGCGAGGTGGAGATCGTCGATTCGCTCGAATCGGCCCTCGCTGGCTCCCGTTTCGATGTTGCCATCTTCGCTCTGAAATCTTTCGACACACTGACGGCCCTGGAATCGCTCAAACCGCTCCGGGAGACCCTGCCGCCGGTTCTGTGCCTGCAAAACGGTGTGGATAACGAACCAGCTATTGCGCAGGCCCTGGGCGCGGACAAGGTCATCCACGGCACGGTCACATCTGCCATTGGGCGCGGCGGGCCAGGCGAGATCACGCTCGAAAAACTGCGCGGCATGGGCGTGGCCGAATCGTCCGAACTGAGCTACCGGGTGGCAGCCGCGCTGGATGGCGCTTTTCTGAATTGCCAGCTTTTCTCCAACGCCGCCGAGATGAAGTGGTCGAAACTACTGACCAACCTGCTCGCCAACCCGACCTCGGCCATTTTGGATATGACCGCCGCCGAGATTTACGCCCACCCCGGCCTGTATCAACTGGAAATTGAGCAATTGCGCGAGTGTCTGGCCGTGATGAAGGCCCAGGGGCTGGGCGTGGTCGATCTGCCAGGCACGCCGGTGCGCCTGCTGGCGCTGGCAACAAAACTGCCGACCTGGCTCTCGAAGCCGTTTCTTTCGAAAGCTGCCGGGGCAGGGCGCGGGGCCAAGATGCCATCCTTCCACATTGACCTGTACGCCGGTCGCACCCGCAGCGAAGTAACTTACCTGCACGGGGCAATCGTCCGCGCCGGGGAAAAATTGAGCGTGCCCACCCCGGTTAACAAACTCTTGACCGAAACCCTGCTGGCGCTGGCCGAGGGGCGCATCTCACGCGATACTTATGCCCATAACCCTGAAAAGTTTCTGGCAGAACTGAATGATTAAATGGATATCACAACCACTTCCCCCAGCCTGAACATCCAGGTACATCTGCCTGATGGCCGCACCTTGGAAGGCCCGCGCGGCGCAACCGCCGAGGCTTTTTTGCAGATCGTACAGGCTGATTATCCCGCGCCGATCGTTGGAGCGATCATCAACGGCGATCTGCACGAACTGACTTATGCCATCACAATGGAGTCACGCATCCAGCCGGTCACAATGGCCGATGCCGACGGTTCGCGCATTTACCGGCGCTCGCTGACCTTTTTACTCGAAGCGGCTTTTTCAGCCTTGTTCCCAAAGGCCATTCTGCTGATCGATCATTCGGTGGCTTCGGGCGGCTATTACTGCCATGTTCACGCGCGCGATCCGCTTACTGAACAGGAATTGGCGAACCTGGAAACCGAAATGCGCTGCATGCAGGAGGCCAACCTGCCCTTCGTACGCCAGGAAGTGACGCTGGCAGAAGCCATTGCCCACTTTGAAGCCCAGGGTTATCAAGACAAGGTGCGCCTGTTCGCTCATCGTCAAAAACCGTACGTCACGCTCTATCAATTGGGAGAGCACCTCGACTACCATCACGGTTACATGGTCCCTGCAACCGGCTATCTCAAATGGTTTGCGCTGGCCGGTTCGAACGGCGGCTTTACCCTGCGCTTCCCGCGCCGGCAAAACCCAACCGCATTTTCGCCGCTCGAAGATTTTCCCAAACTGCTGGCAGCTTTTCGCCAGTATGGCGGCTGGCTGGAGCGACTCGGGACAGATTCGGTCGGGGCGCTCAATGACGCCATCCAGGCCGGGCGTGCGCGCGAACTGATCCTTGTCTCTGAAGCCCTGCACGAACAACACATCGCGGCCCTGGCCAACCAGATCGCCGAAAAAGAAGATGCGCGCCTGGTCTTGATCGCCGGGCCGTCGTCTTCGGGCAAAACCACTTTCTCGCGGCGACTCGCCATCCAACTGCTGGCGCGCGGATTATCGCCCTTCGCGCTGGAGATGGATAATTATTTTGTCGACCGCGACGACTCTCCAAAAGATGAAAACGGCGAATTTGATTTCGAGACCGTCGAAGCCCTAAATTTAAACTTGTTGGGGAAACAGTTGGAAGCCCTGCTGGCCGGACAGGAAGTGCAAATACCGCGCTACAACTTTAGTCTCGGCAAAAGCGAGCCGGGAGATGTAGTAAGTTTGCGCCCCGGTCAGTTGATCATTTTGGAAGGGATCCACGGTCTCAACCCGCGCCTGATCCCGGCTTCGTTGGCGCGCCAATCCTTTCGGTTGTATGTCTCGGCCCTGACCCAACTCAATCTCGACCGCCATAACCGCGTCTCGACCACCGATACTCGCCTAATCCGGCGGATCGTGCGCGATGCGCGCGAACGCGGTTACAGCGCCGCCCAGACCATCAACCGCTGGGAATCGGTGCGGCGCGGCGAAAAGCGCCACATCTTCCCCTATCAAGAAAACACGGACGTGATGTTCAACTCAGCCCTGGCCTACGAGATGTCGGTGCTGCGTCCGCTGGCCGAGCCGCTGCTGCGCCAGGTGACCCCCCATACCCCGGAATTTATCGAAACCAAACGCCTGCTGGCCTTTCTGGAATGGTTCCTGCCGCTCGAAAGCGATCTGGTTCCTGATAACTCGATCCTGCGCGAGTTTATCGGCGGTTCCATTTTGAAGGGGTTCAAGGTTTGGGGCGGGTAGGAAACAAAAACCCGTCAACTTCGTATTTTGTACGGAGATAAAAATTGCAAACAGCATCAGTTAAGGTGTAAAAAATGTCCATTCCTTTGCCAGCATCTCGTCATACCGTAGAAAACTCTGATACAAGTGTCAAAGTTACTTTGCCAAGCAAAAGAAGCCTTGTTTACGTTTTATGGTTCTGTCTCTGGCTGTTTGGATGGGGATACATGGTTTACGCTATTTTGTACATTCCAATATTGATGTATCAAGTAATAGAAGCAGGAAAAACTACTGCGCCGGAAACACAGATCGGGGGCGGCTTAATTGTGATGGGCGTATTTCTTTTGATTTTCTTGCTTGCGTTATTGGCTATGGGTGTAGTGGTTATCTATGCCTTTTTCTGGTTAATTGCCGGAAAAGAAATCATTGAAGCCGATTTGAAAGTATTGAAAGTATCTCGACAGATTTTTTCATGGAAAAGAACGAGTGAGTATTCTGCCAACGAGGTAAAAGATTTGCGCGCAAACCCAACGCAATTTATGTCTGGGCCTATGAAAAGCTTCAGGAAACTCCTGGGCCTGGATGGCACAATTGCTTTTGATTACGGAGCAAAAACATTTCGATTCGGTTTAGAAATTGAAGAAGCCGAAGCCAAACAAATTATTTTCGCCATCAAAAAAGGTCTCCCATAAAAAAAGAAGGCAAGCAAAGCGTAGTGGGCTGCACCAGGAATAAATCAGATTAAAGAACAAGACGCCAATAAAAATTGGCGTCTTGGGTTCTTCTCAGAGACTTGGCGGTCTAATCCTGCCACTCCAGTTCGTAATCAGCAATAAAGACAGTATCGCCCTCTTGCACACCTGCCGCGCGCAGGGCTTTTTCGATACCGATCGCTTCGATAATGCGCTGGAAGCGTCGCACCGAGCCGCTGTGTTCCCAGTAGGTCATGGCGGCGGCGCGTTCAATGGCCGGACCTGTAACCCGCCATTGTTTGCCATCTTCGCGCGTGATGGTGAACTGGTTGGGGTCTTCCTGCGGACGATAAATCGGCATGGCGGCGGGGGTGATTTCTTCCCTGGTTGGGGTCTCCGCCAGGGTCAGGAAGGATTTATAGAGCAGCTCTTTCACATCGGTACGCGCCATGGCCGAGATCGCCATCAACTCGATACCGCGTTTCTTCATTTCTTTCTTCAGTTTTGGCAGGCGCTCCTGCACTTCGGGCTGGTCAATTTTATTGAGTGCAACAATCTGCGGCTTCTTGGCCAGGTTTTCATCGAAGAGTGAGAGTTCGGTGTTGATCTGGCTGAAATCGGCCAGAGGATCTTCAGACATACCATCCAGCAGGTGGATCAAAACACGTGTGCGCTGGATGTGACGCAGGAAATCGTGTCCGAGACCGACGCCCTGGCTGGCGCCTTCGATCAATCCGGGGATGTCGGCCATCACCACGCTGGTATCGGCATCGATTTCAGCCACACCCAGATTGGGACGGATGGTGGTAAACGGATAAGGGGCGATATCGGGCTTGGCATTGGTCAACACCGATAAAAGGGTCGATTTTCCCGCGTTGGGCACGCCGATAATACCGATATCCGCAATCAATTTCAGCTCCAGGCGCAGGCGCTTTTCTTCGCCCGGTTCGCCTTTTTCAGCGGTACGCGGCACCTGGTTCATGGAACTCTTGAAGTGAGTGTTGCCTCGTCCGCCGCGCCCACCCTTGCAGATCACCAAACGCTGTCCGTTCTCGGTCAGGTCGCCGAGCAGTTCGCCGGTAATGGCATCATAAATAACGGTTCCCAACGGGGTGGGCACAACCAAATCGTCGGCAGATCTGCCGTATTTGTTGTTCGAACCGCCGCCTTTGCCATCCTGCGCTGCAAAACGCATGGTATGCCGAAACGACACCAGCGAATTGACAGTATGACGCGCTTCGAGAATTAAATCACCGCCCTTGCCACCATCGCCGCCATCCGGCCCGCCACGAGGAACATATTTTTCACGGCGAAAGTGCATCATACCGTTGCCACCTTTGCCCGATTGTACAAAAATTTCTGCCTGGTCAATAAACATAACGTTCTCCTAGTCAGATTGATTATACCGTTGATTGCAGGCAGGTGCAGGCAAACTATCTCTCGATGGCATTGATACCATATTTGGATAACAAATCATCCAGCGCCTCGCGCAAAAGCTCCGCTTCACCCGCTTCGCGCTCGGCGGCCAGCTTGGAAAGCCTTTCCAGCTGGGTCTGGGTGTAGTGCGAGGTTTTGGGCACCATTTTCTCATCATAGGCCAGGCGAATCTTGGCGCGCCCGGTGACTTTGGCGCGATACAGGGCCTGGTCTGCCTTGCGCATCAGCTCCGACTTCAAACGCCCATCGACCGGGTAGCAGGCAATTCCGCCAGACAGGGCGATGCCTTCAATCGTGTCTTGTTTTTTGCCAACCGTAAATTTGTTGGCAGCTGCTTCGGTGCGCAGCTTCTCGAGAGACAGGAACGCCTGCTCGCGCTCGGTATTCGGGAAAATAACAGCAAACTCATCGCCGCCGTAGCGCGCGCAGATGGCATCCTCGCCGCATGCCTGGCGGATCATCTCGCCAATGGTTTTGAGCACATCGTCGCCACCGGAATGGCCATATTCCTGATTGATGTGCTCAAAAGAGTCAATATCCAGGAAAGCCAGTGCGATCAGGGCATCAGAGCCCTTGCTCTTGGCCAGCAGAGAATCAAATACATCGTGGAATGCTCTTCGTGAAAGCAAACCGGTCAGTTCATCATTTACGATCGGGGTGGTGTGAGACATATCAGCTCCTTTTTATGTTGACATATTATTTATATATAATATGTCAACATATTATATAAGTCAAGTATCAAGTTATCAACACCCTCTCTGCGCGCGAATCCGGCCGCTGCACATTAACCGGGTTTCCTCGGGTAAAATTACCCGTCTGTGAATTTCGATACTTGATGAGTCAAGAATCCAATATCCAAATTTCCAACCCAAACTTGCCAATGTCTTTCCTAAAAGATTTTTACACCAAAAAGGTCGAGCGCCGTCTGACCCGCCACCTGAACAATGGACGCATCTTCAGGATGGCCTTGCGGGTGGCCCGCCTCGCCCCGGACCCAAAAGATGCCCGTCCGGTGGCTTTCTTCAAAGCATCCAGCGGTCTCGACGATTTCTCCTGGAACAGCGCCTTCCACCTGCTGACATCCTGGGGACTGCGCTTGCAGGGCATCCCGGTTACTTATTTTGCCTGCTTCCACGGCATGAGTCGCTGTGTACTCGGCACGAACCGCCAGGATCCATCCCAGGAGCCACCCTGCCATTCCTGCATCTACCAGGCCAAAACCCTTTACAACGGCGCGCCAGTCCACTGGTTTGGCTTTGAGCGCAGCCCCGAGCTTGAACGCGCCATCTCGGGTTTGAATATCAACGAGCTTTCAAATTTTACTTTTCGCAGCATCCCGCTCGGCGCGCTGGTCCTGCCCGGTTTGCGTTGGATATTACGCCGTTACAACCTGATCGACGATGACGCGACCCGGTTTTTCTTCCGCGAGTACATTCTCTCCGCGTTCAACGTTTCACAGCGCTTCGAGCATTTTCTGAACGTGACCGACCCGCAGGCTGTTGTGGTTTTTAACGGCCAGTTCTACCCCGAGGCAACCGCCAAATGGGTGGCAAAACAGCGCGGCGTAAGGGTCATCTCGCACGAGGTGGGGCTGATGCCCATGACTGGATTCTTCACCGAGGGTGAAGCCACCATCTATCCCATCGACATCCCCGAAGAATTTGATCTGGACGAAGCCCAAAACGCTCGTCTGGATGAGTATCTCGAAAAACGCTTCCAGGGCAATTTCAGCATGGCCGGCATCAAGTTCTGGCCAGACATGAAAGGTCTGGACGAAGCTTTTTTAACCAAAGCTGCCGGCTTTAAACAAATTGTGCCGGTTTTTACCAATGTTATTTTCGATACCAGCCAGCCTCACGCCAACACAGTCTTCAGCGATATGTTCGCCTGGCTCGACCTGCTGCTCGAAACCGCCCAATCTCACCCCGAAACCCTGTTCGTGATCCGCGCCCACCCCGACGAAATGCGGGTTGGCAAAGAAAGCCAGGAGAGTGTGGCCGCCTGGGTCGAGAGCCGCCAGGCAACGAATGCTCAAAACGTGATCTTTGTCGCGCCCGATGAGTTCCTGAGTTCCTACGAGTTGATCCAGCGCTCGAAGTTTGTCTTAATCTACAACTCGACCATCGGGTTGGAGGCTTCGATCATGGGTGCGGCGGTTTTGTGCGCCGGCAAAGCGCGCTTTACACAGTACCAGACCGTCTTTTTCCCGCAATCGGTTGATGCATACCGCATCACACTGGAAAATTTTCTAAAAACCGACAAAATCGACATTCCCCTCGAGTTTCGCCGTCACTCGCGCCGCTTTCTGTACTACCAGTTGTTCCGCACTTCGTTGCCGTTTGACGAATTTCTCGAGCGCGGCATCCTGCCGGTAAATGCCCGTCTGAAGCTCTTCAACCCGCAGCAGTTGCCCAACTCGCCCGCCATTCAGACCGTCACCAAAGGCCTGCTCGAGGGCGGGGACTTCCTTTTGGAAGAATGATGACCTGCTCGCTTGTTATCCGCGCTTTTAACGAAGCCCGCCATCTGCCGCGCCTGCTCGAGGGCGTGCGCCAGCAGACTTTGCAGGATGTTGAGATCATTCTGGTCGATTCCGGCTCGACGGACAACACCGTCAAAATCGCTGAGTCATTCGGGGCAAAGATCGTTCACATCGCGCCAGCGGACTTTACGTTTGGGCGTTCACTCAACCTGGGGGTCGCCGCCGCCACCCGTGAGCTGGTCGCGATTGCCTCGGCCCACGTATACCCGGTTTATCCTGATTGGCTGGAGCGTTTGCTCGAACCCTTTGCAGAGGCCTCAGTTGGGTTAACTTACGGCAAACAGCGCGGGGCAGAAACCAGCAAATATTCCGAACACCAGATTTTCGCGCGCTGGTTCCCTGATCTGTCAGATTCGCATCAAAGCCACCCATTTTGCAACAACGCCAACGCTGCCATTCGCCGCTCACTGTGGCAGAAAACCCCTTACGATGAGACTCTGACCGGCCTGGAAGACCTGGCCTGGGCCAAAGGATTGCAAAGCCTGGGCGGTGGAATTGCCTACGTTGCCGATGCTGAAATCATCCATCTCCATGATGAAACGCCGGCAGGGGTCCGCAACCGTTACCGGCGCGAAGCAATGGCTTTCAAACAGATCTACCCCGAAGCGCACTTCAACGCTTACGATTTCGTCCGCATGACGATCAGTAACATTGCCAACGATCTCTACCATTCTGCCCGCGAGCGTGTGATGTTCCAGTATTTGGCTGAAATTTTCTGGTTTCGCTTCAACCAATTCTGGGGCACCTATCAGGGCTACCGCCAGTCCGCCGAGTGGACCTGGAACCTGCGCCAGACCTTCTATTATCCGCGCGGGATGGAAGCAGATGTCCCCCAAAAGCGCGAGATCGAACCGATTCGATATAATGAGTGAAAGTTAGTTCCTATTTCAAAAGGTTTATATGCCTACAATTGCCGCCCTGGTTCCCATGCGTCACAACTCTCAGCGAGTACCCGGTAAAAACTACCGCCCACTGGCCGGAAAACCGCTCTACCGGCACATCATCGAAACGCTGATGGCAGTGCCTGAAATCACATCGATTATGGTTGATACCGACTCAGAGCCAGTAATGGCTGGGTTGCGGCAGGATTTTCCACAGGTAAAACTCATCGAACGCCCCGAACATTTGCGCGCGCCCGAAATCCCGATGAACGAGATTTTGGCGCACGATACGGCCCAGATCGAAGCGGATTTCTACCTGCAAACCCACAGCACCAATCCGCTCCTGAAAGCGGAAACCGTTTCGGCGGCGATCGCCGGATTTCTGGCCAAATACCCTGCTTTCGATTCGATGTTTTCCGTCACCCGATTGCAAACCCGCCTGTGGGATTCGCTCACGCGCCCGATCAACCACAACCCGGCCATCCTGCTTCAAACCCAGGATTTACCGCCTCTTTACGAAGAAAACTCCTGCTTTTATCTGTTCACCCGCCAAAACTTGCTTGCACGCCGCAATCGCCTGGGCGAGCGCCCGTTGATGATTGAAATCCCACGCTTGGAAGCGGTCGACATCGACGAAGAAGCCGATTTCGAGATCGCCGATCTGCTCATGCGTCGACGACTGGGATTAGCCTAACAGCAAAAAAACAAGACCGTCAGTAAGGCTATTTCTTTTTGGGCATTTTTTACTGAAAGTTTTGATGGAGACAACGAATGAAGCAACGCATTCAAAAATTATTTAAAAATGAAACCGGCCTTGCTATATTGCTGATTTTTGTCACCACATTGGTCACTTACGGCAGCAGCATCCCCAAATTGGGCTTCTACCACGACGATTGGTATCTATTATGGTCTGGCATGGCTCGCGGTGCAGAGAGCATCATTACGTTGTTCAGCAGCGATCGCCCTTTTATGGGCGTTGTCTACTCCCTGGTCTATCGCCTGCTTGGCGAAAGCTACCTTAACTGGCATTTATATGCCTTACTTTGGCGTTTTATTGGCGGAATTGCATTTTTTTGGATCCTGCGCTTGATATGGCCCGAGCACAAATATATGACAACGCTAATGGCCATTCTTTTTGTAATCTATCCTGGCTTCCTGTCACAGCCAAACGCAAACACAAAACAAAACCACCTATTCGGCTTTGGAACAGCCCTGCTCTCGATTGCGTTCATGCTCCAGACTCTAAAATCAAACAGTAGACAATGGAAGCTTACTTTTGGGATTTTATCGTTTATCTTGGCTGTAAATTATTTATTCATATATGAGTATATGATCGGTCTGGAGGGCATGCGACTGGTGTTATTAGGTTATGCCTTGTTTCAACAGGGCTTCAGACAAATCCGATCTTTGCTAAAAGAAATATTAAAAAAATGGTGGCCTTATCCATTAGCTATGGCCGGATTTTTATACTGGCGTCTATTTATCTTTGACAGCTCAAGAAAAGCCACAGATGCGGGCAGGCTGGTCAGCGACTACGTTGGCAATTTACGCAGTATGTCTCTCCGTTTAATCATCGAAACGGTAAAAGATACCCTGGACACATCTATTTTTGCATGGTTTGTGCAGCCATATCAATTATTTGCTAACGCGTTATACTCGAATCTCGCATCGGCGCTGCTAATCGCCAGTATAGTAATTGGGTTCGTATTGATTTACTCGTTCTTGTTCAAAAAATGGTGGGAGATTGACGAGACCGAAGAAAAAGCATCGTTGCTAGTCAAAGATTTCTTATTGCTTGGCACCCTGATTGTGATATGCGCTGTTCTCCCGGTTGTCGTCTCGGGGCGCGAGGTAGATCTGGGCGATTCTTATAAAAGCTATGGGTTGCATCCAATTGGCGGCGTGGTGATGATCGTTGCAGGAATTGTGCTCATGCTTCGGCCAAACTTTCGCAAGCTGATCTTGATTGGCTTGATTGGCATTTCGGTTTCCACTCAAGCGCTCAATGCCAATTATTGGCAAAGGCTGTGGGAATACCAGCGCCAAACCTGGTGGCAACTTACCTGGCGAGCACCTGATTTACAAGATGACACCGTGGTAATGGCCTATCTGCCCGAGGGGTACCGCATACAGCAAGATTATGAGACCTGGGGTCCAGTAAATCTAATCTATCGACCAGTTCTGGCTGAAGCACCCGCTCTGCAAGCGCGAGTACTTAATTCAGATACGGCCTATGATGTTTTGAAAAGAACCGTTGACAAACGTTTCGATCGTGATGTTAAAGTAGATGCAGACTATAACAATTTGCTCTTGATAAGTTTCCCCACAACAGCATCATGTATCCATGTCATAGATGGCACTCTACCCATCTATTCGGAGAGCGAATCGCTGTTAACACAACAGGTTGGGGCATATTCCCATATCGACCGGATTATTACCTCCGGCGCATCCCCAATTCCGCCTTATCAAATTTTTGGTTCTGAACCAAAACGTGGTTGGTGTTACTACTTCCAAAAAGCATCGTTAGCCCGCCAAACTGGCAACTGGGAAGAGATAGTCAAGTTATATGAGGAAGCAAGTTCCTTAGGTTTTGACCCGGTAGATAGGTCAGAGTTTTTTCCATTCATCGAAGCTTTCATTAACCTCGGAAGATACAAGGAAGCCAGGGCGCTCTACATAAGGGGCATCAAGGATCGTGTAAAAATGCGCATGCCCCTGTGCAACGCATTGGGAAAAGATCTGAATTACCCGCCAGAGTTTCGTTACGATTATAAAATGCTCACTGAACTTATTTGTGGATCATGAGCATGCACCCAATCTTTATCTACGAGAGAGTTGAACCAATCTATCTACCAACACGTCAGACCAAGATCTGACAGATACAACAGGAATATTTTTTAAATACCCTATGAAAACCATCCTTCTTTCTGCCCCCTACATGCTCCCCTTTGTGGAGCGCTTTCGCCCGGTCTTTGACCATTACGGCATCGAACTGATCGTGCCCGAAGTCCACGAACGTCTCGAAGAAGCCGACATCCTGAAATATGCCGGTCAGTTCGATGGCGCGATCTGCGGGGATGACCGTTACACACTTACCGCGCTCGAGGCTTGCTCTCCGCGCCTGAAGGTGATCTCAAAATGGGGCACCGGCGTGGACTCGATCCACGCTGAAACCTGCTCGCGGTTGGGAATCAAGCTCTGCCGCACCCCGAACGCCTTCACCACCCCGGTAGCGGATTCCGTTATGGGCTACATGCTCGCCTTTGCGCGTCGCCAACCCTGGATGAGCGCCCAGATGAAAGCAGGCATCTGGGAAAAGATCCCCGGCAAAGCCCTGAGCGAGATGACCCTCGGCATCATCGGCATCGGCGCAATCGGCAAAGCCCTCACCCGCCGCGCCCGCGCCTTCGGCATGAAAGTTTATGGCACAGACATCATCGATATCGATCATGTCTTCATCGGCGAAACCGGCATCCAGATGACCCATCTCAAGACTCTGCTCGCGAGTTCCGACTTCATCTCCGTCAACTGCGATCTGAATACCACATCCCACCACCTGCTGAACGTCGAAACCCTGAAACACGCAAAAGCGGGCGCTGTCGTCATCAACACCGCCCGCGGACCGATCATCCACGAAGTTGCTCTGATCGCTGCCCTGCAAAGCGGGCAGCTCGGCGGCGCTGCGCTGGATGTATTCGAGCACGAGCCGCTTCCGCATGACAGCCCGTTGATGACGATGGATAATGTCATGCTCGCCCCGCACAATGCCAACTCCAGCCCGGCAGCCTGGGAGCGCGTGCATTGGAACACCATCAAGAATTTACTGGAGGGGTTGGGAATAGATACCGCGGATTTGCGAGAATTACAATCGCGTTACTAACCATTTACGCTTGATCAGACAGGTAGGCAGAAACAGCCTCAACAAATCTGATTGCTGCATCGATGGATGTCTGCGCTTCGCTTTGTTCAATATCTGTAATTTCCCCATAATCGCTGGACTGCCGCTCATCAAACCAGTAATGCAGAGAACGGGAAAATTCCTTGGAGAATTCTCCCGTTTTTACAAATTCTTTGTCAAAAAAAGAAATTGCGTGCGTGTGCTTCGATAATATTTCGCCTTTAAAAATGGCCAAAGCCAGCACAGCATAAAACATTGCATAATAAGAGCGGTTAATGGCCCCGCGCCACAGATCATGTTCCCATAGCAACCTGGCCTCAACAAGTGTTTCCTGCGCCTGTTTGATGCGGAGAGAAATGGCTTGTTTTTGCTCGGTTTCCATTAGACTGCAACCCCATCAAGCTCAATCGCCCTTAAAATCGGCTGTCCAGTCAGGCTTTTCTGCCGAACCAGCGTAGTGATGATGATATCCATTTCGAGCCCAACTTCCCAGGCAATTTCACGGATGCGTTTGCGAAGCTCACTGGTTATTGGCACAGACAATTCAAGATAAAGATCAAGGTCAGACCATTTGCTTGAGTCGCCTCTTGCCCGCGATCCATAAACAAGGATGCGCTTAATCGGCATTTCTGCCTCTAGGCGCTCTTTAACTTTACGGGCAACTTCGGCATCATAAACATTCAGCATAGACACATTATACAATACCTGTATTTGGGATATACTGCCTCTTTGCTGAGACCAAAATTCAGAACTGACCAGAAAGGAGAACGATCACTTATGACAAAAACCGTTCTCATCACCGGCGCAGCAGGCGGAATTGGCCGCGCCACCGTTCAACTCTTTGCCCAAAAAGGCTGGCGCGTCATCGGCGTCGATCGCGCGCCCTTCGACGATGAATTTCCCGCCAGCGGGCGATTCATCCAGGCCGATATCTCCCGTCCGGACGTGCTGGAACGCATCTTCTTCCAGGTGCGCGAGTTCACCCCCACGCTCGAGGTGCTGGTCAACAACGCCGCCTATCAGGTTGCCAAGCCCTTGCTCGAAACGACCGTTGAAGAATGGGACGCCGTCATGGCGTCCAATCTGCGCTCGGTCTTTCTATCCGTTAAACTGGCGCACCCGCTTTTTAAGGAGTCCGGTCACGGTGCGATCGTCAATGTCTCCTCCGTCCACGCCATCCAGACTTCGGCCAATATCGCCGCTTACGCTGCCAGCAAGGGCGGGCTTTTGGCCCTGACCCGCGCCATGGCGATCGAATTTGCGCCAGACGAGATCCGCGTCAACGCCATCCTGCCCGGCGCAGTCGATACCCCCATGCTGCGCGCCGGACTGGGCCGCGGACATGTCGGCCACGGCGATGTTCAAAACCGGCTCGAAAATCTGGCCCGCAAAACCGTCAATGGCCGCGTCGGCCAGCCCGAAGAAATCGCCCACGCCATCTACTTCCTGGCTGACGATGAACAATCCTCCTTCATGACCGGTCAGGCTCTGGTTGTCGATGGCGGCGCAACCGCAAGATTAAGCACCGAGTAACGCGGACCCCCGAAATCTCCATGCAGAACTTGAAATCGTCATCCGTTTACCCCCTCCTGCGCGACACCTACATCTGGTTGCGCGACCTTCCCCAGTTGCCCGGCGCGTACCTGCACCCCTGGCGGCGCGAGGGCATCCGTCGCCTGACTGCGCTCAAGGATATCCACAAAGGCAAACGCGCTTTTATCATCGGCAACGGTCCCAGCCTGAAAAACACCGATATGTCCAAACTCAAAGGTGAGATCACCTTTGGCATGAACCGCATCTACCTGATGTTCCCCGAGTTGGGCTTCCGCACCACCTATCTGAGCGTCGTCAACGATTTGGTCATCGAACAAACCGCCGCAGACCTGGCCGCCCTCGACATGCCAAAATTCCTGACCTGGCGCTCGCGCAAGTTCTTTAGCAACCTTCAACTTTCGACATCCAACCTTCCAACATTCCTTTACTCCACCTACGACTCTCCCCGCTTCTCTCCCGATGTGCGCGGACGCATCTGGGAAGGCGCAACCGTCACCTACGTCACAATGCAGTTGGCCTTCCACATGGGCATCAGCGAAGTCTACCTGATCGGCGTCGATCACAACTACGACACTAAGGGCAAGCCCAACACCACCATCACCTCCGATGGCGACGATCCCAACCACTTCCATGCCGGCTACTTCGGCAAAGGCTTCCGCTGGCAGCTGCCCGACCTCGAAACATCCGAGATTGCCTACCGCATGGCGCGCCAGGCCTACGAAAACGCCGGACGCCGCATCGCAGATGCCACCGTCGGCGGCAAACTGACCATTTTCGAAAAAGTGGATTTTAACGCCATCTTTTGATGGGCTCCAACGCCTGGAGACGCTGGCTTTGCCTGAAAATTCCCCGTGAATCAAACGCCCCGTTATTTGTCTCCCGCCAAACTGGCCTTTGCCCTGCTCCTGACCTTGCTCCTCGGTCTCGGAGCTTTTCTGCGTTTCAGCGATCTTTCCCAACCCCTGCTCGATTTTCACCCGACCCGCCAGCTTTTTTCAGCGATCAAAGCGCGCGGCATGTACTACCAGACCCTGCCCGAAGCCCCCGCCTGGCAAAAGGATCTGTCTTATCGCCAGTGGCAGGGCGAAGCCACCATCGAGCCGCCGATTGTCGAAAACATCGCTGTTTTCTTTTATCAACTTACGGGAGAAGAAAACACAGCCTACCCGCGCGCTGTCTCAGCCACATGCTGGCTGGCTGCTGCGCTTTTCATCTTTCTACTCGCCAAAAACCTGACAGGTTCCTCACCGGCCGCCGTTTTTTCCACGGCATTTTTCCTGTTAATTCCCTACGCCATCCCCGCCAGCCGTGCCTTCCAACCTGACCCGCTGATGGTCTTGTTAATTGTTCTTTTTTGGTGGAGTATCGAAGTCTGGGGACGAAAAACCACCTGGAATTGGGCGATCCTGGCCGGCCTGGCTGGCGGATTGGCCATCTTCGTCAAACTTCCAGCCGTTTTTTTCGTCGCCGGCGGCGCAATCGGCGCGATTCTGGCTTACTCCAACCTGGCAGCCGCTGTCAAAAACCCAAAGACCTGGGTGATTGCGCTTTTATGCATCCTGCCGGCTGCCGCATACCTGTACTACGGCCTTTACGTCGCCGGTTTCCTCGGCCAGCAATTTGGCGGACGATTCTTCCCCGGCGATTGGGTTGATCCTTATTTTTACCTACGCTGGCTGCTGAAAATAGAAACGGTCGTCGGCATTTTCTGGCTTTCGCTGGCCGCGCTCGGCTGGCTGGTGCTGGCCTCAAAACCCGCCAGGGTCTTCCTGTCCGCGCTCTGGAGCGGATACATCCTCTACGGTCTGGTTTTCCCGCATCACATCGCCAGCCACGATTATTACAGTTTGCCGCTGATCCCGATTGTGGCTTTATCCCTCGCGCCCCTGGCCGCCGAGATTTTGCCGCGCATCTGGAATGCCGCAACATCACGCTTCGCTCGCATCATCATCCTGCTTTCTTCTTTATTCTTCCTGCTCTCTTACACAGCCATCACCTATCTCAATGCCCGCCTGGAAGACACCCGCTCATCCGCGCAAATGTATGCAGAGATTGGCGAAACTCTCGAGCACCAACCCGGCATTCTTGCCCTGACCTCCGATTACGGCTATCCGCTGGCCTATTATGGCTGGCAAAATGCCAGCCTGTGGTCTGCCGCGGACAATTTTGAGCAAGGTTTCAGCAAACAAACCTTCGAAAAAGCTTACTTCGTGGTCACAGACTTTGACGAGTTGGCCCGCCAGCCACAACTGGCCGAAAAACTCTCTGCGTACCAGGTTTTCGCCCAAACCCGCGAATACATCATCTACGATCTGAAAGCCCGACAGCCATAGTCCGTTCCCATCCCTGAGTTCGTGATAGAGTCAGTTTATAGCAGTCCGCTTCCGTCCGTGAATCCGTGAAAAGTCCGCTGATAACCATTGTCACCCCCTCCTACAACCAATCCCGCTACCTGGAGCAGACCATCCGCTCGGTGCTGGCGCAGGATTACCCGTCGATCGAGTATTTTGTCATCGATGGCGGCTCGACCGATTCCAGCGTCGAGATCATCCAAAAATACGAAAAGCAACTGGCGGGTTGGGTTTCAGAAAAAGATAAGGGCCAGGCCGAAGCCATCAATAAGGGATTCCAGCGCGCGGGTGGAGAGTTCATCGCCTGGCTCAATTCCGACGATCTGTACCAACCGGGAGCCGTCCGCCAGGCCATCGAAACTTTCCAAAAACATCCCGAAGCCGGACTGGTCTATGGTGATGTGCTTTCGATCGATGAAAACGGCCAGTCTTTCAACCTGCAAACCTTCCAGCCTTTCGACCTGATCGACCTGATGGCCTTCAACATCATCAGCCAGCCGGCGGTCTTCATGCGCCGCTCAGTGCTCGAACAGGCCGGGCTGCTCGACCCAAGCTATCACCTGCTGCTCGACCACCAGCTCTGGCTGCGCATGGCTCGCCTGGCGCCGATGGTTTACATCCCCGAAACGCTGGCAGCCGCCCGTTACCATGCCGAAGCCAAAAACCTGGCCCGCACAGCAGATTTTGGCCGCGAGGCCTTCCGCATTGTGGATTGGATGCGCGCCGACCCGCTGCTGGCCCCCGTCTTCGAGCAAAATCGCCACCGGATTTTGGCAGGGGCGCACCGTCTCGATGCTTTCTACCTGCTCGACGGCGGCTTATACGGGGCATCGCTGCGGGCTTACGGACAGGCTTTCCGTTATAATCCGCCCGTTGTCTTGCGCGAGGCGCACCGTGTGGCCTATGCCCTGCTCAGCCTGGCTGGTCTGGCCCGCCTGCGCGGACTGTATACAAAAATGCGCACTGCCTTTTTCAGGCTTTTCAAGAAACAGAGATGAAACATTCCTCCCAACGAATTTTAGATGCTGCTCTGTCCGTTCAGGGAATGACCGGGTTGGCAGCTTTAACTTTTCTGATGTACCTCGGCACATTCACCCGGCACTGGGCGGATGATTTTTGTTATGTAGTGGTATCTGAGAGCTCAAGCAATATTTTTGAAGCGATACAGGTGATCTACACATCCTGGTCGAACCGTTATGCCAATGTGCTCCTGGTTGGGGCTGTGAATCTTTTTGGCCGCACGCCGATTCGCTTTTTCCCGGCGCTGATGATCGCCCTGATGGCTTTCTGTCTCTATCTGGCAATCAGCCAGATTGCCAAATTCTCTGGCCGCCGCTATTCGCCATTAATTGGCATCAACCTGGCGTTCCTGCTGACTTTTTTTTCCATCCTGCAGGCTCCAAACCGTTTCCAATCGGTCTACTGGCTGATGGGATTGGTAACCTATTTTGCGCCGCTTGTTATGATCAGCGGAATGAGCGCTCTGATTTTCTGGGCCATTCGCAGCCACCCCAATCAGGGAACGCGCTGGATGGCACTGAGCCTGCTGGCCGCGCTGGCTTTCCTTTCCGGTGGGCTTTCCGAAACAACCCTGGCGTTTCAGGTAACATTTTTTGGAATTGCGCTTGTTTTTTGCTTTTTGTTCTTGCGCGATGAGCAAAAAAAATCTGGCCTTTTATTCAGCGGGACAGCGCTGATCGTCTCTTTGACCGCCCTGCTGGTGGTTTTTCTGTCGCCGGGCAACGCGGTCCGTCTTGAGAAAATCCCCGAATCGCAATTTTCTTTTTCCACAATTCCGCTTATCTTTCGCTTTGCCTGGGATTTTATCTGGAACAGCGCCCGCTCTTTCGTTATACCGACCATCGTCTCGGTTATGTCAGCTTTCGGGGTTGCGCTTGCCGCATCTTTAGACAATGACAGGCAAACTCCGCAGCCTGTCGACCTTGGTTTTTGGGGTGCTCTGATCCTCGCCCCGCTGGTTGCCTACATCCTGATCGCCAGCCTGGTCGCTCCGAGCGTTTATGTTTATGGACAGTTTGGCTACCCAGAGCCGCGCGCCCTCTTCCCGGCCCGCTTTGTAATGACCTTTGCCCTGATGACCGAGGGATTCTTGCTTGGCCGGCTGACCGCGCGCGCGTTCCTTGCCCGCTCTGCTTTCCAGGCTTCGTCTGGTATGATTGCGGCATCCGCGGCGCTGATTGTTGTCACATCTCTTTATCCGATCTGGTTCCTGCAAAAAGAAGCCCAGACCCTGCCACAGGTGCAAAACTATGCCCGGCAATGGGATGAACGAAACAGCTTTCTTCTCGAACAACAACAGCAAGGCAACCTGAATATTGTCCTGGACGGCATTCAGCCCCCCGGCGGGCTGATCGAACTAAGGCAAGACCCAAATTTCTGGGTAAACCAATGTGTCGCCGATTTTTATAACTTGAACTCGATTGCCGTATTCCCCTAATGGATAATCCCACCGTTTCCATCGTCACTCCCTCTTTCAATCAGGCCCGCTACCTTGAGCGGACGATTCGCTCGGTGCTGGAGCAGGATTACCCCCAGATTGAATATTTCGTTATGGATGGCGGCTCCAGCGATGGCAGCCTTGAAATCATCCAAAAATATGCCAGCCAACTGAGCGGCTGGGTCAGCGAAAAAGACAAAGGCCAGACTGACGCCATCAACAAAGGCTTCGCCCGCGCCAGCGGCGAGATTTTAGCCTGGATCAACTCCGACGACACCTACAACCCCGGCGCGATTTCTGCCGCTGTCAAGTTTTTACAGGAAAACCCGCAGGTCGGGCTGGTCTACGCTGACACCAACTTCACCGACGAAGACGACCGTGTCATCGGTAAATTTCCCGCTGCCCAGACTGACTATCCCCGTCTGCGCCAGGGCTACGTTCACATCCCGCAGCAGGCCGCCTTCTGGCGCGCCAATTTGTGGCAACAGGTCGGACCGCTCGATCCATCCTTTTACTTTGCCATGGACTATGACCTGTGGGTGCGCCTGGCGCGCATCAGCGAGATCCGCTACCTGCCGGGGCCGATCTGGGCCAACTTCCGCCTGCATTCGAGCGGCAAAACCATCGCCGCCGATGATCGCTGCTGGCCCGAAATGCTCAAAGTCCACTATCGTGATGGCGGCTCACCGCTCGCGCCAATCGTGGCCAAATACTACGTCCGCAAGCTGGTCGCGCCGCTGCTAAACTGGAACCGCCAGCGAAAGCTAAAACGGAATTGATCGTATGAACACTCTCGGTACGTTCCCCACATTCGATGATCTGCTGCGCCTGTTGCGCGCCTGGCGGGTCTGGCTGCTCGGCGCTTTGCTTGGCGGCCTGCTCGGCATGGCCGTTTACGCTGTCTTCCCGCCTGAATACCGCGCCCGCGCCACAGTCATGGTTGATTTTAACGTTGAGCAATCGTGGGCTGAAATCCCCGACCGTGAGGTTTTTTACTTTCTTGACCGCGAGGCCCGCAAGCTGGTCGAACTGGCCTGGGCCGATGATGCTCTGCAAACCGTTGCGGATGAAAGCGGGCTGGATGTGGCGACTCTGCGCTCCGGGGTTTTGACTCTCTCCCAGCCTTCAGACGGCGGCTGGCACTTCTACGCAGATTCAGCCGATGCCAGCCTGGCCGCCAAACTGGCCGCCGCCTGGGCCCGGGCTTTTACCGTCAAAGCCCAAGAATCCGCAGACCAGTTCACCCCTTATCTTGAAATCACCCCCACCCAAACCGAAAACCTGCCCGTTACCCGCGCTTCCGCGCTCGGTACTTACGCCCTGGCGGGGGCCGGGTTAATGATATTCATCCTTGCCATCTGGATTCTTTTCAAACGCTAACTCTCAAATCACGTTTCACCCATCAGCCATGATTCGTCTTTCCCGCATTCTCTGGGCGCTTGTGCTCGTCAGCCTGCCCATCACCAGCTTCCGCTACCTGCCATTCATGGGCGCGGGGACGGTGGTGCGCCCACTGGCGCTCTACCCGCTTGCGGCCCTGCTGCTGGTACTGTTTCTGATGCTTTGGCGGCGCGAGATCCGCCTGCCGCGGCTGGCAAGTTTTACCGTTTTGGCGGCTTTTGTGCTGGCGGTGATCGCCGCCACCGCCATCGGGGCCACCTTTGCGCCGATCGAACTGCGCGGCGCGGAATATTGGGATCGCGCCTTGCGTGCTTTCCTGACCCTGGCAATCGGCCTGTCTTTTTTTGTTGCAGCCGCCTGGATGAACCAGGATGAAGAGCAGGTCAAATTCTCCGTTCGCTGGCTGATGGTCGGGTTGGTGGGGCATCTGATCTGGGGCGGCATTCAGTTTGTGGGGCTAAATACTGGCCATCGCGCCGAACTGCGCGAAATTCAGGAACTCTTTTCGGTACGTGGGCTGGTCAAGAACAAGCGTATCTCCGGTTTTACCTTTGAACCATCCTGGCTGGCCAGCCAACTGGCAACCTTATATCTGCCCTGGCTGGTTGCCGTGGTTCTCTCTGGGAAAACCATCTTTCATCTTCCTTCTTTTTTTTCAAAAGATAAAAGAATCCCCTGGGTCGAGATCATTCTTTTGCTCGGCTCGCTGGCAGCCCTGCTCGCCACCTACTCTCGGGCGGGGTTGGCGGTGACGGTCCTCGCTGCCGGGTTCACTTTCCTGATCGCGGGGCGTCCGTTTTTGCAATCGGCCTGGGGTTGGTTTTTGGCCGGGTTCCACCGCAGCGTAGCCCCAAGCCGCCTGGGCTGGATTCGGGCCGCGGGGAGTCGCGCGCTTTTAATCATCATAGCGCTGACGGTTTTGGCCGGGGCTGGCGTCTTTTTATCGGACAAAGGTTATATCGCCCGGCTTTGGACATCCGACATGAGCGATTTTTGGGGCTATGTTTCCAGCGCATCACTCGGGCCGCGCCTGGCATATGCCGCCGGGGCAATGCCAGCCTTCGACGCCAACCCGCTGACCGGGGTCGGGCTGGGCGCAAGCGGTTTCTGGATCTACCCAAACATGCCAGACGAGTTGCTGATGGGCGAACCTGAAATTGCCCAGGCGCTCGCGCCGAATTCGGGCTTGTTCCCCAACCCCAAAAACCTGTACGTGCGCCTGTTGGCCGAAACCGGGTTGGCCGGGCTGGCACTTTTTGTGGCGTTCTGGCTGGGAATCCTGGCCGACGGGCTGAGTGCCTTGCGCCACGCAACACCTTCCGCACGTTTTTTGGGCGCAGCCACGGTTTTTACACTGACAGCGCTGATTTTTCAGTCAGTTTCGGTTGATTCGTTCGCCATGCCAGAATTGTGGTTAAATTTAGGTATTCTGGCTGGTATTTTTTCTCGGAGTGAAAGATGATCATTCTTGCTGTGGGTATGCCACGCGCCGGTTCGGGCTGGCACTATAACCTGGTCCATGACCTGATGGCCACCACCGGTTGCGACGATGCGCGCAAAATTCGTGAAGATTTTGGCTTGCAGAACGTTCTGACCGAAGTTAATTGCAATATTGGCGTTTTGAGTCTGCGCCGCCTGGCTATGGTGCTGCGCCCGACCCTGGTCGGGCATACTTTTGTGATCAAAGCTCACTGTGCGCCGACGATTTCAGCGCGGGCGCTGATCCAGGGCGGGCTGATGCGCACGCTGTATATTTACCGCGACCCGCGCGATGCGATGCTTTCGGCCTTTGACTATGGCCGCCGCGCGGTGGAGAAGGGCCGTCCGAATGCTTTCTCACACCTGACCGATTTCAACAAGTCGGTGGATTTCATCAGCGAATACGTTGATGGTTGGGAACAATGGATGAAAATCCCGGCAGTCTTCAAGACCCGCTACGAGGATTTCCTGACCGATTATCAGATCGAAGCCGAAAAGATTGCCCGCTTCCTCGGTCTTTCGTTGGCAGAAAAACGGGTGAAAGCCGTGATCGAGCAGTACCGTCCTGGCCAAACCCAGGGTCAGCAAGGAACACATTTCTTCAAGGGGCAGATGGGGCGTTTCCGTGAACGGTATAGCGCAGAAGAGCAGGCAGCCCTGGTAAAGCGCTTTGGGGTCTCCCTGCAAAAAATGGGCTATGAAATTTAGGAATTATCTTCCAGATTGCTTTTTCTGGACAAGTATCGGGTATTATTAAAGTATGTATAAGTCCGATAGTCCCTTTGTTGCAGACTGGTTTGTCATCTCCCTGCGCTGGCTGGTTTTGCTGGGCGTGACAATTTCGCTGTCGGCATCAGGGATATTGTTTTCCTGGTTCAGCGGGATCCTGATCCTGCTGGTTTTCTGGAACATTATCCTGACCTGGTTGGCCGGGTTAAATCGTCGTTTGCCCAACCACCGCATCATCAGCCTGCTGATAGATTTGGGTGTTTCGATTACTTTTTTCTGGCTGCAAGGCGGGATAACCGGCCCGGCAGGCTGGATCGGGATTTTGCCGATCATTTCAGGCGCGCTGTATTTTGACTTGCGCGGCGGCCTGCTTGCAAGCCTTGTTATAGCCATCTTACAGGCCAGTAATGCACTCTTGCGCAATATGGGGGTTTTCTGGCTGATATTGCCCGGCCTGGTTACAATTTCGTCGGGCGCGTTTTTTGGCTACATCAGCCAGAAAATGATCAACCAGCTGCGGTTAATGCGCATCAAACAAACTGAAGAGCGTGAACGTGGGCATCGCACAGAAACAGAACGGATGCGGGCCATTTACAAACTCAGTTCCACGTTGACTGCCACCCTGAGTTACAAGCGCGTTCTGGATATGGCTCTGGAAATAAGCACCAGCGCCCTGCATGTTGATGACCCCGAAAGTAAAGAAGACACAACCCCAAAAGATGATCGGTTGATAAGCGGTGTTTTGCTCTTCGATGGGCAGGAACTGGTTGTTGGATCTGCACGTCGTTTCCCACAAGCCGACATGCGCATGACTTTCCCGGCCAAAGATGGAGTACTGCACAGAGTGGTTGAAGACGGTGAAAACGTGGTTACGGGCGAAATTAAAGATGATCCCGAATTGAAGCGCTTGATCAGCCTGAATAACTGCCAATCCGTTTATTGTTTCTCGCTCAGAACCGGATTCAACGTATACGGCGTTTTGCTCTTCGGCCACCCTGAACCAAAATATTTCACCAAAGACCGCTGTGAAGTGCTGGATATCATCGGCAGGCAGGCCACCATCGCCATTCAAAATGCCCGTCTGTATCAGGACCTGGCCGATGAAAAAGAACGAATGGCTGAAGCGCAGGAAGAAGCTCGCAAAAAATTGGCCCGCGACCTGCACGATGGCCCGACCCAATCAGTAGCCGCGATTGCGATGCGCGTCAACCTGGCCCGCCGCATGTTGGAACGGGATCAAGGCTCAGCGGTAGATGAACTGGTCAAAATTGAAGATTTGGCGCGCCGCACCACGAAAGAAATCCGCCATATGCTATTCACTTTGCGCCCGCTGGTACTCGAATCTCAGGGGTTGACCGCTGCGCTGGGGCAAATGGCTGAGAAGATGAAAGAGACCTTCGGGCAAGAAGTCGTTATCAATATCGATGAAAAGCTGGAAGACGATATCGAAATGGGCAAAAAAGGGATCATCTTTTACCTGGCCGAGGAAGCCGTCAACAATGCCCGCAAACATGCCGAATCTCCCCGTATTTATGTGCGCTTGAGCGCGGTTAAGAATGAACCAGAAATTGCATGGCTGCAAGTTGCCGATGAAGGCCTGGGCTTCGATGTCGATGCCGTCACCAAATCCTACGACAAACGCGGCAGCCTCGGCATGGTCAACCTGCGTGAACGCACAGAACTGGTGAACGGACTGTTGCATATCGACTCTGCGCCAGGCAAGGGTACGCGCGTCAACGTTTACATCCCTCTCAGTGAAGAAGCGGCTGACAAACTGCATCATGGCAGGGTACAAGGTTAAAAGGTGAATTATGCCGCTGGCGGCTGGAATTTATTATTTTGCCAACGAAGAAGAAAACTGGTCGCGCCCGGCTGTGATATTGATCCACGGTGCAGGAGGAACACACCTTAATTGGCCTCCTGAGATCCGTCGCATGGCCGGTCAGCGCATCTACGCCATAGATCTGCCAGGGCATGGCAAATCCAATGGATTTGGGCGGCAAACCATCGAAGATTATGCCCGCGCTGTGCTCGATTTTATGGATGCGCTAAAAATCCGGAAAGCATTTTTTGTGGGACATTCGATGGGCGGCGCAATCGCCCTTTATCTTGGTGTTCACAACCCGAGCCGGACGCTCGGCCTGGGGCTATTCGCCACCGGACCACGCCTGCGGGTTTCCCCCGCGCTTCTGGAAAAGACCGCCAACCCGGCCACGTTTGCGATGGCTGTCCAATCGATCAACGACCTGGTTTTTGGGCCAGACACCGAATTGCGCTTGAAAGAAGCGGCGGGCCTGCGCATGGCTGAAGTGCGTCCGGCCGTTTTGCACGGGGACTTCCTGGCCTGCGATGCCTACGATGAAGCCCACCTGTTGGGGCGCATCAAAGCTCCCGCGCTGATCGTGTGCGGCATGCAAGACAAAATGACCCCGTTGCACCTGGCTGAACAGCTCAAAGCCAGACTCAAGGACAGCATCTTGTACACAATAGAATCTGCCGGACACATGGTCATGCTCGAAGAATCACAAAAGGCGGCTGCACCCCTGCATCTTTTTCTAAATAGTGTTGTTTACCAACCCGGTGAAGCAGTGTAAATTAACTGCCAAACACTTTCCGCAAGACCGGAAGTGCATTTTGAACCGCCAGGGCGCGATGGCTCAGGCGGTTTTTCTTATCCATATCCAGTTCAGCCATCGTCAGTCCCAATTCAGGAATCAAGAAAATTGGATCGTAACCAAACCCGCCGGTGCCGCGTTCTTCGGGGATGATTTCGCCATAGCAGTTGCCCTCGACAAAACGCAAGTTGCCATCCGATGTGGCAATCGCCACCGTAGCATGGAAATGCGCCGTCCAGGGACGGGGTTTATCGCGCAGGTTTTCCAGCAAATAGAGTCGCCGATCGGCATCGGTTGCGCCAGGCTTGGGGGAATAACGCGCTGAATATAAGCCGGGCGCACCAGCCAGGGCAGCCACTTCGAGACCCGAATCATCCGCCAGCGAGATCAATCCGCTGGCAGCGGCATAAGCGCGGGCTTTTTTCCCGGCATTTTCTTGGTAAGTATCTCCATCCTCGATCACATTAAGATTCAGTCCAAGTTGACGTGGTGTAAGCAGTTCAAACCCCAGGCCGGTCAGCAATTCTTGAAATTCGCGGACTTTTCCCTGGTTTTCGGTGGCAATTAGCAGTTTTGGCATGTTTGGTTTCTCCCGGTGGGGCCAATCCTATCCCAAAGTGTTGTATGTGCCAAGATGACTTTTCAAAATTGCAGGTTGTGCCAGGTAAACCTGTGATATACTACTGCGCGCGCTAATATGAGCGCGAACGTTTCTGGGATTTGTTTTGATTGCTTCGAAGCATTGCCCGTCAGAAACCCGGCGGGCTTTTTTGTTGCCAGTATGGATTTTCCGCGAGGAACTTCCGTCGTTTGCGGCAAAGGGACAGGGTTACGGAGTCATCAAAACAATCTAAATTAATGCCTCTGCGGCAACAATCCGCAGGGCAACAATGGAGTTTTGATGACAACCGAATTTTCTGACCTTAACCTGCACCCTGAGCTGGTGCGGGCTGTCACCGAGCGTGGCTACGCCACCCCGACGCCGATTCAAGCCGCCCTGATTCCGGTCATGATGACCGGGGCCGATGTGATCGGCCAGGCCCAGACCGGCACCGGCAAGACCGCCGCTTTTGCCCTCCCCCTTTTACACAATTTAGAGCCAAATCAGAAGCATATCCAGAGTCTGGTGCTTGCACCGACTCGTGAACTGGCTTTGCAAGTTGCCGAGGCGATCAGCGAATACGGACAGTTTCACAATGTGCGCGTGCTGGCTGTCTACGGCGGCCAGGCGTACATGCCGCAAATTAATCAACTGCGCCGGGGTGTAGATGTGGTCGTCGGCACACCAGGCCGCTTGATGGATCTGATGCGCAAGAACGTGCTTGATATCAACCACATTCGCACGGTAGTGCTGGACGAAGCCGACGAAATGCTTTCGATGGGCTTTATCGAAGATATCGAAACCATCCTGGCTGCAACTCCTGCCGAACGCCAGACCGCGCTGTTTTCAGCGACCATGCCTGCCGAAATCAGGCGGCTGGCCGACAAATACATGCGCGATCCGCAGTCGATCCTCATCGAGCGCAACCAGATGACGAGCGCGCAGATCGAACAGCGTTATTATTTTGTCAACCTGGGTGAGAAAACCGCAGCCTTGACCCGCATGTTCGAGATGGAAGAAGTCACCAGCGCTTTGATCTTCGTCCACACCCGCGCCGAAACCGGTGAATTGGCCAGCGAATTGACCCGTCGCGGATACCCGTCTGAAGCGCTGAACGGCGATCTGAGCCAGGATGCCCGCGAGCGCACCCTGAACCGCTTCCGCAACGGCCAGGTGACGGTGCTGGTAGCGACAGATGTCGCTGCGCGCGGCCTGGACATTGACGATATTTCGCATGTTTTCAACTACGAATTACCCCACGACCCTGAAATTTACATCCACCGTATCGGACGAACTGGCCGCGCCGGGAAAACCGGGATTGCGATTACACTGGTTGCGCCGCGCGAAAAGCGCCGTCTGCGCCAGGTGGAAGGCTTAACCCGCCAAAAACTCAAAGAAATGCCTGTGCCAACCGAACAGGACATCATCGCTTTTCGCGAAGAAAAATTGATGAACCAGTTCCGGGTCTGGCTGGCCCGCGGACGCTGCAAAACCGAGCGCACCCTGGTCGAGCAGTTGGTGGCCGAAGGTCACGATCCGCTTGAGGTTGCCGCGGTCGCGATCAAAATCGTCCGCGCTGAAGAGAAGCAACGGCCAATCGCTGCGGTAAACGTGGTCGAGGAGCCCAAACCCAAGGCATTTGAGCGCGCTTTTGAGCGCAGCGAGCGCTACAAAGGCGGACGTGGCGAGCGCCCCTCCGCCGGAAGCGGCCGCTTTGCCGACCGCGGCGCGAAATCCTCGCGCGATTTTGGCGGGAAGACATTCCGAGATTCCGGTGGAAAAACATCCCACGAGCCGGGCATGGTGCGCTTGAGCATCCGCCTGGGCAAGGAACACGGCATTCGCCCGAACGATATCGTCGGTGCGATCGCAGCCCACGCCGATATTCCCGGCTCGGTGATCGGTAAAATCACCATCCAGGACAGGAATTCGATGGTCGATGTGCCAGAGAATTTGGTCGGCAAGGTGCTGGCCAAGGCCGCAAACGCCCAGATCCGCAAGCAGCCGCTGGAATTACAAAAAGCATAAAAACGAGACGGAGACCTTAATCGGTTTCCGTTTTTTTATTCTCATACTAGATGCCTAATAGCCCCTGATTTGTCCGAATTTCTCGCAATGATTCTGTAACGATTGTTGTATAATCGTTACAGAATCATTTATTTTTTACACTTTCTCACACAATCAGGCGAGGATAACATGGCTGAGATAAAACAATACTCCCAAACTGACCCAGCTTGGAAAGCTAAACTGCTTGGGTTTGATAAAACATCGACCCTTGGCAATTTTGGTTGCCTGCTGACCAGCGTCTCGATGCTGGCTTCAGCTTATGGCGTGAATGAAAACCCCGACTCGTTAAATGAAAAAATGAAAAAAGTAGCCGGTTTCTCCGCCGGGACAGCCTTCATGATCCCTGGCGCGATCCCGGCGGCGCTGCCAGGCATTCGTTATGTGACCTACGTCAACTGCTCCAACGCCCCCGCTCCGCTGGCAGAAATCGACGCCTGGTTGGGGCGCGGTAAACCAGTGATCATTGAAGTGGACTGGTCGCCACAAGCCGGGGTACAGACTCACTATATGGTTGTATATGGCAAACAGGATGACGATTACCTGGTTTATGACCCGTATCCATTCCCGGTTGCGAACGGCAAAATTTCGCTCAAGAACTCGAAATACGCGCAAATTGCAAAAACAAAAGAACTGGGTAAACTCATTACCGGTGTGATGTACTTTGACGGCCCCGGCGCGCCGCTGCCACCGCCCGCGCCGCCCAAGCTGGACAAGGGCGTCTACGCATCCTTCCCGGTCTATGCCACAGCCGATGAGCTGGCCATCCGCTCACAGACATTGGTAGCCGACAATACACTTCTTAAGCGTGTCGCGATCAATACCGAGATGAAAGTGCTGGAAGCGGACGCAACTGCCAACCCGAAGATCGGGCAGCAAAACCAATGGATCCCGGTCAAGCTGGCAGACGGCACCGAAGGCTATACAGCGGCCTGGTTGATTTCGAAAGCCAAAAACGCCAACGCCCCCGCGCCGGGCACTCCCCCGGCGGTGGTTGCCGTCCCGAAAGATGCGCCGGTCGTCAAGGCCAGCGTGGACGGGTTGAAGCTGCGCTCAAAGCCCGATACAACCGACGCCACCATCCTGAAGGTGCTGCCAACCGGCGCAGAGTTGAAAGTTCTTGAAACTGCGACGGAAGTCAAACGCAAGGTCGGGACGATGTACGAGTGGCTGAAGGTTGCCGATGTTCAAAACACCCAGGGCGTTGTAGCCGCCTGGTATGTCAACATCGTCAGCCTGGGAACAGCGGCCTTCGGCCCCGAAGCACAGCGCCAGACCAGCGGTCCGAACTTCTCGATTGGCGAGATCCTGCCGGTGCTGTTACGCACATCCGAAGAAAATGTGGCCTTGCGCCAGTTCCCGTATATTTCCAAAGATACGCTGATCAAACGCCTGCCCATGGACAGTGAGCTGATCGCCATCGAACCGCCCGATATTGCAGCGGGAAAAATAGGCCAACCCGGCGAATGGATCCACGTTCGCGATGTCAATGAAAACGAAGGTTATGTGGCTGCCTGGTGCGTATTGGAGCGCCCGGAAGATCCGATTCCGCAAGTTTCGCCTGCTGATTGCTAAGCATAGTGGTTTATCTTCCGCCAGTGTCCCGCACCCTGGCGGAAGCTTTATTTTTGAGAGAGGTCGATTTTGGCTGAGTTTGCTGACCTTGAACTGAGTTTGTACCTGCGTGACGAAAAACTGTACAGCATCGAAGGGCGATTGACCTTGCCCGATAGTGATGTCGATACATTTTTCGGTCATGACAAACCAATCGTCATGGAATATGATCCGCTCGATTTTGAAGACCTGATCATCGTACCCGAAGATTATGGCAAGAAATTAAGCGAAGTATTTTTCAAAGACCCGGGCATGGCCGATTTATGGGCCAAAGCCCGCGCCAGTGCGCAAGCCTTGGGCAGCGCCTTGCGCCTGCGCCTGCTAATCAGTGCCAGTGCCTGGCAACTCAACAGCATTTACTGGGAAAGCATGCGTGACCCGCAAGATGGCTCACCGCTTTTTACCGGCGAAAAGGTGCTCTTCTCACGCTACTTGAGTGCGGCCGACTTGCGCCCGGTCAAACTGCGCCCCAAAGGGGATTTAAAAGCGCTGGTAATGATCGCCGCCCCCCAGGGGCTGGCCGAGTACAAGCTGGCAGATGTCGATCGTGACGGCGAAATCGAACGCGCCAAAGAATCGCTGGGCGCGATCCCAATAACTTTGCTGCCAGCCAAAGCTGACGAACATGCCACACTCAATCAGCTGGTTGAAAAATTACGGGATGGGTACGATATTTTATATATCGCTGCACACGGAACGTTGACCAATACCGGTGAGCCTCTGCTCTGGCTCGCAAACAATGAGGGAAAAGCAGAGCGCGTGCTGGCATCGCAACTGGCTGTTCGCATCAATGAATTGGTCAACCAGCCACGCCTGGTGGTGCTGGCTTCGTGCCAGAGCGCGGGGAAAGGCGCAGGCAAGACCCTGCAAGCGATCGGGCCACGCCTGTCCCAGGCGGGTATCCCGGCGGTGATTGCCATGCAAGGCAATGTCAGCATGGCAAGTATCAAGAATTTCATGCCCCTGTTTTTCAGCGAACTTAATCGCGACGGACAGATTGACCGAGCCCTGGCAGTCGCGCGCGGAAGCATCCGCGATGCCCAGGATTTCTGGATGCCCGTCCTGTTCATGCGCCTGCGCAGCGGCAAGATCTGGTATGTGCCGGGGTTGGGCGAAGGCGGCGAGTTCGACAAGTGGCCGGCCATCATTGCGGCCATCCAAAATGAGAAATGCACACCGATCCTGGGGCCCGGGTTGTACGAACCGATGCTGGGCTCGTGGCGCGATATGTCAATCGGCCTGGCAAAGAAATTTAACTTCCCATTGGCATCTTTTTACCAGGATGCCCTGCCACAAGTGACCCAGTTTGTTGCTTCAAACCAAAGCCTGGATACGTTGCTAACTTCTGTCAACAGCATGATCCGGGCCACCCTTCAGCAGCGATTTGGCAGTGACCTGCCGGATAATCTCAAAAAGCCCAACGCAGACCTGTTGGAATTATTAAACATCTGCGGGGGAAAATTCCGCGCGAGCCAGGAATACGAACAGCATAAAGTGCTTGCCCACCTGCCGCTGCCAATTTACATCACCACCAATTACGACAACCTGTTGGCCGAAGCCCTTGTCGAGGCCGGGCGTAAACCGGAAGTGGCAATCTGCCCGTGGAGCGAGCGTTTTTACGAAGAATCGATCTACGACCGTGAACCAGATTACCGCCCAAGCGTTGACCGCCCGCTGGTCTATCATCTTTTCGGACACCTGAAAAACCCCGAGTCGATGGTCCTGACCGAAGATGATTATTATGAATTCCTGATCGGCTTCACGACAGCCAAAAGACGGACCCCGGCCATCATCCCAGCCCTGATCACACGCGCCATGACCGATGCCAACCTGTTGGTATTGGGCTTTCAGTTGGACGATTGGGCTTTCCGGGCACTGTTTCGCACGGTGATGATCCAGCAAGGAAGCGCGCGCCGCGGACGCTACGCTCACATCGGCGTCCAGGTGGAACTGGATGATGCGCGCAATATTGACACCCGGCGGGCGCGCAAGTTCGTTGAAAAGTATTTTGGCGATTCTGAGATCAACGTTTATTGGGGAAAGTCTGACGATTTTATTTACCAGTTGGCCCGGCAATGGGAAGCGGCACAGAAAGAGTAAACCATGTCTGAAAATGCCGAAACTTTGATTTCACGCCCCAACCCGTATGTTGGCCCACGGCCCTATCGCCGCGGTGAAACCCTGTATGGCCGCGAACAGGAAAGCGCCGAACTGGCAGACCTGCTGATCGCCGAACGCATCGTGATGATGTATTCGCCCTCCGGTGCGGGGAAAAGCTCCCTGCTGAATGCTTCGCTTATTCCTTCTCTTGAAGAAAATAGTTTTGAAGTTTTGCCAGTCATGCGACTGAGCCAGGAACCACCGCATGATATTCTGGGGAGACAATTCAACCGCTATATTTACAGCATGTTTTTATCGATTGAAGAGTCGATCTTGCCTGAAAACCGTTTTCCGCAGGATGAACTCGTATCTTTGCGCCTTAGCGATTATCTAAAAAAATACCGCGAGCGCGCCAAACAATTGGATAAGGATTATGACGACAGTTGTTCATTAGTGTTGATCATTGATCAGGGTGAGGAAATCATCACGATCGCGCCCAACGAACGCGCAGCCAAGCAGGATTTCTTCAACCAACTGGGTGAAACCCTGCGAAATCGTAATATCTGGTGTTTGTACGCTCTGCGCGAAGATTACCTGCCACGTCTGGATTCTTACATTCGACCCGTGCCAACTGGGTTTTCGGCGCGCTATCGCCTGCGTTTGCTCCAGACCGAGGCGGCCCTGTCAGCCATGAAGAAGCCCGCCAAGACTCAGGGGGTTGACTTTGCCGACGATGCCGCGCAAAAATTGGCGGACGATCTGCGCATGATGCAGGTCCAGCTCCCAGACGGGACGTCGACCCAACAACCAGGTGAGTATGTCGAACCGGTACAACTGCAAGTGGTCTGCCGTCGTTTATGGACTGAACTGCCTCGCGAGAATACTTCGATCGGGATGGATGATATTGAAGCAATTGGCAACGTTGACAATGCTCTGTCCGATTTTTATTCCTTGCAGGTTGCCGCCACAGCCAACAAAACCGCTGTGCGAGAGAGAAGTATTCGAGAGTGGTTTGACCGAAAATTGATCAGCCCGCAGGGCATCCGCAGCCAGGTGCTCAGGGCCCCGGAACAAAGCGATGGCCTGCCCAATCACGTCATCGAAGCACTCGAAAAAACCTATCTTGTCCGCACCGAGAAACGCGGGGGGGCAACCTGGTATGAGCTGGCGCACGACCGGCTGATCCAACCTGTGCGTCTCGATAATTTCCAGTGGTTCGACAAACATCTCAGTCTCTTCCAGCGCGCCGCAGATGTTTGGAATCAGCAAGGGCGTTCAGACGGGCTGCTGTTGTTTGGGGAAGATTACCTCGAAGCGACGCAGTGGGCAAAGCAAAATGCCGACATGATGACCGAAGTCGAATGGAAGTTTCTGGAAGCCTGCCAAAAATTTCACGAACAGACCCGGCGCGAAAAGAGAAACAACCGCATCGTGCAGGTTTTGCTTGCGGTCAGCATCCTGGCCCTGGTTGGCGCAACGATCATGTATTTCCGCGCTGTTGCAGCCGAAAACCTGGCCCGCACCAGTCAACTGGCAGCCGCCTCGCTCAGTACGCTTAAAACTGACCCCGGCTTAAGCATCCTGCTGGCGCTCGAAGCAATGCGCAACACCACTCCACCGATTAATGTAGCCATCGACGCAATGCATCGCGCCCTGCCCGCTTCGCGTCTTGAACGCACCTTTCTTGGGCACACCGACCGGGTATATTCCGTCGCTTACAGTCCGGATGGCAGGTTTATCGCGTCGGCCAGCCTGGATGGCACAGTAAAAGTTTGGGATGCGACATCCGACAAAAACGCCCTCGTAAAAGACTTTTTGATCAACCCGACCGATAACTCATACGGGGCAACATCGGTGGCCTTCAGCCCGGATGGAAGCTTGCTGGCCGCGGTCGATGGCGAGGGAGAAATTATCTTATGGAATACTGCATCGTGGGATGAAGCCGCTCATCTGTCCAATGCACATCAGGGCACGATCTGGGGGCTGGCTTTCAGCCCGGACGGCAGCTTGCTGGCATCTGTAGGCGATGATCTGGTGCTAAAAACGTGGAATCTTGATCTTAGCCCAGTGGCCGAGTTTCCTGTTTTTCACCGTGACGCCATCCAGGCTGTAGCTTTCAGCCCGGATGGCACCCGGATTGCCACCGCCGCCCTGGATGGCTCCGCGATTATCTGGGATGTAGCGAAGACTGAGCGCGTATTCTCGTTCCAGATCAAGGCCAACATCATCACCAATCCGGCGCGGATGACCGGTGTCGTTTTCAACTTGAGCGGTTCACGCCTGATCACATCTGCAACAGACGGCAATATCTATGTTTGGGATGCCCAAAGTGGCGCAAAAAGCCCGATCATGAAAATTACCGGCCACGATGACTGGGTTTATGGCCTGCTGGTTCGCCCCGGTTCTGACGCCGATTCCGTTGAAGGTGAAATCATCTCTGCCGGGGCCGACCGCTCCATCCGTATTTGGGGCGGCGTATATGGGCGATCCAAACTCGAGCTGCGCGGCCACACCGACCAGGTTTACGCGATTGCGCTCAACCCAAGCGACGATGGCTTGTTGGCTTCAGCCAGCGCCGACAACACCGTCAGACTGTGGGATATTTCCTGGGAAGGCAATTACGAGCTTTTCACAGATGATATTGAGATACCCTTGCCGGACGGCGCAACCGCTCCCGGATATTCCGAAGATGTCGATTACAGCCCGGATGGTAAATTCCTGGCCGTGCCGGTTGCAGTGGCAGCGGACGGGAAATCGCTCTATCCCAATTACGGTCTGCCAGGGAGCATCCTGATTCTGGATTCGCTAACGGGTCAGATTGCCATGCCGGCCCTGGAAGGTCATACAGCCAGCGTATTTTCCGTTGATTTCAACAGCACGGGCACTCAATTGGTGTCCGCCTCCTGGGATAAGTCAGCCATCGTCTGGTCTTTATCATCCCAACCGCCAAAACCAGTCCTGACTCTTGCTCACGACTCTCAGGTGTACAGCGCCGATTTCAGCGAAGATGACCAATATATCGTAACAGGCCAAAATAACGGTTATGTCACCATTTGGGATGCCAAAACCGGGCAGGAACTGCGCTCCTTTTTACCCACTGGGGAAAAGAAAACTGTCCAACATGCGCAGTTCAACCCCGATGCCAGTCTGATCGTTGTTCAGTTCCGCGAAAATAGTGAACTAATTCTTGTGGATGCGCTAACCGGCCAAATCAAAATTACCTTGAGCGGCCACGCAGATATTATCCGTGATTTTGATTTTAGTCCGCAAGGCGACCGGCTTGTTTCGGTTGGCGATGATGCCAAGATCATTTTATGGGATCTCAACCCCAGTATTGCCGATAGTGAACGCAGACTGCCGTATGATTTCAGCGATCACCTGGCCACAATTTTTAGCGTCACTTTCTCCGGCGATGGCAGCAAGATCCTCAGCGCCGGAGCAGACGGTATCATCAAGGTCTGGCAAGTCAGCTATCCTGATGACCAGGAAACCTGGGAACTGGCTTATTCGCTGCGCGCTTATGCCTTTGCCAACGACGATACCATTCTCGATATTGAAATTGACCCGCTGAACGGAGAACACATCGTTGCCGTAGTCAACGATTGGACAGTGCGCGGCTTTACGCTCAACAATGATGAACTCATCGCCCTGGCAGAAGCCAAGATCAAAGACCGCCAGTTGACTTGCCGCGAACTACAGCAGTACACGCTCAGCGACAATTACCAGTGCAATCCCTGATCCCTACCGAGTAGACAGGAGAAAACCAGTATGTCTCAAGAACTAATGCTCAATGGAATTAATGCGGATGGCGGCTCATACAGCGATGAACTGGGCGCATCCATCACCACCGAAATGATCTCAAAGGTGGCCCGCGGGCAAAAATTCACACCCGCTGACTGGGAAGATTTGCGCCGCCGCCGGGCGCTAGACAAGCAAAAAGCAGATCATTTTGGCGTCTCGGAAGGCATCGACGACACCAAACTTGAAGAAGCCGGCTGGGGCGTGGTTTTCCCCGACAACCTGCCTAAAAAATCGGTTGATGCGCTCAAGGAGGCTCTCAAGCCCCTGCTCGACCATCGCAAAAAACAGGCGGCCTCAAAAGTGGCTCATTACTATCGTGAGTTCATCGGCGAAGAGAACGGCTACAAACAGGGCGAGAGCAAAAACGAATTTCTGAAGCGCTTTGGGCGGGGCCCCGGCCCGGCTGACCCTGAGAAAGTGCCTTATTACCTGATGCTGGTCGGCTCGCCGGAAACCATTCCCTTCAGCGTGCAGTACCAGTTGGATGTGCAATATGCTGTGGGCCGCATCTATTTCGAGAAGCTGGAAGATTACTACCAGTACGCCAAATCGGTGGTCGAAGCCGAGACCAAGGGCATTTCGCGCGGCAAACGGGCGGCATTCTTCGGCGTCGCCAACCCCGATGACCGCGCCACGCAAATGTCTTCCGAGCACCTGATCAAACCGCTGGCGGATGGCATGAAAAAGGATTACAAGGACTGGAAACTGGATGTTGTTGCCCCGGCCAAGGCCACAAAATCAACCCTTGGCAACTATCTTGGCGGAAAAGACACCCCGGCCCTGCTCTTCACTGCCAGCCATGGCATGAACTTCAAAATGAGCGACCCGCGCCAACTGCCACACACCGGAGCGTTGCTCTGCCAGGATTGGCCCGGCCCCAAAGTCCGCAAACCGATCACCGAAGATCATTATTTCTCCGCCGATGATATCGCTTCGGATGCGGATGTCTTTGGCATGATGGCCTTCATTTTTGCCTGCTATGGCGGCGGCACGCCCAAAATGGACAATTTCTACCGCCAGGCCTTTGGCGAACCGAAAGAGATTGCGCCGCACGCTTTCCTGTCGCAACTCCCCATGAAATTGCTCAGCCACCCCAAGGGCGGCGCGCTGGCGGTATTCGCGCATATCGAACGCGCCTGGGGTTCTTCGATCATGTGGGACGGCACTGTCCGTGATGTCGAAACCTTCGATTCAACCATTGATTCCCTGCTCAAGGGTAAACCGGCCGGCAACGCCACCGAGTACTTTAACGAACGCTACGCCGAAATCTCGACCGACCTGACCACCGAGTTGGACGAAACCACCCCCGAAGCCCAGGATGAAGTCAAACTGGCCGGCATGTGGACTTCCAACAACGACGCCCGCAATTATGCCCTGCTCGGCGACCCGGCGGCGCGCATGGTTTTGAAAGACAAGGAAACCCCGGCCGCCGAACGCGCTTCGCTCGGTGCGATCGTCTCCAAGTCACCAGCCTCCGTCTCGGGCGCTTCAGCCAGCTTCCAACCCGATATCGTTGACCGCACCCCAACCGCCAAAGCCGCATCTGGTGGGCCCGGCGAAAATTACGGTATTCTTGATGCGTTCAAGAAACCGGCCGAGGGTGCCGAAGGCGAATCCGCCCCGCGCCTGACCGGCCAGCTCAAAGAATTCCTCGACAAAGTCGGCAAATACCTGTCAGACGCGCTCGACGATGCATCCAGCCTCGAAATCTCGACCTATGTTGCTGAAGACCTGGCCGGAGCCAAATTCGAGAACAAAAAGATGACCAACGCCGAACTGCGCGCTTTCACCCGCATCAACGTCGATGGCGATACGATCGTCTGCCTGCCAAAAAAGGACGGCGAAGTCGATACCGAAGTCTGGGAGATCCACATGCAGATGGTCAAACAGGCCCAGGAAAGCCGGACCGAGTTCATGAAAACCGTCGTCAGCGCCGCCACTAACCTGGTCAACATCCTGCCAAAATAGCTGTCCAAAGAATTACTATGAACCCTGCCGAACCAGATTTCGCCGTTTTTGAATCAGAGATGGATTCCGCGCTAACCCGACTCGACGGGCTGTTTCCGGCAGTCCCAGCCGAAGCCGCGCAGGGCGGGGTCTCGTTTGACGTGGCCGCCTTCAGCGCCGTGGATGAAGCCTCGCCCGAGGGCCAACTGCTTGCGCTGATGCAGGAAGCCGAAATGGGCGAAACGGGCAAAGAAGTCAGCTTTGGGATCAGCGAAACCGTTTCGGGCGCGATGCAAAAAGCCCAGGCGGATTTTGACGCATTTATGGAGCGCATCAACCGCGACGTTTTGAACTTCGCCCACGTCGAAAGCGGCGCAGCAGACTCACCGGTAGCTGCCACCCGCATCAGCTGGACTGGTGACGCGCTGACAGTTCTCTCCGCTGGCGCGCAGCCGGGCGATTTGCGCGAACACAGCCGCAGCTTGCACCGCGAGTTAATGAGCCGTAACCTGCGCCTGCGCATGTTCTCCACCGTTACCATCGCCGCCGGGAAGATCTCCCTGGCGCTGACCACGCCCGGCACCGCCCTGATGGCCCTGCCGATGGCCTATCAGTATGTTTCACAACTATCACAGCAATGGCAAGCCTTTCAATCTCTCAACCAATCTTAGGAGGAACATCATATGGCAACCCCTGAAATCAAAGAAGCTCTCAAGAACGTGGCCGACGAAGTCGCCAAATATGTCAAAGACGCCGCCACCCTGACCGTCGAAACCCAGACCGTGGAAGTTGGCAAAACCGACAAACCCGCCCTGGCCGCCCGCTCGGTCATCAAACTGGACGGCGACAACACCACCACCCTGCCGACCGTCAAGAACGAAGCTGGCAAAGCTGAAGTCGACCCGGTCATTTATGAAATCCACATGCAGAACGTCCAGGCGGCGATCGATTATCGCGGCCGGATCATCGAAGCGGTCATCGAAGTGCTTTTGCCGTAAGAGTAATAAACTAAAAGCGAAGAGCGCCAGGCGATTCCACAATGGAATTGCCTGGCGCTCTTTTTGCTTCAGGATTGAATTTTTCAGGTTTGGCGGCTTGAGGCCTTACGGACGGGGGGTTCGGCTGGGGGTAGGGGTTCTGGTTGCGGTGGCAGTCGGCGTGGGGGAAACGTAAGAGACCGAGTAAATTTCAAGCTTGCTGAAACTGACATTCATGCCAAACGGGCTGTCGGCGCTGGCAAAAATTCCGAGCGTGCCGTTGCGAAAGATCGAGTCGAAGACACTGAACTGGTAATGCCCGTTCAGGAAAAAACGCATCTCGACCCCCGAAACCCAAACGCCAAGCGTTACTTCTCCAGGAGCGCCGGGCGGCACATCGCCGCTGGGCACCCACTCGCTGAGCGGGTAGACCACCGCGCCGCGCATCCGTTCGGCGCGGGTTTCACCCTTGCAGTTGAGAATGTAGCGATAACTGTCAAAATCGCCGGCCGCGCGGAAGAGCAGGCCGTAGGCGTCGGTCGCTTCGCAGCGATTGACCGAGACATCCACTTCGGCGTAGAAATCGCTCAGGAAGAGTTCCTTGTGCAGGCTGGAGATGGTGGCCGGGGTGGTGTTGATCGCGATCGTGGCGCGGTTGCGCTCAATGATGACACTGTTGCTGCCGTCGCCGGCGGCTTTGGCACGCAGCCAGGCTGCGGAGCTGGAAAAATCATCGCTGAAGGTTACGCTGCCCAGACCCGGCAGGGGAATGGCGGTCGGGCTGGGCGGAACCGTCACGGAGGCGGTCGCAGTCGATGTAGCCGGGAACCAGTCGATTGTGGCGCTGGGCGTAAGTGTGGATTCGGTTTCTGAAACGGTAGCCAGGCTAAGGGGAGTCTGCTCCTGCGCGGCAAGGCCGGAGCAGGCGGCCAGGCCCAGGGTCAGAAGCAAAGTCAGGATACGGTAAAAAATCGGTTTCATCCCCATGATTTTACCCTACCCCCATCCTCCCCCAAATGCCAAAGAACGGAACTTGGGGGAGGATGGGTGGGGGTTATTTTGCGTAACGGGCGCGGATGTTGGGGACGAGGTACTCGTCGAAGGAACGCTCGGCATCGTAGGCCGGTTTCCAGCCCCAGTCACGGCGGGCGGCGTCATCGTTCATGTCGATCGGCCACGAATCAACGATGCGCTGGCGTTTGAGATGCGGCTCGTAGCTGATCTGCGTAGCAGGGAAGTGGGCCTGCACGCGGGCAGCAATTTCTTCAGCGCTCAGGCTGAAGGCGGTGATGTTGTAGATCTGACGGGTCAGCTTTTCACGCGGGGCAGCCGCCAATTGGATGACAGCGGTGATGGCGTCGGGCATGGCCATAAAGGGAATGGCGCTATCGGGGCGGACGAAGCATTCGTAGGCCTGGCCCTGGGCGGCGGCGTGCAGCATTTCGGGGCCGTAATCACTGGTGCCGCCGCTGGGGACGGTAAAGGCGCTGATCAGGCCGGGGTAGCGCACACAGCGGAAATCGACCATGGTCGGCTCGGTTTCGGCAAGTTGTTTATAATGTTTGGCAAAGTAGACACCCAGGGTTTCGCCGTAGAGTTTGTTGCAGCCATACATCGTAATAGGGTAGTTCCATTCCCATTCCTGCGGGCGGGGGTGTTTGGCTTTGTTGTCGAGGTTTTGCATCCCGAAGACGGCCACGGAGCTGGGGAAGATGAATTTGACGGGCTCGCGTTTCCAGTCCGATTGTTCGGCGGCCAGGTTGAGCAGGCGCATGGTGCCTTCAACGTTAACGCTGTGAGCAGCCATCGGGTTGAATTCGCCGCTGGTCGAGAGGATGGCGGCCATGTGGTAAATGGTGGTGATGTCGTAGTCGATGACCAGGCGGTCGAAGATAGTTTTATCGAGAATGTCGGCCTGGTAGTGGGTAGCCTTACCGTTGAGTGCAGCGGGCAGGGGGCGCACATCGACGGTCAACAGGTTGTCTGCGCCCTGCGCAGCAAGCTGCTGAATGAGGGCTTGTCCGACTTCTCCAGCGGCTCCGGTGATCAGGATCGATTTTCGACGCATGTGGGGGTCTCCTTGGGGATGAGAATAGGGTAAAAAGTAGCGAGAAATAAGTTGGCTTATTTCTCGCTAAAAAATGATTATTGGTTGGCTTCCACGATCTGTTCGCGTTCCGGGCCGACACTGACCAGCCGCACCGGCACCCCGGCGATCTTGCTGACCGCATCGAGATAGTCGCGGGCAGCCTGGGGCAGATCGTCCCAGCGGCGGATGGCGCTGACATCTTCCGTCCAGCCGGGGAGCTGTTCGTAGACCGCTTCGTACCCTTCCAGGTCGGTCGGGCCAAAGGGCAGGTCGGTATAGGTTTTGCCGTCCTTGGTGTAAGCGGTACAAACTTTGATGTAAGGCAGGCCGGAAAGAATATCGAGCTTGGTGATAACCAGTTCGGTCAGGCCGTTCAGGCGGGCGGCGTAACGCAGCAAAACGCCATCCAGCCAGCCAACGCGGCGCGGACGGCCGGTGGTGGTGCCATACTCGTCCCAGGGGTTTTCGCCGGTTCCGCGCAGGCGCAGGGCCAGATCGTCATTGATCTCGGTTGGGAAGGGGCCGCTGCCGACGCGGGTCTGGAAGGATTTGCAAACGCCGCTGACGACCGCATCGCGAGCAACGGTCATACCCAGGCCCAGCCCGAGCAGGGCCGCAGGAGCCAGGGTCGAGGAACTGGTGACGAAGGGATAGGTTCCGTGGTCGATATCGAGCAGCGTGCCCTGTGCGCCTTCGGCCAGGACGGTTCTGCCGGCCCTGAGAGCGGCATCCATTTCGGCAGCGGTATCGGCCACGAAAGGCCGGATGCGCTCAGCATAGACAGCGAACTTTTCGAGGATGGGTTCAATCTCCAGCTCAGGGAAATCGAGCGAATCGAGACGGATGTTGGCCGATTCGATGTGGGCGCGCATCTTGTCTGCAAAATCGGGCAGGAGCATATCGGCCACGCGCAGGTTGGTGCGGGCGGCTTTGTCGGTGTAAGCCGGGCCGATGCCGCGCCCGGTGGTGCCGATCGAGCTTTTGCCGCGCGCCACTTCCATGGCCTGGTCGAGGGCTTTGTGGGCCGGGGTGATCAGGTGGGCGGCATGCGAAATGCGCAAACGCTGCGGGCCAACTTCCACGCCCACTTTTTCGAGCGATTCGATCTCGGCAAACAACGATTCGGGGTTGATGACCATGCCGTTGCCGAGAATGGCAACCGGCTGCGGGTGTACAATGCCGGATGGGATGAGATGCAATTTGAATAATTGCGAACCAACGGTAACAGAATGACCGGCATTATCGCCGCCATTGTAACGGGCCACAAACTCGGCCTGGCTGGCGAACCAATCCACAATACGACCTTTGCCTTCATCGCCCCATTGAGCGCCTACAACGATTTTAAGTGGCATGCTTTTGCTCCATATAGAATTTTGACAGGGTGATTATAAGCGTAAAGTGCCAAGTGAACCGCTAAAAATTTGGGCCCGGTTTGACATTCTGAGCGCCTCATACTAAAATGAAACTGCAATACTTCCGCACGCGTTTTTATTTTAACTTAGGAGACATCCGTGAGCTCAAAGTGGCCTGAAAAAACGATCATTGGTTTGACTGGTAATATCGCCACAGGCAAGAGCGTGGTGCGCAAAATGCTCGAGCATTTGGGCGCGTATGGCATCGACGCCGATGCCCTGTCTCATCGCGCGATTGCCCGCGGCGCACCCGGCCATCAGCCAGTGCTAAACGCTTTCGGGAAATGGATGCTCAACGCAGAGGGCGAGATCGACCGTGTCAAACTGGGCCGCCTGGTTTTCAATGATTCTGAAGCCATGACCACCCTGGAAGATATCGTTCATCCACTGGTATCGCAGGCGATCGACATGATGGTTAAGCGTGCCGGCCAAAAAGTGATCGTGATTGAAGCCATTAAACTGCTCGAGAGTGACCTGCGCAATGTCTGCGATGTGGTCTGGGTGGTCAATGTTCCCCAGCAGTTCCAGATCAAGCGTCTGGTCGAAAAACGCGGCATGAGCGCGGATGAGGCTGCCCAGCGCATCCACTTTCAGAGTGAGCAGCAGCAAAAAGTTGACTCGGCCAATGTTGTCATCCAGAATCACGGCTCGTTCGAAGATACCTGGAAGCAGGTTGTGGCTGCATGGAAGAAGGTCACGCCACAGTCGGATACCCTGCAAGTGGTTATCAAACCCGCTGCCGGAGGTGAGTTTTCAGTGGCGCGCGGCCGGCCTCGCGACTCAGTCTCGATCGCCGAATTGGTTTCACGCCTGAGCGCTGGCGTAAAAACCATGAATCAAGATGATGTTATGGCCGCTTTCGGCGAAAAAGCCTTTATGATCTTGCAATATTCTGGCAAAACAGTCGGTGTGGCGGGCTGGCAAGTTGAAAACCTGGTAGCGCGCACAACAGAATTCTTCATCGATCCTCAAGTCAGCATTGAACCTGCGCTGAAAACCCTGGTCGAAGAAGTCGAGCGCGCATCGCTTGATCTGCAATGCGAGGCTTCACTGCTGTTCCTGCCGCCAGCCCTGTCAGCCCACCAGGAAACCTGGAAACAACTGGGCTATGAGATGCGCACCCCGCAAACCCTCGGGGTCCAGGCCTGGACGGACGCTGCGATAGAATCTGCGCAGCCCAACACCAGCCTGTTTTTCAAACAACTCAGACAAGACCGGGTACTGCGCCCAATTTAACGTACGGCCAGCAGTACCCCCGTCAGTGATAGGCCACAGGACATCAGGCAACAGCATATCGGGATGCCAAAAGGTGTGCCACATGGCTCGAATGGCATCATGGATGCCTAATGCTTTACGAGCCAATTAATCATTCACCATTCCTGATACCCAAATCATGGCCGAATTCCTTAGCGACTTACTCTTCATCTTCCAACGCCTCAACTGGTTTAGCGTCGTCGACATCCTTCTGGTGACGCTGATCTTTTTTGGTCTGATTTACCTGTTGCGCGATACACAGGCGATGCTGTTGTTGCGAGGAGTTCTGTCGCTGTTGGTCAGTTTTGCATTGCTGACGGTGCTGGTCGATCTACCGGCGTTTTCATGGTTACTGAACACAACCCTGCCGGCCCTCTTGCTTGCGATACCGGTCATTTTTGCGCCTGAAATTCGACGCGCACTGGAGCGAATTGGCCGGGCCGGGACCTTTGTGGCCGGCAACATGGCCAAGCAAAACGGCAGCCGGGAAGTCGCCATCCAGGCAATTGTCAATGCCTGCGCGCGGCTTTCGGCCCGCCAGCATGGCGCGTTGATCATCTTGCAGCGGCTCGACAGTCTCGAAGAATACATCCGCACCGGTGTGTTTATGGATGCGCAACTGACCGCCGAATTGCTTTTGCAGGTTTTCTACCCAAACACGCCTTTGCATGACGGCGCAGTCATCATTGAGAATGACCGTTTGCTGGCCGGAGCCTGCGTCATGCCCCTTTCTGCCAGCGGCATCCTGGCGCGTTCACCGGAACGCCAGATGGGTTTGCGTCACCGCGCCGCGCTGGGCATCTCAGAAGCGTCGGATGCGATCGCTGTGGTTGTCTCAGAAGAGACCGGATCGATCTCAATCGCCCATGCCGGGCGCATGATCCGCCGGCTCGACCCGGAACGTTTACAGAATATTCTCCTGGCCTTTTACAAGGCAGACCGCACCTCGCGCAACAGTTTCTGGCAGCGTCACTTTCCTTATCTTTTCCGTGAAAACGAGTAAGTCATGTTGAAATGGATCATCCGAAATCTGGGCACCTTTATGCTGGCGTTTTTGCTGGCATTGACGGTCTGGATTCTGGCAGTCATCGCCGCCGACCCTGACGAGACGCGCATTTACCCGCGCAATATTACACTGGAAGTGACCGGGCAGGATCCGCGTCTGATCATCACCGGCACCATCCCCCGCCAGGTCAGCCTGACGCTGCGCGCCCCGCAATCGGTCTGGGCACAAGCGCTGGCAAGCGAAGATCAAGTGCGCGCAGTTATAGATCTGGCCGGGCTGGCAGCGGGTGAACATACCGTAACGGTAAAACCACAAATCAATCTGTCGCCGATAAAGATTGTCAGCATCTCCCCCGAAACGGTCACACTGACCCTGGAACCGCTTGCCTCTCGCAGCCTGCCAATCGAGGTGCTCGTAAAGGGTCAACCAGCCATTGGCTATCTGGCCGGAACAATGGAACTGAATTATCAAGAAGTTAACATTTCAGGCTCCGAATCGCTTGTTGCGCAAGCCGTAAAAGCGCAGGCCGAGGTAAAGATCGATGGCGCCCGGGCAGCTGTCGGGGTGGACGCTCCGATCCACGTTCTGGATAAAGATGGAAATATTCTGAGCGGAATCGCGCTCAATATCGAGAAAGTTAATGTCCAGATCCCGATCACCCAGCAAGGCGGATATCGTGACATTGCCGTGAAAGTAGTTGTGCGCGGACAACCTGACAGCGGTTACCGTTTAACCAACATCTCGGTCAACCCGCCTGCCATTACCGTTTTCTCAGGCGACTCAGCCCTGGTAAATGGCTTGCCCGGCTTTGTCGAAACAGAGCCGCTCAACCTGAACGGTACTTCACAGGATATTGAGCTGCGCCTGGGATTGAGCCTGCCCGCGGGCATATCAGTTGTCGGCGAACAGACTGTGCTGGTCGAGGTCGGGATCGACGCGATCGAAGGCAGTCTCTCTCTCAACAACATGCCGGTGACCGTGATTGGGCTGGCCCCGGGGCTCAGCGCCCAGGCCGCGCCCGAAACGGTCGATATCATTCTAACTGGACCGTTACCTTTGCTCGAAAAGTTGACAGCAAACGATATTCGCATTACCCTAGATGTAACCGATCTGGCTGTAGGCAATTATCAACTTGCGCCATTGATTGAAATACTGATCACAGAAGTCGAAGTACAGTCGGTTTTCCCCGGCACGGTTGAAGTTGTGATTACAATATCTGAAACAGCAACACCATGAAAGAGTAAACAAATGACGAAACCTGTAGTAGCCCTGGTTGGGCGCCCGAATGTGGGCAAGAGCACATTTTTCAATCGCCTGGTGGGTGAACGCCTGGCCATTGTTGATGACACCCCCGGCACCACCCGTGACCGTATTTTTGCCGATGCCGATTGGAATGGAATCACTTTTACTGTCATCGATACCGGCGGCCTCGATCCCACCCACGGGGGCAAAACTCCGCTTTCGATCGGCTCGGCTGATTTTATCGAAGAAATTCGCACCCAGGCCCAGGTTGCCATCGAGGATGCCGACGTTATCATCCTGATGGTGGATGGGGAAACCGGTGTCACCGCTGCCGACAAAGAAGTGGCAGACCTGCTGCGCCGCTCGCAGAAAAAAGTGGGCGATCAAAGTTATCCGCCTGTTTTTGTGGCGGTCAATAAATGCGAGTCGGTATCGCGCCGCGCCCAGGCCGCCGAATTTTATGAGCTGGGATTAAGTGATCCTTATGCCATTTCAGCCATTCACGGCACCGACACGGGCGATCTGCTCGATGTCATTGTCAAAGCTTTCCCGCCGCAGGAAGAGCCGGAAGATGATGACTCGGTCAAGATTGCGATCGTCGGCAAGCCCAACGCCGGCAAATCGTCGCTGCTCAACCGCCTGCTCGGCAGGGAACGCGCGATTGTCAGCCCGATCGCCGGGACAACCCGCGACGCCATCGACTCAAAGTTTGAGTACGAAGGCCTGGCTGTCACGTTGATCGACACGGCTGGCATTCGCCGCCGCGGACGGATCGACCCCGGTGTGGAGAGATTCTCTGTTGTGCGCTCGTTTAAAGCCATCGAACGGGCTGATGTCGCCCTGTTGATGATCGATGCCGAAACGGGCATCACCGCCCAAGATGCTCACATCGCCGGGTATATTCTCGAAGAGTGGAAATCTTGCGTGGTGCTGGTCAACAAATGGGATGCCATCGAAAAAGACAACTATACGATGGAAACCTTCACCCGCCAGATCCGCCAGCAACTGAACTTTATGGATTACGTGCCCCTGCTGTTTATTTCGGCCAAGACCGGCCAGCGTGTCGACCAGGTTATGCCATTGGCACTGCAAGTACAAGAAGAACGACTGGCGCGCCTGGCCACATCCAAACTGAACAATATTTTGCAAAAAGCGCAGGATGTTCATCCCGCGCCCAGCCAGGCCGGACGGCAGCTTAAGATCTACTACGCCACCCAGGTTCGTTCAGACCCGCCGACTTTCCTGTTATTCGTCAATGACCCCTCACTCATGCACTTCACCTACGCCCGATTTATCGAAAACCGTATTCGTGAAGAATACGGTTTCCTGGGCACGCCAATTCGAGTGATCGCAAAGTCACGTCACGAAGACGATTAATTCAGTTTGTAACCATCCTTAACCGCAACAAAATTACCCGGCCAAAAGGCGCAGCGCCATGCCGGGTTTTAACATTTCTCCTGGAGAGACAACCCCGGCCAGGATGCCAGCCATCGCCGCCCCGAAAATTGGGTCTTTGGCGCAGCGCTGAATGGTGCGGTCCACCATCCAGGGGAAGGTCAGGACGTTGCGAGCCAGTTGCGAGATCTTGTGCAGGCTGTCAAATTGTTTGTGGAAGGCCAGCCCATAGCCCACCAGGCCGATTTCAGAAACGTCCCCGTTTTGCAGGGCTTGGATGGCAAACCGGGCAGCGATTTCAGCGCTGATCATGGCCGGCCCAACGCCTTCACCCGTCATCGGGTGGCCGGTTCCGGCGGCGTCGCCGACCAGCATCAAGTTATCGGCGTAGGGCTTGACCAGCTCGGCGTCGTCTCGATAGGGGTGCCCCGCCACCGGGCTGATCGGCCGGGCGTTCTCGAGCGCTTTGCGGGCATATACGTTTTGGGTCATGAATGTGGTCAGGCGCTCCTGAATGTTGGCCTTGAGCCGCTGCTGATCCTTTCGGAACATGCCGGTTCCGAAGACCGCAATGCCATCATTCATATGAAAGATAAATCCGTAAGCAGGCAGGACTGATTTATCCCAATGCAGTTCAAACTGGCCCGGTTCACCGGCCACATTGCCGTAATATTGACGCAGGGCCAAGCCGTCGGTTGGGCCGGGAACCATTCCCCGGCGGCTGGTAAAGGCTGAGATACTGCCGTCAGCAGCGATGACCAGTTTGGCGGTCAGGCTGACCGGGGTTTTGCCCTCCACGCCAGTGACGCATACCGTATCTGCGCTGATGCGCTCGAAACCGGTCAGGCGCACTCCCTCACGCAAACGCGCGCCGGCAGCGACAGCGTGCTGGACCAGGGTGTGGTCAAACTCGCGGCGCGGGATCAGGTAATTGGGGTAAGGGGAAAACTGGCTGGGAAAAGGGATATTGGCAACGCTGCCATTTGGGGAACTCAGGCGGTAGCCAATATTTTTGGCGTAGCCTTTCAGGCTGACCCAATCGCTTAACCCCATTTTATCGAGGATTTCGACTGCGCCCGGGCAGATGCTGTCGCCACAGGATTTATCGCGTGGAAAAGTAGCCTGGTCAACGAGCAGCACGTCCACGCCGGCGCGCGCCAGGAAGTAAGCGGCAGTTGAACCGGCAGGTCCAGCTCCGACAATCAGTACAGTGGCATCGATGTTGTCAGTCATGGTTTGGATTTATCCTAGGGGATTTTTAACTACAAGAAAGATTGTAGCACCTCCACCAGCACCTGGGCAAGCAGAATTTTGAAGATCAGGGCCGCCGGGTAGGTACTGGCGTAAGATAGGGCCGGTAAATCGGTTTCGCTCTGGGCGTTGGCGGCCGCCAGGGCTGGCGGATTGGTCATCGAGGCGGTCAAAGCCCCCATCGCGGAAAGCAAATTCAGCTTGTAGCCTTTGACCATAACGGCGAGGCCGGCCAGGGCGGAGAGCGAGGTCACGGCGGCCCCGACCAGGAGCAGGATCCAGCCCTGGTCCTGCAAAACATCCAGCAGGTGCGCCCCGGCATTTGTCCCAGCACCGGCCAGGAAAAGCATCAGCCCCAGTTCGCGGGTCAGGTTTTTGGCAGCCGGCGGCACATAGATCGAAAACGGGCCGATTTTGCCGAAATGGCCGATCAGCAGGCTGACAATGAAAACTCCACCGGCCATGCCAAGTTTGACGCTCAGCCCTTCGCCAAGCGGGATGGGAACCAGGCCAACCAGCACGCCCAGCAAAAGACCGACCAGGTAAGCGATCATGCTGGTTTCACCGGCTTTGCGTGGGGAGCCTTGCGCCCGGCGGATAAAGGCTTCAACAGCGGTTTTCTCACCCACCAAACGGATGCCGTCGCCGCGCTCCAGGCTGACGTTGCGATGCGGGACGACTTCTATACCCTGGCGACGGATACGGGTGATGACAACGTTGTACTGTTCCCACAGGCGCATCTGGCCGAGGGTCATGCCGGTCAGGGCTTCTTCCATGACTTCGACATCCATGCTCAAGACATTGGCGTTCAAATCCATGCGTTCGCTGGTTTCTTCGCCCAGAACCAGGGTCAATTTGTCCAACTCGGCTGGGATGCCAACCGCCATGACAATGTCTCCCAGGTGCAGGGTCGTTTCGGGAGTGGCGATCAGAACCTGGCCATCATGTTTGATGCGCGAAAGATTGACCTGCGCCATGCGGCGCGGGTTGACCTCGGCGATGGTGCGCTGGTCGCAGTTCGGGTTGGTCACACGGAATTGGCGCGCGAGAAGTTCGGGATTTTCGATGGATTTCTCAAGATGCCAATCGCTTTCTTCGGCCTTGACCGGACGATTGAGCAGGCGCGGCAGGAATTGGGTCAGGAGCACAATCCCGATCATGCTGAACGGATAAGCCACTCCATAACCGACCGAGGCCAGGGCCGCGCTTTCGGGCAAAACCCGGCGCAAAACATCGAGTGCCCCTGCCAGAGCCGGGGTACAGGTCATCGCGCCGGTATAGATGCCCACCGCCAGGGCCGGGGGCAGGTCGAGCAGGGAGGCCAGCGAAATCGTGACAAGCGCCCCGGTCCCGGCGATCACCAGGGCGATCACAACAAATTGAATACCGCGCCGCCGGAACGTGCGGAAGAAACTTGGCCCGGCTGCCAGCCCAACCGCGTAAACGAAGAGCAGCAGGCCAAAATCCATGATCTCTTTGGGAATGCTTTTGCCAAAATGGCCGAAGACCAGCCCGGCAAAGAGCACGCCTGCCGAACCGAGTGAAAGTCCGCGCCACGACCAGTGCCCGATCCAGGCCCCCAGAGCCAGGATGGCAAACAGGATGAACATCTCTTCAGCAAACGGATTCATGCGCGAGCTTCTCCAGTGGTAAATCCTTCAACATTCAAAATTCCATCCAAGAGCGGTTGTTCATAATCCATTTTCAGGCTTTCCAGGCCCCGCACACAAAGCTAAAAAGGTGCTGCGCGCCCTGTTCGAGCGGTTCAGTTTCGATGTATTCATCGCGGGTGTGCGCGCCACCACCGGTGGTCAACCCCAGCACCAGGGACGGGTAACCCCGGCTAAGCGGAATGTTGGCATCAGTCGAGCCAAGCGTTAGCCTGGGTTCGATGCCCTGAGCGCTGATGCTGTTTTTTGCATGGCGCACCAGCGGATGATTCCGATCCAGTTCGCCGGCGGGTCGCTGGCCGATAACTTGCAGTTCGAACCAGACTCCGGGCCGGTTGCTGTTTTCAACCAATCTTTCAACGAGTCGGATCAAATCCTGCAACGTGGATTCGTTCTCAGAGCGCAGATCCAGTTCGAGCCAGGCTTCGGGAGCCAGGGTGTTGATGGAGGTTCCCCCCGCAATGCGCCCGATGTTGAGCGTGGTGCGCGGGCTGTCCGGAAGTTTCAGCGCATCCAGGGCTGTCACCAGGCGCGCCAACTCATGAATGGCTGATGGATTGCCATAATCCGTCCACGAGTGGCCGCCGCGGGTATGGCAGGTGATCTTATAGCGGCGCACGCCGATGGCACGGTGGTAGATGTGGCCGAGGGCCATCCCCTCCAAAACAAGATAAAGGAGTGGGCTATCTCCGAAACGCTCGCAAATGGCTTTCATGCCTTTCAAGTCGCCCAGGCCTTCTTCACAGGTGTTTGCCACCAGCCACAGATCGCCGGGCAGGCTGATGTTTTCGTCCTTGAGCATGGTGACCAGGCCGATCAGCCCGGCCAGACCGGTTGAGTTATCGCCGATGCCGGGGCCGTAGATGCGGCCCGGTTCACGCCGAATGGCGAGGTCGGTCTCAGCAGGGAAAACAGTATCGAGATGGGCCGAGACAAGCAACGGTGAGTCCGCTCCTGTGCCGGGCAGGCAGGCCAGGACATTTCCAACGGGATCGATCTCCAGTCGCGAAAGGCCATTTTGGCGGAACATTTCCAGCATGAATTCGGCGCGCTTTTTTTCATCGAAAGTGGGCGCAGGCACTTGTTGGATCTGAACAGCGAGATTGGCGAGGAAGTCTTTCATGTGATTTCTTTGACGATATCCGATAACGAGAGCACGCGCGCCTGGGCCAGGCCCGGCATGGCATCGAAAGCATAAAACGGGCCGGAGCCTTCAATGTTCAACGAGGCAGCGATGTTGCCAGACAGGGTGGCCTGCAGGGGGTCAAGTGTTTGAGCATAACTGGCCAGGAATCCACCGCAAAAGGCATCACCGGCGCCGGTCAGGTCAACCGGCTGGGTGGGGTAGGCTGGTATTTCCCAGCGGCGGCCTGTTTCGGTATTGTAAAGGTACTGGCCATGTCCGCCGCGCTTGATAACCACGCTCTGACAGCCAAAGCTGCCCAGAATGGCCGCCATCTCCCACAGATCATTGGTGCGCCCCCAAAACAAGGCCCGGACTTCATCTTCTGAGGGCAGGAAAGCCGTAATACCCTGCAAAAGGGAGCGCAGGTCAAGCAAGAAATTACCATTCATGTATCCGGGGTTGGGGTCGATGGTAATGATGTTTGTGCCAAACTGGCGAAAAGCGGAGGAAAACTGCATGTGGGTGGCAAAATCGAGCGGACAAAGATGAACGGCGCGCGGCTGTCGATAAGTTTCGGGGATGTCGAGCAAACGGGGCGAATCCTGGTTCTGGCGCGCGCGGCTGTCCTGGGTTTGTTCGGGGGGGTGATAACCCAGCAGAGATTTTGGAAAGGTCAGCCCCAGGCGGGCAAAGTGCGAGACCGGGTTGGCTGATTGGGCAGTATTCAGATCGGTATACACCAGGAAAGAGCGTAAATCGAGGCTTTCGGGCAGAATCTTGATACCCTGGGTGTCAAAGCCTGTTTTTTTAAAGTTCCTGAGCCACTCTTGCGGGTAATCTTCCCCCACCCGCGCCAGCATGCCGATGGTATCCTCTTCTGTTTGGTTCCAGAGATGCGCCCCGGCCGTGGCATATAACAGATTACCGCCCGGCGCATCCACCAATGGACGGCCATCGGGCGGCAGAAGATATTGGCGGCGCAATTGGCCGGCAATGACAAGCGGGCGATAAGCGGGCATCAGGTAATGAAAACTTTCGAGTCAGATTCAGCCCGCGCCGAATCGACCGGCAGGGTGATGGTAAAGTTGCTGCCTTTGCCCGGAACGCTCTCAACGACAATTTTCCCGCCGTGCATTTCGATCATCATTTTCGCAACAGAAAGCCCCAGCCCCATGCCACCTTGTTTGCGGGTCAGATGCGATTCAACCTGGTAAAAACGCTCAAAGACATGCGGCACATCTTTGGCGGGAATACCAATGCCATCATCTCTGACCGAAATTTTGATATGACCCGCTTCTTGCCTGGCCGCGATCAGAACATGCCCGCCCTCATTGGTAAACATGACAGCATTCCTACCGATGTTTAAAATGGCGATCCCGATCTTTTCGGCATCCCCTTCGAGCATCAGGTCGCTATTGCCCAATTCGGCACGCAGGCTGATCTTTTTTTGTTTGGCTTCGAGTTGCAAAGTTTCAACGATTCCTTCAAGGATCTTTCGCATCGAAACATTGTGCGAACGAACCACGGCCGTTCCCGCCTGGGCGTTGTCGACGCTGGTCATGCTCTCAATGATCTCTTTCAACCTCATCGCATTGCGGATGATGGTATCCATTTGATCGTGGAATTCATCATTGATGATTTCACGCAAAAATGTCGAATGACCAATGATCAAGCCCAGAGGGGTGCGTAATTCATGCGATGTAATCGCAATAAAATCAGTTTTCATCTTGTCGAGGCGCGAAGCCTCTTCTTTTATTTTCCCGATGATCCCTTCCAGGCTGGTATTTTCAAAAGAAAGCGCCAGCAAAGAAGCCAAAGTCTCTAGAATTGTGACATCATCGCCGTTATAATCAACTCCATCACGTTTATTGATGGTTTCCAAAACCCCCAGAACCTGCCCACGATAAGTAATTGGCGCCGCCAGAATGGAACGGGTTGTGACCTTTGTTTCCTGGTCGATCCGCTTAAAATGCCGGGGGAACTTGGATGCGTCTTTGATCGCAACGATCCGGTTTTCCGCAAAAGCCGCCCCTGCCACGCTGTCGTTGATCGGAATAACGATATCCTGAGCCAGATGATGGCTCGCATCTGATGAGAAAACAAAACGCAGTGCGTGGGCCTCGTCATCATACAGGAAAATCGAAGCCGACTCAGAACAGGTAAGTTCGCTCATCGCCCTGGAAACCATTTCAAGCAGGCTTTCCATCTCGACTTCACTGGTTAGCATCCGGCCAATCTCAAGCAGCCAGTCGGCCTGACTGGCTGGGTAACTGTCAATATCTCTCTGAGACCCTGGATTTGCCATAAGAATCAGTGTTACCTGTTTGCCTTCATGAGATAATAAGATTATACTGCCTTTCAGTAAAATTCGGACACAGCCAGGCGGCAATCAAATACCCGCAACTGTTTTACTCCAGATCGGGTCTGAGGTCAGGCCAATTCTCCGATTTGATCAGGGCTTGCATCCAAACACATCATCATTAATTTCGCGTCCCTGAAATCCCTCATCGCAGGGGCGGACTCTTCAAAACTTAGCAAGGAGACCAGTATGAGCAACAAAAAAGTTCGTGTGGCGATCATTGGCGTAGGGAACTGCGCCTCGTCGCTCATTCAGGGTGTCGAATACTACAAAAACACGCCTGACAACGCCAGTGTGCCGGGGCTGATGCACGTCAACCTGGGCGGGTACCACATTCGAGATATTGAATTCACGCTTGGTATCGATATCAACGCCACCAAGGTCGGCAAAGACCTGAGCGAAGCCATCTTCGCCGAGCCGAACAACACCGTCAAATTCACCGATGTACCCAACCTGAACGTTCCGGTCGTGCGCGGCATGACCCACGACGGCCTCGGCAAATACCTGTCCCAGGTCATCACCAAGGCCCCCGGCCCCACAGCCGACATCGTCAAACTGCTCAAAGACACCAAAACCGACGTGGTCGTTTCATACCTGCCGGTCGGCTCTGAAATGGCGACCAAATGGTATGTTGAGCAAATCATCGAAGCGGGCTGCGCTTTCGTTAACGCCATCCCGGTTTTCATCTCATCCAGCGAATATTGGAGCAAACGCTTCAAAGACGCCGGCCTTCCCATTCTTGGCGACGATATCAAAAGCCAGGTTGGCGCGACCATCCTGCACCGCGTCCTGGCCAGCCTGTTCGTGGATCGTGGCGTAAAAATCGACCGCACCTACCAACTCAACTTCGGCGGCAACACCGACTTTCTTAACATGTTGGAACGCGAGCGTCTCGAAAGCAAAAAAATCTCAAAGACCGGCGCCGTGACCAGCATGATCCCCTACGAAATGGATCCCAACAACGTTCACGTCGGCCCCTCGGATCATGTCCCCTGGCTGACCGATCGCAAGTGGTGCTACATCCGCATGGAAGGTACCACCTTCGGTGATGTGCCGCTCAACCTCGAAGCCAAACTCGAAGTCTGGGACAGCCCCAACAGCGCAGGAGTCATCATCGACGCCGTGCGCTGCGCCAAAATCGCCCTCGACCGCAAGTTGAGCGGTCCGATCATTGGCCCATCCTCCTACTTTTTCAAGACTCCGCCCAAGCAGTTCAAAGACGATGTCTGCCTGGCGATGACCGAAGCCTTCATCAAGGGCGAGTAAGACCAACTGTAAAATAAAGCGGGGATGTCTGCAACGAGTGGACATCCCCGCTTTATCGATTAAAATCCAGCCTATGATTTTCTCCCATTTCCCCACCCGAATATTTCTGACCCTCGGCCTGTTGGCCGTTTTCGTGAGCGCCTGCCAACCCGTTGCCGCCACCCCGCCGCCCCTCGACGAGGCCGCCCTGATGACGGCTGCCGTCGCCACTGTTTACGCTGAAGCTGCCGCAGCCACATCCACCCAGACCGCCAGCCCGCCGACAACGACCCCCACCCTCGAACCGACTCCGCTGCGAACCCCGCCAGCCCTGCCAGGCGGATTCACCACCGAACTGCTCAACCCCGGTGATGTTCCCAGCGCCTATATTCAAGATGCCTGCCAGATTCTCAACGCCAAATGGGACCCGTCCAAGGCAGAACCCGGCACGGTCATCATGCCGATCATGTTCCATGGCATCGCCAAAAGCGATATTGAACCCGGCACAAACGGCGTCTATCACGACATGAGCATGGATGACTTTCATCGCCTGATGAAAGACTTGCACGATCAGGGTTTCGAAGCCATCACCATGCAGCAGGCTGCCGATTTTCTCTACACCAACGCCAAAATCCCCAAACGCTCGGTTTTGCTGATCGTCGATGACCGAAAATTCCGTCAGAGTTTCGACGACACCTTCCGCGGATATTACGAGCAGTGGGGCTGGAAAGTCATCAACTCGTACATCACCCTCGATGAACGCCCCGACATCTGGCAGCAAAACGCCGAGCTGGAGGCCGAAGGCTGGGTCGATCATCAGGCACACGGCTATATCCATAACGAGAACATTACCGCCAATTCCAGTGAAGATTACATGCGCCAGGAATTGGGCAAACCCTTCGAGATGATGCAGAAGTACTTCAACAAAACGCCGATCGCCTACATCTGGCCGGGAGGCAGTTTCACCCCGCGCGCCGTCCAAATTGCGCGTGAGTTAAACTACCAGTTGGGGTTCACCGTAAACCCGCGCGGCCCGCTCATGTTCAACTGGATCCCCCAGGCCCAAGAATCGGACCCGATGCGCCCATCCTACATCCCCGAAGCGCCTGCCGGCGACCCGCTGCTGACCCTGCCGCGCTACTGGTCGCCGGATGCCCGCAATTACCTCGACACAGTTCGCAACATTGGCAAAGAGGCCGCCGTTTATGCCGAAACGGTCAAAGCCACCGAGTTGGAATATTACGATATCGTTTGCGCACCCGTTTATGGAACCCTTCCCACTCCGTAACCATAATGCTCAAAGCGCACCTCATTCACCAGGCCTCGCGCCTTCTTCACTTCTGGAAACCGATGAATACAACCTGCATTTTTTGTAAAATTGTGGCCGGAGAAGCGAAGGCCAATATCATCTATCAAGATGACCTGGTAACCGCCTTCCGCGACATCCACCCGGTCGCGCCAACCCACGTTCTGATCGTGCCGAACCGGCACATCGAATCAGTCAACCAGGCCGAGGCTGAAGACCAGGCCACACTGGGCAATCTCTTTTTGGCAGCTCAAAAAATCGCCGAAACGGAAAATATCCAGCAGGGAGGCTATCGCCTGATCGTCAACACCGGTCCGCATGGCGGGCAAACCGTTTTTCACCTGCACATGCACATGGTTGGCGGGCAAAGGATGAAATACCCCATGGGATAAAAAAAGGCTTCCGGTGACGGAAGCCTTTTTTGTTATCTCACGATACTCGGTGGTTTGGACTGTTCCTGCATGGGCGGCTTGCGAACAAAAACCCGCCAGCTATAGACACCCAACCCCAAGCCGATCAGAAGCAGCACACCGCCCAAAATTCCCAGCAGGGAGTTCCCACCTTCATCGGGAGCGTCGCCAGACTCAGGGATGACGTTGTCAGATTTTTGCGCGCCAAAATCAACGTGATACTCGATCCCGGCCAGCACTTCGAGAGTGTGCGTTTGCTGGGTGGTCGGGTAATACCCTTCAGGGGCAGCAGCGCTCAGGTTGTAAGTTCCCTGCGGAACATCTTCAAAACAAACAGGGTCGGTTCCTGCAATCGTTGGCCTGGCATCCGAAAACTGGCCCGAGGCTCCGGTGATACTGACTGCGCCATCGGCAATTCTCACTTCAGTATCCTGAAGCAGGGAATCGCCATTGACATCATCATAAAGATGGATGCAGACCCTGGCATTTCCAGGTAAGGATGTCGGGGTGGGCACTCCAGGCGTTTCAGTAGGCGCAGGCCCGGCCGTCGCCTGGTCAGATGAGCCGGCGCCAACGCCGATCACCAGTTCCTGACCAACAGAAAGGGTACAGTTCTCATCCAGCCGGTTCAACGCTCGAATCTGTTCCACCGGCACCCCTGTCAACAATTGGATGCGCAAACAAGATTCGCCTTCTTTGACGATGTAAATGATTCGTCCATCGGCACCAGGGGTCGGCGTGGAAAACTGCGGCAGTTGCGATGGGGGCAGGGCCTGGGCAGTCAGCACAAAGCTGAAGACGAATAAAAAACTGAAAAATAAAGCAGCAAGGATCAATTTCCGTTTCATAGTTAAAAATTATATCATGTCCGCACTCGTACTTTTGTTTCCGGCAGCAGGTTTGGCACTATGATAAAATATTAAATAATAACTATTTGGGGTATTTTATGACTTTGCAATTCAATACTTTTGCGCTGATTTACTTCGCTGCAACCATCCTGGCTGGTGTAATTCTGGTTTATACACTTCGCCACAGGCAAGTCAAGGGAGCGTTCTTTTTCGCATTTCTGGTTGCATCCGTTGTCATTTGGGCCCTTTTTCAGGCGCTCGAGTATGCAATAGTAGAAACCACGGCAAAAATCCTTTTCGCAAAATTCCAATACCTGGGTATATCAACGGTTGGCACAACCTGGTATCTTTTCGCATTCAGTTACCACCGCAAAGAAAACTGGCTGAGCAAAAACTATCTATTCTTATTAGTGATCCCTGTGTTGACGATCGTTGCAGCTTTTACAAACGATGTGCATGGTTTGCTCTGGCCCAAAATAGAACCAATCTCCAGTAATCCTGATTCAAACCTGATTTATTCGCACGGTCCTGCCTTCTGGATCATTTTTATTTATAACTATATATTCCTGGTATTGGGCACTGTTCTCATTATCCGAACAGCAGTTAGCTCGAAGGAAATTTATCGCTGGCAAATGGTTGGATTAATCTCCAGCGCAATTATCCCCTGGGTGGGGAACCTGGTTTATGTCTCTGGATTAAGCCCCATACCGGGGTTGGACCTTACCCCTCTTGGTTTCACAGTAAGCGCGCTCATCACTGCCTGGAGCATCTTCTTTCTCAGGCTGTTGGATTTGTTGCCCGTTGCTTACGATCAGGTAGTCGCAAACCTGACTGATGGCGTTATTGTCTTGGATATTCACCATCGCATCGCAGATGCAAACCCACAAGCTCGTCAACTCATCGGGGAAAAAGCAGAATATATTGTTGGGCGCAATATCCTGGATGTGCTGCAATTCTGGCCTGACCTCGTAAATAAGTTGCAAAACTTTGATACAGGCCAGTTGGAAATAGCGGTGGACAACGAAAAAATCAGCGACCTGGATATACGTATTTCTCCCCTGTTGGATAATCGCGACAATCGAGTCGGTCGAATCGTTATTTTCAGAGACATCAGCCAACAGAAAAAACTGGAACGAATGCGCCAGGAGTTAACCCAATCGATTGTCAACGACCTGCGCAACCCGTTGACATCCATGTCATTAAACCTCGATACCTTGCGCAGACAGACATTAACACTCCTGCCAAAAAACCAACTCGAAGTGATCGATCTTTCACAATCGAGTATTCAGCAAATGCTCGAACTGACCAGTTCGTTGTTGGATATATATCACCTGCAAAGCGGCGAACTTTCTTTGGATCTCAAAAAAACATCACTGCAAAACCTGGCCGAGGATTCCATTCGACCGCTCTCAGCCCTGGCTAACAAAAAACGTCTTCTTTTGCAGGTAGATATCCCAGAAGGGATGCAGCCTGTCAAAATTGATTCAAACTTAATCCGCCGGGTTTTACAAAACTTGCTGGGAAATTCAATCAAACTGTCCAAAGAAGGCCGGGTAATCCGCCTTCACGCTCGATATGCTACAAACGGTGAAACCATTGTTTCAGTGATTGATGCTGGCAATGATTTGGGTCCCGCTTTGACAGGCAACACCTTTCAAAAACCCATTTCAGGGCAACTCAACAGCAGCGGACTGGGGCTTACCTTCTGTCGGCTGGCTGTGGAAGCTCATGGCGGGCGCATTTGGGTAGATGAAAACTATGAAAACGGGACAAAAATCTCGTTTACCCTTCCTTGATTCACGAAACCGGCATTTTGGGTTATAATTTTTATGTTCGTGAGGAGTAAGTGGACGGAACACTGACAGAAAAGGAAGCCGGCGGTTGAGTTTATCGAGGCCCGGGCTGAAAGCTTCCACAGGTCCCCACCACTGAACGTCGCCCGAATTAATTTTGCTGAAGAAAACCATTTGGTCAGTAGAACAGCACGGGAGCGCCCGTTAGCGCGCAGGTCGGTGACAGCCGGCCATAAGAGCGTCCTGAGCGCAGGCGAAGGACGAATCGAGGTGGTACCGCGGAAGTTTTATGCTTTCGTCCTCATAAGGACGAAAGCATTTTTGTTTCATGGAGCAGAGCATGTCAACCTTCTCTCAATTCAGCGGCAAGTTTTTTGAGTTGTACGGTCAGGGATCCTATACAGAAGCCCTGCATCTGGTGGATGATGCGTTTGCACAGTATCCAGAACATCGTACCGAAATGATCACCTGGAAACTATGCATGTTAAGCCGCGCTGGTCAGCTTGAAAAAGCCATCGAAACTTTGCGCGACGCGCTTGAAACCAGCAGCTACTGGTGGATGCCCGGCGGGCTGCGCAAGGACCCCGATCTGGCTCCGTTACAAGGCAACCCGGCTTACGATCAGTTGGTGGCCATTTGCGAGGACAGGCAACAGGCTGCTGCGCAAAGTAATCGCCCGGAGCGGCTGGTTTTTCAGCCCAGAGCCGGGAGCAGTGCGCCTTATCCGCTTTTGATCTCCTTTCATGGCTGGGGCCAGAATGCGGAGAGCGATGCGCTCCATTGGCAGGGATTGGCCGACCAGGGTTGGCTCGTAGCCGTGACCCGCTCATCGCTCGAGGTGGCAGATGGCCTGTTTACCTGGGACAACCTCGAACACGGCATGGATGAAGCCAAAACGCATTACGAAGCGCTCTGCCGCGAATTCCCGGTCGACTCGAACCGGGTCGTTTTGGGCGGTTTCTCTCAGGGCGGCGGCCTGGCCGTCTGGCTGGCGTTGACCCAGGTTATTCCGGTTTGCGGGGTTGTCGGCGTTGGCCCCTACCTTAACGCAATCGATACCCTTGCGCCGACCCTGCCGCAAAAACCCATTCCAAATGTCCGTTTCTATCTCATCTCTGGCGCCGAAGAAAACGACGAAGGGATGTTTGCCAAAATCGGGGCACTGTGCGCTGAACAGGGCATCCCGTTTCAACATGAAGTTGCCCCCGGCATCGGGCATGATTTCCCGGCCGATTTTGAGCAGTTTGTGAAAAGAGCCCTCAAGTTTGTTCTGGAGTGATGAGCGATGGAAACTTATAAAGTTATCCAATCACAATACCTGGCAGCCATAGAGATGTTAAAACAGGTTGTTGTAAAATGCCCGGCGGCGTTATGGAACGCCCCGGGCGATCAGGATCCAGTCTGGCGCAAGGCCTACCATGCGCTTTTTTATGTGCACCTGTACTTGCAGGATAGCGAGCAGGATTTCAGCCCCTGGCAGAAACACCACGACCCCGAAACGGGGATCCCGTTCTCGCCCGAGGAAGTGCTCGAGTACCTGGCTTTTGTCCAGAACGAGGTCAGGGAACGTGTTCCGCGACTGGATATGCAAGCGGAATCAGGCTTTCACTGGCTGCCATTCAACAAGTTGGAACTCCAGCTCTACAACATTCGGCACGTTCAGCAGCATGCGGGCGAACTTTTTGAGCGCCTGGGCACACGCGCAAATATTGAACTCGATTGGGTGGGCATTGCGCCTGCCAGGTAAATTTAACCAGAAACCTGATAGGTTCTTTACCGAAACCTGTCAGATCTGAAGATTTTGATTATGGAGCAAGAATGAGCACCTACGAATTACCCAAAGCCTACGACTTTAAAGACACCGAGCGCCGCATCTACGAAATGTGGGAAACCGGCGGCTACTTCCAGCCACACAATGACCCCAATAAACCCGATTTCGACCCCTCGGTCAAACCGTTCGTGATCTCCATCCCGCCGCCGAATGTGACGGGTGAACTGCACACCGGCCACGCCATCTTCGTCAGCCTTGAAGATCTGATGATCCGTTACCACCGCATGAAAGGCTATTCCACGCTGTGGGTGCCGGGCACCGACCACGCCGGGATCGCCACCCAGCTGATGGTGGAGAAAATGCTCAACAAGGAAGGCACCTCCCGCGAAGCGGTGGGGCGCGAAGAGTTCCTGCGCCGCACCTGGGAGTGGAAACACAAATACGCCAACCACATCACCAGCCAGATCCGCCGCCTGGGAGCTTCCTGTGACTGGACACGTGAACGCTTCACCATGGACGAGGGTCTTTCACGGGCTGTGCGCGAGGCCTTTGTGCGCCTGTACGAAGCCGGGAAAATCTACCGCGGCCCGCGCCTGATCAACTGGAGTCCCGGCCTGAAAACCGCAGTCTCCGACCTGGAAGTGATCTATTCAGAAGAGCCCGGCACGCTCTACTATTTCAAGTACATGCTGGCCGGTTCAGGTGAATACATCCCGGTTGCCACCACCCGCCCCGAGACGATCATCGGCGATACAGCCGTGGCTGTCCACCCGGAAGACGAACGCTACCAAAAATATATCGGCAAAATGGTGATCGTGCCGATGCTTGGGCGCGAGATTCCGGTCATCGCAGATGAATACGTGGCACGCGACTTCGGCACCGGGGCGCTGAAAATCACTCCCGGCCACGATCCCAACGATTATGAGATCGGCCACCGTCACGGGCTGGCGATGATCTCGATGCTCGATAAAGATGCCCGGGTGAACGAGAACGGCGGCCCCTACGCGGGCATGGACCGCTTCGATGCCCGCAAAAAGCTGTGGGCCGATATGCAATCTGCCGGTCTGGTTATCAAGGAAGAACCTTACACCCTGAACGTGCCGCGCTCGGAACGCGGCGGCGAAATCATCGAGCCGATGATCTCAGAACAGTGGTTCGTGAAAATCCAGGATCAGGCCGAAAAAGGGCTGACAGCTGTCAAAAATGGCGACATTAAGATCGTGCCGGAACATTTCGAGAAAGTCTATTTCAACTGGCTCGAGAACATTCAGGATTGGTGCATCAGCCGCCAGTTGTGGTGGGGACACCGCATCCCGGTCTGGTACTGCGCCGATTGCGGCCAGCAGACCTGCACCCGCCAGGATCCGACTGCCTGCACCCACTGCGGCTCGACCAAAATCGATCAGGACCCGGATGTGTTGGATACCTGGTTCTCGTCCGGTCTGTGGCCTTTCTCCACGCTCGGCTGGCCGGAACAGACCCCCGACCTGAACTATTTCTACCCGACCTCCTACATGGAAACCGGCTACGATATCCTGTTCTTCTGGGTGGCGCGCATGATCATGAGCGGCCTGGAGTTCACCGAGGAAGCCCCCTTCCACACCGTTTACCTGCACGGCCTGGTGCGCGACGAGCACGGACAAAAAATGTCGAAGACCAAGGGCAATGTGGTCGACCCAATCATCGTTATGGACGAGTTAGGCACCGACGCGCTGCGCTTCACCCTGCTGGTCGGTTCCACTCCCGGCAAGGATACCAACCTGAGCCTGAAAAAAGTGGAAGCCAACCGCAATTTCGCCAACAAGCTGTGGAATGTTGGCCGGCTGGTGATCAACGCCATCACTTCGCAGGAAACCACCTCGACAGAACAGGTCGAATGGACTCTGGCCGACTCGTGGATTTGGGCACGCCTGCAAAACCTGGTGCGGGATGTCGAGCGCATGTTCCAAAACTTCCAGTACGGTCAGGCCGGGCAAATGCTCTACGATTTCCTGTGGAGCGATTTCGCCGACTGGTATCTTGAGATCGCCAAGCAGCAGTTGAACGAAGGCGGCCCCCGCGCCCAACGCACCGCCGAAACCCTGCTGCGCGTGTTCGACCTGTCGCTGCGCCTGCTGCACCCCTTCATGCCCTTTGTCACCGAAGAAATCTGGGGACATCTGCGCAAAGCCACCCAACAATCGGCGCTGGCCGAACTCGTGGCCGACTGGCCCCAGGTGCTGATGGTGGCGCACTGGCCCGAGATCCGGGCCGAGGAAAGCTGGGAAGAATCCAAAATTGCCAGTTTCGGGCAGATCCAGGAAGTGGTGCGCGCCATTCGCAACCTGCGCGCCGAGAAGAACGTCAAACCCGGGCTGAAACTGGCCGCGATCGTGGTCGATGCCAGCGGATTGATCAAGCAGCAGGCCAGGGTTGTGGCAGCGCTCTCGAATTTGGATGAATCGCGACTGTCCATTCTCGAATCTCTGGATTCCAAACCCGAAGGTCACGTGGCGCTGGTGGCTGGTTCCGTGGAAATCTTCCTGCCCCTGGCCGCGCTCGTCGACCCCGAAGATGAACGCGCCCGCCTCAGCAAAGAACTGGCCGAGGCCGAATCACACATCGAGCGGCTCGAGAAACTGCTCGGTTCAGACTTTGCCAACAAGGCCCCGGCCCAACTCGTTCAAAAGGAACGCGACAAGCTGGCAGTCTACAAAGAGAGCGCCGAAAAGATCAAGGCGCAGTTCAGTTAAAGAGCAGGGCGGGAGTTCATCCCGCCCTTTTTTATTTGTTGTAAAATAGACCTGTTCACCCAACCCATACAGGAGAAACGCAATGGCTGAAATGGACGACAAGCTCAACGAACTGAAAACGCGCATGCAAGAAGTTGGCGACCTGAACAGCGCCGCCGCTGTTTTAAGCTGGGACCAATCCACTTATATGCCGGCCGGCGGCGCTCCCGCCCGCGGACGCCAACTGGCGGTACTCGGGCGCATTGCGCAGGAAAAATTCATCGACCCGGCCGTTGGCAAACTGCTCGACGACCTGCAGCCCCACGCCGAAAGCCTGCCCTACGACGATGACGGTGCGGCTCTGATCCGCGCCACACGCCGCAGTTACGACAAAGCCACCAAAGTATCCCCGGCTTTCCTGGCGGAGTATTACGAGCATGCAGCCCACGCCTATCAGGTCTGGACCGAAGCCCGCCCGGCCAACGATTTCAAAAAAGTGCAGCCCCTGCTCGAGAAAACCCTCGATATGAGCCGCCAACTGGCAAACTTTTTCCCCGGCTACGAGCACATTGCCGACCCGCTGATCGATTTTGCCGATTATGGCATGAAAGCCGCCAGCGTGCGCAAGGTTTTCAGCGAACTGCGCGAACAGCTTGTTCCGCTCGTCCAGACCATCACCGCCCAGGCTCCGGCGGATGATTCGTGCCTGAAACAGCACTTCCCCGAAGACAAACAGCTCGAATTTGGCCGAATGGTCATCCAAAAATTTGGCTACGATTTCGACCGCGGACGCCAGGACAAGACCCACCACCCCTTTGAAACCAAATTCTCGATCGGTGATGTGCGCATCACAACCCGCGTCAAAGAAAATGATCTGGGCGAAGCGCTTTTCTCGACCACTCACGAGTCAGGCCATGCCATGTACGAACAGGGCGTGGACCCCTCCTACGAAGCCAGCCCCCTCGACGGTGGCACCAGCGCCGGGGTGCATGAGTCGCAATCGCGCACATGGGAAAATATCGTTTCGCGCAGCCGCCCGTTTTGGGAGCACTTCTACCCCGAACTGCAAAAAACCTTCCCCAAGCAACTGGACAAGGTCTCGCTCGATACCTTCTACCGCGCGATCAACAAGGTTCAGCGCTCGCTGATCCGCACCGATGCAGACGAAGTCACTTACAACCTGCATGTCATGATCCGCTTTGAGTTGGAACTGCAAATGCTTGAAGGCACACTGGCGATCAAAAACCTGCCCGAAGCCTGGCACGCCGCCTACAAATCGGATATTGGCATGACGGCCCCAAGCGACGTGGATGGCTGCTTGCAGGATGTCCACTGGTTCGGCGGGCAGATCGGCGGCATGTTCCAGGGCTACACCCTCGGCAACATCCTTTCGGCCCAGTTTTATGCCGAGGCCCTCAAGGCTCACCCTGGGATCAAAAAAGAAATCGGCCAGGGCAAGTTCGAAACCCTGCACACCTGGCTCAAGGACAACATCTACCGCTACGGCAGCAAGTACACCGCGCCCGAACTGATCGAACGCGTTACCGGCCGCGGGCTGGATATCGCCCCCTACATCCAGTATCTGCGCGCCAAATATGGTGAGCTTTACAAGCTGTAAGAATTAACCGACATAAAAACAGGGACACGCCAAAACTCAGCGTGTCCCTGTTTTTTTATTGATGCTTCAGGTTTTTTATCTCATCGTAAAAGCCTGCCACCCTTTGCATGTTCGCCCCATACTCGGCGCGCCCGGCGATGATCTGGGCATTCGCTTGCGCGGCGCGCGCCCGCAGGCCGGGATCGTTCAGCCCGCGCAGCATGGCCGCCGCCAGCGCGGACGGGTCTGCCGGGTCGATCAGCAAACCGTTGACTTCGGGCGTGATCCACTCGCGGATCGATTCCAGGTCACCCGCCACCGGGAAACAGCCGCAGGCCATCGCTTCGAGCAGGGTATTGGGCGTGCCATCGTGGATCGCCGGCGAAACAATCAGGCTGGCGCGGCGAAAAACATCTGCCATTTGTTCGTGCGGCAGGGGCGCTAAAAGCTCGACCGCGGACTCGACTCTCAGCTCTTGGATCCACTTTTGGGCCTGAGTTTCACCGGCCATCGATGCGCAGACAAAACGTGTTTCGGGCTTTTCGGCCAGCACCAACGGAATGGACTTGAAAAAAGTGTCATTGCGCACATACGAACGAAACCCGCGCGGATTAATCACCAGCGGGGCGGCTTGCAACGGTTGCGGCGGGAAAAACACATCCGCGCGGATGCCGCCATTGCCGGGTGTGACCAGGGTCGGCTTATCGGGGGCAAATCCCCACTGCCGGGCCAGGTGGATGTCGCGCTGGCAGTCGGCGTGCAAGGCGTCCGCCACCTGTAAGGCCCAGGTGGTGTAGTGGCGCATCAGCGGGGTAGCGGGGGCGTGCAGGGTAAAATCGTTGCCCCAGACCGAAATCAGCAGCGGAACGGGCAGCCCGGCCAGGGCGTCGGCGGCCAGCATGCCCTCGTACGGAATGCGCAGGGCGTGGACAAGATCAGGCTTGATCTCTTCGGCGAAACGGCGCAGGGCCGGAGCGGCGCGCGGAATCGTCAGCGGGCCGAGAAACTGCCGGATGACGGTCCGCAGGCCGAGGGTGCGCGCGCCCCAGATCCCGCTCTTCGCGCCTCGCCCGGCACTGGCTGCGGATTTTGCTCCACTGAAGGCAACCGGCGTATTTCTTAACCCGGCCAGGGCAAGATCTGGTTTGCAGGCAAAGGTTGATGCCAAAAAAACTTGATCGCCACGTTCGACCCAGTATCGGATCCAGTTCAGGGCAATCGGGGAACGGCCATCGGCTACAAAAAGGATGCGCATGGCGCGAATATACCATAGTTGCCCGAAGCGAAAAGCCGTAGTATAGTTAACGAAAGCGGAGGCGCGATGGCAATCAAAGTATTGCTGGTCGAGGACAACCAGGACAACCAGGATCTGATGAAGTTCCTGCTGGAACGCAACGGCTACAACGTGGTGACAGCCAATAACGGCCGGCTGGCGCTGGACGCAGCGCGCAAGGAACAACCCGATGTGGTCTTGATGGACCTGACCATGCCCGAAATGGACGGCTGGGAGGCCGCCGCGGCCATGAAAGCGGACGGGGAGCTGGAGCACATCCCCTTGATCGCGGTCACGGCCCACACCCTGCCCGGAGATCGGCGCAAAACGCTCGGCGCCGGGTTTGATAATTACATTTCCAAACCGATCAACGTCCGCATGTTCGATCACATTGTGGCCCAATCCCTCGAAAAACGGGGTGCCGGGGAATAATTTTCTTGCAGTTTCACCCAAACCCGGCTGCCCCTGACGCTACCAACCGGAGCGGCGGGGGTTGTATTTTCTGCAATGTTACACGCTCAAACGCAAGTATATAATCAGAATAGGCTATCCGAAATTTGCCTACGATTCATTCACGAGGTGGCTTATGAAAAAAACGATCGTACTCACTACTCTTTTGTTGTTAAGTATCGGGCTGGCGGCCTGTGGTGCAGGCCAGCCTGCCGAACCCACCCCAACCGCGGTGGATGTCAATGCCATCCAGACTCAGGCCGTTCAAACTGTGGTTGCCGCTGTAACCCAGACCGCCCTGGCCATGCCGACCGAAACCCTCCTCCCGACCGAAACCATCGTGCCGGTTGACACCCTGACCCCCACACCCGAAGCAACCGCAACTGCCACAGTCAACCTGTGCAACAACTCGGTTTTCATCTCTGATGTCAGTGTAACAGATGGAACACAGATCGCGGCCGGTCAGAAATTTGTCAAAACCTGGAAGGTTAAAAACATCGGTTCCTGTACCTGGGTGCGTACCTATACCATCCGCTATGGTTACGGAGACCGCATGAGCGGCAAGGATACCTACCTGACCGTTGAAGTGCCGTCTGAACAGGAAGGCGAGATCAGCGTCGAACTGACCGCCCCCAGCACACCCGGCACCTACCGCGGTTATTGGGTGCTGTTTGACAACAACGGCTATTCGTTCGGCCAGTACATGTCGGTCATCATCACCGTGCCATGACCCCTGCCGAACTGGCACAAGCGCTCAAAGAACAAGCCCGCCAGCAGGGGTTTACGCTGGCGGGCATTACATCTCCCGACCCGCCGCCGCATTTTGATGCCTACCAGGGCTGGATCCAGGCCGGGCGTCACGGCGAAATGGCTTATTTGGCGGAGGAACGCGCCCTTGAGCGTCGCGCCGACCCGCGCCGCATCCTGCCCGAATGCGGCTCCATCCTCGTGGTCGGGATGCCCTACCACCCGCCGCCCGCCCTGCCATTAAATTACCCGACTCCCCGCGGACGGGTGGCTGCCTATGCGGTCGGCACAGACTATCACCTCGTCATCCCCGAACGATTGCAAAAACTGGTGGCTTTTCTCGAAGCGCAGCTTGGCCAGCCCGTCCCCAACCGCATCTACACCGATACCGGCCCCGTGCTGGAGCGCGACCTGGCCCAACGCGCCGGGCTGGGCTGGATCGGCAAGAACACCTGCCTGATCTCCCCCGAAAATGGCTCCTACTTCCTGCTCGGCGAGATCCTGCTTGGCATCGACCTGCCGTTTGACAGCCCCTTCATCAGCGACCACTGCGGAACCTGCACCCGCTGTATCGAGGCCTGCCCGACCGACTGCATCCTACCAGATCGCACTCTCGACGCCCGGCGCTGCATCTCATACCTGACCATCGAGAACAAAGGCGACATCCCCGAAGACCTGCGCCCGCTGATGGGACTTTGGGTTTTCGGCTGCGACATCTGCCAGACGGTCTGCCCGTGGAACAAGCGTTTCGGCCAGCACCAGGCCCATGCCGCCTTGGAGCCGCGCCCCGGCCTGCCGTTCCCGTCGATCAGCGAAGATTTGGCGCTTACCCCGCAGGAATTCAACCAAAAATTCAAAGACAGCCCGCTCAAACGCGCCAAACGACGCGGCTACCAGCGCAGCCTGGCGATCGCCGCCGCCAACAGCGCAGACAAATCCCTGCTCAGCACGTTGGAAACAGCCCAAAACCACGATGAGCCGCTGGTGGCCCGCCATGCGGCGTGGGCCAGCGAGCAGTTGAAAAATCCCACGCCACACCAGCGCTGAAAAACAAAAAAACGGGGGACTAAAGTCACTTGCACAAACGCTTTCAATATCCTACAATCAGGGGAAAATACCTAAGAAAGCGCTTACAATGATGCAGATCAGCCAAAAACTTAAAACACTCGGCCAAAACAAAGGCCTGCTGCTCAGCCTGAACTACTACCTGCTTTTTATTTATCTTGGTCTGGGCATGGGGGCTGCCGGCCCAACCATCCCCTCGCTGGCCAGCCAGGTCGGGGTCAGCATCGGCACGATGGGCCTGCTTTTCGTGATCGGTTCGATCGGCTATACCATTGGCACCAGCCTGAGCGGACGGGTCTTCGATCGATTCCCCGCCCACCCCATCCTGGGAGCCAGCATGCTGGTCTGCGCGGCCCTGACAGCCTTTGTCCCGCTCATCCCAAGTTTCTGGCTGCTGGCGGCGCTCTATTTTGTCAGAGGCATATTCGACTCGATGGCCGGAGCCAGCCCCAATACCCTGCTGGTCTGGGTTCACAAAGATAAAGCAGCGCCTTACATCAATGCGCTGCACTTCTTTTTTGGATTCGGCGCTTTTATCTCGCCCTTCATCTTTGGTTTGCTGGTTGGGTTTGAAAACGGCTATCGCTGGATCTTCTGGATTTTGGCGGCCTACGCCGCCCTGGTGGGAATCCGCCTGTTGACGCTACCCGGCTCACCCCGGCCTGAACACGCAAAAACTGAAAATGTCCAGACGCCCAAAGCCAAAATACCCTACCCGATGGTGTTTGCGGCGGCCTTCTTCTTGTTCTTCTACGTTGGCGCAGAACTGAGTTTTGCCAACTGGATCTATACCTACACCATCACGCTTAATTTAACAAATGCCGCGGGGGCAGCCTTTCTCAACTCTGGCTTCTGGTTTTCATTTACGTTTGGGCGTTTGATTTCCATCCCGCTGGCCATACGCTTCAAACCGGCTCAAATCGTCAGCATTGGGCTGGCCGGGGCCTTGTTGTTTGCGCTGGTGCCATTCATTTTTCCGCATTCCCTGACTGCGTTGTGGATCGTCGCGATCGGTCTGGGTCTGTTCATGGCCCCCATCTGGCCCGGCGGATTCAACCTGGCGGGACAGTCGCTGGTCTTGACCGCCACCATCGGCAGCATTATCCTGCTCGGTGACAGCCTCGGGGGCATGGTTTTGCCCTCCGCCACCGGCAAGATCATCGAGTGGGCCGGCGCGCCGGCCATGGTTTATCTCGTTTTTGCCAGCCTGGTTCTGAACCTGGCAGCCTTCCTGCTCATGCTCAAACTGCGCCAGAAGGTTAAATGAAAAATCCCCGGCGGTTGAATGCCGGGGATTTCGTAGAGTCAGCGAGAGATATTAGCGAACAACAACGACGTTGCTGGCCTGGGCGCCCTTGGGGCCCTTCTCAACCGAGAATTCGACCTTCTGGCCTTCTTCAAGGTTACGGAAACCATCGCCCTGAATGGCAGAGAAGTGAACGAAAACATCTTCGCCGCCATCGCGGGAGATGAAGCCGTAGCCTTTGCTACCATTGAACCACTTGACTGTGCCGGTGATACGATCAGACATTGTATTTGCTCCTTCGTGCAAAAAAAGAAAATCGGTTTGAGATACCTTGTCTGTTCTCGGTACAGAACAAAAGGCCCACGGAGTAAACCGTGAGCCACATTATCTTACGTAACGCGAACTAACTGGTACCCTTCAAAAGCGATAATACTACATGCCATGCTTTGTGTCAATGAATTATTAAGAAAATCTGCCAAAATTGTCTGTTTTGGCGTATTATCAGGGCATTAAAAGGAGAAAATATGCAATATCGTGAACTTGGACGCACCGGTTGGAAGGTTTCAAGCATTAGTTTTGGCGCATGGGCCATCGGTGGCACCTGGGGAGACGTCGATGACAGCGAATCGATCGCAGCCCTGCACCGCTCCCTGGACCTGGGAGTCAATTTTTTCGATACAGCTGATGTTTACGGCGATGGGCGCAGCGAGCGCCTGTTTGCCCAGCTACGCAAAGAACGCAGCGAGCCATTTTACGTGGCAACCAAGGCCGGACGGCGGCTGGATCCACACGTTGCAGGTGGTTACAACCGCGCCAACCTGACCGCTTTTGTCGAGCGCAGCCTGAAAAACCTGAATGTTGAAACCATCGATCTGCTGCAACTGCACTGCCCGCCCACCGAAGTCTATTACATGCCGGAGACCTTTGGCGTGCTGGATGATCTGGTTCAGGCCGGCAAATTGCGCTACTACGGCGTCAGCGTAGAAAAAGTGGAAGAAGCGCTGAAGGCCATTGAATACCCCGGTGTGCAAAGTGCACAAATCATCTTCAATATCTTCCGCCAGCGCCCGGCAGACCTGTTCTTTGGCGAAGCCGTCCGCCGCAAGGTGGGGATCCTGGCGCGCCTGCCGCTCTCATCCGGGATGCTTTCGGGCAAGATGACCCGTCAGAGCCAGTTCGCGGCCGATGACCACCGCAAATTTAACCGTCAGGGCGAGGCCTTCGACCGTGGAGAAACCTTCTCGGGGTTCGATTATGACGCCGGGCTGGATGTGGTCGAGGAATTGCGTCCGCTCGTCCGCCCCGATGAGAGCATGGCCCAATTTGCCCTGCGCTGGATTTTGATGTTCCCGGCAGTCACCTGCGCCATCCCTGGCGCAAAGCGGCCCTCGCAGGCGGAACAAAACATCGCCGCTGCCGACCTGCCGCCGCTCAGCGCCGAAACGATGGATAAAATTCGCGCCATTTACGAGCAAAAAGTCAGGCCGAGCGTTCACCACTCTTGGTAAAAACGGTGGCGCGAAATACTATCCCGCGCCACGAAGATAAGACATGATTAACCCCGAATCTCAGGAAACGGGGTAATAGAAAAGAAACAGACCTTCTGGTAGAGTTTTGTGTAGCGAGCACAAACGAGCCAGGAGGTCTG
>PHBU01000011.1 GCA_002840685.1 Chloroflexi bacterium HGW-Chloroflexi-6 | reverse complement strand
GGCAGTAATTGCCGTTGCCGCAGCCGCCTGTAATGTTGTCAGATGCCAGTTGTTCGACCCAGGCGGCTGCCCAATAGGATGCCGCAACATCGCCGAAGACGGTTCCGCTGGCGGGGGGCGGGGCGAAGGCCGAGCCATTCATGCCGCGCTCGATAAAAATGGCCATCTGGGCGCGAGTGACCGAGTTTTCAGGACAGTAGATCAAGGTTGGATTGGTGGAGCAGCCGCCGGTGATGCCTGCATCGTACAGACGCTCGACATAATTCCAGGCCCAGTAACTGACGGGTACATCGGCAAAGGTCTGGGCGCGGACTGAGTAAACTTCACCGCTTGTATATGGCAGACCTCCGAGCGGGTAGCCGTCCATATCCACGATACCCACACCGGGAAGGATATCCAAACGGATCGTGCCTGTGCCCGTTCCCGTGGAAACTGTGACCGTGCCATTCGTGTTGTCCCCAGTAATTCCCGTAACAACCGCGCCGCTGATTGTTCCAGTGACGGTTACGTGGAAGTCATTCTCGTGCACGTTATCGACCGGTTCAGAGAAGCTGATGTTGAAATCCACGCTGGCGGCGCTCGTGGAACTCGTGCCAGCGCGGGTGATGGACAAGACGGTTGCCAATTCTACTTCGAATGAGCCAATGTCACAGCTTTCGCCTTGTGGGCGGGCGATGCCGCGCTGGTCTGTGTCGGCGCAGGTAGCGTTGTTGCCCTTATCGATGGCTGATGAGCCTGCCAGAATCGGGATGGTTTGTGTGAAGCCGCCGTAGTTGCCAAGCGTACCGAGTAGGGGATCAGTGGTGGTGATGTTTGTGCAAGTGGTCCCCGTTGGGCAGCCATTCTGTACGATACTGTCACTCAAGGTAGGGGAGCCACTACCTGAATCCAAATTGAAGATCTGCGCGCCAGCGTTATCGGCAGTGTTGCCCCAGAAAACCGTGTTGCGGATCTGCGGGTTGCTGCTGGCATAGTTCCACATCCCGCCACCGTGGCTGGTTGTTGTATTGCTGCTGAAGGTGACATTCGTCAAAGTCGGATTGCTACTGGATGTGTTGGACATCCCACCGCCGAAGCTGGCTGAGTTGGCGCTGAAGGTCACGTTCGTCAATACTGGGCTGCTGGCGTTGTTGGATATTCCTCCACCGTAGAGCGCATCATTGGCACCGCTGAAGGTTACGTTTGTCAAAGTTGGATTGCTACTGGTTGAGTTTGCCATCCCGCCGCCGTGGCTTATCGCTTCGTTGGCGCTGAAGGTGACGTTCATCAGCGTCGGGCTGCTGTTGTTTTCGTTGTAGATTCCGCCGCCATCGACTGCCGCCGAGTTGCCGCTGAAAGTGACGTTCGTTAACGTTGGACTGCCGGATGAGTTGCGCATACCGCCGCCTTCGTGGGTTGCTGAGTTGCTGCTGAAGGTGACATTTGTTAATGCCGGATTGCTGTTAATGTTGTGCATCCCGCCGCCGAAGCTGGCTGAGTTGGCGCTGAGGGTGACGTTCGTCAGCACTGGATTGCTGTCGGAGTTGAACATCCCGCCACCGCTACTCGCCGAGTTGCCATTAAAGGTGACGTCCGTCAAGGTTGGGCTGCTGGAATCATTGCGCATCCCGCCGCCAAGATCCTCGCAGATATTGTTGCTGAAGGTGACATTCGTCAAGGTTGGGTTGCTTCCGCTGTTTTGCATTCCTGCGCCGAAGGACGCAGTGTTGCCACTAAAAGTGACGTTCGTCAATACCGGACTGCTAGCTTCGTAGTTATGCATTCCGCCGCCGTAGATGGATGAGTTGGCGCTGAAGGTGACGTTCGTCAACATGGGGCTGCTGCCGTAGTTGAACATCCCGCCGCCGTTACCGCTGGCTATGTTGTTCGTAAATGTAACGCTATTCAGGCTTGGGCTGCTTCCATCGTTTCTCATCCCCCCGCCGTAGGAGGCAGTGTTGCCACTAAAGGTGACGTTCGTCAATGTTGGATTGCTGCTGCCAGAGTTGTACATTCCGCCGCCGTTTACGGTAGCGCTATTACCACTAAAAGTAACATATCTCAGGATGGGGTTGCCGCCAGGGTTAACTATCCCGCCACCACCATCATTTGGGGTTGTGCTGTTTGCCTGCCCGGCCGTCAGGATGAAGCCGTCCAGCACGGCGGTGTTGTTTGTTCCTCCCCCAGTGACCACATGATATGCATTACTGCCTTGAATGTCTGCCGAGGTTTCAGCAATGAAATTCTTATCGGCATTAGTATCGTTCTGATCGATATCGCCGCTCAGAATGGTAGGGTTTGCGATACTATCTCGCTGGTCCAATCTGCTCTCCGTACCGTTGAAGCCGCCGTAAATCGCAACATTGTTCTTGAGAGTGAAGGTCGATGTTCGATCCACGCCGGGGAGGTAGATGCCTTCAGCCACCCAGATTTGTTTGCCGCTCGTGGCCGCAGATAGTGCAGTCTGCAGGTTTGGATAGGCCGTTGCCCACGAACCGCCGCAGAAAGCAATACAGGTTGAGTCAATATCCACATATAGGATGTTACCTGCGGCCAGGGCAGCTTGGTTTGGCAAAAGCGCCAGCAGGATGGCGAGCAAAACGAGCAGGGTGAAAAACTTGTTTTTCATTGGTTTGTTTCCTTTCTCTTCGTTTTGAATGCGCGTTGTTCTTGAAACCAGATCCATCCATTGATGTTTATTTAAAATTTATGGCAAATTGAAAGCCTTTACCAGGAAGACGGCCATTTGGGCGCGGGTGACGGGCCGGTCGGGGCAGTAATTGCCTGTCCCACAGCCACCGGTGATGCCTTCGGCTGCCAGTTGCTTGATCCAGGCGGCGGCCCAGTAGCTGCTCGGAACATCGGCGAAGCCGCTATCAGCTCCCACCGCAGGTGGAAGATAGCTGGAACCATGCATGGCCTTGAGGAGGAAGACGGCCATCTGAGCGCGGGTGACGGGGTTATCGGGGCAGTAATTGCCGTTGCCGCAGCCGCCTGTAATGCTGTCGGCGGCCAGTTGTTCGACCCAGGCGGCAGCCCAATAGGATGCCGCGACATCGCCAAAGACGGTTCCGCTGGCGGGTGGCGGGGTGAAGGCCGAGCCATTCATACCGCGTTCGATGAAGATGGCCATCTGGGCGCGAGTGACCGGTTTTTCGGGGCAGTAGATCAAAGCCGGGTTGGTGGAGCAGCCGCCGGTGATGCCTGCATCGTAGAGGCGTTCTATATAATCCCAGGCCCAATAGGTGGTTGTCACATCGGCGAAGGTGGCTGGGATAAATTCATATGCGCCGATGTCGCACTGTGTGCCTTGCGGGCGAGCAACGCCGCGCTGGTCGGTGTCGGCGCAGGTGGCATCGTTGCCCTTGTCGATTGCTGATGAACCTTCCAGAAGCGGGATGGTATCTGTATATCCGCCGTGATTGGCATAAACACCGAGCAAGGGGTCTGCGGAGATAATATTTGAGCAAGTGCTGCCCACCGGGCATCCATTTTGTATGACACTGTCGTTGATAACAGGAGTGCTGGCATTATTGTGCAGCTGTGGGCTGACAGCCGTCGCTGTGTTGCCCCAGAAAACTGTGTTTCGAATTTGAACATTGCTTTGATAGTTGTATACGCCGCCACCGCCACCGGCTGAGTTGCTGCTTAAGGTGACGTTAGTCAGGGTAGGCGTGCTGGAATCATTGTAGAGCCCGCCGCCGCCAGCCGCTGAATTGTGGTTGAAAGTCACGTTGGTCAAGGATGGGCTGCTGCCGAAAGAGTTGTATATTCCGCCACCGTAATTGGTGGCCGAGTTTTCGGAAAAGTTAACCTTTGTTAAGGCCGGGCTGCTGGCCCGGTTGTTCATTCCACCGCCGGTAGTGGCCGAGTTGCTGATGAAGATGACGTTTTCCAATGTTGGGCTGCTGTTATTTCCGTTGAACATTCCGCCGCCCCCGCCTGCCGAGTTGCCGCCAAAGGAAACGTAGGTCAATGTTGGGCTGCTGGCGTCGTTGTGTATTCCGCCGCCAGCAGCGGTTGCTGAGTTGTTGATGAAAGAAACGTCGGTCAAGATTGGATCGCTTTCGGTGTTGTACATCCCGCCGCCATAGACCGTGGCCGAGTTATCGTTGAAGGTGACATCCGTCAACTTTGGGCTGCCCCATTTGTTGTACATTCCGCCGCCCTCTTCGGCTGAGTTGCCGCTGAAGGTGACGTTCATTAATGTCGGGTCGCTGTCATTGCTGTACATCCCGCCGCCATAGATTGCAGCGTTATCGCTGAAGATGAGATTCTTCAACGTCAGGTTGCTTTCATAGTTGTACAGCCCGCCGCCTTTATTGTGGGGCGAAGCGCCATTGGCATTGCCTCCGGTGATCGTGAAACCGTCCAGGGTTGCGCCGCCCGCTCCGGTGACCACATGATACGAACCCGCGCTCATTGGGTTAATGTTCCCACTCAGTATGGTGATATTGGTAGTCGGGTTGCGTTCGCTGCGCAACGTTTCTACCCCGGTAAACCCGCCGTAAACGGCCACGCCGGTAACGAGTTGGAAGGTAAAGCCTCGGGCGATCGTGGTGGTGGGTTTGTGCGTCCCGGCCGCGACCCAGACCTCATCGCCGCTGATGCTTGTGAAGAGCGCATTATGCAATGTGCAGGCATTTGCCCAGCTTTGACAATTGCCGCCGCTGCTGGCAGCCGGCTTGACATAGTAAGTGCCTGTGTAGTCGTATTCATATGCGCCGATATCGCATTTGCTTCTTTGCGAGCGCGTCACGCCGCGCTGATCGGTGGTAATGGTTGTGCCACAGCCGTTTGTGCCGTTGGCGAGCGCGTCAATGGCGGATGAACCCGGCAGGAGTGGGATGGTCAGCGTAAAGCCGCCATAATTGTCAAGCGTGCCCAGCCTGGGGTCAGAAATGATAATGTTCACACCATCCGCATACCCGCCCTGAACGATACTGTCACTTACGCTGGGGAGACTCCCATTGGCATTGCTGATCTGCGCTCCGATGGGGGCCGTGTTGCCCCAGAAAATCGTATTACGGATGATTGGGCTGCTTGTGGAAAGATTGGCCATTCCACCTCCGTCACCTGTTGTTGTGTTACCGTTAAAGGTGACGTTTGTTAACGCCGGGTTGCTGTTTTCTCGGTTGAACATTCCGCCGCCGCTATCGGCTGCCGTATTGCCGCTGAAGGTGACGTTGGTCAACGTTGGACTGCTGTCATAGTTGTACACTCCGCCGCCGTAGGTAGTGGCTGCATTGCGGATGAAAGTGATGTTTGTCAGCATCGGGTTGGCAGAATAGTTGTACAGTCCGCCACCGTAAGATGCCGAGTTTTCTAAAAAGATGATATTCGCCAGTGTTGGACTGCTGTCGTCAGGGTTGTACATTCCCCCGCCGCGATTATCAGGAGAAGCGCCATTGGCATTGCCCGCTGTGATGGTGAAACCATCCAGGGTCGCGCCAGTTGCGCCGGTAACAACATGATAGGAATTGTCGCTGTTGCCTGATGCGCCAATATTGCCGTTTAGAATGGTAACGTGCGCCAAAGGGTCGCGCTGGTCGCGCGCTGTCTCTGTCCCGGTGAAACCGCCATAGAGTGAAACACCGCTCCTGAGTTGGAAGGTGGCAGAGCGGTTTGTTCCGGTGGTAGGTTTGTATGTTCCGGCCATTACCCAAACCGGGTTGCCAACACCAGCCTGTGCCAGTGCCGTTTGCAGGGTGCAGGCATTCGCCCAACTTAGGCAATCACCTGTGCCGGTGGCAGCCAGTTTAACGTGAAAAGGCCCTCCGCCCGCATGGACTGGCGTAACCCCAGTTGTGCCGAACAGCAGGGCGAACACAATAAATACAGTGAATAAGTGAAATACGAAAGAACAGTTTTTGGTTGACATGGATCCCTCCCAGGGAAAATAGTGTGCTTGAGGCTTGTGTTTGGTTGATGTCCGGGAATTAATCTGCTCCGGGCTGGCAGCTTCCATCCTGATAACAGGATATTTATCGAGACAGTGAATATGGTTTGGTTTTTACTGATCAGGTTCCTTTCTTGTTGAGCTGGGGTCGGGTCGTTGCCCTAAGCGCGATGAAATCGGACAGATCGTCCAGCGAGGTGAAATAGAATTTTTGCCCACTGGAGATGTGCTCCACCGATCCGCGGCAGGCGGCGCGGGGAAGAGTTGCCGTTTCAGACCAGATGCGGACAACGAAGAGGTGCTCGGAGTGCGAAGACTTTTCATTCATCTTCATCATTTTATAGATCAGGCGTCCAGAAAGCGTCCAAAATAAAAGACCCTAAAGATTTTCGAAATCTTTAGGGTCTTTTGCTAAAAGATGGTGTTTACGGCCATTCGCCTCTCTCGTAGGCGGCGGCGATTTGCCGGTTATGTTTCATCTTGGCAAAGGTCTGGCGCGTTTCGGTCTCGGGCAGGAGAGCCAAGTTTTTCTGGAAGGCCTGATAGGCTTGCTCCAGAACCTGCGCGGCGCGCTCGGTCTGCCCGGCAGAACGCAGGATTTGCGCCGCTGTCCATAAGAAGCGATGAACATTATGTTCTTTGCCCGCCACCTGTGGGTAGGCTGCCAAAACCTGATCAACCATTTGGAGGGCCAGCGGCCAATCCCCCGTCTTCCAGTGGGCCAGGGCCAGGTCGGCCTGCACACCAGTCCGTTCAAGAATTAGCGCCACATCCTCCAGCAAGGATAACGACTCGTTCAGGTGTTGACGGGCCGAGTCCCATTCATCCAGTTCGCGCTCGGCCTCCCCCAGGCATTGCAGGGCCATGCCTTCGAGAAAACGATTGTGAATCTGACGGGTTAGTGGAATTGCGCGCCGGGCGTATTCCTTTTCGGCGGTATGCTCTCCTTGAAGGGCAGCGGCGAAACCCAGGTTAATCGATTCCGTGGCCATCCCCATCTGGTCGCCAAGGCGTTCATTAAGCTCGTAGGCCTGGAGATAGTTTTGTAGGCCGGCCTCGAAATTTCCCACTGAAATTTCGACATGCCCCATGGTTTGCAGGGTCAGCGCCCTCCCCTTTGGCTTTTGGGCCAGGCGGTAGAGGTCAAGTGCAGCCTTGAGGTGCTGGCGAGCCTCAGGGATACGGAACAGGTGCTGGTCAGCCATGCCCAGCAAGCGCGATCCCGCGGCCTGCCAGACGATGTCATGTGCCTGCTGGGCCGACTCCAGCAATTGCCCGGCGTAGCGCAGGCAGCGCTCCAAATCTTTGGCAACCAATCCATTGGCGGAAAGATTCCAGAGCGTATACATGAGCGGGTGAGTAGGGATGGCATCTTTGCACAGGGTCAGGGCTCTTTGCGCCCAGGCTTCCGCTGTGATGCTTTGGCGTTGAATGATAAATATTTCTGACAACAGGCAGCAACAACGCACCTGCGCCTCGGTTTGCTGGGCTTCGCGGTAAAAGGCCAGGGCTTGTTCGAGCCGCTCGATGGCCTCGGGATATTCTTCGATGAGTTTTCGATAATTGCCTTCCGCGAAGACAGCTTCTGCCAGCCAATGGCGACTTCCCAGAGCGGACGCCTGATGCTGGAGCCGGCCAATCTGTGCTTTCTGGGCCGGGCGGTCATCTACAGCTTTGTAAAAAAGAATCTGCCGCCTGGAAATTTCGCAGGCCAATTCAAGGTTATCCAGCTCGGTGGCCAGATGCTCCAGATGCTGGAGCGTGGTGCGTTGTTCGTCGCGCTCGCCGCGACGGGCGTGGATGCTTTCACGCAGCAGGAGCAGCTCGAAAACAGTTTGCAGCGCAGTGTTGACTGGAGTCGCCTCTGCCAGCTGCAGAGCGCGGCGTAGAGCGGTCAAGGCCTCCTGGTCGGCGAAGACCGCAATCCATTGGCGGGCGGCTTCAAGATAATGGGGGATGGATAAAGCTGGCGCGCCGCCCAGATCGTAATGTGAGGCGAGTTCTCCGGCCAATTCGCTGCGTCGTTCGGGATAAAGTTCTTCAAGCACCTCCGCCGCACGGTGGTGGCGGCGCTGACGCTTGGCCGTAGGAATTTCGCTATAGAGCGCTGCTTGAATTAAGTGGTGTGAGAAAAAGTAATCGAAACGGCTGCGCCCTTCAGCCTCCCAGACCAGACGACTATCCAACAGCGCACGCAGAGATTTATGCGCCTGGGCCTCATCCCAGCCGCCAACTTCCCGCGCGGCTTCGGCGCTGAAGGCTGGCCCGAGAACCGCGGCAACTTCAGCGAAGGCCAGTGCTGCAGAGGGCAGGCGCTCCAATTGCTGTTTGATAGCGGCCCGGATCCCGCCGGGAATTACAACCGTTTCGAGTTCGCTGTGCTGACGCCAACTTTGCAGGAGCATCCCGATGAAGAGTGGGTTGCCCTCGCTTTCTGTATAGAGGTGCGAAGACAAGGATTGATTGGGAAGCGGGGCGGGTAGATTTTCAAGCGGGAGGCTGGTAAGCAGGCAGTCCACCGCTCCCGGTGAGAGGCGGCTGAGCGCTGTATGTTCCACCGCGACATCTCCTTGCAGGCGGCGGCGCAACTGGCGTAGCGGGTGGAGGCGCGGGGTTTCTTCGTCACGATAGGTGCCTAGAATCAGGATCGGGCACTGGGTGGCGCGGCGCGCAAGAAATTCCACCAGTGCCGCAGTGGACTCGCCGGCCCAGTGCAGGTCTTCGAGAATCAAGAGCATCGGGCGCGTCGCGGCCAGTTGCTCCAGGCTGCCAGCGGCGGCGCCAAACAGGCGAATGCGCTCGCGATCTGTATCCAACGGCGGCAGATCGGGCAATGCGCAGCGAGTTTTTAGCTCAGGAACCAGGGCGTTGAGCGCGGCCAGTTGCATCAGGTTGCCGCTCTGGGCGGCCAGCAAAGGCAAGACGGATTGCAACGCCTCAACAACAGCCTGGTAAGGACGAGTCTCTTTGGGTGATGTTCTGCCGATCAGGACCCTGCCGCCCTGGCTTTCGACGAGCAGGGAGATTTGGCGCGCCAGCCGCGATTTGCCAACCCCAGCTTCGCCGCCGATCAAGCCAAGGCCGCCATGTCCGCGCGCTGCCCGGCTCCACCAGGCGGACACTCGCTCCATTTCGGTCTCGCGCCCAACGAAGGGCAGCAACAGAGGAAAATCACCTTCTTCGTCTGTGGAGAGGCAATCGGATGCTGCGGGTTGGAAATTGTCTGAATCTGGCAGGCGGTCGTTGTGCAACACCAGCTCATATAGGGACTGGGTTTCCAACATGGGTGATACGCTGATCTCGTCTCGCAGGCGGTGTTCGAAGGTTTTGTATTCCTGAATGGCACCCGCGCGGTCACCGGATTCGTAACGCAAAACGATCAACTGGCGGAGCGTATCTTCGCGAAAGGCATCTCGATTGAGCAGTTGCCGGGCAAAGGTGATTGCTTTGGGGTAGTCGCGGCGTTCGCGGTGTTGGTATACCAGGCGGGTCAGGATGTCAAAATATTGGTTGAGCAGGCGTTCGCGCTCGAAGAAGACCCAATCGTCGTAGCTAGTTTCAAGCAGGTCTCCTGTATAACAGGTGGCGGCCTCATCAAGGCGGTCGGGCTGCCCGCACAGGTGCTCGAACTCCGCCACATCCAGCCAGAAATCGGCCAGTGGATTCCACCCGATGAGGCGGCTGTCGCCCATTAGCCAGGGTCGCTCTGGCGTGGCTGCCGGCAACGCATTCTGCAACTGGTGAATGTGGCGGCGCAGGTTGGCGCGGGCAGCGCTTTCGGGCTCGTCGGGCCAAAGAGCAAAAGCAACATTCTGGCGTTCGAGCGTCTGCCGCCGGTGGAGCAAGAGGTAGGCCAGCAGAGGGATGGTTTTGGGTGGAGCGTTAAATTTGATGGGCGTTGAATCGATTGAAAACTTTGGCTGGCCGAGCAGGTGAATGATCAATGTCATGGCGCTTTACCTGTGCTGACCGGGCGAGCTTGGAAACTGGTCTGAAAACATTTTACTAAACATCTTGCCCAAGCGCGAAATATTTGTAACAAATTTCACAGAGAATGCTGTTTTTTTTAAACTCTCCGCGTATCCCCGCGGTTTGCCAGTTGCAGGGTAAGGAGATGCATGTAAGCCGCATTGCAAGCTTTGGTATACAAAACAGCCAGCAATCGATTGCTGGCCGTTTTGTATTTGTGAAATGGTTATTTAAGGTAGGTCGAAGGTTTTTACCAGGAAGACGGCCATTTGGGCGCGTGAGACAGCCTGGTTCGGACAGAAGTTGCCCGCTCCACAGCCGCTGGTGATGCTTTCGGCAGCCAGCTGTTTGATCCAGGCTGCGGCCCAGTGACTGGTGGAAACATCGCCAAAACCGGAGTCAGCCCCAACCGCTGGCGGTGTATAACCTGAACCATGTTTGGCCTTGAGCAGGAAGACAGCCATCTGGGCCCGGGTTACCGGGTTATTGGGGCAGTAGTTCCCATTGCCACAACCACTGGTAATCCCCTGGGCAGCGAGTGCTTCGATCCAGGCTGCATGCGGATGGGTAGCCGGCACATCGCCAAACACCGTACCTGTCGCTGCTGGGGGTGTATAGCTGGTGCCATGAATGCCACGCAAGATAAAGATAGCCATCTGGGCGCGGGTCACAGAGTTTTCAGGGCAGTAGATCAAGGGAGAAATGCCGCAACCGCTGGTAATACCGGCGTTGTACAAGCGCTCGATCCAACTCCAGGCCCAATGGCCGTTTGGCACATCATCAAAGATCTGGCTGCGGACTTGATACGATTGTCCAGCCTGGTAGGGTAGATTGGCCAGCAGGTTGCTCGACAAGTCTGCGATATCGGCCGTATCAAGCACATCCAGGCGGAGAGCCCCGCTTCCTGTGCCGGTGCTGACGGTTACTGTGTAGGTTGTTCCGGTGCCACTGACGCCTGTTACTACGGTGTCGCTGAGCGTTCCGGTAGCGGTCAGGCCAAAGTCGGGTTCATTCACCCCGGTCACAACCTCGGAGAAGGTTACGATGAAGTCCACGCTGGCAGCATTTGTTGGGCTGGTGCCGGCGCGCAGGCTGGAAATAACCGCTGGGTCGGTTGTATCTGCCACTTCAAATGACCACGATTTTGCCACTTGCTGCACATCGCCTCCCGCATCCTTACAATCGGCGATATTAACAGTGTGCGATCCGGCCGCCAGGGCAGCCGAAGGAGAGAACGTGTACTGTTTTAAGCCACTGTCGTAGCTCACGGTGCCAGCCACTGTGCCACCCGGACCGGTGACGCTCAAGCAGGTGGCAGGGTCAGCCGGGTCTGCCATCGATTGGTTCCAGGCGGCAGTTACGGTAGCGCTGGGAACCACACCTGTGGCATCCGCTGCCGGGCTGAAACTGGTCACGATTGGGTCACGCCACATTTCGACAGTATCAGTCACAAGTTGTGTTCCCGTAGTGCCATAGTCCACGGTCAGAGGGCGGTTGGCAACTTCGGTGCTGCCATCAGCCTGTTTTTCAACCTTTTCCCAGGTGCCGCGAGCGTATTTATATTCAACCCCATAGCCATCCAGGAGATTGAGAGTCACTTCCCAGACGCCGGGAGTAGCGGTCTCGGTCATGATTATTCCGCCCGGATTCCACGCCGGATAAGGAGAACCATCAAAGCCGTTGAACCCGCCCGCGATATAGACCGTTCCCGGAGTGGGATCGGGTACGGTAACACGGAAGGTTACGGACACCATCCGCATTTCGGCGATGGCCGTCACCGTGTTGGAAGCGGTGGATGGATTTACCGCATCATCCATGGCGGTAATGTAGTAATCATATTCCTTGTTGGCTGTAACGGTGGTATCTGTGTAAGTAATGGCAGCCGGATCGTTGAGCAGGTCAACCCTGGTGAAGGAAACCTCGCTATCGGTGTTGTTCTTGCGCCAGATTTCGAAGCCATACAGATCGCCTTCAGTGTCTGGATGGGTGTCCCAGCCCAGGCTGATGCTGGATGTAGTTGTGCCGGTAATCGCCAGGTTGGTGGGGGCATCGGGGGCGGCGATATCAGAATTGGCTACAACAGTCATCTGTCCGGCGTTTGCGGAAAGGTAGCCGCTCAGGTCAGAGCCAATCAGACCGGTTGTGGTGCCATAAACCCAGGAGTTGCGTCCATCAGTGCTATAGCGATAGAGATAATCATAGTTGCCGGGGGCAGCGTCTACAATCATTGTGGCTTTGAATTCATCATTGTTACCACTATCGGTATTGAAAGTGGCGCTGAACCATTGCCACGATGTATCTGTTGGCAGAGAATCATTGTCGCCATAGCCAACCTCGGCAACCAGCCCGAGGGTTTCGCCAGCAGAGTTGGTAACGCCATCAATGTAAACTTGTCCGTAGATTTCTGCGGTCGGCGTAATCAGGCTACGGGTGTGGTTGAGCGTGGGGGGCCATTGAAGGTTTGCCCAGCCAATTGTGTAAGCCGGAATGGCGCTAACTTCATTGGAGAATTCGCTTACCAGCAGGGTGGCACTCTTGGATTTGACAACGTAATAGTAGCGTGTGCCGTTGTTAACCGTGGTGTCTTCGTAACTGGTGGTATTGGTGTTGCCAATCAGGGTGTAGGCCCCGCCGCTCAATTCGGTGCGATAAACATCATAGCTGTCTGCGCCAGAGACCGCGCTCCACGAGACGGTGACTTTGCCACTTTCGGGTGCGGCTGTAATCACGGGGGCAGCCGGGCGGTCGCCTGCAAACCCGGCATCGACCACCAGCAGGTAGCCGCCTTGGGCTGGAACGTTGTTTAGTTGCAACTGGCCGCTGGAATTGACAGTAAAGGTCGCACTGGAAAGAACATCGCTTAATGTTGCGCCCGCCGGAATGTAACCGGCAACATCCACGACCACGGTTTCATTTGTGTTACTTTTGTTGACCGCGATGATGGCAGCATTGCTGTCGTCGGCCATTTTGCGGCCATAAACATAGACCGGGCTGCCTGTATCAGCAAGAAGCGGGTCAAAGGAACCGGTGCGCAGCGCCGGGTGGGTGTTGCGCGCGCTGGTCAGGGTTTGGTAGTAGGCGAACATCGTGTCGCGCGTTGCCGGGGTTGACAGATCGTTGTAGTAAGGTGTTCCGGTTTCATCCAGCCAGGGATAAGGTTGACGGTTATAGGGGTCATCCTGCCAGCGGCTGCCGTCATACGATACCGGGCCGACCAGACCGATTTCGTCGCCATAATAAATCGTGGGTGCGCCGGGCATGGTCATCTGGAGCAGCGCAGCGCCTTTTAAGCGAGTGCGAGAATCGCTCCAGTCATAAGCGGGGTTAACGTAAAGGCTGGTATCGTTTAGGTCTGCGTCATGATTAAGCAGGAACATCGCCCGGTTGGTGTCATGACTGCCGAACAAGTTCATCATTGCAGCAAAGGCCTCAGGTGGGTAGCGTTCCTTTAGGTTGAGCAAACGTTCATTAAGAGCTTCAGCGGTAATTGGATTAAGCTCTCCGGCAGAACTGCCGCTGTTGAAGTCGTTATCTGTATAGGCTTCGTCACGCCAGAAGCTGAGCACGGCCGCTGAGAACTGATAGTTCATCGTGGCGTCCCATTCGCTTCCGATGGTCCATGAAGTGGCGTTGCCCCATTCTTCACCTACAATGTAACCTTCGGGATCGCTGGCATGGATTGCATCGCGAAATCCTTCCCAGTAATCGTTTGTCGGATCAGAGAGCGTTCCGGGGTCCACATCGCCGCCGACATCCAGGCGCCAACCATCTGCGCCTTGATCAATCCAATAAGGCGCAACCCCCTCTGTTGGGCTGGGTGAAGCGCTGTCCCAAATCAGCTGGCGTACCTGGGGAGTATTGGCTTTAAGCTTTGGCAAACTATCATACCCCCACCAGCTTTCGTAATTGGCAGCCGCGGCTGTGCCATCACTGCCAACACAATCGCCTGTTCCCGCTGCAACATCTGTGAAGTAGAACCAGTCGCGATAGGGGCTGGTCTCGCTTTCGCATGCGCCTGTTTCAGCAAAACGGCCGTAGCGGTCCATATAGGGGCTATCGGATGAAACGTGGTTGAACACACCATCTAGAACGATGCGCATTCCTTTCGCGTCTGCGGCGGCTACAAGGGCCTGGAAGGTAGCCAGGTCACCGAAGTTGTCGTCGATTAACCCGTAATTGGTGGTGTCATACTTGTGGTTGGATGGCGATTCGAAAATCGGATTCAGGTAAATCACTGTGATGCCAAGATCGTCGAGATAATCTATCTCGTCAATCAAGCCTTGTAGATCACCGCCATAGAAATTCTGACTATAGGCGTTTTCGCAGGCTGCCACAGCGCCCGGACGGGCACGCGGATCGCAAATTGGCGTGTTCCAATCTGTGGCATTAGAACGAACTATGGTGTCGTTGTTGCCGTAGAAGAACCCGTCCGCAGGCTGATTGTTGGCGGCGTTGCCATCGCGGAAACGGTCTGGAAAAACCTGGTAAACCACGGCATTTTTTATCCAGTCAGGGGTAGAGAAGGCCGGGTCGTATATCGTCAACTGGTAGCCGTTATCTGGTGACGCGGCAAATGCCTCGCCCCAGCCACCCGTACGCTTGTTATCATCTTCATAATAAGCGGTCTTCGTACCGTCTTTGACGATGAAGCGATACCAGTAGACGGTGGGATCGGCGCTGGCAGGCAGGGTAGCTTCCCAGAAATCATATGGGCCGCCGGCATCTCCGGGGATGGTGATGCTATTGGCGACCCTTGTCATATCGTGCATGGTTTGAACGTTCAGACGATCATCCCAGACCCGCACGCGAGCCTCTTGAAGATCGTTGACGGCTGAGCGCAGGCGCAACTTGATGGGCGTGCCGGTAGGAACCGCACCGCCTGGGTTACGATAGATGGTGTCGCGACTGTTGTGCCCCAGTGCGGCAAACTGGAAATCGTTGTCGCTGCCTCCGCTGCCTGTGACGCTAATATTTACAGCATTGGTGGCGGAGTTGTAGGAGAAGTTAACGGTATCACCATCGCTAACTGTGAAGGGTATGTTGCTACCAGGATAACTTTCGTCCCAGGCTTCATCCAATGCCACTTTTCCCTCATAATTCCCAGCCGGAATTGCTGTGGTGCTGAAGGTGTAGGTGCCATCCCCGTTTGTATCCTGTAACCAGGAGCGCAGGCAGTTGGGTTGCCAATCGCCCGGGCAGCCTAGCTCGCTCTGGAAATTCCCGGCAGCGGTGGCGATAACACTATTGACGTTATCTGTTACCCAGTGTGTGGCATCACTGTAATAAAATTTAACATCAGCGGCCGCTGCTAAACTGAGGGGGATATTGTCTGGGCCGGTATTCAGGCCATAGCTGATCGCCCAAGAGTCGTCAATAGCGGCTTTGTAGTTGTAACTCCCGGCAGGAATGCTGAATGTGCTTTGCCAGATCTGATCATCAGCATCAAAGGCCAGGTGTGTGGTTGCACAGGCGGGGTCCCAATCACCAGAACAACCAAGCTCATTTTGTAAATCGCCGGCAAGGGTGACGCTGGTGGGGGCCGCCAGGGTATTTATGCTGGCGGCGCCAGCCTGAGCCAATGCTACTGGCTGTGTGCCAACAAGCAACATGGCAATTAGAAGAACATACAGGTATCTCATCTTGTTTCTCCTTTTGGTAAGATGATTGATAAAACGCCGCTCACTGACGCCAATTGTTGGCGTTTGTGGGGGCGTAGAACTCCCTGTTGATTTTATTTCTCGAAGCAATGTAAGAATACTTAACATATTGTATAAAATTAAAAACGTTTTTCCAAGTAAAACTTAAAACATATGACATATTGATGAGCTATGTCACCCTGTTTTGCGCGTAGCTTTGATGATTTTGTGTTTTTTTGCCTAAAAAGGCTACAATGCAAGCTTCTCAAGCCTGTATTGTAGCCTTTTGTATATAAAAATACCAGCGATTGATCGCTGGTATTTTTATATATGTTAAGTTTGTTTACAAAATCGCTGTTTCTAGGGCAGGTTGAAGGTCTTTACCAGGAAAACAGCCATCTGCGCACGGTTTACATTGCTATCGGGGCAGTAGTTGTTGTTGCCACAGCCGCCGGTGATGCCTTCGGCTGCCAACTGCTTGATCCAGGCGGCTGCCCAATGGGTTGTGGGCACATCATCAAAACCGGTGCTGGCTCCAACTGCAGGTGGTGCATAGGCTGAGCCATGTTTGGCGCGTAACAGGAAGATGGCCATGTGGGTGCGGGTGACCGAGCCTTCAGGGCAGAATAGGCCAGTACCGCAGCCACCGGTGATGCCTTCTGCGGCAAGCTGTTTGATCCAGGCGGCTGCCCAATGATTCGTGGGCACATCGCTAAACCCGGTACTGGCTCCAACTGCTGGCGGGGTATAGGCGGCGCCATGCATGCCTTTAAGCAGGAAAACAGCCATTTGGGCCCGGGTTACTACTGTAGTGGGGCAAAAGAGCTGGTCAGGTGTTTCGGCACAGCCGCTCGTTATGCCTGATGCGCGCAGGCTTTCGATGTAGGGCCAGAAGCTGTTATTTCCCAAAACATCCAGGTATGAACGCACCTGCACGTTAAGGGTGCCGCCGGGGGTCACAGTGGGAACGGTATTGGCGTTCCGGTGTCCGATTTGGATAAAGTATTCTGTACCAGAAACAACGGACACATTGACTGCCGACTGCTTTGTGCTGTATTGGTCATCGTTACAAACAACCAGGGTGTTGCTTGGTGATGCCAGCTTCCAGACGGCAATGAAGGTATCGTAGTTGGAGGACAGGGTGTCCAGGTAGAGTTTGCCGTTTGCGGTTGGTTTGTATTTGTACCAGACCGATGCATAACCAGATCCGGGGCTGCACGAGTTTTGGGTGCCGCTGTCGATAGTAGCTGGTATGGTATTGATCGAACTACTGAACGGCACGGTGATGGCTGTTGCTGTTTCGAGAAAATCGTTTGGCAGCGGGTTCCCTGGCGTAAACGTATGCCAGGCGCTACCATTGGCAGCAGTGGTGCCTGTACCATTTGTAGCGCGAACTTGCCAGTAGTAGGGTGTACCAGGCGCCAATCCGCTTAACAGCGTGGCAGAGAGGTTTGTGCCTGTAGAGATCCACGTATTATCGCATATGCTGTTGTTGGTTGTATCGATGCAGTAAGCATAAGACAATGCTGTTGCGCTTGCCTGCCAGGTCAGCACCGGGGTAGTGGATTGGTTGACTGCATTATTGGGGGGCAGGAGCTTTCCAAAGGCAGCCGGGGGGGTATTAACGATGGTTGAGAAGGACCACCAGTTGCCGCTGTTTGCGTCCACCTTTGTATTATCGTCGAGCACGGCCTGTACCTGCCAGTAGTAAGTCTGAGATCCTTGCAAATTGGTCAGGGTAACACTTTTATTGCCCCAGGCATTTGTCCAATTGCCAGTGTTTTCACAATCACTGTTGTTGGTGGTGTCGATACAATAGCGGTAGCGATTTAAATCGCTGCCAGTGTACGCGCTCCAAGACAAGGTGACACTAGCATTATTAATATTGTTTGCGCCATTGGACGGAGCTGATTTTCCTAAAGTGCCAACGGCTTGAAGGTCCGTTTCACGGCTTTCTTCGAGAGGCAGAATGTCTGTGCGCTCACTCTGCCAAACGCTCAAACAGGCCAGTTGGGTGTTGCCTTCGCAGGCGCTGAAAAAAACCACCAGGTAGTAGCCGTCAGAGTGGAAGTAGGTATCTGTATTGCCATCTTCCGTGCGCAAAGCAGAGATGAGCTGCCAGCCTGCCAGAGATAGGGTTTTCTGTTCATAATAGCGAAGCAATTCATCGCTGTCCTGAGAGTCAAGATTGAGCGACTCTTGGGCTGTATATGTGCTTCCAACCATGGAAACCAGGCCGTCTTGGGTTTCGATGGTCTGTTCCTGGGCCGGGCTGGTTTCCCAGGTCAGGCCAGGATAGATCGGCAATTCAGGGCCTGGTTGTTCGTCAGCGGCCTGGGCTGGAGCAAAGGCACTGAACAGGAATATCAATGCCACAATCCAGCTTGAAATCTGTTTAAGAATGGTTTTCGTTTTCATAGCGTGTGATCCTTTTTGTTCTAGCGTGTTCATGTTGTGTTTGAAATTTTTCTTATTCACTGCCGGTGAATTTTCGGCATAAGTGGCAATCATACCATATGCCAAATTCCCAGTCCTTGCTTTGTGTGCAAACGCACAAAGCAAGATGCCAGAAAATCTGGCTATATACATAATTGACGATCATTCACGATCATAAGTTCCCGGCTTGAAGATGAAAGTGGTGATTAAGTCAGTTATTGCCTATGTTTGGTGAAAGTTGTCATCGGGGTAATAAAAATAGCTATCGGTTGGGGATGCTGGCACTTATCTAAGAATTAGCACACTGAAGATTGGCGGTTGGTCAAGCGTTTTTTTGCGGTTCCCCTTGTGACATCTGTAAAAAAAAACATCAAAAAATTTTCCACGGCAACAGATCAAGAAAACGCTTTAAACGGTTAGATGCAAATCTGAATTTGTGTAAATCGTATGCCGCGAGAGATTCTTGAATCAAGGGCAAATTGGCGAGGTGCGGTATTTCACTGGCGAGAAATTTTTCCCATATATCAGGATAATTTTTTTGGCAAGGCGCTTTGGGGTTGGAAGCACTTTCTGCATAATGAAGATAATTTGCGATTACCTGGTCGATTTCCTGCCACCGCACATCCTGAGAAGTCTGACTCATGGTATTGGTTTGGTGAACACGATATTCGTACAGGGGTTTATCAATAAAAACCAGGTCTTCTACCAGTAGGGAGCGTAAGGCATAGTCCCAATCGTGGCAGATGATGTAGGGGGAAAACCCGCCAACCTGATCGATCAGACTGCGGTGCATGAAAAAATTACCAGTGGTCAGCGCCCAGTTATGTCGTAAAAATTCAAAGTTAGGGTGTGCGAAGCGCTTTCGCGCTTTCAGGGCCTGGGTGTAATAAAAATTGTGTGGGGCTTTTGGTGCCAGTGGAACCCCGTTTGAGTCTACAAAGAGAATCCGCGTAAACAAAAAACGTGACCCACTTTTGTGGGCCTCATGTAACAACGCTGATAAGCGCCCAGGCAAGAAGCGATCATCTGAGTTTAAGATGGTGACATACTCACCGGAAGAAGCAGCGATGCCGTTATTAATCGCGGTGTGTGCGCCTTGGTTTTCCTGATGGATCATGTGCCATGGCACCACCTGTTGATCAGATAAAACCGCCTCAGCCCGCGCCGCCGTTTCATCTTGTGAGCCGTCATCGATCACCACAAGTTCCATGCCGGCTACGTTCTGGGTCAAGGCAGATTTTATTGCCGCACCGACATAGTCTGCGTGGTTGTAGGTAGGTATGATAACAGAGATGGAAGGTTTAGACATTATAGTATTGTATCGCAATCGACACTACGGTTTTGCACGGAACAGCCATTGTTTTGCGCTGAGAGCCTGACAATTCACAGGTTTAAATTTTTCGAGAAGATATTGCCAGATGAGTGGGTGCGAAACACTGAAACGCCGTTCTTGTATATCGTCTAGCGGCATATCAGAAATCAATGCCCACTGTACTTGATGGGCTTTAAGCTGTTCGATTTCCATTTCCTCCTCTGCTTTGGATGCCTTATGAATAGGAAAAGCATCCCATATGGGAGAAGTTGTTTGCCAAACAGGATATAGCCCCGTATCATACGGAGCTATGAAAATATTTATCCCTGGTATCATGTCGGCTTTAAGACACTCTTCGAGTCCAGAAATATATTCTGCCTGACCTTGCGGAAGCCAGATCGTATTTCCTTCCATCAAGAGATAAGACACAAAATATGAGGGCCTGTTTAAAATGATCTTTGTTTTTTCAATCCCCGAATAAATTTCATTGGAAGATTGCGTCAATAACAAAAATAGCATTGAAAGTATTGCTATACCTGTCCAGCGCCAGGATTTTCCCCAGCGCACATTATCGATTAGCGGGTAGCCTGTCAGTAGCCCGGCCAGCGCGGGATATATGCTTTGGGAAAAATGGGGAAAATCGGCCCGCCCGCTGGCGTGGTGAAGCAGTGGGATGCCCACCAAAATGGCAGCGCTGAATAAAGGTACACACCGGTGTTTATAACGACAGATTATCAAAAAACCGAGAAAATAAAAACTATATAGCCAAAAATAAGATAGCCCCAGAAAAAAACTGGCCCACAACTGAGGCTGTTGCAGTACGCCGGACATTGTCCAAGGCCAGGGAACTGGTAAAGGCTGAAACTTTGTATAAGGGGTAAATAGCCTGACAACAGAGTCCAGGAAATCTCTGAAAAAATCTGGAATGAACACCCACATAAATATCATTGGCGAGTAGCCGATCAAGACGCCGAGAATCCATACCCCACAATTCACTATTTTTTGTTGCCAGTTTGGTGTGTTTTCAAGGAAAAAAATAATTGCAAGGAAACTGATCCCAAAGTAAACCCCAAAATTGCGCGCAAAAAACGCACTCAGCCCAACCAGGATTCCTGCAATAACGTGCATCCGGGCTGTTGGCTTTTCAATTAGGCGGGTTGCGATCAGTACCGCTATCATTGCAAGGCTGATTTCAAAGACTTTGTGTCTCGGGTACATCCAAAGCAGAATAATCATGCCTGACAGGAGAAGCGCCCACCAAGATCTGACCACTCGCCGAATTGCGAAGATGCCAGCAAATAGCCCCAAAAATTGAAATGCGGCCAAAGAAATTCGTAAGCTTAGCAGTCCAGGTCCCAGCCAGGCCAACCAAATAGCAGACCAATAATATCGCCCGGGATCATATGAACGAAAATCTCGGATGGGTACATTGCCTTCCAGAATACGCTGCGCGTTATGCCATAAGTATCCTTCATCTCCAAGATTTAGCCCTGCATCATGCAATAACCAAAACCAGCCAATCACCAGAGCTAGAGCAAGAAGTCCGACCTGGATTGTGCGATTAAGCTCGGATTTTATAAAGCGGTTCGAGAAATCCATTCAATTTCCAATTATCTGTCAGCACCTGTGCCATACACCTGCGAAATCTTGCGGTTGATGCGCATCTGGCAGCAATAATTACACCCGCAGGTCACTTGCAAAAAGGCCGATCATCCTTCTTGATGATAAAAATGCTGAGTATCGACAATGATATCTTTTTGATGGGGCAAGATGATGCTAGGGCTGGTCCCAGTCCATCACTGCTCTAACGATTTTCTCGCTTGCGCCTTGAGGCGACATGGTGCCGTAACATGTCCATGTCTTTGGCGGATAATTATTATCAATTGGGAAGAGTTGCGCCGAACTGGCAGCCAGTTTTTCCTGGATAGAGAGATCGAATAAGTATACGGCAGCATGATTCGACGATTTATCTTCGCCAGGTGCATGATATTCATCCGTTCGCAAACCTATGGTGTCTAGGTAGCTAATAATTAACTTTCTTTCATCGAAACCAAATGGGCCGGGTCCGTGAGCCATCAGTATCCATACACGTGCGCGCCCTCGTTCAACATCCACTTGATGCAGATAATCACGTGGGTCGGCCCGGTTGCAGGTGCCGATGAGGGTATCCGGAGAGATAGGAATGAGTTCCTTGTAATATTCAAAAGCCTGACCTGCTCCGTAGTATACCCATAATGCATCTCCCTGCTCCCAGTGCTTCGATACGTACTGCATGACTGGGCGAAGATGTTCCGGGGTTCTAGGCCAAGATTGTTGCAAAAAAGCCGCAATTGCAAACGGCAAAAGCAACACAGCCAGGTACTCATTTGTCCAGTTTCGAATGAGTACCTGGCCCAAATAATCTGCTCCGGCCACTATCAGAAGCAAAAGTAGCGGCAAAAGGAAGATAATCATGCGATTGCCGAACGGATATAAAAATAGCGCAGATGCAAGCAAGGCCAGCAAGATGGGGCCGACTATTAAAACAGCGTTTTTTGGATGCTTTATAAGCAAGGCTATGCTGCCAAGCACAACGAAAGCAGCAAACAATTCCGGCTGTGCGTAGCCCAGTGACCCATTAAGAACATTAGGATTGGCTTCCCCGCTAAGTGCATTTTTTGTTGTTGCCCAAAGCCATGTATCCCAACCCTGGCTGGGCATGAAAGCATATTTCCAAAAACGAAACAGGTACACTTCGCTCACTGGATTTAATGAAATAGAACTGTATGCGACTATTGCTATTACGGCAATGGCCCACGATGTAATAACAGCGAATCGGTACCGATTGTCAGGTCGCTGTGATGCAATAGCATCAAAAAACAACGTAGCGCCCGCTATCGTCATTGGGAATACGGCGGCTTGTGAACAAAAAAGCAACAGGGTGGGGATCAAAGCAAAAGTATATGCACCTCGGCTGGTAAGCGTTAAGGTGCAAAGTCTAATGGCGATGATGATAACAAGCAATGTTATGGCTACATCTGATGAATACTGTTTCAAGTTGGATGAAAAGAAAACCAGGGGAATCGCAATGGAAAACATAAAGGTTGCGACAATAGATGCCACAGGACGAAGAATTGCGCGCGCAACGAAGAAAAACAAGATGACACTGGCGATCCCCGCAGCAATCGGAGTAAGGCGCAATGCATATTCCGAAGGCCCCAGCAGCATTGTCGATAATTTTATGCTCAATAAAAAGCCAGGAGGCGCCACCTGGGCATAGTCAAGAGCGTGGAAAAGCTGATGTGGTTGACGATTGATGATGTTGCGCGCGATTGCCGCTTCATCAACCCAAATTGAAGGGTTGGCAATATATTGCCATAAGCGTAGAGCTATCCCGGTAAGGATAGCGATTGAGGAAACCCAACGCCACAAAGTCGAGTCATAAAGCTTGTCTTTTGCAGGGGTTGATCGTGTCTCTGAGATAGGATAACGCTTCGTGTCCGTAAAAAAAATCATGAGGATATTTTCTCAATGCACAATTTTTTGTTATTACTATGGTTGAAGATAGGCGATCCCATCTATCTATGTAATTCGCTTGAGTATTGAGCTCTCATGCGTTTTTGGCTTATCCACCCGGGTAAACTGTTACCAAAAGGAGTTTTGCCGGATGCCAATATTATTTATCTTTCTCTGGTGATGCCATTAATTACCAAATTCATTGCATTTAGCCAATCTTTGGATCTGTTTTTTTGTTTGTGGTTATCTATCAATCCCTGGTAAGCATTGGCTGACACACTTTTGCGCAGATTGTCATCTTCTATCAATCGTGCTAGTGCATCATACCAACTATCCTCATTGTTTTCTACCAGAAAACCATTTATACCGTGCTGGACAACTGCCTCGTAAGGGGTAATTTTTGAGCATACACTGACCAATCCAAGCCCAGAATAATCCAGATATTTTATATAGCTTTTGCATTCGTTGAAGCTGGTATTAGCCAATGGTGTCAGACCGATTGACCATTTGTGCGCCATACTTTTCAACCATGCAACAAAATCGGGATATTCTGCTACTGGTGGAATAATGACATTGTATAGGTTTGAGTCTAGCGATTCGGATGAGACTCCGATCACATCAAATCTCACTCTGTTGCCGAATTTTTTCTTTACTTTTTTTAGGGCTGTTTCAATCATTGCCAGATCTCGCCCATGAGTTCTTGTTCCCATATACAGGATTCCAATATCAGTTGTATCTTTTATCTGCGGTAAGAGGGAATCAATTTGCCATACTTCTTCATCCAATGCGTTAGGTATCACTTGTATTGCCGAATTCAAATCACTTAGCTTGCGTTTTAATGGTTCTGATGAAACCGTAAGCAAATCTGCGTTCAAAGCCAGGACTTTGGCACCTTTGGTCCAAATTGCATAACTTTCAGCCTCTGGATGAGATGAGCCTGGTTTTGCTATTTCGAATAAGTCATCGTCGGTTTCATAAACTAGTTTTATTCCATTAGATTTGCAAAAAGAAACCAATTCCCGGGCTTCATTTTCATCGGAAATGGCTATCCTTTGGACAACAACAATGTCTGGCTTTGTCTCGTAGACATCAAAAATATTTCCAATGGAAAAGGATAGATCATTTCTTATAGAAGGGTTGGTAAGGGGATACAGAATGCGGATATATGCTGATCCCTGAAAGCCCTGGGCCCTTCGTGCAACAATTCCGATCACCCGCAGGTTGGCAGGTTCGCCAGTTTGAATGTACGGCGCAGGTGTTTCCGGGGTATTGAGCTTTTTGACATGTCTGGAATATTTTTCTGATAAAACGGCCAGTTCAGATGCTGCAGCTGTGGTAACAGAATACTCTTTTGATTTTTGGATCGCTTTCTTTTGAATATCTTCTCTGAGTTCAGCGTTTTGGACAAGGGATTGAACCGCTCTCAGGCACTCATCTTCGTTTTCTGTGTTTACAATTAAACCGTTTATCCCATCATCTGCATATTCTGTCACCCCGCCATGGGCGGGGAGTACCACGGCACATCCGCATGCCATGGCCTCAAGACCGGTTCTTCCAAATGCCTGAAATTCAGAAAAATCCAGAAAAATATCCGACCGTCTCAAAATATTAGCCACTTCTTCACGGTTTAATATCCCATAATTGGTGTACTCAAAATCGTGTTCCAAATTATTTTGTATTATTTCGCTTTCGCTGCAGCCAAATATTTCTATCCTCACACGCTCGCCAAAATGCTCTTTAATACGTTGCAAAACTCGCATAGTGCGAGGTGCTCCTCTGCGTGGGGTGCTTGGCCTGATCATTGCAGTTATGTGGACTGGCCAGGCTACCTTTGCAGAGATTGGCACAGCCGGATAATACACACGTTTATCGAGGCTTGGTAAAACTTTCTCTACATGAACGCCATGAGCATCTGCCACCTTATCACAAAGCCATCGGGTTTTTGCAAAAAGTACGGCATTGGGTATCAATGTATAAGAAAGGGATGCCCTGGTCCATTCTGTGGATTCCTTATCGCAAAACCAGGGCTCATAATCCTGCACATAATAAGCTGGAAGGATATGGGGATATTTGTCAACAACTTTTTTTATAAGCTCGACTGAATCCCATACTGTTGCAATAACAACATTAAAATCTGCTGCGTAGCAGGTAAGGTCATCCTCATCTTTATAGCCAAAAAATAGGTTTTCCGTCTCTTTTAGATGAGGGTAGTTCGTGTGCAGGATTTCCAGAAAAGAGTAACGGACAGCTACCTGCGCATTTGCGCCAAGCTTTCGCATTTCCTCCACTTCCTGGATGATAGAGTGGCTTCCTCCACCAATTCCTGGAAGAGGCAGAACGAAAAGCACAGAAAGCCCCATGGAGTATGGTTGCAATTCTTGCTCAATGTTGTAACGCATTTCGCGCAGAGCGGGGTTCTTTTTTATGGCGGTGACACTATCATCGAGCCTTTGACGACTATATTTGGCCTCAAGAGCGATTTGGCCTCTTTTGGTTAGCTCCAATCGTCGCTCAAGAGAATAGCTCTTGGTTTTGGCATGATACACATAAGCATGATCGGCTACAGCCAGTTCAAAACCCGAATCTTGAGCCCTCAAACAGTAATCATTCTCCTCACCATATCCTTCAGGAAAGTTTGCTTCATCCAGATAGCCAATTTTTTCAATAACAGATCTCTTAATTAGCAGGCAAAATCCATTGAGTAAAGCAACACGGGGAAATTTTCTGGCCGAGAATTTATTTACAGCCTCTGCCATTTTCTCAGGAGTCCAGTCGGCTGGCAGAGGATTCAAGGACCATTTCCCATCGCTTTGCATGAGTTTAGGGATGGATTGCCAGCTGGCAGCATTCGATAATGGTCCAATAATTCCAATGGATTTACTGCTCTCGCCGCATTCCTGCATACGTTTGATCCAGCCGGGAGTTACGATGGTGTCGCTGTTAAGCAAAACCACATATTCTTTTTTTGACACGCGCATTCCCTGGTTTGCTGCTTTTGTAAAACCGCTGGCAGATTCGTTTCTGATTAAGATCGTGTTTGGGGTCTCCTTGGCAAAATGAGAGAGATATTCTTTGCATTCCTTTGCGCTGCCATCATCCACCAGAATTAAGCGATAGGGAACATCTGTATGCTCTTTGACAGAACCCAAACATTTTTTAACATCAACCAGTGCATTGTGAATGCAAATCACGATATCTGTTTCGCGATATTTTATCGGCTCAACCGGTGCTCCAACCCCAACTGAAACCGGCCGGGGAAAATACTTTTGTTCCAGCCCATTTACTTGACTTGTAATTCCTGTTAAATACCCCGTGACCAGTCCTTCCGGTTTACGGGTAATGCGCTGAAGCACGTTGCCGATCATATTGCCAATTTTCCAGCGACGCGAATCTAGCAATGCTGTGATAATGTTTTCTGCATCGTATATCCACTCGATCAGCTTCTTAATATCAATATTCCGTTCGGTCACCTGCGCCTGAAGCAGCGTTATTTTTTGTTCTTTTTCGCGAATTTGCTTTTCAAACCCTGTTGGATTTTGAATTTTTTGATCTTTCTCGATAATTTGATTTTGTAATAATCTGATTGCCGCTTCTTGCTCTCTGGCTTTGATCTCGAGAATCTGTTTTTTCTCTTGGAGTTTGGATTGTAGAATCTGGATCATCAGATCTTTTTCGTGTTCTTTTTCTTGTAAGGCCTTGATAGCTTGTTCTTTTTCTTGTAATGCTTCGATAGCCTTTTCTCTTTCCTGTAAAACGGCAATCTGCTCTTTTTCTTGCAAAGTCTTGATGATCTGCTCTTTTTCTTGCAAAGTCTTGATGGAATTATCTCGTTCTTGTAAGACACGATCTTTTTGTTTATAAAGGTTGTCTATAAAAACCAGTGGAACTTTTAATCGCTCAAGTTCAGCCTCCCATTGAGACACTTTGCTCTGTATAGCCTCGTCGAGAGCTGCTTCGCCAGTTGCCACGTTAAATAAAGCTGAATAAACTTCATGAACAAGTGGTGGACAAGCAACATCCAACAATAAATCATTTGGGCTATATATTGTGTGCCGCAAACTATCATCTAAAAATTCTGTAGCATATTTTTGTAATTCTGATTGGTTCACTGACAGGCCAAGTTCTTTTGCAATCTTGTTTAATTCGCGGTCAGGTGATTGCATCAGCAGGTCGTAGTCAATAAGAACGCGATTACAATTTTCGGAATTAGACAGACTGGATATGACATGTTCGAGCCACATGAAGTAACTTTTTTCATGGTCGAACCCATCGCGTTCGGCTAAAGATTTTACAACGCTGAGAGGGTGGCGAATTGTCAATACATACCCAACCTCCAACTTGCAATGGGCAAAAACATCTTTCCAGAAATATAATAATTTCGCCACCCTGGGATCTTTAAAACCAAAAACAATAGCTTTGCTGGTTTTTTCTCTTAACAGTTCAACCGCACGAAGAAAATAGCCTTTCTTGTGCAGAGTATCGATATCGCTGCGTGTAACTTGCGCAAGATAATGCCAATGATTTCCTACTGCATTCAGTATTTCAATGTTTAACGCATTAAGATCGCTATCCTCCCAGAAACCTTTGGGGTTATCGTCTTTATCTGGTAAAAAATCATTTCCCAGGTCAACACCCAATACTCTAAGTCCTCGGGTAACAACACTGGTACCGCTTCGATGCATCCCCAAAACTACAACCAATTTGTTGCTGTTCTGTTTCTCCATGTCCTCTTCCTTCGCTCATCCCTTGGTGATGTTTGTATCAGTAAATTTTGGGGCGTTGGCTTTTTTGTGAGATAAAAGGTTACAAAAAAGCTCTTTGTTTTTAGAATTGGAACAACATACATGATAAATCTTTATTGCCTGTGTTTTCAACCATTACCAATTTCTGGATGTTTTAAGTGTTTAAGGAAATAACCATACGAATTACTGATTTTCAAAAACACTGTATTTCACAAGCTTGCTTAAAAGAAAAACACATCAGATAAAAAAAGCACGCTCATTAAAATTCCATCGAAAATAGGGGAACGATTTTTTGATATAAATCACTATGTGTTCATCGCCAGAGAAAGAGCTTCATCCCAATTGGGTAAACATAAGTGAAATGTTTCGCAGAATTTTGCACAATTCATTGCCGAAAGGAGCGGGCGCTCGGCAGGGGTGGGAAAATCAGTTGTTGCAGCAGGAATAAGTTCTCTGGTGATTTGCTCATGTGATTTTGGATCAAGCATCAGAATTCGCTTTGCCCAGCCCAAACGACTGGTGTAGCCATCCCCAGCCAGGTGATATAGACCGGCGCGTTCAGAGATGTAATCTGGACCACGTGCTAACAATAGCGTAGTGATCTGGGCAAGCATGCGCGCCCAGGTCGGGTTGCTTACCTGATCATCAACGATTTTCAGGGTCTCGTTTTTTCTTGCCCATTGCAAAACCTTGGTGACAAAACTATCACGCTGCAGGCTGTAGACCCAGGCTGTTCGCAAGATAAGATTTGCGCCGCCCACAGCCTGGATGGCCTGTTCCCCGGCCAGCTTGCTGGTCCCATATACGTTTAAAGGATTTGGGGTGTCCGCCTCATCATAAGGCGCGCCTTTTTTTCCATCAAAGACATAGTCTGTCGAATAATGAATAAACACTGCGCCGAGCGCCTTTGCTTCATCGGCGATTACCGCAGGTCCTGTTGCATTGATGGCATAAGCCAATTCTCTTTCGTTTTCGGCGCGGTCCACAGCGGTATAAGCTGTGGCGTTGACAACAATATCAGGTTTGCTGGCCTGTAATAAGGCCCGCAAACTTCCTTGATTTGCCAGATCGATCTCAGGGTAATCAAGCGCTTGCACTTGCCCGAGTGGTAACAGACAGCGGTGCAATTCACTTCCCAATTGGCCATTTTTCCCAAGTAATAGAATTTGCATCAGATTTTCCCGCTTGCCAGGAGCTCCAGATAGCGGCCATATGAATTATTTTTCAATCGCTCGGCTAACTCAACCAGTTGAGCCTTTTCAATAAAGCCCAAGCGGTAGGCAATTTCTTCTGGGCACGAGATCATCATTCCCTGTCGTTCTTGCACAGCCTGGATAAATGTTGCAGCTTGCAGCAGGGATTCATGAGTACCAGCATCCAGCCAGGCATATCCGCGACCCAGTTCCTCTACATCTAACTGTTCACGCTCCAGATAAAGACGATTAATATCTGTGATTTCCAATTCGCCGCGCGCCGATGGTTTCAGATTGGCCGCCATCTCAACCACTTGTTGGTCATAAAAATATATACCAGGGATCGCAAAATGGGAGCGTGGCTGGGCTGGCTTTTCTTCCAGGCTCAGGACTTTCCCTCGATGGTCGAATTCAACAATTCCGTAGCGTTGCGGGTCACGCACCGGGTAGGCAAAAATGCGTGCACCCTCGGTCAGACCCGCAGAACGGCGAAGAATTTCGGGCAGACCGTTGCCAAAAAAGATATTGTCGCCCAAAATCAGGCAACTGGGTTGCCCATCGATGAATTTAGCCCCGACCCGGAAGGCATCAGCCAGGCCACGCGGCTGATCCTGTTCAGCATATTGAAATTGCAACCCCCACTGCTCGCCGCTCCCCAATAGGTGGCGAAAAGCAGGCAGGTCATAAGGCGTGCTGATGACAAGGATATCGCGAATACCCGCTAACATAAGCATTGATAACGGGTAATAGATCATCGGTTTGTCGTAGACCGGTAAAAGTTGTTTGCTGGTAGACAGGGTCAGGGGGTGAAGTCGGGTGCCGTTGCCTCCGGCCAGGATAATACCCTTCATCGTTTGGTTTCCCTTTTTGTGTAATTTTGGGTTAGCCACTGTTGATATTCTTGCTGTGTGCGAATTGCAGCAACCCACTGTGTATTTGATAAGTACCACTGCACGGTTTCACGCAGACCGTCTTGCAAAGTATGTTTGGGCTGCCATCCCAATGTCTTGCGAATTTTTTGAATATTCATGGCATAACGACGGTCATGACCGGGGCGGTCTGTGACAAAATCAATCAGGCTGCGGCGCGGAGAGATGGATGGGTCAGGTTTAAATTCATCCAACAAATCGCAGATGGTTTGAACAATGCTCAGGTTGGTGGGCTGGTTCTCGCCGCCAATGTTGTAGGTTTCGCCCGCAGTCCCTTTTTTTAGCACTGCCAAAATAGCTTCGCAATGATCTTCCACGAATAACCAATCCCTTATTTGTTGACCGTCACCATAAACAGGCAGTTTTTTGCCTTCCAGGGCGTTCAAAATGATGAGCGGAATCAGTTTTTCTGGAAATTGGCGCGGACCGTAATTGTTGGAACAATTGGTTATGGTCAGCGGTAAATTGTAGGTATGGGCATAAGACCGGGCCACATGGTCACTGGATGCTTTGGATGCGGCATAGGGTGAATTCGGCGCGTAGGGGGTAGTTTCTGAAAAGGCGGATTCATCGGGGTTCAACGATCCGTAGACTTCGTCGGTTGAGACATGCTGGAAGCGAACTTCCTGACCAGAAACTCCTTTTTCATCTAGCCAAAATTTGCGGGCTGCTTCCAGAAGCGTAAAAGTTCCAACAATATTGGTTTGGATGAATGGCTCAGGGCCTGCAATTGAACGGTCAACGTGCGACTCTGCCGCAAAATGTACAATTGTATCAATAGCGTATTGTTTGAGCAGGCTTGAAACCAGACTTCGGTCACAGATATTACCATCTACAAAGGTGTAAGACCCACGGGTGGGCAAATCTTTCAGGTTTTCTTGAGAACCTGCGTAGGTTAAAGCGTCCAAATTGATGATGTTTACTTCAGGCTCGGTCTTGAGCAGATAGTGCACAAAATTCGAGCCAATGAATCCTGCTCCACCGGTGACCAGTACATTTTTCATATTTAAGCCTGCCTATCCGAATAAATCTGCCTGCGCCAAAGGCACTCCGTCCGCATCCTTTGGCGAAAGGATGGGCATTTGGCCGTTCTCGATGGGCCACTGAATGGCAACTTGCGGATCATTCCACAGCAGGGTCCGCTCAGATTCAGGGGCGTAAAAATCGGTGGCCTGGTAGAAAACTTCTGCCCAGGAACTAACGGCATAAAATCCATGCGCAAAACCCGGCGGAATCCATAACTGGTTCTTTTTTTCTGCAGAAAGATACGCCCCCACCCATTTTCCGAAAGTCGGCGAATTGCGCCGTAAATCTACCGCCACATCGAAGATTTCGCCGAGCACTGCGCAGACCAGTTTGCCCTGAGTATTCTTTACTTGATAATGAAGCCCGCGCAAGACACCTTGCTTTGAGCCGGAATGATTGCTTTGTACAAAACCCAGTGAAATACCCGCTGAAGCATAGCTTGTCTTTTTGTAGCTTTCTAAGAAAAACCCACGTTCGTCTTGAAACACCCTGGGCTGGACTAAGATAACGTCACTAATTTCCAGCGGCGTATACTCCATTGATTCAATCTCCTTATAACTCTAATGTAGAGTTATGCTTTTTTTGCGAGTAGCCTTGTTTTGATATTGCCCAAGATGGCGATTTTAGTAGTACGAAAAAAATGTTTTTTGTTGCATAAGGCTTGATAAAACAGTTGTAAATGTGTACTTCTTGTTTATACAAATTGAAAATCATTCTACCATAAGGTTTAAATTGCCAAAGTCTTATTGAATCACCGTATCTATTGTTCCAGTGCCACATCTTGCTGATTGGCTGGTGTAATTATTTCAAGTCTTTAGATTGCCTAAATTATCAAGGCTAAACCTTAGTAATCGGAACTTGGAATTTATCGTGTAAGGAAATGATAAATTCATGGCGCGCATATTCTGGCATGAAGTTCGGTAAGATGTAAACATACGGTGTTATTGCATACAATGCATCAGTTGTTTTTTCATCAAGTGCTTTCTTTGAAATCCAAAGAAATGGCTGGGACATTGGATTTCTACGAAGCCACGATAATGTGTCTTGCGTATTTAAGCTGGAAATAATTATTCGATCTAATCCTTGAATCTCTTTGTATTCTCGCTCATGAATGTTCAAAAAAGGAGTCGGATTATACGAATCCCGATAGGAGCGCTTAATCGTTTCCATTGTCAATTTAGGATTTATATACAAATTAGCATTGTTTGACCTGATCTGTTCAAATAATACATCCTTATTATCTGCTGCCCGATTTGCAAAACTATATCCTACTCTACGGCAAAAGAAGAGCTTTTCAGAAATACGATACCCGCGGAAGCTGTGACCTGTCAACCGTATCCAAAATTCCCAGTCTTCAAAGCCATCACGCATGTTTTCATTAAATCCGCCCGCATGCTGCCAGGCCGATTTCTTAAAAACTGCTGAAGAATTAAGCTGGTTATAGAACAAAATTTGATAGGGGTCAAATTGAGGTGTATACCAAACCCGGTCTTCGGAACCAAAAACTTTTGTCCATGGCCATACAAAAGAAATGCCGCTATTAATCTCCATAACCGTTATAGCTTTTTCGATGTAGGTTTCTTGAAGCTTATCGTCGGCATCGAGACAACAAATATATTTTCCTCTCGCTTCGAGGATACCCGTATTCCGTGCAGCAGGCAGACCTATATTTTGAGGAAGGTTTAGGATGCGCGTTTTGGGGCGTTGAAAAGCGCTAAGCGTTTTGATGGTTTCTTTATCTGTGGACCCATCGTTAACGATGATGATTTCCAGATCTTGCCAGGTTTGGTTCAAAACGCTATCCACTGCCTCGCTTACAACATGACCGAAGTTATAGCAGGGAATAATAACGCTAACAAAAGGAGATTTTTCATTCCAAACAGGTGGTGTGTGCACCAAGAGAGGCAAGTCATTTCTAACCCGCCTGACGAGTGATGTAACCAGCAGCGATATTTGGGTATGCAGCATTTCTTATTTAGCAACCGGCTTGCGGTTGAGATAACGGTCAACCGCTTCTTGTGCATCTCCGATAAACATTAGTTTTCCATGGTGTAACCAGGCCGCACGCTTGCATGTTTTTTCAACCTCCCCCAGTGCATGGGAAACATATAACGTAGTTGTACCGGTTTGTTGAAATTCGCGAATGCGGTTCAGACTTTTTTGTTGAAAAGCAGTGTCACCCACTGCTAATGCTTCATCTACAATCAGAATGTCTGGTTTTTGGTCGGTGGCAACGGCAAACCCGAGGCGCGCCAACATCCCAGAAGAATAAGTGCGGATGGGGGCATCAATAAAATCTTGAAGTTCTGCAAATTCTACAATGCAATCAAACCGTTCACGGATTTGTTTTTCTGAATAGCCAAGTAGCGTGCCATTTAAGAAGACATTTTCTCGTCCCGAAAGTTCCGGGTGAAACCCAGCGCCCATGGCAAGCAGGGGCGCCACGCGCCCTTTTACCCATACCCGGCCAGCGGATGGTCGCATTATACGCGCCATCAATTTCAAGAGAGTACTCTTCCCTGCTCCATTTGCGCCGATTACTCCAAAAATTTCCCCTCTTTTAATTTCGAAACTGACATCTTTCAGAGCCCAGAACTCATCATTGAAAATGCGGCGCTGTATCTTGCGAATGGCGTATTCTTTAAGACTGCCCACTCTTTCGCGTGGAATCAGGTAACGAACAGACACATGTTCAACACCGATGACGGTTTCACTAAAATCAGGAGCGGTATGCGATTTCATCAGTCATCCTTGAAAAAATAATCCACCCTGACGTAAAACTAATTAATGCCATTAGTGTACAAATTCCCACTAGTTGAAGGTAGAGTGGCTCATTGTAATAAAGAGGGTCTCGAAACAGCCGGATAAAGTGAAACATGGGGTTGAACTTTTCCAGTGAAAGAAGCCAATCTGGCAAGACCTCAAGCGGGTAAATAATCGGGGTTAGGTACATCCATGCCAGCAAAAGAATGTTGTTATATACTTCCACAATATCTGGAAAGCGCACCCCCACACTCGCGATAATCAGGGACAACCCCAGAGAAAAGAACGAAAGCAAAATGATCGGGATGACAACAGCAAAAAAGTTTATTGTAGGGTAACGACCAATGACGATGCTGACGATCAAGAATGGAACCAGCGAAATGAGCAAGTTCACAATAGCGGTACCGATGGCCGAAATGGCAAATATTGAGCGAGGAACGTAAATGCGACGAAAGAGGTCGCCGCCCCACACAATACTACCAATCCCGTTCACTGTACTCTGGGAAAAAAAATTCCACATTAACAAACCGCTCAAAATATATGCTGGATAGCCTTCAACCGCATGGAAAACCTGGGAGAACACCAGGGAAAGAATCAACATCATTCCCAAAGGATTGATCATAGTCCAGGCAATCCCAAGGATTGAACGTTTATAGCGGGCAGTTATGTCGCGGCGTACAAGATGAAAGATCAAATCCTTATACTTGAAGGTTTCGATCATTTCCCGTAGCCAGATATTCTGCCGTTGGGCAGAATCATAAAACGGAGGTTGAGTTTCTTTTTGCATAGGTTTGCATTCTACTCCCACAAGGAAAGTGAGTCAATCAAACAGGCTTGTGAGCCAAAACGAAAAGATCATCACCGCGCCCTTCAGTTGGGAAGCCGTTTTCAAGCAGCAACTGGAAAATTGGCGTATAGTCTGAGTAAGCCATGACTGTCATACAGTGAATATCTTGCTTTCGCACGATTTCAAAGCCAGCGTTTTTTAGAAGTTCCACTACTTCGGGCATTGTGTATTCACGAACATGCTTGATAAAAAACCAGGGTGGGTCTCCCCGTAAAACTGCCTTCAAATGAAATACCGAAGCAGCGTTTGGGGTTGTAATCAAAAGCCAGCCACCCGGTTTGAGTGCCTTGAAACTTTCGCCTAATAAGGTCATAAAGCCAAGTTTGTAAAAACCCTCGTTGAAAGATTGTTCGTTGACTTGATCAGAAAGATGTTCAACCAATTCGGTACACAGGATCATGTCAAAAGAAGATGCAGTCGTTTTCCATGGAAAACGCAGATCGTAATCGGTATTTTCCCACTGAACCCAAGGAAACTTGAAACGCCAATACTCACCAGCTACATCTTTTACGCCCAAATCCAACACTTTCGCTTGTGGCTGGTGTAGATCTAGCACGTCTGATATCCACTTTTCAGTCAACATCAGGCGATAGGCATGAGTTTTCCATATTTTTTGGGTTTCTGGGCCATAGCCACGCGCCAGACAATATTCGAGTAATTTTTCGCTGGTATCAGATACATCTTGCTCATTAAGCAGACTAATATCTGAAAATAGTTGGTGTGTGAGATCTCGCGCATCTCGCGCGTAGATCAGCTTGCTCCTGAACCAGTTGATCACACGCTGGCCATGCCAGAGAAGATAGCGTAAAAACCTATGTGATCGAGTTGTTTTCATTAATACTTATCCGGATTTTTGATTGTGTTTTTTATTATATATTTATCCATTCCTGTAGTTGATTAACACGCGCTCGCCAGCTATTCTCATGAATAAAGGCCTTAATAGAGCCAAGGGGCAAGTGATCTTTGCGGACCGCATCCACCAGGCGAATGAAATCTTCAGAATCCTGCGCCAAAAATACGCCGGGGATATCCTGTAGAGGATTAATATTGGGAGCAACAACTGGCCGATTCATGGCAAGGTATTCATATACTTTTAACGGGCTGGTGGCCTGCGTGATTTGGTTAACTTTCCAGGGGATAATGGCCACATCGGTATGTGCCAGGTAGGCTGGCAGTGTTAACTGTGGCTTCAAACCAAGGAAGGTGAGATTTGCAGGCGGGTTAGGGCATTGTCCGCGATAATCGCCGATAGCCACGATGGAGGCTTGCGGGTATCGGGCGGCCAGGCTTGTCAGCAGCTCCCAGTCAAACCAGTCGCCCCACAATGCGCCAATGTAGGACGCCGTCCATTCGGCTGGAGGCATGTCGGCCGGGCGCTTGTAAAGCCGCTCCGGGTTGAAGAGCAGGTTGTTGACCGCGTTTGGGAACAACTTAACCGGGCGGTGGCTTAATTCTGCCAGCTTGTCTTGCAAAATTGGCGCTGTTCCGATCAGGACCTGGCTGGCATCAATGATTTGCTGTTCCACTTCCTGAGAATACCAATCCCCGCCCAATGATGTGTTCCAGTCATCGATCATCTCGTAGATGATTTTGCCACCATTTTGTTTAATTCTCGTGATTAAGGGCAGAAAATCTATTGAGGGCAATTCAACCAGCGCAAATTTTGGCAGGGAGACCAGCAAAGGCTCATATTGTTTTACAAAGTCGTCCCAATAGAAGCTCCCCAGCTCAAAAAGGAAAAGATTGGGGTGGGCAATCTTGATGCTGGCTACCTGGGTTTCCCATTTTGGGTAGCGGTTGATATACACCACCCAGTATCCCTGGCGTAGAAGTTCGAGCGCAATTTGGGTGCATCTTGCGCCGCCGCCGGTATCGTCAATCGGAATGCCGGCAAGGATGAAAAACAAGCCCTTACTTTGCCTTAATCTGCGTTGGGTGACAGCTTCTTTGCGTTTTGCCCCAGCCAGGAATCCCCAAGTTTGGGCGATTCTTAACCCCAACATGCCAGGGACAAAGAGCGGATCACGGTTTTTTATCCAAGATAGGATAACTATGAGGGTCAGGGCGCCCAGAATGGCACCAATGGTCAGTTGTGCGACCAAGGGCTCACCCAACCCAAAGAGATAGGTTAAGATTGAAATACCGGCCAGGCCGGCCAGCGCAGATACTCCGATCTGCCGCAGAGTCATACGGTACAGCCAGGCATTAAAGCCTGTTTCGCCATTGCCTGTGGACCAATAAAATGCTTTTCGCCAGAACTGAACCCAGTTGAGCGGAGCTCTCCAATCAACCACTACATCGGGAACAAAAGCCCAATGTGTGCAAAAACGCTTCAATTCAAGAGCAAAATAGGTGTCTTCTCCCGTTAATGTAAGCCACTCAGGGTATCCACCTGCTTTTGCCCAGGCACCTTTTGTAAATGCCAGCGAACGCGATGCTGGAATATATTCCTGGGGTGATACATCTTTAAGTTTGGGCCAGCCCAGACCGCTAAAAAAGGATTCGTTTCTTTTTGTATCGACGCCTCGAAACCAGCTTGCTGCCACTTCTGTTTTGGGGTCAATCCAAAAAGGCTGGGTCAGCTTTTCGAGCCAGTCCAACGGGGGAGTGCAGCCAAAATCTAATGAGACGATGATTGGAGATTGAGCTGTTTCAATAGCAAAATTTCGTGCGGTTGCAATATTAATGCCCGGTTTATTGAATATTTTTATTGGGATATCCTGACTTTTGACCGCTGTTTTCAAGATTTCTATGGTCTGGTCTGACGAGCCAGTATCGACGATCAGGATTTCTGCGGGTTTGAAAGTCTGGCTTGTCAGTTGATGAATCCAGTTTGCCGCGTTATCACTTTCGTTTTTGCATGCTGCGATGACTGTAACTGCCGACCGCGCAACAGTTCGCTCTGCACCTAGCTGCTTGCGTGGCCAGTAGCCCGGGAAAATGTTTTCCTGATCGGTATACAGGGTAACCTGGCTGTTATCCTCCGGCACATAGCTATCGTCCAGAGCATATGGAACTCTCAGTAGGGGAGAGCGCCGAAGACGCGCAAAAATATCGTAGAATTTGTAGTAAACCCCTTTTGCAAAGCCTTGAAACCCTGACATTCGCAAAACTTTAATGCCTCTTCCAATCAAACGAAAGATTTTTTGTAACCGCTGGTTTTTGGGTTCCAGGCGCATGTACCAGGGCAAACTGCGGGGCTGCCTGGATACTTCTTCCATGCGCGCCAATATCTCGTCTGCCCGCTTCTCCCATGTATTTTGTAAACCGATCCCTTGTAAATTTTGCGGTGCCTGGTCATCTTTGGAAACAAGCAAAGCCTGATCTATTTGTTGTGACCAATTTTCCAAATCGCTTGCTACTAAAGCCTGCGGATAGCGCATACTTTCCTGCATGGGCGAGATGATCACGGGCTTTCCAGCCGCAAAATATTCAAATAATTTGATGGGTGAAGTGGAATTCGTTAAATCATTGACAACGAAGGGAATGCATCCAGCATCAAAACGCGAAACATAGCCGGGAAGTTCACTGTATGGTTTCGCTCCCAGCCAGTAAACATTAGACTCCTGCAGCAAGCCACTCTCTTGCAGGGTTTGATCGTGATCGATGCCAATCAACACAAAGGAGAGGTCCTGGCGTTTTTTTGCCAGGGCCTTCAGTAAATCATAGTCAAACCAGCGTGCCAGCGCTCCATGGTAGCCAATGATCGGCTTACCCATTTCCAGGATAGGTTGCAAGTCCAAAGGAGGCTCTTCTGTGAGTGCTTGCGAAAAATGAGCATAGTCTACCCCGTTGGGGACAAAGAGACTATCTGCGCGAAGGGAGTTGGCTTCTGTTAACAAACGTTCTGCAGTTGCCATCACAATATCTGCTTTGAGAAGATAATCCCCATGATCGCGGCGTAATCGCTGCGCATCGCCATTGAAGGTGGAGAGATCATCGAGATAATCATAAATCACACGCGGTGAAGAGAAATAAGCAAGCAGCGGAATGTTCCAGGTCAGTACATAAACAAAGGCGTCCGACAGTACATGGAAAGCATCGGATGGTGACTGGCAAATGATCAGTCTGTCCTCAATCTCGGTAAACACTGGCGGCCAAACTTTTTCTGGCTGGATGTAAAAAACCAATGCGCCACGACTTGCCATTGCCCGAGCCAATTGCTGTGGACGCTGAAACATCTCGCTATTCCAGCGCAAGGTTGGCGCAAAGATGACAACATGCTTTGCTTCGGGGTGTTTTTTTCGGATTTCAAAAATGGACTCTTCTAACTGGTTTCTCGGCATAGTATTGGGAATTCTTTCTAGGTTTTCTTGTCACTCATTTAGGCGACTGACCTGCAGCTCTTGCTCGATTTGTTTAACACGGACTGACCAGGTGTTCAGGCGAGCAACGGCATCCAATTGATTCAATAATTGCGGGTCATCTTTGCATTCAAGGGCTTGCTCGATTTTTGATGCAAAGGTTTCTACGTCAGACGCAACCAAAACTTCTGGGTAACGCAAACACTCAGGCATGGGGGTTGCAACCACTGTTTTTTGGCAGGCAAAAAACTCGAACAATTTTACCGGAGATGTGGCCTTGGTAATATCATTAATCATAAAAGGGATCATGGCAACTGAAAAACGCCAAACATACTTAAATAGATCTTGATATGGCTTCCAGCCCAAATAATGCAGGTTTGGGCATTCTAACAATCCGCTCTGTTCCAGGCTGCCATCATAATCGATGCCGATCAAAACGAACTGCCAATTGGGGCGACTCTTTGCCAGCCCTTTGACCAACTCATAATCGAACCAATTCGCCAGCGCGCCAGAATAGCCAATGATGGGCGATCCCTTCTGGATAAAATCCGCCAGCTCGTCGGGCGCAGGGTCTGAAATAGACGGCCGCATCTTTTGAACAAAGGCATAATCAACGGCATTTGGGCAAAGCAGGGCATCTGGCCGGTCAGGCTTGACAGCATCGAAGAGCACCTGGCTGGTGGCCAGCACAAGGGTGGCATCTTTCATCAATCTCTGATGATCTTCAAGGCGGGCTGACGAAACTTCCAGATCATCGTAATGATCGTAAATAACCAAGGGATTGTCGAACCAATCCAACATGGGCGCATACCAGGGCGAACCGATCAGAATGATCGGCTGTTTGATGAACGAAAAAGTCTCCGGCGGTGTAGAGCAGACAAAAAGGTTTGGCTCCACTTCCTGAAACCCAACCACGGCGTCCCTGTGTTCGTTGATTGTGCAATAGAAATAAAGATAGCCTGCCTGGGCAAAGTGCCGCGCCAGTTGTTGAGGCCGTTGGAACATAAAGCCCCAATCGTGGGTGGGCAAGTAAACTATGATACCTTTTGTATTCTTTTTCTGCTCAATGATTTCACGCAGGATGTTTTCATGTTCTTTTTTTAGGCTCGATCGCATTGATTCTTGAGTGAAGATGCCAGTCAGGTAGCCAGCAACGCGTAGTTGTGCCATTAACCCAATCAGAAATATCTGACCCGGGTGAAGTTTTGTTGTGCTTTCACCCGTCTCGCTGACAGCGAGTTTTCCCGCCAGCGCTGAGACAGCAGAGAAGCACAACACAAGTATCGCAGATTGCCAGAAAGCCTGCATAAAGAAAAGGGCTGATCCCGCAAGAATGAGCAAAAGGCTCAGGCAAAAATACGGGAACTGCTTTCGAGCAGAATCGCCAAACAACCCAATTTGCCCTTCCTGCCGGGCCTGCTCCATTACCAGCCAGGGGTTGGCCTTTGTACGGAGGCAGGCAACCGCTGATGAAGAGCGCATCCATTCTCCGGGCAGGCTTTTCAACCGCAGAGAAAAGATCATCCAGGCTGGGTGCAGCGGGATGTTGCCGGGTAGTCCGCCGGCCTGCGCCCAGGCCTGTTTGCGGAAAGCAAACCCCAGAAAAGGCAGGGACGCCCACCTCTGACCATGGGAGGCCAGCGAGCGCCAGATGGATACAGGCTGCATTTGCCCAAGGCTGTATCGGGTTGCTTGTGAGTTAAATGAAGAAAGGATATTGACCAACCAATTTGGGGATGGTTCGACCTGTGCATCTATCAGGACGATCAGCGAACCTTTTGCCTGTTGGATGATGCGATTCAGATCCCGACCCCTGGCTGGATCTGGCCAGGCAAGCTTTTTTACTCGCCCTGAATCTTCCCCCGCAGTTTCTGCCCTGGCAATTTGCGGATCAAGCCAGATAATCTCTGTAATTTTTTGCGCTGCATCACCCAGCCTGCCCAGCCAGGGCTGCATGTCGGTTTCGTTGCCGGCAACGACAATCAGCGTTACATCTTCATTAGGGAATGAAATATTAGACTGGCTGCTCCGGGCTTCCGTGATGCGATCTTGCAGGCGGTAATCAAACCAAAAGCTGCGGTAGAGCTTTATGATCGTGCCTACCAGCCGGTTGTTAAGTAAGGTTTTTGTGATCAATGCTGGGCCTTTCGGCTGGACAACGTTTGCAAAGAACGAAGCCAGGTTTCCCGGCGGCTGTTCGGAGGAATCAGGACATTGCGCAGGCGTTGAACCAGCAACGCAAGCCGATAGGTTTTGCTGGACTCAATCTCTTTTAACCGCAGATCCAAAAGGGTGGCCTGGTTGCGCGCTTCAACCGCCTCGGCGCTCAGGGCCTGGATGCGTGTCTCTTTTTCCAGTAAAACCGCATCCATGGTTTGCATTTGTGCCAGGCGTTCGATCAGGAATCCATGCAGATTTGCATAAGATGGCACAGAACGGTGAGCATCCAGAATCGGCAGTACCAGTTGTATGTTTTCGTTGACCAGCGCTTGCATTTTTTCTTGATAGGCTTTGATCTTGGCCGAGAGAGAGATCTTCTCCTGGCTTGCCAGGGTCAGCATTTGCGTTAGACGTTGATGATCAACAAGTACTGGAGAGATAAATTCACCCAGGCCTGCCTGTTTCATCAGGGATGCTATTTTTGAATCGTAGGCCAGGCCAATGACCGGGATATGATTGTTTAAGCCCAGGATAAGGGCATGCAGGCGCATCCCTAAAATAAGATCACATTGGCCAAGCATGGCCTGCATTTCGCCAGGTTTGAGAACATCATCGAGAACGCAGATCTGGCGGGGTAAATCGATTTCGCTGGCCAGCGAACGGCTCAACTGCAGATCATCGGTGAGCTGGCCTTCAGACCCCACCTGGAAAGGAAGCAGCAGCGCGTTGGCGCGAGATTCGGTAAGAAACTCGCGGATGGCTTCAGCGAGATGTGGGATCCAGACGGTGGGCGGCTCGGGCCGGTCCCAAAAGCGGATGGCAATGCCCAGCAACGGGGTTTTCTGATCCAGCCCCAGTTGGATGCGGCGTTCTGCAGCTTTATTCAGATCAATTGGTGATGACTCAAGCGAAAAGGCCAGGTCGGCAAAGAGCCGGATCTGTTCCGGAAGCGGTTTGAGCCCGATATCTTCCAACAAGGCCAGAGATTCAGCATCCCGGACGGTGGCAAGCCTGGCGCGGGAAAAGATGCGGCGGGTATGTTCACGGGCGGCCTTGCTGTCCAAAGGGCCAACCCCCACCCCATGCAGGATGTAAGGAACATCAAAAGCATCGGCCAGCAGCGCCAGAGTTCCATAGGTTGAAATGCCTCCATGGGTAACTCGAAAGTAGCTGTCTTCATCCAGGCCCCAGTAGTCCATGAAAAGCCCACCCCCGCCGATGAGAACCAGGTCGGCCTGGCTGACAGCCTTTGCCAGCGCGGGCATATCACGCCAATTCACAGCTTGCACCGCATGGCGCTTTTCCGTCGCTACGGGTGCGTGTGAAACAACCGTAAAAGAAAGATCAGGGCGAATGGCCTGAAACGTGTCGATGGTAGCTCTTAAGATGGCCTCGTCGCCGGTGTTGTTGCCGCCGTAATAGCCGCCAAGCAGGATCTTTTTCATCTGTTGGAACATTTCCTATTCATTATTAACCAGAGCGTTTCAACATCTGAAGAAGTTTGGCGTAGATGATGCGCGGACGTTCCAGCAACCTCCAGCCGAGGCTGTTCTCTATTTTTTCGAGGCGCGCTCGAAGAATCTGTATTTCTGCTTCGTGGGGCAACAAACCGATATCCGCTATATTTTCTTGATGGAGCTTCTTTTTATCAAAGAAATCATTGAGTTGGGCCAGCACCACGTTCAGGCTTTTTCTGATGCTTATTTTTCTGTATCTTTGTGCCGGATCATGTTCCTGCTGCTCATCTTTCCATTCTTTCAATGCGTTCAGGATGCGCGCCGCATCGTATTCTTTTGAATAGACGCGCAATTGGTGACAGTTAAATTCTGGCTCTAAATAATCTGAAAGCGCATCATTCAGGCTGGAGAAAACCGTGCAGCCGCTAGCCAGCGCTTCGAGTGGAGGCAAGCCAAACCCTTCGCTCACGCCATGCTGTGCCCAATATTCTGTAGAATCATAAAGATAAATTTTGCTTCGATTGAACATTTCCGCCAGATCCTCCACCCAGGTATCGAGAACCGTTACCGAGCAATGGGGACGGAGGATGGGGACCAGTTCTTCCAACAGGTAACGCGATGATTTGCGTTTTTGCACAAGCACATCAATATCTCGGTTGAGATGTAAATTTGTGAATTTTTCTGGTATTTCGCATGGCAAGTAGAAGATTGGGGAATTGGGCGAATATTTGCCCCAATAGGCTTGCGTGTGCTTGCTGCCAGCAAGAATGGGAACGCTTGGGGGAATTTTGAATCCATACCCGGTGCTATAAGAAACATAGACAACGTTTTTACTCGCTAATTGTTGAATTAGCGCACTCACGTGCGGCCCCCAGTGTGCAAAGAACATTACCTGATCGTTGTCATCGTTTTTAGAAAGCACTTCATCCAAAAAAAGTGTACCTTCCTCGCGAGCCTCATAGGTTACGGCCTCAACCGGGCAAATACTTTTTGCGTTTTCAAATAACATTAACTGCGCAAGATGCCCACCCGCGTTGATGTTCATTCTTGGAAAAAGGAAGTAAATTTTCCGCATTTACGAAATTTCCTTGCACTATTGTGGCACAACCGTATCAAGATTTTGCAGGCGGATACATGATCGGGATAGTATTCATGCAACCTAGCAGAACATCGGCTGTATTTTATCATGAACGCCTTGCTGGCCATCCGAGGCGCAGAAATGGGAAAAACAGGTTGACCTCCTTAACATTAGCGCGGCAGTTGTCTGTTGAAACAGCCCTCGATTCGATGTATTATGAAATTAATCACAATCCGGGGTGGATTGCGAAATGTTTTGTGCATTCAAAGGAGGCACTCATGAAACGCTTGACCCCGTTCGTGTTGGGCGCGCTGCTCGGCGCGCTATTGCTGGCCGTTTTCACACTTGGCCAGGCTTCGGCTTCGCCTTTGGCGGCCACCGGTTGTTTCTCTGATACCAACGGCCATTGGGCAGAAACCTTCATTTGTTGGATGAAAGAAAAAGGAATTTCAGGTGGCTATCCGGATGGCACTTACAAACCTGCCAACAATGTCACCCGGGCTGAAATGGCGGTCATGATGCAAAAACAGTCCCAAATTCCGCCGACCGTTGCTGATCACTACTTCAATTCAGGTCCCAATTCCTGGGCAGCAAACAGTGGAGTTGCCGGCGCCTATGTTGAACCTTTCACAATCCGGACCCATTTGGCAGCATCCACAACCGGTACAAAATATTTCCAGGTAACACCCACTTTGCCCAGTACCCTGTATGGCAAAACCACTTATTTTAAAGGGGTTTTGTTTTGTTATGAAACCGTAAGTGGTGCCGTGATCACTTCGGTCAACATCCGTCACGAAAAATTCTACGGCGCTTCGGGCGTGTTCGAAACCCTGAATACCCTGACAGACGATACGGACCGAACAGGTTATGGTTGCCGCCTCTACCAGTTTGCGACAGCATACTCGTACTACCCGGATAACACCCTGTTATTGCTGGTTGGGGTAACTTTTCCGACCACAGCCGCTTATGTCAGCGCCGACGGTGTAGCCTTTATCTTGAGCGCCAGTGATCTTGGCCCGGGCTATATCTATGGCCTGGAAGCGCCAAGTTTCATGCAGGAAGCCAATCCTGATATAGTGCCATCGTATGGGCCGGAGGAAGGCGAGTAATTAAACGGCAATATTCAAATTCTAAACAAACCGCCCGGCATAAGAATGCCGGGCGGTTTGTTTGCAAAATTGTTATCAAAGCTTACCGAGTTCTAATCAAATCCGTGAGACAATTTTATATAATTAAATAAGCGCTATTGTGAATATTTCTTTTGATTTCACGGAGCGTAGAACAAGCATGTATATCTTGTAAAGGACATTCGGTATGAAAAAAACAACAACCATCTTCATCCTATTCGTAATACTGACAGGGTTTCTCTTTCCGGCAGCGGGCAACCCTGTTTCTGCCGCCCCAGCACAGGCCGGGACGCCCGGCTTGCCGATCCTGTTTGGCGCATATCCCAGTCTTGATCTGCAAAGCTCTATTGGCGAACTGGCCGGAATGAATACCTGGCTGGTTAATAACGGTGCCAGTGGTGTAACCTTTGCAGGCGATTTCATGACCCTTACCTTCAACCCAACCTGGAATGTGCCCCATGAACTGAACGCAGCCTGGGATAACGGCTTTGTGCCCTTTGTCAACCTGATGCCCAGTGAAAGTTGGGAAGGGTCTTACTACGTTCCGAACTGCGCCACTGCCTCCACAATCGCTGCTGGTTCCTGCGATACCCAACTCGCAGCCTGGGCCAACCACTTTAAGACCTGGGCCGGCTCGAGCAAATTTGCCTATATCGCGCCGCTGCCCGAAATGAATGGCGAGTGGGTTGCCTATGGGTCAGACGGTGCAACCTTTATCCAGGCTTTTCTGCGTATTCGCCAGGTTTTTGAGAACCAGGGTGTGCCCGATAGCGCCATACGCTGGGTTTTTGCGCCCAATGGCTGGCATGATGTAAACCACCCCTGGAAATCCTTTGAGTATTACTACCCTGGCGACGGGTACGTTGATGTTATTGCTTTCAGTTCCTATAATTTCGGAGGCTGCCCAGAAAATACCCCCTGGCGTAGTTGGGATACCTTTGATACAACCATGAAGCTTTATCTCGATCGTATGCGCGTGATGGCTCCAGGCAAACCGATCTTTATTGCGCAGACCGCAACTGTCAATGTGCCTGATGATCCTGCCGACCCCAATCAAACCAAAAGCTTTTGGATTGAGGATACCTTCGACAAACTGGCCGATTATCCCGCAGTCCGCGCTATTATCTACTTCAATAAACTGAAAGCCGAATCTGGCACCATTGCAAACTGTCCTGGCGGGGCTGATTATCGCGTTTATTACGGCGGTTCGAGTGGCGAAACGGGATTCTTGAACATGATGAAGGATGCGCGCTTTGGCAAATGGGCCACAAACAGCAGTAACTGGCAGAATATCGCCTTTGCCGATGTCAGTTATACCTTTGCAGATGTGCAGCCGAGTCATCCGTTCAGCGGCGCACCAAACGTTTGGTATTACGATTATGTCCACAGCCTGTACAATGCCGGCATCACAGGTGGCTGTGCCGTCAACCCCGAATTAAAATATTGCCCCAGCAACCCTGTTACCCGCGCCCAAATGGCGATTTTCCTTGAACGCGGCATGAATGGCTCGGCCTTTTCCCCACCCCCGGCCACTGGAACACGATTTAGTGATGTTCCAGCCTCCTACTGGGCGGCAAGCTGGGTCGAGCAACTGGCTGAAGATGGCATTACCAGCGGTTGCGGCAGCGGCAATTACTGCCCCGATTACTCGGTCACCCGCGCCCAAATGGCCATCTTCCTGCTCAAGGCAGAACACGGCAAGTCGTACTCACCGCCCGCGGCAAGCGGCACCATGTTTGGGGATGTCCCTGCAAATCATTGGGCCGCCGCCTGGATCGAACAACTGGCGGTTGAAGGCATCACCGGCGGCTGTGGCAGCGGCAACTACTGCCCCGAATCGCCAGTGACCCGCGCCCAAATGGCAGTTTTTCTGGTGCGAACGTTTAACTTGCCGTAGATTTAAAGCTGGCAACAATCTTTTTACGCTTGTAAGCTGATTTTCCATCGTTCATGGGACTGGCTCAAACCAGCTAATCCTATGCAGTCTCAGATAAACCAAGCTCCAATATGGGCTAAAACATCTTATTCATAGTCAGAAGATGTTTTAGCCCATTTTTTTGTCCGCGAGAGCTTTTACCAAAGCCATTTGAAATCTCGAAAGTATGTTTAGCATAGTAAATGCTTTTGTTTGTGATTGGGGGTACAAATCACCTATTGTGGCTTTTCTGCCAGGGTTGATAATTAGGGTATTCTACTTATCCTGGGAGGGATTATGTTTCGCCGCATCTATTCTTTTGCAATTTTGTTCTTTCTTCTTATTGCGCTGAGCCTGTCAAGTCTTGGCGCAACTGCGCGTTCAGTAACCCAAGCGCGTAGTGCCCCGATCATCGTGGACCACAGACATACCGATATTACCCAAATTCCCGATTATTGGATCGAACAGGCCAAGGCAATGCTGCGACTCAGCTACGGTCACACATCCCACGGAAGTCAGCTGGTTAGCGGGATGGGTAGTATCCAGGTTGTTAATCCGCTTTATGTATTTAACCAGGATGGCAGCATTAATGAAGGTGTTCTGTCACTGGACGATTACACCCCGTCAGGAGACTTGGGTGCCCCTGACCGGGTGACATGGGCATCTTTAACCCGCACCTACCTGACAGGTCCAGGCGGAACCGGCCCCAGTCGTAACGTGGTTATGTGGTCATGGTGTGGAGAAGTCAGTTGGGCCACTAGTGCGGATATTAACACCTATCTTAGCCTGATGAACCAACTCGAAATTGATTACCCCAATGTCGAGTTTGTTTACATGACCGGCCACCTGGACGGTTCCGGGGAATCTGGAAATTTAAAAATTCGTAATCAGCAAATTCGAAACTATGCAATTGCAAACAACAAAATCCTTTTTGATTTTGCGGATATTGAAAGTTATGATCCCGATGGAAATTATTATCCTGATGCAAGCGATGATTGCGCCTGGTGCACTTCCTGGTGCGCAACTCACAATTGCGGAACTTTGCCGGACGACTGCGCACATTCGCACGGGTTCAATTGCCTGCGCAAGGGTCAGGCCTTCTGGTGGCTCATGGCCCGGCTGGCCGGTTGGTCGGGAACTTCTGATACCACTTTTTTTGATGTGCCGGTAAATCACCCTGCCTGGCAGTATATCGAGAGCCTGTACAAAGCCGGAATCACTGGCGGCTGCGCTACCAACCCGTTGCGATATTGCCCCGAGAAAACCGTTACCCGCGCCCAAATGGCGATTTTCCTTGAACGCGGTATGAATGGTTCAACCTTTTCCCCACCATCCGCCACTGGAACACGATTTAACGATGTTCCAGCCTCCTACTGGGCGGCAAGCTGGGTTGAGCAACTGGCCAATGATGGTATTACCAGCGGCTGCGGCAGCGGCAATTACTGTCCTGACTACTCGGTTACCCGCGCCCAAATGGCTGTTTTCCTGCTCAAGGCAGAACACGGCAAGTTGTACTCGCCGCCCGCAGCAGGCGGCACAACGTTTGATGATGTTCCTGCGAATCATTGGGCCGCCGCCTGGATCGAACAACTGGCAATAGAAGGGATCACCAGTGGTTGTGGCAGCAACAACTACTGCCCCGAATCGCCGGTGACCCGCGCCCAAATGGCTATCTTCTTGGTGCGGACATTCGATTTGCCATAGTGAACTGTTTTCATGTCATAACAGATGCTGTAAATTAACCATGCTGGAATGAAGCAAAAACGGTTGCCGCAATATTGGGCAACCGTTTTTGTTCGGTATTTGTGGCTACTATCAGCTGAAAAGTTGTGCCACTGAATCGCGCTCGACCAGGCGGGCGTGCAGGGCTGCGATGATGGGTGTTGACTCGGGGTATTCGATGCGGTCGCTGAGCAGTTGCACGGCGATGCGCCCCATGCCGCGCTTGTCGACGCGCATGGTGGTCAGGGGTGGGGTGGCGTGGGCTGCCAGTTCGATATCATCGAAGCCAACGAAGGAGATGTCTTCGGGGATGCGCTTACCCAGGTCCCGGGCGGCGCTCATAGCCCCCAGGGTCAGGTCATCGTTGCAGCCGAAGATAGCCGTCAGTTGTGGAAATTTCTTGAGCGCGGCGGTGGTGGCTTGATAGGCAGAGAGCCGGTCAAAGTCGCTGTCAATGTAATAAAAAGTCAACCGGTGGTCTCTGATGGCCTGTTCGTAACCGCGCAAACGCTCGATGATGCTGGGGTAGGCGTCTGGCGCGCTGCCGACAATACCGATATGGCGATGTCCGCGTTCGATCAGGTGCAGGACGGCTTGGCGCGCCGAAAACAGGTTGTCTGAAACCACTGAGTCGTAATCGCCGAATTCGGAATAGGCATCGACCAGCACCAATGGCAGGGTGGTCTTTCGTAAAATTTCGCTCAAGGTGCGGTTGACGAATGCGCCGACCAGCAAGATACCGTCCGCGGTTGGATCGGTCAGAAGGGAGGGTGTTTCGAGTGGAATGTTGTGCTCGTTAACCGGCATGCTGGCGTAAAGCAGGTTGATGCGTTTGCGACGGCAGGTTTCTTCGATCCCTTCAAGGATATAGGAATAGAAGGGGTTGGCCTGCGGCGACAGGCCAGGGTCCGATTTGATGACCAGGCCGACCGTGCGAAGTTTGACGGCAGGCAGTTCAACTTTGTGACGGTAGCCCAGCTCTTCGGCAGATTCCAGGATGCGCTGACGGGTTCCAGCCTGCAGGCCTGGCTTTTGATGCAGGGCCATCGAAACAGCGGAGACGGACACCCCGGCAACGCGGGCAATATCGACGAGCTTGACTTTTGACAGTGAGTTTGATGTCATATAGTTCAGTCTTTGAGAAGTTTGAAACAGGCACGAGCATTAAAACGAGTATCTTTGCAGAGACCGGGTTTTATTATGGTTGATTTGCAGGTTCCCGCCACAAAGAAAGATTTTATACCTTTGCTGGATGGCGGTCAATGAATTTGTTGTCATCAGATGCAGCAGGTGATGCGCTAATGGGCGCCGCCTGAAAAGTTCATGGACAGAGTTAACCATTTTAACTGGGGACAGGCTGAACTGAGTCCGTGCTGGTGACAGGCTTCCGGGTAAGCAGCGGTGTGCTTAAAAATCTTCATCGGGGTGAAAATTGTACCCATGTTTTAAACGAAGACAGGTTGTCATTTGCGACAACCTGTCTTCGTTTAACCTGTGTAAGATTATTTATTTGCTACGATTGCGCGTGGCGACATCGAAGATAACTGCGGCCGCGAGGACTGCGCCGCGCACGATGTATTGCAGGGAAATGTCGATACCCATCAAGTTCATGCCGCTGGTTAGCGACATCATCACCAGCGCGCCGATGATCGAGCCGGTCACTTTGCCGACGCCGCCTGCCGCCGACACACCGCCAACATAGGCTGCCGCGATGGCGTCCAACTCGAACAGGGTGCCGGCCGTGGTGGTGGCCGATTGCAAACGCGAAGTGAACAGGATGCCGGAGAGCGCCGAGAGCATACCCATCGAGCCAAATACGATATAAATCATATTCTTGACATTGATGCCGCTTAACTCTGCCGCTTCAGGGTTGCCGCCGATGGCGTAAATGTGACGGCCAAGTACCATTTGGGTGGTGATGAAATGATAGATCGCAACCACGATCAAAACGATGACCACCGTCCATGAGATGCCGTTATAACCTGCCAGCACCCAGGTGATCAGCCCGATCAGGATCGAGATAAAAACCATTTTGAGCACGAACATATCCATGGGCAGGACTTCAAAGTTGTAAGCCTGCTTCTTTTTGCGGCTGTTGATCTCACCAAAGATGAAAAATACCACGGCTGCCAGACCCAGCAAAAGGGTCAGTTTGTGGATATCGGAAAGAAACCCAATATCGGGAATGTCGGGGATAAATCCGTTACCGATCGCATTGAAAGCGGCATCGGGGACAATGATCGTGCCGGTTCCGGCTGTCACCAGTACCAGCGCCCCGCGAAAGATGAGCCATCCGGCCAGTGAAGCCACAAACGAGGGAATTTTAAACTGTGCAACCAGGAAGGCCGTTATCAATCCGCCCAAGATGCCCAGCCCCAGCACGAGCGGGATGACCAGCCAAACTGGCAGTTGCCAGAAGGCCAGGGCGATCGCTGCCACCGCGCCGAGAAAACCGGCCAGGAAGCCAACGGAAAGATCGATGTGGCGAATGACGATGACCAGGGTCATGCCAACTGCCAGTACTGCGATGTAACCGGTCTGGTTGAACAGGTTGCTGATATTGCGCGACGAAATGAACATACCATCCGTCGTAAATGTAAAAATTGCCATGATCACGAACAGGGCAATGTACATGCCATATTCGCGAATGTTCTGTTTCAAGACTTTCTGGGCGTTTTCGACAAAGGACATATTGAGCCTCCTCAATTCGTTGCTAGGTGCATAATTTTTTCTTGCGTGGCTTCTTCGATGGGCAGTTCGCCGCTGATCTTGCCAGATGAAACGATATAAACTCTGTCACTCATGCCCAGAACCTCAGGTAGTTCAGACGAGATCATGATAATGCTCATGCCCTGCTGCACCAATTTGGTCATGATGGTATAGATTTCGAATTTTGCGCCCACGTCGATACCGCGGGTCGGTTCATCCAGGATCAAGATATCGGGTTTGACAAACAGCCATTTGCCCAGACAGACCTTTTGCTGGTTGCCGCCGCTCAGGTTGGACACCGTTTGTTCAACACTGGGAGTTTTGATGTTCAATGATTCGCGATATTCATTGGCGACTTTGATTTCGGCGTTACTGTCCACAACCCCATTGGTCGAGATTTCAAGCAAATTCGCCAGGGTGATGTTTTGTTTGACATCCTGGATCAGGATCAGACCGTCGCCCTTGCGGTCTTCGGTAACATAGGCCATGCCTGCTTTGATTGCATCTTGCGGGCGTTTGAGGTGCTTTTTCTGACCCTTTAAGTAGAGCTCACCAGTTACCTGGTAGCCACCCGGGTTGCCAAACATACTCAAGGCGAGTTCGGTGCGCCCGGAGCCCATCAGACCTGCCAACCCAATGATTTCGCCCCGTTTTACATTGATGTTGATATCTTTGAGAATAGCGCGTCCCAGGTTCGGGTCGTACGCATTCCAATTTTTGACTTCAAGTGTGACTTGATCAGAAACAGTCCGCGCACGCTGCGGGTAGATGTTATCAATTTCGCGCCCGACCATGTGCTTGATCAGGATGTGTTCAGAAACTTCGCCTTTGTGGGCATCGAGCGTACAAATCGTCTGGCCGTCGCGCAGGACGGTGACGGCATCGGCTATTTGAATAACTTCTTTTAATTTATGAGAAATCAGAATGCAGGTAACACCCTGTTCTTTTAGATCGCGCAATAATTTCAGCAGATTGGCGCTATCATCTTCGTTGAGAGCTGCAGTGGGTTCATCGAGAATGAGAATTTTAACATCCCGGCTAAGGGCCTTTGCAATTTCAACCAGTTGTTGTTGACCAACGCCCAAATCCTTGACGATGGCTGCAGGGTTGGTATCAAGCTTGACTTTCTTTAACATTTCCCCGGCACGCCGCACGGTTTCGTTCCAATCCATTACCCCGGCTGCGGTTGAAATCTCATGACCAAGAAAAATGTTTTCATAAACGGTCATGTCTGGGATGAGTGCCAATTCCTGATAAATAATGGCAATACCGGCTTTTTCACTGTCCTTGATTTGGGAAAACTGCTGTGCGTGCCCGCTCAGAAGAATTTCACCCGTGTAGTCGCCATGCGGGTACACGCCACTGAGAACTTTCATCAGAGTCGATTTGCCAGCCCCGTTTTCACCGACCAGGCAATGAATTTCGCCTGCTTTGACCTGGAAGCTGACATTGTTCAGGGCTTTTACGCCGGGAAATTCCTTGGTGATGTTCTTCATTTCCAGCAATGGTGTATCCATAGGCATACTCCGGCTAAAGAATGGACATAAAAATATATTGAAATTATACAGGAATAGTGATGGAATTGCACCCATCACTATTCCTGTATTATAAAACAGTTACGGGTTAGGGCAGACCGGTGAAGTCACTGGCGGGCCAGTAACCGGAGTCGATCACGGCTTCAACGACATTGTCTTTGTCCACAGTAACAACCTCAGACGGCTTGGCGGGAACATCGATCGCGCCGTTGTTGTAGGTGTTGGTCTGGGGAGGAGTCTGGCCTTGCAGGTAGGCGATGGCGGTGCTGATGGCGTCAGCCACCAGGGTGCGCACGTCTTTAAGCACGGTCATGGATTGCTTGCCATCGATGATGTACTGGACGGAAGCTTTTTCGGCATCCTGACCGGTCACAACAAAGCTGGTTACATCTTTGTCAGCACCGAAGGTGTCGGCGATCGCGCGAGCGGTGCCATCGTTCGGGGCCAGGATGAAGACGTTGCCCTTGTCAGCAGCGGTCGAAACGGTCAGGTTGGCTTCAGCAAGGCCTTTGGCGGTGTTGAAGTCCCAGTTGGTGGTGACCTGGCCGATGATCTTGGCCTGTTCGTCACGGGTCAGGGTGGCCTTGTCGGCCAGGGCAACAGCTTCGCTGGAGTTCTTGATGACGAAAGTGCCATCGGCGATCTTGGGCTGCAGGACAGTCCAGGCGCCTTCGAAGAACAGGAAGGCATTGTTGTCAGAGGCAGCGCCAGCATACAGGTAAAGCGGGTTGCCAGTGCCGGCAGCTTTGTCGACCAGGTACTGGGCCTGGGCAGCGCCAACGGCAACACTATCGAAGGTCACATAGTAATCAACAGCATCGGTGTCGCGGACGAGGCGGTCATACGAGATGACCTTGACGCCAGCGGCCTTGGCTTCTTCAACAGCGGCAGCAGCGGCGGTGCCGTCCTGCGGGCAGATGATCAAAACCTGGATACCCTTGGTGATCAGGGCTTCGACATTGGCTTTCTCTTTGGCCGAGTCACCCTGGCTGAAGAGAATTTCGACTTCGTAACCAGCGGCGGTCAGGGCTTCCTTGAAACGGGTTTCGTCCTGGATCCAGCGGGGTTCGTCTTTGGTCGGGAGCACGATACCAACTTTGCCGGTGATGGCAGGAGCGGCACCAGCTTCATCCAAACCGGTGAATTCACCAGCCTGGTAGTAGCCCGAGTCGATCAAAGCGGCTTTGACATTGGCTGCGTCAACGCTGATAACTTCAGATTGCTTGGCGGGAACATCGATCTTGCCATTGTTGTAAGCGCCAGTGGTAACGGGGGTCTTGCCTTCGAGCACGGCAACAGCCATACCGATCGCGTCCTTCACCAGGGTGCGGACATCTTTGAAAACGGTCATGGACTGCTTGCCATCGATGATGTACTGGACGGAAGCTTTTTCGGCATCCTGACCGGTCACCATGAAGCTGGTTACATCTTTGTCAGCGCCGAAAGCATCGGCGATCGCGCGGGCGGTACCATCGTTCGGGGCCAGGATGAAGACATTGCCTTTGTCCTCGGCGGCGGCAGAAGTCAGGTTGGCTTCGGCCAGGTTCTTGGCAGTGTTGAAATCCCAGTTGGTGGTGACCTGGCCGATGATCTTGGCCTGTTCGTCACGGGTCAGGGTGGCCTTGTCGGCCAGGGCAACAGCTTCGCTGGAGTTCTTGATAACGAAAGTGCCATCGGCGATCTTGGGTTGCAGGACCGACCAGGCGCCTTCGAAGAACAGGAAGGCATTGTTGTCAGAGGCAGCGCCGGCATACAGGTAAAGCGGGTTGCCAGTGCCAGTCGCGCCGTCAAGCAGGTATTGACCCTGGGCGGCGCCAACGGCAACACTGTCGAAGGTCACATAGTAATCGACAGCATCAGTGCCGGTGATCAGGCGGTCATAGGAAATCACCTTGACGCCAGCTTTGCGGGCTTCTTCCACTGCAGCAGCAGCGGCATTGCCGTCTTGCGGGCAAATGATGATGACTTTGACACCCTTGGTGATCAAGGCTTCGACATTGGCTTTCTCTTTGGCGGAATCGCCCTGGCTGAAGAGAATTTCAACGGTGTAACCAGCTTCCTGGAGTGCATCCTTGAAACGGGTTTCGTCCTGGATCCAGCGGGGTTCGTCTTTGGTGGGGAGCACGATACCAACGGCCAGTTTATCTTCGGCTTCGGCAGGGGCAGCAGTGGCAGCGGGGCCGCATGCGGCCAAAATTGTTGAGGCCACCATTAAAAGGGCCAGCAACACAAAAAGTGAACTCTTCTTAAACATTTACAGCCTCCTTGAAAATTTTACAGTTGATATGAGATTTCTGATCTTCACTTCAATTTTTGATATTGCAGCAGGACACCTCCTTTGCTTTACGAAGGTAAAACCTTACACTATAATGATAGTCAATTCCATATCAAGGGTTCAACCCCTCGTTACCCCTGTTCTTTCCAGGTATCACCCCTAATTTTCTTAGGGGATTTCCCCTAAAAAGAAAAACAGCATCTATCCTGATGATAACCATTAAAACCCTGCTCGCTGATGATCATGCTCTCATTCGCGCCGGATTGCGTGATGCGCTTACCAGCCTGCCTGGGATTGAAATTGTTGGCGAGGTCGGAAACGGGCCTGATTTGGTTCAGGCCCTTGAAACGTTGCAACCCACCTTGCTGGTGATGGATGTCAATATGCCCGATTTTGAGCCTGTGGCAGCTGTCCAGCAAATGCGCGTGCAATATCCGGCCCTTAAGATACTGGTGGTCAGCGCCTATGATGATCAGTCTTATGTGGTCGGTTTGCTTTCTGCCGGGGTGAATGGCTACCATCTCAAAGATCAGCCGCTTTCCGATTTACACCTGGCCGTCCGGCGTATTCTCGACGGTGGGCGTTGGATTTCTGACCCACTGGTAAACCGCCTGGTTGACCAACACAGCGCGCCTGTTGAGTCTGTGCCTTCGATCACGCGCCGCCAGCGCGAATTGCTTTATCTGCTAACCCAGGGCTACAACAACCAGAAAATCGCCTGGGTAATGGATTTAAGCATCAAAACCATTGAGAATCACCTGACTGCGCTTTATCGCGCCATTGGCGTGGAAAGCCGCCTGGAAGCCAACAATTACGCCAATAAACATCCTGAAGTGCTGCTCGTGCCAGAAAGTGAAAAACAGGGCCGGCCTGAAATCCACGGGGAAAGCCTGAATGTGCTTGTCTTGGACGATAACCCCCGTTACCGCGCCCAACTGGCAAAGTTGCTCGGAAAAACCTGGCCGCAGGCCTCGGTTCACGAGGCCAACGACTGCCAGGAAGCTGTGCGCCTGGCTGAGAAAGTAAAACCCCGCCTGGCTTTTATTGATGTTGTTTTAAAGGAAGAAGATGGTATTCAATGCGCCCGGCGCATCAAGAGTGTTTCCCCCACAACCTTGATGGTGCTGATCAGTGCCTACCCTGACCGCGAATTTCGTCGAATGGGCCTGAATGCCGGGGCAGTTGCTTTTCTCGACAAAAAAGACATCGACGCCGCCACTGTGCGCCAGGTGGTTGAAGATGCGCTGGCGCGCTGAGTTTATACCGCGGCCAGGGACGGATAAGGGCTGGGGATTTCAATTTGAAGCGCCATTCCGCCATCTTCGGGCGATTCTACCTGCATGGTGCCGCTTAACAACGTTACCCGTTCACTGATTCCCACCAAACCAAAATGTTTCTGCGCTGAGAGTTTCGCCAGGTTGATCGGCCGGGCGATTCCTTTTCCGTTGTCTGAGAGTTGCACCAGCAGGCTGGCGTTGGGGGTGCGCGACAAAGCCAGGTGAACGGTGGTCGCCTCAGAGTGCTTGCGCACATTACTCAAGCCTTCCTGAACGATCCGAAAAACGGAGAGCTCTATGGTTTCAGGCAGGCGGCCTAAATCAGGGTCTATATCCAGCGTGACTTTGATGCCGCTCATCTTCGACCACTGGTGGGTTAACGAGCGGATGGCCGCCGAAAGACCGTGGCTGTCGATCGTTGGCGGGCGCAGGTCGCTGCACAATTGGCGCAGACTGCTGACAACAGATCGAATTCCGTTGCGGATGCCGGTCAGCTCCTCGCGCTGATCCAGATCAGCAATTTCGCCTTCAGCGTCTTCCAATTGATAGTTATAACTCAAAAGATCCTGGATAACCTGGTCGTGCAGATCGCGCGCCAGGGCTTTGCGTTCGGCCTCGCGCTCGGTCATCAAGCGTCGGTTGGCCTCCTGCAGAGCCAGGTTAAGACGATCGAGGGCCTCGACCTGGTCACTCAAGCGTTCGATCAACTGCCGGTTGAGCGAATCCTGGGCTTCCAGGCTTTCACGCAACACCATCTGGGTGCGGCGCAGTTCCTCGGCTTGCTGTTGGGCAGCATGGTAATTTTCAAAGGCCCAGATGACAGGCGTCACCTGTTCCTTGCGGTTCGAGCCAACGATCAGTTCTACAATTTCGCGCGGGGTGGTCTCGGCGGTTGTTCGCAGGGTAGCCTGGCGTCCCTGATACATGACCAGGATGCGGTCGGTAACGGCGAAAATGTGTTTCAGATCGTCACTGCTTAAAACGACGGCCACATTTTGGGCCGCGATCTGTTTGATGTGGCCGAGTAATTTCTGTTGGCGCTCGAAACTTAAAGCTGCCAGGGCGTCATCCAACAAAAGCAGGCGGCTCGGGCGGCACAAAGCCCGGCATAAAGCCACCACCTGGGTCTGCTCATTTGATAAATTGGCCGGTCGCTCGAAAATCAACTCTCGCGGCAGGTCGAACTCATCGAGCAGATCGCGGGCAATTTTTGCCATTGCGCTTTCATCCGGGCGTATTTTGATGCGGCTGGGTGTCCAGATCTCTCTTCCCAAAAAGATATTGTTGAGTACATTGAAGTTCTCTGCCAGTTGTGGGTTCTGGTGGACGGTTTCAATGCCCCAGTGTTTGGACTGCGAGGCGGCTTTGAGCGTAACCCGTTTGCCGTCCAGGAAGATTTCACCGCTGGTGGGTTGGTAAACACCACCCAATACTTGAAACAGGGTTGATTTTCCAGAGCCGCGCTGGCCAACCACGCCCAGAATTTCGCCTGGCGCCAGTTCGAAGTTAACGCCCATCAGTGCGCCAACCGAGCCAAAATATTTCGAGAGATTTTTTACACTAAGGAGTTTAGGGGAGTCAGACACAGGGGACCTTTATTGAATTAACCTTGCCTGATTATACAACAAGCCCGCCATCAATTTCAGCGCCTGATCTGTATTTCGTCATGTGACAATATCCTGTATTGGTAATACCAAAATGAGGATTTTTATCAATTTTGTTACAGCGCGCTCGTGGATATAATCATATTAATATGATTTATCATACCAAAAAAGGGTTGCTTCAGCATACGAAAGGATTGATATGACCGAAGTTTTGCCTGTTGTAACGCAAACCCAGGAGAAACCCGCCCGCAAAGGTCCGCGGGGTGAGGTGAAGATTTATGCCACCTGGTGCAAAGGCTGCCACATTTGTGTTGAGTTTTGCCCCACGAATGCGCTCTCGATGCACCCCGGCGGCAACCACCCTGTTGTTTCTGCCCCAGAGAAATGCACTGCCTGTCATTTTTGTGACACGCACTGCCCCGATCTGGCCATTGTGGTCCGCAAGCTGAATTAAGGAGGTTGACTTGGCTATCAGACTAATGCAAGGCAACGAGGCGATCGCCCAGGGAGCGCTGGCTGCTGGTTGCCGTTTTTATGCGGGTTATCCCATCACGCCCTCGACCGAAGTGGCCGAAGTGATGTCTCGCGAACTGCCCAAAGTGGGGGGCAAGTTCATTCAGATGGAAGATGAGATCGCCAGCATGGCCGCCATCATTGGCGGCTCGGTTGGCGGACTTAAGTCGATGACGGCGACCAGTGGACCGGGTTTCTCGCTGATGCAGGAAAACATCGGTTATGCGGCGATGGCCGAAATTCCGTGCGTGATTGTCAATGTCATGCGGCTTGGCCCCTCCACCGGGCAGCCAACCGCCGCCTCGCAAGGCGATGTGATGCAGACCCGCTGGGGCACGCACGGCGACCACCCGATCATCGTCCTCAGCCCGATCTCGGTTTCCCAATCGTTTGATCTGGCGGTCAAAGCCTTCAATCTCTCTGAAAAATACCGCACCCCGGTCATCCTGCTGACGGACGAAATTATTGGCCACATGCGCGAGCCGATCGACCTGCCCGCCTTTCATACGGTTGAGAAGTTCGAGCGGGTTGTGACGGACTCCCCCGAAGATTACAAGCCCTACCGCAACGGGCCGGGAGCTGTGCCGCCAATGGCCAGCTTTGGGCGCGGATACCGCTATCACATCACCGGCCTGTTCCACGATGAGGTTGGTTTCCCCACCCAACGCCTGGATGAAATGGAACCCTGGTTGGAGCGTGTCAACAATAAATTCGATCATGCCGATGACATCCTGCTCTATGAGTGCGATTACCAGCCCGGCGCGCGGACGGCGGTGCTCAGTTACGGCGCTTCGGCCCGAACAGCCCGGCATGCGGTCAAAATGCTGCGTGCAAAGGGCGAGAAAGTTAATCTGTTCACAGCCCTGACTATCTGGCCCTTCCCTGAAGCGGCCGTGGAAGAACTGGCGGATTCGGTCGACCGGATTATCGTCCCTGAGATGAACCTGGGCCAGTTGGCGCTCGAAGTTGAACGCATCAGCGGACGTCGCAAAGTGGTGCGCGTCAACCGCGCCAACGGCGAAATGGTCACCCCGGATATGATTGTAGCGGCAGCGGAGGCCCAAAATGTTAGATCACATTCTTGAAGCACACGAACTGACCAAGCAGGAAGCTCAAATCCCGCCTGAAGATTGGTTCGATGCCAGTGAGACCCTGCAAAAATTACGCAAAAACAAGCGTTTTCCAACGATCTGGTGCTCCGGCTGCGGCATTGGCGTGGTGATGGGCGCACTGATCCGCGCGATTGACCACCTCGGTCTGAACAACGACCAGGTCGCGCTGGTGGCCGGGATCGGCTGCACTGCGCGCATGCCGGTCTATATGGATTTCAACACCCTGCACACCACCCATGGCCGGGCCCTGGCGTTTGCCACCGGCCTGAAAATTGCCCGTCCGGATATGAAAGTCATCGCCATCATGGGCGATGGGGATGCGCTGGCGATCGGCGGCAACCATTTCATTCACGCCGCCCGGCGCAATATCGGAATTACCGCCCTGGTGGTTAATAACTCCATCTACGGTATGACCGGCGGACAGTACAGCCCGACCACGCCGGTCGGGATGCGCGCCACGACCGCGCCATACGGCAACGTTGAGCCGCCCTTCCCGGTCTGTGACCTGGCGATTGCCGCCGGGGCCTCGTACGTTGCCCGCAGCACCGCCTTCCATGCCCTCGAGTTGGACAAGTGCCTGTCAGAAGCGATCGCCAACGATGGCTTCAGCCTGGTCGAAGCGGTCAGCTACTGCCACACAACTTACGGGCGCATCAACAAGCTCGGCACCGCTGCCGATATGATGCGTTCGCTCAAGGACAATAGCATCGCCAAGACAGCCTACGACAAACTAAGCCCCGAAGAACAGCAGGCCAACACCAAGATCGTACGCGGTGTTTTGCAAAAGAAAAGCCGGCCAGAATATACCCAGATCTATGATCTGCTGGTTGAGCAGCAAACCCACCAGGAAGAAATCCGCCCACGGAATGCGGGGAGGCAGTAATGGACGAGCGAACTGAAATCCGATTGGCCGGTGAAGGCGGACAGGGCATGATCCTGGCCGGGATCATCCTGGCCGAAGCTGCTGCCATTTACGATGGCAAACAGGCCACCCAGACTCAGAGTTACGGTCCCGAAGCGCGCGGCGGCGCTAGCCGTTCAGAAGTGGTCATCTCTGACGGCGAAATCGACCACCCCGAAGTATTGGCGCCGAACATTGTGGTTGCCCTGAGCCAGGAAGCCTATAAGAAATTCGCCAAAACCGTTCGCGCGGATGGCATCCTGATCGTGGACGAAGAGCGTGTGCAGTGCGACCCGGATCTCAAAGTTGTCAAGATCCCGATCATGCGCCTTGCGCGCGAGGCGACCGGCAAAGCCATTACTGCGAACACGGTTGCGCTGGGGGTATTGGTCGGGATGACAGGCGTGGTCTCACGTCAGGCCATCGAGAAGGCGGTCACCGCGCGCGCGCCGAAAGGCACCGAAGAGATGAACCGCAAGGCTCTTCAGGCCGGTTTTACTGCGGCGGAGCAGGTAATGACCAGCGTGTAGTCAAGATCAACTAGGCAAAAAAGGAGAAGCCAGAAATGCGCTTCTCTTTTTTGGATTCATTTGCCGCTTTGCGTGTGACATATTTCTCACCCTCGCTGCGACAAACGACATAGCTGGAATAATCCGCCTCCTGTACTATAAGGATAGAAAACAAACAGGAGGCCCGCCATGCAAACCACTTTCCACTTCAACCCATTTACCTTGCAAGTCGCCCCATCAGCGGACGATCGCCACATCACTCCGCCCGCTGATTTTCCTGTCTATTGGCCCGCTCCCGAAGATGAACAACAGCACTGGACGCGCGACCGTGAGCATACTCCGCACCCCATCACGCCCATGTTCCTGAGTGTGGTTGCCCCTTGCGCAGGGGAGGGTCGCGCCCGCACCATAGAACGTTATGCCGAAGCCATCATCGGTCGCGCCGATCGGGTTTTCAACGGCTACAACTACACCCGTTATCTCATTTTCAGCGGCACTCCCGATGAAGTCAAAGCCCGCGCCTGCCGCCACCGCCGGGTGATGACCGAAACCTGCTCCCATCTCGAAGAGAGCTGGCAAAAAGAATGGAAACCGGCCCTCGAAGAACTCTGGCGCTTCTGGGAAACCTTCGACCTCGAAAATGCTGATATGCCGGCCTTGCTCCAGCACCTCGACGATACCATCCAGCGCACCGTCCGCATGTACGAGATCCATTATCTGATGGGCTCCCCGATGTGGTTCGCCCTCGACGAATTTGAGCAGTACTACACCGATCTGTTCAGCGGCGCGACCGCCCTCGACGCTCATCGCCTGCTGCAGGGCTTTGACAATAAAACCCTGCAAATTGGCCGCGCCCTGTGGGACCTCAGCCGTTTGGCACGCCAGCACCCGGCTGTGGCAGCGCTCATCGCTGCAAGCTCCAGCGACGAAATCTGCTCCCAACTTTCGCATACCCCTGGTGGTGAAGAATTCAATCGCGCCCTCCAGCATTTCCTGCAAACCTATGGCCGCCGCACCGATCTGTGGGATTGGGGCTACCCCTCCTGGGATGAAAATCCCGCTCCGGTTTTTACCAGCCTGAAATCTTACATCCTTCAACCCGATTGTGACATGCTCGCCCGTCTGGCCGAGACAGCCGCTGAGCGTGAAACTGCGATCGCCGCAGCCCGTGAAAAGCTCAACCACTACCCGCTGGTTGTGCGCGAACGCTTCGAGAGCCTGTTGGCCGCCGCCCAATCTGCTTTGCGCATGAGCGAAGATCATACCTATTACATTGATTTCAACGGTCTGGGCTGGGTGCGGCGCGTCATCCGCGAATTTGGAAAACGCTTTGTCGCCAGCGGTCAGCTCTATGAAATCCGCGATATTTTCTATCTCAAAGTGGAGGATGTCCGGACTTTGGGAGCCAACCCCGGCCTGGATCTCGCGGAACTCGCGCAGAATCGGCGTCTGGAACAGGAATCCTGGGCATCCTACCCTGCGCCTTTCGAGCTGGGCACCCGGCCTTTGACCCCGCTGCAGCTCTACTCCGCTGACGCCCGCCGCATGGCCCGTTACACCGGCGCCTGGGTGGCGGATAGTGACTCGATCGCACCCTGGGAAAACACCCTTCCGATGAGCGAACCCGGCACCCTGCGCGGGCAGGCCGGCTCCTCCGGTAAAGTCCGCGGTCGCGCCCGCGTCATCCTCAGCTTGTCTGACGCCCACCGTCTCGAAAAAGGCGATATCCTGGTCACCACCACGACCGCCCCGCCCTGGACCCCGCTATTTTTGACGGCTGGCGGCCTGGTCACAGACGCCGGTGGCTTGCTCTCGCACGGAGCCGTTGTCTCGCGCGAATACCGCATCCCGGCCGTGGTCGGCACTTCCATTGCCACCACCGCTATCCAGGATGGTCAGTGGATCGAGGTGGATGGCTCCAGCGGGACGGTGCGCATTCTCTGAAATCCTGGCCGCAGCGCCATAGATCTTTTTTGAGACTTTTCTCTGCCCTCTGTCGCTGAAAGGAGACTTGCCATGAAAATTGCCTGGCTCGGAACACCAGCATCCCAGGATCCACATCGCGTAGGGGGCAAGGCCGCTCACTTAAGCAAACTGGCCTCCACCCTGCCCGTCCCGCCCGGGTTTTGCATTTTCCCGACGGGCAACCGGCTGACCAGGCATCAGCGCCGCGAACTGGCCGAAAGTTATGAGCGGCTTGTCGGGCAGATTGCCAATCCGCATTCCCCGGCGGTTGCTGTGCGCTCCTCCGCCGTTGGCGAAGACGGTCAGCAGGCCTCCTTTGCCGGGCAGCATGAAAGCTATCTCAACATCCGGGGCGCGGATCAGGTTGCCGAAGCGGTGGAGCGCTGCATCGAATCGGTCTATACCGCCCGCGCCATCGCCTATCGCCAGTCGCATGGATTGGGCGGGAAGATCACCCCGGTTGTTCTCGTCCAGCAATTTATCCAGGCGGACGTTTCGTGCGTCGTTTTCAGCGCCGACCCGCGCAATGGCGCGACCGACCGGGTGCTGGTCAACGCTGCCTGGGGTTTGGGCGAAAGCCTGGTCGGCGGATCGGTCACCCCTGACCTGTACATCATCGCCAAAAACAGGCTGGAATTGCTCGAAAGCCGGATCGCCGAAAAGCTGGTGATGACCGTTACCTGCGCAGACGGCACCTGCGAAGTGCCCGTCCCGCGCGCCCTGCGAAATGAACCGTGCCTGACGCAGAGGCAACTGCTCCAGCTTGCCAGCCTGTCCATCGAATTGGAAGCAGGCCAAGGGTGGCCCGTAGACCTGGAGTGCCTTTTCGCTGCGGGAAAATTCTATCTCGTCCAGTGCCGTCCCATCACCACCCTGAATCGGATTTGAATACTTAAAATGAAAGAAGACCATCTGCAAATAGTAGATGGTCTTCTTTGGGTTTGATGCTGGTTAGGCGGGTGCGCTGTCGCTGCTGTCTTGTGACTTGAAGCGCGAGCGCATATCGTTGACTTTTACTTGCAAATCCTGGAAGAAGTCGCTGTCAACAATTTCGCTGACTTGTTTGTCGCGCTTGCTTTCATCGATCAAAATTTCGAGTTGTTCAACGCGCGCTTTCAGGCTTTGTTCACGACTGTAAACCTTATTGCTCATCAGCTCGAAAACGCTGGCCAGTTTATTGACTTCATCTTGCAGCCGCGCTGAGTAAAGATGCGAGAAATCCTGTTCGTAGTCGCCCGAACCGATCAGGTTGGCTACGCGGGTTAGTTCCATGACCGGGCGGGTGACGCCAGTGGCAACTACGCCAACAACAGCGATCAATATCAGCAGGGTAACCCCAAATGCGATCGAAGTGTTGGTACGGATGTTTTGCTGCAGTTCAATGACATCGCGGGCGCACATATCGACACCGACTGCGCCGACAGTTTCACCCTTTGAGTTCAGGATTGGGGCATACCCGGAGAGCCAGACACCAAACTCATCGCTCCATAGCTCGCTCTCAACCCCAGGGGTCTGGATGCCTGCCACCATGGTTGGAGAAATATCGGTGTAATCCTGCCCGAGTTCTGGCCGGTTGTAGGATGGCACTTCGCATTCGCCTGCTTTTCCTTGTGCTGTAACGGGTGCGGCAACAGCGCCAGGCGGTAAGGCCGCGCTGACTACCAATTGCACCTGGTCGGGCTTGTCAGGCAGTTGCAGGTATGTATATACGCCCGAGGCCTGCGGATTGGTTTTCTTGATGATGCGCATATAGTCCGCGATTTGGGTATAGGTTGCATCATCGATTTGACCGCTCTCGAACAGGGCCTGGTGGGCGTCGCCGTCAATGCCAGATGCGGCAGTTTGGGCGGTCGCCAGCAAGTCGCTCCGCAAGTTATCCATCGCCAACCCGGTTACGAAACCATCCAGCCAGTAGAAAATGGATGCAAATGCCACGATAAACAGCAAGGCCAGAACGCCTATTAATTTGAGACGGAGACTGATGAAAAAAGTTTTTGATCCTGCTTTTTCAGGGATGGGCTGGGTAATTTCACTCATTTTTTCCTCCTAAGAGATAAGAGAGCGCGTTTTTAACAAAGGCGTGCCCTCTCGGCAAACGATATACATCATAGTATAACCCATGCACAAAATCCACCAAGTTGAGGTTTTGCAAGGAGTTGCCTCGCTCAGATGGGATCAAGACAAGATGCATTGGGCGTGGGCTTTCGCCCTGTAAATCTGCCGGGGAGATGTAATCCACCCCTTCAATCATGACCGGTTCGACAAAGGGCACGGGCAGGATAATCCCGCCGCATTGGCGATGGAATTGCAGGCGTCTTTCATCTTTCTTGCGCTCTTCTTCGGTTTCCGCGTCGATCGGGCGTTCCACCTCGACCAGGTACCCCAGCGATTTGCCAGTGCCAAACTTGCGAGCGTCATCATCCAGTTGGCGCAAGGTTTGCTCGACCAGCCAGGTTCCCAGCCCGGCGCCGCGCGCCTGGGGGGTAAACCCAATATACGCACCATGCCCGAACGTGCGGGTTGTGATGTAGCTGAAGATGCGCACACCCACCCATTGACCGTTCAGCCCAACCAACCAGACATGATCATAAGTATTCGGGTGGGATGGATGGTTGCCCTGGGCGCAGGCGCGTAAGTACGGCAAATAGCGGCGATCTTCAGGGAAAACCTGCTCGAAAAGCTGACAGGCAGCTTGCAGCAGTTCAGGTGATGATCCATTAACGATGCTCAGGCTGGCTCCGCCCGGGCCATTCATTTCAATCGGCATGGCTTGGCTCCGGGTAACCTGTCCAGTGGTCGGCAAAGGCATATAAATCCCACCAGGCGCGCGGGATATGCGGCTCGAGACCTTGCCAGGTATGCTTCATCTGATCAGAGAACGCGGGGCTGAGGAAGGCTATCGAAGGGCAATTTTCGCCCAGGGTCCATTCCATGCTTCCTGCCGGGTTCAGGCTGGGTAACATTGGGAAAGTACGGCAGTCGAGCGGATTGTGAGCGTGGATGCCGCATAAGCGGTCGTCTTGCAGGAAAGGGCACGGTTTGCCCAGATCTAGGGTTCCAATTTCCAGGCGCAGGCTGGGGGTCAGGTCTATCGGCCAAAGGCGGAAAACCTCCCGCCCCACCCCGGTTTTCGCCATGATGTATTCCATTTCGAAAGGCAGCAGCACCACCACCGGGCTGGCTATTTTTTCGGGCGCCATTGGCCGCATGCCTACCCTGGGGCAGCAACGCGCTTCGCACAACTCCAGGCATTTCAGGTTACTGAGTGCGGTTGTTTTATTGGCCAAGATATCGTCAAAACGCTCAAACCATTCTGCTTTTAGTTTGATGAGCAGATCTTCATTTTTCACAAGTTTCCCCTTCTGATTAAAACTCAATGCCATCCAGCGCACTTTTTCGCCGTGAACGTGAAAGCCGCCAATCTAGCAGACTTTGTTCATATTTTGCGCGTAAGCGGAAGCCAGATGCAACTGCCACCAGGGCGGAGGCGATCGCCAGACCGAGATAAACGTTGATGATCTGTCCCTGCGAGATTACCGACAGGTTTCGCAGGAAGAGCAACAGGCCCAGCACAAGTGAGCCAACAATGGTGGAAACATCATAAAAGTAGCGATCGATCATGACAGCTACACGTCCGCGTCGTTCGTCAGGAATCAGGTTTTGGAGCGACTTGCGCGCCGGTTCATCCCAGGCTTGTTGCACCAGCCGTATCAGGTATTTTGCCCCGGCTGCGCCCAAAACGGTTGGAACAATGGCTGCCAGTAATCCACCGATCACCAGCGCGATTGGCTGCAAGATGAACGAATTTTTTAAGCCCACTTTTTCGAGAAAACGTCCTGAGAAGAAAGCCTGGGCAGTCAAAATGCTAACAATCAAGATGATCTTAAATGTGCCATAAAAGGCCTGAAATTGGAGCGGGTTCTGGGAAACTTCCCGATCTACCGAGAAAATGAAATGATATTCGATAATTGTGAATGCAAGCCCTGAAAGCACCATGGAGAGAGCCAGAAAGGTGAAGATCGGTACGTTTTTGATGTAATCCCAGCCTACTTTGATGGTTTGGCTGACATCCACGCTGTCGCTGTGCGCCTGGCGGGCATTGACGGTGCGCTTGGGCAGGGCAAATTGTAGTACCACCAGGGCTACCAGCAGGAAGATCGTGCCGATGATGAGCAGGGAAGGCGCGTCCCCGCCGGTTTGCAGTAATATCCAGCCGGCCAGCGCGGCCAGGCCGTTGCCGGCAATACTCCCCAGGGCGGAACCCATGATAATGATGGGATACAAACGTTTGGCTTCTGCTGATGTGTAAAAATCATTGACCATTGCCCAGAAGGCCAGCGGAAAGATGGCATAAAACTGATCGGTCAGGATATACAACAATGGGTAGGCCGCCCACTCGGGGAAATTAAAAAGAAAGAGTAAGCGCATGATCAGGAAGACAACAGCAAAACCCAGGGAGAGCCACTTGAGCAGTTTGACCCTGTCCATCCGGTCAACGGCCAGGGCATAGATCCCTGCTGTGATAATGGCGATCACCATGTCTGCAATCCATAAAAAGACGATGTTGTCAGGCCCAACTTTGCTGACAAAACCGCCGGTGGCAATCACGTCTGACAGTTCGAGCACTAAGGTTGATAATGCAAGGATCGCCATTAACGAGAAAACCTGTATTTTTTCTTCTGGCTTGATGTTCAGAAATGGGGTTCTTAGGGACATGAGATTTCCTGTAAATGGAGTTTGCCGTTCTTATAAAAAAGCCCCCCGTCTCTTGTAGGATATCGAACGGGCGGCTTTTTGGCTGCGGGGATAGTGTTTGCCTGTATTATGACAAAATACGGTCAACCAGGCCGCGGTAGATTTGGGCAACAGGATGCTCAGGAAATCTCATCGAAAATACGCCAGAACTGGCCAGACTCATCAGTTCGTCTGAGTGCGGGATGACCGCGGCCACTTCGCAATTGTAGGTTTTTTCAACCCGCGCGCGTACATCTTGAACGTTGAACATTTCTGGTACTTTGTTGACCATCAAATACATTTTGGGAACATCCAGTTTTCGAGCCACTTCAACGGTGACACTGGTACCCTGGTAGTCTTGCGAGTCAGGGCGCAGGATGAGCAGAAGCACATCTGAAATGGCGATCGAGAGCAAGGTTTCTTCGTTCAGGCCAGGATGGGTGTCGATCACCAACAAGTCGAGTTTAAGCTTTTGGATCAGGGAATGAAAACCATCGTTGAGCAGTCCAACATCATAACCTTCCCGCAGGACGCGTGCGATTTCGCCAGCTTTGATGCTCGATGGGATTAAGAACAACTTACCCTGCATATCAGACCCGAGCGACGCAGTTACATCGTGGGCGGCTTCTTCAATATCGCATTTTCCCCACAAATAATCGTTCAGTGAGCGGCCCATATCCTGATCATCCATGCCAAATAGAACGTGGATACCGGGCGATTGAATGTCGGTATCCACGACGCCAACACGCAGACCGCGTTTGGCGCTCAGGTAACTTATGTTGGCGCTTGTGTTTGACTTGCCTGTGCCGCCGCGAAATGAGTGAACAGAAATGATTTTGGACATTAGACCTCTCCTATTTACAACACATGTCACAAGTTCGATTTGAAAGATTGGAAATATTGCTTGGACAAATGAATTTTACCATTTTTCAAAATATTGTACAAAACTCATCCAATTACAATGCTGTTTTCCGGTTGATTATGCTACTATTATATGGATTGGTTGCTATTTCGCTATTAGGAGGAGTTGCGAAACTATGAAAAAAGCACTATCACAATCCATACAAAGCAGGTTATCACTGGTGGTTGGGGCGTTGGTTTTTATAGCCGCAATTACAGCCCTGATCGGGATCGTCAATGCAGCTGCTTTCCAGCAGCAACTGGCGCTGGTCGAGCGTTACGCTACCATATTACAGCAGAATTCAGATTCTCGGGCTGATTTGCTCAGAATGCAGACTGCCATCAAGAACGCCTTCATTGTCGGCCAATATAGCCCGCAAGATTATGGCGATTACTGGCGTTATTCCGAACAGTTCAGCGATTTCCTATATGCCAAATCCTTACAGGGGGAGGCGGTTGACGATATTCAGCAACAATTGACATTATTGGATGAACAAGCGGATGTTTTTTTTGAAGATCTGATTGACGATAACCCTGATTGGGAAGAGCTTGCGGCCACAAATCTGGAACAGATCGACCCACTGATTGCTGATCTGGATGCCCGGACCCAGGCCTACTATGTTCGCGACCTGCAAATTATGCGCGATGAGATTGAATCCATTCAGGATGGTATCCGGTTCGGTATCGTGGTTGGACAAATCGCTGTTCTGGTGCTGGCCGGTCTGATTATTTGGGCAGTCTATGAGATGATGAACATCTCCAAGCCGCTCGACAGCCTGACTTGTGCCGTTGTGGCTTTCGAGAACAAAACCTATCAACCAGAATTGCTGGCAGAAGATTCCCGCCGGCCTGATGAAATGGGCGAACTGAGCCGGGCGGTGGATGCAATGGCGAATTCCATCACTGAATCCAATCGTATGAAGGAGCAGTTTCTCCAGGCTGCCCAGCGCTTTATTCCATCCCAATACTTGGAATTTCTCGAAAAAGATAACATTACCAAGGTTCAACTGGGTGACCATGTCAGCGCTGAAATGGCAGTCATGTTTTCGGACATTCGTGGTTTTACGACCCTTTCCGAGAAGATGACTGCCCAGGAAAATTTCGATTTCATCAATGAGTATTTGCAAATGGTCAGTCCGATTGTTCAACAGCATGAGGGGTTTATCGTCAAATTCCTGGGGGATGGCATGATGGCGATCTTCCCCTACGGAGTAGCGGACGCTGTCCAGGCGGGGATTGAAAAAGCGTTCGCGGTAAATGCCTTCAATGAAACGCTCAAGTCACGCGGATTACCCGCCGTTTCGGTGGGTATCGGCATCCATACCGGCCCGATGATGGTGGGGATGGTTGGCGAAGACCTGCGCATGCAGGGCGATGCTTTCTCAGACAATGTCAACCTGACGGCGCGCCTGGAGGGTCTCAATAAATTCTACGGCACGTCCATGATCATCAGCGAAGACACACTCCAGCAGTTGCCGCAGCCGGTCACTTTCAAGATGCGCACTCTGGGTAAGGCGGTTGTCAAAGGCCGCATTCACGCCCTCGGACTGTACGAAATCTATGAGGGGCTATCTCCTGATGTGATCGCTTTGCGTGATGCCACCCTCTCTGATTTTGAACATGCCATCGGGTTGTACCAGCAAGGCAAACTCCCCGAAGCTGGAAAATTGTTCAACCAGGTTTTGGAACGCAACCCCGCCGACAAAACTGCCAAGCTGTACCTGGAGCTGTGTGCTGAATGGCTCGATCGTCCCCTGCCACCGGCTTGGGATGGCGCAATTATCATGGATGCCAAATAAGGCGCAGAAGGAGAGACGATGAAAACGATTAATACTTACATTCGAGCTTTTTTCTCTCTGGGTTGGCTGGGTTGGGTGATTGCCTTGATGGCGCTGGTTGTTTTATTTGCGGCTTTTAACCAGAGTTCTGACGCCTTTGATGCGGCCGTCGAACGCACCTATGTTTTGAGTGAGTTGGAAGCTTTTGTTGCCCTTGACCTGGCTGAAATGCAGGTGCAGGAAACCCAAGAAATTTTGATCAAAGCATACGGGCTGGGGGCTACCGATGCTTTGGAAAGAGCCAAACAGGCCGACCAGAGTATTTCCGAAACCATGGACTGGTTCGAAGAAGACGGAAGCTTTTATGGCGATGATGGTTATTACAGCGATTTGACAGAAGATATCGAGGCCTTTAATCAGGCTCGTGTTAATCACGCCGAGATGTTTGACAATTTCTTGAATTCTTTTGATGAAGCCAATAATGAAGCGGACGATGAATACCTGCTTGAACTGACCCAGGAATTGGAAGAAGATAATGAATTTCTGAACGCTGCTCTGCGCAAAATGATCATTGATGTCGAACAAGACCGCCAGTTTGCCCTGGCTGAGTTTCCATATGAATCCAATGCCAGCATTTTGGTGATTGCGATTGCCCTGGGGGTTACCCTGCTATTGGCTCTGGCAGGCTACCAGGCGATTGCCGTTGCGGTTCGTCCGTTACGCCATTTGCGAAACAAGATCACCACGATTGGCGGGGATGTATATCGTCCGGGTGAGGCGCTGGCAGGCGGGGCAGCCGGAAACCTGGCCAAAGCGCTCGAAGAGCTGGCCCTCGCTGAGCAAACCCGCAACCAGAAGGCAAAACAGGAAATCGAAGATCTGCGTCAGACTCTTTACGAATCACGGCGGCGGCGTCTGAAGATCTACCAACCTGGCAAAAAAACGGAGTAGGACACAATGGAAAACAAACCCTCCCTCCCAATGATGAAGAGCAAGAATTTGCAAGCGCGTCTCATGCTGGCTTTCAGCGCTCTGTTTGTGTTCTGTGTGCTGGCATTAAGTATCTTCCTCTTTAATATCCTGCAGCTTGTTTCACTCAATGATCAGTCGCAGATTGTGTTTGAAGAAAACCGGCGCGTCTATCAGCTCGAAGCCATGCTTAAACATTATCACATGGGGTTACAAAATTATGCCATCAGTGCATCTTCCCTGGCGGAAATGCGATTGTCGGCGCTTGATCGCCGCATCGATGAAACCCTGATCGCTTTACAGGAACAGCCATCTGCTGGTGACCCCGCTCCTTTTGAATCACTGGCCATTCAGAAAGCGACCCTTTCTGATCTGGCTGCCCAAATTATTGCCGCGGTTGATGAACAAGATGAGCTCTATTACGAAGATCAGGATTGGAGTGAAGTTGCCGACTTGAGCCTGGAAACCAACGCACTTTTTACCAAAATGTATGCTGAGATAGGCGTTGTTCGCACGGCTGGGGTCGACGAGCTTGATAACTTGAGCTCTCAAGCTCAGACGTTCAGTTGGTTTGCTTTTGCTGCCGCGTTGTTGTCGATCCCTGCTTTCCTTTTCCTGGCTTTGGTTGTGGCCCTGATCGTCTATGTTCAAATTAACCTGCCTCTGGAGCAACTGGCCCGGGCTGTCCAGGATCTGAAAAACCGCCAATTTAAACCTGCAGATCTGGCAGGGCTGGCCAAACGCGGTGATGAGATTGGCCAGATGGCGCAAGAATTTCTCCAGATGGCTACTGCGGTGGAACAGCGCACCACTCAGTTGCAGCAAGAAGCCGCAGAAATCCGCGCGAAAATTCACTAGATTAGAATCAAAAAGGGCTGCCCGCCGGGGCAGCCCTTTTTGCAATTTATACCCGTTTATTCCAAGCAGGATGATTGTATTTCTTTTGGACAAGTTCTTCTGCGCGCGCTTTTTCTGCCCCCGAAAGTTCTCCACGCTCAAAAATTAATCCCAACGTTTGTTGGAACGCTCCCACGAGCGCCTGGGCGGCCGTTTCCCAGGCGATAACACGCTGTAGGTGGTTCTCGGCTGTGGTGGCGCGTTTCAAAAGGCGGACGGCGGTATTTCCCCGCGTCACCTCATCTTCAAAGGCCAGCGCCTGCACGATACGGGTCAAATCGCCGTGCAGGGGCAGCGAACCGTGCTGCAAAATCCCCTCGCGTTTGCGGGCCTGGGCCGAGCCGATCAGTTTTTTGCCGTCCAACACGATTTCATAGGCGGATGGCACTTCAAAACAGACTGCGCCTTTGGTCGCCTCGGCCGGCGGCGCATGCTGTTCCATGCTGACCGGCAGGTCGAGGCTGTGGCAGGCAGCCAACAAGGCTCCGGCGATACGGTTATAACTTTCCAGAACAGTCCCTTCCATGATCGGTTCGTTGGGGGCTGTTGTGACAGAATAGGTCAATTCGTCGGTGTGCAAAATAGCCCGGCCGCCGGTTGGGCGGCGGACCACATCCCAGCCGTGGGCAGCCAATCGAGATTCGTCCACGTCGGTGTAGGGTTGGGCATATCCCAGCGAGAGGCAGGCCGGTTGCCAGGCATACAGGCGCAGGGTGGGGCGTGAATCGCCGCGTCCGGCGTGTTCGAGAATGGCCTCGTCCACGGCCATATTCCAGGCCCCCGGGGCGGGCGCATCCAGGATCAAACGCCAGTCACTCATGGATTGTCCAGGGTCGCAAGTTCCTGCCAGGCCTGCTCGAGAGTCTCGTCTGAAGAATCGAGCAGAGGCGGCTTGACCGGCCAGCGCGGAAAGCCAAACATGCGGGTTGCCAACCCTTTCAGGATGGGCGGGAAGGGGCTGTAACGATCGAGAACTTTGCGACGTTTATCCAGCGCCACCTGGGCCTCGATCGCGTCACCGTCCTGGCGGTAAATGTTCCAGACCTGGCGCAGCAGGTCTGCATAGATATTGGCCAGGGCTGTGATCGCTCCGGCGGCGTGGTGTTCGAGGGCATGCAGGATCAAACCGTCGTTGCCGCTGAAAACCAGCAGATCTTTGCCAAACCGTCCGCCCAGAGCAACCGCATGGGCCGGGTCGCTGGATGAGTCTTTGATCCCCGCAAATTTTTGAGGGTGGGCATCCTTCAGGCGCGCCAACAGATCGAGCGAGAGCGGTACGCCCGATGTGGTCGGGATGTGGTATCCGAGCATATAGCCGCCTTCTGGCACGGCCTGGCGAATAAGGGTGTCGTACCAGCGGAACAAACCATCGTCTGTCACCTTGCGGAAGTAATAAGGCGGCAGGACAACCACGCCATCATAACCAAAATCGAAGGCGGCGCGAGTCAGGGTGATGCTTTCGTCGAGACTGGGTGAGCCGGTTCCGGCCAACAGGCGGAATTCGGGGTGGGTTTGGCGCACGCCCAGCGCAGCTTGCAGTGTGTCGCGCCGTTCAGGCGCAGAAAAAGAAGGCCCTTCGCCGGTGGTGCCAAATAGCAGGGCGCCATGCGCGCCACGGGCCGCGAGATGATTCAGTAACGAGACGACTGATTCGGGGGAGAGTGTCAGGTCATCGCGCAAGGGGGTCAGGGCAGCGGCATAGATGCCTGCCAGCGGGTGCAGTTGTGTCATTGGGTGTCCTCATCCACATCTTTCTGGCTTTTGATGTAATCGCGAGCCGCTTCTTCAGGCGGCATGAGGGCCAGCCCGTTGGTTTCGTTCAGGTAATGTTGGTGGTCAAGTACCCACAGATAAAGGTCGCCTTCAGTGTGACCAGAAAAATCTTCGAGGATGTTGCTCTGTCGAACAACGTTGATGATCGGCAAGTAAACATGATCATACCAGTCTGCTACGGCTTCCTGGTCATTAATATCGCGTTTCTGTTCGATGCCCATAAAGTATTTGTGGACCGCGATATGCTCGAGCATGCGAATAAAACCATCGGGGATGTTGAGCACGATGTTTGCATCGGGCCGCACCTGGTCGATGGCAGTGCGCTCGATAAAATCCACTTTTTCACTCAGGATTTCAAGATCTTCGATGCGGATGTCGGGCGTGATGTTGACCTTGGTGGCGCATTCGCGTACTTCGGCTTCGATATAAATTTGACCCTGCTCGCGGGCGACCGAGACGCGGTGATGCCCGTCCACCACGAAATAAACCTGGCCGACCTTGTAAAGCACCACTGGCGGCAGGCTGATATCGCTGTAAAAGGCCCGGTTGACACTTTGCCAGCGTTCGGCGGTTTCGGTTTGGGTGGGCAGGAAGGCGCGGTCGAATTGGTGGTAGCGGTTAAGGCTGCCGACAATTTGTTCAACAAGAACGGTCTGTACGCCGCGATAGATTGGGCCGCCAACCCGCAGCTTCTCTTTGATTTCATCGTAAGAGAGTAGCTGGTTGGGCTGCCCCTGGATGAGCGACCAGATGTTGTTGACAAAAGCTTTGAAACGCACACGGCTGAAATCGGCGCGGGCGCGTTCGATTAATTCTTGATTATCGTCTGTCATTCTAAATTCATTACCCTGAATGGATAGATATTTATAATTTTTGTGCCATTGCTGTTGGTGACATGATCTTGCAGGTTCTGGCGGTAGAAGATAGTATGTCCGTGCAAGAGATGGCGTGGTCGCATGACCCGCATGAGAAGGTTGATGGCACGCAAACCTTCATGGGCTGGGTCATCGTCGTCATGGATGCCGTAGGGCGGTGAGTGGGTCAGTAGAACATCCAATCTTTGGCCTGAACGAATTTTTTTCCAGATCAACGATGGCAACATCCGATATACCCGTAAGTACATTCCTAGCTGGGTATACTGGTTGGGTGTTCCTGGCTGGTATTCAATGCTCCCGCCCAGACCGGCAAAGAACAGTTTTTTCATAAAAAGGCTTCTGCCATCAATATTTTCACAGCCATGCGCTCTGGCGCGCGAATCGTTCAGGGTGTAGTCAGGGTCGTGGTTGCCTGGAACGTACAAGAGTGGCACATTGTAAATTGAAACGAGAAATTCCAGATATTCATAAGGCAGATCGCCGCAAGAGAGCACCAAAGAAACATCAGGGTACGTTTCGCGTACCGACGTCGAATACAGCCGGTCTATAATTTGGTCACTGATCGCCAATACTTTCATTGTGGGGTGAATTTTATGACACAATCTGCCAGCCTGCAATAGCGGTTTTTGTTTACAAATGCGCAATATTGTTCCAAAAATGAACAAATGTTGCAAATTCGGATAGGGATGGGCTATAATTCATTAATTATTTTGTGGATAACCCTGATTATTTATGGAAACCCAACTCATTGATGGGCACAGCCCGGAAAACCGCTCAGATGCCGGCCAATTGAACTCCGGTATTAACTTGATGAATCGCTATCTCATTCAAGAAGTGATTGGTATTGGCGGTATGGGTTCTGTGTATCGCGCCCGGGATTTGCATTTTCCGAATGTTGTTAAGCTGGTTGCGGTTAAAGAAATGATTAACCAGGCGCCAGATCCTTTGGTGCGACAGACGATCGTTCAAAACTTCGAGCGCGAAGCCAATATCTTGGCGACCCTTAGCCACCCATCCATTCCACGAATTTATGATTATTTCACCCTGGACAATCGCTCGTACCTGGTGCTTGAATTTGTTAATGGTAAAGATTTGGAAGTTATTCTCTCTCAATCTGATGCTTTTTTGCCAGAAGAACAAATATTGACATGGGGTATTGAATTGTGTGAAGTAGTGACTTTCCTGCACAATCACAAACCTGACCCCATCATTTTTCGGGATATGAAACCTTCCAATGTGATGATTGATCAACACAATCACATCATGTTGGTCGATTTTGGGATTGCAAAGACTTTCCAGACGGGCCAAAAAGGGACAATGATTGGCACGGAAGGTTATTCCCCGCCAGAACAGTACCGCGGCGAAGCCACTACAAAAGCGGATATTTATGCGCTGGGTGCTACTTTACATCACTTGTTAACACGGCGCGATCCGCGCCTTGAGCCGCCCTTTTCTTTTGCAGAACGCCCGATTCGCAAGATCAACCCAAATGTTTCGCTTGAACTCGAAACGGTTGTCAATACGGCTTTGCAATATAATGCTGAAGACCGTTACAATTCGGTGGAGGATTTCAAAGAAGCCCTTATTGGTGCGGGGCGTAAGACGGGGCTGCTAAGCCGGATGAACATCGGCTCCAAATCATCCAGTTCGGTGGTTAACAGCGGAATTAAGCCTATCTGGGCATTTCAATGTGAAGACGAATTGCGTGGTACACCCTTATTGCACAGTGGTGTGATCTATATTGGTTGTTACGACAATAACCTGTATGCCCTGAATGCTGCAAATGGTGAATTCCAGTGGAAATATGCGGCTGATGGCGGTATCGTTACCCGTCCAGTGGCTTTTGAAGATTCAATCTATTTTGGTTCAGAAGATCATCGTTTACATGCCGTTAGTGCTCGTACGGGGAAACTGAATTGGTCGTACTATACGGATGACCGTATTCGTTCTTCACCGCGTATTGCAGATAATCATATATTCTTTGGCTCTGATGACGGGCACCTTCACGCAGTTAATATTGATGCCAATCGCGAAGCATGGAAGTTTGATACGGGCGGGCCAGTGCGCTCCAGTCCTTTTATCGCAAATGAATTGGTTTATTTTGGCAATGAAGCAGGTGATTTTTTCGCGCTGGATTATCGTGGTAATCCCAAATGGCGTTTTAAAGCCAAGCGCGGTATTACTTCATCACCCTGGGTGCAAGACAATGTTGTTTATTTCAATTCTGTGGATATGTATTTATATGCGCTGGATGCCAAGTCTGGTTGGCTGATTTGGCGATTCCGCATGGAAAAACCGTCGATCGTTTCTCCTGTTGTGGTTGATAATATTGTTATTACGGGATCATCAGATGGTAATATTTATGGGCTCGAATCCAAGTCTGCAAAAGAAATTTGGCGTTTTAAGACCAACCATCAGGTGAATGGCTCGCCGGTTATCTATAAAGATTGTGTTTATTGCGGTTCAGTCGATGGAAATCTTTATTGTATAGAATATAAAACGGGCCGTTTGCGTTGGAAATATGAAACCAAGGCCCCAATCACTGGAGCGCCACTCGTTTATGATGATATTGTCTATGTAGGCTCGCATGACCATTTCATTTATGCTTTGCTGGCATAATATTCGCATCAAGGAGTTTTGCTGTGCTTAACTTTTTTAGAAAAATCTTTGGCCGTACTGAAGAACCTGTAAAACACGCCCTGGACAATGTTGTTACAGCACCGCTGTCAGATGTGCAGTTACAATCGATTCGGGCAATGACTGCCAATCGCTTTGAGCCGGTTCAATTGCTTGTGACAAGCGCCCAGTCAATCGGGCGCCAGCGCGAGTTAAATGAAGACAGCCTGTTTACTCTGGCTACCACGATTGCCGGTCATACCAGCACCGCACCTTTTGGCTTGTTCATCATTGCTGATGGTATGGGTGGACACCAATATGGTGAGATCGCGAGTAATACGGCCATCAGGGTTATCTCTGGTTACATTTTGAAAAAATTTCATAACACCTTGTTTGGCCAACCATCCATCCCTGTCGAAGAATCGTTGCAAGAAATCATGCAGGCTGCCATTGCAGAAGCGCAACGGGTTGTTTTGAATGAAGCGCCTGGAAGTGGCACCACTGTTACCGCGGCGCTCGTTGTCGGGCAGCAGTTGACGATAGGGCACGTTGGCGACAGCCGGGGTTATCTTTTCTACAATGACCAGCGCATGGAAGCGATCACTCGCGATCACTCGTTGGTGAGACGTCTTGAAGAATTGGGGCAGATTACATCGGCAGAGGCCGCTGTGCATCCCCAGCGTAATGTTCTATACCGGGCTTTAGGCCAGGGCGAAACGCTTGACCCTGATTTGTCTACGATTCCGTTTCCGGTGGGTGGATATTTGCTGCTTTGTTCTGATGGTTTGTGGGGTGTTGTGCCAGATGACGAGATGAAAAAGATCATCTCTGAAGCCCCAACAATTCAGCGTGCTTGCCAGAACCTGATCTCGTCAGCCAATGCATCTGGTGGCCCGGACAACATCAGCGCTGTTTTGGTGCAGTTGCTGGGTTAGGGGTATCTTAGTAAATTATCATGTCTCCCAAAAAGTCGAATTTATACGCGTTGCTTGGATTATTTCGTTCTGCTACGCCAGAAGAAGTTCGACGTGCTTATCTTAAATCAGCAAAAAAACTTCACCCGGATAAAAACCAGGCTCCTGGCGAAACAGAGCTATTTCTTGACGTTCAACAAGCGTATCAGGTTTTGGTTGATCCGCAGCGTCGTGCGGCTTATGATGCGACCCTGCCTGCCGATGAAGTGGAACAAGTTTTTCGATCTCCTCTTGATTGTAAAATTGAACTGAGTCGTCCCAGCATCCATGGCGGCAAAGATAAGCAATTGGTATATGCTCTTGCCACAATTGCCACATCAGCCGACCATGCGAGGACTGCAAAGACGCCGCCTCTTAATATTTGCCTGGTTCTGGACTGTTCCACATCGATGCAAGGGCCAAAAATGGAGATGGCCAAGGCTTCAGCGCTACAGCTGATTCAACGCCTCGCGCCCGAAGATATTTTTTCACTTGTGCGTTTTAGCGATAGAGCAGAAGTCGCCATCCCGGCTTCCAGGCAGATCAATGTGCGCCGCAGTGAGATGCAAATTCAAACGCTCACGACTGGCGGCGGCACCGAGATATTTCAGGGACTTAAAACCGCGATTGATGAAGTTCAAAGATATAACAGCCCCAACTATGTCAACCATGTTATTTTACTGACGGATGGGCGCACTTATGGCGATGAGCAACAATGTTACGAAATCGCAAAAATTGCTGCCAGTGAAGGCATCGGCATTAGCGGTTTGGGGCTTGGCAGCAGCTGGAATGATGTTTTTCTCGACCACCTGACCAATATCAGTGGTGGAAGTTCAATGTTCATCCAGCAGCCGGATGATATTGAACGCTTGTTGAATGAAAAGTTCACTTATCTTTCCAGGGCTTTTGCGCAGAGTGTTGATTTATATGTCGAACCGGCTCCCGGCGTTTCTGTGGAGTATGCCTTCCGGATCCAGCCTGAATCTGGAGTATTATCTTTTGGTGAGGTCACTCGCTTTGGCCCGGTTTTATATGATGAACCGCTGAGGGTTTTGCTGGAATTAAGTATTGAATCGGATCGAACCAACCTTCGATCTCTGGATCTACTGACCGGGTACATTGAGTCGACCGTGGCATCTGTGCTTACTCCTGTTCCGAACTTTCCTGTCAAGCTCAGTGTCATGGTGGATGATAATGCAGTACCGCCTCCGCCCCCACCGGCCATTATGCAGGCTTTGTCCAAGTTGACCCTTTATCGAATGCAAGAAAAAGCAAGAGTGGCTGTTGAGTCTGGAGATTATGAAAAAGCTACCAAACATCTGCAGCAACTGGCAACCCACTTACTCTCACAAGGTGAAAAAGGTCTTGCCAAAACAATCTTGCTTGAAGCCCAGCATATTGAACAGCAAAAAACATTTAGCGAATCTGGTCAAAAACAGATTAAATATGGCACAAGGTCGCTTTTGATGCCAGGGAATCGTGTATCATGATTGTTTGCTCAAACTGTAAAAATCAAGAACCTTCAGGCGCAATTTTTTGCAGCGAATGCGGTATGCAATTGGTGCAGCTTGAAGGTCAGAAAACTCAGCAGATTTATAAGGAAACAGAAGAATTGCACACAGCGCCGATGGGTGGGCTTAATCCGACCGCCACCAGTACCTGGATATCCTTGCATTTGCTTGATGGTGGGCAAATCATTCCGGTCTCGGAGCGGACCGAGTTTACGCTGGGACGCCTGAGCGAAAACCAACCCATCATGCCGGATTTGGATTTGACAACGTATCAGGCCTTTAATCATGGGGTTTCGCGCCTTCACGCTGTCATTCGCCTGGTGAATGGCCAGGTCACGGTGATGGATCTGGGTTCTGCCAATGGAACTTATTTGAACGGTGTGCGCTTGATCGCCAATGCTGAAAGTCCGCTTCGACATGGTGATATTCTTGCGCTCGGAAAACTAAAAATCCAAATAATTTTGAATTTAATGTAAGGTGAAGCTATGCCAACCATCTTGATCCACATCAATAACGAAGATCCCATTTTGGGTGAAGTTGATTCTTTTCCTGGCCCATCTGATACCAGCCTTTTTGTTCGCAACCCGCGTAGGCGTGATGGCAAGGATTTACATTATCTTTTGGCAAATGTGACCCAGGTGATCTGGCCGATGAACCGCGTTACGTACATCGAGGTCATGCCAGGCGAAGATGATGAACAGATCATCGGGTTCGTTAGGGAGTAAAGAAAATGACAGACGATTTTGAACGCAGGCGCATTCTGGTTGTGGATGACGAAGAACGCATGGTGCGTTTTATTCGTCTTAATCTGGAACATGACGGTTTCCAGGTAAGTGAAGCATTCAACGGAAAACAGGCTGTTCAGCGACTGCGCGACATTACTCCCGATTTGATACTGCTCGACGTGATGATGCCCGATTTGAACGGCTTTGAAGTTCTGGAAATGATCCGCGAGATCAGCAACGTGCCGGTTATCATGTTGACCGCTAAAAGTGAGGAAGATGACAGGGTGCGCGGCCTCGAACTCGGGGCGGACGATTATGTTACCAAGCCGTTCAGCCCAAGGGAACTTGTCAGCCGCGTAAAGGCGGTCTTGCGCCGCACCGAATCGGCCAGCGGTTCCATGCATGGCCTGATCGAGGTGGATGAACGGCTCAAGATCGATTTCGATCGCCGCGAAGTCTGGCTTGAGAGTAAAATCGTCAAGCTGCGCCCGACTGAATATCGCCTGCTCTTCCACTTAGTGCAGAATGCGGGTTGGGTTGTTTCGCACGACCAGTTGTTGGCCAAGGTCTGGGGCTACGAATACCGCGACGAGCCACATTACGTTCGTCTTTATATCAACTACCTGCGCCAGAAACTCGAAAAAGACCCGGCCAACCCAAAATATATCCTGACTGAGCGCGGTGTTGGGTACCGTTTTCTTGACTTCAGGCGACAAAAAGAATAAATCTAAAAAGACGATATTTCTGGTCGTTTTTGTGAGGCCCTTGTCAGACAAACCTGTCTCGGCTATACTCTCAAATCCAAACCAGAGAGGTAGGAGTGCATGGCAAAACAGCGTATTTTGCTGGTGGATGATCATGAAGTTGTTCGACTGGGTTTAAAGGCGCTACTTGATAGACACCCCAACTTTGAGGTGATTGGCGAGGCCAGCTCAGCGCGTGAGGCATTGGAGCAGGTTGCAAATTTACAGCCCGATATTGTTGTGATGGATATTCGCCTGCCTGGCACCTCGGGGATCGAAGCTTGCGAGGAGATTGTCCAGCGTTTTCTTAATACAAAAGTAATTATGTTGACATCCTATGCCGAGGATGAGATGCTCTTTTCGGCCATCCGCGCCGGGGCCTCGGGTTATATCCTGAAGCAAATTGGCGGTGAAGACCTGGTTCATGCGCTGAATGCAGTTGGACGCGGGGAAGCCTTGCTCGACCCGGCAGTGACCCAGCGCGTTTTTCAGGAAGTTCGCAAAGCGGTCAAGGATGAAGAAGCCTCGGCTTTTTCGCACCTTAGCCAGCAGGAAAAACATGTTTTGCTTTTGGTCTCTGAAGGCAAAACCAATCGCGAGATTGCCAAAGCCCTGTTTTTGGGTGAAGGCACCGTGCGCAACTATGTTTCAAGCATTCTCTCAAAACTGGGCGTCAACAATCGTGCTGAAGCTGCCGCCTATGCGGTTGAACACAACTTGCGCGAATATATCAGCAACTAAAAAGCATAATTTGAGCAACAAAAAAGAGCCTCGCGGGGCTCTTTTTTGTTGCCTATTGATCACTGATGCTTTGCCAGGTTTTGCGCATGAAAAGCGCGTCTTCTTCCATGATGGGGCTTTCGCATAAAATCCTGCCGCCGGCTTTGAATGCATGCAGAGCCCGAAAAAGGCCATCCAGATCGAAGTCGGATTCGGAGATGGGCAGGTGGTTTTTCTCGCCTTTGGGCCCGTACTCGATGCCCGAAAGGTGGATGTGCAATTGCCCCAGCGCTTCATTGCCCAGAGAGCGGCCATAGGTCTCCAGCCGGGTGCTCCACTCGTCGTAAGAGTTGACCGTCCCATCGCCGGGGCGGGCGTGCAGGTGGGCGAAGTCGAGGCAGGGCAAAACGCCAGAGATTTGGCGCGACATTTCCAGCGTATCTTCAAACGATCCAAGCATGGCGCTTTTGCCCATCGTTTCGGGGCGCAAAATTACCGGGTTGCCCGCCCCGCGCAGCTCGTCCAGACAGCCTTGCAGACGCGGAATGGCAATTTTCAGCACATCCGCCGGGGGTTGTTCAAAATAGGAACCGGGATGGAAGATAATGTCGCTGGCCCCGGCCAGGTTGCCGTAGTGGGCGGCATCCATCAGCCTTTGGCGGCTCTTGGGCCATTCTTCATCGTTGGCATTGAGATTGATAAAGTAGGGAGCGTGCACGCTGACGCCGACATCCTGCGCTGCAGCGGTTTCCTTGATCAGGGCGCAAGTCTCGACGGAAACGCGCACCGACTGTACCCAGCCCAGCTCGAGCGCATCCAGGCCGATTTCGCGGCTGAAAAGGATCGCGCCAACCGAGCCGCCCGGCTTTTTTGGGGTTTTGCTGGGTGAACCAACGGTGCCAAAACGAAAAGTGAGAGCCATTATTTCATCTCCAAATAGCTAATTTAACCAATAAGGGTGGGCCCAAGATCAACAAACCGACCAGCACCGCCGCGCCTGCTGCAATCAGAACTGCCGCTGCGCCAACATCCTTGCCTACTTTGGCGAGCGGGTGGTGGATCGGGCTGGCCAGATCTACGACTGCCTCGATGGATGTGTTAAAGAACTCGGCAGACCAGACCATTGCTATCACCAGAATTAGCGTAGCCCAATCACGGGCCGGAAGGCCCAGCCAAAACCCCATGATCACGACAAGACTGGTGGCAACGGCATGTATCCATGCGTTATGCTGGGTGCGGATGACATACCCCCAACCATGAAATGCATGATGAAAAGACGCGATGCGGGCGATGATGAAATTTTTCATGGATCGATTTTATGATTCGCGGACCTGGATATTGCCCAATCCCAATTTTGTCAATATCTCGGCCTGGGCCTGCCACATGCGTTCTTTTTCTTCCGGCTCGGCATGGTCGTGCCCCATCAGATGCAGGATCCCATGCACGGTCAGCAATTGCGCTTCAGATTCGACATCGTGCCCGGTGCTTTCGGCCTGATTGGCGGCGCGTGGCACAGAGATCAGGATATCTCCCAGATAAGGGTCGCCGGTCTCGGGATCGATTTCTTCCGATGGGAAGGAAAGCACATCAGTGGGGGCATCCACTCCCAGGTAATCCAGATTCAGGCTGTGCATTTGCTCATCATCCGTTAGCACGATGGTAACTGTGGCGTTTTCAGGCGCGGATTGGTGTTTCAGCGCCGCCAGCGCGGCATTTTCAACCAGGTCATTGAGCGCCGCGGGTGTTTGGTCATACTGGGTTTCGACAAAGATCATTCAGACTCCCTTTTTTGAGTGGAGACATCTTGCTGGCTGTTAGCTTCTGCCTGGATTGGGTAAGCGATGCGTGGATGGTACAGCCCGGCCAGGGTGGAGACAAAAGAATCGGTGATAATGGTCAGATCTTTCAGGGTGAAACGGGTTTCTGCCAACTGGCCTTCTTTTTGACAGAAATCTATTGTTTGTTGAACGATTTTGCGCAGCTCTTCCTCGGTTTTGGGACGGTTCGAGCGGGAGCGGGCTTCAACGCCATCAGACAGCATTAACAGGGCGGTTTCACGAGAACGAGGACGAGGCCCAGGATAGCGAAATTTGCTGTCATCCACAAGGGAAGGATCGTCGCCAGCCGCTTTGACAGCTTGCGTATATTGGTAGCGTGTAATCAAAGTTCCGTGGTGTTCCAGCATGAAATCTTGCATGCGTCTGGGCAGGCGATGTTTCCTGGCGAGTACCACACCGTCGGTGACATGCCGGATGATGGTTTGGGCGGCAATTTGCGGGTCAAGGTCATCATGCGGGTTGAGATTATCGGGCATCTGGTTTTCAATAAAAAATGCCGGATTCATGGCTTTGCCCACATCGTGGTAGAGTACGCCAACCCTGATCAGCAGGGCATCCATGCCCAGTTTCTCTGCGGCCTGTTCAGCCAGGTTTGCAACTTGCAGGCTGTGCTGGTAGGTTCCAGGCGCGTTGCGTAATAAAAATTGCAGGAGTGGCGTATCGGGGCGCGAAATTTCAACCAGGCGCAGCGGGGTTGTCAGCCCCAGGAATTCTGCCAATAAGTATTGCAAGATCAGCGCCAGACTGGCAGACAGCAGGCCCATTAACATCGCTGCGCCAATAAATTGGAAAAACCCTAAGATGTCTATTTCTGTTTCAGGCAGGCGATAAGCCACCAATATAGCCGTTCCGGTCAGGCTGGCCACCAGGCCCGACCAAATGAATGAACCAAAGCGTTGCGCCTTCCCTAGTGAAAGAACACTGACCAGCGATGAGAACATGAAATAAATTGTCAGGTCGAAACTGTTTGGCAGATTGTACCCGGCCAATACGCTCAGGCCAATCGTTAAAATCAAAGCTCCTCCTGGTCCGAACAAAGTTGAGACCAGCATGCCAAACCCGGCCAGCGGAAAGAAATATGGAACCAGGGTTCGATAGGGGATGAGAAGCCGTGCCATCAGCAGGAATAACAAAAATAGGAAGGCAATCAATACCAGGCTGCGGCCTTCGTTATAGAAATGTGGTCTGCGCCGATGGAAATACATACCGGTGAATACCATAAAAACAGACACCAATGCCCCTGATGACAGGTAATCAATTGCCGGGTTGCGCGGTTGGATGAGTTCAAGAGTTCGAAGCGCTTCGATGTTGGCTTCGGTCAGCACCGCGCCACGTTGAACAACAATTTCTCCGGTGACATAGGTCTGGGTGATGGGCTGGATGTTCTGGCGGGCCAATTCACGGGCGGCCAGGGTTTGTTCTTCGCTTAGAAAACTGTTGGCAACCACAAAGGGAGAGACCAACTCAACCACCAACGCGGTCTGCTCCTCGTTAAGAGAAAAGCTGACCAACCCCGAAATGTTCTGGCGCGTACTTTCCACATTTCGCTCGCGGATCGGGTTGCGGAAAATACGCTCCAGTAATTGCATCGATTCGTTTTGGACGGCTGTCCAGCGGGTCTCAGTCATCGACAGGGTATTGTTGATGGCCTGATCGCTTAAGTTGATATCGGCCAGGGTTGTCAGGCTGGCGCGTTTTTCAGCAGGTATGGCACTCGGGTCGTCACGCACAGATTGGATGAACTGCAAGGCGGCGCGCAACAACTCCACCTGGCGGCGGGCGATGGCGCGGTCTGGCGAGGTGTAAACATCGGCGACATTGTTTTCAGCCACCCGACGGGCTTGCTCTGTGCGCACCTCACTGATGTATTCGGCGTTGCGGGGAGCCTGGTAATCTTGCGGGGCTACCTGGCCTGCCTGAAGTGGAATCGAATCACTGCCCAGCGCGATTGGGATAACGAGAATGGCATAAGCTCCCAGGCTGGTCAGAACAAGCAATATCAAGGCCAGGATGTCGTGGCGCGGAATCTTATCCCACCAGCGGGCCTTTTCGGTCTGTATCATGATGACAATAGCTCACGGACTGCCGCGCTGACCAGGTCGCCCGGAGCGCGGCCTGCGACTTTGGGGAACATGGCTTTCATCACTTTACCCATATCAGCGGGGCCGCTGGCGCCGGTTTCGCTGATTGCCTGGCGCGCCAGTTCACGCAGTTCGTCCGCGCTCATGGCCTGCGGCAGGAAGGCATTCAAAATGTCGATTTCCGCCTGGGCGTCAGTAGCAAGATCCGGGCGGTCGGCTTTTTTGGCTTCTTCGAGCGCTTCGCGGCGGCTTTTTACTTCTTTTTGCACGATCGCGATCACGGCAGCTTCATCAAGTTCGGCGCGTTTGTCAATTTCAACTTGTTTGATGGCGGCCAGCACCATGCGCACCGTGCGTTTGCGGGTTTCGTCACCGCTTTTCATGGCATCTTTTACTGCTTGGTTTAGTTGAGCTTTGGTATCCATGGTTTAATTTTATACCTTTTCGGGGTTGGATGGGAATTGGGTTCGGCTGTTGGCTTGGCCGGTGAAGGCGGTTTTTTCGGTGTCTGTCAGCGATTCTGCCAGACGAAGCCACTCGACCCGGGTCCTGTGGGTGGCTGCCGAACGGGCGTATTCAAAATCCGGGCAGGATGGCTCGTCTTTGTTCATCTGGGCGTGTGAGTCTTTTGGCAATCGAGGCAGAACCCACTCGCGCAGAAACGGCACGAAGTACAGAATTTCCAACGGGTAGTATAACCGCCCGGAGTGCAGCCGTGGGTCGGTCATACAGGATTCAAACAGAGGGTCGATTTGCTCCGGGGTGGCGCCAGGGTGCAGTTCACGCCAAAGGGCAGTGTAATTGGTGTGGGCGTAGAAATCCTGCACGGTGTGTGTCAGCCGCCCAAATTCCGCCCGCGCGAGCGCAACCTGACCAGCGCGAATGGCAAGAATGGTGTTCTGGCGGCAGGTTTCAACGTAGGCGTAGCCAGCCACGAAGGAGTTGTTGTCAAAGTGAAAGTGATCGTGGGCGAACTGGTAGCCGAGCGAATCTTGACCGAGGTTGGCGGCGATGATCTGTTTGAGCGCGACCGGGCTGAAATATGGCCCGAGGGCTTCGCCGGTCATCGAGATATGGTAAGGCGTGTTCATTTTAAACCACGCAGCAGATAGGTTTCGACGCTGGACGCGCGGCCTTTAACGGTCAGCGGCTCCATTTGGGTGGCCTCGACCTGGTTTTGGACGATTTCGAAAGTGTCTTTTTGGATGAAGATTTGCCCGGGTTGGGCGCTGGCTTGCAAGCGCTGGGCCAGGTTGACGGTGTCGCCAATGACGGTGTAGTTGAACAGTTCGCTGGTGCCGACGTTGCCTACCATGGCGTAGCCGGTGGTAATGCCAACGCGGAAAATGCGGTGGAAGGCCGGGTTGGCGTAGTTTTTATGCGAGTCGATGGTGCGGTTTACCAGGTTGATGGCGGCCCGGCAGGCGCGCATGGCGTGGTCATCCTGGGGGTCGGGGCTGTTCCACATGGCCATGACGGCGTCGCCCATGAATTTATCGAGGGTGCCTTCCTGTTCGAGAATGGCCTGGGCGGCGATGTCGAGGTAGGTGTTCAGAACGGCAAATACATCTTCAGGGACGTTGCTCTCGCTGAATGAGGTAAAACCGGCCAGGTCAGCAAACAGAACGGTGACCAGGGTGCGCGCGCCGTCGAGATCGAGACTTGCCGGATTTGAGAGCAGGCGGTCACGAACGCGCGGAGCAACGACCCGCCCGAAGGTCTGATGGATGACCTGACGTTCTTTTTCGAGTTTGCGGTTTTCGGTCAGATCTTCAAAAACAATGGTTGCACCTTTGGTGGCGAGGTGGGCATCTTTGAGCGGCGAGGTTGAAACGCGCAAGACCAGTTCGCCACGGTCTGAAGATAGCTTCGGCGTAAATTCTTTTCCTTCTGATGCTGAACTGGTCTGCATAACGTTTTGCGCAATTTCCTGGATACGCAAACCCGGCAGTGCCAACTCGATCGGTTTGCCGATCGCTTTTTGGAGCGGAATACCTAATATCTGTTCGGCTGCGTGGTTAAAAACGGTGATCTTATGCTCGACATTTGTTGTGATGATGCCTGTGGCGACGGAGGCGAAGATGTCATCCATTAGGTTCTTCATTTCAAGGGTTTCGTCGAGGGTGTGGCGCAGATTTTGGAAGAGGCGTGCGTTTTCAAGCGCCAGGGTCGATTGGCCTGCGACGGCGGTCAGGAATTCGAGATCGTCGCTGGTGTAGGGTTCTCCTGAGCGGCGCTGCCCGAGGGCCATGAATCCGGTCAGGCGGCCTTCGTAACGCAACGGAACGAAAACTTCACAGTCCATGCCTGGCTCGTGTTGCAGTTCGGATGGCAGCGGGCTGCCTGTGGCCAGCCAGAGCGGCTGGGTGGCCTGGCTGAGCAGTTTTGTCAGCGGGTCGCCGGGTTGGAAAACACGGTCCGTCTCAAATTGAGCTGAAAATGGCACATAAAGTTGGCGGTCATCTTCAAAAAGGAAGATGATGAATTTTTCAGGTGTCAGGGCTCTGTCCAGCTCAGTTTGCAATAGGTTGATGGTGCGGTCGATGTCGGGCGTAACCACCAAGCTTTGCGAGAGATTGGTCAGGATGCGGCGGTAATCGGCCTGGGAGCGGTAGAAAACTCGATCGATGGCGCGCTGGATCAGGTTGCGCAACGGCGAAAATGCAATCACCAGGATCAGCAGATAGGCAGCGACAACGAAGGGATCATCAGTCTCGACCGTTTGCTGGAAGACAAAAGATGCGCCATTGAGCAGCAGGAAGAACAACAGCAGGGCGGCGCTGGTGGTCAGTACATAGGTTAGCGCACGGCTGAGCCAGCGGTCTACATCCAACAGCCGGTAACGCAAGATGGCATAAGTGACCGACAGCGGCAGCAGGATCAGCGGCGGGAAGAGCAGTTCGGGACGAAATTCTGGGACGGCGTTCTGAAAACCGATCGGGAGCAGGTATAGCACCAGGATCGGCAGGAAGGCCAGCGCTGCGCCGAAGATAATGACCCGGCTTTGCTGGCGCACAATTGGCGAGCTGTCGCCAAGCACTCGCCCGGTCAGGGTTCCGAGAAAGGATAGAATGCCGAGCGCGATAAAGACATAACCCCAGCGCCACGAATCGATGTATGCATACGGGTTGGGGGGCAGGAGAATGTCGCGGGCAATGAAGGTGGCTAAGATTAAGCCGATCAGAAAGGGGATCCATCGCAAGAACGGCCAACGCCGAATGATGGGCAGTTCCTGTGGGAACATGAGCGCCAGATAGCCGACAGCCGCGCCCGCGGCCGGCAGGCTGAGCGCCCACAGCAGAACGACCCTGTGGGTGGTGTTCATGTCCAGAAAGGTTGATGTCAAGAGGGCGACGGACGATACAAATATGGCAAAGGCGCGAGTCGGCCTGAAATCGGGACGCAGGCGATAGGCCCAAAATCCGATGGCCAGCGAGGTAAACCCGACCAGGTAGGGGATGATGAATAGCGAGACCAGATCACGTGTTTGCGCTCTGGCGGGTGTGATGGTGATGGTAAATGTGGAATTGTCGCTTGTGCGATAAAAAGTTGCTTTAAAATCGCGCCAGCCATTTTCACGCAGGAATGTGTACATTTGCCCGGTGTTATCGATGGGCGTTTGATTGAGCGCGAGCAGGCGGTCTGACCATTGCAAGCCGCTGGCTTTGCCCTGCCATCCTTGGCCGCTGATCTGGCTGAGTACATTGTTTGGCTCGATTAAAAAACCGCTAAAAGGTGCGTGATACCATTCCCAGGCCCAGATTGGGGTCAGAATGAACATGGCAATGGCCAACCCGAGAAACCCGAGTGGGATGGAGTGAGATTTCCAGTCTTTCAAAATTACCGATAACATGAATTTTCCTTGTTATGATTGTGCTCGGGGAGCCAGTGCAGCCAGCTCCTGGCGGTATTTTTGCACCAGGGAGCTGTTGCCGCTTTCATCTCCGTGCCTGCGTAGTTGTTCTTTCTTATGGGCGAGTTCGCCCACCACCTGGTAAAACCGGGATGTGGCCTGGAACCTTCCGCTAAAAATGGCCGTCAGCCAGGCCCAGGACTGCGCCCAGGCCGAACAGGCGGTGCGATATTGAGCGGGGCTGATGATCCCGCTTTGGACTTCTTCGCGCATGTGCAGGGTGATATTTTTTTGTTCCATCCAGTTGGCCCATAGGATCACCACGAACATAAATAATACGCCGCTCCAATCGAGGAGCGAGCCCAACAGGCAGGTCAGATCTCCCAGCAGGGGAATGGATGCCAGGAAGTTGTGCATGGAATGGGTGAACATGGCCAGTCCCCAACCTGTCAGCGGTGCGATGAATTTCACAAAACCGTTGCGGTTGGTGCGGGCAACCGCCAGGCCGATACCGATGAAAGCCGTGTAAAACGGGTGCTGCCAACCAACCAATATCACACGGATAAAAACCAGAAATGCAAGGCCGCCCCAACCATCGCCAACGTAACCGCGCCAGATGTAGATGCTGTTCTCAGTGGCAGCAAATCCGAGTGCAGCGATGCCAGCATAAACGATCCCATCCAGGATCGAGTCAAATTCGTGGCGGAAGATCAGGAAAACGATCAGTACCGCCAGGCCTTTGAGCGTTTCTTCCACCAGCGGCGCGCTGAGGGTGGCGCCGGTCACGCTCGCCAGTTCTTCAGAACCGCTAAAAGCAAATATCGTCATCCCAAACAGCGAGTTAAGGATGTATGATCCTCCGGCGGCGACGACAACGCCCCACATGAAGACTGCTCCCAGCAAAAGGATGGGTTCTTTTTCATAGCGGTCAAGCCAATACAGAATATAAGCGAATAAAAAGCATGGCACAAACCCGAAGAAGAGTGCGGCGAGCAAGGCGGTCATATATTCATCTCCAGAGCAAAACTGAAATGTGATTCTGTTGGCGATAAAAAATTATAGCACGCGCTTTCACTGTAATCCTTGACAAATTTAAAAGAAAAATGGCATAAGGTCTGTTATAATAATCAAAATTCAACAACTGAATATTGATTGTTAGGAGAAAATTCATGTCGAAAGCAAACCTTATCGCCCCCTACGGCGGTACACTGGTCAATCTGGTTGCGGAAGGCGCAGAACGCGATGCACTGCTTGCCAAAGCCGCCAAATTGCCGTCCATCAAGATTTCCATGCGCGCTCTGTGCGATCTGGAATTGCTTGCCACGGGTGGCTTCTCGCCCCTGACCACTTTTATGGGCAAAGCCGACTACGAGAGTGTCTTGCACAAGATGCGTCTGGCTGATGGTACCCTGTGGCCTTTGCCGATCACCCTGACTGCCGACCCGGCTGAACTGCCGACCGTGGGCGAATCGCTCGTTCTGCGCAACGCCAACAACGATATCATTGCTGTCATGGAACTGGATGAAGTCTTCCATTGGGATGCCCAGACTGAGGGCAACTTGGCTTACGGCAGCAATGACCCCAAGCACCCGATGGTTTCTGAAATGGCGCGCTGGGGCAAGGTCTGCATCAGCGGCCCGCTCAAAGTGCTGAATATGCCGAAATACTTCGACTTTGTTGACCTGCGCTTCACCCCGACCCAGGTCCGCGCAAAACTCGAGGCGATGGGCAACGATAACGTGGTCGCATTCCAGACCCGCAACCCTCTGCACCGCATCCACGAAGAACTGACCAAACGCGCCGCAGCCTCTGTCAAGGGCTCGCTGATCATCCACCCGGTTGTCGGCATGACCAAACCCGGCGATGTTGATCATTACACCCGCACCCGCACTTACAAGGCGCTGGTGGATAACTATTACAGCCAGGATGACACCTTGCTCAGCCTGCTGCCGTTGGCCATGCGTATGGCTGGCCCCAAGGAAGCCCTGTTGCACGCCATCATCCGCCGCAACCATGGCGCCAACCACTTCATTGTGGGGCGCGACCATGCCGGTCCCGGCAACGACAGCGCGGGCAAACCGTTCTATGGCCCCTACGATGCCCAGACCCTGATGACCGAGCACGAAGCCGAATTGGGTGTCAAGATGGTCCCGTTTGAAATGCTGGTCTACCTGCCCGACGAAGACCGCTATGTCGAACAAAAAGATATCCCCGCTGGCGCAAAGACCCTCAACATCTCCGGCACCCAGGTGCGCGATGATTATCTCGCCAAGGGCAGATTGCTGCCTGAGTGGTTCACCCGACCTGAAACTGCCGAAATCCTGCGCCAATCCTATCCGCCGCGCCACAAACAGGGATTCTGCCTGTGGTTCACCGGCCTGAGCGGCTCGGGCAAGAGCGCCACCACCCAGATTCTGACCGAGCTGATGCTCGAACATGGCCGCGAAGCCACTGTTTTGGATGGCGATGTTGTCCGCACCCACCTGAGCAAGGGCCTCGGCTTTAGCAAGGAAGACCGCGACACCAACATCCTGCGCATCGGTTTTGTCGCCAGCGAGATCGCCCGCCACGGTGGCGCAGTCATCTGCGCGGCTATCAGCCCCTACCGCTCGGCCCGTAACGAAGCCCGCAAGATGGTCGGCGAGAACTTCATCATGGTCTACATGGACACTCCGGTCGAAATCTGCGAACAGCGCGACGTCAAGGGTCTGTATGCCAAAGCCCGCCAGGCCATGTTGGATGGCAAGCCGATGGGTTTCACCGGCGTCGACGACCCCTACGAACCGCCGATCGACCCCGAAATCAGCCTGTTGGGCTCGGGCGTTACTCCCGAAGAAAATGCCCGCAAGATCATTGGCTACCTGCTCGAGCAGGGTTACTTGCTCAGCGAGTAAAAATTAGACTTGACGGCCCGTTCCCAATCCGCCGGGTTGGGAACGGGCATGTTTTTTTTGATCCCCAATTTGACCATGTCCCGCCTTTTTTACATTTCACTCTCCATTCTCTCCATTGCCGCCGGATTTGCGCTGTGGTACGCCACCCCCTCCGGTCTTGGGCTGACCAATGACTCTGCCGCGTACATCGGCGGAGCGCGCTCGCTTTTGGCCGGAACCGGCTACAGCGACGTTTGGCTGGATAGTGATTTGGAAGCGGTCACGCACTACCCGCCGCTTTTGTCGCTGACCCTGAGCGGGATCGGCCTTTTGGGCCTCGACCCCTATCGCGGCGCGCGCGTCCTGAACGTCCTGCTCATTGCCGCCAACACCGGGTTGATCGGGCTGCTTGGGTTTCGCGCGACCAAATCACAGATGGCCGGAATTTTCCTGGCCCTGCTCTTTGCCACCAACGCTCAACTGCTGCGGATCCATGCCCAGGTTTTGAGCGAACCGTTGTTTTTATTTTTCAGTTTGCTATCATTTTTGTTTTTTGATTTGGGCATCAAGGATGAAGAAAGAAAGGGGCTTTCATCTTTCATCTTTTTGGCCGGGCTTTGTACCGGCCTGGCTTTCCTGACTCGTTACTCCGGTCTGGCTCTGATCGCCACTTTCCTGCTTGCCATCTTCCTGCTCTCCCACCATTCGCGCCTGAAGCGGATCGCTCTCTTCCTGGCCGGGGTCATTCCGCCGATTGCGATCTGGTTCATTCGTAACAGCCTGGTCGCCGATTCGGCCACCAATCGTGTTATCCAATTCAACCCGATCCAAATTTCCAATATCCGCGTTGGTTTGTTTAATTTTTCCCAGTTCATCTCCCCGTTCCCAACCTGGCAAGACTGGCTGTTTAAATCCGGTGCATTAAGCGTTCTGCTGATCACGATTGGGATATTCCTGCTGGCCTGGCTGGTTTACCATGCCTGGAATTTACTCTTTACACGCGAGATCGAGAAATCCCCCAATCCGTTGACGTTTACCACGGCCATATACATCTTTGGCTACCTGTGCGCGGTTCTGTTTTCGATGAGTTTCTTCGATGCCAGCACCAAATTCCAGCACCGAATTCTTTCCCCGCTGTATGTTTCGTGGATGATTTTGCTGGTTGCTGTATTACAGAGCTTAAACACAAAGGACACGAAGGGCACGAAGGAAGAGCAAGAAAAAAAATCTGTGTTCATCCGCATTATCCGCCAAATCCGCGTTCCATTTGCCTTGACTGTAGTGGCTGCCATCCTAGCGCTTTCAACCTTCAACTTTCAACGCTCTCTGGCAGAATTGCATGAAATCGACGGTCTGGGCTACGCCTCCTGGCGCTGGCGCCAGATGAATGTGCTGGCGATCATCGAGGATCTGCCGCCCGATGTGGCGATCTACTCCAACTCACCACCGGCAGTTTACCTGGTGACCGGGCGCGCCAGCCGCGTTATCCCGACCACGATCAACCCCGTGAGCGGCCTGCCGCGCACCGGCTATGAGCAGTCCCTGGCTGAAATGCGCGAAGAACTGCTGGCCGGGCGGGCTGTGCTGGCCCTGTTTGACACATCCGACATTGAAGGCGCCTTTGGCGAAGAAATCGCGTTACAATTCGACGGCTTGACCTTGCTCGAAAAATCGCAGGGGAATGTATTGTACGGAAAACCATAATCGTGTTGTAGGGGCGCAGCACTGCTGCGCCCCTACAGGAGAACAAAAATGCCAAAAATTCAGGAAAAATTTGATTTAACCGGCCGTGTGGCGATTGTCACCGGTGGGGTTGGTTTGCTCGGCGTGGAATTTTGCCGCACCCTGGCCGAAGCCGGAGCGGCGGTTGCCGTGGTGGATCTGAACGCTGAAAAGTGCGTCACCGTCGCTGCTGACCTGACCAGGGCTGGCTACCAGGCCCTGGCGGTGGCGACCGACATCACCAACCCGGATTCGGTCAACGCCATGGTTGAGAAGGTTGTCTCAACCTTTGGCCGCCTGGATGTGCTGGTCAACAGCGCTGCCCTCGACCCAAAGTTCGACCCGGACGCTGTCAACAAGGGCATTGCGCCCGGTAACTTCGAAGAATACCCGCTCGAACAGTGGAATGCCGCCCTGAACGTTAACCTGACCGGCACTTTCCTCGTCACCCAGGCCTGCGTCAAGCAGATGGTGGCGCAGGGTAAAAAGGGCAGCATCATCAACATTTGTTCGACCTACGGCTTGAACGGCCCCGACCAGCGCATCTACCGCAAGGCGGACGGTTCCCAGCCTGCTTTCAAACCGGTCTATTACACCGTAACCAAAGCCGGGATCGTCGGATTCACCAAGTACCTGGCCTCGTACTACATGGAAACCGAGATCCGCGTCAACATGTTGACCCCCGGCGGTGTTTATAATAACCACGACGAGCTTTTTGCCAAAAACTATGCCGCCAAGACGATTTTGGGGCGCATGGCCAAAAAAGACGAAATGAACGGTGCTTTATTATTCCTCGCTTCTGATGCATCCTCTTATATGACCGGCAATAATGTGGTTGTGGATGGCGGTTGGACGGCCTGGTAATGATTGTAGGAGCGCAGCATTGCTGCGCCCCTACGGAGATATTATGAAACCTGAAGTTCTCGCCATCATCCCCGCGCGCGGCGGGTCGAAAGGTATTCCGCGCAAGAATATTCGTGATTTTAGCGGTTATCCGCTGATCGCCTGGAGCATTGCTGCCGGGTTGAAGTCGGAATTGGTGACCCGCGTCATTGTCAGTACCGATGACGCGGAGATTGCTGCCGTGGCTCGCGCCTGGGGCGCTGAAACGCCTTTTCTGCGCCCGGCCGAGTTTGCCGAGGACAAGACCACCGACCTGCCTGTTTTCGTTCATGCGCTCGAATGGCTGGAAAAGAACGAGGGTTACAAGCCGGATGTCGTTGTGCAGCTAAGGCCCACCTCGCCGGTCCGCCCGCTCGGGTTGGTGGACGATGCGGTGCGCATCCTGCTCCAGCACGCTGACGCCGATTCGGTGCGGGGCATCGTCCCGGCCGGGCAAAACCCGCATAAAATGTGGCGCTTACCGGCTGGCGAAGCCGCTCCGATGGCGAATCTGCTTGCAGTGGAGGGGATCGAAGAACCGTACAATGCTCCCCGGCAGATTCTGCCGGATATCTACTGGCAAACCGGGCACATCGATGCCATCCGCCCTGCCGCGATTCTAAATGGTTCGATGAGCGGCAAGACGATCTACCCGCTCTTGATCGACCCGAACTTTACGGTCGATCTGGACAACCTGCGCGATTGGGTGCGGGCTGAGTGGCTGGTGGCCTTTGGCGGCCTCGAGATGGTTTCGCCGGGGCGCGCCCGCCGCCCGATGCCGGGGCAGGTCGATCTGTTGGTGCTCGACTTTGACGGTGTTGTCACCGATAACCGCGTCTGGGTCAGCGAGGACGGTCGTGAGATGATCGCTGCCAACCGCGGCGACAGCCTGATCATGACTAAACTGCGTCAGATGGGCACTGAAGTGGTCATTTTGTCGTCAGAGGTCAACCCGGTGGTCGCAGCGCGCGCCAAAAAGATGCGCGTCGAAGCCATTCAAGGTGTTGGTCTGGATGACAAGGCCAAAGTGCTGGAAAATTTACTAAAAGAGCGTAAAATTGACCCTTCACGCGTGATCTATGTCGGCAACGATATCAACGACCTGCCCTGTTTCGAAGTGGCCGGTTGGGCGGTGGCGGTGGCTGATGCCCAACCCGAAGTATTGCGCGCTGCCGATTTTGTAACCCGCAAGACGGGTGGGCATGGCGCCGTGAGGGAAGTGTGTGATTTAATCCTACAGGAGAAAAAATGACTCGTGAAATAAAGTTTGGCAGCAAACTGGTCGGCGATGGGCACCCTGCTTATATCATCGCGGAGATCGGCATTAACCACAACGGCGATCTGGGAATTGCCAAAGAAATGATCAAGGCCGCCGCTCACGCCGGCGCGGACGCGGTCAAATTCCAGAAACGCACCCCGGAAGTCTGCACCCCGCTCGAACAGCAGAAGCAAATGCGCGAGACACCCTGGGGTTACATCAGCTATTTGGATTACCGTTACAAAGTCGAATTTGACAAAGAAGCCTATATTGAGATCGACCGTCACTGCCGCGACCTGGGCATCGACTGGATGGTTTCGGTTTGGGACGAGCCTTCTGTCGATTTTATGGGCCAGTTCGATACCCCGGCCTACAAAGTGCCCTCCGCATCACTGACCGACCTGGCGCTGTTGAAGTATGCCCGCAAGACCGGCAAGCCGATCATCATCTCGACCGGCATGTCCACGATGGACGAGATCCATCGCGGCGTGGATGCGGCCGGGTTGGAAAACCTGATGATCATGCACTGCACCAGCGCTTACCCGTGCGACCCGGAAGAACTCAACCTGCGCATGGTGGAAACCTTGCGCCGCGAATTCCCGAACACACCGATCGGTTATTCCGGTCACGAAGTCGGCCTCGTGCCCTCCGCGGTGGCGGTGGCTTTGGGCGCTTGCGCTGTCGAGCGCCACTTCACCCTCGACCGGGCGATGTGGGGCAGCGACCAGGCCGCGTCTGTTGAACCGGGTGGCTTTGAAAAACTGGTCAAGTATATTCGTGTCACCGAAGCCGGCCTCGGCGACGGTGTCAAAAAGGTTTATGATAGCGAGATGTCGTCGCGCAAGAAGTTGCGCCGCATTAAAGATAGTGAGTAATCCATTCCTGTAGGGGCGACCCTTCACGGTCGCTCCTACGGATAAATAATCATGGCACTCTCTGACACACTCTACCGCACCTTTCGCCCGACCGCGAAGTACGCCCAGGCTGTCTTACGCTGGAAGCGCCTTTCTTTTGGCGACGCGCCGCCGATTTTCGGCAACGCCAAGCCCAAGAGCGGCTCGCACCTGTTGACCCAGATCCTGAGCGGGTTCTGTCAGATTGCGCCGTATGCCTACGTTCAAACCGAACCGGTGCGCACGGTCAAGGCTGCCGGCGGGCGTTTCGATGCCGGCGAAGTTCAGGCGCAGATTGACCGTATTCCGCGGGGCGTGATTGGCTGGGGTTATGTTGATGCCACTCCCGAAAACGTCACTTTGTTGTGCGCTCCCGGGCGGGCCAATTATTTTGTCTATCGTGACCCGCGCGATATGCTTGTCTCGCACGTTTTTTATGCCACCGATATGCACGAAGGCCATGGTCTGCATGATTATTACCAGAACCTTTCAGATTTTGACGAGCGTCTGAAGGTGGCCATCAGCGGCGTTGATAAAGACGGGTTTTACATGGTGGATGTCAAAAGGCGCTACCAGGGTGTCTTCGAGTGGCTGGAACAGCCCTCCGTGCTCTGCTTGCGCTTCGAAGATTTGATCAATAAGCGTGATGAAATGCTGACCGCCATGCTCGACCAACTCGAAAAGACCGGTTACAAAATCCCGACTCCGCGTGAAAAAGCGTTGGAAATTCTTGTCGAGACCATCCAGCCTAAAAAGTCGAAAACCTTCCGCTCCGGCAAAACCGGTGAGTGGGCAAAGTATTTCAAGGACGAGCATAAATCCTTGTTCAAGGAAGTCGCCGGGGATTTGCTTGTCCGCCTGGGATACGAGAAAAACAACGATTGGTAGTAGCGGGATTCAGAAAATAAAAAAGCGCGGCTTTGCAGGCCGCGCTTTTTGCTTGTTTGTGGATGATTAATCTTCCGGGCGGGCGAAGATCATGCGCCCTGCGGCAGTTTGCAGAACTTTGGTGACAGTCACGTTTTTGTGAACGCCGAGGAATTTGTTGCCGTTTTCGATCACCACCATCGTGCCGTCTTCCATGTAGCCAACACCCTGATTGGTTTCCTTGCCTTCCTGAATGATCTGAATATTGAAGGTCTCGCCGGGGAGCACAACCGATTTAACGGCATTGGCCAGTTCGTTGATATTCAGGATGACCACACCCTGCAACTCGGCCACCCGGTTCAGGTTGTAATCGTTGGTCAGGATCGGGCATTTCAACTGGCGGGCCAGGATGACCAGTTTGTCATCCACTTCGCGGACGCCGTCCACATCGATGTCGCTGATACGAACCGTTACTGCCGAAGTTTTCTGTAATTCTGAGAGTACTTCCATGCCGCGCCGTCCGCGCTGGCGGCGCAAGGAGTCGGCCGAATCGGCGATATACTGCAACTCATTCAGCACGAAGCGCGGGATGAGCAGCGTCCCCGGTAGGAAACCGGTTTTGGCGATATCGGCCACGCGCCCATCGATAATCACGCTCGTATCCAGCAAGATTGTGCGTGTAGGCTGACTCCACGATGGGCTTGTTGCAGCTTCGCCGCTGCCTCGGCCTGAGAATGCGCCGATCACACCCAGCATATCTGTCTGGCGCATTACAAACAGTGCAACCCCAAAATAGCTGAATAACAATACTGCCATGAAAGGCAAAATATCGCGAAATGGAGATGGCAACATGGAAAGCGGGAAGGTCAGCAGGGCGGCAACAACCAATCCCATGACCAGCCCGAGCAAGCCCGAGAAAAGTGTTTCAGCAGAAACCTGGCTCAAGAGAGAGCGCAGCCAGCGGATCGGGCGGATGGTAAACCAGGGTGTCAGAACCAGGCCAAACAAAGCTCCGACCATTGAGTACCCCAAAGCATAAGTGATCGGATTGAAACCATTTTGTGTGCCAAACCAGAACCCCCAGTACCCGCCAAACAAAAAGAAAACAAACATTCCGATAATTCGGATAAAAAATTCAGCACTCATTAAATAACTCCTTGTGAAATAAATGAAAATAAATTCAAAATAATAATAGCATGGGCAATTTAGTACGTCAATTACAGGGTGATTATATTTTTCACTATTCTAACACTGTTCGAAGTCCGCAAACTTGTGCCCGGCGCAAAAGCAAAACCGCCGGCTGCAAATCTGGCGGGTATAATTCAATCATCCTTTTAAAGGTAGAACGAGGTAACTATGGCACTAGACCGCTTTGGTAGAAAAATCCACTATTTGCGCATCTCTCTGACCGATCATTGCAACCTGCGCTGTATCTACTGCATGCCTGAAGATCAAACCTTCAGGCCCAATGCAGAGTTGATGCAGGATGATGAAATCTTTCTCTTTGCGCGCCTGTTTGCAGACCTCGGCTTCGATAAGATCCGCCTGACTGGCGGCGAGCCGACTGTGCGCGCCAATATTGTTGAGATCGTGCGCGGAATTGCCTCCACGCCCGGCATCCGCAATATCTCGATGACCACCAACGGCCTGCTCTTGCCGCGCCTGGCAAAGCCGCTGGCCGAAGCGGGCTTGCAGCGTGTCAATGTCAGCATCGACACCCTCGACCCTGAAAAATTCAAACGTCTGACACGCTGGGGTAAACTGGAGCAGGTCTGGGAAGGTATCCTGGCCGCTGAGGCCGCCGGGATTACCCCGGTCAAACTCAACGCGGTTGTTGTCAAAGGCTACAATGAAGAGGATGTGATCGACCTCGCGGCCGTAACCCTCGACCGCCCCTGGCAGCTGCGCTTTATCGAGATGATGCCCTTCGCCGGCGTAACCGATGTCCAGACCCAGCAAATCGTCACCGCAGCCCAGATCCAGGCCAAGATCGAGAGCGAGTTTGGTCCGCTTGAAGCCGACAACCGTTATGACGGCGAGGCGCGTATCTTCCGCATTCGCGGCGCACAAGGCGAGATTGGCTTTATCTCATCGGTTACCGTCCCGTTTTGCTCGGCCTGCACCCGTGCCCGCCTGACCGCCGATGGTGTACTGCGGATGTGTCTGCTGCGCGAAAAAGAGATCGACCTGCTCACCCCTCTCCGCAACGGGGCCAGCCTCGAAGAACTGCGCCAGATGATCCTGGATGCGGTCTGGAACAAACCCTGGGGCCACGGCCTGGATGAAGGTTATATCCCGTTAAACCGGGCCATGAACCAGATCGGCGGATAACCCCGCTGCGTTCCACCCTTTGCCTGGAAATCGATAAACCAACCTATGCCTGCGCCCAAAGCCATTTTTTACGATCTCGACGGCACCCTGCGAAACAGCCAGCCTGCCGGGCGGGATCTTTTTGCCGAGCATGCCATCCATCTTGGGCTTGAGATTACACCCGAAGATCGCCTGCGCTCTGCCCGCTGGGAACACTCCTACTGGGCCAGTTCCGCTGATCTGCGCGCAGATATTGAGCGTTACGAAAAAGAAAACCAGGCTTTCTGGCGCAATTATTCACTGCGGCAATTGCGCGCCATGGGCTGTTCAGAAACCCATGCCAGCCAGTATGCCCCGTTGCTGAGCGACTATATGGATAGCCATTACAAGCCGCAAGACCTGCTTTTTGATGGTGTGACCGAAACCCTTGCCAGCTTGCGCGAAAACGGCTATGTCCTGGCGGTTGTTTCCAACCGCGACAAGCCTTTCCACGAGTATCTGCGCGAAAAGGCTATTTTGCACTATTTGCATTTTGCTCTGGCTGCCGGGGAAGTAAGCTCCTGGAAACCCGATCCTGAAATATTCATCCAGGCCGCGCGCCGGGCAGATGTATCTCCGTGTGAGGCTGTCTATATTGGAGATAACTATTACGCCGATATTGTCGGCGCGCGCCAGGCAGGGCTGATCCCGGTATTGTTCGACCCGGCCGGAGTTTTCCCTGAAGCTGATTGTCCCGTCATCCAAACCCATGCCCAAATTTTTGAACTGCTTGAAAGGATCTAAACCATGACCTGGGAACCCAAAGTAATGCGCACGGTTCGTTTTCGCAACGATCAAAGCGTTGGAGCTTTGGCTAGTTTGCTGACCCTGATTGCCGAAGCCGGTGGCAGTGTTGGCGCAATCCAGTTGTTGACAGAAACATCCTTGCACGTTGTGCGGGATGTTTCTGTCTACGCCAACTCGATTGAACAAATGGAAGAAATCATTGAAGCCATGCGCAGCCATCCCACCGTCAAAGTGCTGGATGTGCGCGATGAAGTGCTCGAAATGCACGTAAAAGGAAAGATCGCGATCCGTTCACGCTACCCGATCACCTCCCTGGCGGTTTTGCGGCGGGTATATACACCTGGCGTGGCTGAAGTCTGCTTGAGGATCGCAAAAGAGCCCGAACTGGCTCGTCTTTACACATCCATCAGCCATATGGTTGCCATCGTTACCGATGGGACCGCCGTCCTGGGGTTGGGAGATATCGGCCCGGTGGCCGGTATGCCGGTAATGGAAGGCAAAGCCATGCTGATGGAAACCCTGGTCGGGCTGTCGGGCATCCCGATCTTGCTCAACACCAAAGATACCGAAGAGATCATCCGCACGATCGCCAACATTGCCCCGACCTTTTCTGCCATCCAGCTGGAGGATATTTCAGCCCCGCGCTGCTTCGAGATCGAAGAACGTTTGCAGAAGATGCTTGACATCCCGGTTTTGCATGACGATCAGCACGGGACCGCCGTGGTCACCACCGCCGCACTGATGGTTGCCTCGCGCCAGACGGGCATTTACCTGTCGAGTGCCAAGATTGGGCAAATCGGTTTGGGCGCAGCCGGGTTTGCTACTGCCAAAATGCTGATGCGTATGACCGGCAACCAGGTTTGGGGTGCAGATTTGAGCCAGCAGGCGCTCGACCGTCTGGCCGCAGCGGGTGGAAGACCCTCGAATTTGCGCGAAATCATGGCAAATTGCGATATTGTCGTCGCCACCACCGGCGTGCAGGGCTTGATCAAGCCCGAAATGGTGCGCGAAGGCCAGATCATCCTGGCGCTTTCCAATCCGTATGCTGAGATCGAACCCGAAGTGGCCCTGGCGCACGGGGCCGCCTTTGCTGCGGATGGCAAATCGGTCAACAATGTGCTCGGTTTCCCCGGCATTTTCCGCGGTGCGGTTGATTCCAATGCGCGCGAGATCACTTACGAAATGCTGGCTGCCGCTGCCTATACCCTGGCCGATAAAACCACCGGGTCTGACCTTGTGCCCAACCCGCTCGACAAGGAAGTTCACAAGGCCGTGGCTCGCGCCGTGGCCCAAAAAGCGATCGAGCAAGGGGTTGCCCGCGCCGATTATGTGCCGTATGTAGAAGATTGATAACGGCGATCATTCAATAGAAAAGACGCCAGGGTTTCTTACTCTGGCGTCTTTTCTATTGAAAATATTGTGGTCAAAAGTCAGGGGATTTTTACGCTTTTACTTTTAGCGAAAAATAACGGTCTTTCAGGTTCAACAGGGGCATTTCAAGCCAGCGATAGGTCAGCGAAGCGGCCAGCACCGTCAGCGCAAACGTCAGCACCAGCACCAGCGGTTTGCCCGCGCCGAAGGGGATTGCCCACAGATCGTACACAACCCGGCTGGCGAACCAGGTGAAAGCAAAATGGTAAACATACATGCCATAAGAAATTTTCCCCAGGTAGCTCAGGACCGGCCACTCCAGCCACTTGACCCACATTTTCTCGCGCACAACGCAGTAGATCACCAGCAGAAAGGTGTAGTCGATCAGTGTGTAGCCCCAGATGTGGCGCAGCCCGTTGCCAAGCGGGTACTGGTAGCCGAGCGATGAGACGAATTCCACCTGTCCGTGCAGGAAGTATTCCGTGCCCAGGCCGAGGGCGGGCAGCAGAAAGGCCATCGCCAGCAGTTGCAGGCGGGCTTTGGGGATCTCGAAGCGGGTCATGTACGCACCCATCGCAAATGCGTCGATGTGCGAAAAGGGCAGAACGTACACGCCAACAGCGGTGTTCGGGAAAAGGAAGGGAAAGGCCGCGCTGTTGTAAACCAAGCCGGTCAGGGCGCGGAAGAGCGGCCCGGCCAGGATCGCCGCCAGGAAGACCGGTTTCAGCTTGTCGCGCGGGGTCAGGAAGATGATCAACGGCCAAACGATGTAGAACTGTTCCTCGACTGAAAGCGACCAGAAATGGGTCAGGAAGCGCGATTCGACAAATTGCGCCCCGGCGTGGAAGAAATTATAGATATACAGCAAGCCGTAGGGTAGTTGCTGCTGGTAGAGCAGCATGTAATTCTGACGATATTCAAAGCTGATCAGTACCGCTGTGACCCCCAGCATCAGGAAAAGATAAAAATAATAGAGCGGGAAGATGCGCAGGAAGCGCCGCCCGTAGAATTTGTAGAAAAAAGCCTGAGGGGCGAGCGTTTCCTTCATCCTCAGCAGGATGTCGGTGATCAGGAAACCTGAAAGCACAAAAAAAAGCAGGACACCCGTCCAGCCAAACAGGAAGTAATCGGTATGAACGCCCAAGACTAATAAAAAGGCAATGGCGCGCAGGCCATCCAAGCCAGGGATCAAAGGAGCCTCCGGGGTGCAAGTATGACGGCGTTATTGTACGTCATTTTTTGAAAAAAGAAGAAAGAGGCAAAAGACCTACCTCTTTCTTCTTAAAAAAATGCGTGTGCAAAAGCTAATTTAGATGGCCGCCGCTTGCCCATAGAGTTGGTCGCGGATCTGTTTCACCCGGTTGCGCAGGCGGTCGTCGCGTTCGATGACATCACTGATTTTTTCAATGGCGTACATGACAGTGGTGTGGTCGCGGCCACCCATCGCTTCGCCGATCTGGGGCAGGGAGGCGTCCGTTTCCTGTCGCAGCAGGTACATGGCAACCTGGCGTGGTTCGGCAATTTTTTGCGAACGATCGCGGCCTAGCAGGGCATCGACGGTTGTGTTCCAGGTGCGCGCCACAAGCTCGATCAGCTTGGCCGGCTGGATGTTGCGGCTCTGCGGCAGCAGGTCGATCAGGGCGGTTTCGGCCAGTTTGGCGGTCAGCGGCGTGCCGCTCAGGTCTGAAAAGGCAACGATGCGGTTGAGAGCGCCTTCCAGTTCGCGGATGTTCGACTGTACCCGGCGGGCGATCAGGTCCATCACATCGTCCGGAACCTGGCGGCCCATTTTTTCGGCTTTGTAACGCAGGATGGCGGTACGCGTCTCGAGGTCCGGGGCCTGTACATCGGCGGTCAATCCCCACTCGAAGCGTGAGCGCAGCCGGTCTTCAAGGGTGACCATGGCTCGTGGCGGCCGATCGGAGGAAACGATGATTTGTTTGTCCTGACCGTGCAGGGTGTTGAAAGTGTGGAAGAATTCTTCCTGGGTTGATTCTTTGCCAGCAATGAACTGGATGTCGTCGATCAGCAAAACATCGATCGAGCGGTATTTTTCGCGGAACGAGGCGGTGGTGTGGGTACGGATGGATTGGATCAGATCGTTGGTGAATTCTTCAGATGAGACATACAGCACGCTCAAACCGCTGGCATGGCAGGCATTCCCGATGGCGTGCAAGAGGTGGGTTTTGCCCAGTCCAACGCCGCCATACAGGAAGAGCGGGTTGTAGGCGCGGGCCGGTTTTTCAGCAACGGCCAAAGCAGCAGCGTGCGCCAGGCGGTTGTTTGCGCCGACCACAAAAGTGTCGAAGGTGTAGCGGGGGTTGAGGGTGGCCGAGCGTGTTTTAACGGCAGCAGGCTCAGGTGAGTCCGCATCTGCGCCCACCTCGTTGGCGGTTTCAGAGTCCGGGTTGCTGTCGCGCCCGTTGCTGACGACAAATTCGACATCCAGCGGGCGGTTTAAAATCCCGGAAAGCAGGCGAGCAACATCGTTTTGTAAACGGTTTTCCAGCCAGTCGCGGGCATAGGCGTTGCGCACGCCAATGCTCACAAGGCCATGTTCGATATTGAGCAGGTGGGCATCGCGCACCCAGGTGTCGAATGAGGCACGCGGCATTTCCATTTGGAGTTGTCCGAGTGCTGATTGCCAGGCCTGTTCCGGGGTCATGTATTGCTCCTGTCAACGAGGTGTAGGGAACTGAACCCTCTGCTTGTTTTTGCAGAGGGGCAGGTAAATTTGTTCTTTGTACGCTGATACTTCTCAGGGAGTCTCGTTGAGGTAAGTGGGAGTTACCACAATTGACTGCACACATTCTAGCAGAAGAAACACGACTTTGCCACACGCCAAACCTACGCTACCTTAAAAGAATTGTTTTTTTTAAGATGGTGAAACCTTAAAGAATGTAAAAGCTTGCACTGCTGAATCTCCTAAAAAACAGAACAAAAGTTTCAGCCACGAAGGGTTTGGATTCAAAAACCGACCCCCACATATGGGGGTCGGTTTCAAATTCAGCCTGTTTTTTCGAGATATACGTTAAAAAATTGAACAGCCAAGTCAGCCTGTTTTCCAGCTTGTGAAACCTTGATTTTGAACATTCCTAAACGCAATTGCCAATATTAACGCCGGATTAGTGATGTTTCCCGTTTGGAACCCAGACCAGAATGGATGTTCCCTCGCCAATTACCGAACTGAGTTCAACATCGCCCCCAACCTGATGGGCGCGGGTGTGCATGTTTGACAGGCCATGACCGATGGTCATGTTCATTTTTAGCATGTCAAAGCCTTTGCCATTGTCGCGGATCTCCAGCATGATCCGTTCTGGGGTTTTCCAGACGCTGATCTCGACTTTCTTGGCTGCGGCGTGTTTGGCGGCGTTGGCCAGGGCTTCCTGGCAGATATGGAAAAGGGCCAGAGAGTGACTCTTGGGCAGGCTGGCAACATCTTCTGGGAGGCCGCTCAGGTTGGCTTCGGCCAGGGTGTTGGCGCGGAATTCGAGCGCCAGTCGTTTCAGGCCGTCCATCAGGTTTTCATCGCCCAGCTGTCGCGGGCGCAAATCGAGGATGTATGTGCGAATATCGCGGATGGTGTGGTTGAGGCTGTTGATGGCCTGCTGGATGCGGTCTGCGGCATGTTTGGGGTCTTCATCGGCCAGCAGACGGGCATGTTCGAGCACCAGCCCAACCCCATAGATGGATTGGATAATGCCATCGTGCAAGTCCATGCCGATCCGGTCGCGTTCTTCGAGCACGGCCAGGCGGCGGGCGTCATCGTGCAGGCGAGCATTCTCGATCGCCAGCCCGGCCCAGTTGCCAACGGCGGTCACCAGTTGCACGTCATGATCGTCGATCGGCAGGTTGCTGCGCGTAACAGCGCTCAAAACGCCGATGGTAACGCCACTGGTTGTAAGCGGGATGCAGGCCATCTGCCGAAAACCAGCCTGGATGACTGCCGGACGCACATACCGTGCATCATGCGCCAGGTCGTGGCTCAGAATGGGTTCTCCGGTTTTGGCCACCACGCCGATAATGCCCTCGCCGACCTGCATGCGGTCGCGAGTCCAGAAGGCCTCGGCTGCCTGTCCGCGATGGAGGGCCATGCGCAGGGTGTGTTTATCTTCTTCCAGGATGAATATCTCGCCAGCTTCCACCTTGAGATATTCCATGACCTGCGCCAGGGTCTGGGTCAAGATCTGCTCGAGCTGCAGGGACGAAGTCAACGTTTCGGCGATATTGTTGAGTAAGGCCAGATCCTGGTTGCGGCGCGTCAGGGCGCGGTCGCGCTCTTTCAGGTCATCATACAGATGCGCATTGTGGATTGCCACCGCTGCATAAGCTGCCAGCATCTGAATGATCTGCTCATCGTCGCGGGTAAATTCGGGCGCGCCCAGTTTTTCGGTCAGGTAAATCTGGCCGAGCTGCAGGTCTCCATAGCGGATTGGCACGCCCAAAAAGGAGCGCATGTGTGGGTGGTTTTGCGGGAACCCGATACTACGGGCATCATCTTTTATATCCGGCAGGCGCAGGGTTTCATCGGTATTCATCAGCGCGCCAAGCAGCCCGCGCCCCATGGGAGGGTGCGGAATGCGCCGAATCTCATCATCGCTCATGCCAACTGAAATGAATTTTTTCAGCTTGCCGTCATTGTCCAATACCCCGAGAGCGGCATAGCGTGCATCAACCTGCTCGCAGGCCACTGAGGCGATCCGCTCGAGCAGGGATTCAAGTGAAATATCGTCCACCAGCGTCAGGCTGGCTTGATGTAACGCAATTAAACGTTCTTCCAACTGCTGTCGCGTTAGAAGCATGTCTCTCTCCTTGTAAAAAATATTCTACCTTACCCGTCGCAATTGGACAAGTTGATAGGTTTTGCCAGAAGAGAACTGTAGAATAACTGTAAAGTAAAAATCGGCTCTTTTAAGGAAAAAACATGGCTTCTTCGCGCATTCCTGGCTTTTACAACCTATCCCTGGCCGAACGCCTGACCCGGGCCGCTGCCGCAGCGGATCAAACTCCCGATGTGCTTGCCCCCTGGGCGAGCGGCGGACTCTCGCCTGAGGCTGCCGACCACATGGTCGAGAATGCGATCGGCCTGCATAGCCTGCCGGTAGGGCTGGGATTGAACTTCCTGGTCAACGGGCGCGAGGTGCTGGTGCCGATGGCGGTCGAGGAGCCTTCGGTGGTGGCCGGAGCTTCGTTCATGGCCAAACTGGCCCGCGCCGGCGGCGGATTTATCGCCACAACCACAGATCCGCTGATGATCGGCCAGATGCAAGTACTGGATGTTGTCAATTTGCACGAGGCAAAGCTCAAACTCTACGAGAAAAAAGCCGAACTGCTGGCCGAAGCCGATTCGATAGATCCCATTTTGAAAAAATTCGGCGGCGGCGCGCGCGACCTCGAAGTTCGAATTATCGAATCATCGCCAATTGGCGGTTTCCTCGTCATTCACCTGATCTATGATGTGCGCGATGCGATGGGCGCGAACGCGGTCAACACCGCCTGCGAACGGCTTGCTCCACAGGTCGAGCGGATTACCGGTGGCAGGGTCCATCTGCGGATTTTGTCGAACCTGGCCGACCGGCGGCTTGCGCGGGTGCGCTGTACCATTCCGGTCAAGGAATTGGCATTTGACGATTTTTCCGGCGAAACTGTCCGCGATGGCATCATCGCCGCCTATGCTTTTGCCGCGGCCGACCCGTATCGCGCTGCGACCCACAACAAAGGCATCATGAACGGTGTCGATGCGGTTGTGCTGGCGACCGGCAACGATTGGCGCGCCATCGAGGCCGGGGCGCACGCTTACGCTGCCCGCTCCGGGCAGTACACCAGCCTTTCAACCTGGGGTGTGGATGTCGAAGGCAGCCTGGTCGGCAGCCTCGAAATGCCGATGGCGGTTGGGATCATCGGCGGGGCGACCAAGGTTCACCCGGCAGCCAAAGCGGCCATTCAACTGATGGGCATCAAAACTGCCTCCGAACTGGCCGAGATCATTGTCTCGGTTGGGCTGGCCCAGAACATGGCTGCCCTGCGCGCGCTGGCCACCGAAGGCATCCAGCGCGGACACATGTCGCTGCATGCCCGCCAGGTGGCGGTCGCGGCAGGCGCCGAAGGTGAGATGATCGAAAGAGTCGCTGCGCAAATGGTGGCCGAAAAGACGGTTAGAATTGACCGGGCAGAAGAGATTTTGAAAAAAACGAAATAATCCACCCAATTTGTAGGGCGATTCGCGAATCGCCCCTACGGGAGACAACCAATGACCAACACCACCCTACTCAAACCCAATCGCCCCGTTGGCATTACCGGCTACGGGGCCTACGTTCCCCGCTACCGCATTCAGGCCAAGGAAATCGCCCGCGTTTGGGCCGGCGGCAAGGCCGGACTGCCAATCAAGGAAAAAGCCGTGCCCGGCCTGGATGAAGATGTGATCACCATGTCGATCGAAGCGGCGCGCAATGCCATGGCGCGGGCCGAGATCAAACCCAGCGACCTGCGCGCCGTCTGGGTCGGTTCGGAATCGCACCCGTACGCGGTTAAACCGACCTCGACCGTGGTGGCCGAGGCGATTGGGGCGGTTCCGCACGTTCAGGCCGGTGACTGGGAATTTGCCTGCAAGGCCGGTACCGAAGCCATGGTGGCCGCAATCGGTTTTGTCGGCTCCGGCATGGCTGAATACGCCCTGGCGATCGGCATGGATACCGCCCAGGGCAAACCCGGTGATGCGCTCGAATACACCGCTGCGGCGGGGGGCGCGGCCTTTGTGCTTGGCCCGGCTGAAAATGCCCTGGCGACCATCAATGCCACCTACTCTTATGTCACCGATACGCCTGACTTCTGGCGGCGTGAATACCAGAAATACCCCGAGCACGGCGTCCGCTTCACCGGCGAGCCGGCTTATTTTCAGCACATCACTTCCGCCGGTCGGACGTTGATGGAAGAACTTGGCGCAACCGCCAAAGATTACAAATGGGCGGTCTTTCACCAGCCGAACACCAAATTCCCGCAGAAAGCCGGACAAATGCTCGGTTTTACACCCGAGCAGATCGCCCCTGGCCTGTTGGTGACAGTGATTGGAAACACCTATTCGGGCGCAGCCATCATCGGGTTGACCGCCATTCTCGACATTGCCGAACCTGGCGACCGCATTCTGCTGGTTTCCTTCGGCTCAGGGGCCGGTTCGGATGCGATGGATATCACCGTCACCGATAAAATTACGGCCCGGCGCGACAAGGCTACCAAAACCCAGCAATACATTGCCCGCCGGACCGAGATCGATTACGCAACTTATGCCCGCTATCGCGGCAAGATCACGATGAAATGATCACCAGATGACTGCGCTGAGCAAGTGAGCGCAGAGAGCGGAGAACAATGGGAACAGACGGCTGGGAGCCACGCGATTGGGCAATTGTGTATGCCATCGGTTTTGGGTTGGGAATTGCCTGTTTTCAAGTGCTCAGTGGTTCTACTTGTTCCGGTGTGCTGACCCTGTTTGCCTCCGCTGGTTGTGTCGCCATCCAGCCTCGGCGCGCCATGCTTATCTGGTTTATCATCAGCTTGAGCGTTCCGGTTTTATACGCGATTGACTGGATTTTTAACCTTCCGATTGCACCGCCAGAGAACTGGTTTGCTACCCTGCTTATGCCGCCTGTGCTGGCATTGATCGGGATGTTCGCTGGAGCGGGCTACGGCACCATGAATGAAATCGCGAGAGATTATTAAGGATAGAGTATGACCGAAGTCATTATTGCGGGAATCGGCCAGACGGCCATTAACGAACATTGGGATAAAAGCCTGCGCCAACTTGGCGTGGCGGCCATTCGAGCCGCGATTGCTGATTCTGGCGGGTTAAAGCCCCAGGCGCTGTTTGTCGGCAACATGTTTGCGCCCAACCTTTCGCGTCAGGCCCACCTGGGAGGGCTGCTCGCCGATTTTGCCGGTTTGCGTGGCATTGAAGCTGCCACGGTCGAAGCGGCAGGCGCTTCGGGCGGTGCGGCCCTGCGGCAGGGTTACCTGGCCGTCAAAAGCGGCATGGTCGATGTGGCCCTGGTGGTTGGCCTCGAAAAAATGACCGATGTAGTTGGCTCCGAAAATGAACTGGCGCTGGCAACCACCTCCGACAGTGATTTTGAAGCTGTTCAGGGGCTGACCGCCGCCGGACAGGCCGCCCTGTTGATGCGGCGTTACATGTACGAGTACCATGTCCCCGCCGATGGGCTGGCCGGGTTTGCCGTTGCCGCGCATGCACACGGAGCAGGCAATCCGCAGGCCATGTTCCAGAAAGCCATCAAGCCCGAAACCTACAGCAAAGCCGAAATGGTCAGCGACCCGCTGAATATGTTTGATATTGCTCCCAGCGCGGATGGCGCTGCCGCGCTCATTCTGACCCGCCGCGAGCTCTTGCCAAAAGACTTTTCTCACCCGCTGGTGGCAATTGCCGGCTCCGCCATTTCGACGGATATGCTGGCTCTGCATGATCGCCACGATCTTCTTACCTTTGAGTCTGTCCAGATTTCGACCGCCAAAGCCCTGCGCCAGGCTGAGATCACGCTCGAGCAGGTCGGTTTCTTTGAGTATCACGATGCCTTCAGCATTTTTGCAGCGCTCTCGCTTGAGTCAACCGGTTTTGCGCCTCGCGGCCAGGGCTGGAAAATGGCTGCAGACGGCGCGCTCGGGCTGAAAGGCAAACTCCCCTGCGCCACGATGGGCGGACTCAAGGCCGGTGGCAACTCCGGTGGCGCTGCGGGCGTTGTCCAGGCTGTCGAAGCGGCCAGACAGTTGCGGGGGAGCGCGGGTGCCAACCAATTAAGCGGGATCCGCTACGGGATGATCCAGTCGCTTGGCGGGCCAGCCTCCACCGCCGTGACACATATCTTGAAGAAAATGGGTCAACTCTGATAGTTCTTGATAGCTCCGCAGGATAGAATTAGGCTTGTACAAGGAGATGAACCATGGAAATACCGCGTCATTGGCGATTAAAACAACAACGATATGGCTTGGTCGGCGAAATTTGCCCGCACTGCGAAGTCAAAATTTTCCCACCCCGCGACGTCTGCCCGGAATGCGGCGGCGAGGCCAAGACCTCCTTTGCCTTTAGCGGCAAGGGTGAAGTTTATTCTTACACGACCATTTACGAAGCCCCCAGCGGTTACGATGAAATGGCCCCCTACACTGTGGCGCTGGTCAAACTGGACGAAGGTCCGGTTGTGACCGCCCAACTGACAGATCTGGGCGAGCAACCGATTGAGATCGGCATGCCGGTCGAGATGGTCACACGCAAATTGCGCAACGATGGCGATGAGCGCGGAGTGATTGTCTACGGGTATAAGTTCAGACCGGCAGTCGTAGCGCACTAAACCGAATATTTATGAATGTCCAAACTCCCCGGCTTCAAAAGTTGGGGAGTTTTCTTTTGCAATGGCTAACGGCTAAACCTAAAAGCCAAACAGAAAAATCAGATCATTGACATTCGTGCCGCTTGGGCCGGGTTGGAGCAGATCGCCAAGCGGTTCGAAGAAATGGTAAGCATCGTTTTCGTTCAGGAATGCGTCCGGGTCGAGTTGCATCGCCTGGGCGCGTTTTTTTGTGTCGCCCGTAACCACTGCCCCGGCGGCATCGGTTGGGCCGTCTTCGCCGTCGGTCGCAAGGGTGACCAGGATCACATTCTCGACACCCGCCAGTTCGTTGACGGCGGCCAGCGCCAACTCCTGGTTGCGCCCGCCCAGCCCGGCCCCGCGCAGGGTAACGGTTGTTTCGCCGCCCGCAACCATGCAAAAGGGTCTTTTGGCATCCGATTTCAACTTCTTGCACAGCGTTTTTGCCACATCGCGCGCTTCGCCCTGCCAGGCAGCGCCCCAAAAATGCGGGATAAAACCTTCGGATTTTGCCTGGGCGAGGGCCGCTTGCGCTGCCAGGAGGTTGCTGCCGACGATGAAATTTTGCACGCGCGCGAACAACCCGTCGCCGGGTTTGGGGGTTTCAGGAGCATTTTCCAACGCCTTGAATATCGCAGACGGAATCTTGCCCGTTAAATCGTATTTTTTCAACACCCCGAGCGCATCGGCTTTGCTGGTTGGGTCGGGCGCGGTCGGCCCGGAGGCGATCGCCTCCAGCGGGCTGCCGACCACGTCAGACAGGATCAGGCTAATTACCTGTGCCGGGGCTGCCGCCCGCGCCAGTCCGCCACCTTTGAGCCGGTCGAGGTGGCGGCGCAGAGTATTGATCTCGTCGATGCGCGCGCCGCAAGCCAGCAGCGAGCAGGTCAGGGATTGCAAATCGTAGAGAGTCAGGCCGGGCTGCGGCGCACTCATCAGGGCCGAACCGCCGCCAGAGACGAGGCAGATCAGCAGGTCGTTTTCGCTCAAGTTCTGAACCAACTCGAGGGCTTTGGCTGCCGCTTGCAGGCTGTTTTGGTTTGGAATGGGATGCCCGCCGGGCTGGACTTCGAACCCGGCCCAGAGGGAGTTGAAGGCTTGTTTTGGAATGAGCAGGCCGCGGGGAGTGTGACCCGCGAGGCATTCGGCCAGGAGGTCGGTCATGGCCCGGGCGGCTTTGCCAAGTCCCAGGATGCGGATCCGCCCGGTTTTCTCCAAATCATAAACCTGACCGGCGACGATCAGGGTTTGGCCCTCGCGCTGCACAAAGCGCCTGACCGCTTCGTCCGGCTCGACCGCCCGCATGGCCGCGGACAGGATGCGCATCACGCTCTCGCCGCGCGGGTGGCTGCGCAGGCTGGTTGTGAGAAAACGTTCAGGATGCATGAAGTTATGCTACCATAACTGATAAAATTTGCGCCAGGAGGCCGCCATGCCCAAACCGAAAGTTTTTGTGACCCGCATCATCCGCGATAAAGGTCTGGATCTGGTCAAAGAGTTTTGCGAGGCCGAGATCTGGCTGGGTGACCTGCCGCCCAGCCGCGAGATATTGATCGAAAAGGTGCGCGGCATGGATGGGCTGCTGTGCCTGCTGACTGACCGGATCGATGCGGCCGTGCTGGATGCGGCCGGGCTGGGCTTGAAGGTGGTCAGCAACCATGCCGTCGGCTTTGACAATATCATTGTTGCTGAGGCCACTGCGCGCGGCATCCCGGTTGGCAATACGCCTGGCATCCTAACCGACGCCACCGCCGACTTTGCCTTTGCCCTGCTGATGGCTGCCGCGCGGCGCGTGACCGAGGCCGAGCGCTACCTGCGCGCCGGAAAGTGGCAAACCTGGGGCCCTTCGACCCTGTTGGGGGTCGATATGGTTGGCAAAACGCTCGGTCTGGTCGGTTTTGGGCGCATTGGGCGGGCGGTCGCCAAGCGCGCCAGCGGCTTCGATATGCGCGTGATTTTCTTCGACCCGAGCTCGCCTGCCGCGCCCGAACTGAACGCCAGCCCGTTTGCCAGCCTCGACGAGCTGCTGCGCGAATCCGATTTTGTCTCGCTGCACACCCCGCTGACCGCAGAAACCCGCCATATGGTCAACGCCGATTTTCTCTCGAAAATGAAGCCGACTGCGATCCTGGTCAATACCTCGCGCGGCGGAGTGTTGGATCAGGACGCGCTCTACGAAGCCCTGAAGGCGAATCGCATTTTTGGCGCTGCGCTGGATGTGACCGACCCCGAGCCGCTGCCGCTCGATTGCCCGCTGCTGACGCTGGAAAATTGCATCATCGCCCCGCACATTGCCAGCGCCTCGACCTACTCGCGCGACATGATGGCGCTTTTGGCGGCCCAAAACCTGATCGCCGGCCTGAAAGGGGAGCGCCTGCCGCACTGCGTCAACCCGGAAGTGTATAAGGCCCGTTAATTTGATCCGTTCTTTGTCGAAGCCATCAAGGAAATCCATGACTCAAAAACAACCCATTACCACCGAAAGACTGATTTTGCGCGCCTTCTGCGCCGCCGACGCTGATGATTTATATGCTTATCTCTCCGATGAGCGGGTCTACCAGTTCGAGCCGGGAGCGCCGATTGACCGCGAACAGGCCAAGAAAATGGCGGCTGAATTCTCCACCTCTTCCGATTTCTGGGCGGTGGAAGTGCAGGCGGAGCAAAAAGTGATCGGTCAGGTGTATTTCAAGCAGATCGACCCGCTCCATTTGATGACCTGGGAGTTGGGCTACATCTTGAGCCCACATTATCAACGCCAGGGGTATGCATCCGAAGCGGCGGGTGCCCTGGTCAGGCATGGTTTTGCCAACTGGTCGATCCACCGTGTCGTCGCCCATTGCAACCCGCAGAATAGCGCCTCATGGAAATTGCTCGAAAAAATCGGCTTTCGGCGCGAGGGGCTGCTCAAGAAAAATGTTTGCTTCAGAAAAGATGCTGCCGGCGAGCCGCTTTGGACAGATACTTTGGTTTACGCCAGGCTCGACTCTGAAAACGCCGATAAGCAATAGAAAGGAACCATCATGAATGTTCTCGACTCTCAACGTGAAATGCGCTCCGCTTTTTTGGGCGGGTTTGCCGGGCAGCTGGTGTCTGGCCTGATCTGGCTGGTTTCGGCTGCCCTGGGAACCTGGGTTGGGCCGCGGATCGGGATGGCTGTGCTCTTTTTCGGCAGTATGTTCATCTTTCCGCTGACCCAGTTCAGCCTGCGCCTGCTGGGGCGTTCCGCCAAAGTCAGCTCGGAGAATCGGCTCTGGGCGCTTGGCACCCAGACGGCTTTTACCGTGCCGATCAATTTCCTGCTGGTTGGCGCGGCAACCCTCTACCGCGAGGCCTGGTTCTTCCCGGCGGCGATGGTTGTGGTTGGCGCGCACTATCTGCCGTTTATCACGCTCTATGGCATGAAAATGTTTGGCCTGCTGGCCGGGCTGCTGGTTATTGCAGGGGCCGGATTGGCCCTCTATGGACCCCCAATCTTTAGCCTGGGCGGCTGGCTGACGGCCGTTCTCCTGATCGTTTTTGCTTTTGTTGGGCGGCAAATTGTCTTGAGCGAAGAAAGAACAAAATGAACTTTCCAATTCTGGAACACGAATTCGATGGCGAAGCCAAGATTGAGCCCTCGCGGGTTATCCGCCCACGGGATGTGCCCACAGCTTGCGTGATAACCTTTTTTAGCGAAGTGATCGAAAAAGTTATCGAGCAGACACAGGCCAGAGTGATTGTCCCCAACCGCTGGGAGGATGGACCGCATCCGATCTATGAAATGGAGCACAACGGCCAGCGGGTTGCGTTTTATCACCCCGGGGTGGGTGCGCCGATCGCAGCGGCCCTGCTTGAAGAAGCAATTGCCTTCGGCTGCCGAAACTTTGTCGCGGTTGGCGGGGCTGGCGTGCTGGAAAAAGGCCTGGAAGTCGGGAAACTCATCCTGGTCTCGGCGGCGGTACGCGATGAAGGTACTTCCTATCATTACCTGCCGCCAGCCCGTGAAGTGACTGCCAACCCGGCTGCAGCTGCCGCTATTGAAAGCGTGCTCCAGCGTAAGGGCTTGCCCTATCACAAAGCCAAAACCTGGACGACCGACGCGCCCTACCGTGAGACCCAGGCCATGGTCGCTGCCCGCCGCACCGAGGGCTGCTTCACCGTCGAAATGGAAGCGGCTGCTCTGATGGCTGTGGCCCAGTTCCGTGGTGTGACCCTGGGCCAGGTGCTTTACGCAGGCGACGATTTGAGCGGCGACGAGTGGGATAATCGTGGCTGGCAGTCGCGCACGGAAATTCGTGAGAGCATGTTCTGGTTGGCGGTGGAAGCCTGCCTGGGTTTATAGAAGCCTGGCGCGAGAAGCATGGCGATTTCCAGATGATTAGCAAAGCACAGTTTGGGTAAAGTGAAAGCCTCTTTACAGTTCTTCCGGCTTTGTTGCCTGTAAATTCAAAAATAGCATATACAAGCCGCCCATCATCGAGGGCGGTTTTGTGTTTGAAAATAGCAGGTTGTTTGGCGGCTTTTAATCCTTTACATATCCTCATCATATGGCCCGATTGTCCTATTCCAAAGAACCCATGCTTGAAATACCGCCAATCTTCGTGCTATGATAATCTTGCCTATTATTGTCCAATTTTATTTGTTGCAGGGCTGCAAGAGGAACCAAAGAGATGAACAATCTTCGTATCAGCTTGTTCGGTAGTGTTAGGGTGGAAAATGATTTGAACCCGGCCAACAACGCCAAACTGACTAATACGATTAGCACTCTGTTGGCTTATCTAATTTTATACCGTCAGCGCGCCCATCCACGCGATGTGCTGGCCAGCCTGTTGTGGAGCGATTATCCACAGGAACGGGCGCGGGGTTGTTTGAATACAGCTCTGTGGCGGTTGCGCCAGGTTCTGGAACCGTCTGGCGTGCCTCCGGGCACTTTCCTGCTCTCGACAGCCATGGGGGAACTCTCTTTTAACTGCCAGGCGAATGTGTGGATCGATGTTGTTGAATTTGAGCGGATCATTAAAATGGCCATTGCCATTCCTTATGAGGCTGCGCTCACAGAAAAGATCCACGAACTGGAAACCACCATCAACCTTTACAAAGGTGATTTGTTGGATGGCTGCTACTGTGATTGGGCGCTGCGCGAACGCGAGCGTCTGTACCAGTACTACCTCGACGGGTTGTTTTACCTGCTGGGGTATTACCATTCCAAAAACCAGTATGAAAAGGCGATCGGGTGGGGGCAAACGATCCTTATGTATGATCCCTTGCGAGAAGATGTGCACCGTCAGTTGATGCGCCTGTACGTTGAGAACGGGCAACGCACCCTGGCAGTAAAACAATTCCATCGCTGCCGTGATGTGCTCAATCTGGAATTGGGTATCACTCCCATGTCCGAGACACAGGGGTTGTTTGAGCAGATCACGGCCCAGCGCAGGGAAACTTTGCCGGTCGGGCAGCCCGGCGCAACGGAAGTCCGCGTGGCCATTGAACGGTTGCAGAACGCCATCGAAACGGTCAACCGCGCCCAGCACGATCTGCAGTCAGCATTGGAACGCTACGAATAGGAGATTTATCCCTGGTTTGCGCCAGGTTTTATTAATTTGGAAAACCGCCTATGGGCGGTTTTTTGTTTTGCTTTGCTTGTGATTTCTGTGTGATGAACATGTGATGCTGATGTGATGCCATCCTGCTACAAAGTGAATGGTTGTGACACTTCTTATAACCTTGCCCGCCTTTGAAACGGCATGCTCAAAAACATCAGACACTCTTTTATCGTGCGCATCTGGGTGGAGCCGCGTGAGAATGCCGATGAACAAACGGCATGGCGCGGCATGGTTCAACATGTGGTTAGCGGTGAACAAACCTACTTCCAAACCTTTGAAGAAATGGTCGCCTTCATGAAGCAATCGATGGATTTGAATCTTCCTGGAATGCGGAATATGGAACAATAACCAATGGCAACTTATTCTGCGATCGCTGCGGTGGGAACAGCCCTGGTTAACTTGCTTAAGGATGCTTCCAAAACGGAGTTTCCTCAGGCCAAGTTTAAGCTTTTTCAGGCGGCAGATTTTGGCGATACAAACCAGCTGCCTTCTCCTGAAGGTGCAACGATCTATCTTTACCGTGTGACAGTCAATACCAGCCGCCGAAACTTGCCTCCGCGGACAGAGTTGGATGGAACCCGCACCCGTCCGCCGCTGCCACTCGATCTTCATTTTCTGGTAACGCCTTTTGCGGCCAGCTCCGAAAAGCAATACCGCCTGTTGGGCTGGCTGATGCGCGTGTTGGAAGATACACCCATCCTGCCGGCGGCCTTGTTAAATGAATTGGAACAGAATGGTGCGATTTTTGACCAGGACGAATCGGTTGAACTGCAATGCGACCCGCTCAGTTTGTCTGACATGGCCATCCTTTGGGAGAACCTCAAGCAGGTCAAAGTCTTGCCTTCGGTCACCTATGCTGCGCGCCTGATCAAGATCAATTCACAAACCGTAATGAAAACCTACGAACCGGCTCAAACCCGCGACTTTCCATTTCAGGAGATGCCCTGATGGCAACACCGGTCATTCTGGAACACCTGACGCGCGTCGCTCCGCTTGGACTGCGCTTTTGGGATGCGCTCACGAACACTTTCATCAGCGATGGTTTGGCGGTGCAGGCTGTGCCGAAGTTGACATCAGGTGTGTATTTGGGCAAACCGGCGATCGCTTTTTCGAATCGATCGGGCGTTTTCGTTTTTCATGCGTTGCCTGGCCTGCGTGAAGCGGAATTTGGCGCAGGCGACGATGCCTATTGGAACACGCCCCCGGCTCAAAAAGATTTTATTGTGACAGTCACAGATGCCTTATTGCGCTTCCTGCCTTTCAGCCTGAATCTCAAGGCCCCCGTTCACCGCATTCTGGACTTTGCTTGCGCCGGCGGCACACCCACGCCTGAACTACCCAACCAGCCGGATGGCATTGTTCCGCTTTTTTCGGCGCCGGGACGCAACCCTCCGGGTGGAATGGCCGTCTTGCGCGCGGGAATCGTGCAAGGGTCGGGCGCTCCGGCGCGCTGGGCAATGGTCGAAGCTTATAGCAAAAATATTATCCTGGCGCGCGGAATGACAGACAGCAATGGACAAGTCGCGCTTTTCTTCCCCTATCCAAAAATTGTTTTGAACAACCCGATGGACAACCGTCCGCCGCTCACCGAACAAACCTGGCCGGTTGACCTGAAAGTTTATTCGGCGCTCAGCCCGCCCGCCGGCGATGCGCCCGACCTGTGTGAGGTCGTCAGCCAGCCCGAAGCCGACCCCTTGCGCGAACTCTCGCCCGATAAGCCTCTCCAGACCCTGGATCTCACCTTCGGTCAGGAGTTGGTTGTAAAAACTAAAAACCAGTCGGAACTTTTCCTTGCATAACCATAGGAGGTCGAAATGCCTGAATATTTAGCTCCCGGTGTTTACGTCGAAGAGGTTTCTTTTCGAAGTAAATCCATCGAAGGCGTGAGCACTACCACCACCGGTTTTATTGGTGCATCGCGCTTTGGCCCGGTGGACATGCTCCCCGATATTGTCACCAGTCTGGGTGAGTACGAACGTGTCTATGGCGACGGCCAGCAGCTCAGCTACAGCGATGTTGGAAAACAGGATAACTTCCTGTGGCACGCTGTGCGCGGCTTTTTCGAAGAAGGCGGCAAGCGTCTGTATATCTCGCGTGTCTTCAAAGCAAAAGCTGGCGATACCGCCCTTGGCAAAGCCAGCACCAAATTGCCCACGGGCGCAGGCGCGGATAATACAAAAGTGACGATCACAGCGCGTTTCCCCGGCTCCGGGGGGAATGTGCGCGTTATGTTCACGCTCAATATCGGGCAGAACATCCTGACCGGGACCAACACCGATCCCATTTTTAACGGCGGCACACATCTGGACATGGTCTGGGTTGGCAAAGCAAACAAGGGAAAACTGCATTTCCTGGAATATAACGATGCGACCCAGAAATTCTCCGCCAAAGTGTTTGGTGGGGCTGCTGTGGCCCTGGTGCCGGGCACCGATGAAGTTCGCCTGGTTACGCTGACGGTGACAGTCACCGGCCTCGATGGCAGCCAGCAGGTTTTTGCCGGTCTGGCGCCTGTCGCCGGGCATACCCGCGGGGGCGAACCAGATTCGCTGGATGCTTACTTTTCAGCCACCCCGGCCAATAGCGGCCTGGCGCGCACCCTGCCAATCGTTTTGGCTGTCGGCAGCACGCTCGATGACGGCTATAAAGTTGTCAAGGCGCTCATCCCCGAGGCCACGGTCCAATCCAATACGGATATTCCGCTCAACGTAACCCTATCTTTCGATTCGGCTGACACGCTGCTTGCCGGCGGCAACGATGGCGATCGCCCGGGCGCCACAGAATACGAAGGTACTGCCGATGATGCCACAGCCATTAAGACTGGCTTGAAAGCCTTCGAAGATCTCGAAGATATTTCGATTGTTGCTGCTCCAGGCTCAACTTTTGGTTACGAAGGCAGTTATAAAACCAATGCTGTCAGCATTGCCAACTTGCTTATCTCGCACGCCTCACGGATGCGCTACCGCATCGCCGTGCTGGATAGCGGTAACGCCCAGAGCATCTCGCAGGTGCGCGCCATGCGCGCACAGTTCGACTCGAAATACGCAGCCCTGTACTATCCCTGGGTGCGCATCCTCGACCCGATCACCCGTAAAGAGATTTTCCTCCCGCCGAGCGGTTTTGTCAGCGGGATCTATGCCCGCAATGACATCGAGCGCGGCGTACACAAGGCCCCGGCAAACGAAGTTGCCAACCTGGCGCTTGGTTTTGAGAACAACGTCAACAAGAGCCAACAGGATGTGCTCAACCCCGAAGGCATCAACTGCTTCCGCTACTTTGAAGGACGCGGCAACCGCTTGTGGGGTGCGCGCACCATTTCTTCTGATCCTGAGTGGAAGTACGTTAACCTGCGGCGTTATTTTGCCTATGTTGAGCGTTCGATCGATATTGGCACGCAATGGGCTGTTTTCGAGCCGAATGGCGACCAGTTATGGGCCAACGTGCGCCGTACCATTTACGATTTCCTGCTCAATGAATGGCAGAAAGGCTCGCTGCTCGGCGAAAAACCTGAGAAAGCCTTCTTCGTGCGCTGCGATCGTTCGACCATGACCCAGAACGACCTCGACAACGGACGCCTGGTCTGCCTGATTGGCATTGCTCCGCTACGCCCGGCTGAATTCGTCATTTTCAAGATCGGTCAATGGACGGCCGACCACAAAGTATAGGAGATAAACAATGGCTGTCATGCGTGAACGCCCTTATGTTCAGTTCAATTTCCTGGTGGACCTCGGCACCGGCAATACGGAAGGTCCCCAGGCCGGGTTCCAGGAAGTTTCCGGGATCGGTATGGAAGTGACCGTGTCCGAGTACCGCACCGGCAATTCCAAAGAGAACAGTGTTATGAAGATCACTGGTCTCAACAAATCGACCGATGTGACCCTCAAACGCGGTGTGATTGGTTCGCTCGATTTGTATACGTGGCTGGATGACATTCGCAACGGCAACCAGAATGCCCTGCGAAATGTCGTGGTCCAGTTGCAAAACGAAGATCACACGGCAGTTGTCCAGACTTGGAAGCTGTTGCGCGCCCGCATCATCAAACACACCAGCGGCCCGCTCAACGCCAAGGGCACCGATGTGGCCATGGAAGAACTGGTGCTGGCCTACGAACGCCTGGAAATGGAATAGCTCCCTATTAAGGTTGCGAGAAAACTGGTTGTGCCATGCTGCGAAACCCTGTAACCGCCCGCCTGCCCGGAATCCAATTTGAAACGGTGCGTCCGCGCCGCCCCGGTGTGCTGCCGCGCATGGACATTGCCCTGTTCGTGGGCTTTGCCGTCAGCGGACCGCTGCACGTCCCGGTGCCGGTCGAGGACTCTGCCGCCTTTGAAGCCATCTTTGGCGGCGATCTGCCCCTGGCCTGGGATTCGGCGCGCGGCGAAACGGTCTTTGCCTGTCTCGCCCCGGCTGTGCGAGATTTTTTCCGCAACGGCGGCCGGCGCTGCTGGGTGGTGCGCGTGGCTGACGATCTGACCGCGCATACAGCCTTTTTCCCGATCCCCGGTTTGGCGCGTTTTAACGGCCTGCAAATCCAACCCGCTTTTGCCGCCGCCCGCTCGCCCGGTAGTTGGGGCGACGCCCTGCAGGTTGGGGCTGCGCTCTCGAGCCTGCCGCTGAGCATGCTGGCCAGCGACCTGACTGCCAGAACCATCGACCTCGCCCTGGATAAACCAGGCGCAGTTGTTGCCGGTGATCTGCTGCGTCTCGATTTCGCCGCTGATGGCTGGTTTGCGCTTTTTGCGGTCAGTTCGCTGGATATTTTGCCCGAAGATCTCGCGCCCGACCTCAGCCAGGCCCGCCGTGTGCGCGCCCATGCGGAAGCACTCCACTGGTTTCGCCCGGCTACAGCCCAGGTTCCGGCGGTCAGCGACGCCAAGATCACAACCTTTACCCACGCCGGCCCGCTTCCCGACCTGCCGGTCAGCCTGCCCGCCGATTCCTGGCCCGCCGATGATGAAACCCCGGTTATTTTTGATTATGTCGGTTTGCTAGACTCTTCCCAGCGTGCTGCCAGCGATACCGATGCGCTTGTGCGCGCCACGTTCAGCGACGACTCAGTCCTGTGGCTGCGCATCACCGGGCAGACTGCCAGCGACACCCAGCCCGACGTCCCCGGTGCAGGCGAATCGACCCGCTTCAGCGGGCAGGGCGTCTGGCAGATACCTTCTGCGCCCGATACCGCCGGTTTTGGCGACTCCACGCCGTATGTCGAAAAACTGACCTTTGAACTGTGGTCGCGCACAGCCGATCGCGCCCCTTCCCGCCTGGCCGAACTTGGTTTTGCTCCCGGCCAGCCGCGTTATTGGGCGGCCCTGCCTGGTGATGAAGCCCTCCACACCACCAGTGCCAGCATTACCACCGGCGACGCCTCTTTTCAGGATCTGCTGGCCAACCCCGATTACCTGGCCAGTTCTTCCGTGATCGCGGATGGGCCGTATGCCGGGCTGTGGCGGGATGCGCGTTCGCCGCGCTTTCCCCTGGCCGGGACGGAATCCGGCGCGCTCTTTCTACCCTTGCTGCTGCCCGCCGTACCCGATTCATTTGCCAACCCCGATGAACCCTCCGGCGACGCTCTAACCCGCGATGGATTGTCCGCGTTCGATGCGTCCCTCTTCCTCGACCCGGAGCTGGCCGATGTGTTAAGCGGCGCACTGCAAGGGCTGGCCGATGACATCCGCTATATGCGCGCCACGCCGCGCCGCTTGCGCGGCATTCATGCTGTTTTGAGTGTTGAAGAAGCGACCCTGGTGGCTGTGCCCGATGCCATCCATCGCGGCTGGTTTAAAACCTTGCAGGATGCCATTCCCGACCCTGAACCCTCGCTGCCACCGGAGCGTCCGGTTTGGTGGCGCTTCCTGCCGTGCAGCCCCTCGCCTATAGCGCTGCCGCGCACCAGCCAGCCGGAATGGGGCGAATTCCTGCGCTGCGGCCTGCGCATCATCCCTGCGCCTGTGCTGACTGCTGACTCGCCAGACGCGACCGGCACTTTTGCCTTGAATTGGACAACCGTGCCCGATGTGGATGTCTATATCCTCGAAGAATCGGCTTTCGCCGATTTCAGCGCAGCGCGCGAGATCTACCGCGGACCAGACACTTCGTACATGGTCTACGGCTATGGCGCGGGAGATTATTACTTCAGGGTGCGCGCTGAAGCGGTTGCAGCTTCGGATGGCCTGGTTGAAACCAGCGACTACTCGAATGGGGTCGGCATCCGGATTGCGCCGGGCACCCGCTGGGCGCTCAATGCTGAAATCGATTACAACCCCAATGCTTTGCTGGCGGTCCAGCGCGATTTGTTGCGCCTGTCGGCGGTGCGCGGCGACCTGTTCGCGGCCCTCTCCGAGCCTTTGCATTACCGCGCTGAGGCCGCCATTGCCCACGCCCTCAACCTGCGCTCGCCTCTTTCGGCAGCCATCACCGTCAAAGTGCCCGACCTCGACAACCCCGGTCTCAAAAAGGATGTCTTTGTCACGGCGATCGGCTATGGCGAGGCGCGCGCCCTCAGTTTTGGGGCGCTTTACCATCCCTGGTTGGTCGCCACCGACGGCCAGACTGAGTCTGTGCGCCTGCTTCCGCCTGACGGCTTTGCCCTGGGCGTGATGGCCAAACGCAGCTTCGAGCGCGGCGCGTGGATCGCCCCGGCCAACGATCCCCTGCGCGGGGTGGTGGGGCTGCTCCCGCTTGTGGAATCGGCTCGCTGGCTCGATATCCAGGAATCAAAGATCAATCTTATTCGTGATGAGCCTCAGGGCTATCTGACCTTGAGCGCCAGCACCTTGAGCGACGATCCGGATTGGACACTGATCAACGTGCGCCGCCTGATCTGCTTGCTGCGTCGTTTGGCCACGAAATATGGCCCGACCTTTGTCTTTGAACCCAACAGCGATGCCTTCCGGCGGCTGGTGCAGCGCGAATTTTCAGCCTTGCTCGACCAGATGTTCGCGCGTGGAGCCTTTGCGGGAGCCACGCCAGAAACTTCTTATCAGGTGGCCGTGCTCGTCACCCCGCAGGATATTGATGAAGGCCGCTTTATAGTGGAATTGCGCGTTGCGCCTTCGCTGCCAATGCGTTTTATCACCGTGCGCCTGGTGCAGAGCGGTGAACGCAGCCAGGTGACCGAAGGAGGCTAACATGGCAGACAACACCTATCCCTTCACCAATTTCAACTTCGCGGTCGAAATCGCCGTGCCGGATATTTCCACCAATATTTGCAAGGCAGCCTTCGCAGAATGTGACGGATTGGAGATGAGCATGGAGATCAAAACCATCCGCGAAGGCGGTAACAACACCAAGCAGATCCGTCTGACTGGCCCGACCAATTACGGCACATTGACCCTCAAACGCGGCATGACCAGCGATGATTTTGATCTGTGGAAGTGGTTCACCGCTGTCCAGCGCAACACCAACTTGCGCGCCAGCGCCGAGGTTGTCATTTTTGCCGCCGATGGTCAGACTGAACGGGCTCGTTTTGTGCTCGAGCGTTGCCTGCCGGTCAAGCTCAAGGCGCCAGCGCTTAACGCCAAAGATGGCGCGGTGGCGGTGGAAGAACTCCAAATCGCTTACGAGTCGCTTTCGCTTAAAGATGAAGGCGGTTTCGGATTATCCGTCTCTGCTTCATTTGGTGCGAGTGCTTCCTTCAGCGCAGGTATTGGGTAAACCCTTATGAGCAATACAACCAAACTCCTAAAAGCCAAACTGATCGAACTGACTGCTGAACTTGAAGAGAAGTCGGGCGGCAAGGAAACTACTGTGCAGTTCAACCCAGAATCGCTCAAGGTCAGTTTTGCAAACCAGGTGGTGCAGCCGAATAATGCTGGCTCCGGCGGTTCCGGCGACCAGAGCAGCACCGCTGCCCGTCAGTTTGTCGGTGCGGGCACAACCAAACTGGCGTTGACGTTGTGGTTCGATGTTGGCGCGCAGGACGCCGATAGCGGCAACGCCAAAGCCGATGTGCGTGACCTGACCAAGGATGTGGCCTTTTTTATCGTCCCCAAGCAGGATGGCGACCACTATGTTCCGCCAGGGGTGCGTTTCATCTGGGGCTCGTTCCAGTTTGACGGGCTGGTGGATTCGCTCGAAGAAACCCTCGAATTTTTCTCGGACGAAGGCGTTCCGCTGCGCGCCAGTATTTCGCTTGGCATGTCGCAGCAGCGCATCTCCGAATTTCAAGGCAACCAGAAAGCATTGGCAGCCAACCCCTCGCCGCCAGGGGCCTTCGGAGCCGGTTTTGGCGTCTCGATTGGGGCGACTCCGCTGGTGCAGGTCAAGGCCGGGGTCTCACTCCAGGCCGCGGTCGGCAACTCAAAATCCAGCGCGAGCTGGCAGTCGATTGCCGAAGCGAATGGCATCGAAAATCCGCGTCAGTTGAGTGCCGGGACGATGGTCAACCTGAAAGTGAGGAAGTGATATGCCGGTAATTGTTGATGAAGTCTCTTCCAATGTCGAAGCGCCCTCGGCAACCCGCTCCGCCGAATCGCCCAGCCCTTCTTCTGCCGCGCCGGCGCAAGCCCAACCGACCCCGCTTGAAGATGTCCGTCGCGCCATGCTGCGCCTGGCGGAACGCCTGGCGCGCATCCGCTCGCACTAATGAGGTAATTATCCATGCCTCCTGCTGAAAATCGCTTGCTTCAAACTGCCCGGCCTGTTTTGGAAGTTAACGGGCAGGAACAAGCTTCGTTTACCGAAATGCTGCTCGAGATGCTGATTGTTGAAAATGTGCAGGGTTTATATCGCTGCGAGTTGAAACTATCCAACTGGGGCGTGTCGGGAGAGGGCACAGGCTTTCAATTTCTCGACCGCAGTAAGATCGATTTTGGGCATGGCCTGAAGATCAAGCCCCAGGGCGACGAGACCATCATTTTTAACGGTCGCGTCATGGGTTTCGAAGCGGAATACCCGCAAGGTCAATCGCCCGCGATCGTTCTGCTGGCCGAAGACCGCTTGCAGGATTTGCGCATGACCCGCCGCACGCGCAGCTTCGAGGATACGAGCGACGCCGATTTGTTTCGCCAGGTGGCGCGAGACCACAGCCTGCGCGATGATATTCAACTGGAGGGTCCCACACATCGTGCTTTGGCGCAGGTTAATCAGAGTGATCTGGCTTTCCTGCGCGAACGCGCGCGGTTGCTGGAAGTGGAGTTGTGGCTTGAAGAGGATACCTTGCATGCCTGTCCGCGTTCTGCGCGCGGCGCTGAAACGGTGCGTTTGAGCTATGGCGGCAGCCTGCACAGTTTTACCGTCCAGGCTGACCTGGCCGCGCAGCGTACTTCGGTCAAAGCACACGGTTGGGATGTTGGCGCGAAGCAGACGGTCTCTCACGCAGCCGACAAATCACCTGTCAGCAACGAGTTGGACGGCAACAAAAGCGGCGCGGACATTTTGGAAGAGAAAATTGGCGCGCGCATTGAATCGTTGGTGCACACGGTTCCGTTCAGCCAGGAAGAAGCCCGTACCTATGCGGAGGGGTATTTCCGTACCATGGCGCGCCGCTTCGTAACGGGTACAGGCACCACCAATTTTGACCCGAAACTGCGCGTAGGTAATCTGGTCGAGATCGAGGCGCTCGGCCCAATGTTCAGCGGCAAGTATTACATCTGCGAAGTGCGGCATACGTTCGATCAGGCGTCCGGTTTTCGGACCCAATTCTCGGTCGAGCGGCCGTTTATCAGCGAATGAGGCGAAATGTTGTTTGAGCAAAACCTTCTTGAGCAAATAGCTGACTCCCGCCAGTCTAGCGGGCTGGGCGGGCGCTGGTATGGCGTCTTTGTTGCGATTGTGACCGACATCAAAGACCCGGATGGGCAGGGGCGAGTCAAGATCAAACTGCCCTGGTCGCCGGATAACGCCGGAGAAAGCTACGAGATCTGGGCGCGTCTGGCTACGCTGATGGGCGGCAAGGATCGCGGCAGTTGGTTCATCCCGGATGTGGATGACGAAGTGCTGGTGGCCTTCGAAGCGGGCGATCCGCGTCGCCCGTATGTGGTCGGCGGATTGTGGAATGGTAGTGACACGCCCCCCGAAAGCATGGACGGCTCAGGCAATAATTACAAAAAAGTTCTACGTTCACGGAATGGTGTCAAGGTAACCCTCGACGATCAGGACGGGCAGGAAAAATTTATCGTGGAAACCCCCGGCGGTCAGAAGCTGTCCCTCAAGGATGGCCCGGCCGAGATCAAGATCGAGGATAGCAACGGTAATTTTATTGAGATGAAAGCGCAGGGCATCACCATCAACGCGGCCATGAAAGTGACGATCACTGCCGGCACCAGCCTAGAAATCAATGCTCCACAGGTCAGTGTGAATGCCGCCATGTCGCGTTTTAGCGGCACTGTCCAGACCCCAACCATCATTGCCACAACGGTTGTCGGTACCACCTACACCCCCGGCGCGGGAAATATCTGGTGATTTTATGAGCGATATTCTTTGGACAAGCGCACCACCCACCTGGAGCAACGCCAACGGTTCGTTTGGCAAACCAACCCTGTTGCGGTTCGACAACGACAACTTCATGGATGATTTTATGTCCATGCTGGCCAACCAGCCCGAGCGTCTGCCGGAATACAAAGCGCAGCCCGAAACCTGGCAGCGACCGATGAACGCTCCCTCGCCGGTCAAGGCTTTGCCGGCCCAGTTGCGGGCCATTCAACTGCGCCGCGCAGGTGTGTTTGGGGCGCTGGCAACGAACGCCCTGGCCACACTGGAAGTTGACGCTGAAATTGAAGATCTGCCGCTCAAGCTCTACCAGCCTTCGCACATGCGCTATTACATGGTTACGGCCAGCCTGGTCTGTCGTCAGGTGGGTATGCCAGACCGCTCGATCAGCACCGGGGCGCAGGAGAAGGCCAGCTTTGTGGTGCGGCGCTTGATGCTCAAGAATCCGGCCGCTTTCCCGGTCGGGGTGACGCCGCCCGAGCCGGCTGCCGCGCCTGAAAAATATGAAGAATATGCCTTTGTGGATGGAGCCTGGCAAAAAGCGGTCGATATTCACCTGCTTGCGCCGGGTGAGGAACAACATCCGTTCTTTGCCATGAATTACCTGCAAACGGACGGTTACCGCCGCCGCTTGTTCGGAGGGTTGGTGCCGACCGGCAAACGGGATGCCTATCTGGGCGCGGTTGAGAAAACCGTCCAGGTTGCAGCGCTGCCCGGATCTGGCGGGGCCGCCGAAGCGGAGCTTGATCCGCGTCTGGATATGCAGGCGCGGCGCGTTTTCTTTGGGCCGTGGCAGCAGCTGATCGACACCTCCGACGATTTGCTTAACCGGCTGGCGGAAGATGCCGCCGGGGATAACAACAGCTCCCAGCGCCAGGAACTGACCAAAGTCCGCCTGCGTTTGCAGGAGACATCCTGGTATTTGATGCTCGATTTTGCCGATTTCCTGGCCGAGCACCTGCCGAATGTGCTCAAATCGTTGGAAGGCACACCGGCCTCCCTGACCACGAAAGAATCGGCGCTGGTAACGGCGTTGAATGGCACAAAACTTTACAAGGATTCCCCGATCGATATCGCGCTGCGTCTGGATGAACAGTTTGGGGTGGCGCCGCTCCAATCTTTGGGCGCGGCCCTGGGCAAGATCCGCGCATTTCGCCAAAAATTGGAAACCGCCGATGTCGCTTATGATGGCAGCGGGCGGGGCGTGACCTGGCCGAACTTCATCTTCCCGCTGGTGGATGTTTCGAAATCCAACCTGCTTTCCGGCGCGCCCCAGCCGTTTCTTACCATTGCCGAACGCGCGCCATTTACGGCAGGCGCAGAATCCGCATCGGATGAACTGGACAGCCTGCGCCAGGTGGTATTGGATGCCATCCCGGTTGAGACAGCAGTGCGGCTGCCGGCCGTTCCACTGGCAGCCCAGACTCCGCTCAAGGTTAACGAGATCGGCTGGTTCGTCATCCGCTGTGTGTTTGAGCGCCCGAATTGCTTCCCAATCCCTGAGTCGCTGTTGAGCGACTCGAGTGAACCCTTCCAGATTGCCGGATTCTTCGATCCCGATGCCCCTGCCCGGCCTATCCGCATCCCGTTGCCGATGGATACCAGCCCGGCTGGCCTGCGCAAGTTCGACAAGAACACCGCTTTCATGGTTTCAGACATGCTCTGCGGACAGGTGCAGCGCGCGCGCGGCATGGGGCTGGGAGATTTGATCCGCTCGGTGCTGCCTTTCCCGCTGCACAAAGATCTGGATATATCCAACGAACCCTGCGAGGACAACGGATTGACGATCGGCATGATCTGCTCGCTCAGCATCCCGATCATCACCATTTGCGCCTTCCTGATGCTGATGATCATCGTCAACCTGCTTGATATTGTCTTCCGCTGGTCGGCGTTTTTCGTGTTGTGCTTCCCGATCCCGAAATTCTCAGCCAAGGAGAGCGCATGAGCAAAGCCAGCATTTTTGGACGCGGGATCAGTTTTCCGCCGCGCGTGGGCGCGGATGGCCGCCTGGCCTGGTCGGAGGGCGAAGAAAACATTCGCGAGTCGATCCGCGTCATTCTGATGACCGAGCAGGAGGAACGGATCATGCTGCCCGAGTTCGGCGGCGGATTGAGCCGTTACCTGTTCGAGCCCAACACGGTTGCCACGCGCACCCTGATCACGGACCGCATCAAAAAGGCGCTCGGCCTGTGGGAGCCGCGGATTGCGATTGAGACCATCAAAGTGGACGAGGATCCCAACGATCCGCAGGCGGCCATCGTCACCATCCAATACAAACTGGTGGCCACACAATCTGTCGAACGCATGGATATGAACATCCGGCTTGGCTGATTTTTGTACAAGTGCTGGAACTTCATAAAGATGTAGGGTGAGAACAGCTGAAATTCACCGTTTTCACCCTGCAAAATCGGAAAGTTCCAGTACAAGAGAACTTGAGGACGAACTATGCCCATCAAAATCCCGACTTTGGACGACCGCCGTTACCAGGACTTGCTCGACGAGGGCCTGGCGCGCATTCCCGTACATAACCCGGAGTGGACGAATTTCAATAAAAGCGATCCGGGCGTCACGCTGGTCGAGGTTTTCTCCTTCCTGACCGAGAACCTGCTCTATCGCGCCAACCAGGTGCCCGAGCACAACCGCCGCAAGTTCCTGTCGCTGTTGGGAATGCCGCTTCAATCGGCGGCCCCGGCCAAGGGGCTGGTGACTTTCTCCAACGAGCGCGGCCCGTTGGTCACGTTCACGCTCAACAGCGGTATCGAAGCCCGCGCCGGGCAGGTTCCTTTCCGGACTGGCATCGGCTTGGATGTGCTGCCGATCGAGGCCCGGGCCTATTACAAGCGCCGCTTGCCCAACCTGACCAGCAGTCAGAAGGAATATTATCGCCAGCTTTATGCCAGTTTCTTCCCTGACGACACCACCAGCCTGGATGCGCTGCAACTCTACGAAACGGCTGCCATGCCTGAACCCTCGCCTGCCAGCACTGGCATCGACCTCGGTTCGGCGGACGTGGTTGATGGGTTGTGGGTTGCACTTCTGGTGCGCGCCAGCGAAAAAGACCCGGATGCCCTGCAAAAGACGCGCGATGCGATCGGCGGTAAAACGCTCAGCCTGGGCATTGCGCCCTACCTTTCAGATGCGGAACGTTTGCTTAACCCGGTCGGCCAGACCGCGCCGGACCAGGCTTCGCGGCTTGTCTTTGAAGTCCCGAGCGGCGGACTGCTGCCAGCCGATCGCCAGCCAACCTATCGCGCCATCCCGGCCGAGGCCAGCAGCGATGTGCTGACGACGCCCGGCATCATCCAGGTCATGCTGCCTGAATCCGCTTCTCTGAAAATGTGGGAAAATCTCGACCCGCTCGAGCTGGGTGTGGGCGATTTTCCGCCTGCTCTTGATGACACCAACTTGGACAGCCGCCTGATCACCTGGCTGCATATCACCGCCCCGGCCGGTTCACAGGCCGCCATTTATTGGCTGGGAATTAACGCTACCACTGTTTCACAGGGTGCGACGGTCATCAACGAACGCCTGCCGCTCGGCAGCGGCGAACCGGACCAGACCGCCACACTCAGCCGCACACCGGTCATCCCCGGTTCGGTCAAGCTGCGCGTCAGTGATGCCAACGGCACCGCCGTCTGGTGGGAGATCGATGACCTGATCAGCGCCGGGCCTGAAGTACCCTCCAGCGACGCCTCTCTGCCGCCCGGCAGCGGCAAACCGCCTTTCGCTCCCGCCGATGTTTTCAGCCTGGACGCCGAGGCCGGCCTCTTGCGCTTTGGCGATGGCAATCACGGTCGCCGCCCCCCGGCGGGAGCCGCCATCAGCGCCGATTACACCTATTCGGTCGGCGCGGCGGGCAACCTGGGAGCGGGGTCGCTCAACAACAGCCCAGCCCTGCCAGCCGGGATCAAGATCACCAATCCGCTGGCAACCTGGGGCGGCGTTGACTCTGAGACCCAGGCCGAAGCCGAAAAACAGATCACGCGCTACTTGCAGCATCGCGATCGGCTGGTGACGGTCAATGATTTCGAGACGATCACCTTTCGCACGCCGGGGGCCGATGTGGCCCGCGTCGAAGTGCTGCCCGCTTATCATCCGCGCCACTCCACGCAATCGGGTGATGCGCCAGGCATGGTTTCGCTGGTGGTCATCCCGCGTTACGATCAGCAGCACCCTGATACCCCCGAACCGGACAAGAACTTCCTCGACGCGATTTGCCTTTATCTCAACCCGCGCCGCCTGGTGACGACCGAGTTGTATCTGTCCGGGCCGGAGTACGTGCCGGTCTGGGTTTCGGTCGGCATCCAGACCATGCCGGGCTTGAGCATCGCCGAAGTGCGTGAGCAGGTTAAGTCCTCGTTGTACCAGTTCCTTTCTCCCCTGCCGCCTTTCCCCGGCCTGCCCGTGGACGAAACCATCACCAACTACGCCAGCGGCGCCAAAGGCTGGCCGCTCGGCAAGCCGGTGGTTGCGCTCGAGCTGGCTGCCGTCGCCAGCCGCGTGCCGGGCGTCATGTCGGTTAAAAATGTGCTCTTGTTCAAGGGCAGCGGCCCGACCTCGCTTTCATCCGTTCCGATGACGGGTATTCAGCTGCCGCGGATTGCCGGGATGTCGATCAGCCTGGGCGACCCGCTTTCGGCTGCGCAGTTGGGGCTGAGCGAGAGCACCCCGCCTGTCGGGCCAAAACCGCTGCCTATTCCGATCATCCCCGAGGAGTGCAAATAAGTGGACGCCAACGGCACTCGCTACCATCTCTTGCTGGGCAAACCTGACTGGTCTGCCTGCCTCGATCTGCAGGGCAAACCCCTGGCAGACTCGTGGCAGGATGAAGTCGAGAACCAGACCGGTCTGGCCTGGGACAGCGAACACGCCCATCTCATCCTCGAACCGCTCTTGTTCCATTATGTCGCCTCTCCCGCGGATGTTTTGCCCACGCCCGAAGACCGGCGCGGCGCTGCCCGCGATCGGCTGGGCAACTGGTACTGGATCGACTCGCAGCGCAAGGTCATCCGCACCCTGCCGGCTGGTTCCCGCGCGGCAGTCGATTACTACCCCGTTCCTGAACCGTTTATCTGCCCGCCTGAGGACGAAAATCCCTTTGTCCCGCTGGAGACGGCTCCTCTTCCCGCCAGTTTGACCTTCAGCGGGTTGACCACCACCGAAGGCCAGTACCTGGTGGCCGGGGTGCTCGACCCGAAAGGCTTGATCATCTTTGACCTGCTGGCGGGCGGCACACCCACCCAAATTGTCTGGCCGCAGGAGATTGACTTTGTCCCGTTCGACATGTCGCCGATGCCCGGCGGCGGGTTGTGGATCCTCGACCGCCTTAATCTCCGCTTTTGGGCCATTGACCGTTTCTTTAACGTTATTGCCAAAGACCAGACCTTGCAGCCGCCCGAGGCTCCTGCGCCGGAGATCTTCCAGCCTGAAAGCGGCGAAAAGCGCATCACGCCTGCCACGGGTTTCCCGCAGGGGATCAAACTGGCTGATGCAACCCCCCTGGATGTCGAAGACCCGATCGCCATCGAAGGCCTGCCCGACTGCACTGTGCTGATCCTTGACCGCCGTCCAAGCGAAGATTTCTCGCAGGTTTCGCGCTTTCGCCTTGGTCAGCGTCTGGGCAACCCGGTTTCGCTGGAGATCCTGGCCGACAAAATGGAAGAATCGAGTGCGGAAGGTTTCACGCTGACTGCGCATGACTTTGCCTTCCTGCCCGAGCATGAAGAGAATGGCGAAACCATTCCCGATCGCCTGTACATTGTCTCATCGGGCGGCAACCAGACTTTTGCCTTCCACATCGAGGGCACTGACAGCCTGCTCGATCTCGACCCGCTCCCCGAAATCTACCTGCCGATGCGTTTGTTCAGCGGCAAGGCTTTGGTCGCATCGGATGGCAAGGTTTATTACGATATGGGCGAACGCTGGCTGGCGCTTGTTCAGCAGCTCCGTCCGCGCTATCGCAGCGAGGGCAGCTTCTTCAAATCTTTTGACGGGCACCAGCCCAACACGGTCTGGCACCGCATGATGCTGGATGCCTGCCTGCCGCCCGACACCAGCGTGGATGTGTGGAGCCGGGCCGCCGATTCGCCTGACGATTTGACTGCCCAGCCCTGGCAGCGCGAACGCCTGTACCTGCGCAATGACGGATCGGAACTACCCTATGCCGGTAACCCTTTCAGAAAGCCCTACCGGCCTGCCATGCCTGTTCCGCAGGCCCCGCTCGGCAGCGGTACCTGGGAACTGCTCTTCCAGCGCGCAACCGGACAATACCTGGAGATTCGCGTTACCCTGCGTGGCAACGGACAGCGCACTCCGCGCCTGCGCGCCATGCGTGTTTATTATCCGCGCTTTTCTTACCTGGAAAATTACCTGCCCGCCGCTTATCAACAAGACAGCGCATCTGCCTCTTTTCTCGAACGTTACCTGGCCAACCCTGAAGGCATTTATACAACCATTGAAGACCGCATCGCAGCGGTGCGCCAGCTTTTCGATGTTTCCACGGCTTCGCCCGAAGCCCTGGACTGGCTGGCTGGCTGGTTTGGTGCAGCCCTCGACCCGGCCTGGGACGATTACCGCCGCCGCCTGTTTATTCGTTATGCCATGATTTTCTTCCAATATCGCGGCACACCACGTGGGATCCGTATGGCGCTGCGCCTGGCGCTGGATGAATGCCCCGGTGAGCATATTTTCACCGACCTGAACTGCTGCGGCAGCGAAGCCCCCGGCAGCCTGCGCATCATCGAAGCCTTCCGCACGCGCGCTTTCCCGGGCGTGCTCTACGGCGATCCGACTGATGTGCTGCGCAGCGGTATTACGCTCGAAAACGCTGTCTGGCGCCCTGAAGATGGCCATGCCGAATTGAATTATCGCTATCAACAGTCGAGTGGGCTGGCTGGTGAGTATCCCATCTATGATCCTGGCGGTGCAGCAAGCGAGTCGTGGAAGCTGTTCTCGCTCAAGAACCTGGGTTTTGCGCCTGCTGCCCGATCTGCCGATTGGCCGCTCTGGCAGGCTTATCTGATGCGCGCCTACGGCACGCTCGCGGCCTATAACACGGCCTACGCCCTCAGCCCGGATCAAGCGCTCGAGAGCTTCGACAACGCTGAAATGCCCAAGTCGCTGCCAGCCGACGGCGCCCCGCTCGAGGATTGGTATCGTTTCGAAACGGTTTTCCTGCCGTTGGTGCGTAATGCACATCACTTTTCGGTACTGCTGCCCATGCCGGGCAATATCAGCACCGATTCAGAGATCTACCAGTCGCGGCTGGGGCTTGCCCGCAAAATCGTCGAACTCGAAAAACCCGCCCACACCACCTACGATATCCGCTTTTTCTGGGCGCTTTTCCGCCTCGGCGAGGCGCGCCTGGGGCTGGATACCCAGATCGATATTGGCAGCCGCTCGCCCAACTTCCCGCCCGCTTTCGTGGTTGGGCAGAACTTCCTGGCCGAGGGCATCCTGAGCGACCCTGGCCCGCCGCTGCCGCTCGACCGGCTCAAACCCGGCGCAGGCTGTGCCCCTAGCGACCTGACCGCCCGAGCCGCACCCCCTGCCCTTCGCACTGTCACCACTTCCGGCCCCTGCGGGTGCTGACAAAAACCCGCAAGACCCGACTTAAAGGAGAGATACTATGAGCAGCTTTTCTTCCGTTCCGATGACCACCGCTCCGACCACCCTGGATTCATCCAAGCATGTTAATTTCAGTCTGGGCATGGTGCTGGGTGTGGACGACTTTAATCAGGAGTTCGCTTATTTATCCAACCGCGACCGCTGGCTGGCGCGCGACCTGATCGGCTATGGCACGGTCTGCGGGCTGGATGTCTCAAGCGAGGCCGATGCTGAAAAAGGCCCCAGCATCCGCGTTACGCCTGGGGTGGCCCTCAACCCGCGCGGACAATTCATCCGCGTGACCCCGGCCCAGTGCGCCTTTCTAAATGCCTGGCTCAACACCGAAAAGGTTGCCAAAGCGGTGCAGGAGAAGCTGAAGAGCGGCGGGCTGACCATTTATTTGACCCTGTGCTATCGTGATTGCCTGACCGACTCTGTGCCAGTGCCGGGCGAACCCTGCCGCACGGAGGATGCCGCCGACCTGCTGCGCCCATCGCGCATCAAGGACGATTTCAACCTTGATTTCCGTTTCGACGCGCCTGACCAGACCGAGGAAGATGCCCTGCGGGCTTTTGTGGCCTGGCTGCGGCTGGTGCCGATTGCAGCCAGCGGTGCGACGCTGACCAAATTCCTGGATGCCATACGCGCCGGGGCCGAGAATGCGACCGGTTTCTTTGCCAAACCGCCCGCGGCCACACTTGCCATTCCCGAAGACAAATTAGCGCTTTATCTGCGCGAGGCCTTCCTGCTTTGGACGACAGAATTACGCGGCACAGTCCGCGGCGGGGATGCCGATTGCGCGACTCCCTCCACCGAGGATTGCGTGCTGCTTTCTGAGATTTCATTCAAGGTAACTGGCTCCGAGGCAGATGGCTGGGCGGTGGATGGCAGTGTCAAACTGGACGAAACGCGCCGGCCCTATCTTGTTCACCTGCGCCTGCTGCAAGAATGGCTGCTGACCGCTGGCGCAGGCGGCCCGGTGCCTGCTGACGCCGTTGTCTCAGAAGTTGCCTTTGGACAGGCAGCTGATGCCGGCAAGGCCGAGGAATACTCCCGCGCCGACCATACCCACGGCACGCCGCCTGACCCGATCCCGGCTCATCAGGCTGACCCGAAAGCACATACCCTTGCAGGTGATGTGGCCGGGTTTATCGGCGAAACCGTCCTTGAAAAAATCCAGAAAAACCCGGTCAGCGCCGCCAGCCCGAAAGATGGACAGGTGCTGGGCTTTGTCAAAGATCACTGGGAGCCGGTTGCGCCTGCTTCGGGCGGCGGGAATCCTGCCAATACAGTTGTTCCGGAGACCGCTTTTGGGCAAACCGCCCAGCCCGGCACCGCTGCAACATACTCGCGAGCCGATCATAGCCATGGCACGCCGCCTGACCCCATCCCGGCCCATAAGGGCGATGCCCAGGCGCATGCCCTGGGCGGCGACTTGAGCGGTTTCCTCGGCAGCGCACTCGTTGGAAAAATCCAGAATGTTCCGGTCAGGCCAACCCAACCCCAGGCAGGACAGGTTTTGGGCTTTACCGCCGGCCAGTGGGGACCGGTCACGCCTGCCACCGGCGGGGTGCAGGGGGCTTTTGTGACCCGCCCCGAGAAAGCTGGCGAGTTTGGCATTGTGGCCGCCGGTATTTGTGATTTTGATCCCCAAAAACCTGCCGCGAACATGTTGACGGCTTATCACGGGTTGAAAATTGTGGGCGTCAGCCAGGGCAATTTCGCGCTGGAACTTATCTTCACCTTCAACGATTATGTTTTCGATCTCCAAAAAACGCCCTATATTGTCAAGCTAACCCCCTGGGTTGACCGGGAATCGATGCCGTTCATGGCCTGGGTCTTGGATTTTGACGAGAACGGCTTCACGGTTGGGATTGGCAGTCCCTTTAACTTCGATAAATCTTTGTTCGGACGTTTAATGGTCGAGGTCAGCAGCTTCGAGCCGGATGGAGTGTAACTATGGAAAAGGTTTTTCCTGAGCAACCCATTTTGGATGATGGACTGCGCTCGGTCAACTTCTTCAACGGACGCCTGCTCACCGCTGAAGATCTGACCGCTGAACAGGCGGCGAATCGCTCATCCCGACGCCTGCTTGGCCAGGCCCTGGGCGCTGGCCTCGCGGAAGGTTTTTTCGTTAGCGCGCCGCAGCTGAACAACGCCTCTTCCTCGGCCCTGGTGGTCAATGTGGATGGCGGCCTGGCGGTCAATCGCCGCGGCGATGTGCTCAAATTGAGCGCCAAAACCACTGTTGCGCTGACGGGCAGTTTGAAAACTCCCGGTGCAACCGTCACCGCAATTTTTGCCGATTGCTCCGGGATGCCGGCAACAGGCCCCTCGAGTGCGGGCCTGTTCCTGTTAACGGTATCCCCGGCTTCGGGCGGCGAGGGGCGCGCTTCGACGGGCGGGCTGGGCAACCAGTCTGCGCCGTGCAACACGCGCTTTACGGTCGAGGGAGTCCAGTTCCATCTCATTCGCCTGTCCACGCCCACGCCGGGCAGTCAGTTACGCAATATCCTGGCATACCAGTCATTCGGTTTCCTGCCAGCCGCATCCCAGACCTTCCCGGCTGCGCTGGCGAATCCCTTTGCGCCGGCCTCGAGCGTTTACGGTTTGCTCGACACCCTGCCGGCCGACAAATTCCCGATCTGTCATGTGCCGCTGGCCCTGATTTATCGCACTGCGCAGGGCATCCAGTTTGTGGACAACTGGTCGGTGCGGCGGGCGGTCACGTCCCGCACGGCCACCCAACCCTGGCACATGTTCGACAGTCCGCGCCGCGCAAGCGAGATGGAATCGATCTTCCTGCAATTCCAGGAACACCTGGCGGCCATTCTGGCCGAGAAGAATGTCGCGCCCAAGCTAAAGGCGACGGAAAGGTTCAAAGTGCTGCCCCCGGCGGGATTCCTGCCTTTGGGCGCATCCGGGTTCGACTGGCGGGTTTTCCTCGGCACGCACGCCCCCGCCCGTATCACCCCGGTCGATGCCGGGCTGTTGGTCGATATTTTGACTGAAGCTTTTGACCGTTCACCGTTCATCGTCGAAGATCCGAGCGGCCCGCTGGCCCCGGTCGATGTCTACTACGTGCCAGACGAAACCGACATGACCACGGCCTTGACCGTTTTTTTGAAAGACAAGCTGGCCCTGGAAGAAAAACTTATCGTTGAACTGGTCGATTCGTATACTTCTTACAAGCCCGCCACCAATTACGAAGCGCTCTACCAGCCTGTGAATTACCTGGCCGACAAGGAAGCCATGTATTCAACGCTATCTTTCGCTGCTACGGATGCTATCGCTTCGGATGCGGTCATTGAGAAAGCTGAAACCAACACATTCGAAACGAATCGCATTAGCTCAAAAGCGACCAATAGGATCGAGTCAGCGCTCAACCAACCGGCCAAAGACAGCGTTACCCGCGCACCCGAGGCCAGCGGACCGGGCTTTGTGCTGTTTGCCCGCTCGCGCCAGGGACGCATCCGGGTGCGGTTCAGCCCGCCGCCCGAGACCAAGATCAAATCGACCTTTACGGCCGCCTCGACCGAGAGCAATTTGCAGACCTTTGCCAAATCTGTTCCCGGTGGCGATATTGTCTTCCCCAATCTGGAGCCGGGCGTGTATCGCGTCGATGGGGTGCAGGAAGGGTACAAACCGATCGATAACCGTTCGCTGGCCGTGGTCGGCGGGCGCATTTCGCTGTTGGAGATCACACTTGGCGCGCCCAAGCTGGCGCTGTGCCTGGCGCTGAAATCGATTGAGCGCACCAATCTGACCAATGTGCGCATGTGCCTGGTGACCGGCACTTTTAAGGAAGCGGCGGCCCAGTCCAAGCTGGCGCCATGGCTCAAGCTGCGCAAGGTCAAGGTGCTTGAATCCCTGGTCGTTGCCAGGCTCGACGAATGGCAGCAGGCGTTGGCGGCCCAGTTCCCCGGGTTTGATATTGCCGGGGGCGAGCCGTCCATCTACGTTGACCCGCGTATCGCTTATCCCAACCCACCCAAATCGCTGCCGGAAATCCCCAAGGCGTATGCTGTCTTCGGCAGCTTCGGCATTCCGTTGACTGTCTACGGGCCGACTGACCTGGGTCGAGACCCGCTGCCCCTGGCGCAGATCGCCGAGTTGAAGGGATCTGATAGGGAGTTGGCAGCTTCCGGTTTTGTTGAGGGCGGCTTCCAGGTTTCAGGCCTGACCGATGAACTGCTCAAAATGTTATATGCCTACGGCATTGCGACCTTCGAACAGTTGGGCGGGGCCTGGCTGACCCTGGTGACCGAGTCGACCAATCTATCGTCCACCCAGGCGCGCCAGTTGATTGCCGCTGCGGTGGCCTACCTGAAACAGGTCGATGGTTAGTGTTTTTCTGCGAGGAGCGATTTGAATCTTTTCCAGCCGGGCGAAACCATCATCCGCAAAGTGCAGCTCTCTGTCCCAGCCGGGCAGGATGCCCTGCTGACGCGCCTGCGCGTGGAAAACACCCTGCAAGCCGCATCGCTGCACCCAGTGGGGCTGCCTCCGTCTGCGATACTGGTCATCAAACAGGTTGCTGACCCTCGCCTGGGACGATTGGCGGCATCCCGGCCGGATTATGCGGCCACCCAGAATTGGGCGCGCACTTTCAACCTGCGCGTCGGACGATTGGCAGCGCGGGCGGTGCGTCCGTTGGTTCAGTCTGTCCCTCCGGATGCCCAGGCGGTGCTCTTTGCGGATTGGGCCGAGTTGCTGGCCTGCCTGGCGCTGGACTGGCTCGACCGTTCTCTTTGGGCGCGCTGGTGGTGGCGCAGTATTTTCCCCAGGGCAGACCTGGGCAGGTTGATCCCGACTGCGTTTGTCGAATCCGCGCCCGATCTGCCCGCCGCACTCGAAACGCTGCTGCGCCTCGGGCGCGCCCCGGATTTTGCCCGGCGGCTGGATGCCGCCTCTGCCCGCGAAATGCTGCTGGCCGTGCTGCGCGCTTTCGATCTGCCCGCCCTGGAACGGGCGCTTTTCCTGCCCGACCCGCCGCGAGTTGAGCAGGAAAGATCGCGAAGACAGGATGTTCCTGTGGCGCGAAACCAGCCACAAGATGTTGCCGTGGCGTACCATGAGAAAAAGATCCCAGAAAGAACTGACCCGGTAGCGCGGCCAGAAAACCCGTTCGAAACCATCGCTCCTGAAGCCTCGTCCATGACGGGGCTGCTGCCCGAAGTGCGCAACCTGCTGGGGGTCGCGCTGATGCTGCGGCGCGCGCCAGCGGTTGTGCGCTCGGAAGAGTTTGCGGTCCGTTTAACGGCCTGGCAGGCTGCGGGGTCTCCGCTCCGCGCGCAAATGTTTCCCGCCGCGCCCGCTGCAGGGGTTTCGGGATCCGCTCAGGGTGGCGAAGATGTTCCCGTTGCTCTTGCTGAAAATATTCGATCGGCTGCATCTCCGTCAAGACAACCTGGCGGTGAGACGATTGTTTCGCCCGCACCGCTGGCGCAGGTCACGCAAACCGATTTTGGCGGGGTGTTTTACCTGCTCAATCTCGTGGTTTATCTCGAGATTTACGGTGATTTCACCCGGCCGGCACAGCCTGGCTGGGATTTGTCGTCCTGGGATTTACTCTCATTGCTGGGTGGGCACTGGCTGGGAGACGAATTCAAGACCGACCGGTTGTGGTTGCTGCTGGCAGACCTGGCCGGGCGCGACCCCCAAGACCCGCCAGGCGCGGATTTTCATCCGCCGCCCGGTTGGGAGGCGCCGTTTTTACAGTTCGGGCTGCTGCCTGACCGGCCCTGGCTGGAACAGTTGGCCCATATTCTGCGTGCCCGGCTGGCATTGGCGCTTGGATTTGACGATTTGCCGCGCCTGCTGAGCCAGCCCGCCCAGGTGTTCCTGGCCTCGACCCGGCTGGATGTCCATTTTTCGCTGGCGGCGCACCCCCTCGAGCTGCGCCTGGCCGGGCTGGACCGCGACCTGGGCTGGCTGCCTGCGGCCGGGTATGCCATTTTTTATCATTTTGAGTGATATGTTGACCGAATCTCGGATTTCCACGCCCCCCACCCTTTCTTTCGACGGGCTGCCGTATAGCCCGGTGGCTCATTTTAAGTTGTATTTTTATGCGGCGGTGCTGCACATTCTTTCGCACCTTGAAGCGCCAACCCGCTCTGCGGATGACTCGCGCTCGCCCGAGCAGGTGCTTTTTGAGCAATTCCCGTTTTTGGCGAGCTACAACGACGAATTGGCGACTTTTGGCCTTTCCGGGCTGACGATCGATGACGCCTGCCAGAGCTGGCAGGCCGCCACCGAAGCCTGGGAGCAGTCTGCGCCGCGCCCGCTGCCGATCTCAGAACTCAGCCGGGTCAGTGGTCTGGGATATCGCGCTTTGTCGCTGCTGATGGCTGCCGGCCTGGTGGAGGAAGATGCCCGCTTTGGCGCGCTTTTTTCTGCCATGCAGGGGCTGCCTGACCAGCCGCGCCCGACCCTGACTTTGCTCAGCGCCTGGTGGAGCGATGGCGACGGCTACGGCGAAGTCCGCAGCCTGCTGCGCCGCTGGCAGGAACTGGGCTTTTTGGAGGTTACCAATCCGGGCGCTCCGCGTCTGGACTGGGTCTACCAGCCCAACCCGGTCTTGTGGGATGCGCTGCGCGGCGAACGGCTGACGCACATCACACCCTGGCTCCGTTACCAGGCCTGCGAGGCTGCCCCGGCTTTGAACGCGCTGACTCTGCCGGACTCTTTTCGAAATTCTTTGGGGCGCATCCCTGCCCTGGTTTCCAATCGCGATGTGCAAACGGTGATCTTGCGCGGCCCCGAACATAACGGCCGTCATGCCGTGATGGCCGCGCTGGCGCGTGAATGTCGGCGCGGGGTGATCGAAGTCAGGGGCTTTGCCCCACGCAACGAGGAACGCTGGCGCGCGCTTGGCCCGCTGGCGGCGCTGCTTGAAGCCATGCCGGTGGTGCATTTCGATCTGGGACCCGGCGAAACCGCCGAATTGCCTGCCCTGGACGGTTACGACGGCCCATTGGGGATCATCCTGGGGCGGCAGGGCGGCTTGCTTGGGCCATCTGTTGAAAGCGCCCTGACTCTTACGCTCGACCTGCCCGATGCGCCCGCCCGGCGCGTGCTCTGGCAGCACAGCCTGGGCGTGGAAAATGTTGGCGAAGACACCCTGAATGCCATCAGCGCCGGCTTGCGCCTGACGAGCGGCAACATTCGCCGGGCGGCCCGACTGGCGCGGGCTTGCGCTGCGCTCGAAGGGCGGGCCCAGGCCGTTTCATCGGACATCCAGCAGGCCAGCCGCTCGCTCAATCGCCAGGCGCTCGAAACGCTCGCCCAGCATATCGAAGGCGACGGCAAACTCTCTGACCTTTCTGTCGAAAATGAAACGCACGAAGAACTGCTCGGGCTGCTCAGCCGTATCCGCTTTCGAGAGACGCTGCCCGGCGCACTCGGCCCGGCCCTGCGCGGACAGATCAACCCCGGTGTGCGGGCCTTGTTCAGCGGCCCGAGCGGCACCGGCAAAACCCTGGCCGCGCGCTTGCTGGCCTCAGAACTGCAAATGGATATCTACCGCATCGATCTTTCGGCGGTGGTCAATAAATATATCGGCGAAACCGAAAAGAACCTGAACCAGGTTTTTGCCCGCGCCGAGGAGCTGGATGTCATCCTGCTGCTCGACGAAGGCGACGCCTTGCTTACTCAGCGCACGGCGGTCAATAATTCCAATGACCGCTATGCCAATCTGGAAACGAATTACCTGCTGCAGCGCATCGAATCTTTCCATGGGATTTTGATCGTCACCACCAACGCTGCCGAGCGCATCGACAATGCTTTCCAGCGCCGCATGGATGTGGTGGTTACCTTCCACATGCCCGACGCTGCCGAGCGCTGGGGTATCTGGCAGGCGCACCTGCCCGCCGGCCACTCGCTTGATGCTGATTTCTTGAAAGAAGCGGTTGGGCGCTGTGCCTTGAGCGGCGCGCAGATCCGCAGTATCGTTTTGCACGCCTCGCTGCTTGCGTTGCAAGCCGGGCACCCGCTGGATAAGACCGTCACTGCCCAGGCCATCCAGCGCGAATATCGCAAGATCGGTTCCGTCTGCCCCTTGCGGATATCGTAGAGCGAATGTCATGGCAAAACCTGATTCAGCAACTCCCGCCGCTCCAGCCCAGCAACCTGCCGCCCAGCGCCGCGCCAAACCGCCGGCGACCCCGGCCGGGCCTCAAACTTCGGGTGCGAGTCCGGCGGTGGCTCTCGACGGTCCCCCGGCGGTAAAACTGCCCTCAAAAGCAAACGTAGACACACCGAACAGAACATCCGCTTCGGGGGCCGAACCGTGGGTGCTGGATATCATTGGCGATATGGATGTCAGCGATGTGACCCGGCTGCGGGCGGCTGCGATCCAAGCCAGGATTGCCCAGACCGGGCCGGTAAGCGAAGAAGAATTCCTTGCCAGCCGCGCAGCAGACCCCGTCGAAACGGTACCCAGCACACCCGGGATTTCGAGCGATGAGGCCGGGAAAATGTTGACAGATCACTTCCGTCAACAGGAGAAGATCATCCGTGACCGGGCCATCGAAAAGGCCAGTTCGCTGCTTGGCGCGGACTGGCACGCAAAAGAAGGCAGCGAGGCGCGCAAAAAAGCCGATTCACTGCACAAGGGTGACCCGCAGAAAGTGCGCGAAGAAGCGATGAAGGCGGGTATTTTATGGGCCATGGATAACAAAGAAAAGATCCAGGCCATTCAGGCCGAAGCAGAGCGCAAGTATAAAGAGAAGAAGAGTCCCAAAGCGAGAGAGACCGCCGAAGCCGCCAGCGAATTGTTGACGGCGATTGGCGCAGCGGGAAACGTGTCCATCGATGAGATGAATCACACCCCCAACAACCCATATTTGACTGAAGACGCCTGGAAGTATCTTGGTTCTGAGAAAACCAAGAAATATCTCGAGAAAGTGGGCGCGCCCATTCCCTGGTTCACAACCTGTGTAACGATGGTTGACCCGGTGGCCAAGGCGGTTGGGGTTGACACCTCGAAATGGGGAGCTCTGGACATGTTCCACAAAAAAGATAGGTTTAACTCTTCGATCGCGTGGGTGCCTGCTTCGTGGAAACAACGCCCAAAACCCGGTGATATCCTCATTTTTGTCAGTTATTTGACAACTTATTCGCAAGAGGAAAAGAAGAATGTCATGCGCAAAGAATTGGGTACCGCCGTATTTCAGCATGTATCCGTCCTTTACGAAGAAGTCACGGACAACGGTGATGGCACCGAGAAATGGGTGACCGCAGATGGCGGGAAGGGCAGCTCGCATCAAGGGCAAGACCTGACCGGGCTGACTACCCGGCGTTATAACCCCCTCATCCAGCAGTTTGTTCCCGACAAGTACACCAACCTTCAGGAAGCTGCTTTTGGCGGCCGCTACCTGCTGGGCTTCTGGGATCTGACGCGTTTGCCCATGCTGAAACCGGAAGATCAGAATAAAGCCAAGCAAAAGAAGAAGTAGCGATATCCTGTATGCCAAACCCGACCGCTGTCTCCCGTTCCACAGCCCAAGCTCCGGCACCCAAACGGCGCGATGAAAAGGCACGTCCACCCGCCACTCGCGCGCCGATGCCGGCGGTCAGCAAACCGGCGGTTCAACTCAAGATCAGCCCTGAAAAGAATAATGTTGTGCCAGCTGGTAATCCGGCGGTAAAAAAGCCGCCCGTCCCGGCTGTTCCGGCCATTTCGGCCAAACCATTGCCAAGGCCACGGCGGGCCTTGCGACGCATCCAGCCCCTTGGAAAAGCGCCGGGCGCCGGACAGCCGCTGCCGGATGAGATGCAGGCCAGGCTTTCGCAGAGTTTTGATGCGGACCTGAGCGCGGTACGCATCCACACGGACAGCAAGGCCCAGTCGATGGTCAGGAATGTTTCAGCGCGCGCCTTCACTTATGGCAGCCACATTTTCCTTGGCCCCGGTGAACGGGTAACCGATACCCAATTAATTGCCCACGAAATGACCCATGTTCTCCAGCAGGGCACCCGGCCATCGGTGCAGCGCTGGTCGCTGAATGGCGGCGGCGATTCTCACGAACGCGAAGCGCAGCGTGGCGGCAGCGCGGTTGCGCGCGGCGAGAGCGTTGTGGTGCGTGAGCATCTCAGCAGTCCGCGTGTGCAACGCTGGTCGATCAGCAGTGCGCTGGACCGTTTTGCCGATTGGGCCAACAATATCCCCGGTTTTTCGATGCTAACCTTTGTGATTGGCTTTAACCCGATCAATATGAGCCGGGTGGAGCGCAACGCCACCAACCTGTTCCGCGCGGTGATGGGATTCATGCCGGGCGGCGATCTGATCTTCCGCGCCCTGCAAAATCATGGCATCCTCGAGCGGGTGGGGGGCTGGCTCCAGCAACAGCTTAATTCGCTGGGCATGGCGGCCAGCACCTTCAAGAATGCGCTCGACGAGTTTCTTGATTCTCTAAGTTGGAGCGATGTTTTCGACCTGGACGGCGTCTGGGAGCGCGCCAAACGCATCTTCACCGCCCCCATCGACCGGATCATCTCGTTCCTGGGCGGCCTGGTGAGCGACATCCTGAAATTTATCCGGGATGCCATCCTGCGCCCGGTGGCGCGCCTGGCCGAAGGCACCCGCGCTTACGATTTGATGCGTCTGGTCTTGGGCTATGACCCGATCACCAACGATCCTTATCCGCGCACAGCTGAGAACATGATCGGTGGCTTCATGCGCCTGATCGGACAGGAAGAAAAATGGCAGCACTTGCAGCAATCGCGCGCCATTCCGCGCGCCTGGGCCTGGTTCCAGGCTCAGTTGGGCACTTTGATGGGCTTTGTCAGCCAGATCCCCGGATTGTTTTTGCAGTTGTGGGATGTGCTTGAGATCGGCGATCTGCTCGATATACCCGGCGCGTTTAGCAAGGTCCGCAGTATTTTCGGCGGTTTTATCGGCGATTTTATGGCCTGGGCTGGCAATGCCGCCCTCGAAATCATGATGTTCATCTTCGAAGCGCTGGCGCCGGGGGCCATGCCTGTCTTACGTCGGGCAGCTTCCGTGATCCGCACCATCATCGGCAACCCGATCGGTTTTATCGGCAACCTGGTGCGGGCCGCCAAGCAGGGTTTCCAGCAGTTTGGCCGTAACATCCGCACCCATTTGATCAACGGGCTGATCGGCTGGCTGACCGGCGCGCTGTCCGGTGCGGGACTGACCCTGCCTGCCCGCTGGGATATGCGCGGTATTCTCTCGCTGGTACTGCAGATCCTGGGGCTGACCTGGCAAAATATCCGCACCAAGCTGGTGCGTTTGATGGGCGAGACACCTGTCCGGGCGCTGGAGACGGGTTTCGAGCTGGTTGTGACCCTTGTCCGCGATGGCCCGGCGGCGGCCTGGCAGCAGATTCTGCAGCACATGCAAAATCTGCAAGAAATGGTGATGGGCGGCATCCGCGAGTGGATCATCCGCACGATCGTGACCCAGGCGGTAATGCGGATCGTCTCCATGTTCAACCCGGCCGGGGCAGTCATCCAGGCCATTATTGCCATCTACAACACGATCATGTTCTTCCGCGAGCGGCTGCAACAGATCATCCAGGTGGCCGAGTCGTTCTTCAATTCGATCGCAGCCATTGCCAGCGGCAATATCGGCGCGGCGGCCTCCCTGGTCGAGCGGACCATGGCGCGCCTGCTGCCGGTTGTGATCAGTTTCCTGGCACGTTTGATCGGGCTGGGTGGCATCTCCGAGCGCATCCGGGCCATCATCGACCGTATCCGCGCGCCGATCGACCGCGCCCTCGACCGCGTGGTGGATTGGATCAAGAACCTGGCGATGCGTTTCCTGGCGCGGCTGACCGGGACTTCCAACATGACCCCGCAGCAAAAACTGGATCGCGGTCTGGACTCCGCTCAGCGCGCGGTCAACCGTTTTGCGGGCCGCCGGGTGGCCGGGCTGGTGCTTCGCCCGCTGTTGGCCGGGATCCGTGTGCAGTATCAGATGCGCTTGCTGGATGTGGTCGAACGCGGAACACGCTGGGTGGTGCGCGGAGCGGTCAACCCGGAGGGTGAAAGGCCGACCGAAGCGCAGGTTCAGTCTGGAGATACCCCTGATGGCAGCCGCGAAAAACCTTACCCGATCGCCTGGCCCAAACGTCCGTTGGCGAACTACCGTTCCTACTGGCTGGCCGCTCCCAGCGATGTGACCGGCCTGACCTCGCAGGCCTTACTCCAGACCAAGCCCAGCGCAAGGTTGTTTTCTCCAACCGCTGGCGGCACGTTGCCGGGTGGCTCCGATACGGTTGGTATTGCGAGCAACTTCCAGACCCGTCTTAATCTCGTGGTCGGCCCCAAGAGGACCGGGCGCAGCGAGTCCGAGATGAATCGATTTAAACGCGTTTGGGCGCGGCATGGCTATGACCGCAACGAGGAACCGACCGATGCCGACCATGTTGTCGAATTGCAAATGTCTGGCACGGATAGTTTCGATAACCTGTGGCCGCTCAACAGCAGCGAGAACCGCTCAGGCGGCAGCACCCTGGTCAACACGAACGTGACCATCGAAGACGGCACAACCAAAAAAGTAGGCGAGTTGCTGGGAAAATATTTCAAGATCACCAGCTTTACACGTTAAAAAATAAACTTGCTGCGTAAAGAGCCAGGTGCATTGCAGGATAAAAAAACATAGAACGCTGTGAAAGCATACAGAATCAAAAGAGCGGAAACTGGTAAAGTTTCTCGCTCTTTTTGTAATTCCAAAATGCCTCAGGCCAGTCTATAAGCCGCATTCTGTCCAGCAACGGGGCTAGGCCCCGCGCCTGGGCGGTCATCTATCTGGCAAGCGCGTCGCCGCGCCGCTCAAGCAGTCTACCCGGGACTGGCCTCCTGAACAGGAGGCACATAAGGAAACGAGCACGTTTCCCGTTGGTCCTCAGACCACTTCGTCCCTGCTTGACCTTGCTCCCGGCGGGGGTTACCAGGCCGCCCGTATTACTACGGACACCGGTGGTCTCTTACACCACCTTTTCACTATCACCGCGCCCTTGCGAGCGAGGCTACCTGTTTTCTGTGGCCCTGTCCGGCAGGTTGGCCCCTCACCGAAGTGAAGGATCGCCCCGCCCCGGGTATTATCCGACGCCGTGCTCTGTGGAGTGCGGACTTTCCTCGATCCCGTAACACGGAACCGCGACCGTCCGACCGACCTGAGGCGGTTAGATAATACCATAAAGTGAAATATCGTTGTCTTGCAGGGGGAATGGATATTCCCCTTTGAATGGGGGAGCGCGAACTGCTCGATTAACCAAAAATCTCCCTTTTCAGGGAGATTTCGGTGGCTGGGGGTACTGGAGTCGAACCAATATTAACTAATCCAGAGTCAGTCGTCCTGCCATTAGACGAACCCCCAATTCAACAGCGGACGGTATTCTATCACGTCAAATCAAAACTGGCAAGAATGGATTTTGCGTTTTAGCGCAGCCCGGCTTCAGCCACTATGCGCGGCACGATCTCTTCCCAGCCGACAGCCATCAGGTGCAGGCCATTAACGCCCGGCTTACCTTTGATATTTTCGATCAGTTCCAGCGCGATCTGCACGCCTTCTTCGGCGGCGTTCCCGGCGGCTTCGGCCTGCTCCATGCGCGTGAGCAGGGATTGCGGGATGACCACGCCTGGCACTTCATCGTGCATGAAACGCGCCATCTTGAACGATTTAAGCGGGGTAATGCCAACCAGGATGTAAACCTTGTCCAGGATGCCCCTTTTGCCCAGCTCATTTAACCAATCATCCAGCCGTTCGGTATCGAAAACCAGATTGGTCTGGAAGAACTGCGCCCCGGCGTTGACCTTTTTTTGTTCGCGCAAAGCCTGGAATTTGGGCTCTGAAGCGTAGGGCGCGGCGGCGGCCCCCAAAAAGAACTGTGGACGGGTTTTTAGCTCACGTCCGTCGAGGTAACGGCCTTCGTCGCGCATGCGGCGCAAGATCCACAGCATTTGGACAGCGTCCAGGTCGAAGACATCCATTCGTCCGCGTGGTTTGCCTGAAAGGCGCATACTGTCTCCCGACAGGCACAGGATGTTGCGTATACCCAGGGCCGAAGCGCCAAGCACCTCCCCTTGCAGGCCAACCCGCGTCCGGTCGCGGGCTGCGATTTGCATGACCGGCTCGACCCCGTGCTGAACAGCCAGCGCGGAGCAGGCCCACGAAGACATGCGTGGGGTGGCGCTCGGGCTATCGGTGAAGTTGACCGCTGCCACGCTCTCGTGCACCAGCTCGATATTTTTGCACATTTTGTCGGTTTTAACCGTCATCGGCGGGGCGACTTCGGCGGTGACGACAAACTCGCCAGCCTTCAAGCGGCGCTCCAGTTCGGAGACGGGTTCCTCGTACGCGGGGGCGTGGTACCGGTCATCGCCCTGCCACCAATCAGGCTGGCGCACCGGTTTGAAGACACTCTCCCAGGTTTCCTGGCGGGTTTCGGCTTGCGCCAGTCCGCTGACGACTTTTTTCGGGCCAACTTGCCTGACCTGGTTAATTACATCGCCCCAGGTTTCCGTGCCGGCTTTTTCCCAGTCGAGCGGCGGCAGAACTTCGAGCAGGCGTTCTTCACGGTCCATCTTAAAGGAACGCTCGTAGATTTTGTACCAGATGCACGGGCGGGTTTCGTCCACGTAGCAGCCGTTGGCGGTCGAACCGCCGCAGGGCCCGTTGCGCAATCCCTTGGGACATTCCATCGGGCAGATGAAGGCGGTGTCTTGCAGCATGCAGTTGCCGCACATGCGGCAGCCAAAGAGCGGTCCTTTGATGGCCAACTCGGCGGTTGCCAGCACCTGGTGGGCAAACGATTCGTGTTTGAAGGGTGAAAAGGCGGGTTGCCAGCGGCGTCCGGGGGTGAAGATGGGCATGGTTGAAATCCTTACTTGGCTTTTGCAGCAGACTTGCTGCGATATAGCTTGATATAGGCCTTTTCCATCGTGATCAGTCCGTCGCCAACGGCAGGCTCAACCAGCGTCAGGAAATTCTCGAGCTTGTCGTGGGTGTCGATGATCTCCACGATCAGGGGCAGGTCTTCTGAGAGGCGCATGATCTTGTTGGTGTAGATTCGGCTGTTGGGGCCAAAACCCATCATGCCGCGCAAGACGGTCGCCCCGGCCAGGCCTTGCGCGCGGGCTTTCAAGACAATCCACTCGTGCAAAGGCTTGCCTTCGTAGTGATCGCTCTCGCCGATGAAAATGCGCATCAGGCAGCCGGTTTCGGGTAAATCCATGCTTACCTCCATAACGTGGCGGCCAAAATCCGTCCGGCCCAGACCATGCCAATGCCGAGCACGATGTGGGTCGCAAGGTTCAGCACTGCCAGAAAACTCTCGCGTGACAGGATCAGGTTAAAGGTCTCGTTGCCAAAGGTCGAAAAGGTGGTGAAACCACCCAGCAGACCGACGAAAATGAACAGGCGCGCTTCCGGGCTGAACAGGCCGCGTGTTTCGGCCAGACCCGTTAGCAGGCCGATCAGCAGGCAGCCAAGCAGGTTGACCGCCAGCGTGCCGTAGGGGAAACTGATACTTTTCGACCAGTTCTGCACCAATCCGCTTAAGATATATCGCAAAATCGCGCCCAGGCCGCCACCCAGGCCGATGATGAAGAATTTTCCCATAGCAAGATTATAATGAAGTCAGGTGGCCGCTGACAGGCACAAAGGTCACGTACTTAACGGAATAAAAGCATGAGAAAAATTGCGACTTTGTTTTTACTGGTGTCTTTCGGTTTGCTGGCGTTCACAAGCGCCCGGGCTGAGTCGGCGCCCTTCATAGCGGTGGACAGGCCACGGGTGGCAACGGATGCGTACTCGCTGATCGCCGAGGTCAATGCCTTGCGTGCGGCCAACGGCCTGGCCCCGTACAGCTCCAATTCCATCCTGATGGGCATTGCCCAGCAGCACGCCGAGTTTATGGCGGTCAATGGCGTTTCGCATACCGGTTATAGTGGCACGCGCCCTTATCAACGTGCTCTGAACGCGGGTTACCCGCTGGCTGGCGACCTTTCGCTGGGCGGGTTCATTTCTGAGAACATCACCGCCGGGAACAACAAAAGCGTTCAAGATGCCGTGCGCCAGTGGCAGGGCGATGCGCCCCACCTGAACACAATGCTCTCGCCCAACCTGACCGAGATCGGCGCGGGAGTGGCGATTGTCGACGGCTACGTTTATTATGTGATCGATGCCGCCCGCCCGACCGCAGACGGACAGCCGCAGATGGTCAACACCCTGGCTCCCGGCCAGAGCGCGCCGACACTGGTGGTCTACGCTCCGCCGCTGGCCTCGACCGCCATCCCCAACACCCCCATGCCCGACGGCACAATTTATCATATCGTCCAGCCGGGAGAGACGCTCTGGTTGATCGCGATCACCTACAACCTGAAGGTGGCGGATATTCGCCAGTTGAACGGGATGAGCGAAGCCGAGGCGATCTACCCGAACGAGAAGCTGCTGATCGTTAAAGGAACAGGGATCATTCCCAGCCTCGAGCCTGCCACTCCCAGCCCGATGGTTTCACTCACGCCCTTGCCTTCTTCTACCCTTCAACCGCTTTTGCCAACCCTGACGCTGATCCCAACCCTGACGGCAACCCCTGAAGTTCTGCTGGTTATCACGCGCGAAGACGGGCCTCTGGTGCTGGGGGGCATCTTGCTGGCGGCCCTGGTATTGACTTTTGTGCTGGCGCGCAGCAGGCGCGTTTAATCGTTATTAGTGATTTCTTTCTATAAAAAAAGTGATGATTGCCCGTATCTATTTACATTCAATCTTCCTATAATGTGTTGAATGTTTCGCACAGGAGAAGAGATATGAAGGCATTCATCTTGATCAGTATTCGCACAGGCGAGATCGCGGATGTTATCCGTCATCTAGGCAAAATACCGCAAGTTAAAGAAGTCAACATGACATTCGGCCCTTATGATGCTGTTGCAATCATTCATGCGGATAACCTTGACCACCTCGGCAAAATACTTGCCAACGAAGTTCAACCCATTCCGGGCATTGAAGAAACTCTGACCTGCCTGGCAGTTGACCTGTAAATTGTTTCAATTCACATGGCCGGGAGCTACGCCTCGGCCATGTTTTGTTTTAACCAATATTTGAGTTTCATTAAATCCACCGATTGACTCCAATTTGGAATTTGCCTGTCGGGTATAATGCTGAGCAGAGGATATTCACCATGAACCTACAAACAGGAACCCCCGCACCGCATTTTAGCCTTTCAGATGAGACCGGCGCTGTCCGCAATTTGTCCGATTTTGCCGGGCAGACCATCGTGCTGTATTTTTATCCAAAAGATGATACCCCCGGCTGCACGACAGAAGCCTGCAATTTTCGCGATGATTACTCGGCTTACGAAAAGGCCGGGGTGACGATCTTGGGCGTCAGCCCTGATTCCCCCAAATCTCACACCAAGTTCAAAGAAAAATTTAACCTGCCTTTTTCGCTGCTGGCTGACGAAGATCACGCTGTTTCCGAGCAATACGGGGTTTGGGGCCCCAAGAAATTCATGGGCCGCGAGTACATGGGTGTCATGCGAACCACATTCGTGATCGGCCCGGATGGCCTGGTCAAAAAAATCTTCGAGAATGTAAAACCTGCAGACCATAGTCTGGAAGTGTTGGCCGCTGTTCGGGAATAATTATGGACCGTGAGCTGTTGCGGGCGCGTTACGCCACTTTCGCCGCATTATCGCTGGTTTTCAGCATTTACCTGATCACTGCATTGCCCTGGCATGCAGTTTTATCGGTTGTGGTGGCGTTGACTACCTCTGCGTTGCTGACGGCGGTTCTGGAGTTCTGGCTCAGGTTGTCGCTGCGCCGGGCCAGCCTGCGGGAAGTGCCTTCCGAACAGGGTGGTGCGCAACAGATCCAGGCCGTGCTGGCCTTCCAAAAGAAAGTTTTGGGGGCTTTCTCTGAGCGGGAAGTGCTCGAATCGGTGCTCGATACTGGCTGCGGATTGCTTGATGCCGGTGGCGCCTCGTTTTTGCCTTATGACGAATTCGGCCAGACCCTTCCGACCTTGATGTTTGGCAAGGTTCCGGTCAGTGCGCTTGAAAATTGGTCAAACCGGCTGGCATCGCCCGAAACGCGCCAGGTTTGCAAGGCCTGCAAGGCGATGCATGGCAAGACAGGCTGTGTCTTGCTGCCCGAGGAGATCAGCAGCCCCTCTGAAGTGCTTTGTTTCCCAATTCATAGCGCCGGGCGCCAGGTGGGGATTGTTAATTATTTTTTCGATAGGCCGGCCGAGCTGTCTGCCGACCAGGGCCAGTTCATGGTCTCCCTGCTCGATTTTGCGGGTCAGGCTGTCGAAATTTTGCGCCTGCGCGACCAGGAAATGGCCGCCCTGCGTTACCTGCAAACCGCCACCGGGCCGAAATCTGATATTTCTGATCTGTTCAACAACTTGCTCGATAATGTGCAAAAGGCGCTGGATACCGACTTTGCGTTGCTCTACATCCCGGGCGGGATACGGGACGGGATCGCGGCCACCCCCTTGCTGCTTTCAAAAACCCGACGCGACTCAGCCACCCCGGTTGAAACCCCCGACCTCACTTTTTTGGATGGGATTTGGAAAAGCGTCCTGGTTTCAGGGCAGAGCATTTCGCTCGAAAATGTGACCCTCAACCGCCGAGAGATGTGGAAGGTTTTTTTGGCTGTGCCGCTTTTGTGGCAAGATTCGACACCGGCGGGCATTTTGGTGCTCGGCTCGAACAACATCCAGACTTTTGCAGAGCGCCAGCGCGCTTTGCTTGAAACGATCGCGGCCCAGGCCGCCCTGCTTTTACAAAACGCGCGCCTGATGGTGCAGCTTGAATACCAGGCAGTGGTGGACGAACGGACCCGCCTGGCGCGTGAAATTCACGATGGGCTGGCCCAGACCCTGGCTTTTCTGAAAATCCAGGCGGCGCAAATGCAGAATTACCTTTCGCGCGGCGAAACGGAACGGCTGACGAGCACCCTGCAAGCCAGTTACCGCACCTTGTCAGATGCCTACCTCGATGCGCGCCAGGCGATCGACAACTTGCGGCGCGTACCCTCCTCCAGCTTGCGCGATTGGCTCGGAGAGGTGTTGGCAGACTTTCGTGAGTCCGCCGGGATCAAGGCCGAGTTAACGGTTTTTGATGTTTCGGGCGATTTCCCGCCCACGGTCCAGGCGCAACTCATCCGCATTGTGCAGGAGGCTTTGAGCAATGTCCGCAAACATGCTCAGGCCGGCGAGGTGATCGTGCGGGTGCATGAACATGATGGTTATATTCTGCTCGAAGTGCGGGATAATGGGGTGGGCTTCCTGTCTGACACCCTTGATGTTGCCTCGCGTTATGGGCTGAGGGGGATGCGCGAGCGTTCGGAGATGATCGGCGCAGATTTTCAGGTTTCCAGCCAGCCCAACCAGGGAACCCTGGTTTCCTTGCGGCTTCCGGCCAGTTTGAAGGAGAACGTATGAGTACAGGACACCGTACCCGCATCATGGTTGTCGATGATCATGCCTTGTTTCGACGCGGCTTGATCAGCCTGCTCGATGAAATGCCCGAATTTGCGGTGGTGGGTGAGGCTTCCAACGGACAGGAAGCGCTTGATAACATCCAAAAACTTGCTCCAGATGTGCTCCTGCTGGATATTAATATGCCGATCATGGATGGCATTCAGGCCCTGACTGCGATTCGGAAAATTTTGCCTGAACAAAAGATCCTGATGCTGACCATTTCGCAGAACGATGACGATTTGATCGATGCCATCGTAGCCGGGGCGAATGGTTACTTGCTAAAAAATGCCGAGCCGGAGGCGCTGCGCGTTACCATCCAACAGATCATGGCCGGCAATGCGGTGCTTGCGCCTGAAATTACGAGCAAGGTTTTGCAGGCCGTGCGGCGCGCGAAAACGGATCGCAGCCGCAGCCTGCTCAGCGAACGCGAGATCGATGTCTTGAAGTGCCTGGCGCGCGGCCAGACGACTTCGCAAATTGCTGCGACCCTGTTTATTTCCGAGAATACGGTAAAAACCCATATCCGCCATATCCTTGAAAAAATGGAAGTCAATAACCGGGCCGAGGCGGTGGCGCGGGCCTCGCAAATGGATTTGATATAGCAGCAACAGCAGGTAATGAAAGCGGGTGACTTCAAAATCACCCGCTTTTTATTTTGAAATCCCCCCTTCTGACAGGCCGTGTTGATGACAATCCAGATAACTTTTGGTAAATTTGGACTGTGTCTTATTCCATTTTAATTTACCTGCCTAATGCCTGAATCTAAACATCCTTTGCGCCGTGTCCTGATCGTTTCTGCGAATCCCCTCTTTCGAGAAGGGCTTCGCAAAATTTATGCTGAGCGTTGGGAAACGAAGGCTTTTATCGCTGGCATGGCAACCACCATGAGCGAGGCGCTGACCGCCCTGCACACCCACCAGCCCGATCTGGTCATCGTTGACTATGACGATAAGACCATCAACCGGGCAGAGTTTTTGGAACATTTCGTTTCGGATGAAATTCCGATGCAGGTCATGCTGGTTTCACTCGGACAGTCGGGCGAGGTCTTGATCTACGATCGCCGGCGTCTGACTCCGGCTCAGGCTGAAACCTGGGATCCCTGGCCAGGCGAATCATAAATCCCGCCCGGCGCGTGAGCGCGGGCTGTAAGTAATTATTAAAAGCGAGGAGATTAAACTTTATGCGGAATGTGCGCCATTTTGTAACCGTGACGGCTTTGGTCTTGCTGGTTACTTATCTCACCTATATTGGCCTGACCTCCCTTGGGCTGATGCCGTTGGCGGCCAGCGCCCAGGCTGGGCCGATCGACTGGCTCTTTGACATCCATGTGATGGTCATGTCGTTCCTGTTCTCGTTGATCACCGTCATCCTGGTTTATTCCATGGTTGTTTTTCGGCGCAAGCCCGGCGAAACCGGGGATGGCGCTCATTTCGAGGGCAATACCGGCCTGGAGATTTTTTGGACGATTGTGCCTCTGGTGGCGGTGATCGGGTTCGGCATTGTTGGCGCGGACAACCTGCGCCAGGTGCGGGCTGTTGACCCGAATGCGCTCGAAGTGCGCGTGATCGGCTACCAATGGGCGTGGCGTTTTGAATATCCGCAGGGTTTTTCTTCAACCACGCTTTACCTGCCGGCCAACAAACAGGTCTTGCTCAAAATGGAAAGCCCGGATGTTTTGCACTCCTTCTGGGTTCCCGAGTTTCGCGTCAAGCAGGATCTCGTTCCGGGTCGTGTAACCGAATTGCGCATCACGCCCAACCTTGAAGGCGAATATAAAGTCCGCTGCGCCGAGATCTGCGGCACATCCCACGCTTATATGGAATCCCCGGTGGTGGTGGTTTCGCAGACCGCCTATGACGCCTGGGTAACTGAACAGGTGGCTTTGTACGAGGCTGAACTTCTGGCTTCGGAAGGCAAGCCGGATGCCAAACGCGGCGAAAAACTGTATACTGAGTTAGGCTGTAAAGCCTGTCACTCGCTGAATGGCACACCGGGTACCGGCCCGACTTGGAAGGGTTTATTTGGGCGCGAGAATCGCCCCCTGGCTGATGGCTCTGTCGTGGCGCTGGTCAACGAAGAATACTTGTACGAGTCGATCACTGCCCCGAATGCTAAAACTGTGCAGGATTTCAAAGCCAATGCCATGCCCAGTTTCAGTTACCTGCGAGATTCACAGATCTACGATCTGATCGAATTCATCAAAACCCTCAAGTAATTGCGGAGGCTTACCTTTTTATGAAAAACTTCATTTCTCTGGGCTTGGTGCGCGGCTTGTTTGCGCAAGTCGTCGGGACGTTGGTCGGCGGGCTATTTGTATCCGCCATCCGCGCGCTGATGGGCCTGCCCGCTTTCGACAAATTCTTTTTCTCTGAAGCTGCCTGGGTTTTTGGCGGGCTGGTTGGGGCAATTTCCTTTCTGGCCGGGGTCGGGGCGCTAACGGACTGGTTCAAGTGGGCCAAGGGTGAAGCCACCCACGAACACCATGCAGAAGACCGGCGTTGGCAGCGCTATTTTGGCGTTTCGCTCGACCATAAGGTTATCGGCATCCAGTACGTGGTCACTGCCTTGATCCTGCTTTCGACGGGCGGCACGTTTGCGCTTATCTTCCGCACCGAGCTGGCCTCTTCAGGCCTGCAATTTCTGACCGAAGAGTTTCGGATTTTTGACCAGAATGGTTTGCAGTTCTACAATACCCTGATGGGCTTGCACGGCATGGTCATGATCGTTTCGATCTTGCTGGGCATCGCCGGGATGATCAACTTCCTGGTCCCGATGCTGATCGGCGCTTCGGACATGGCTTTCCCGCGCCTGAATGCCTTCTCGTTCTGGGTCTCTGTTCCGGCGGCGGTTTTGCTGCTCTCGAGCATGGTCCTGGGCGGCTTCGATACCGGCTGGACGGGCTATCCGCCCCTGGCCCTGCGCGCTCCGGTGGGCATTCAGATGTTTTACCTGGGTGTCTGGGTGGCGGGCTGGTCCTCCATTTTGGGAGCGCTCAACCTGGTTGTGACGGTTGTCCGCTTGCGCGCGAAGGGCATGACCGCCTTCCGCATGCCGATTTTTGTCTGGGCGGCGGTTGCGACCTCGATCATCTCCCTGACGGCGACCCAGATGATCGGCCTGGCCTTCCAACTGGTTGTTTTCGAACGCCTGTTGGGAATGCCCTTCTTTGATACATCTGGCGGCGGCAACCCGGTTCTCTTCCAGCATTTGTTCTGGTTCTACTCGCACCCGGTCGTGTATGTTTTTGTCCTGCCGGGTCTGGGCATCTTCTCGGAACTGCTGCCGGTCTTCGTCCGCAAACCGCTCTTCGGCTACAAGTGGGTGGCGCTCTCCTCGCTGGCGATCGCCCTGGTCGGCTTCCTGGTCTGGGCTCATCACATGTTTGCCTCCGGCATGAACGAGTACCTGCGGGTGCCGTTCATGTACAGCACGCTGTTGGTGGCTGTCCCAACCGGAGTCAAGTTCTTCTCGTGGGCGGCGACGCTCTGGCAAGGCAAGATCGAATTCCCCACGCCGATGTTGTTCGTCCTGGGCGGGATCGTGGTCTTCCTGCTGGGCGGCGTGACCGGCCCGCCGAATGCGACCGTTTCGACCGACCTGCATTTGCACGACACTTATTTCATCGTTGGCCACTTCCACGACACCATGTTTGGCGGATACATCTTCCCGTTCTTTGCCTCGCTCTATTACTGGTATCCGAAAGCCTTTGGCAAACGTCTGGACGAGCGCCTTGGCAAACTGCACTTCTGGCTGATGACCCCCTCGTTTTTTATTTTGACCCTGGGCATGATGCGCATCGGCCTGCTCGGCATGCGCCGCCGTATCGCGGATTATGATGCCATGCTCGGTTTTGATGTCTGGCACATGATCTTGACCATTTCGGCGTACCTGATCGCTGCCGGCATCCTGGTTTTCTTCTGGAACGTTTACATCACCGCCAAAAACGGCAAACCGGCCACCGGCAATATCTGGAACTCGCGCTCCCCCGAGTGGCAGGCGCCTTCCCCGCTGCCCGTTCACAATTATGACAAGCCCTTTGAAGTGGTGGGTGAACCCTATGACTATGGTCTGGAAGACTCACCTTATGTAAAGACCATTGAAACCGAGGCCGTTTCTCATGCATAACTCTGAAGTTTCACACAACCATACCCCCAACCTGCTGCAGGGCATCAATGTTTTCATTGTGCTGGCAGTCCTGACCGCGATCGAGTTTTTCATCGCCATTACCAGCGCCTCGCTCCTGCTGATCGGGATTGTGGCCATTCTCAAAGCCGCGCTGGTCATGTACTACTACATGCACATTTATCTCCTGCGCGATGTGGACAAACACCTCGACCCGCACACCTACGAGCATAAACTGACATCCAACCGCTTCGGCCTGTGGCTGTTCATCCTGTCGGACGCCTTCCTGTTCGCCGGGCTGCTGACCGCCCGTTTCAACCTGATGGGCCTGACCCGCCTGCACCTCGACCAGAACCTTGGTTTGATCGTGACCGTTGTCCTGCTGGTCTCGTCCTTCTTTATGAACCGCGCTGAAAGCCAGATGAAACTCGGCAACAACAAGGGCTTCCTGCTCAACACTGCCATCACGACCCTGCTTGGGCTCGGATTTGTGCTCGGCGTGGTCGCCATCGAATGGCCTTCCGCCGCTCATGAAGGGATCACCGCTTCGGCCAACGCCGGCAGTGCCATCTTCTACATGATGACCGGCATGCACGCCTTCCATGTTGTTACCGGCCTGATCTTTCTGCTGATCATCCTGCGCAACGGCATGAAGGGACTTTACACTCCTGAAAAACACTGGGCAGTCGAAGCTGCCACGGTTTACTGGCACTTCATTGACCTGGTCTGGATCTTCTTCTACCCGGCCCTGTACCTGATCGGCAAACTGGCCTAACGATAAGTTAAACCTGACAGGTTTTATCGAAGATCTTTGCGATAAGACAACTTGTGAAATGAGAAGGTTTCTTTCAAAAAGTATCTACGGAAACCTGTCAGGTTTTATAAAGCCGGGTGTGTCTCGACTGGGGCGCGCCCGGCTTTTTTGAGCAAAAAACGATGAGCTTTCAACAATTTTTCCTGCGGCTGGCGATTTTCCTGGCAATTGGGCTTGTGCTCGGGATTCTGATCAATGAAGTTTCTTTCAGCTTCATGAAGAGCGAAGCCGGCCGCGCGGCCCAACGCATCGAACTGGTCATCCCGGCCGGGACGGCAGCCAAGATTGCGCGCGGTGAAGCTGAAGAAGCCATTCCGCTTAACATGGTTTTCGTCAACGGTGATATCCTGGTGGTCAAGAACGAAGACACAGAGACCCACACTCTTGGCCCGCTGCTGATCCCTGCCGGGACATCGGCCAGCCTGAACCTCGACCAGACTGAAAACCTGGCCCTGTCGTGCTCGTTCCAGCCCGGCCAATACATTGGGCTGGATGTGCGCGAAGCGGTCACGCTTGACACCCGCCTGCTGGGGATTTTCCTGTCTGGCGTGCCGCTCGGCATCCTGTTCATGCTCTACAGCTTCATCATCTGGCCGATCAAGAATAAGCCGCAGGTCGAGTAGGCCGCTTTTGCCGTATCGAGACCCAACCTTGAGCTATCTCCAAAGGCGGGGGATTGCAAGACACAACTGCCTCGCCTGACACCTGACACCTCGCACCCGACACCCATGTTAAAAAAACTTCTCACCCCCAAATGGATCCTGACCACCCTGCTCGTCCTGGCGGCGATAGCAGTGCTGGCTCGTTTGGGCATCTGGCAACTGGACCGGCTTGAACTGCGCCGCGCCTTTAACGCCCATTACCTGGCAGTCATGGCCATGCCGCCGCTCGAGATCAGCGCCGCGCCTGCCGAAGATCTGTCCGCCATGGAATATCGCGCGGCGACGGTCACTGGCGTTTACGATTACGAACACCAGATCGCCCTGCGCAACCGCTATTATGGCAACGTTTACGGCTATCACCTGCTGACCCCTCTGATCCTCTCGGATGGCAGCGCGATCCTGGTCGAGCGCGGCTGGATCCCTGCCAGCGGAAACGAAACCTCCGCCGATTGGCGCAAATATGACCAGCCCGGCCAGATCACCCTCAGCGGAATCCTGCGTCTGGGTCAGGAACCCGAAATGGGCGGCGTGCCCGATCCCGAACTGGTCGAAGGGCAGACCCGCCTCGAGTTCTGGAACAACGTCAACCTGGCCCGCATCGCATCCCAAACCCCAACCCCGCTCCTGCCAGTCTTCTTTCAGCCCGAATACGATCCGGCCGACAGCCAACCGCCGATCATCCCGGCCCGCGCTGAGATCGAAATCAGCGAAGGCCCGCATTTTGGCTACGCCATGCAGTGGTTTACTTTTGCCATCATGCTCGCTTTGGGCTACCCGTTCTTCCTGCGCAAACAACTCTCGGAGAGAAAATGAAATTCTCGCTCAATACATCCCTGGCCTGGCTTTCGCTGCTGGCTTTCATCTCAGTCACCCTGCTTACCTTTGGCGGCGCGTTGGTCGATGGCGCCTCCTGCGCCAGTTGGCCGGTTTGCCTGCCCACCGGCCTGGGTGACGTGGCCCAACTCATCCACCGCGCCTCGGCCGGACTGACTGCTCTGATCATGCTTGCGCTGCTCGTGCAGAGCTGGCGGATTTATCGGGACCACCGCTGGCTGCTGCCGCTGGCGACCGTAACCGTGAGCTTGTTCTTCGCCCAGGTCTTTGTCGGTGCGATCCAGGCCACCCGCGGCCTGCCCGCCGATATCGGGCTGCTGCACACGCTGACGGCTTTCGCCACCTGGCTCTCGCTGGGGGCCCTGACCGTTGCTGCCGGGTTTCTGACCCCGGCAGCCGTTGCCTTCCCGCCCCTGGATGTGCGCCAGCGCCTGAAGGATTTCCTGATCCTGACCAAGCCGATCATCGTTTTATTGCTGCTGGTGACGACTTTCGCCGGGATGGTCATGGGCGGCAAAACCTGGCCCAGCCTGGCACTGGCCTTCTGGACCCTGCTGGGCGGCGCATTGGCCGCCGGCGGCTCTGGCGCGATCAACCAGTACATCGACCGCGACCTGGACAAGAACATGCAGCGCACCGCCAAACGTCCGATGGCGGCCGGCCGCATGACCCCGGCCGAGGGACTGTCCTTTGGCCTGGCTGCCTCGATCACCAGTTTTTACCTGCTGGCCGGCCAGGTCAACCTGCTGGCGGCCCTGCTTTCGCTGGCTGGTATGGCAGGAGCCATCCCGCCGATGGTCGGTTGGGCGGCGATGACTGGCCGGCTCGATATCCCGGCCCTGTTCCTGTTCGCGATCATCTTCATGTGGACTCCGCCCCATTTTTGGGCGCTGGCCCTGGTGCGGCGCAACGAGTACGCCCGCGCCGGTGTGCCGATGATGCCGGTCGTGCGCGGTGAAGCCGAGACCCGCAAGCAGGTCTGGTGGTACACCCTGGCCCTGGTCGGTGTGACCTTGCTGATGCCGCTCTTCGGCATGGCAGGCAGCGTGTACCTGGTCTCGGCCCTGGTCTTTGGCGCGGGCCTGATCTACTTCGCCTGGCGCGTGCTAACCACCGAGAGCAACAAGATCGCCTGGCGCATGTACCGCTACTCGAGCATGTACCTGATGTTCATCTTCCTGGCCTTGATGGTGGACGCGTTGGTATAAAAATTACACCTGACAGCTGAATGGTTGGAAAAAAGGTTGCATCCAGGCTCAAAAAAGGCTACAATACACATAATTACTGATATTTATACACATCTTGGAGGCAATCATGCGCACCAATATCGTTTTGGATGAAGATTTAGTCGAACGCGCCCAAAAACTGACCGGCATCAAAACCAAGCGCGAAGTTGTGCAGGAAGCTCTGCGCACCCTCATCTTATTGCGTGAACAGGCCGAAATCCGCTCATTGCGCGGCAAATTGAATTGGGAAGGCAACCTCGACGAACAGCGCCAGGCGCGCATCGCGGGGAGCTAAGCATGCTCCTGGTTGATTCCACCGTCTGGATAGATTACTTCAATGGCATCGAAACCCCGCAAACGAACTTCCTGCACCGCACCTTGGACAAAGTCCCCATTCTGGTCGGCGACCTGATTCTGGCCGAAGTTCTGCAAGGATTTCGCAGTGAGACTGATTTTGACTCGGCTCGCCGGCTGCTTTCACGCTTTACCCCAACCCAAATGGTAAGCCCGGCCCTGGCCGTCCAAAGCGCGCGCAATTATCGCGCCCTGCGTCAAAAAGGTATCACTGTCCGCAAAACCATCGATAGCCTGATCGCCACCTATTGCATCGAAAACGACCACGAACTCCTGCACAACGACCGCGACTTCGACGCCTACCAAGAACACCTCGGCCTGTTGGTGGTGGACCCTGAAAGCGAAACCTGAAGCCCTGGTGCGTGTACCTGATGTTCATCTTTCTAGTGTGGGGATTTTATATTTGAGCAAACAAAAACACGGACGCCCTTGAGCTTTCAAAGGGTATCCGTGTTTGTTTTAAGCCCGTGGTTTACGCCAATTGCATAAACACTTCCGGTTTTTGCTCGGCAATTCGCAGTGAGGCGATTGCCGTTAGAAATACAAGTGCTTCACCGTCAGGCCATTGTTGATCAGCTCTTTCAGCGCATTAATCCCGATTTTTAGGTGAATATCCAGATATTCCTGGGTAACTTTTTTATCGCTCCTGGCTGTTTTGATGCCCTCAGGAATCATTGGCTGATCTGAAACCAGAAGCAGCGCCCCGGTCGGGATTTCGTTATAAAAACCAACGCTAAAAAGAGTGGCTGTTTCCATATCGACTGCCATCGCCCGGATGCGGCGCAAATATTCCTTAAATTGCTCATCATGTTCCCAAACACGCCGGTTTGTTGTGTAAACCGTGCCTGTCCAGTAATCTTTTTCATGATTGCGGATGGTGGTGGAGATGGCTTTTTGCAGGTTGAAAGCTGGCAAAGCTGGCACTTCTGGAGGAAAGTAGTCGTTGGATGTGCCCTCGCCGCGAATGGCAGCGATAGGCAGAATCAGGTCGCCAATATCGTTTTTCTTTTTCAGGCCGCCGCATTTTCCCAAAAAAAGGACAGCATTCGGCCCGATCGCCCCCAATAAGTCCATAACTGTTGCTGCATTGGCGCTGCCCATCCCAAAATTGATCAAAGTAATATTTTCAGCAGTAACGTTGGGCATTGGCTTATTTTGCCCGCGAATGGGCACACCAAACCACTGAGAAAACATATTTAGGTATTCTTCGAAGTTAACTAGAAGAATATATTTTCCAAAATCTTTGAGAGGCGTGTCTGTGTAACGCGGCAGCCAGTCGCTAACAATTTCTTTTTTCGTTTTCATCACATCTCTACCTTTCAGGCAGAATTTCCAGCGTCTGTGAATTTTTTGAGACCTGACATGTCTCACCGCAGCCTCGCCGGGCAAGCCGCCCGTTACACAAATGAAGATGTCCAACTCAGAGCACTGTGAGACATGTCAGGTCTGCCAATGGCCGAGTTCGTTTTCCAGCGTTTTTATTCTACTGAACCATCTTTTTCCGAAAGTTCTGCCGGGCAATTCTTTCCGATGCCATCCATCGAGGTATCTGCCGCTTTTTTTGTTACAACTTTATACACTTGCCCTTTTTCATCGTAGGTGATCCACTCGCCAACCGGCTCGCCTAGGTGAAAATAGCCCGATCTCTTGATGGTGCCATCGAGGCGGTACCACTCCCAATATCCCTCTGTTTTCCCATCCACAATTTTTCCTTTTGACCATCTGGTCTTGCCATTGGCGTGGTATTTGATGGTTTCGCCATCGATAATCTCTGATTTTTTATCCGGGACAGGTTTTTTTGGCATCATTTTTGTGTCTGCCTTTTCTAGTACTTTTCCCAGTGGATGACTTGTTCGAGCGGCTTCTTCTCACGTTCCGGCCATTCGGCTGGCACGCCGATCGGGATCAGCGCCATCAGACGTTTCTCGTGCGGGACGCCCAACAGGGCCTTGAACTGCTCCTCGCGCGGCAGGGCATCGCCTTCGACCCAGCATGAACCGTAGCCCAGCGCGGTGCTGGCCAGCAGCATATTTTGGATGGCGGCCGAGCCGTCTTCGACCCACCAGCGGGTGGCAGGGTCGAGCACCAGCGCGATCACCGCCCCGGCCTGGACAATCCAGGGAGCGGCAGGGATGAACTCGACGATGGTTTCGCGCTTGGTCACGACAATGAAATCCCAGGGCTGGCGGTTGCTGCCGCTGGCGGCCCAGCGCCCGGCATCGACGATGGTTTCCAGATCCGCTTTCGGGATGGCCTGGCCGGTGAACTTGCGCACACTGCGACGTTTGTGTATGGCTTCGAGTGTATCCATGGTGAAAACTCCTTCTTCAGGGTCGATCCTGAGCGGGTGGACGGAAACTGCTTCGACAGGTTCAGCGCTCGTGATGCTCGCTCATCGTTTGCAGAAAGCGCATCCCGGCCAATATCTGCTCTACCCGCTGGCGGGTCAGCGAGCCGATATATTCACCCAACTGAGATTTGTCTACGGTCGAGACTTGTGAAACAACCACAATACTTTGCCTGGGCAGGTTTGCTTCGCCTGCTTCAAGCAATACATTGCCGGGCGCTTTGGCGCGCTTTGCGTTGGTCGTCAGGGCGCAGACCACCACGGTATCGATGCGGCTGCGGTTAAGGACATCCTCTTGAATGACCACATGCGGATGGGTCACCCCGGGGTCCGATCCGGCCGGTTCTTTCAACGCTACCCAGTAAACATCACCTTGATTGATTACCATTATATTCTTCACCAATTTGTGCTGCTGCTACGACCCGGCCAGATGCCGAATTCATGCATTATCCCTTTGATTGTGTAGGATGCTTTGTTAGCCTGCGTTTTTCGGAATGAAGTTTTCTTTTCTGCGCATATTAAAGGAAAATACAGCTTTCTACCTTCCGATTGTCCTATTAATAACCTTAAAATTAATATCCGATGCGCTCTTTTCTTCTAAACCGTCAACCAACTCCATAAGCTCTTGGTTAGAAAAATTATAGCCGCTTATTGTGATCAAGGTATTTCCTAAGCTAATTGCAGCCAGCTTTTTTTCTGATGATATATTAAAAGTCATCAGATAGACTGAGATTCCTTTGGGCGTTTTTATTTCCTGACAATATCCATAAACTGCGCTTGACCAACCCGAATCGCCTGGATCTATAACCTCAAAATCATCTCCTTCAATATGACAATCCGGGGGGGTTAAATCAATCTTTTGGGGTTTTTTGAATTCTGATATTACAAACTGTCTTGCATCATTCCCTGCATAATAAAAGGACAGGTTGCCTTTATCGACCCTTGATTCAAATAGCTCATGCCCGTCTGGTATATAAGTGGGTTTATAAAGCTCATAACCCTGTTGATTTAAAGATTGCTTGTAACTATTTACCAACCCCTGTTTTTCAATCAAGATCGATAAAAAATTATGATAAGAAAAGACCAGGATAAAAGATAAAAAAATGGAATATATTAATTTATTACCGATAGGGATTGTCGTCCTAAAAACAGCCAAGACGATATAAGCAATGGCTGTCAAAACCAGGAAATAGGGCAAATAAACGAGAGCGCTGATTAATAAAATGCACAAAAAATCTCCATCACAGATTCCACCAAGTACTGGTGAAGCTCTCAAGAGTATGAACCCTGGTGCAATAAAAAAACTTGAAATATGTTTCATTAATTACTCAACGGCAGGCGGCTTACCCTGTGGGCACGCCACTGCATGGTGCAGGCCGCAAAGTGCGGAGCTTGGCGGACAAAGCCACCAGATGCCGAACCCGCGTCTGCCTCGGTGAACTTTTGGAATACAGGGTCCGGTGCACAAGATGTTACTACCAGTGCGGCAGCAGGTTCTGTCAGGGGTTTTCCAGCACAACAATTGCATAGGCAACTTCGTATCGCACACACTGCTGTTAATCGGTAGGCAGCTTTACGTTTCACAGCACAAGCCTTGGTTAGTTCTGCGAGGGTTGGCATTGCTTCTCGAAGGTGATTAAACTGGGCTTTCGCACAAAACCCAACCTTTCGTTCATCGCCAGCATCGGGATGTTTTTGGCATCATTCTCCGCCATGATGAGGTTATATCCGTTTGTTTGGGCATACGCAATGCCCCGTATTTTCATTGCCAACCCAATTCCATAACGCCGATATTGAGGTTTAACCCCGGTCAAACCCTGGTAAAGAGAAATGCCTTTCTCGGACACCAAAACATGACTCAATCCAATGAATTCTTCTCCCTTTACTGCTACAAAAAATCCGTCCGGAAGGGCAGAAGATCCTGTAATGGCATACTCAACATACTTTTCAAATCCTCTGCGTCCCATGCCGGCCGCCAAATCTCCCGGCACAGACAGGCTGATTTCCCAATCTAAATCGTATAACTTACGATTCCGCTCTGGGTCGTTTTCCAACTCATGAAGAGTTTTGATTTCGATGCCGTTGCCTTGAAAACGATCCTCCAACCCTGTGAAGCGAGTCAGGTCAAAGGCTTGAACATTTAACTCGGATGGAATATCGCGGATGACCTCTTGAAACCCTCGTTTTTCCAGAAAACAGATACTTTGCGGACAGGCCTCTGTTGCGCGAGTTCGTAATGCCAAAGGATCGAATGGCTGCAGCCCATGCATAATGGTTTCGTAAAGGGCGGAACCAATGCCGCTCCTCTGGTGACTGGGGTGCACTCCAACCCAAATCATGAATTTTTGAGGGTGGGCGAACCAATTGGATTGGGTGTAATAAGCCGCTCCAACGATCTCATCCTTCTCGATGGCGATCCAGCGCTGGGTCTTGAATTTCGGGTCACGCAAACGGTCACCCTCGGTGAAATCCGAAGCGGAGATGTGCAGTTGTGGGTCAAGGGAATTATAGAGCGTTGCAATTCCTGAGTAATGAGCGGGTGTGGTTGGAAGGATTTCCATTCTTGTTCTTTCTTGTGAACAAAAAAACGAGCTACCTTACAATTGTATTATCCACCATTTTGCCGCTCAATGGCTTATGGATGGTATTTTGACCGGCCAAACACCTGATTTGAGTGTTTAGCCGGTTTTACCATATCGCTTTTGATCTTTCGCAACATACCCTATCACTATATCAAATCCACCCTGGTGCGCCATCTGACATTTGTCACAAATCGGCAATTCACTCGCGCAGTTTTGCAAACAGCCGCTCATATTCTTCTGCAACATGCTCGGGGTCATACGAACGCGCAATTTCTGCCGGGTCGCGCTGATATTTTTTCGGCTCGGCCAGAATATCCAGCACGGCCTCGGCCAGGGCTGCCGAATCGCCGATCGGGACGACTTTGCCCATGCCGGTCATCTGGACCGGGCGGCGCACACCTGGCAGGGCCGAGGCGATCGAGGGCGTGCCGCTCATCATCGCTTCGATCTGCACCAGCCCGAAGGCCTCGGTCGAGTTCAGGCTGGGCACGACCAGCACATCCAGGTTGGGGTAGTAGGCTGCCATTTGTTCCGGGTTCAGGTTGCCGAGGAAGGTCCAGTGGCCGTTCTCTTCATATTTTTTGATGGTCGGTGCGAGGCGCTCAAAGTAGGCCTGTTCGCCCATCACATTCAGGTGCTGGCCGGCGAACAAAACCTGCGCTTTGGGGTGTTTCTCCAAAATGGCGGGCATGGCCGCCAGCAGAATCTCAACGCCTTTTTCGCTGGCGAAGCGGGTCGCCATGCCGATCACCGGATGGCATTCGGCCACAGCGTGTTGCTGCGCAAAGGCCGCGACTGCGCCCTGGGGGGCAGGGGGCAGCTGTACGGGCGGCAGGATCGGGGTCAGTTTGTGCTTGTAGTTCGACAGGAAGGGCGAATGGTCGGCGTAATCCTGGGTGTAGGTCACGATGTGGTTGGCAAGCAGGGCCGCCGAGTGGTTCTGGAAGTTGACGACCGTGTTGACAAGCCGGTTAAACAGGCCCGAAGGCAGCAGCAGGTCGCAGTGATAGGTCAGGATGGCCAGTTTGCCCATCAGACGGGCGCGGGTGGCGAAACCGGGCGCGTCGAACTGCGGCAGGTGCAATTGGACGACATCGTTTTCGGCCACATACTTCCAGGCCAAAAGGCCGAAGGTCGGCATGATGACGCCCTTGCTGATGCGAAAGGCGACCGGCGCGCGCACGATCCGCACCCCGTTGCGGGTTTCCTCGGCCGGAGTCGATTTGTCGAAGTGGGAGGTCAAAATCGTGACCTGGTGACCGCGCCGCGCAAAGGCTTCGGCCAGGCGCTCGGCGTAAATGGTCAGCCCGGAGGTATGTGGGCGGTAATAGGTGAGAACGGTTAGTATTTTCATGAGAATTTGAAGATTATACCCGTCCCTGCCGCAAATTGCGCGATTTTTGCCGGTTTTTATGCAGGCATCGCCAAGTGTTATGAGATGGAAATTCAATTGGTCAGGCTGGCTGTGGTAGAATCATTTAGTTATGGAAATGCGCAATACTCAACTCCCGCCACCCCCCCCGGGGATAATTCCAGCCTTCGTCAGCGGTTTCAATGCAATTGCAAACCGGGCCGTGGTCATCTTAATTCCGATCGCTTTCGACCTGTTTCTCTGGCTTGGCCCGCGCTTTGGAATTTACAACCTGGTTGCCCCTGCCCTTTCGGATATGGAAAGCGTGGTCGAACAGAACCCGGCATTTCTGGGGAATATGGGGCTTTTTAGCGAGTTTTTCCAAAATTTCAATGCTTTTTCAGCCCTGCGCACATTTCCCATGGGCGTCTTTAGCTTGATGAGCGTCAGTGTTGCCACAAGTTCGCCGCTCGGGGAACGTCAGGTTTTCGAAGTAAGCGGTTTGTTCATCTTCCTGCTGTGCATAGCTTTGATGACGGCTGTTGGCTGGTTGTTGGGCGGGCTGTATTTTTACAGTGTCGCCCGCATTGCAACAACTGGCGAGGAAAATCGCCCTTCTGCGGGGCGTTCCTTGTTGCAGGGAACCCTGCTCTCGGGGTTTTGGTCGATGTTGTGGCTTGTGCTCAGCCTGCCGACCTTCATCTTTATGGGCGTTTTGCTGTTGATCAGCCCGGCCGTTATGACCATCGTTTATTTGCTGATCATGTTGGTTGTGCTTTGGCTGTCTGTGCCGGTCTTCTTTTCGGCGCATGGGGTTTTCCTGAATGCGGACCATCTCTTCCGCTCGATCATGAAGAGCTTTCGGATGATGCGCTACGCCCTGCCTTCGTTGGGTTGGTTCGTGATCGTGGCGATCGTGCTCTCGCAGGGTCTTAATTTTCTCTGGCGCATTGCGCCCGCCGACTCATGGATGACCTTGTTCGGCATTTTTGGACATGCATTTATCTCGACTGCTTTACTGGCAGCCAGCTTTTTTTATTATCGTGACCTGAATGATTGGGTCGAGGCCATTCTGATTTGGATGAAGGCCCGCGCCGGATCAGTTCAGGCATAATTTTTTGGAGGTTTCAGTGGTAACTGCTAATTACGATGCAACCAGCATTCAGGTTCTCGAAGGTTTGGAAGCCGTCCGCCGCCGCCCTGGCATGTACGTTGGCGGCACGGATATCAAAGCCTTGCACCATCTCGTTTATGAAGTGGTTGACAACTCGATCGATGAGGCCCTGGCCGGTTCTTGTGACCGCATCAGCGTCACCATCAACGAAGATTCCAGCGTGACTGTTGAAGATAACGGGCGCGGTATCCCGGTGGATATTCACCCCGAAAAGAAGATCTCAGCCCTGACGGTGGTTATGACCGTTTTGCACGCCGGCGGCAAATTTGGCGGCGGCGGCTACAAGGTTTCGGGCGGTTTGCACGGTGTCGGCGTCAGCGCGGTAAATGCCCTTTCGGAGTGGTGCGAGGTCGAGGTGCGGCGCGCCGGAAAGGTTCACTTCCAGCGCTTCGAACGCGGCATTCCAATCGGCGTGGTTAAAGAAATCGGTAAAGCCAAGGAAGGCGTCAGCGGCACACGCACAACCTTCAAGTTTGACACAACGATTTTTAAAGAAGAGATCGATTATCGCTTCGATACGCTCGTCCAGCGTTTCCGCGAGATGGCTTTTGTCACCCGCGGCGTGACCATCCACCTGATGGATGAGCGCTCCAACCGTGAGATGACCTTCTATTTCGAGGGCGGTATCACCTCTTTTGTGCGTTACCTGAACCGCAACCGCCAAACCCTGCACCCTGTCATGTATGCTGAAAAACAGGTTGAGGGGGTCGGCGTTGAAGCGGCGGTCCAATACACCGATGCCTATACCGAATCGGTCTACTCGTTTGCCAATACGATCAACACGATCGATGGCGGCACACACATGACCGGTCTGCGCACCGCCCTGACGCGCGTGGTCAATGATTATGCGCGCAAAAGCGGATTATTGAAGGAATCTGACCCGAATTTTACCGGCGACGACACCCGCGAGGGCCTGACCGCGATCGTCTCGATCAAACACCCCGACCCGCAATTTGAATCGCAAACAAAAGTGAAGTTGATGAACCCGGAAGTGCAGACCTACGTCGCCCAGGCGGTGGTCGAGGCCTTCAACACCTTCCTTGATGAGAATCCGCAGGCGGCCAGGGCCATCATCCAAAAATGTCTGACTTCGTCCCGCGCGCGTGATGCGGCCCGCAAGGCGCGCGACCTGGTCATTCGCAAGTCGGCTCTCGAGAGCCTGACCCTGCCCGGCAAACTGGCCGATTGCTCCGAGCGCGATACTTCCAAAACCGAATTGTATATCGTCGAAGGTGACTCGGCCGGTGGTTCGGCCAAACAGGGCCGCGACCGGCACTTTCAGGCGATTCTGCCCCTGCGCGGTAAGATCTTGAACACCGAACGCGCCCGGCTAGATAAAATTTTAGGGAACAATGAAGTCAAGGCCCTCATCTCTGCGCTTGGCACAGGCATTGGCGATGGTTTTGATCTGACAGGCCTGCGTTACAACCGCATCATCATCATGACCGATGCCGATGTCGATGGCAGTCATATCCGCACCCTGCTGCTGACCTTTTTCTTCCGTTACATGCCCAAGCTCATCGAAGAAGGCCACATGTACATTGCCCAACCACCGCTCTATCGCATGGAAATTAAGAAGCGCGAGCGTTATATCTATTCTGACGCGGAAAAAGATGCCTATATTGCAGAGCTTGGCAAAGATGGCGAAAAAGCCACCATCCAGCGCTATAAAGGTCTGGGTGAAATGAATCCGCAACAGCTGTGGGAGACAACCATGAACCCAACCAACCGCACCCTGCTGTTGGTCAATATCGAGGATGCGACCGAAGCGGACCGCACCTTTGATATGCTGATGGGCGATGCCGTCGACCCGCGCCGAAAGTTTATCCAAACTCACGCCAAACGAGTTCGCAATCTGGATATTTAGTTTTTTATCTGTTCTATTGAGGTTGCCATGAACAAACCAACGCGGCCATTTGTCGAGCGCATCGAAAGTACCCTGAGTGTGCTGGTATTTCTATACCAGGCCATCGTGCTGGTCGCGTTTGTTGCCATGCCATTCCTGGCATACAATTATTACATTACACCTTTCCCGGGGGCTTTTTTCGAGCATACCCTGTTGGTAAACAACGTTCAGCCGCCAGGGGAAACACGCTGGGAACTGTACAAAAAAGGCGCAACCTTTGGCGATCAGCTGATCTCGATTGATGGCCAGCCGGTACAAAATATCACAGAAGTTCGCCAGATCTTGAGGGGTTACTTCCCTGGCGAAACCCATCGCTTTACGATGCGCGCCCAGGATGGAACTGTGCGCGATTTTGACATCGTTTTAAGCCAGTTCGAATTCCAGGATTTACTCTGGTTCTTTTTTATCCCCATGTTTGTTGCCGTGGTTTTTATGGGCGTCGCCCTGTGGATTTACAGCTTGCGCCGTAATGAGACTTCAGGACGCGCCTTTGCTGTACTGGGGGTATCGGTTGCGGCGGTGATCGGTGGTTTGTTCGAACTGCATACGACCCATTACCTGAGCGCCTTGTGGTCGATTTCTGTACCCCTGGTTGGCGCTTCAATGCTTCATCTGGGTCTGGTCTTTCCACAGGAAGCGCGCATCGTAACCCGCCATCCCTTCTTGCGTTGGGTGGGCTATGTTTTTGCGGTATTGTTGGGGGGCTACTCGCTGACAACCATCGGGAACATGCAATCGCCATACACCTATATCGACGCCTGGCGATATTCGTACCTGTTGACAGCGATTGGGCTGTTGAGCTACCTGGGGATTATGTTTTACCGCCTGTCACCCGGTTCGTCACCGGTGGTTCGCCAGCAGGCGCGCACAGTCTTGATCGGCTCCATGTTTTCTTTTATGCCGATGATCATTTATTTGCTCGTTGCGTCTTTCGTTGTTACAGATTTTAGCAACTGGCTTTTTCTTCCGATCGTTATTTTCCCGATCGTGACCGGTTATACGGTTCTGCGTTATCGGTTGGTTCGCACCGATTACATCATCGGGCGCTCGGTTTTGTATGGTTTGCTCTCGGTAATGGCAATTTCGGGCTACCTTGCCCTGGCGGTTGGGACGTCAGTGGTTTTTGGCAGTGCGATCAATAATCCGTTGATCATTGCGGTCGCTGTTTTCTTGTCGGCGTTGCTGCTCAACCCGGTTCGGGCGCGCCTGCAAGAGATCATTGACTCCATTTTCTTCAGGGGCGAGCGCGCTCATCAGGAACGCATCAAGGGCTATACCCGCAATTTGACGGCCGCGGTCGATGTTCAGCAGGTTTTGCAAATTTTACGCGAACAGATCACGGTCAGCCTTTTGCCGAGTCAGTTGCATATTTATATTTATGATATGACCAATGATCAGTATCTCGCAACGGTCGATGAGACAGGCCGGTCTACCAGCGATATCCGGTTTATGGTCAATAGCCAACTGGTGCAGGTTTTGCGCAAGGAAAGATTGCCCCTGTTTATTACGCCGGACCGCATTCCAGCGGGTTTACAGTCAGAACGCGCGCGCCTAGCCTTGCTGGCCGCACAGTTGATCGTCCCCATGCCGGGGCGGGAACGCCTGATTGGCTGGCTGGCCATTGGAGAGCGTTTATCGGGCGAGCCCTACGATAGTACCGATATTGCGTTCCTTGAAGCGCTGGCAAGCCAGGCCGCAGTTGCCCTCGAGCGGGCGCAGGCGCTGAACAACATGGAACGCCGTGTCCATGAGATGAATGTGCTGGCCCGTATTTCGCAAGGCATCAACATCACTTTGATTTTCGATGATATTCTCGAATTAATTTATGCCCAGACCGCCCAGATCATTCCGGTTTCAGATTTAAATTTGATCCTTTACAACAAGACGGCCCAAAATTTCTACTATGCTTTCTATCTGGAAAGCGATGAGCGCGTGCCGTCACGCGAAAACGTGCCGTTGCTTCCCAAAAGCACACTTGGGCAGGAAGTCATCATCTCGCGCCGCGCCATCCTGAGCCAGGATTTTATCAGCCAGTGCCAGATCATGGGCGTAACCCCGCACAGTAAAGGATTGCACGCCTGGCTGGGCGTCCCGTTGAATACCGGCTCAGAAACACTGGGGGCGTTATGCATTTCCGTGCGCGATCCGGATGTCGTTTACACTGCAGCCCAGATGGAATTGCTGCAGGCCATTGCAGACCAGGCTGCGGGCGCCATTGTCAAGTCTCGCTTGATCCAGGAGACCGAGCGGCGCGCGCAGCAACTCTCGACCCTGAACGTGATTACCCGTCAGTTGACCTCCACCCTGGAATTGCAGCCGCTGCTCAAGAACATTCTTGAAAGCGCGGTGAACATTCTCAACAGTGAAGCTGGTAGTTTGTTCCTGGTCGACGAACAAACCGACGAATTGATTTTCCAGGTGACGGTTGGGCCGGTCGCCTCCAACCTGGTCGGGCAGCGCCTGCCGCCCGGGACAGGCTTTGTGGGCAAGGCGGTCGATTCCCGTCAGCCGGTCATCGTTAACGATGTGCAGGCGACTCAAACCTGGAACTCGGAAACGGACAAGCAGACCGGTTTTATCACCAAAGCCATCCTGATCGTTCCAATGGAAGTAAAAGACCGCGTTATCGGCGTTATCGAAATTATCAACAAGCGCGATGGATTGCCTTTCAGCCTCGACGACCAAAACCTGCTGGCTGCTTTTGCCGGTCAGGCAGCGGTTGCGATTGAAAATGCGCGACTGTATACGATGACCGACCAGGAACTGACCGCCCGCGTGGAAGAATTGTCGGTCATGCAGAGAATTGACCGCGAACTGAACGCCAGCCTTGAACTGGACCGCGCCATGCGCATCACCCTCGATTGGGCCATGCGCCAATCCAAAGCGGATGCCGGTTTCATCGGCTTCGTTCAGGAGGGCGGCGTTCAAATCATGGCAGATAACGGTTATGAAAAAGAACTTGCCGCTTATGCAGAATCATCAATCCCGCTGGCGCACCCGGCGATCAGTGAATCGATCTCAAGCGCCCAACCCCGCCGCATTGTCATGGATAATTCGAGCGGCATGGGAACTTTCTTGCGCGGCACACGCAGCCAGATGGTGATCCCTATTCGGCGCGAAGTGCATGTAATTGGCTTGTTCCTGCTCGAAAGCAATTCTGCCGAACGTTTCCAGCAAGACGAGTTGGACTTCCTCAGCCGTTTGGCAGACCATGCGGCGATTGCCATTTCCAATGCCCAACTGTATGCGCAGATCGATGCAGCCAACAAGGCCAAAAGCCAGTTCGTTTCCTTCGTTGCGCATGAATTGAAAAACCCGATGGCCTCCATCAAGGGCTATACCGAACTGGTGACCGGCGGAATGGCTGGACCGATTACCGATATGCAGGCCAAGTTCCTGGCGACTGTTCGCAGCAATGTAGACCGCATGAACACCATCGTTTCTGACTTGAGCGATTTGAACAAGATCGAAGCGGGTATCTTGAAAATTGACTTTAAACCCGTTTCGATGCCTGAAGTTGTCGAAGAAGCTGTGCGCTCCACCCGGCGCCAGATTGAAGACAAGGAACAAATCGTCGATATCAATGTGCCCGAAAAATTACCGATGGTTTGGGCCGATCGCAACCGCATGATCCAGATTGTTGTCAACCTCGTCAGCAATGCCACCAAATACACTCCCAATAGCGGCAAAATCGTTGTTGGCGCCGAAACATCCCAACAAGAATCTGAAACAAGCAGCGATATGACGGTTGTCCATTTCTGGGTCAAAGATACGGGTATCGGTATTCCTCCCGAAGATCAGGGGAAAATCTTCCAGCAGTATTACCGCACTGAGATGTCCAAGAGTCAGGCGTCCGGCACCGGCCTGGGGCTTAACATCACCAAAAACCTGATTGAAATGCAGGGCGGCAAGATCTGGTTTGAGAGCGAGGTCGGCCATGGAACAACCTTCCATGTAACCATCCCGCTGGCAGAGAGCTAGTAGGAGACCAAGATGACCTTTGTCGCTGCTGTTGGACATGCCCAGGCTTTGGATGCGCGCGAAGCCAGCCTGCAAGCCGCTCACCACGCGCTGAACCAGATGGGCAACACGCCGCCATCTGTGGCAATTATCGTCAGCCCGTATCGCCTCGACGCCCAGTTGGTGCTGAGCGGCGTTGCGAGTTTGCTTTCCAACATTCCGATCATTGGTTTTAGCAGCCCGGCATCAATCACCCATCTTGGCAGTCATGCCAATTCTGTTGTGGTCGCCTTGTTGGGCGGGGATGACATCCAGGCGGAGACGCACTGGTTCTCGAACTATTCCCAGGCCAGCGCAGACACCGCAACCCGCCTGAAACAATTGCTGGGTTATGAACAACGCCCGGTTAAGAGCATCCTGGCTTTTGCAGACGGCTTGAACGGTAATGCCGAAGAGTTCTGCCAGTCCCTGCCGTCGAATATCCCGATCTTTGGTGGGCTGGCTGCCGGGGATTTTCAGAACAATATCAGTTATCAGTTTGCCGGGGTCCAGAGCGGTGCCGGCGGCATGGCCAGCACCTTTTTGCGCGGCGATTACAAGGTTGGCGTCGGGTACGGCCATGGCTGGAGCCCGATCGGGAACCATTTTCGCGTAACGCGTTCACGCGGATTCTGGCTGCGGACCCTGGATGGCCGCCCGGCGTCTGAAGCATATGCCGGATTGTTTGGCCATGCGCCGCGCCTTTGGGCGCTGCCTCCCCTGAACTATACAGCCCGCATCTATCCGCTCGGATTTGAACAGCCAAACTCCAGCGAAATGTCAATTCGTTCCCCCTTGCGCGTTGAAGCGGATGGCAGCTTTCGCATGAACGCTCCGCTGCGGGATGGTTCGGATGCCTACTTGATGATTGGCAGCCCGACCCTTTGCATCGAGGCCGTCAAGAATGCCGTTAAACAGGCTGTGCTCGAGTTGGAAGGCGCCAAACCCGTTTTCGCGCTTGTACTGGCCGATATTTCGTGGCAAATGTTGCTGCAAGCCAAACCCGGCGCTGAAATTCAAGCGATTCAAGAGATCCTGGGCCGTGAACTGCCGATCGCCGGCGGCTACACTCTCGGGCAAATTGCTCCCGCCCGCCACACGGATGAAAGCCCCCAGTTCTTGAACCAGCACTTCATGATCGTTCTTTTTGGTGAAAAATAGGGCGCGATCGACCTTTTAATTTTCCATATTTATCACAACACCTGCGTGGTGGGGAATCAAAACGGAGAAAAAATGAGCACCAAAGACGCTTTAATTAAGAAATTGCAAGATAAAACCGCAAAAATCGGCATCCTGGGCATGGGCTACGTGGGCATGCCCCTGGCTGTCGTCTTTGCCGAAAAAGGCTTCAATGTTTTGGGTGTCGACCCCGACAAACGCAAGGTCGATACTTTCAAACAAGGCATTTCCTACATTCAGGATGTGCCTTCTGAAACTGTGGTGCGCTTGCACAAAGCCGGAAAGCTCGATATGAGCGCCGATTTTGCCGCCCTGGCAGATGTGGATGCGGTCAGCATCTGCGTGCCGACCCCCCTGCGCAAGACCGGCGACCCGGATATGTCCTTCATCGTATCGGCGACCGAGGAACTGGCCAAACACGTACACAAGGGCATGGTCATCGTGCTCGAATCGACCACGTACCCCGGCACAACCCGCGAGTTGATGGTGCCCATGCTGACCGAGAAATCGGGCCTCGTGGTTGGCGAGGATATTTTCATCTGCTTCTCGCCCGAACGGGTTGACCCCGGCCGCAAGGACTGGACCACCTACAACACCCCCAAGGTGATGGGCGGCATGACCCCGGCCTGTGTCGAAGTGGCGACGGCCTGGTACAGCGGCGCGCTCGAAACGGTCGTGCAGGTTTCCTCGGCCGAAGCCGCCGAAATGGCGAAATTGCTCGAAAACACTTTCCGCATGATCAATATCGGCCTGGTCAACGAACTGGCCTTGATGTGCGAACGCCTGGGCGTGGATGTCTGGGAAGTGATCGACGCTGCGGCCACCAAACCGTTTGGGTATATGAAATTCACCCCCGGCCCCGGCCTGGGTGGGCACTGCATCCCGATCGACCCGCTATATCTCTCCTGGAAGATGCGCGAGTTGAATTACACCGCCAAATTCATCGAGCTGGCCTCCGAGATCAACACCAACATGCCGCGCTACGTTGTCAGCCGCGTGCTGGATGCGCTCAACGATCGCTCCAAGCTGCTTAAAGGCAGCAAAGTGCTCGTGCTGGGTGTGGCCTACAAGCCCGATATCGATGATGTGCGCGAGTCGCCATCCCTGGATGTGATCGCCCTGCTCGAAAAGAAGGGCGCGCACGTTCAGTATCACGACCCGTTCATTCCCAGTTTCCGCACCCATGAGGGCGGCCTGATGAACAGCATCAGCGAAGCCGAATTGATGCCTGCGGTGCGCGCGGCCGATGCGGTCATCATCATCACCAACCACAAAGCTTACGATTACAAGGCTATTCTTGAAGCGGCTCAGTTCATTTTTGACAGTCGCAATGCGCTTGGCAAGCTTGGCAAAGAGAACCCGAAGGTCGTGCGCTTATAATGTGTCAGGTTTTTTAGGTGTCAGGTGTCAGGTCAAACCTCGCCTGACACCTGATGCTTTTTAGCCTGACCCCTGACACAGGAGGCTTATGTCAAACTATCTCGTCACTGGCGCCGCCGGGTTTATCGGCGCGCGAACATCTGAAATGCTGCTTGCGCAGGGTCACACGGTCACTGGCATTGATAACATGAACAACGCCTACGACCCGCGTATGAAAGAATACCGCCTGCGAAAACTCGAAGCCATCCCTGGCTTTACCTTTGTCCGCGGCGATATTGCCGAGCGGAGCGTCATTCAACATTCAACCTTAAACCTGCAACCGTTTGATGGCGTCATCAACCTGGCCGCCCGCGCCGGGGTTCGTTACAGCGTCGAAGATCCCTGGATCTTCATCGACTCGAACCTGACCGGGACGTTGAACATGCTTGAAGTGGCGCGAAACAGCGGAAATTGTAAGTTTATCCTGGCCTCGACCTCCAGCATTTACGGATCGAACCCACCCTACCCGACGCCTGAATCCGCTTCGAGCAGCGAGGTGCTGCAGCCCTACGCCGCCAGCAAAAAGGGCGCGGAGGTGCTGGCGCACAGCTACCACCACCTGTACGGGATCGACACCACCATCCTGCGCTTTTTCACCGTCTACGGGCCGGCCGGACGCCCCGACCTGGCTATCTTCCGCTTCGTGCAGTGGATCCTTGAGGGCCGCCCGGTGCGTATCAACGGCGACGGCAACCAGTCGCGTGGATTCACCTACATCGACGATATCGCCCGTGGCATCATCGCCGCGCTTAAACCGGTTGGTTACGAAGTCATCAACCTGGGCGGGCATGAAGTCATCACGATCAATGATCTGGTGACGCTGATCGAAGATATCACTGCCAAAAAGGCGACCGTCGAGCATGGCCCTCCCAACCCCGCGGATATGTTCACCAACTGGGCCGATGTCTCCAAGGCGCGCGAAATGCTCGGCTGGTCGCCGGAGTATGATATGCGCCGCGGCACTGAAAAACTGGTCGAATGGTACCTGGCTGAACGCAGCTGGGCCAAAGATGTGTTAACCCCGTAAAGAACCGTGTCAGGTGCGAGGTGTCAAGTGTCAGGCGTTGCAAAACCCGGTACTTGACACCTGATACCTAAACACCTGAAACCCTCTCCCATGTCCATTTTCTCAAAATTGAAAGACATCTGGCACAACGACCCGCTTTTACAACGGGTGGTCAAAAGCAGCGGTGTGTTGTTTTCCGGCAGCACGATCAGCGCTGGTTTGAGCGTCATCCAGAGCATCTTTGCCGCGCGCGCCCTGACCGTCTACGGATTGGGGGTCATGGGCGGCGTGATGACCTTTACCTCGGCCGTTGACCGCCTGTTGTCTTTTCGTATGGGTGAGTTGGTCATCAAATACATGGGCGAATATCTCGCCAGGGGCGAGAAGCAGCGCGCCGCTGCCGTTTTTAAAGCCGCCGCCCTGGTCGAAACGCTTACCTCCATCCTCTCTTACCTGCTGGTTTTGCTTACCGCCCCGATCGCCGCCTCGCTCTTTGCCAAAGACCCCGCTGCTGCGCCGTTTTTTGTTTTCTACGGGCTGATCATCCCGGCCGGGTTTGCCTACGAAACCTCGATCGCTGTCCTGCAGATTGGCGGGCGCTTTCGAGAACAGGCCATCCTGAATGTATTCCAAAGCCTGCTGAGCGCCGGGCTGATCGTGTTTGCCTTCTTCGCCCAGGCCGACCTTTGGATGATCCTGGCCGCTTACCTGCTCGGAAAAACCCTGAGCGGGTTTGGCCTGGCCCTCCTGGCAGTGCGTTACTTGAATCAAGAAATTGGCCGCGACTGGTGGAAAGCCTCCTTTGATCTGCTGCCGCCTCGCCGTGAATTTTTGTCTTTCGCATTTTCGAGTAATATCAGCGGCACGATCAACCTGTTTGCAAAAGACAGTGAAATTTTGTGGATCAACTACTTTATCAATCCGGCGGCCGGGGGCTATTACCGGATCGCGCTATCCATCATCAATTTCATTTTGATGCCGATCGACCCCTTTATTCGCACAACCTTCCCTGAGATCGCCCGGGCCGTGGCTGAAAATGCCTGGGCCCGCCTGCGCGCCTTGTTGCGGAGGCTGACCCTTATCTCAGGCATCTGGACCGGGCTGGTTGCCCTGGCTTTTGTGCTGGCGGGCGGTCCGCTGATCAGCCTGATGTATGGCGAGCAGTATGCCCCGGCGGTTGGCACCCTGCTGATTTTGCTGCTCGGTTATGGGGCCGCCAACGTTCTTTTCTGGAATCGCCCGCTGATCCTTTCGCTTGGCCTGCCAACCTACCCGATCGTGGTCATGAGCATTGCCGGCCTGGCCAAGGTGCTGCTGGGTTTTGTGCTGGTCCCGCGCTACGGACCGCTGGCCGAAGCTGGCTTGCTTTCTGCCTATTTTCTCGTCTCGATCGGTCTGATCGTCTGGCGCGGGCTGGCCGAGATCAAACGCAAAGTGATCAATGACAAGAAAGGCGAAGAGATATGATTGTCGATCGCATAAACAATTCTCATCTGTACTCTGCTCTTAACCCCGGAATCAAACGCGCATTTGAGTACATCCAGCAGGCCGATCCATCCAACATAGCTGCCGGCAGATACGAAGTGGATGGCGAGAACCTGTACGTGATGGTTCAACAATACAATACGAAGCCGATGGAAGCTGGTGTTTGGGAAGCTCATCGTCGCTATATAGATTTGCAATATGTAATTCAAGGGGCGGAGAAAATCGGGTATGCCAATTTGAGCCGTTTGACCCAGGGAGAGTATGATGCCAACCGGGACTTTTTACCTCTGTTTGGGGAAGGCGAATTCCTGACTTTGAAGAGCGGAGACTTTGTCATTCTTATGCCAGAAGACGCTCATATGCCAGGCCTTGCGGTTGACGCTCTTGCACCTGTCAAAAAGATGGTTCTCAAGATATTGGTGGCTTGATCAAGTAAAAAATGCATCTCAAAAGTGGTTGCAGGCATGACAATCTCGCTGGATGGATTTGTCAAGCACAGCAGCGGTAGTGTCGCGCCTTTGTATCCCTTTTGTGCTACAATTTTTGCATAAGCTGGGGATATTTGGCCCACAAAAGCCAGGTTTTCGCAGCCGAATTCCCCTACCAGACCAGCAGTCAGCAATTGGACCGCTGCGGTTTTTTTTACAAGCCAAACTTCGCTCATAGGCAGGTTAACGGCGGCGAACTGAAATAATGATTGAGCAGCAGAAGCGTTTTCCGTAAAGGAGAATAAAATGCATCTCGAATTTATACGCATGAGCAAAGTCGATCATGCTGAATATATTGCTTTGAATAACAACCCTCTTGTGCGTCGCCAAATGCCATTAACCGATGATAACTTTGGAGAAAAGGAATGCCAGGAATGGGTTGCTGGCAAGGAAAAACAGTGGGATGAGCATGGATATGGTCCCTGGGCCTTTATCATAGACGGTAAGTTCGCAGGTTGGGGCGGCTTGCAGTACGAGAACGGTGACGCAGATTTAGGTTTGGTGTTGCATCCAGATTATTGGGGAATGGGCAAAACCATTTACGAAGAGATTATCAAACGAGCATTTGGAGAACTGAAATTAGAGTCTGTAACTATTTTGTTTCCCCCGACGAGAACCCGCATAAAAGGAATCTTGCGGTTGGGTTTTCAGGCAGATGGTGAAGTGGAAATTGATGGTGAACGATTCATTCGGTATCGTCTTTTGCGCCAAAATAAAATGCTTTGATAGAGTCAATATTGGAGCCGAAAACCCACCCAGCACCATTTGCACACGAACGAGTTGGGGCATTCGCCCAGCCAGAGAGACTATGTTCAATTTTGACCCCCTTGCCCACGAACAACTTAAGCCCGAAATTGTCGGTGTTTATGATCGGGCTGCAAATCTCTATGACCAGGTTGGCGTTAAATCGTTCACTTATTATGCCAACCTTTTGGTTGATAAACTGAATATTCCACCGGGTGCGCGAGTACTCGACGTAGCTACTGGACGAGGGGCGCTCCTATTTGCTGCCGCGGAAAAAGTTGGGGTGAATGGATATGTACTCGGCATTGACCTTGCTCCAAACATGATTTCTGAAACAGCCGCAGAGATTAAGGCGCGTGGACTTCAGCAAGCAGAAGTGCGCTTAATGGATGCCGACGATATATCTTTTCCCAGCCACTCCTTCGATTACATCCTGTGCGGTTTTGCAATCCATTTTTTAGATTATCCACGCTTGCTGGTGCGCTTTCGTGACATGCTAAAGCCAGGCGGATCTATTGCAACGACCCATCCCTATGTCCCAACCCACGATACAGAAAACTTTGAAAGATGGAAATGGTTATTTGAGTTAACGCGGGAAGTTTTTCCGGCCAATTTTGAGCCGCCTGCCTCCTGGGTTGCGCCAAATCGTTTGAACAGCCCCAAATTAATTGAATCGGCCTTGCGCGAATCTGGCTTCGAAAATATTTCTATAACAGTAGCAGAAACCACAATGTATTTTGCCGATGAAAATGATTGGTGGGATTGGGAGTGGTCTCAAGGTTCGCGTTTTTGGGTAGAAGGCATGTCACCAGAAGGGTTGGCAAAATTCAAAGCCGTTTCATTTGAAAAACTCAGGGCTATGAAAACCCCAAGTGGCATCCCTATTCTTAATGGCGCTCTGCTATCTGTTGCCAATGCTCCTGTTGGCAACGAGAAACATTAATATCTATCGCGTCTTGTGGCTTTGTCTGCCACATTGTCCTGTCCTTGCCGGCCTGCACCACGCAGTAGCATATCCACAGGACAATCCGCTAACCGTTGTGCAACATACTACTCATCCACATCCAGCCAAGACTCATCGTTCCAGACAAAGATGAACTTACCCGCCTGCGCCTCCTCGTTGGTTGGGATTAAAATCATCTTTTCGTGCTACAATTTTTGCATAAGCGGGGGATATTTGACCCGCAAAAGCCAGGTTTTCGCAGTCGAATTTCCCCTGTCACACAGCAGTCAGCAAGTAAACAACTGCGGCTTTTTCGCAAGCCATCCTCCAACCATCGGTAATGGCGGATTCAGAATCTGTGTTTGGTCCTCAGTGAATTTGCCGTGTAAAAAGTTATCTGGAGCAAAACAAGAATGTGTGAAATATCCAACAACGTGGACGAACTCATAAAATTAGGTTTTGCGCCCTTGTTGAAGACTTATCGCTTTCGCAAATCTGGACGGACTTTTTATCGTCAGGTTGACGAAATTTGGCAAGTTCTAAATGTACAATCAAGCCAGAGCAATTTTGGCTTGATTGAAAAATTTACAATTAATCTTGGAATATACCATCCCATAATTGCACAGCTTGCTGGAAAGTCTTTTAGTACGGGGTATCCTAAAGAATATGAGTGCACCATACGTAAGCGCATTGGTCATTTAATGCAAAGCCAGGGAGATTATTGGTGGGAAATCGACCCATCAACAAACCTTGAAGTTTTGGCGAAACAGGTTAACTCAACAGTTGAAGAATTCGGTCTTCCTTGGCTGGAAACGCACTGCGACCTAAGAGTGATAGCCAATACGCTGAGTGAACAGCCATCGATTATGTCTGCTGCCGCAGCCCTGGCCTTAGGTGACAAATTGATGGCGCAGCAAAGACTCGCTCGAATGATAATAGAACGTCCGATGGCTGCCAATACAGCAAGATCATGGGCAAATAAACAAGGTTTAGAAACCTAATTTTAAGAAACACATGCAGTGGCGAATGAAAAACCAGGTTGCAGCCGTTTTGCAAAGCCCACACTGGAAGGGATTCAACTACTTGAGCGTTTATGGCCTGCGCGTATTTCCTCGCCATGTTGCCCCGAAGGTTTTGCGGAAAGCTTGCCCTTGCCGGTGAAATCATCTGCTGGCCTGATTTTGATGCAATAAGCAAAATGACTATTGAAATATAATTAGCATTATGCTAAGATAGGGTTGTGTACAAAATCAGCTACACCACCCAGGCCGTTAAGGCCTTGCTCAAAATGCCTCGAAACGCGGCTAATTTGATTCGCCAGAAAATGGAGCAGGTAGCGGTTGACCCATTTGCATCCATTCCAAATGTCAAAAAACTGCAAGGCCGGTCAGGGTATCGTTTACGGGTGGGTGATTGGCGTGTGATTTATGAAATCAATAAAAACGAAGTGATAATTATTGTTATGAAAATTGCCCCCAGGGGCGAGGTGTATAAATGAGCGTACAAGTGATCAAGCAGGGCGATAAACCAGAATGGGCAGTCGTTCCTTATAAAATCTATCTGGAACTGGTTGAAAAGGCTGAAATGCTGCAAGATGTTCAAGACTATGACAGCGCGAAGGCGGCCTTGGAGCGCGGCGACGATGAATTGGTTCCAAGTGAAGTGGTTTATGCCATTTTGGATGGCGAAAACCCGATAAAAGTCTGGCGTGAGTATCGCGGATTGTCACAGCCGGAAACCGCTGAAAAAGCGGGGATCAGTGTTCCGTATTTGTCACAATTGGAAACCAATAAGCGCAAAGGCTCCCTTAATGTTTTATCGGCGATTGCCAAAGCTTTGCAAGTTTCTCTTGAAAGCATCGTTTCTTCGCGACCTTAAATTAGGCGAGTACCGAGTCGGCGTGGATTTGGCACCTGGTGGCTTTTTTTCGATACATTTTCCAGAAGGTTTTTCGGGAAATCTCACATCATTGCCGGTGCTTACCGACTAAAAATCGAATCAAAAAGACCCCGCACTCATTTCCGGTGCGGGGTCTTTCGATGACATACAGCCCTAAACAAAATACTGCTCGTCCACATCCTGCCAGGACTCATCCTCGCGGACGAACATGAACTCGCCCAGCAGCGGGTGCACGCGCCGGATCTCCTCGGCCATGCGCTGGGCGATTTTTCGGATCGAGAAATGGGCGTTGGCCGCCGAGCGCAACTGGCAAAAATGGTAGGCCGTGCGCAGGTTGAAGGAGGCCAGTACGCGCCGGTTGTAGCCGTTCGGCACAACGTACTGGGCCACGTCCGGGTTGAAGGCGGCCAGTTTGCGGTAGGCCTCGCCAGCCGAGTCCATTGCGGCGCGGTAGTCGGCTTCGAAACCGGCCTCAACGATGCGGCGCGGGGTGGCGTAGCCCAGGTCGCAGGTCAGGCGCTGCGGGGTCTGGGTCATCATGCGGTGCCGTTTAAATTCGGCATAGGCGCCCTGGTCCATCAGCAGGTCAAAAGTAAACGTCCCGTATTCCAGCTCGCGCAGGGGGATGTCGTAGCGGGTTAAACGCCCGAGCAAAGATTCGGCCCACTGCCGGCGGACAGGCTCGGCTGCGGCGCGCACCGCGCTCAGGGCCTGGGTGTAGGGAATGCCGCTGAAGCGGTAGAGGGCCGCCGCCAGGATCTTCTCCTCACCATATTCGTCATAATCGATCAGTTCGCAGAACTGGGAAGTCTGTTTGGCGGGCGGCAGGGCCAGCGCGGACAGCTCTTTGACGCTCTCGAGCAGGTAGGGCACGGCCTCGGCGTATTTGACCAGGGTCGGGATCTCGCCTTTGGCTTCGCGCTTGATCTCCTCGCCGATCTGGCGCACTTCGGCCAGCGGGTGCGAGAGCAGTTTGCGGAGGGTGTTCTCGATCACGCGCCCGTTAGCGGTCATGCCGACGTTGGCGTTGGCGGCGGCGGGCAGCAGGAAGCGGCAGGCGTCGACATACTGTGAGCGGATGCGGCGGTCGTAGGCTTCGTCGCTCTCGTTTTCGCGGCGCGGGGCTTGTTGGGTGGCGAGGGCCTTGACCGGCTCGAGTGAGCGGGCATAGGCCTCGAACAGGGCGCGCACCGTGCGCTCGAATTCAGCCTTGAGCGGGTGGCCGTCCAGTTCGGGTGGGACGGTGAAATCGCCGGCGCCCCATTTTTGGTAGCGGGTTGATTTCTCGGTGTAGGAGGCCAGCCGGTTCGATTCGATGGCTTCGATCGCGACCCGCGAGACGTTTTCGAGGGCTAGGTGCAAAACGGCGTGCTCGGCGACCGAGGCGTGGCCGTAGCCGACCACCCATTTTTCGTGAAATTTGGCGCTTTTTTCGTCGTTCAGTTCGGCGGCGATCTCTCGAAACGACTCAGGCGCGCGCGAGGTCTTGGCAAAAGCGACCGCGATGGTTTCGGGCGAAAGGGCTTTGGGCGAAAGCAGGTATATTTCACGTTTTGGCATGAGAGCTCCGGGTGTTCAAAAATTTGAGTGAATATACCATGTTCCTGGCCTGTCTACGATTGCAGGAACGAATGAAAAACAGACACGAATATTTACACCGCTCTTTTCGTGAAACTTGCATCAAAAAGCCTTTGATGCTCGCGGCCGATTATGGCGTAAAATAGTCCTATGAATACCGTCTTGCGCGAACGCGATTTTTCTGGGCATCTTTTGCAACTGGTGCAGGGTGACATTACCACTGAAACCGTGGGCGCGATCGTCAACGCTGCCAACTCACACCTGCGGCACGGCGGCGGGGTGGCCCGAGCGATCTCGAAGCGCGGCGGCGAAAGCATCCAGCGCGAAAGCGATGCCTGGGTAAAAGAAAATGGCCCGGTCACTTGCAGTGAACCGGCCGTGACCGGCGCTGGCAACCTGCCCTGCCGCTACGTTCTGCACGCGGTTGGACCGGTCTGGGGCGAGGGGAACGAAGACGCCAAACTGGCGGATGCGGTGCGAGGGGCACTTTCCGTTGCCGCGCGCCTGGGACTTTCCAGCCTGAGCCTGCCCGCCATTTCGACCGGCATTTTCGGCTTTCCGAAGGAACGCGCCGCGCTGATCATTTTCTCCACGATCGAAGCCTTTTTCGCCTCCCAGGCCGATTCCCCGCTCAAGCAGGTCCGTCTGGTGCTCTTTGACCAACCGACCCTCGATGTTTTTCTGACCGCCTGGGAAACCTGACAGGTTTCCCGGTGCTTTTGACAGCCAATTCTCAATGCGCCGCAGGCTATTTTGCCGGGCAAGAACCTTGTAAAACCTGTCAGGTTTAAAAACCATGATCACCTCCGCCCAAAACCCCAAACTCAAACTTGTCCGCGCTCTGGCGGGCCGGCCCAAGGAACGCCGCGAAGCGGGCGCATTTCTGGCTGAAGGCGCGCGCCTGGTCGAGGAAGCCCTGGCCTCCGGCTGGCCGATCCGCTTTGTGTTGTATGCCCAGGGATTAAGCGGCCGCTCGTCGCAGGCTCTCGAAGCGCTGGCGCGGGCCGGGGTCGAGCTCGAATCGGTCGAAGCGGCCCTGTTCGACTCGGTCAGCGAGACCGAAACCAGCCAGGGCATTCTGGCCGTGATGGAACTGTCCGTGCTGCCTGCGCCGCCTCAGCCCACCTTCACCCTGATCCTCGACCAGATCCGCGACCCTGGCAACCTGGGGACGTTGCTGCGCAGCGCCCAGGCCGCCGGGGTTGATTCGGTGCTGATCCCGCCCGAAACAACCGACCCGTTTGCGCCGAAAGTGGTGCGGGCCGGCATGGGCGCGCACTTCCGTTTGCCGATCGAGCGTGCCAGTTGGGAAGAGATCCGCGCCAGATTGGGCAAAACTCCTGTATACTTGGCAGAGACCGAGAACGCCATCCCGTGCTGGCAGGCCGATTTTAAATCCGCGCTGGTGCTGGTGGTGGGCAACGAAGCCGAAGGGGCCAGCCCCGAAACCCGCGCATTGGCAAGCCAGAATGTGATCGTTCCGATGCCCGGCAAAATGGAATCGCTGAATGCGGCGGTGGCCGGTTCGGTGCTGATGTTCGAAGTGGTACGGCAGAGAAGTTAATTTTTGTTACCCGGAGCACTCTTATGAAAATTCGTTCGATCACTTACTTCTTCAACCCCGGTTGGCCCATCAATGATGAAAAAATGCAGGAGGCCGGGCGCTTTCTGGCCGAAGCCAAAAGAGCCTACGAGGCCGAGGGCTTTGAAGTCCAGACCACGCGGGTTGCCAGCGTGCCTTTTCCGGTCATCCTGACCGAGCCGCTGATCGGCCTGACGATGCGCATGACCCAGAAACTCTCGGCGGCCATCAAAGCCCAGGGCATTACCTACGCTTCGCTTGGCCCGGCCTTGCCGGAAGTCTTTGAAAGTTACGAGCTGATCCCCGATTCGTTGATGCTCTCCGAGAACATCTTCTTCTCCGGCGAAATTGCGACAGCCCAAAAGGGGATCTCCCTGCCGGCCATTCGGGCCTGCTCCGAGATCATTTTACGCAACCGCGATCTCAAGCCGGATGGCTTTGCCAACCTGCGCTTTACGGTGCTGGCCAACGTTGGGCCGGGCGGGCCATTCTTCCCGGCCGCCTACCACGAAGGCGACGGCACCTCCTTTGCGCTGGCGCTCGAATCCGCCGACCTGGCGGTGGATGCCTTTGAGAACGCGGCAAACCTCGAAGAAGCCCGCAAGGGGCTGGCCTCCGCGATGACCCAGAACGCCGCGCGGTTGGTGAATGTGGCCAACGTGCTCAAATACCAGTTCTCGATCAAATTCGGCGGGATGGATTTCTCGCTGGCGCCTTTCCCCGAAGAAGGGCGTTCGTTGGGGACGGCTTTCGAGCGCCTGGGTGTTCCGCGGGTCGGTTTGCACGGTTCGCTGGCGGCGGCGGCCTTCATCACCGAAGCCATGGATCGCGCCGATTACCTGCGGGTTGGTTTCAACGGCCTGATGATGCCGGCTCTCGAAGATTCGACCTTTGCAAAACGCGCTGCTGAAGGCGTTTTGACCGTCAAAGACCTGCTGATGTACTCCACCGTTTGCGGCACCGGGCTGGACACCATTCCGCTGCCCGGCGATGTGACTGCCGAGCAGATCTCGGCCCTGCTGCTGGATATTGCGGCGATCTCACTGCGCCTGAACAAGCCGCTGACCGCGCGCCTGATGCCGATCCCCGGTAAAAAGGCTGGGGACGAGGTCAATTTCGATTTCGACTACTTTGCCCCGAGCCGGGTGATGGCCCTCGAAAGCGAAGGCCTGAACGGATTCTTCGCTTCGGATGAACGGTTTAACCTAAAAGCTCGCGGATAGTTTTCGTCATCTACAGAAACAGAAAGTGGAAAGTAGCTAAAAAACTACTTTCCACTTTCTGTTTTTTTTATTCCACACGCCAGTATTCGCCTCCGCCGCCTTCGCGCTCCATCAGCTTGCTGCCGACCAACTCGCGGCGCAGGGAGGCGGTGTCGGGGTGGAAACGCGCCAGGATCTCGTTGACTTCCTTTTCCGAGTAGCGAACGCCCGGGCTGAAGGATTTGACCAGATAACGCAAGACAGCATCCAGCTTTTTACGCTGGGCCGGGAGAGTCTTCAGCCGGCCATCCGGCAGGGAATAGTCCGCCAGCACTTTGCGGTCGTAGGCGTCCAGATCGACATCCTTGATCGAGGCGGCTGCCTGCTCGGTTGAGAAGATGCGCTGGGTGGTCGCCTGCAGTGCCTGCTCGTTGAGATGGTAGACGCTGTAGTAGCCTTCGGCTTTGGCAGAGACCAGCCCGGCCTTCGAGAGCTTCGAAAGGTGGTGTGAGACGGTCGAGGCTTTCAGCCCCAGCATGGCGGCCAATTCTTCGCCGCTGTAAGGCTGGTGGGATAACAACCCGACGATTTTCAGGCGGTTGGCGTCGGCCAGGGCTTTGAAGAGTTCGACCAGGTCGGCGTTGTCGCTCATTCGGGCCTCCAGTACTGCGAGCCGTCACTTTTGCGCTGCATCATCCCGCGGTCGATCAGATCGCGGCGCAGACCGGAAACATCCTCGTTGAAGCGGCGCAAGATCATGTTGACTTCTTTTTCGGTGTAGATCACACCCGGGCTGAAGGATTGCAGCAGATAATCGAGGATGACCTGCAATTTCCCCGGCTGGAGCGGCAACTGGCGGATGCTGCCGTCGGCGTTCAGGTAGGCTTTGAGCACCTTGCGCGCTTTCTCGTCGAGGTTGGGGGCCGGTTCATAGCTCTGGCGCTGGCCTTCAAACTGTTTGCGGGCCGCATTTTCGAGGTTGTTGGTGTCGAGCTCGTAGATCGCATCCTGCTTGTTTTCGGCAGGCTGGGCGCGCACCGCGCCGATGTGTTCCAAAAAGGCGAGGTGATTCATCGCATCTCGAAAGGGGATGTTGAGGGCCTCGGCCACTTGCTTGATGTTGGCGGGGGCTTTGGTGAGGACGCCGATCACACGCAAGCGGTCGGCGTGACCGAGGGCTTTTACAAAGTCGAGCATTTTATCTTGTTCCATGGTAAACCTACTTTCGTCTAACTAATTCGATGTTTATCGAATTGATTTTACGCGATCCGCCAATTTTGTCAAGGGGAAACGGATATTTGATTTTGGTTGCGCGGGATACAAATCGACAAGCAGCCAGGAATTATAGGTATAATGTTTCAAAGATTCCAACTACGAGGTGAACCATGAACACAGCCCATGCTTATTTTGAGGGGAAGATTGTTCCGTTTGGCGATGCCAAAGTCAGCATTGCCACTCACGGCCTGAACTATGGCACTGCCGCGTTTGGCGGCCTGCGCGGATATTGGAACGACAGCCAGAAAAAGCTGTTCGTTTTTCGTCCGCTCGATCACTTCAAACGCTTCCTGCATTCCTCAAAGATGTTGTGCATGGAACTGCCGCATACCCCCGAAAGCCTGACCCAGGTGACGCTCGATCTGCTGCGCGCCGACAACTGGCAGCAGGATGTCTACGTCCGCCCGTTGTGTTACAAAGCCGACGCCGGGATTGGTGTGCGCCTGCACGACCTGCGCGACGAGGTCAGCATTTTCGCCACGCCCTTTGGGGCCTATGGCAAGAATGAGGATGGGGCGCATGTCACCATCTCGTCCTGGCGGCGGATCGACGACAATGTCATTCCGGCGCGCGGCAAGATCAGTGGGGCCTATGCCAACTCGGCCCTGATCAAGACCGACGCCATCCGTGCCGGGTTCGACGAAGCCCTGGTGCTCGACCAGAACGGACACATCTCGGAAGGCACGGCCATGAACGTATTCATGGTGCGGGATGGCGTGTTGGTCACCCCGCCGGTTACGGACAATATCCTGGAGGGTATCACCCGCCGCACCGTGCTCGAGCTGGCGCGCGATGAACTCAAGATCCCGGTGGTCGAACGTTCGATCGACCGCACCGAAACCTACGTTTGCGAAGAACTGTTCCTGACCGGCACCGCTGCCCAGGTGACAGTCGTTACCAAGGTTGATTTCCGGCAGGTCGGCAACGGCCAGCCGGGCGAGGTTACACTCAAACTGCGCAAACTGTTCGATGATGTGGTCCACGGGCGGGTCGAGAAGTACGCGCACTGGAATGTAGGCGTGTAGTCAATCAACCTGGCGCTTGCGTTTTGTGTTTTGAACCATTGACACAAATCAAAACCGGCTCCCAGATCGCTTTTTAAGCGGTTTGGGAGCCGGGGTTTTTAACCGCAGCCTGGTTTTTTTTGAACGTCTAAGCTGAAGTGATCTGGCTGACAAACATCTCGACGATCTTCGGGTCAAAATGTGAACCTGACTGCGCCTTGATATAGTTCAGCGCCTCATCAGGGGGAATGGCTTTGCGGTACGGGCGGTCAGAAGTCAGGGCGTCCCACACATCGACGATGGCGAAGAGCCGCGCAACGAGAGGAATTTCTTCACCTTTCAACCCGCGCGGATAGCCGGTCCCATCCCATTTTTCATGATGACAGTAGGGAATATCGAGCGCAGGCTGTAAATATTCAATGTGTGACAACCACTCGTAGGCATACACAGGGTGCTGGCGCATAATCTCCCATTCGGATTCAGTGAGTTTGCCTGATTTGAGCAGAATCGAATCGGGGATGCCCAGCTTGCCAACATCGTGTAACAGCCCACCGCGCCAGATATGCTTCAGGGCTTCTTCATCAAAACCCGCTGTTCGGGCGAGCTGGATGGTTATTTCTGTAACCCGCCTGGTGTGGCCTTCGGTTTCCCGGTCACGCAAGTCGAGGGCGCGTGACCAGCCTTCAATGGTTTTGTCATAGGCGATCAGCAGTTCGCTGTGTAAACGATCCATTTGCTGGCGCTGCTCGGTCAGAAGCCGGTAGCGATTGAGACGAACCATATTCTGAATACGGAGCAGGAGTTCATGGATGTCGAAGGGCTTGGTAATAAAATCATCTGCCCCGGCTTTCAGGCCTAAAAGCCGGGAATCGCGATCATCTAGTGCGGTGATCAGGATGATCGGAACTTCGCTCAGATTGGGCATTTTTCGGATCTGTTTGCAGGTTTCGAAGCCATTCACGCCGGGCATCATCACATCCAAAAGGATGATATCGGGCAGAACCTGGGCGGCCAGCGCGATTCCCTCTGTACCGGTTTTAGCAAAATGAAGATCATAGTCTTCATTCGAAAGCAGAGCTTCGATGGTAAGGCGGGTGATGGATTCATCGTCCACGATCAAAATTTTGGGTTGGTCAATCATAAAAATCCTCTTCTCAGGTCAGGCAGGAACAAGGAGGGCTTGTTTTATTTATTTCATGCAAAGTTCTCGAATGGTTTCAACCAGTTTTTCCAAATGCAATGGTTTGCTCAGGTACTCATTCGCACCTGCAGACAAGCAGCGTTCACGGTCGCCAGACATCGCCAGGGCCGTCACGGCGATGATTGGAATTGTCCGGACCTGTTCATCTGGATGTGCCCGGATGCGGCGCATAACCTCCAGCCCATCCATCTCTGGCATCTGGATATCAACCAGTAAAATATCCGGGCGGACTTTATCGATGCGTTCAAGCAGTTCCGACCCACTGCGCACAGCGGTCACTGCAAAACCTTGCGCGAGCAGAAAGTCAGCCAGCACTTCCAGGATGATCTCGTTATCATCGGCCAGCAACACGGCGGGCGCTGTTTTCGAAACTGGTTCAAGCCGGGAAACCATCCTTGCTGCCTGCTGTAATTCCGTTTGCAACTCTGCCGCTGTGAACGGCTTCACCAGGTAACCCGCCGCGCCCAATGCCATGGCCTGGCTGCGTTTTTCATCGACTGACATCACGATGACCGGGATGTTTCGGGTGCGTTGATCTGACTTGAGTTCCATCAGCAGTTGCAGTCCCGATTTGTCGGGCAAGTTCAAGTGTACCAGGATCACATCCGGGGCAATTTGGGCAGCCTGCTCAACGGCTTCGAGTGCGATGGGCTGAATTTGATTCTTGATACCGAACTTTTCCAGATAGCGCGTCAGTTGTTGCGCGTTGACTTCATTTTCTTCAATGGTCAAGGCCCGGTGTAATTTTTGGGCAATTTGGTCGGGCCGAGCAAAAGGTTGTGTTATTTCGATTTCCCAGGGCAGAATGATCGTGAAGCGGCTGCCCTGGCCGGGCTGACTTTCCAGCTCTATGCTGCCGCCGTGCAACTCTGCCAAACGCTGCACCAGCGATAATCCGAGCCCGGTGCCTGCATACTGACGTGAGAGGCTGCTATCGAGTTGCACAAAGGGTTGGAAAAGACGCGACAAATCTTCCGGTTTGATGCCAATACCGGTATCCCACACGGTAATTCTTACCCGGTGCTCGTTTGGGTCCCCCTGCACATCGATTCCCAGGCTGCCGTCCTCCTGGGTAAACTTGACCGCATTGCTCAGCAAGTTGACCAGCATTTGCTTCAGGCGACGCGCATCGGCGCGCACAACAATCGAATCCGGGCTGATCGAAAAACTGGTGTTCTGGCGTTTGGCCTGGGTCATGCCTTTGGTAATTTGCAGGCTGGCCTGGCAGATTCCGGCCAGGGAACATGGCTCGAGTTGGATGTCAAACTTGCCGGCCTCGATTTTTGACAGATCTAGAATATCGTTGATCAGTTCGAGCAAATGCCTTCCGCTGTCTTCGATATTTTTTAATATCCTGAGTTGTTTCTCGCTCAAATCTCCATAAGTGTTTAATTGTAAGGATTCGGAAAGCCCCAGGATGCCTGTCAGCGGGGTGCGCAACTCGTGACTCATACTGGCCAGGAATTCATCTTTCATGCGCGCCGCACGGCCCAGTTCCAGGTTGGCGTGCTGCAAATCGGTGGTGCGTTCCTCGACACGTTTTTCCAGCTCGGCCGCATGTTGCTGGATCTGCTCGTATAGCTGAGCTTGGTGAAAAGCGATGGCGGCCTGAGCGGCCATGGTGCTGAGCAGACGCAGATCATCAACTTGGAAGGCCGCAAGCTCTGTGCTCTCAACACTGATCGAACCCAGAATGCGCTCGCCCAGCTTCATCGGCACATAAACACCCGAACGGATATTGGGATAGGTTTTGAGGTAGCGGGGGTCGGCATCTACATCTGGGCAGAGAACGGCTTCACCATGTTCGATGACCCATCCGCTCAACCCTATTTTGGAAGTTTGGATGGATTTCTGCAAGCGCTCAATTTCGCCCGGCATGGCTTCAAAAGGAACCTGGGGGTGATGCAGCGCTAACAGCTCAACTTGTTTGCGTTCGGGGTGGTAGAGGCGCACGGCTGCGTGGTGCCAGGCCAGTTTCTGAGAAAGGATCTCGGTCATGGTGTGGGCGATTTGACGCGGGTCAAGCAGACGGCTGATGTTCAGGCTGCTTTCATAAAGAACTTCCAGTTCGGCCACCCGTCGCCGCGTCAGCTCTTCGGCCTGCTTGCGAGCTGTGATATCTTGTTTAATCGCGACAAAATGAGTGATTTCACTATTCTCATCATAGACAGGGGTGATGGTTTCATCCTCAGTATAAAGGCTGCCATCTTTGTGTCTATTGACCAATTCTTTGCGCCAAACCTGTCCCGACAAAATGGTGTCCCACATAATGTTATAGAAATTTTCATCCTGGCTGCCTGATTTTAGAATACGGGGAGTCTTTCCAAAGGATTCTTCTGCGCTATAACCCGTCAATGCAGTCCAGGCCGGGTTGATCCATTGTATGGCGCCATTGCGATCCGTGATAACGATGGCATTTGCCGCCGCATTCAGCGCGGTGGCTTGCAGGTTCAAGGCTTCTTCCGTCTTTTTGCGCTCAGAAATATCTTGAAAATTAAAAGTAAGCGCCTCGATGCCGGGTTCTTGCAGGAGATTGCTGATCGTGCTTTCCACCCAACGCCAGGAGCCGTCTTTATGCTTGAAGCGATACTGGAGAGTGCGTTGTTGACCAGGGTTTTGAAGCAGTTCCTGAAGAACCCCTATCACCATGGGCAGGTCGTCTGGGTGAGTGTAATCTGCGGGGTTGGCCCCCAGGGTTTCTTCGGGGGTATACCCCATAACCCGTTCTGTGGAAGAACTCACAAATTTTAAACGCCCATCAGTGCCCAGCAAAGTGATCGCGCCTGGCGCATTTTCGATCAATTTTCGGAAGCGAATTTCGCTCTTGCGTAAAGTTTCTTCAGCCTGCTGGCGTTCGGTGATATCTCGCCCGGTTCCCAGAATATTAACTGGCCGGCCCTCTGTATTTCGGATCAGAACATAAGTGTTTTCACTCCAAAATTTCGAACCGTCTCTTTTGAAGAGTTCCAACTCGATCGTTTTGGAGATCTGCTGTTTTTGGCTGGATAAAAATTCTGGCTCATGAATCTCAGCGAATAATTGCAAAAATCGCTTTAGCGAATCGGAGGTCATTAGCTGGTCGAACGGCGCAGCGTTGATCTCGCTCAGGGTAAAGCCGCGCAAACGGGTGACCGAAGGGCTGATGTAAATGGTGCGCAAGTCCATATCCATTAACCAGACAGTGTCACTCATGTTCTCGGCCAACATGCGGTAGCGCTCTTCACTTTCACGCAGCGCTGCTTCTGACTGGTGTTTATCAACCGCATGATGGATCGAGAGCAAAAGCTGGTCGAGATCATACGGTTTTTGATAATAGGAATAAGCCCCCAGGTTTATGGCCTCAATGGCTGTGGCTTGGGAAGCGTGGCCGGTCAGCAAAATGCATTCGGTTTGAGGTGAGCTTTCCTTGATGCTGCGCATGACTTCCAGGCCAGAAATATCCGCCAGCCGCAAGTCGATCAGCGCCAGCATGAATTCTTCCTGAGCAACCTGTTCGAGTGCGGCTTTGCCGGTTTCGCAGGCCGAAGGGATAAACCCTTTGACCTTTAGAATATCGCTCAGGGTTTTACGCAGGTTCGCATCGTCATCGACGATCAGAATGCGGTTGAAGTTGCTCATGCAAAACCTTTCTTAGCGTTAACTATACAATCGGTTTTACCTCTTGCCAAAAGCCTGGCCGCTGGGTTATGCGAGCTATTTTTTGGGTGATCCCGACTCGGGAATCTGGGATCATCAGGGGTTGGGATTGGCTCGATTGAGTGTAATGGAAATGGTGGTGCCTTGTTTAAGAATGCTTTCAACCTTTAAACTGCCGCCCAACTCCTCGACGATCGATTTAACGATATACAGGCCAATCCCGCTTCCGGGAATTTCAGCAATGGTGACATTCTTACCCCTAAAAAACCGTTCACAGAGATGCGGAATATCTTCAGGCGGGATTCCCATCCCGTGATCTGAGATTGCCGTTTCGACATACATGTCTGTGACGGTTAAATTTACATCAACGGAGGTGCCTTCCGGTGAAAACTTGGCGGCATTATTGATCAGGTTGATAAAAACCTGTTGTAAACCGCTTTTATCGCCCATCGCCAGGATGGGTCTGCTGGGGGTATTGAGCCGAATGGCAATCTGTTTCTTGTTGGCAATCGGCTTAACTGCCAGAATGGATTCTTCCAGCGTGGACACCAGATCGATCGGGGAGATATCCAATCTCATTGTCCCACTTTCCAACCTGCCGGCAATCAAGAGACGCTCGATCAGAATCTTTTGCCGGTTAAGCTCGCTGGTCAGCACTCCCCAGTATTCTTGCAGTTCGTCTGGCGTGCCACCTTCCTGGATCAGGTTGGCCATCAAGATAACGGTGGTGAGTGGGGTGCGCAGTTCGTGTGAAGCCCGATTGATGAAATCTGATTTCATCTGGTCGAGCATGGCCTGTTCGGTGATATCCCTGACCACCAACAAAGCTTCATGCGCGGCGATTGGCGAGAGGCGCGATTCATAGGTCCGATCGTTAAAGGGGAGTTTGAATTCTTTCAGGTGGTGGGGTTCGGTAAACGCCCCGCGTTCGTTCCAGCCCATGATCTGGGTTGCGATTTCCTCCGGCCAGATCTCGGAGAGCAGTTTTCCGGCAACTTCATCCTGCGGACGATAGAGAGGATGATCTGGCTTGGAACCGTAATCGAGGATCTTGCCGTTGGTGTCCATCCTGATGATCAGGTCGGGCAGGGCGTCGATGATGTTGCGGTTGCGCGCTTCACTGATGCGGATGGTTTCTTCGTGCTGGTTGCGCTGCAAGGCCGCGCCGATAATATTGGCCGCGATCTGGACGGCGTCTTCCTGGGCTGGCAGCCAGGCTTGCACCTTTTCGGGGTAAAAAAGCCCCAGGAAGGAGCGTGAGTCTCGGCCGGTGTTGTCAACGATCTTGACCACCGCTGTGGATTGGGCCGGGGGCATCTCCATATCCTCGGCGAAAATTCCAGTCTTTTGGTTCAAGATTGCTGCCTGAAAAGGCGTGATCAAGCGGATAACATCCAGGTGAGACGAGCTGCTCTTCTGCCATTCAGAGCGAAGCTGGATGGAATTTGGCGCGCTGGTTGAATTGATTTCAACGATAAAACAGGCCACAGCCCCGGCTGCGTGGCCCAGTGAGCCCAATACCTCGGCGATTTTATTCTCGATTTTGGTGGATTGGAGCAGGCGCGCGGTGGCGTCGCTGAGCGATAGCATGATCTGGTTGTGGCGTTGGATAGCGCGTTCAACTTCTTTGCGCTTGGAAATATCACGCGCAATGCTCTGGATGCACACCGGCCGGCCCGTTTCATCGTAAACGATGGATGTGCTGATTTCAACCGGCACAGCGCTGCCATCTTTGCAGCGCAAAATGCGTTCAAGCAGGTTCGAGCTGTCATCCAGGATGGCATCCTGGTTGAGTGTTTCCTCCAGGAAAACGATTTCACTCATTGGCATGCCAACCAGTTCTTCTTCTGCAAATCCCAACAGGTTGAGCGCCTGCGGGTTGGCTGCTATGTAGTGCAAATCAAAACTGATAATGAAAATACAATCGTCCGAATGTTCAAATAAAGCCCGATAGAGAAAGTCATCCCCCCAGCTTTTTGGTTTTAATGGATGTGAATCGTTCTGGTGGTTGGCAGAAGTATGATCAGCCTGTTCATCCATAAATGATTTCTCCCGGCTTGCTTCCGGGGAGATACAGTTCCACGGCGCAGCCTTTTGCCGAATCCAGAATTTTTATGCTGCCTCCCAGTTTTTCCATAATCGCTTTTGCCAGTGGCAACCCGACCCCCAGGCCTTCCTGTTCGCGTGTGTCTCCCTGGCTGCCTTGATAAAAACGTTCGAACACCTTTTCGCGCAGATCGGCAGGGATGCCCGGGCCTTCGTCGCTGACGCGCACAGTGCTATCCCCAGCCTCGTTCGATGAAATGGATAGTTCTACCGTGCCGTGCTCGGGGCTGAATTTAAAAGCATTGTCAAGCAAATGGATGATAACGTGGGTAAATTCTTTCCGGGGGGCCAGGATCTCTTGCGTCACAGCCAGTTTGGTGACAAATTGAATGTCTTTGTCCCGGTATCGTTCAAGGCGCCTGCGCGCAGAGGCCAGGATGCGTGCCTCGATATCGATGGGTTGCCGGAGGGTGTTCAAATTGCCATGGTCAAGATCGGTGAGCAGAATGAAATCGGTTGTTAAAGATTCCAGCCGGTCTGCATTCATAAGCGCGGTGCGAATAAAGCGGGTCTGGTCTTCAGGGTCTTCAAAGCGGTGGTTCAACATGGTTTCGAGCGGCAGCAGAATGTTTGTAAGCGGGGTGCGTAGTTCGTGGTGAAGGTTTTGTAAAATTTCCTGCTTGAATTTATCCATCTCGCTGGCGGCAATGTTTTTCATTTGCTCGCGCCCGCGCGCCTGTTCCACTCCCACCCTGCGGAAAACCGCCTCGATGCGCGCTACCAATTCTTGAGGCTCAAAAGGTTTGGTGATGTAATCATCGGCGCCTTCGTCGATACCGCTGATGCGGTCTTCGACACCGGTCCGGGCTGTTACGAAGATAAAAGGAACGCCAGAAAAGGCCGGGTCGGAACTGAGCAGTTTGCGAAGCTCAAACCCGTTGGGGGGCGGCATCATTACATCGCACAGGATCAGGTCGGGCGACATGCTTTTGATTTTTTCCAATCCGTCCTGCCCATCGCTGGCGGTGATCACCGTATAACCCTTGCGCTGCAGGGTGGCGGCCAACCCAAGTCTGAGGGCTGTGTCATCATCGATGATCAATATGCTGCGCTTAGGCTCCATCCGGATCTCCCTTGCGGTTCGATTTCAAAACCAGATTATTGGTTGCGAGGGCCGAATGATCTGCGATTTTCGAGTTATTGTTGACAAACATGATCTGAAGCGTGGCCAGCGAGATCAGATCTCCAGAATTAAGCACGCAGCGCGCGATCCGGCGGCCATTGACAAAGGTGCCCGAAGTGGAGTTTTTGTCGATGAGAATGTATTTGCCATCTTCGCTGCAGATTTCAGCGTGATGGCGCGAGATGGATTCATCCTGGAGAACCACATCATTATCCAGCAAACGGCCGAAGCTGGTCACATCTTTTATGAGTGGTGTGATCTGCTGGTTGATGATCAAGAAAACATTTCTTTCGGGTTCGTTGGACATTTTAGACCTTGCCTTTGTTAACAGGTAATCCTTACTTGGCTTTGAACAATTCTCTTAAATTTTGCAGTTGAATTTCTGAGAGCGTTTGCAGCAGCTGCGGGATTTCGAGCGGTTTATACAGACAGGCATAGGCATTGATCTCCAGGGCGCCCTGAATGACACTTGCCATTTCTTCTCGGTAGCCGGTCACCAATAAAACCGGTAAATCGGGGTAGCTTTTGCGAATTTCTTTGAGCACATCCAGGCCATTGATGTGGTTGAAGTTCAGGTCGAGCAAGATGATCTGGGCTTCCGCAGCCATCAATTCGACATTGACATGCGGGTCGATAAACTGCGCCACCTTGAAACCGCGCTGCATGAGAATTCCACCCAGCGTCTGGCAAAAATCCGGGTCGTTATCGACAATCACAATCGTGCGATTTTTGGCAAGCGAGGCAAAGAAGGCCAGCAATTGGTTCATTGCCAGGGGTTTGTCGAAAACGCCGACAACACCCTCCTGCAGCCCCTGGTGGATGAGATCGTCAGCGGCGTAGGCCGTCATCAGGATGACAGGCAGACCGGGCTGAGCCAGGCGAAGTTGACGGTGTAATTCCACGCCGTTCATCTCGGGCATTTTTATATCGGTCAGCACGCAGTCAAAGGGCTGGGCGCTGATCTTTTCAAGCGCATCCAACCCGGAACTGGCGCCGACAACCTCGTGCCCGGCGATGGACAGGATATCGACCAGTGTGCGCGTCATGCGTTGATCATCATCTACGATAAGAATACGAAGCTTGGGGGACATTTTGACTCCTTTGTCTGGGCGAGGGCGATGTTTTTAACGATGAAGAAATCTTTGTTTTGGCGGTGAGACTTTTTCGCCCGCCAAAACAAGATTTGCTCGCAGTGATATCTCAGGTTGATTTTTCGTAAATTGGCAAGTAAATTGTAAATGCGCTGCCTTTGCCTACAGCGCTTTCGACCTCGATCTTGCCGCCGTTGGCCTCAACCAGTTTTTGGCTGACGGCCAGTCCCAGCCCGATGCCTTTGGTTTTGGTGGTGAAAAGCGGCTGGAAGAGTTTTGCCAGGTTTTCGGGCGGGATGCCCGGCCCGGTATCTGTAACTCTTATTTTTATCATATCACGTTGCTTGGTCACGGAAACTTTCAATTTCTTTTCTGCGCTGGCCGGTTTCGCGGCAAGCATGGCCTGGTAGGCGTTGGAGACCAGGTTGCCAAGGATCTGGATCACGTGCTGAGGGTCGGCAAAGACCGGAGGCAGACCAGCCGGGATTTCGAGCTGCACTTCCACCGCTGGGGGGGCGGGGTTACGCTCCAGGGTTTGATCAACAAGCTCGGAAACCGAAGCAGGCTGACGGTCGAGCGATTTGATGCGCGTAAAATCGAGCAAATCGGTGACGATCTTGTCGGAAACGCGCGTTTCCTTTTCGATGATGTCCAGATATTCCCTGACCTTTGGGCTGGCTTCAGGCTGGGAGATTTTCAGGAAATAAACAGCGTTTGAGATCACACCGAGCGGGTTGCGCAGTTCGTGCCCCAGGCTGCCAGCCAGTTGGCCCAGCGCTGCCAGGCGTTCCTGGCGTACGAGTTGTTCCTGGGCATCGCGTAGTTCACGGGTGCGCTGCCCGACCGTTTCTTCAAGATGGGTGGAATAATTGGCAAGTTTCTGTTCAGCCAGTTTGCGCTCGGTGATGTCAATGAATGTCGAGATGATACTGGCTTCTTTGTTGTAAAGGATTGGTTCCATGGAAACAAGCAGGTTGCGCATCTCGCCTGATTTTGTGTTTACCAATAATTCGTAATCTCGCACGGTGCCCTGCTCACGTAACTGTTGAACAAGATTGTCCCGTTCGCCCTGATTGACATAAATCTTCATCTCGGCGGGAGTACGGCCGAGTATTTCGGCAGGCTCGTATCCCATGATCTGGGTATAGGCTTCGTTCAGGTCAAGGAATTTCCCATCAACGCGTCGGGTAATCGCCAGTGCGGTTGGGCTGGAAACGAAAGCCCTGGCGAAGTTTTCCTGAGATTGGCGGAGTTCGTTCTCTATTTGATTGCGCTCGGTGATGTCGCGGATGATGGCAGTGTACAGTTTGCGCCCGCCGATCTCAATGTGTGAAATGGAGATGTCGCTGGCAAATGCTTCGCCATTGGCGCGCAGGCAGGTCAGCGCCAGCATCGGGGTTTTCATGCTGCGTTTGGTCGAGTCGGACTGGCCAAAAAAATGCATGTGCTTACGGTGCAATTTGTGCGCATATTCGGGCAGAAAACGATCCATCGTCTGTCCGATGACTTCATCGGCCGGGCAGCCAAACATTTGCTCTGCAGAAGGGTTGAAGATGATGACTTTCTGATCTTCGTCCACTGTGATGATGGCATCCATGGCTGACTTGAAAACATTGGCCACTTGCGCCTGGCTGTCGTGGAGCGCATTCAATGTTTCGATCTGCGCCTGGTAATAACGCATGCGCTGCTGCCGCCAGAAGAGCAGCAAGCCCGCGCCGCAGGCCACCAGCAGCCCCCCAAAGAAAAAGCTTGTTTCCCACAGGCGTTCCCGCAAGGGGGCATAAACTTCAGCCATATCCATGCGCGCCACCAGGAACCAGGGCGTACCGGGCACGGGAGCCAGTGCGCCAAGCACCGCCTCTCCGCGATAATCGATGCCCTCAACAATACCGGTTTTTCCCAGGACTGCTTGTACCGCCAGCACGTCTGTTTCGGTTAAAGAGTAGCGCAGTTTGAGCGCAGCATCATCTTTGAAGCGCACAGGATTAAGAAATAGAACGGCATCTCCGTCACGGCGGACGAGCAGGGCTTCAGCGCTTTCACTGGCGGTCGGCCATTGCTGTATGCGGGGGTAAAGGGTAAGTTCAGGGTCAATGCGCAGAACCAAAACACCCAGCGGGCGGTTGGCGGCATCCTTGTCTAAGATCGGCACCAACACCGCCAGGTGAACTTTGCCTTCTGCTGAATTGCGGTGGAAATCAATTAAAGCTGGCTGTTCTGAAGCAAGTACTGCAGCGGAATCTTTGATCAAGTGCGCGGCCACCGGTTCAGATGTGTGGAGCGACCCCATCCGTTCGACACCCTCCAGATCAAGCAGAAAAACCCGGTCATATTGATAGGCGGATTGCAGACCGTCGATCCAGGCTTGCAACAGTTCTGCGCTTTGGGCATCTTGCGGGTTTGCAAGGTAAGCCTGCACCAGAGCGGCCAGGGCCGGATTGCTGTGCAAGGCCTCGGCGTCTCCCAACCGCTCGTTGCGCCAATTCTGTAATTCGGTGATCTTTAATTCTGCAACAGATGATAATTGTTGTTCCACCTGGGTCCGAAATTGACGCTCAAAGTTTGTATACGAAAAATAAGCGCTTGTAAAAATCCCGGAAGCCAGGAGCAGGAAAACCAGAAGCAAGGGCGCCAATGAGCGCATTTCTGGCTCTTCCAGGTTGGTTGGGTGCTCAACCATTTTTTTCGGTGCGCGCTTGAGGAAGTTGAAGCGAAAAACGGCCAGGGCTATCAAGAGTACGCTCAAGCCCAGCCCTGGTGTGAAAGGATTAAATTCTAGTTTGGGGAGCAAGTTAAAGAGCGAGTTGATCACGAAGAACAAAGTGGTCAATCCCGCGCCGACCAGCATCAGGGATTGAACGATGAATTCACGGCGTATTTTCCAGGCGGTCAGCAGTAGCAGAACGATCCCGGTTACAGTTAAGAGCAAAGCGTAAAAAATGTGTGCCAGGTAGCCCAGGCTGGGAATGCGAGTGGTGAGATCTGCGATCCAAAAGGGCCCGTTTTGGGTAAAACTCGCTTCGCTCTGCATCCAAAGGCCGTGCAGGTCATTGCTCCAGAGCAAGATCTGAGTGATGAGCGGAATGATGAACAACCCTGCCAACAGGTGCTTCGAGAGCCAGGCCTGGTGGCCATTGTATTCCATTGCAAAGATAAACCAGCTGATGCCGATCAATGCGCCAAACAGGTAACGCACCTGGAACCAGAACAGGGCCGAGGCGGTGGATGGGCTGAGCACAGACAGGATTTCTGCCAGAGCAAAGAATGTTTCGCAGAATGCCAGCCGCGCATAGGCACTCGAACCAGGCACCTGTTTGTGTCGCCAGGCATACACCGTCAGAAAGGCGGACAAGGCGCAGGTAATCAGCAGGGACAGGAGATAAAGGATGGTTTGTAAGGTCATTATGCTTGTGCCTCAACTTTTATGGGCAGAATAACTATAAATGTAGAGCCTTTGCCCGGTTCGCTCTCAACTTCGATCTTGCCATTATTGGCCTCGATCAACTTTTTGCTGACGGCCAGCCCCAGCCCAATGCCTTTCGGTTTGGTGGTGAAGAGCGGCTCAAAGAGTTTTTGCATGTTTTCAGGGGTGATGCCTGTTCCGGTATCGGCAACAGCGATTGTCACCATTTTGCCTTTTTTCTTTGCAGACAGGCTTAATGTTCCACCCTGGGGCATGGCCTGACAGGCATTCAGCACCAGGTTTCCAAGCACCTGGGTCAGCTGGCGCGGGTCAATATATATAGTGGGTAAATCTTCGGGCAGATCGAGTGTTACCTGCACATTCTCAGTGGTTGGGAAGCGTTCCAGAGTGTGCCGGACCAGACCGGCGATATCCACCGACTCGACTGCTGTAGTTTTGATGCGCGAGAAATCGAGCAGGTCGCTGATGATCTTGTTGGCGTTGTGGGTTTCGGTTTCGATGATCCCCAGATATTCCTTGACCTTTTCACTTGTCTCGGGTTGGGCCATACGCAGGTAATAGACGGCGTTATTGATGACGCCGAGCGGGTTGCGCAGTTCATGGCCAACGCCTCCGGCCAATTGCCCGAGTACGGCCAGTTTTTCCTGGCGGACCAGTTTTTCTTGAGCTTCGCGCAGTTCAACGGTGCGCGCTTCAACCATTTCTTCAAGTTTTTCAGAATAAGTTCGGATCTGTTCTTCGTTCTGCTTACGTTCGGTGATATCTTGCATGGTTCCCATGATCTTGTAAACGCGGCCAGGGCTGTCGCGGTCAACCTGGCCAATGGCTTCGGCCCATGCCTGTTCTCCGGTTTGGCGGACGATGCGGAATTCTTCACGAAAAGGCACGCCATTTTGAACTGTGTTCATGAATACCCGTTCGATGCGCTCCCAATCATCAGGGTGGATGTATTGCTGGTGTTCAAGCAAGCTTGGCCGGCCAGAAGCCGGTTCGCGGCCAAAGATATGGAACATTTCTGGCGACCAATCGAATTGGTCATTCGCCATGCCATATTCCCAGCTCCCGATGTGGGCAATCGCCTGGGCCTCCACCAGCACTCTTTCGATCTTCTTGTGCGCAGTAATGTCTTGGGCGATCCCCGTCAATACCTGCGGGTTGCCGCTGGCGTCACGGATCAAATCGCCAGCCTCGCCCCAAATGGTGCGGATCGTGCCATCCGGCCGGACAATCCGGTATTCCAGGGGGGTTGGCCGGCCTTGATTGGCAACGGCGAGATTGCTTTCTTCAACCTTGTTGCGATCGTCCGGGTGTATGGCCCGGTCAATCACATCGGCCAGGTTGCCGGTAAAGCTTTCTTTCGCGATGCCGAAAATCCGGTACATTTCATCGGACCATTCGAGCGTGTTCGAAGCGATATGCCACTTCCAACTGCCGACATGAGCCACGCGTTGGGCCTGTTTTAAAGCGCTCTCCGATTGACGCAGGGCGGAATCGGCCTGTTTGCGCGCGCTGATATCGTGGAGTGTCACGAAAACCTGATAAGGTCTCGACTCGCCTGGCCTGAACTGGGGCATGGCATTGGCAACCAGCCAGACGAAATCTTGTGTGTTGGAGCGGTAAACCCCCATTTCCATATTTTCGATCACTTTTCCTGTACGCAATGCCTGCATGGAGGCGTGCTCTTCGGGCGGCAGGCTGTTTCCGTCTGCGTTGATGACTTTCCAGGCGGGGTCGTGGGATGTTTTTCCCAGAAACTGATCGCGGGTTAGGCCCAGCATGTTCAGCGCCGCCTGGTTTACATCGATCAATACACCGTCTGCTCGTTGATAAAATACTCCCTGCGACATATCTTCAAAAAACAAGCGATATTTTTCTTCGCTCTCGCGCAGGGCGCTTTCGGCCAGCTTGTGCCGCTCCTGGTTCACCATTAACGTCCCGAGCAAGACGGTTCCGAGTGGGTAAATTGCCAGGACGGGCAGGCTGATATTCGTCAGAACGTTTTGGGCAATGGCCCATGGAAAGGTGAGCATCAAGGCCAGCATTACCAGGTGCGTGATCACGCCAAATAGATAGAATTCTTTCCAGTCGGTTTCTTCAAGAGGTTTCTTGCGCAAATGCCGCCAGGCGATGCCGATCGCCCCGGTTGCCAGGATCACCAAAACGCCGGTCAGTACGCCGCTGCCGCCCTGATATATGCGGAAGGCGGCGGTGATCAGCATCGCGATCAGGGTGGGGATGCTCCCAAAGAACAAGCCGGAAACACTTAAGAGCACTGAGCGGGTGTCAAAATTGGCGCCGGGGGCCAAAACCCAGGGAGTCATCATGATGCTTACCCCGATTATGCCGATCAGCAACCCGAGCAAACCCTGATGAAATGAAGCCCGTCCACGGGGCAGGCGCGGTTCGACAAAATTAAATACCAGCACCAGGGCCAGCAGCAGGGCAACATTTTGGATTAACCCGGTGAAAGGGGATTCAATCATCTTTACTACTCTCCAGCAAGTTATATGATAAACAGCAATGGTGATAGATCACGGCTTCACAGGCAGATAAACGGTGAATGTGGTGCCCTGACCCGGCTGGCTTTTGATCTCGATCTTGCCATTGTTGGCCTCGACCAGTTTTTTACTGACGGCCAACCCCAACCCGATGCCTTTTGGTTTGGTGGTAAAAAGCGGCTCAAAGAGTTTTTGCATGGTTTCAGGTGCGATGCCTGTTCCGGTATCCGCAACGGCAAGCGCCACCATTTTGCCTTTTTTCTTTGCAGACAGGCTTAACGTTCCACCTTGTGGCATGGCCTGGCAGGCATTCAGCACCAGGTTGCCCAGTACCTGAATTAGTTGGCGCGGGTCAACATAGAGAATGGGCAACTCTTCGGGCAGGTCGAGTGTTACCCGCACATTTTGGGGTGGCGGGAAGCGTTCCAGCGTGCGCCGGGCCAGATCGGAGACCGCCACCGGTTCCACATCCACAGATTTGATGCGCGAGAAATCGAGCAGATCGCTGATGATCTTGTCGGCGTTGTGCGTTTCGGTCTCGATGATGCCCAGATATTCCTTGACCGTTTCATCTGCTTCGGGCTGAACCAGCCGCAGGTAATAGGTTGCATTGTTGATGATGCCCAAAGGATTCCGCAGCTCGTGGCCAACACCCCCGGCCAGTTGCCCGAGCACGGCCAGTTTTTCCTGGCGGACAAGTTTTTCCTGGGCATCTTGCAGTTCGCGGGTGCGCGCTTCGACTCTTTGTTCCAGTTCGGCATTCAGCTTGCGGATATCTTCCTCGGCTTGCTTACGCTCGGTAATATCTTCGGTCAGGATCACAACCCGTTGGACTTGCCCCTGTTCATCCTGAATGGCATAAAAGTGTTGGGCAATCCATTCAGCGGCGCCCGGTCTGGGCTTGGTAATCTTCAGCTCGGGCAAGTAAAGGTGCTCGCCTTGCTGATAAACACGCTGGACTGCATCCAGATGGGGGGCCAGGTAACCATCGCGGATATTAAAATTCAAGGTTTGGCGCTCTTTTTCCTGGTCTGCCAGAAAATCAGCTTCTGAGATGGCCCAAATCTTCTTCCAGGCCTCGTTCGCGGAGATGAGTTTGCCGGTCTGGCTGCGGACGGAAATTCCGATCGGTGAATTTTCAAGAATCGATCGGTTGAAGGTTTCGCTCTGGCGTAAAGCTTCTTCGGCCTTTCTTCGTTCGGTTATATCGATCGTATAGCCCGCCAGCAAGTGTTTCCCACCCTGTTGGATGGGGAATTTGATGGTGGTATAACTGCGTCCGTTCAATTCCTCCTCCAGCTTGAGAACCTGCCCCGCCGAAGCGACAGCCCAGTCATCAAGGGTCATTGTTTTGGCGAGTTCAGGCGGGAAGAGTTCTTGCATGGATTTGCCAACCATTTGCGAACCTGGAATGCCAATCATCTCCTCGAAGTTTTCGCTGGCCTTCAGCACCCGGCTTTCTGTGGGGGTGACTTCTTTGATGAACGCGTAGATCGGAGAGTGTTGGATAAACAGGGAGAGCAGTTCATTGCTTAGCTTCAGGGCTTCTTCAGCTTGTTTGCGTTCTGTGATGTCAAAACCGAAGATTGCCAGTCTTTCTACCTGCCCGCTTGTGCCCAAAACCGGGGAAATCGAATTAAGCACAAAACGGCCATTGCGCAAGTCCTCAAACCAGATTGGCTGCCCTGTGGCAATGACCTGCTCTGCATATTTTCTGCGGAATTCAGCCACATCTGGCGAGACAAAATCGTACACGTTTTGCCCGATCATCCCCTCGATCGTGCTGTTCAGCCGCCCGGCAACGGTTGTATTGACCGTGATGACCGTGCCATCTGTTTTGATCAAAAGCACCGATTCGAGAATGGCATCCAAAAGGGCCCGTAAATTGGCCTGGTTCTCGCGCAGAGCATTCTCGGCCTGTTTGCGCTCGCTGATATCGCGCACAACCACCACGAAGCGGTTTTCGCCGCCAATGACCGCAAAGCGCGTGCTGACTTCTGTCCAGAAAAGATGGCCGTCCTTGTGCTTGGCCAGCCACTCGAAGGTTTGTGGTTCAATTTCCCGGGCCTTGCGCAGCCATTCGAGTGCCTCGGTTTGTGAATAAGGCAGCTCTCCCTGGCTCAAATCACCAATCGGGATGCGCAAGGCTTCAGCGCGCGAGTAGCCATACATCGCGCACATGCCCTGGTTAACATCGATGATCTGACCGGTATCGGCGTCATCCACAAAAACAGCGTCCGTAACCGAATCCAGCACAGCTTGCAGGTAGGCGTTGCTGGCCTGAAAGGCCAGTTCGGCTTGTTTGCGGGCGGTGATGTCGTTGATCGTTGTTAGAAAGTAGAGAGGTTTGCCATCCGTGTCGCGGCGTAAAGCTGAGCCGACCTCGGCCCAAATCTCCGAGCCGTTCTTGTGAAGATAGCGCTTGATAAAGCGGGTTGACTCGCGCTGATTGGAGAGCAGGTTATTGATTTCGGTTTGGGTTAATTCGAGATCAGCTGGGTGAGAAATCTCCTGCCAGGTGCGTTTTTTTAGTTCTTCGGGGGAATAGCCGAGCATGTCACAAAAGGCCTGATTGACATTGATCTCACCATTGATCAGGGTGATGGATTTCCCGATGACGGAATGCTCAAAGATATACTTGAACTTGTCTTCGCTTTCGCGCAGGGCTTCTTCCGCTTGTTTACGAACGGCAATTTCCCAGGCCAGGTTGGCAATTAGCGAAACGATTTCAACATCTTTTTCGGAATAATCAGTGGCTTTATTCCCAACGCCCAAAACGGCAGATATTTTGTCGCCGCGGAATACAGGCACAACCAGTTCGCGAATTATCGTGGCATGGCCTTCGGGCATGCCTTTACGATGAGACAGTGCAGCATAGTTGTTATGGATGACTGCTTTTCCCTGGCGAATGCAATCTACCCATACTCCGGCGGCATCAACTGCGTAATGCAATCCCGGCCCTTCTGCTTTGCAGAATTCTGTTTTTGTTCTAGTTGACCAATTTTGGAGCGTTAATGATTTTTGATCCTCTTCAACAAAATGGTAGAAACCGATCAGACTGTCGGTAAGCTTCTCGGTTTCATTCAGAGTTTCTTCGAGTAGTTCATTTAAGGAATGCGTTAGTGAAAATCGCGCCAAACGTAACCGCGCGGCATTGATGGTTTCATTCTGTTTTTGCTCGGTAATATCACGGTAATTCAGAACAACTGCGTTCACATCTGGCTCGAATAATAAATTGGTTGCGACCATTTCTATCCATAACCATGCCCCGCTCTTGTGGTGCAGGCGGAATGTGCTGTTGATGTGAGTGCCGGGTGTTTTGACGAGCCTCTGGAAAAGATCCTGGGCCTGTGGCAGATCGTCGGGATGTATCAGCGAAAACACATCGCGTCCGATCCAGTCTTGAGGGGTATAGCCGAGCATCCCGGGAGCTGCGGGGCTATCATAGATGGCCACCCCCTTGGCATCCAGCAGGGTGATGGCGTCGCTGGAATTTTCAACCAAAGCGCGAAAACGTTTCTCGCTTGCCTGCAAGGCGCGCTCAACCGCCTGACCGCGCAAGAGCGCCCGAATGCGCGCCAACAGTTCGCGGTTGGCAATCGGCCGCAGGATATAGTCATCCGCGCCAGACTCCAGGCCTTGCGCGCGGCTGTCTGTATCGGTATGGATACTGGAAAGGATAACAATGATGGTTGTTCCGGCCAGAAGCTGATCGGTTTTGATGCGGTGGCAGATCTCGAATCCGGCCAGCTTGTCCAGGTTGACATCCAGCAGCACCAGGTTTGGGTGATGCTCTCGAGCAACAGCCAAAGTCTCATCGCCGCTCGAAGCTTGAAGAGTCTCGTAGCCAGCAGACTCCAGGACAGCCCGGGTGGCGTCCAACAAAACCGGATCGTTATTGACCACAAGTATTTTGGATAGCGAGCTCATTGTTGCCTTATCTGCCGGTTTGCCGAAGGATGACTAACCTGGCGGAAAATAGACCGTAAAAGTGCTCCCAACCCCTGGCTGGCTCTCGGCTTTGATCTGCCCACCATTTGCCTCGACCAGGTTTTTGCAAACGGGTAAGCCAAGCCCGATGCCGCTGGGTTTCGTGCTAAAAAGCGGCTCGAAAAGCTTGGACATGTTTTCGGGCGTTATGCCTTCTCCGTTATCCTGTACCGCGATTTTCACCGAATCGGCCTCCACCGCCGCGGAAATTTTCAGCTGTCCGCCGTGCTCCATGGCCTGGCAGGCGTTCAGCGCCAGGTTGCCGAAAACTTGCTCCATTTGACGGGCATCAACATTCAGGCTGGGCAGCCCCACTGGAAAATCGAGAGAGATATTCACTGAGTCGGGCAGCGGGTAGCGCTGGAGAACACGTTCCACCAGTTCAGGAACGGTGATCGTTTCTCGCTCGACACGCTGAATGCGGGCAAAGTCGAGCAGGTCGCTGATGATCTTTTCGGCATTGCCGGTTTCCTTCTCGATCAGCGCCAGGTATTCTTTGATTTTCTGATCTGCATCGGGTTGAACCAGTTTTAGAAAATAAACGGCGTTGCTGATCACTGTCAGCGGGTTGCGCAGTTCGTGACCAACGCTGCCCGCCAATTGCCCGAGGGCCGCCAGTCGTTCCTGCCGAACCAGCTTCTCCTGCGCTTCGCGCAGGTCGCGGGTACGTTCTGCCACCAATTCTTCCAAAGATTCGGAATATTTCTTTATGGTTTGTTCGGCGGCCTGAATTCTGAGCATGGCCTCCACACGCGCCAGCAGTTCGCGGTTGGCAATTGGCCGGGGTATATAGCCATCTGCGCCCATATTCAGCCCGTTGACCTGGCTGTCGCTATCGGTGTGGGTGCCAGACATGATGATGATAAAGGTGCCTGCCAGTTGCGGGTCAGATTTGATCCGGCGGCAGGTTTCAAGCCCATCCATTTTGGGCATATTGACATCCAGCAGCAACAGGTTGGGGCGCTGGGTGCGGGTCACCTCCAGGGCTTCCTCCCCATCCCGGGCGCTGATCACCGTATATCCGGCAGATTCCAGAACGCGTCGGGTTGCGGCGATGATGACGGGGTTGTCATCTGCTATCAGGATTTTTACGGCTTCTTTCATTTTTCTTGTCCCTTTGGCTGGAGCGGGATGGAGATAAAAAAGGTTGTGCCTCGCCCCGGACTGCTCTTTAACCAAATTTTTCCGGCATGCCCTTCTACAACTCGTTTGACGATCATCAGCCCCAGACCGGTGCTTTTCTCGCCCCAGGTGCCGGCGCTTCCGGGTTGGAAGGGTTTGAAAAGCTGGGATTGTTCATCTGGGGACATCCCGGCTCCTTCATCTTTAATGCTCATAACAAAGTTTTCAATTTGCCCGACCAGGCACACCGTAACCTTGCTGCCCGGTTCTGAAAATTTGACCGCATTCCCGAGCAGGTTGTTCAAGACTTGTTCGATCTTGACGCTGTCCAGCATGGCGGTTGGCAGCGTTTCAGTGATGAGTTCGATCTCCACCTGTTTTTTTGCGGCCAGCACGCGGTTGAGCACAACGTTTCTTGTGACCAGCGCAACCAAATCCACTGCCGAATAATCCAACTGCAACCTTCCAGATTCAATTTTGACCACATCCAGCAAATCATCCACCAGGCGGGCCATGAACTCGGTTGAGGCAAAGATCACTTCCATGAACTTATGGTAATCTGCGCCAAGGGCAACCGGGTCTTCGTCCAGCAGGAATGCGCTGTGGGCCAGGATGGATTGCAAGGGGTTGCGCAGATCGTGGGCGGCCATGCCGAGAAAACGGTTTTTCTCTTGATTCAGGCGTTCCAATTCGGCGTTCTTCTTGGCCAGTTCACGCTGCATGGAAACCAACTCATTGTTCAAACGACTGATTTCATTAAATTGACTGTCATCTCGTTCGGGGCGGCTATTTTCTTTAAGTGCAGCGCGCAGGTGATTGGTCTGCTCATTGTTCATTTGCATCATGCCTTCAAAGAGTGTCCGGGCGATTTTGCCATTTTCAGCAGCAACGATCAGCACAGCATCATTGACTTTACTGCCCGTGAAATGCAGGGTTTTGATCTCATTCTTGAGCAGAATGTTAATTTCCCAGTCAAAGGCTGCTCCATGGGCGTTGATCTCGGTCAGGAAGGAGAGCGCTTTGGCCAGTGCACCGCGCGCCGCCAGACGCGGGAATGGCATGCCCGGCTGGATGGCGGCGCCCAAACCAAGCGAATCGTTCAAAACCTTTGTGACCTGGCCTTGCATATTGCACAAAACAACCAGACTGCCAGGCTGACTCATATCAACAGCACTCTTTCTGCTTCCAGAATGGCCGATTCCGCGTCCGGGGCATATCCGTCTGCGCCGATCCGCATCCACAATTCAGAGGAAAGGTTGAAAGGATAACCGCCAACCAGGATGCGCGTCTTGGGCGAAGCACCGCTGGCGCGCAGGGAGGTGATGATCTCGGTCACTTTGCTGACGTGGTAAGTCATTGTCGCTGACAGGGCCAGCACGTCGGCCTGGCGCTCGGCCACAGTCTGGATGACGGTCTCTGGGGGCGTATTAGCTCCCAGAAAGTACGTATCCCATCCTTCCATCTCGAAGAAGTCCGCCACCATCCGCGCCCCGATTTCGTGCAGCTCACCGCCAACGCAGGCTGCCACCAGGCGGCGGTCTTTATGTTCACCAGAGAAGATGTACGGGTAAAGCTGAGACATGATCATCTGGGTTGCGGCGGTGCAAAAGTGCTCCTGGGCCACGCTGATCTGGTTGGTTTGCCATAAACGCCCAAGTTCGCGCTGGCTGGGCTGGAAAACTTGCGCATAGATACTTTTGACGCTGATACCATCCCGGACACCGTCCAAGATCAACTGGCTGGCGGTTCGCCGGTCTCCATTCAAAAGCAACTCAAGGTACTGGCGGGCCAGGTTGTCAACCAGGGAATTACCCGCGATAAAGCTTGGAAGGTTTACCGGGGCATTGTCCAGGCTCCGAGTGCCGTAATCCAAAATTTCCAGTGCGCGCGCGCGGGTTTCAGCGGATAGCCTTTCGGCCAGCACCTGGCGGGTGCACTCCAGGGTGGTGGGCAGGACATAGGTTGGAAATTTCAGTCCAATGAATAAAACCTTGACCCAGGCAAGGTATTCAGAGAACAGGGCAGGGTCATCTGCCTCGATGGCTTCTGCCAGGTAACTGAGGTGATACCCGGCATCGCGCACACTTTTTTCGCGACCAGGATGATCGTAAGGTTTCCAAATTTCTGGTTGAAGCGCATATTGTTTCGCAACGATTAAATCTGCCAATTCCCCCAATTGGTTTCGAAAGGAAGGTTGATCGATTGAAGACATACTCGCTCCTTCTATATATACCCGTTCCGGTCACAAATAGCGCTTTTTATAAGAGCACAAACGCGCAATATCATGCTGCGCATTTGTGACCACTGGCATTATATGAATCCATTATACGTCCTATCGCTTTCGGTTCGATCATTTTAAGCCGAGAGTGAAATTAATTTGCAAATCCGAAAGGCGCCCTTAAGTAGTTCTACTGTCTGTGCCTGATTAAGTTACGTACCTATCCGCATCAGATTACGTAATCCTGCGAATAGTGGCCTGGAAGCCCAAAGAATAAAATGATTTTAGATGAGTGGAAAGATATCTATTTAAAGTCTGCTCAAAAACACACCGTTATTGGCAATAAAACAGAAACTGCCCGGAGGCTCTCATGAAACTGTCGCTCACCCCAACCATTCGCGTTTTTCTAGTCACGATCATGCTTGTGACAGTTGTTCTTCAGCCGTATTCAGCCGCTCATGCATCGGCAGCATCGCTGTCAGGCAATCAGACCATCAATGCCAGCCTGAGCGGGCCATCGGTTCAATCACGTGAGCTGGCAGTCATGCCGGCTAAGCCGACCCCCAGACCGACAACGACGGCTGTCGCCAGCCCAACGCCGACCACCGTGAAGGCAACCCGGACCCCGAAGCAGACCGCTACCAGCACTCCCAGCCCGACCCTCCAGCCTACATCGACGGTTGAGCCAATTGCTACAACCACAACCCCGGAGCCGACGGTTGTGATTGAGCCGACTCTGACGCCCGCCCCCACAACTGCCACGCCTGCGCCGACGGCAGTCCCTGTGGCATTTGCAACCGCGATGCCTGTTGACCCCGCCAGCCTGCAATTAACAAGCACCCTTAATTTAAAAGTAAATAAGACCGGCATCTACCGCGTGACCTACGAGATGCTGCGCGATGCCGGCCTCGATCTGGCCGGTGTGGCCGCTTCAGCTCTTACGGTCATCAACCGCGACAACATGATCCCCATCTATGTTTATGTGGGGAATCAACCCGAAAGCTTTGGCCCGGGCGGCTTCATCGAATTCTATGGCGAAGCATTGGATACAACCTACACCGACACCAACGTTTATACGCTGCAGGTCAGCAATACTTTGACCAGTCAGATCCCCGTACAAGATGCCCGGCCTGATATGCAGCTTGCCGCCCCGACCTCATACACCAAAACTTTGCGGGTGAATAACCAGAACAAATTCGCCAATTATGCTCCTGGAACCGAAGCCTGGTATGACACCAGCATGTCGGTCACCACCGCCTCCAAAAGCTGGGACTTTACTTTCCAGATCAACGGACTGGTGGATGCCCCTGCAGCGCTTGAGCTGGTGGTTTGGGGCGTGACGAACTGGACCGCCAACCCGGACCATCACCTGGTTGTAAATATCAACGGATTACAGGTGACTGATCAAAAATTTGATGGTTTGGTGGCGAAAAATTTCAAGATCGACCTGTCTGCGGGTGTGCTGCGCGAAGGCACAAACACACTCCAGTTAACCGTCCCCGGCGACCTGGGCACACAAAGCGACACGATCGTTCTGGATCGATACAGCATTACCTACCAACAAGCCTTCAACGCCCAGAATGGCGGACTGTCCTTCACCTCCCTGGATGATCTCTTCACCGTCAGCAACCTGCCCGGTCAGAACGTTGTTGCTTATGGCCTTCGGAATGGCGGCCTGGTGCGCCTCGGAAATATCGATGTTCAGCCTGTTGGTGAAACATTCACAGCCAACTTCGCCGGCACCAACCAGTCAGACACTTTCCTGCTTGCAACGGCAGAAACTCTGCTCACCCCGGTGCTGGAAGCAGCCCGCTTGAAGGCCGATCTGACCTCTCCCGCAGAATACCTGGTCATCTCTCATCCCGACTTCATTTCCGGCCTGGAACCACTGGTGCAGGCCCGTCAGGCCCAGGGATTAACCGTCAGCGTGGTCGATGTGAACGATATCTACGCTCAATATTCTTACGGGGTCTTCGACGCCCAGGCCATCAAAAAATATATCGCCTATGCTGCCCAAAATTTAGGCACCCGCTACGTTTTACTGGTTGGCGGCGATACCTACGATTATCGCAACTACCTCGGCTATAACAGCATCAGCTTTATCCCTTCACTTTATGTCGCTACCGGCCCTGGAGCCAAATTCATCGCAGTGGACCCGCTGTATGCGGACGTTGACGGCAACTACGTGCCCGACTTGGCCATCGGCCGCTTCCCGGTCCGCACCAACGAAGAATTGAGCCGCCTGATCGGCAAGACACTGGCTTACGCCAACAAATCTTATAGCGGCACAGCAGTCTTTGCATCTGACGTCATCGATGGGGCCGCCTCGTTCAAAAATCTCAGCGACAAGCTGGCGACTGGTATTCCATCCGATTGGACCGTGCAAAGCATTCACATGGATGATCTGGGCGCAGCCGCCGCCAAAACGCAATTGCTGGATGCCATGAACCGCGGCACAGCGCTCATCACCTACAACGGTCATTCCTCGCCTTCAGCATGGAGCAGCCTGTTCACCACCAGCGATGTCGCTGCCCTGACGAATGCCGGCAGCCCGTTCGTTGCGGTCCAGTGGGGTTGTTGGAACACCTACTATGTCGACCCGGCCAACGATTACCTGGTACAGAAATTCCTGCTCTCGGGCGATAACGGCGCCGCTGCTGTGCTGGGCGGCACAACCCTGATCTATTTCGGCTCTGAAGAAATGTTTGGGCCACTGCTGACACCGCGTCTGGCGACACCCGGCCTGTCAGTCGGTCAGGCGCTCCAGGATGCCAAAGCCCAACTGGGGCAGAATGACCCCGGATTGATCGACGTGCTGCTCGGTTGGACCCTGATGGGAGATCCGGCGCTGATCATCACCCCATAATCATCATAGCTAAAGCAAAAAGGCCTGGTGGGTTTCAAAAGAAACCTGCCAGGCCTTTTTTATATGAAAGATTGCGGGTGCTTCCAGAAATGAACCTTCGAGAAATGAATTACATTCTCTACTTAATAATGAAGCTTTCAGGATTCGATCAAGCCTTCTTTAATGGCGAATTTAACCAGGTTGGTGTGCGAGGTCAGGCGCAATTTGGACATAATGTGCGCGCGGTGTGCTTCCACCGTACGTACGCTGATGGTAAGTTTCTCTGCTATGGCTGTGTTGGTAATGCCCTCGGCGATCAGTTGCAGGATCTCGCGCTCGCGGGCAGAAAGAACTTCGAGCGAATCCTTTTTCTCGCCATCTGCGCGCAGCAGCATTTCAAGCACATCATCGGCGATCAGCGGGCTCAGGTAGCGCTTGCCCTGGAGCGCATTTTCGATGGCTTGCAGCACCTCAGAAAAATCAGATTCTTTAAGCACGTAGCTTAAAGCGCCATTGTGCAGAGCGCGGACCGCATAAGTGGGGTTGGCATGCATGGAGAGAATAATCAAGTGGGTTTTCAGCCCGCGCTGGCGCACCTGTTTGGCAGTTTCCATGCCATTCAGGTTGGGCATAACCACATCCAGGATGGCGATATCAGGCTGGAGGCTTTCGATCAGTTGCAGAGCTTCCAGCCCATCGTTTGCTTCACCGACAACCTCGAATTCAGGGTTGGCTTCAAGCAGGGAACGCACTCCCTGACGAACCAACCGCAGGTCATCCGCCAGAACGATGGTAACGTGGCGCATGCGCTACTCCCTTGGGTCCAAATCGAAATCAACGAGAATAAGCGTCCCGTCACCGGGGGCAGATTGCAGGCTTAAGGTGCCTCCCGCCAGGATGATCCGTTCTTTCATTCCCGAAAGCCCGCTGGAGTTGCCCGGTGCAAGCGCTTTGGGGTCGAAGCCTTTGCCTGTATCAGAAATACTGAGTTGAAGATGGCTTGATTCAATGGTAAGTGTGACATTGGCTTCATTTGTCCCGGCGTGGCGGGTAATATTGGTGAGCGCTTCTTGCGCTACGCGGAAGACTGCCGTTTCGATCTTTTGGGGGAAGCGGCGTTCGGAGAGCGGGTCGACATTGTGATAAATGATCAGGCCAGTCTGGCGGGTCAGGCGATTGAAGAGCCAATCCAGGGCGGCATTCAGGCCAAAATCGTCCAGCACGGTGGGGCGCAGGTTAAGCGCCATTTCACGCACGCGCTGCAAAAGTTCATTTACGATGGCGCGCGCCTGTTCAAACTGGGCGCGGCTGTCTTCGTTTTCCTTCTCAAGAATTAGCTTCAATCCGGTTACGATCTGGCCGATTTCATCGTGCAATTCCAGAGCCAGTTTATGGCGCTCGGTTTCCTGGGCTGTCAAAACCTGTTGGGAGAGATCGCTGAGCTGGGCATTCCTGAGCGTCAGCTGCGCCAATGCCTCCTGTAGTTTTTTGCGTTCTTCGAACAGGTGGCGATAGCGGTCGACCCGTTTTAGCGTGTTGAAACGGATCTCGAGCTCAAGTTTGTCAAAAGGTTTGGAGAGAAAATCGTCAGCTCCCGCAGATAACCCGGCCAAGCGGCTGTTGCGGTCATCGAGAGAGGTGATCATGAAGATGGGCACCTCCGCCATCTGCGGGTCGGTGCGCAAATTGCGGCAGACTTCGTAGCCGTCCATGCCAGGCATCATAACATCCAACAAGATCACATCTGGATGAATGGCTTTTGCTTTTTTTAGCCCCTCGGAGCCGTTTTCAGCCATTTCTACGTGATATCCGGCGCTTTCGAGCAGCGCCTCGAGCGTTAGGCGCGCAAAGGGGTCGTCGTCAATGACAAGAACGAGACTGGCGTTTTTATTCATCAGATTCTCTCCGGCGGTTGGTCATGTTGCAGAATTTCACTGTGGGTGCTTTCATTTAATCGCATTATCTGAATTGGCATAAAGCCGCTTTCCGTTCTGCTGATCATATCTCAAATCTGGTCTTGGGACCGGGTTCTGCTGTTGAGTCTGGAGATTGCCCTACGCCAGGTCCGGATCGGATCAGATCAGAAACAGCTGTCAGCGCAGTATGCAGTTCCAGTTCCACTTGCTCCAATTCAGCCTGGTAGCGTTCCGGGTTTTCATCCGCCAGAGATGCTTCGAGGGTTTTCGCCGCCAGGCGTAATCGCTCTGCGCCGATGGTGGCGGCGGTGCTTTTCAGGGTATGGGTTAATCGATGGGCGAGAGGCACATCGCCAGCCTGCAAAGCCGCGCGAATGATCTGGGCTGTCTGGCCTTCGTTTGATTGGAACAGCCCCAGCAAGCGCGCGTAAAATGTTTCATTGTTGCCAAGGCGAGCCAGGGCGCTCTCGCGATGAATTACATCCGGCAACTTTTGCTCTTTTTGGGGGGTGAAACTGGCTGCCAGGCTTGTTTGAGCTTGTTGAGGAGGCAGCCAGCGCAGCAAAGTGCTGTTGAGTTGTTCAGTGTCCACAGGTTTGGTGATGTAATCATTAAAAGCAGCTTGCAAAGCTTTTTCACGGTCGCCTACAAGGGCGTGCGCGGTGAGGGCAATGATCGGCAATTTTTCATACGTAAAACGCGGATCGCTGCGAATTTGAGCGGTAGCCTGATAGCCATCCATGCCGGGCATTTGAATATCCATCAAAATAAGCTCAAAAAGCCCGGTTTTTACTTTTTGAATGGCTTCTTCGCCACTCCTGGCCAGGGCAACCCGCAGGCCAAGGTTTTCCAGCATTTCTCGCGCAACCAGTTGATTAATTTCATTATCTTCAACCAGTAAGACTCGCTTTCCAAAGAGTTGATTGAGCCGGTTGGCGATGGCATTCTTTTCAGAAGCGCGGGCAGACGGGGTTTTATGTCCCAAGACCCGCATAATCGCATCAAGAAGCTGTGAGCGGGTAAAGGGCTTGGATAAATAGCCATCGGGAGTTTCCTCACTGATGGGTTGGGTGATTTCATTCCCGGGAACCAGCAACAACACCGGGATTTTTGACAACTTGGGATGTCGCTTGATCTGGCGAATGGCTTCCATGCCGTTCATCTTATTACCGGGTAATTCTTTATCCATGATTACCAAATCAAAGCGTTTTTGAGCATCGTTTTGTATCAGCTGCGCCAGATTTGCACCATCTGAGTTAGCCAGGCTGACCTGGATATGAAGTGATTTCAGCGTGCTCTCCAAAAATTCCCGGGTGGATGGGTTGTCATCCACCACCAGCACCTGCAAACCGATCAATTCGGGCATACTCTCCGGGGCGTTTATTTGACTTCCTGCCGGCACGTTCAGGATGACCCTGAATGTGAAGGTGGTTCCTTTTCCGAATTGGCTTTCGATCGTGATTTCACCGCCCATCATCTTGACCAGGCGCTGGCTGATGGTCAGCCCGAGCCCTGTGCCGCCATATTTGCGGGTGGTGGATGAATCAGCCTGGCTGAAGGGTTGAAATAATTGGGGAATTTGCTCTTCGGTCAGCCCGATGCCTGTATCCTGTACCGAAAACTCCAACAAAATGTTTTGGGTGGTTTGCTCGATCAGGCGAGCCTTGACCATCACTTGCCCGATTTCGGTAAATTTGACAGCATTGCCCACCAGGTTGGCCAGCACCTGTCCCAGCCTGAGCGGGTCCCCGACCAAGGCGTGTGGAATTTCTGGCGCGGTGTTGAAAACCAGTTCCAATCCTTTTTCTTGGGTTTTATGGGTGACGAGGTTCGCTACGGATTCCAGGACGGCATCCAGACTGAATTCTACTTGTTCGAGATTGACTTTGCCGGCTTCAATTTTGGAAAAATCCAGAATATCGTTGATGGTGGTTAACAGGGATTCACCCGAAAACTGGATATTGTTCAGGTACTCGCGTTGTTTATGGGTCAGGTTGCTTTGCAAGGCCAGGTGGGCCATGCCGAGCACACCGTTCAAGGGTGTGCGGATCTCGTGGCTCATGGTTGCCAGGAAGGCGCTTTTGGCCTGGTTGGCAGCCTCGGCTTTCTCTTTGGCGATGACCAATTCGGCGGTGCGTTCCTCAACGCGTTTTTCCAACTCGGCCGCATATTGCTGTATTTGTTCATATAACTGCGCTTGATGAAAGGAAATGGCAGCCTGGGCAGCCATGGTGTTGAGCAGACGCAGATCATCCTCGCTGAAGGCGGCTGGTTCAACGCTCTCGACGCTGATCGAACCCAGAATACGATCGCCAAGTTTCATTGGCACATAAACCCCCGAACGAATGTCGGGATAGGTTTTGAGGTAGCGGGGATCGGCATCCACGTCTGGGCAGAGAACAGCTTCGCCATGTTCGATGACCCAGCCGCTCAAACCTAAACCGGAGGATTGGATGGATTTCTGCAAGCGGAGTATCTCATCAGGGATGGCTGCAGTGGAAAGATGAGGCTGGTGCAGCGCCAATATCTCAACCTGATTGCTTTCAGGGTGGTAGATGCGCACGGCTGCATGATGCCAGTTCAGCTTTTGCGCCAGGATCTCGGTCATGGTTTGAGCAATTTGACGCGGGTCAAGCAGGCTGCTGATGTTCAAGCTGCTTTCATAAAGTACTTCCAGTTCGGCCACGCGCCGCCGCGTCAGCTCTTCGGCCTGTTTGCGGGCGGTAATATCAGTAATGGTGCCAATGTAACCGGTAAATTTGCCATCTGCACTAAATTGTGGGATGGCCTGCCGGATAACCCAGGCTGAACTGCCATCAGGCCGCAGAAAACAATACTCTGAGTTCGAGATTTTTCTCTCACGGACATCCTGAATCCAAAGATTTAACAGGTTTTGACGTTCAGCGGGGTCGACGGTCTCAAGCCAGCCATGCCCGAGTGCTTTTTCATCAGTCGAACCAGAAATTGTGCTCCAGTAATGGCTGACAAAGGTAGTCAGGCCTTCGGCATCGGTCCGAAAAATGCCGACCGGCGAGATCTCGATCAGGGATTGATAGCGTTGTTCACTTTCGCGCAGGGCAGTTTCTGCCTGGTGTTTATCAACCGCGTGCTGGATCGACAGCAAAAGCTGGTCGAGGTCATACGGTTTTTGGTAATAAGAATAAGCTCCCAGGTTTAGCGCCTCAATGGCTGTGGCCTGAGAAGCATGTCCGGTCAGTAAAATGCACTCAGTCTGTGGCGAACGTTCCTTGATGCCGCGCACAACCTCCAGGCCAGAAATATCCGCCAAGCGCAAGTCGACCAGAGCCAATGTGAATTCTTCCTGTTCAACCTTTTCAAGCGCCGCTTTACCGGTCTCGCAGGTTGAGCATGTAAAACCCTTTACTATCAGCACATCGCTCAGGGTTTTACGCAGGTTCGCATCATCATCGACGATCAGAATGCGGGTGAGGTTGTTCATGCAATACCTTTCTTACCGTTAACTATACAACCGGTTTGATTAATTGGCTATGCTAAAACTGGGTTTGAAAGCCTTGTAATCTATTCTTGTACGTTATAACCTAACAATATTGCCAATCGGGTGATGGCATATATCACCCTTCTCCTAACGATTCTGATATTGGTTCTTGATTGTGGGAATGTCACTATCCATGTAGAATGTAGCCAGAAGTTATTCTAGTCTCATTTGTGTAAGCGGATGCGATGACCTTGAATCTGTAATTGGTCGCTGCCTGTTATCAGGGGTGGATTCAAGCGAGCAAGAGCGAAACCGGCCGCCTGGTTTGGTTTCGTTCTTTTAATTTAATCCACCGTTTTCTCTTTCAGGAGTGGGATCTAATGAAAAAAAATATTGAATCAATTCTTCGCGTATTGTTCTTATTAGTATATATTTTGTCCGCGGTACCACCCCAGGCAGCTTCGGCAGCGCCTGCTGAACCGCTTGTCTCAGCGGCGTCCGCGGCCAGCGCGCCTGCTGTTGTAGAATCATCCGCCGCGCCAGGGCCTGTCCCGGCAAAAGCTGGCTCAGTGATGGCAAACGCGGCTGATTTTAAATCGGTCAAGTCATCCCTGGAGATTGCGCAGCAATTGCGTTTATTGGGCTATATCGTTCCTGGCTATGGAGTTTCCGGCACTCAAAATGGATTGACGATTGAGCCGATCACTGCTTATAACCTGGTTGTCGATTCGAATGTATTGTCGCCTGCTTCTTATGGTCCCTCGGCTGCAAGTGTGGGTGCCAAATTTTGTAACACGAACGCATCTGACACATTGAGCAATGTTTGGGCCTATACTGGTAATTACGATACCGATTACAACGGCACACTGGGCGACAAAACGGTTGGTTCCTTCCCACGCCGTTTTTACGATGGCATTGGCGTTGGTGCTAATTATTATGATGAAGCGAATTTTTATGACCAGCATGGTGATGCAACTCCCGGCACCAATATTTTGCTCAACGCGACTGCCACGGATTACGGGGCGTCTGATACACCGTTTGCGCTTGAATTGGAAAGTGGCACGGCCTCCGCTGCTAACGATGGTGCGCGTTTTATTGGAACATTAGCGCCGGGGGAATGCCGGACTCAATACTGGCTGGTTTCTTATCCGCGCACGGCGACGATCGGCGCTTCAGAAGTAGATGTCACGGGCGGCATCAAACCTGAAGATGACCTGTGGCTGCCTTATTTCTTCTGGGGCACTTCGACAAGAAGCTCAACCACGGCAGATTCCTGGCGCTGGAACGCGGTTACCATGCGTAATGAAATTTCTGCCCAGGCCAATAAGATCTGGCCAAACGGCGATAATAAAGTGCCTCAGCAATACCTGGATGCCATTCAAGCGGTGTTGGGTTGGGACACGATCACGCCCAGCGGTACCAGCACCGTTTACCCTGGCCAAACTGTAACCAGCCAGGGGATCTGGTATGACCTGGGAAATGTCGGTCAGGGATTTGACAATAATGGTGATTTTGTTCCTGATCGTAATATTTGGGTGCAGCCGATTGGCGATGCCGGAAGTTATGATCCGGGTTGTTTCCGTTTGGTGCGCACCTACGGTATTGTTATTGTAAAGCTCAATGATGGTACCGAGCTTTTAATCCCGTTTGCTGACCAAATGTATTTTGAGAATATTCCATCCAATAACACTGGCGCGGTTGGCCTGGTGTATTACGAATATGCCGCGTTGGATGGGGCCTGTACCGCCAACCTGACTCCTTACCAGGAAGTCGCTTCAGGCTATGACAATGAAAAGTTCAATGGCGATTTTGGCTCCGGCATTCCTCCTTTGCAGAGCCGTGAAGCCAGCATGACCCTGATAAAGAGCGGTGATGCCAGCGAAGCGCCCGGCGGCACGATTGATTACACGTTGACCTTCAGTTTGCCGGATGTAACTACAGGTGATACATCCACAACCCTTACGATTGGTAATCCAGGTTTTGGCCTGCCGCTTGTTTTCGAAGAGACCATCCCTGATGGTCTGCAGTTTGGCACGGTTAACTCAACAGTGACCTTGACGGGTGGAATTTATGCCCCAAGCACCAATGTAACGGCCGCCATGTTCTATTCCGTTGACAGCGGCGTATCGTGGTCCAGCACTGCTCCAGCGGCGGGAACTCCCAGTACTGATTCAACAGGCCACTTGATAAAAATTCAATGGTGGTTGCCTCAGACGATTCAAACCCCTGCCTCTGGCGACCCTGTTACCGGGACGGTAGCATTTACAGCTACAGTTCCGGTTGCTTACAGCAGCCCGGTTGTGGTAAACGAAGGCTGCATGAAGCTGGGCAATGGATCCTGTTTCACTGAAGATGATTTCCCAACCCTGATGACCGGCTCGCGCACGCTTTCTGGCACCGTTTTCCTGGATAATGGGGTGGGTGGCGGCGGCAAGGCCAATGGCAGCCTGGACGGCACTGAAGGCGGGATCGGATCCGTGACGGTTAATCTGTACTATGATGCAGATGCCAATGGCGTTTACAGCGATGGTGACGTTTTTTATACCAGTACTACCACCGCAGGAAATGGCACTTACTCATTTTCCAGTTTGCCTGCAACACGGTTCGTGGTCGCTGTCGATTTGACCGACACGGACTTGAATGGCTATGCAATCACAACGGCAGATAAACTTGGCGTGGATTTGACCGGTGGCAACAGCACTGGCAACAATTTTGGCTTTATACCGGCTCCCGAGATCACCAAGTCCCTGCCGGCCAATGTGACCGCCCTCTACCGCGGTCAGGAAATAACTTATACGATTGCTGTTACCAACCCATTACCCGGCAGCGGTACCACCAGCAACGCCTGTCTTTACACCGCTTGGGCGACTTCGGAAGGCAGCGAATCCTCCGGGGAAGTTATTGGCAAACGCTTTAGTAATATTTATCCGGCGACTACAGCCCCCAATACCAGTCATGCCTGGTCGGCAAGCGGACCAGATGGTGCCTTTGTTGCGGCAGATTATAGTACCGGCGCCAATCAGTTACTGGCCGGCGCAGGGTATTCATCCCTGGCAACCCTCGAAGCTGGCGCCACCAATATTACCAATCTCACAGTTCGTCTTCCTCTTTATATTAACCGCGAATTTGTGAACGGCGATGAAGATTATGGCCATGTATATATTCGGCGCGGCACTTCGAATTCGGCCAGCGTCAGCATTCCGTACACCACTCTTGAGCAGCATGTGGGACAGACTCATGCTGGTGTGGTCGAGGTGGACATAACTACAGTGGCCCAAACCTTGTATGGTTCCGCTTTGGATTTCAATTTCTTTTCCCAGCCCATTCAGGTGGTTTATGGCAATGACAAGTCAGGCTCGGCAGACCCGGTCATTATTGCGATCGATGGGATTGGTTTGAGTGTTACTGCTGATACTGCCGATGCAACCTGCCCGGTGACCGACAGCAAAGTTCTTAACCCGGTTACTGTGACCGATGTTTTTGACAATACCCTGTTAAACGCAACGACAATTACTTCTGTGCCGCCGTTTACTTCGAAAGTTCCGTCAGCAGGAAACACTACCTTAACCTGGGATAATATCGGGCCGATTTATCCTGGCCAGACTCGTTATATCTATGTGACTGGCACGGTGCTCGACCCCAACCCAAGCCCTGAAAACCTGACGAATTCGGCAGAAATTACAAGTGCATATTTTGCTGATGGTCGCCTGGCCAGTGATCCTGGCCCGGTATCCGTTATCACGCCAGTCTATGATGCGGGAACGCTTTCCGGCAAGGTTTGGAAGGATGGCGACCAGGATGGCTGGATCAGTACCAATGGTTATGAAGCCGGAGAAGCAGGCATTGAAGGCGTGCGCGTTGATTTGTATCAGTGTATCAGCCCGATCTATGGCACACCTGTAACTGTGGCGATTACCGGACTTAAATGCACCGAATATGATATCCCCGGCGCAGCAGAAGGCAATGCTGTCTGGGGGCTGGTCGATTCGACTTACACGAACGCGAGCGGTGATTATAGTTTTGGCGGCCTGACGGGATATTTCTACACCTATGTCCAGCCGGCAACCGGCCCACTGACCGGTCTGACCCAGTCTGCTGACCCCAACGACAAGGTTGGCGATTGTGGAAGTGCCTGTGATGGCCTTTCCAATGAAAACATTAATTTGAACGCAGCCGCTTTCCTGGGTACTGTGCTCAGTGGCAACGATGTTACCAACATCAACTTTGGCTATGGCACCATGGGCGCTTATGGTTATGTTTTCTATGATTACGATGGTGACGGCACCCATGTAAACACAGAAGACTATTCGCTTGAGGGTGTTACTGTCCGCATTTATCGCGATACGCTCACCTGCACGGGGACGCCATTTGCCACCACGACCACAAATGGAAATGGTTATTATTCGTTCACCGGCCTGACCCTTGCCGCCAGTAAGGATACGAATTATTGTATTGAAGTCGTTACAACGACTTTGCCTGGTTCTGGTTGGACAACTATACCCACCTATGAGCCGGATGGAACATACAATAGCCAGTACACCTTTACCTTGCTCAAGACTGGCACAACCAATTTTTACGGGAACTATGATTTCAGCTATACCAAACCCTTCTCTTATGCCATTGGCGATCAGGTTTACTATGATTGGAGCGGCGATGGTGCTTTCACCAGCGGTGTGGATGAACTTATCCCGGGTGTGACGGTTGAGCTCTATTACGATGTTGATGGTGACGGCGAAGTGGATCCGGAAGATAAATTGGTGGCAACTGATACAAGCGATGCCACATCCGGTTATCTGTTCGAAAATATGCCTGCCGGTACCTATGTTGTTGTAATCGATTCTTTCCCCACTGCAGTGGGAGACGATCTGGCTCAGACGGATGATCCTGATGAAAGTGGCAAATGTTCCACCTGCGATAATCAGAGCGATGTCACCATTACCAATGACAACAATCCTGCCACGAATGACAACAATTATGAGCAAGATTTTGGTTATCAACCCGCGCGCTTTGGCACGATCGGCGATACTGTTTTCTATGATGTCAATGCCGACGGAACCCAGGTCGGCCCGCAAGAGGTTGGTATTGCCGGTGTAAAAGTTGAACTGTGGGTCGACCTGAACAATGACAACACCTATGTCAAAGTGGATGAGAAAACCACTGACTCGCTTGGAAAATACCTGTTTACGAATGTCCCGCTCTTTGATAGCGGCGATATGGATGCGAACACCTATCAAGTGCGCCTGTATTACGAGAACGATGCAGCCTCGCCCAATGAAACCGCCAATCGCACCGCCATTGAAGCCTACTTTGATGGGGACAGCAACACCGACGATCTCTTGACTTCCTCGGGAACCGACCAGCCGACCTATGTCTATTGGAACGCCGCGGTTAATACCTCCAGCACATCCTTCCTGACCGCGGACTTCGGTTTTGGCCCGCTGGGCAAGTTTGGCGATACCGTTTATTGGGATGCCAACAACAATGGTGATCAGGATTACAGCGAGAGTGGCGTGCAAAACGCATTGGTGATGCTCTATACTTTTACTGATGCTGGAAATAATAACGGTTCGTGGAACGCTGGCGAAGGCTTCCTCAATGAAGATGGTTCTGTTGATGGGCTTGGTAATCCAACCTACACTGCCGGTGAGCCCTTCTACGATGTTCCCGACGGCAAATACCAACCTGGCGAGGTTATTGCCAATACGGCCTATGCCGTGGATGTAACCGATGCGGATGGTAAATACCTGTTCACTGGCCTGCCTTCTGGTAATTATGTTGCCGTTGTAAACACCACTTCTGCTACGATTGACCATGATCAGAACAGTGGGACTGCCAACATTGCCAATCCGCTCTATAACGCCAACTTAACGGGTGATCCTGATACAGATGGGATTGCTTGTGATAAATTGAACAGTCCTGCCGACCTTTATGAAACGGATGAGAATTTCTGCGATAACCGCATGGGTATGCAGATTTTCCCCGGCACCAATTACATGGGCGCAGACTTTGGTTACCTGCCCAGCGGCGTGATTGGGGATACGTTATGGATCGATTCCACCTTAACGGACCATGATAATGACCCGCTTACGCCATCCATCTATGGCATTCGTGATGTTGGCGAAGCAGGCATCCCGAATATTACAGTTACGGCCACCACCACTCCTCCCAACAACGCGGTGGTTAACGGAGTAACTTACAACGGTAGCACGCAGCTGGTATTGAGCGCGACAACAGATATAAATGGCAATTACAGTTTCCAAAACATCACGACCAGTGTTCAGTTGACATGGACAGTAGCTGTTGCCACAGGTGAACTTCCGGCGGGTTTGTCAAATACCTATGATCCAGATGCAGGCAATAATAACCAGACAACGGTGATCATGAATGTTGATGGCTCTATAAACTCTGTTGGTGGGTGTACTACATCCAATGGTTGCGATAACGAATCTGATCCGCTGCAATTGGATGTTGATTTTGGCTATCGTTATACAGGTACGCTGGATGTGTCAGGTACAATCTGTCTTGAAAAAACCTCTGCCGATGGATTCTGCGGCACTGGAGCGAAATCTGATGACAGCACGGGTGTGACTACAAGCGAAGTGGCTTATGACGGTATCACGGTTTACTTGCTGCGTTGGACTGACGCGGGCAGCACACCCAATGGCAGCCCCGACCCTGGTGAGACAGTTTTGGTAGCATCCACATCAACGGATGCTGGTGGTAACTATATCTTCAATGATGTACCTCAGTCTCCTTCGAGTGGAACCTCGATTTATTATATTGTTGCCCTTACAGCACCACAAGATGGGGTCGTATTAACTACGGACTCAACCAACGTAACAACAGATGTCCCAGATGAGGCGGTGGATGCATATCCCGCTAATAATGCCTTCCTCGGTGTTTCAACAGCATCTGATGGCGACACACTCAGTGTGTTCATGGTGGTGGAAGCAGACTATGGCACCACCGCTATTGATGGCGCAGATTTTGCCTTCCAACTCAATGGCAGTTACGATTTTGGCGATCTGCCCCAGGGAGTAATCAGTGGAACAACTTATAAATATTCCACTACCTTGTCGGGCACTCCTGATGGCCCCCGTCATGCGCTTCCATCTATCGGTTCACCAATACTCTATCTGGGTGGAGGTGTGAATGCGGATGCAGATGGATATTCCACTTCAGTGAGCGCCACGTTGGATTCGTCTGACAACGGTGTTACTCTTGGTTCTGATAGCAACTGGCAAGATGGTAATGGTTCTTTGTATATTGTTGTAACAACACCTGCTAGTGGCGGTTACTTGGTTGGTTGGGTTGACTTCAACAATGATGGAGATTTTGGCGATGCCAATGAAGTTGTGGTTAACCGAGTGGCTGCTGGTGGTTTGACGCAGTCCACTTTGGAGATTACGTTTCCAACCCCTTATAACTCAACCTATCGACCAAACTTTACCGGACTCTACTCACGGTTCCGTTTGTTCCCAACCTCGCCAGTTGTCCCGCAATTGGCCTATACCGGACCGGCGGACAATGGCGAAGTGGAAGATTATCGCCTCAGTGGTATGACCACCCCGATTACACTCGCTTACTTCCGCGCCCAACGTCAGGGTGGCTTGGTCAATTTTGAATGGACCACTGCTACTGAGACGGTCAATGCTGGTTTCAATCTGTACGTTGAATCTAAGGAGAACGGTTTAACCCAGATCAATCCTGAGTTAATCCTTTCTCAGGTGATTGATTCGCTTGAACCCCAAGATTACACCTTCAGTGCAAATATCGAAGGAAATGTTTTCTTTATTGAAGATGTTAGTATTGCTGGTGAAACCCGCCTGCATGGACCCTTCCCGCTTGGGCAACCGTCTGGAGAGCGCATCGAAACCGAAAAGGTGAACTGGTCAGATTTCAAATCTCAAAAAGATTCTGCGCAGGCTGACCGCTTGAAAGCGCTCAAACCAGAATTGGCGCTCTCGGCTACCACGCAAGCAAAGCTTAAGAAGGGTGACGTATCTGGTCTTCGCCAGCAGTTGGCCCAGTTCAGCCTGACTTTCAAGGTGCGCCAGACAGGCATTCAACGTGTGACTTATGAAATGCTGAAGACTGCGGGGCTTGACCTTGCCGGTGTGCCAAGTGCTGCTATCACCCTTTCCAATCGCGACCAGCTTGTGCCGGTGTACGTGGATGGTAATGGTAAGTTTGGGCCGGGCAATTTCATCGAATTCTATGGCGAAGCGCTGGATACGCTCTATACTGACACCAATGTTTATACCTTGCAAGTCAGCATGACTCCTGCTCCGCGTATCCAGAGCAATAGCGCAGCATCTGGCAATGGCCTGGTACCTCCAACCTCTTACCCGGAGACATTGTTAGTCAATAATCAGCGCGGCTATTCTACTTTTGCTCCTGGTGATGACTTTTGGTATGATACTTTGATGGCGGTAACCAAAACGCCCAAGAGTTGGAGCTTCCCCTTTCAGGTTACCGGGCTGGCTAATCCATCCGCCCCGGCCAGTCTGGAATTAGTGGTGTGGGGTGTGAGCACTGTACCAAACAGTCCTGACCATCATGTAGTGGTTAAGTTGAATGGTGTTCCCCTGGCAGATGAAGCTTTCAATGGCTTAGTTGAGCACACCATCAAAGTTGATTTGCCAGCGGGCACGTTGCTTGAAGGTACAAATACCCTGCAATTGACCCTCCCGGCGGACAAGGGCGCGAACAGTGATATTGTAGTGTTGGATAAGTTCAGCCTTAATTATCAACGCCTGTTCCAGGCTCAAAATGGGAGGTTGACCTTCACCTCCAATGCCAAGATCTTTAATGTTGCCAACCTGCCCAGCCAGAATGTGATTGCTTACCGCCTAAATGACAAGGGCTTCGAGCGGGTTGGGAAGGTAGTGGTCACCGCCGTTGGAGGTTCTTATACTGCCAGTTTTGCGGGCGCGAACGAAACATCGACTTATTTTGTGACCACAATTGATGGTTTATATACTCCATTAATCGAGGCGACACGTTTGAAGGCCGATCTAAACCGCCGAGCTGATTACCTGATCATTTCTCATCCAGATTTTATCAGTGGGCTTGCTCCATTGGTACAGGCTCGCCAGGCCCAAGGTTTTACGGTTAGTGTTGTGGATGTCAATGATCTTTACACTCAATATACCCACGGCATATTTGATCCGCAGGCTATCCGTCAGTACATTTCCTATGCGGCCAATAACCTGGGTACCGAGTATGTTTTGCTGGTCGGTGGTGACACATACGATTATCGTGGTTATCTGGCAACTAAGAGTATTAGTTTTATTCCTTCCTTATATGTGGCAACCAGTTCTATGGCAACATCTGTTCCAGTTGATGCGCTTTATGCTGACTTGAATGAAGATTATGTGCCTGATCTGGCGATTGGGCGCTTCCCCGTGCGCAGTACCGCCGAACTCAGTCTGATGGTCAGCAAAACGTTGGCTTATGCGGAAAAGAACTATGGAGGCACAGCCGTTTTTGCATCCGACAAACAAGATGGCAATATTTCTTTCAAGAATATTAGTGTGGGCCTTTCACAGAGTCTTCCTGGCAGTTGGTCTGTCCAGAGCGTGCACTTAGATAATTCCAGCTTGGCGGCTGCTCAGAAACAGTTGATTGCTTCAATGAACCAGGGTGCTGCATTGGTGACATATACTGGACATTCCAGTACCACCGCCTGGTCATCCAGTAATTTGCTGACCACGAAGCAAGCCTCAGCGCTGACCAATGCCGGGCGGCCTTTCATGCTGGTGCAGTGGGGCTGCTGGAACACTTATTACACTAGCCCTGTGAGTAACGGTCTGTTGCAGAGTTTCTTATTTTCAGGTGATAGAGGTGCTGCGGCGGTCTTGGGTGCTGTCACTTTGACAGAGGCCGAATCTGAACAATTACTGGGCGCATTGCTTACCCCACGCCTGGGAACGCCTGGCATGACCGTTGGCAAGGCTCTGTTGGAATCTAAGCTTGAGCTAGCCCAGGAACACCCTGAATTGCTGGATGTCTTGCTTGGCTGGGGCCTGATGGGTGACCCAGCTCTGATAATCCAACCTTAGGCCCATCTACCCGATCATTATCCCGCAGGCTTCGCGGATCTTATTTAATGGATTTTCTGGCCTGCGGGATTATTATGAAATTAATAGAGACTGTCATGAGTGCTTTTGTAGTGGTTTATGAATGCTCGAATACGCCGCTTGATCCCGGCGTATTCGAGCGCGCCATGCAAACGCTGAAGCATCGTGGGCCTGATGGACGCGATATTCTCTTGACAGATCGGGTTGCGTTGGGACACTGGCATTTTTGGACAACCCCTGAAGAGGTAGGGGAGCGCCAGCCCTTGAAATTGAGCGGCTTGCCATTCAGTATTGTTTTGGATGGAAGGCTTGATAATCGTGTTGAGCTTTGTATCGAATTGGGTATGGAACCCGCCGTAGGGAAATCTCTTTCAGATGCTGCTCTGATTTTATCTTCCTATGCTCGTTGGAGCACCGCCTGTCTTGACCATCTTATTGGGGATTTTGCCATGGTTATTTTGGATGAGAGCCTTGGCCAATTGTTCTGTGCTCGTGATGCGCTGGGGGAGCGTAGCCTGTTTTACGCCTGGCATGGTACACGGCTTGTGCTGGCTTCCGAACCTTGGGCAGTTGCCAGCGCCGGTGGTTTGTTGCCCGAGCTGAATGAAAATGTGCTTCCTTACCGGCTTTTGATGAAAGCCACTCATGATGGGCAAACCTTGTTCAAGCACGTTTATGAATTGTTGCCTGCTCATGGGATATTGGTGACAGCTTCCGGTTCACGTTCGTGGCGCTATTGGCAGCCAAACCCGGTTGAAAGGTTGCGTGGCAAGGCAGATGCTGATTATGCCGATGAGTTTCGTGTTCTGTTGGAAAACAGTGTTCGCTGCCGAATGCGTTCTATAACCCCGGTTGGGGTACAGATGAGTGGCGGCTTGGATTCGGGTTCCGTGGCTTGCCTGGCTGCACGCATTTTAGCCCATCAACCGCTGACTACTATTTCGTATATTTTTGATGAACTGGCCGACTGCGACGAACGATCATACATCGAAGCACTCAAAAAGCATTCGAATCTCTATTCGATCCAATTCGTAGGTGATAATTTTGGGCCGTTCAGTGATTTTGAAAATGCGGAACAGAATTTTAACCAACCTCCTGGTAATCCTTTTCAGCCGCTCATCGAGCAAGTTTATCAAATTGCGCAACAGGAAGGTTTGCGCGTTTTGTTGACTGGTGGGGGAGGAGACCAGCTATATGGTGCTAGCGTCAATTGGCTGGCTGATTTGGTTGGCGAAGGTAGGTTGTGGGAAGCTGGGCAGAACTTGTTTTCCCATCTCCGTTCTTTGGGTTGGCGCACTACACTGAAGATGGGCATTCTGCAACGGGTTGGCACGCGTTTTCTGGATTCTCTGCTTGGTACCAGATATTTGCACCGTCGACGGTCTTTACCTTCTTGGCTGACGCCTTTGGCCTGCGAAGCGTTCCAAAAGAGTGAAAAAGATATTCCTTTTGAAGATCAATATTCTGGTCTGCTTGGAAAGTGGGTAGCCAGCCTTTACTCAAGTGAAGCTTTTTTTGCTGCCCGCTTTAACCTTGAACTGCGCCGCCCTTACCGGGATCGCCGCTTGGCTGAGTTTGTTTTGGGTTTGCCAGGGTATCAACTCTACAACCATGGCTTATACAAATACATTCTACGTACTGCCTTGCAGGATATATTGCCGGAGGCAGTTCGTATGCGTAACAGGCCAACTCCTTTTAACTCATTATTTTTGCGTGGGTTTAAGATGAAGAAAACGGTTTTGCAGGATTGCATTCAAAATCCAGGTGCAATTTGGCGCAAATTTGTTCGTTCCGATTGGCTGGTAAAGCAGTCTGAACTCTTGTTCAGTTCTGGTAATTTTAGGCGCGAAGATGTAGTACTTTGGGCTTGCATATCTTTTGATGCTTGGCATCATTCAATTCGTTCATTTTGTTCCAATGAGGCACCATAATGTCGGATCATTTTATTAACACACAATTATTAACCGATGCAATCTCTGTCGATGTGGAGAAGCTCCGTAAGGTTTATTCCGAGCCACACTTATTTGACTTGGGTGATTTGCGTACCGTAACCCTGGGGGGGTCTGCGGGCAATACTATTGACTCTGAGAACCGCTTTATTTGGGTATAGGAATTTAAGCCTTATTTTTGAAATTGCTTTCCTTTGTATGTAGTTTAAGACTGGGTAGATGATGTACAGTTATTGCTTTGCTGGAGAGAGGTTTTGTTTTCCCCAACCTTTCCAAGAGTTGGCATCGTTTCGAATCGATGCGCGAGCGGTTGGCGAAGCTACCTTGTTCGTTTCTCAATCATTTCCTGAAAACGAATCATTACAGATAATTTCTTGTGCCAATGGCTGGGTGGGCGGCGCACAGCGCGGCGTGGAAATTTACGCTGCATCGCAGGGCATGCTCTTAAAGATTGAAGGTGGCGGCGAGTTCTTTGTCAGCCCCCATGGAGAAACGATCGGAAAGCTGGGTTCAAAAGATGAACTAAGTCAAATTGATCGCGAGATTATTCTCGGGCCGGTATTAGTTTTGGCATTGGCGCTACGTGGTGTTTGGAGTTTGCATGCCAGCGCTGTGATGACTCGAGATAAAGTCACAGCCTTTCTTGGAGAATCAGGTTTAGGAAAATCTACTCTCGCTGCCTATTTTTCGCAAAACTCTGGGTGGCGGCGCGTTGCTGACGATATTCTGCCAACAAAAATGAATGGGCTCAAAGTTATGGCGCTGCCGCATTTTCCGCAGCTCAAACTGTCAATGGAGTCCCAACCATGGATTGGACTTCCAGAACTGCTTCCTTTGAGTTTTGCCTGCCTTTTGGAGCCTGCTGAACCCGATCAAAACCCTGAATTACACAGGCTTTCGAGTACGCAAGCTGTTCAAGCCTTGCTCAGCCATGCAGCAGGAACACGATTATTTACTCCGGAATTGCTGGCAAAGCATTTGGAATTTTCAGTATTAGCAGCGCAACACATTCCTACTTATCGATTAATATACCCGCACCGTCGGGATGCGCTTCCCTTGGTTCGGGAAATGCTCGAGTCTTTATGCTAATCCTGGAAACCTTTTTAACCATCCCGCCTCACGTCACCTTCTCGGTGGTGGGTGAAGATGCTTTTCTGCTTAATACCCGCAACAGCAAGTATTATCTTTTGCAGGAAGTCGGAACGCGTCTGTGGGATTTGCTTGGCGCCGGTCAAACGCTGCGCATGACGTATAATAGCTTATTGAAAGAATATGAAGTCGCCGCGCCTGAGTTGGAGCGGGACCTGCTTGAACTGGTTGCTGACCTGGTGGAAAATGGTCTTTTGGAATACGCTACATCGTAGGATTTTACTGGCTCGAAAATTATCCCTGCTGGATTGGCTGGCCCTGGCCGAAGCCTGGTTGGGGCTGTTCTTTTTCGCGCTGGCTTTGCGCCTTTTCAGCGCCGAACGCCTGGAAATTCCTTCGCGCCAGACCGGATCCGGCGCTGCGTTGCCGCTTGGGATTTTTGAATGGGCTGAACGCTTGTACCGCCTGGTTGAACTGGCATCCCGTCTATATCCCCTGCCGATGACGTGTTTGCCGCGCGCCCTCACCTTGCGCTGGATGCTGGCGCGCCGCGGCATCGTCTCTGCCTTACATATCGGTGCCCATAAAGTTGACTCGGGGTTGTCTGCCCATGCCTGGGTCGAAATCGGTGATCTGCCGGTGGGCGAAACGCCAGATGTGGCCCAACGCTTTAGCCGCCTCACACCCGCCTGGGCTGGTTCGAATTTACCGTTTGCCAAAGACTGAACTTCACATTTATCATCGGAACCGCGTTATGCCGTCTGAAAATCCACAGCTCGAAGCCTTAAAATTTATTCTCGAGAACAGCGTGCATCCTGAACGTCTGGATGCACATCCCTGGGCCCAAAGCTTGATGGCGATCCAGGAGGAAGGCGTATCCGATGCACCTGGATTGCGGCTTGTCAGGGCGATTTCAGGCCTGTTTGTTGAGTCGATGCCCGCTATCCCGCCGCGCCAGGGCAAACGCCTGGACACGCGTTGGGGAGAGTTTGGCCTGCTGGCTGCCCAGTATTTTGCGCCCATTCTACATGGCGTGCCGCTGCCCGCCTCCTTGCGCGAGGCCTGGGGTCGGATCGACACAGCCATTTTGCTGTTTGCCTACGACAAGCCTGTAAACGCGCTTTCATTGGATGAAAAAAATGCCTATAAACTCGTAGCAGACGAACCCGAGATTGCCCCGCACAGCACACTCAGCGATTGGCACCGCAAAGGTTTGCAAAGGCTGCTGGTTTCCATCCTGGCTCGTGAGGCCTACTTGGCCAAGTCGCTGTCCCGGCCCGCAGTAATTTGCCCTGACGGGCGCGAACTGCTTGCGCCAACGAAAGACTCACCCCGGCTCAAAAAACGAAGTTCGCCTGTCTGGCGCTGGGTGACGCTGGTATTTTTCTTGCTATTGGCAGGCTTGCTGACACTTGGTGGATTAAAAGTCCGCCGGGTCTACGGGCAAGCTCTCCAGTTGCGCCAGGGTGTTGTCGAACTGCAAGGCATCATCACTTCCTCCGCAGGTAATCTTGAACGCGCGCGCCAGGCCGGGCCAGCCCTGACAACGGTGCGAGCGGATTTTCTGGTTCTTAAAGCCGAGGTCGAACCCTATCTCTGGCTGGGCTCATGGCTGACGTGGGTCCCTGAATACGGCGGCGAACTGCAATATAGCCGGGAACTTGTCGAGTATGCTGATGCCCTGCTGGCGGCGGCGGATATCTCCGCCCAGAGTCTCGCGCCGTTTCTTGAAAAGGACGCCCTCGATAGCCTGACCCCGGCCCAGCTGGTGAAACTCCTCAAGCAGGCCGGGCCAGGACTGGTTGAAGCCCGCCAGGAACTGGAGCGGGCTACAGCCGCGCGGGCACGTTTACAGCCGGAGCTTCTCTCGCCGCGTGTCCGCAACCTGCTCGTGGATGAACTCGACCCGCTGGTTGCGCTCATGTCGGATGGCCTGACCCTGGCGATCGAGATGCCGCGCGCCATGGGCGCATCCAGTGACGGCCCCAAAACCTACCTGCTTTTGGCCCAGAACGAAGACGAACTGCGCCCGACCGGCGGTTTTATTACTGCTGCGGGCGTCATCCTGATTCAAGATGGCAGCATTGTTAATCCGGTTTTCAAAAACTCCGGCTATTTGGAAGACTGGGACAGACCTTACCCGGCGGCACCTTGGCAATTGTCTCATTACATGAACAGCCCGGTTTTGATCTTTCGCGACACCACCTGGTTCACGAACTATCCCACCACAGCTTTGTATGCCGAGCAGTTGTATTCGTATGTCAGCGACCATTCGGTCGATGGCGTAATTGCTTTCGATCAGCATTTCCTGGTCCAGCTTCTGCGCGCCACCGGGCCGATTCAGCTGCCGGGCGAAACGACTCTCATCAACGCGGACAATGTCATCACCTACATGCGCGCCGCCAAGCAACCCTCCCCGGAAGATCTGGCCAACCCAGAATGGGAATATAAGAATTTCTTAAACGATATTGCCAGCGTTCTGTTGAGCAAACTATTAAGCGGCGAGGTTGGCTGGGAGCGGCTTTCTGATGCCATGCTGGCAGCCTTGAATGAACGCAACCTGTTGGTGCAGGTGGATAACCCTGTCCTGGCGGATTACCTTGCCCGCCAGGGTTGGGACGGGGCTGTGCGCCCGGGTGAAGCTGACTTCCTGATGGTGGCCGATGCCAATATTGGTTTCAACAAAACCAGCGCCCTGGTCGAAACCAGTCTTGAGTACGAAGTCGATCTGCGCTCGCTAGTGGCGCCCTCTGCCACCCTGTCGATCACCCACCTCAACAATGCTCCTGAGATGTTTACCTGCACCCAGTGGGGCAAGTCTTCCATTGAAAACTTGAAATATTATCCTATCAACGATTGCTATTGGACTTATACGCGCATCTATAAGCCTCAAAGCACTAGCCTGATCGATTCGATCGCCCAATTTATCCCTGCCAATTGGATGTTAAATTACCTAAGTGTCCCTCCCCAGGTGGATATTCTTGACGATGAGGAAATCGAGGGAGTGCAGGCTTTTGGCACGCTTAAGGTGATTCCGGGCGGTCATTCGCAAACAACCATGATGCGCTTTGGCCTGCCCGTGAGTGTCATCCAGCAGCAGCCGGAGAGCGGACTGTTGGCTTATCGCCTGCGCGTTCAGAAGCAACCCGGCACCGGTGCCGTCCCGCTCGTGATTCGGATCCACCTGCCGCCAGGAGCAGCGCTCTATCATGTGCCGGATGCGGCGGTCATCGAAGGGGATACGATCATGTACCCGGCCAATCTGCTTACCGACTTGCAATTTGATGTTTTCTTCTATGCGCCCTGAAATCCGGCACAAATCCGAAGATGCCTTTGCGCTTTTGTAGATACAATAGAATTAATATTTTCCCAAGGAGGAAACCATGAAAAAATATTTCCAGATTTTTCTTGTTTTGGCCATTACACTTTCCGTAATTGGACTGGCGCGCACCGGCCCGGCTTGGGCTGGCATGTTCCAGCCGGCTGCCAGTGATCCGGTTTTGTATTCGCCCTTGATCCCGGCCAACATTGACAATGCCCCGCTTGCCGCGAAATACACCATTACCGAAGATGGCCTGTATAACGTGGGAGGTGTCTGCTTGTTTGAAGTTGACTTCAAAGATCCGGACGGCACCAAAAAGCTCAAAATCGACGCGGATGCTGAAATTCCGCTTGAAGAATCCACCAAAGTGCCTTTCTCCGGCGAAGGTGAGTTGTTCTTCCCAGGCTGTCATTTTGTCCATTACAAACAGGACAAGGTTGTCAACCCCATGTTGACCGAAGATGCCAGCACCAAGGTTTGCTTCGGCGCCAACCCGGATTTTGAAATGCGCATGTACTATTATCTCGACACCCCGGCGAACGGATCACCTGTTTGGGCAGAGATCACAAGCAACCTCGAAGATAATGGCCGTCTGATCTGCTCGACCGCCCCGTATACCGGTGTCTACATGCCGGCCGGGAAGCTCAAACCGCGACCGGGTTCCGAAGAAGCTGGCGCCAATCCGCTCTTCCCGGGCGGCGTGGGCGGCTCGGTTCTTCCGCCTCCTGCCAGCATTTCTTTTTCTGAATCAGGCACCTATGCCGTGGGTGGTGTTTGCATCATCCGGGCGATTTACAAAGTGGACGGGCTCTCCAATGATGTTTATGTGGCCTATCCGGAAGAAGATACCGAGACTGTGCCTTTCCCCGGAACAGATCAGGGCAATCTGCTCTACTTCCCCGGGTGCCACGTTATTCACTACCGTGATGCCGACCTGAAAGAACAGATGAACAAGGTTGAGGAAGAAGGTGAATGGGAAATCTGCTTTGCAGCGCGACCCGGCAAGGAGATGACCATTTACTATTATCAGGATGATTTGGATGATGTGACCCCGCCCTGGGTTCCCCTCAATACCACGACTGCAGATGGTCTGGCTTGCGCCAAGCTGGTTGATTTCACGGCTATCTACACCCCGGCCGGACGTTAAGTTTTGCTTGCCGTATGACACTATGACAGGATGGAGGTGTAAACCTCCATCCTGTTCTTCTTTCCCATGAAAAGATATAAGAGCCTCATTCCGCCTGTGTTGTTGCTTGCTTCGCTGCTGGGTGTTTATCTGGCCAGTCTGGCCCCCGGCCTGACCTGGGCCCATTTTGGCGCGGATGGCGGCGACTTAATTACTGCGGCAGCAACAGGCGGCGTGGCGCACCCAAGCGGATACCCGACTTACCTGCTCCTGGCGCGCCTGTTCCAATTATTGCCCGTTGGTTCACTGGCTTATCGTACCAATCTGCTCTCGGCTGGTGCGGCGGCCCTGGCGGCGCTTTTGGCTTATTTCCTGGCGAAACAGCGCCTGTCTGGCTCTGACTCCTGGCTGGAGGAGCTGGCGGCGCTGGCAGCAGGCTATGCCCTGGGTTTGGCTCCCTTGTTTTGGTCCCAGGCCTTGATCGCCGAAGTTTACACCCTGCACATTTTTTTTGTTGTACTGCTCTTATTCCTGTCTTTTGGATTGCTTCCGGCTCATGCAACAGAATGGAGATCTGACCTGTTGTCAGGCCTGGCGCTCGGAGTGTCTCTCGGCAACCACCTGACCAGTTTGCTGCTCTTGCCGGTTGTGCTGGGCGTGACTTTTCGCAGCTGGCGGCCGGATCTTTCCCGGCTCTCCCTGCGGCTGGTTGGGCTGGCGTTGGGGAGCTTGGTTTACCTGATCTTGCCACTGTCTGCCCTGAGCGACCCGCCCCTCAACTGGGGCAATCCCGCTTCACTAGATGGCTTTTTCTGGCTGGTATCGGCCCAGCTCTACCGCGGACAGTTGGCTCTCCTGCCGCTGCCCGCCCTGTTGGAGCGCGTTTCAGCGATCGCAGCCCTGCTCTGGGGCCAGTTCGGCTTGCCCGGTTTGGTGCTCGGCCTGACGGGCCTGGTCAGCGGCAGATTGTCGGTTGGCTTGCAGCGCAGCCTGCTCTGGATTTCCTTCGGTTCGATTGTTTTTGCGCTCATCTATACCACTAGCGACTCTTTTCTCTATCTTTTGCCGGCGCTTTTGTCTTTTGCGCTCTGGGTCGGGGTCGGTCTGCACTGGTTGTCGGAAATCGTTTCCGAACGCTGGCCGCACGCAGCCGGCTGGATTGGAATTTTCTTCCTGCTTTTTATATTTTGGCAGGCCGGTATGAACTGGCCGCAGGTCGATGCCTCGGCCGACTTGCGCGCAGAAGAATTCGGAGATCAGATCCTTACCACGGTTCCGGCCAATGCACTGATTGTTGCCGAAGGCGACCAGGCTGTTTTTGCGCTTTGGTATTTCCATTTTGCTCTCGGGCAGCGCCCAGATCTGATCATCGTGGCGGGCGATTTATTGCACTTTCCCTGGTACCTTGAAACCCTCCAAACAACTTATCCCAGGCTCAAGATACCCGGTTCCTATCCTTTTCCGCAGGCTCTGGCAATCGCCAACCCTGAGCGCCCAACCTGCACAGTGCGCTATGAGCGCTGGACACAGCTTTATTGCCAGCCCGCGCTTGGTTTGGGTCAGTAGTTTGCAACACTTATATTACGTTTTCTCGGCACAATACGGGGTAAGATTTAGCAAGTTCGATCTGAATTATTGTTGCCGAGGAGAAGTTCCTGATGGAAATCAAACATTACCTGGGGATGTTACAACGTTGGGCCTGGCTGCTGGCCTTGGGATTGATCCTTGGGGGAGTGGGGAGTTACCTTTTTAGCGTTAATCAATCGCCTGTCTATCAGTCCAGCACCAAATTGCTGGTGATCCGCGCTCCGCAGGGCCAAAATTCTGACCTGGCCTACCTGGCTAGCCAGCAATTGGCCCAGACCTTCATTCAGCTTTTGAAAACCAAACCGGTCCTGGACAGCGCCTCAGCCGAATTGGGTTATCACATCAGTTCTGGTCAGATCAAAGCCGAGCAATTGCGCGATACTCAGGTCATCACCCTGACGGTTGAAGACAACGATGCGGGGCACGCTGCGGCGATTGCCAACACCCTGGTCGGTGTTTTGGTAGCCCAGAATGACAGTTTGCAATCCAGTCGTTACCTGACCAGCGAGGAAGGGCTGCAGGCTCAGGTCGAGCAGGTCGGTGCGCAGATCGATCAATTGCAAGAGCAGATCAATCGCCTGACCATGGAAAATGTCGAGGAGCAGATCGGCCAGGCTGAAACGAAAATTGCCGAGTTGCAGTCTGAAATCGCCTCCTTGGAAAACGACATTTTCTACACTACCAATCGCGGTCGAAACCCGGACCTGGCGCCCACAGAGTGGACTGCCCGTCTGGCGCAGCTAAAATCCACGCTTGAGCTTTACCAGCAGATTTATGCCAATCTGCTTGTCTTGGGCAAACCAACCAGCAGCGGCGCTTCGGACCGTCTGACTCATTTGCAGAAAACACTCGAACTTTACCAGCAAATCTATTTGCAATTGCTTGGCAGTCTCGAAGAAGTGCGCCTGGCGCGCCTGCAAAACACCCCCAGTATTGTTCAGATCGAAGAGGCGGCTGTCCCTGGATCTCCTGTGCGGCCTTTGCCTTTTAAAACAGCCATGCTGGGCGCGGCCGTTGGATTGATGCTGGGCTTTGGGATTGCTTTTGCGATCGAATACCTCGACGACAGCCTGCGCTCCCCGATGGATGTTGACCAGGTGCTGGGGTTGCCTGTTCTGGGCTATATCGCGGATATGAAGCCAGCTAACGGCCCCCGTCAATTGCATGTGGCCGCCTTCCCGCGTTCGCCGGCTGCGGAAGCGTTCCGAAACTTGCGCTCGAGTATTGAGTTTTCTGGCGAGGATCGCCCGCCCAAGACCCTGCTGGTGACCAGTTCGCGCCCAGGTGAGGGCAAGACCACCGTTGCCTCGAACCTGGCCGCTATTTTTGCACAGAGCGGCAAACGGGTGGTCTTGGTGGATGCCGACCTGCGCCGTCCATCGGTCCACCGCGCGCTCGGTATCCCCAACCGGCTTGGCCTGACCACCCTCTTCCGGGATTCTCTCAAGCTCGAATCGGTTTGGAAACACTCGAATGGCATCTCGCGCGGGATGCTGGTCATCACCAGCGGCAGCCTGCCGGCCAACCCGTCTGAATTGCTTGGTTCTGAGAAAATGCTTCACATCTTGGCTGAACTGCGCCAAAAGGCGGATATCATCATCTTTGACGGCCCGCCGATGATGGTTGCCGACGCCCAGATTCTTGCCAGCCTGATGGATGGGGTTTTGCTGGTCTTACAGCCCGGCAAATCCCCTGCAGACGAGGCCAAATCGACCCTGGCCCAGCTCAAGCGCAGCGGCGCCAAGGTGATCGGGACGGTTTTCAACCGTGTCCCCAAAAATGGCGGCCAGCATTATGGCGGCTATCGCTATTACTCGACCGATTCCTACAATACCTACGAGCAGAAGAAGCCGGCCACTCCCATTCGGGTGATGGCCCCTGTGCCGGCGGCTTTTGAACCGACCACGCGCCCCAACGGCCATCATTCTGTTGAACTGGTGAATTGAGATGCCAGCTGTCCTGTTTGTCTGTACTGCCAACCAGTTTCGTTCGCCGATCGCGGCGGCCTGTTTTGCGCGCAAATATGAAACGCTCAGCTGGCGCTCGGACTGGTTGGTTTCCAGCGCGGGGACGTGGGCGCTGCCGGGCAAGCCGGCCCTGCCCTCGGCCATTCAATCGGCCTACCGCCTGGGCCTTTCGCTGGCCGAGCATCGTTCAGTGCCGATCAGCGCCCGTTTGGTCTCGATCCAGGATTTGATCCTGGTGATGGAAGCCGGCCAAAAGGAAGCCTTGCAAGCTGAGTTTTCGATCTTCCGTAGCCGGATCTTCCTGCTCTCCGAAGTGGTGGATGAGCGTCCGCAAGATATCCCCGATCCGGTAGCCCATCCCGATATCTCGGCTTTTGAAATTGCCGGTCAGATAAAAGACATGATCGAGCGCGGCTTCTATCGGATTTGCGCCCAGGCGCTGAAATCCCAATTCGTGGCTGTTGCCTGACCTTCAGGTTGGATTAACAAAAAATCACATCGATCGCGAGATCGGGGTGATTTTTTGTTGTATTGAAATAAAAGGTGTAACTTATGGAGCGCAGCCACCCGATGTGTAGGTGCCTTCACCCAGACCGCGAGCGATCTGTCCTTCGGGCAGACTGAAGGAGACATGGCTCAGGCCATGCTGTTCATAAACATAGGTTGTGAAGGTCAGGGTGTAGGTGCCATCGCCGTTGTCCTGGGCACCGTCAAACGAGACCGCGTAGGCATCGTCGCCGACTGGCAGGCCGCAAGCTTCAGCGGAGGTGAAGTCGCAGCCCAGATGGTAGGTGCGCGAGTCTGTGGCTGCCTTGATTTCCACCTGCATATCGGTCATCGATGCAACCACATCTGCCGGCAGGGTGTACCTGAAGGTATCCATCGCGCCTTCTTTGACCTCGGTTCCCGAAGCGAAGTGATTTGACCCGTATCTACTCACGCCCTATCAGGGAATTAAGAAGTAGAGGCCCTGGTAGACCATTTCAATTGAAATGGCGCTCAATGGCAGGTGCAGTGCTTCTGCAATGGCATCTGCCAAGTCATTCAGCACAATGTATAGCAGCCAAGTGGCCCAGACCTGTAAGCGGACAGCATTTTGAGCACCAAACCAGAAGTAGGCAAGTCCTATTCGTTAGTCAAATAGCGAAACCATTTGCCGCGATAAAGGATTTTCAACCAAGCGTGTTTGTTGCTGTGTATCTCTTGCTCCCACCCAAATCCAGACGATCACAGATTTTAGAGTTTTCGAAAAGTGTCTCACTCAACTCAAAAGCCAGGTATAGCCTGGAGCAGGCAAACCAGCCATACTATGGCGATCACGCGCGCATCCAGGGTTTTCTTGAAGCCGCAAGCCCGCTCTCCCCAACTTTGGAGCATAACCGTTGGTATTATCCTTCAGTGTCTGTCTCAGATAGTGGATGTTCAACTGGCCGGTTATCGACTAACCCTGGTTTTGCGGGGGTGGCGGCGATGCGCTGGCTCAGGTTGGCAAACAGGTTGACTTTCGGGCTGCCTTCCGCTTTGCGTTCATCGATACGCTGCTGGATGCGGGATTCCAACATGCCCCACAGCGGGCTGCTCTCGCCGGGGAAGATATTGCGCACCACCAGCATAACGTAGCTGCCCACTTTGCGTCGCTTTTCTTCCATTTTCTCACGAATCTCGGTCATTTCTTTCTCGACCGCGGTGCGCATCTTTTCATCTGGAAGTTTTTCCAAGGTTTTGCGTTTAATCCCCAGGCGAGCCTGGAGTAGCAGGAATTCCTCCACATGTGCGGCCTTTTCATCCCCAAACTGTTTGCGGAGCGGTCCTAAAACTTCACCCAAATCGGCCAGTTTTTGCACCACGCGCGCTTCGCCACCGGTCACCCGGTCGGACATGCCAAGTTTTTCTTCGATCCACTGGCGTTGCTCAGCTAGGCCGCGGAAAATCATGAAGGCAATGATGCCGGTGGCGGCTATCCCGATGACGGCGGAGTAGACCAGGATCGGGCCGGGAATCTCCCGGTCGGTGATATTGTTGAACAAGCCATGCACGAACATTGCTAGAAGCAATCCGCCCAAGGTATAGCCAAGTTGTCCCCAAACCCGGCTGAAACGCGACTTGCCCAGGGAGATGCCCACCAAGGCCGTAGCCGAGGCATGGATCAAATTGACCGAAATCACGCGCGCGATTGCCGTTCCGATCCCTACTGTGGAAGCGCCGATATACTCATAATTTTCAAAGATGGCAAAACCCATGCCGGCAGCGAAACCATAGATGGCGCCATCCACAAAATAAGTGAAGTTCGCCCGCCGCACCAGGTAAATCAAAACCAGCGCCTTGAGCACTTCCTCCCCGACCGGGGCGGCATAGCGCACGATTTCCGAGCGTGTAAATATTTGGGCGCTGTACAAATAACCGTTCAATTCTCGCGCCAGGAAGAAAGCCGCGATGCCCCACAGGAAAGCTACGAGAACATTCCTAAAAGTTCCCATCTGATAGAGATCCAGCGAGAAGATGACGTATAAAACCACCAGGGGAATCAGGGTGGCGATAATATAGGGGATGATACTCATGATATCCATAATGTATATGATACTCGAAAATCGAAAACACGAAAATGGAACAAAAAATCCTGGCGGGAACCTTGCCCGCCAGGATTTTTTATTCGATTGTTAGATGAGCTCCCCGCTAACCACCAGGTTACATCTTGCTAGGGCAGTTCACATATCTCTTCCGAGGTGCATGCGTAGCAGAAGATGACATCGGCGGTGCCACCGATTCGCACATTCCAGCCAATGACCTGCGTGTTTTCACAGCCTTCGGTGTGGCTGGTGCCCAGGAAATCGACATCGGAACCGGGCGCATAAATTGTACCGGTGAAGTACGAGTCAGAATTGCCGTTGATCTTGACCGCTTGGCCCTTGCCGGCAGCGCCGGGGACATAGAACAGGATGTTTTTCAAGGCAGGCGAGGCATCATCGCGGGAGGGCGCTGACAGATTTACGGTCGCGCCACCGTTGATGGTCACTTTGCCATCCAGGAAGTACAGGGTCACATCATCACCCGTGACCACATCCCCGGCATTCATGGTCACATCACCAGTGATACAGTACAGACCAGGATCCAGGTTGACTTCGCCTTTGAAGTCCTTGCCGTCCATCTGTTTAGCCGCGGGGTCGCTGCAATTCGGGGCAGCCACATCCACCGTGACTGGGGTATTCACCTGGTAGGGATCCGGGACGATCTTCACCTTGCTGTTCTTGTTGTCATATTCCTTGACATATTCCACGGCGGCCGCTTCGACCAGGTGGGTGCCGACCGAGCGCAAACAGCCGTTCGAGATGGCCTTGCCTTTCAGTTGGGTATAGGAAGTGCCGTGGAAGAGCAGCCCGTTCTGTTGGCCCTTGCAATCGGCCGGGTTGAGGGCGACGATGGCATAACCACCGGCCAGGCATTCCTGCCCAGGGGTGCAGCGCTGGGGAGGCGGGTTGCTGAAGAGGTCGAGACTGGTGTTCATCCAGATGGAGTTGTACAAATCCAAACCTTCGATGCGGAGTTTGTAGATACCCGCGGGCAGATTATCAACAACCGCGTCCGCACCGGAGTTTGGATCAGTGCTGACCACGAATTTTTCCCATTCCTCGGTACCGCCTGCATCGATATCTCTGCCGATTTCATTGCCATCCGGGTCAATCAAGGTGAACTGGATGGAGGGCTCCCTTCTGAAAATTGATGAGATGCTATCATCAGCCGGATTCCCTTTTTTGCCTTCGCGCTCGGCCACTGCCGCAGGGCCTGCCCAGGCGGGTACGCCGTCGGTGTCGGGATCGTCGGTGTCGATATCGAGCGGGTCAGTTGAAGTGCCGCGATCCGCGTCGCCATTCCAAATTTCAATATAGCTTGCCCCGCCTTCAGGCGACTCAGGCAGCGTGAAGTAAAACTCCCAGGCGCCGCCATAGGTGGTATTGGCTAAATCCGGATAATTGGGATAGATTACTTGAGCATCACCCATCGTTGCCACCATGCCGACTAGCCCAAAACTTGCGTCCGTATTGCCAGAACCTGCTACGCTAATGTAGGCACTGGGGGATTTCAACTTGAAGCTGCTAACACCTTTTGTCGGAGGTGTATCCAACGTAGCCACAAAGCGATATACATAATCCCCATGCTCATCCACTGCTTCCTGAACATTGTCAATGTTGATATCGTACCAGGCGTTATTGGACATCTCGGTGCTGCTCCAAGTACCCACCACCATGTTGGTGGAGCCATCCCGCGCAGCATTGGCATACAGGGTATAGGTAACGCTTGCGGTCATGGTATCCCAGTTGCCTTCGTACCAGGAGGTACCGCCGCCACCCGAATCCCCGTCAAAGATGCTCAAGATGAAGGAATCGGATGCGCCGTTCTTCGGAACAATCACCCAGGCCGTGTTCTGGAACCCGCCAAAACTTGCCATATTGCTGCCCGCCAGGACAAGGAAACGCCCGTCGGTTTCCGAGCAGGTTGGCATACAGGAATCCTCAGTAAGCGGCGGCAAGCCAGCGGTGCCCGGCCCGCCCCACCAACCGGCAAACTGCCCGACAACAGCTACCACAAGGGCGAGGACAACGAGTCCGGCGATGGTGGTCGTACCGGATTTGCTTCTGAGCCAACGATTGAAGTTGTTCATTTTCTTCTCCTTTTGAAAGATAATGGTTTTTAAAAACAGTTTCGTATTTTCTGTTTCCTTGCTTAATTAGTCGCTCATAATCATTAAAAAGGGTCGAATTTACTCATCATCTTGCCTGATGAACAAGCCATAAAAAACAAATCCCCACTGGTTCATCTAAAATACCAGTGGGGTATATTTCAAAACAGCCCGTGTTCATATTTCCAACACACCTAATTAGCAAAAGTTGCGGAAGACACTTCTTGATGTGCATTTTCAGGTTCTCTAACACACAGACTGCCTTTCGGCTATTTTTTACCAATATTCACCTTATAATCTATTGCTCAAGAAAATAAAAACAAAAGCGCGAAGGTACTTTTGGGGGGTATTCTGCAAAGGTTGCGCACTTTTCGCCTACCTTTTTGGTTTCAAATCATCTCAAATCCAGGAGACTATTGAAAAAACTGTTACGTAAAAAAAACCGCCTTGCGCAATCGACCCGCTTTAGGCCACAAAATGACCGTTTTTGTGGGGCGAACAGCCATGCAAAGCCGCTTTTTGACCAAGCCGCCCCCAGTTTTCAGAAGTTGATTTCCTGAAAGGGGGCTTTTCAATAGGCTCCTAGGTTACATCAGAATAGCCTGTAACAGCCTCTGGACCAGTAGTAGCTGGGTCATTTTGAGTTATTAAAGCGAAATCACCATATTCGAACAACACTGGTGTCTGATATTCTTGTTTATCGTTGTTATCAAGGCTTTGGTTTATCATATTTTTCTCCATAACATGAAAATTGTTTTGTTTACATTTCTTTCTTAAGATTATAATCCACTAGTCACCATTATACAAGAAAAGCCCTGCCATAAGGCCGCGCAGCAAAATGGTCATACTATCCATGGTTACTCGAAAATCCACCTGCTGCTGCAATTTTTTCCAAATCACCTGCATTTTATCGGTATCCAAATAAGTTTGCGCCTGGATGAAATTGTTCAAAAGAGCAAGGCTCGTTTCCATATTTTGCGCATCGGCCAGCAGACGGTAACCGAGATCCGCCGCTTGCAATCCACGACGTTTGTTCAACCGTACTTCATCTGGCAGATAGCCTTCCATAGCTCGGCGAATTATCAGTCGCGTTGATTGGTTATCGGTAATATAAAAATTATCCGGGATACCCACACAATATTCTATCAAACGTTTATCCACCGTAGGATCGCGCACCTCGCAATCATAGGCCGCTCCTATTTCTGCGTAAAGCGCATCCAAAACATATTTCCCTGGGGTGAGGAAACCAATACGCGCTTCATGTGACGAACGGGAAAAATGACGGTACGTTGGGTCATGGCCGGAGGAATGCATTCGTTCTAGAAGATTAATGCGACGGGCAAAAGCCGGGTTGATCGCGGAATAATCAGACCAGGGTTCTTCGTTTCGCCTGGAACGAAACATCTGGTAATAATCGAATACAGAAGCAGGTACAAAAGGCGCTAAAATTTTATACTTGATGATTTGCTTCAAATTTCGTTGACGAATAAGGGTGGATAAGGATATGGATCCCCACCAGCCGTTCCAAGAAACAGTAGCATTTCCCCACTGTCCGGTCAGTAAAGCGCCCAAGCCCTTTGATTTGGCACTTTCCATCAGTTGTAGAATCCAATACATATTTGAAGCAGCATGGAGTGGCTCGTGATGGATTTCAAGAGCACGGTAGATCGCTTGAATTGGCGTAGAATTTTTAGCCGAAATCGCATCTAAATCAACATTACCACAATGAGCAGATGTCATATTTGCCAGGCGCCATTCGTCTCCATAACGATTTGGGGGAAGTTGATAGTTTATATCAAAAGCTGGCACTGAAATGTAAGCTTGTAAACGTTCCCCCCTTTTTTGCATTTCCTCTGCCGCCAGCGCCACCACGGAGCCGGAATCCAACCCGCTGCTTAGGTGAGCGCACACGGGCCGGTAACTGCGTAAGCGGCAACGCACCGCTTCGCGATAATGGTCAAGAAAACCTTCGATATATTCTCCTTCGGTTTTTAGGCGTAATTCGGGGATATTCTCCATAAACCAGTAGCGCCAAATCTTGACCTGCTCAGGGGTGACCAGCATGCAATGCGCATCCGGCAGCCTTTTTATGTGTTCATAAATCGTGTTTTCCGGCGGGTCGGAGGGCCATGAAACCAATCGTTGTGCAAGGTAGAGTTCATTGACATGGAGTTTTATTGCGGGCAAAACCAGCAAGGCTTTGATTGAAGATGCAAAGGCAAAGATTTGATGATTCAAATAGTAATAAAACGCCGTAATCCCCCGATGGTCACGCGCCAAAAATAAGTGTTTCTTTTTTTTATCCCAAACTGCAAATGACCAGTCGCCAAGCAGGTGGTCGGGGCAGTCAATGCCCCATTTACGATACGCCCGCAAAATTAACTCGCTATCCGGCATTTCATTCCGTTCGTAATAAGGAACTGATAATGCAGAAAATAGATCCTGCCGGTTGTCAATGCGGGCCTCGCAAGTGAACAAAAGTTCGCCATCTGTTGAGCAGCGCGGCAAGCGCTCATTGAGCGCCTCGGGCGTGTTATAAAGCAGGCACTGACCCAGTCCGATTGATCCATCCATCAACACCTGGTTGCCGTCAGGCCCCCAATAAGCCATTTTCTCCCGCATGGCTTCCAATGTTTCGGAGCTGGCTGGCGATCCGTCCCGTTGGAATATTCCAAAAATACCGCTCATGTCAAACCATCCAAATCTTTTAAAATGGCATTGCGCACTTCGGGCAAGCAATCATACCCGGTTGGATAGGATAAACGTTTCACCGGGATGCTGGCAGCCATCTTCGAGTAAAAACCCAGGCGCGCGACGGAAAAACCCAATACGGCGTTAATACGGGTGGTGAAATCATAGCGAATCAATTCCATCACTGCCTCCCGTTGCGGCAATAAATGGAAGGTGATTTTTTGTTTCGCATCTTCCATGCCATTTCGCTCCAATATATATATGCAGGCCAGGGGCATGGGAACAGGGCAAAAATGCCCTTGCGCATCGTGTTCAATATGGGCAATCCGCTTCGAAAAACCCGGCAGAATCAAATCCAATTCCTGGTGATCGTCAACCAGCATCTCCGCAACTTCCGGGAAAAACCGTATCAAAGGGGTTCCCGATCGGGCCCAAATCCCGCCGTCTTTTTCATCCAGAGGTAATTTATCGTCCGTCAACAAGGGGAAACCGGCTTGCAAAAAGGCGGTTGTCAGCGTGCTTTTCCCCTGCCCCGAATCTGCCAAAAAGGCGATCGCATGGTCATTAACCACCACGGCCGAGGCGTGCAAACAGGGAATCCCCTGGAATTCAAGCCATAACGCCAAAACGGTTGGCAGAATACCCATCGTATAGGCGTCTTTTAATTCCAGATTCAAGATGTGGCCGATAATGGTTTGCCTACAGATGTAAAAATCAATCGAATCTGTGTAATGAACAACGTAGTATTCTTCAATCTGATATAAAAACCAGGCAGGTTCGTTATTCTTTGTCCGGTAGATGCTGGTATAAACCGGTTCAAGTTCATTCCACGCCATTGCTATCGGGGCTGTCTCCTGGCAGGTAAAAACAAGTTCCATCTCACCCTGCGCTTGGGTAAGGCGACTCCCAAACGGATAATCACTGGACATCTTCAAGCCAAAGAGCTGGTACACAGGCCAGGCATTTTGCAAAGCCTGCCTGCGGATAGATTCAAATTCCTGGGCTAGATTGCTCGAGAGCGTTGTCATTGCGTTTATCATATCAAAATTTTGCCGATTTCCATTGAGGTTGTTTTCTTTCGCCTAGGCCAGGATCTGTTTGCGTTAACCTACTGCGGCTGCCCGCCCGACCCGTGGACAGAAGGCTCCTGCCGGTGCACGATTGGCTACTGGAATGTTTCGGGGATGATGCCTTGCGAGACCCGCGTGATGGATATGGCGATCTTGGCCTGGATTTTTGCTTTCCCGATTTAATTGTAACGCACAAAGAGAAGGATGAGCCGGCCTAAAGCCTTACGATTCTGGTAAAATTGGTGTGGCGCAAGGAGGGTGTTTTGCTTGCAGGGATGATAATGACTTCTTCAACTGTGGTTCCCATTCGAATCTTATTGCTGGACAACGAACCCATCATCCGGGCCGGGTTAAAATTGTTGTTGGAACAACAATCCGGGTTTAGGGTGGTTGCGCAGGCCGGAGACGACAAAACCGCGCTGGGCCTGGCCGAGCAGGAGCAGCCGGATATCGTTCTTTTTCATGAGAGTTCGGGCGATATGCTGCGGTTCGCCCTGCTGCCACAGTTGATGGCGGTGCTCGAGAACCCTCGCATCATCCTGTTGACCCCGATCAACTTCTCTGAATATCATGTTCGGGCTGTCCAGCACGGGGCCATGGGCGTGGTGCTTTCGCGCCTGACCCCGGAGGTGCTCTACAAGGCCATCGAAAAAGTTTACGAGGGGGAAGTCTGGCTGGACCGCAGCCTGGTTGCCAACGTCCTTGCTTCGACCAACCGCCAGAAATTTTTCGAGCGCGATACGGTCCCGCGCAAGGTTGCCCTGTTGAGTGAGCGCGAGCGTGAGATTATCGCGCTGGTGGGGGAGGGATTGAAAAACCAGCAGATTGCCGAGCGGCTCTTCCTGAGCGATGTGACCGTTCGCCATCACCTGACTTCGATTTTCAAGAAGTTGAAGGTCTCCGACCGGCTGGAGTTGGTGATTTACGCGTATAAGAATGGCCTAGCTGAACTGCCGGAGTAATCTTTTGGTTCTCATCAGATTTGTAGGAATAATGGCTACGCCGAAAAACCTTTGGACACGGATTTCACGGAGCAACACGGATTTTTAAACCCCAATCTTTTGGTTTTTTGACAGCAGGTGTAAAGACCGCCTAGAGGCCGCCTGCCCCTCGGAAGTGCTTCGCGAAAGGCGGCGGTACGGCACTTATTAAAACCTTTTAATCGTTAAGGGCCCCAAAAATGGGTCTGCGGTAATTTGCCATTTCGAAGGAGCGTTTCCGAACTACTGACACCTGCCCTGCCGGCTCGCGCCGGCGTGCTCGCGGCACGTACGGTGGCGGGCGGTGCCAGGGGAAATCTTCGCCACGGTAGCAAAAGGTTTCTCCCTGCGGTCGAAATGACAAATATTTGGCGCACATCTGAACGATTAAAACCTTTTATCTCCTAGAGCGCGTCGGCACATTTGTGCCGACGCGCTCTAGGAGATAAGGCCGATTTTTTGCTTAAAAATCCACCCAAATCAGCCATAGGATTGGCCGGCAGGGCTAAGATGCCCTGGCTATAATCCAGACTGAAAATATCCAGTTTGCGCGAAGGAGTATTTGGGCGATGCTTTTGCAACAACAACCCCAGCCTGCCTGGGCAACCGAACGGCGGAAAAAACCTCGCATGGTGGGTTCGTACCCGGCCATCTTGCAAAGCAGGGACGCCCAGGGCAGGAAGATTCGCCTAAACGCCACCTTAGTCAATATCAGTTCGGGCGGTTTTTGCCTGGTGCTCAAGCCGCAGGCCCGCCTGGACAAGGACGTCTTTGTGCTCTTTCGTTATTCGGTCACTGGACCGCTTGGAAAAAGCCGCGCGCCGCTGGTGGCCCTGCGCGGCAAGCCGATTCGCTTCGGCCAGACCGAGGCCGGCATGCAGACCGTGGCGGTCAAAATAGGCCATAGCCGTTTTCTGTAATATCTCATCCTGGATGGATACCAACCCGTTTTCTCGCTTTATTGAAAAGGAGTTTTCAACTTTATGAAACACAACCGATTTTTCAACCTCTTTATCCTGCTGGCCCTGCTGACCGTTACGCTGGGCCTGTCTGCCACTTCCGCGGCGGCCGAAGATGAACCCGGAGCATTTGTCTGCCTGCCGAGCTGCGATACCACCGATGGGCGCATGTTCACGATTTCAGGCGTCGGAAACGCTACCTTGGCCGGGCAGACCAGTTTTGTTAAGATTGCCGCCCCCGCCAACATGGCTTTCTTCCAAATCGGCATCTTCGATGGTGAGACCTCCGGCCTTTGGGACAAAGGCACCGTCCAATTGGTTTATACCCTGTTTGCCGACCCGGACGGCTCGCAGACCGGAACCGTTGCAGTGGGCCAATGGAACGGTGCCAACATGGTGGATAACGACTGGTTTGATATCACCATCGAACAGGATGCTCGCGCCCAGGCACCCGGTGGAGATTATTTTTATTATTTACAAATTGAACTTCCTGAAGCTGCCATTACAACAGCTCAGAGCAGTTTCAAACTTCGTTCCAACTCGCCGCTGGAATTGTCCACCAACAAATCTTTTGGGTACATGATTCCCTTGAGGACATTACCAGAAGTAACAATCATTTACCCGGATTGGCCGGCTTTGTTCCCAACAACCTATGATGGTGCCTGGGAGATGTATCTTAACGTGCCGACTTCGCAAGCAGCCTTTGCCATCTGGGATGGCGACATGGATTTCGGTTCGTATGATTGCAGCATCAATGACACCGACGACCCGGATACATCCAACGATGTCCTGCCTCCTTTTGCCATCGGCATTTCTGCCCGGCTTGAGGGTGTTGCAACTGCGACGGGTCTTTGTCGCGATGCCGCCGGCAATGTCATCACCGGCCCTGAAGGACAAGTTTATACAACTGGTACTCCAACTGATGATAACCTCAGTGTCTTTTATCGACGAGAACCAGCGGTAACCTATGATGTCATTGACCCGAACGGGAACGTCTACCACAACCCCAATCCCTCCGGCAATTCGGAGTGGGAGCAGTTCCTGATTACGACCGATCGCAGTGTTTTGGCGGACCACTACATCGACAGCCTGCTTCCGGCAGGTATCTATCAAGTCCGTGTCACTGGCTTGGATTTATCCAACCTGAACGCCTGGCACTTGCCCTATGATGCGATGGGTGTCTACGAAGATGGCACGCCGTCTGTGCCGGTGCTCAAGCCGTTCAAGATTGGCGACACAATCTGGAACGACGCCAACAAAAACGGCATCCAGGATGAAGGCGAAGCCGGTATTGCCGGTGTAACAGTCACCCTGCTGGATGCCAACGGCCTTCCGAACGGCACGGCCATTACTGACGAAAACGGGCAGTATTCCTTTGGTGTGACCTTCGGTGATTATAGCGTGCAGGTTGACTCCAGCAACTTCGCGCCCGGCGGCGCGCTGGCGGGCTTTTCCTCGACCACCGGCGGCGAACTGCTGACGGACACTGTCACCAACGACAACGTGCTGACTTACGACTTTGGTTACCGCCTTGAGCAGAACGTCAATTACTGCGGCTACATCCGCTCCCCGGGTTTCTGGAAGAATTACAAGAATCACATGTCGGATGCGGCTTTCTTGAGCCTGGTTTCCAAAACCCAAGATTTCAGCAACCTGACCGTCAAGCAGGCGGCTGCCATCATCGGCAAAAACAATGGCAAAACCAAAATTGGCGTTCCTGAATTGGACGGTGTGGATGCCAGGTATCTCAAGTTCCTTCTGGTCTCGCAGATTAACGCTGTCTGGAACGGAGAGCCAAAGTCCCCGGCTCTGGATGGCACCTTTGGCTCTGGTACTTACCAGGGCATAGGCCTGACCGTCGACCAACTGCTGCACCAGGCCTACCTCGACAGGTACAACTTCTCGGTTGAACAACTGGATATGCTGAATTACCTGGGCGCCGATGGCGAAGCCGACGATATGGGTTCCTGCCTGGTACAACGATAGCGGTTTTTGGCTCGAACATTCGAGCATAGCGAATTCAAAAATTTAACCCCAAAAAGCCATCTCTTGAATTTCAGGGCTGGCTTTTTGGGGTGTGCAGGGCTTTTAAAAAAATAGGCGAAAGCGCGGAACACAGGCGATTTTAAGGAAGTTCCGCTGCCGGGCGCAGGCTGGCCAGGCCCTTGGCAAGCATTTTTTCGACCAGGGCCAGCAAGTCTGTTTCCAGGCGCTCGGGAGTCACATCGTATTCGTTGAGTAGGGTCTCATAAGCCGGGCGCAGGATTCCGTGCTGACGCATCAACTGCCACATGCGCGTCCCAACCGGGTCGAGGCTGAAATAGTGTCCGCCCTGGGTATCGAGCAGGATGGTTTCCTCACCGACTTCTTGCGTATAGACGGTTTCGGGAATGATAATTTGTGTATCCAGGTTGATTGTCATATTGTTCTTATCCTGTTTTTCCAAGCACCTTTTAACATTCTATCGTATATGATGGCATGACACAACCAGAAAACGTAAAGATTTCACAAATTTTTAGCGCTTTTTTTGAGGATGGAGATCAACGTCATGATGGCGTCTTTGAAAATGCCTACCCAGCGGAACAGGTACCAGGCGGGCAACCCCCAGTTGTTTTTTAGTTTATAACGCCAGCGCATATAGGCCGGGCCGGGCGCGAGCAGGGCCATGAATTGCCGAAAACGGGCATAGCTGGTCATGCTGCTAATTTTTTGCAGTTCAATCAGGGTGTGGGTTGCCGGCCTGGAATGTTTTCGCTCGACCAACTCTGTGTGCCGGTCAGAAAGTTCCAGCAGGGTTGCGCGGACCGGGGCCGGGATGGGGGTGTCGAAGAGCTTTTCCGTCTGGGCGAGCGCAGCGCTCAAGGCTGAACCCCACTCAAAAACCCGAGCTTGCGAGATCAGAGCATCCCAATCTAACTTGTCCTGGTAAACGCGGATGAGTTGGTCGATATCGTAAAACCAGCGCAGGGGGGCGTTTTGTGCGCCGTGCTGCAACATGGCGTGCGCCGCAGCGAACAATACCTGGGCGGTGGGGGTCAACATGTGCAAGTTGGGATATTTTGCATGTTCCAGCGGCTGGGTCTGTTCCCAGAACCACCCCATTGGCGCGGCATAGGTGAAGAATTGTTCAGCGACCAGGCTGTCATGAATTTCGAGAAGATTGGTGGGCGATTCCAGTTTACGCAAGCAGGCATGGTGCCCGATTAGATCATTTAGGCCGGGAGCGGCGTCTGGCACTGCATTCACATAGCCCTGTTCTCGAGCGATTTGGACCGCCTGGTCAAGTTTTGCTTTGGGAACCAGGATGTCGAGGTCGCCCATCGGACGCAGGCCAATATCCGGGTAGATGGTTAACGCGAAACAGGCACCCTTCAGTACCACGACTGGGATCCCGGCTTCGTTGAACAGGCGTGCCAACAGTTCCAATTCTTGCAGTATCTTCTGGTTGGCCATCCAGGTTGCGGCATACGCTTCACGCAATGAAGCGCGCGCAAAATCTGGTAGAAACGAGAGCTTGCCAGCCTGGGAAAGCTTCCAGTAGATGAGCGGCGCAACCCCCTGGCCGTTGGCCTCGGCGACAAGGGCTTGCCAGTCGGTAGAAGATAGATCCGTATCGGCCGCATTGCCTGCGATGATTTGATGAAGAAGTGTGGGCTGATTAATCGCGCGGGTCAATTTTCTGATCTACCCCTTTCTTTATTCATTTTACCCTAATCCCAGTTTTAGGCGTTGCTATTACTTGTTGCGTGAGCGTGTCTGTCTACTTTGATTTTTGGCCAAGCGGCCAGCGCTATTGGAGTTGTCCCGGCTTGTTTTACGATCTGGGCGCAGATCGCAGCTGTATGAGGGTCGAGCGGTTGGAAGCTATACAGGTTCAGATCACCATGGGGCGTGATACCCTGCAGCGGGCCGGACAAAAACTTCAATTCCCCAAAACTGGGGTGGCGCAAGGTGATTGTGTTGTAGTTAATGAAAACATCTTCGCCGTGGAAGGCCGGGGATTGCCAGTGTTCCCGGAAAATCGGCATGCGGTTGAGTTCGGGCAGGATCATCTGGAAGTACCAGTGGGTGCGGTATTTGATACTCATGGCTTTGTACAGCAGTACCGTGCTGTGGATGAAAGCATGGGCGGTTTCGCCCATCATGTGGCGCTGTTCTTCAAACTCGGGGGCCATCAGGATGCGGATGATGTTGAATTGGGTCAGCAAATGGGATGCGCGTAATTTTTCGGGGGTGGCGTTGTAAACCGCCAGTAGGGCTGGGTTGGCAAACAGCACATCGCCAAAACAATCTGTGATGAAGGCGGGGGTTTGGATTTGGGCCAGCCCATCGCGCAGCTTTGCCAGGGCCTGCTCTGGCGTAAGGCTCGAAGCGCCGATTTCGCTTTCTTCGAGGCCAGAAGCGCACAACAGGAAGGATTCCCGTCCGCGGGCCGAGAGTTTCAGGGTCTGGGCCAGGCTCAGCAGCATATCGGGTTTGATGTTGGCCTGGCGGCCCTGTTCAATTTTTTGCAAGGTGACCAGTGGGATGCGCGAAAGCTCGGCCAAGTCATATTGGGTCATGATCTCATCGAAATCGTTGCGTTGCTCTTTACGTAAAGTTGCTACCAGATAACCAAATTCTTTTCGGTTCATGTTTCTTGATCCTTAGGGCAGATAGTCTGAATTAATCATCAGATTATAACATTTTAGTGTAGAGAAGTGGTCTGGATTTGATGAATTAGAACCTTCGATTTTGGGGAAGTTTGGTAACATCCAAGGGTTGTTGTAGGTATGGATCAAGATATGCCCTGTTTCAAACCAGCCAAAACTGCATGAGTGGGCTAGCAGAACACGCAACAAATTCTTCAAAAGTATTTTTCTGTAAAAACTCTCGGATTACAAGAAATGTATTCCGCCGTTATTTGTTAGCTTCTGGAAGAATAAGCCCGATGACTTTGGCCTGGTATGTGATGCGCAGCAAGCCTAATAAGGAAGACTTCTTCTGCGATCAGTTGCTGGCGCATCGCCTGGAAGTCTACCATCCACGCATCCCGGTCCGCACGGTCAACCCGCGGGCCCGTAAAGTTCGGCCGTACTTCCCCGGCTACATCTTTGTCCATCTGGATCTGGAGCAGGTCAACCCGGCTGTCTTGCATTGGATGCCCGGTTCGGCAGGGCTGGTCTGTTTTGATGCGGTTCCGGCCAGTGTGCCAGACAGCCTGCTGGCTGCCATCCGCCACCGGGTGGAGGAGATCAACCAGGCCGGCGGCGAACAGCTCCAGAGCTTGAAGGCCGGCGATGTGGTGATCATCGAAGGCGGGCCATTCGAAGGCCACGAAGCCATCTTCGATACCAGCCTTTCCGGCAATGAGCGGGTGCGCGTTTTGCTAAAATTGCTGCGCGGACGCCAGATGCCGGTTGAGTTGCCGACTGGTTTGACCCAGAAAAAAAAGCAGCGCGTTTAGCGGCCCCGGTAAGGGCTGTCAGGTGCAAAGCCGAGATAAGAATATTTCCTCGTTGACATTGAAATAGAATGTCGGTGGGGCGGATGCTTGGAAAAACAGCCTGTGAACACTAATTTGCAAAAAATCCCCGCTACAACAGAAGACTCTTGGGACATGATCATCCAACCCCAGCGCGGTCTGCTCGACTTGCGCCTGGGCGAACTATGGAAATATCGTGACCTGGTGATGCTCTTCGTGCGCCGCGACTTTGTGGCCGTTTACAAGCAGACTATCCTTGGCCCGCTCTGGTACCTGATTCAGCCATTGCTGACAACGATCACGTTTACGGTCATTTTCGGCCAGATCGCCAGTCTATCTACCGATGGCCTGCCTCAATTTCTTTTCTACATGTCAGGTACGGTCATCTGGTCTTATTTTGCTGAGTGTTTGAATAATACATCCAATACCTTTGTGCAAAATGCCAACCTGTTTGGCAAGGTTTACTTCCCGCGCCTGGCGGTACCGGTTTCTATGGTCATTTCCGGTTTGATCAGGTTCCTTATCCAGTTTGGTATGTTCTTGCTTTTTATTCTGTTCTTTTATTTGCGTGGCGCGGCTATCCACTTCAACTGGTTGTGGATCTTATTTTCACCTATCCTGGTGTTAATGATGGCCGGGCTGGGGTTGGGTTTTGGTATTATCGTTTCATCACTCACCACCAAGTACCGCGATCTGCGCTTTTTGGTGGGGTTTGGTGTTTCATTGCTAATGTATGCCACTCCCGTGATTTACCCAATCTCGTCCATCCCGGAACGCTTCCAATGGATCATATTTATTAATCCGATGACATCGATCGTGGAGGCCTTTCGTTATGCCTTCCTGGGTGTGGGTACCGTTGATATGGGTCACTTATTCTACACTTTTGGCTTTATGTTGACGGTGGTGGTTATTGGCGGCATTATCTTTAACCGTGTTGAACAGACCTTTATGGATACGGTATGAGCATCGTTATCGCTGTTGAACATCTATCCAAATCTTACCGCCTGGGCCAGATTGGCACCGGTACTTTTACCGACGACTTAAAGGTCTGGTGGGCAAAGATGCGCGGCAGATCGAACCCTTTGCTAAAAATTGGTGAGAAAGATCACGGCAACCACGATGGCGAAGAATTGTGGGCTTTACGCGATGTCAGCTTCACGGTGGAGCAGGGTGAGGTGCTTGGCATTATTGGCCGCAACGGGGCCGGCAAGAGCACCCTGCTCAAAATCCTTTCGCGCGTGACGGCGCCAACCTCGGGCAAAATTAAGGTCAAGGGCCGCATCGCCAGCCTGCTCGAAGTGGGCACTGGTTTTCACCCCGAATTAACCGGGCGCGAGAATATTTACCTGAATGGCGCGATTTTGGGCATGACCAAACAGGAAGTGACCCGTAAGTTTGATGAGATTGTGGATTTTTCGGGGGTGGAAAAATTCATTGATACGCCGGTCAAGCGCTACTCGAGCGGCATGTATGTGCGCCTGGCCTTTGCGGTGGCGGCGCATTTGGAACCCGAAATTTTGGTGGTGGATGAAGTACTGGCGGTGGGGGATGCCGAATTTCAGAAGAAGTGTTTGGGAAAGATGAGGGATGTAGCAAATGAGGGAAGAACTGTCTTGTTTGTTAGCCATAATATGGCTGCCATAACCCAGCTTTGTTCCAGTTCTGTCTGTTTATCAAATGGTATTATATCTGATTTTGGCATTTCCAGTGACGTTATTGAAAGATATTTGTCAGGCCCTAAAAATTTGTTTACAGACGTTCATTTAGATCCGTCATTAAAAAAATCATCCCCTGTTGTTTTTTTAAGATGTTGGCTTGGTGATGAGTATGGCACGCCTCTTTCATCGGTGAATGTAATGAAACCGTTTTCCGTTGGCTTAGAAATATTATGCAGGCGGCAAATTTCTGATGTAGATGTTGGAATTCGGTTACTCAATGGACTTGGGGCACCTCTTTTTTCATCAACACTTTCTGATAAAACAGAACTTAATACCTCCTTTGCAGAAGGTGTGTATGCGTTTTTAGTTGATTTTCCGCCAAATTATCTCGCCCCGGACCGTTATTCTTTAACAATTGGTATTCATTGTCCTGGTCGGGAGGTATATGATATTCAAGAAAATGTATTATCTTTTCAAGTGGATGAGATAGGCACAAAGCGTTGGCGTTATCGGGCCAAAGAACATGGAAATATTTTGACAAATTTTAGTTGGAGGCCTTTTTTGCGGGATGTTGCGGAATGAAACTTCCAAAAATTTTTTACCGCTTGAAAAATAAATATATCACTTGGCTTTCCCGTGAATTGAGAATAGAGCGAGAACGAAGAAAACCATCATACAATGCTATGTTAGCCGATGGTAGTAAGATCGATGAAGGTGCAGCTATAATTAATCCTACAAACGATGCGAATCGCATTTGTGTGGGCGAAAACACTTATATTCTAGGACGTCTTTTGGTTTTTCCTCATGGTGGCTGTATTAAGATAGGCGATTGGTGCTATGTAGGTCATCGAACGGAGATTTGGTCGATGGATTCTGTTTCAATTGGAAACCGTGTTCTTATTTCTCATAATGTCAACATTATAGATACAACTGCTCATTCTAGGGATGCTGTGGAGCGACATGATCATTATTATAGAATTCTATCTACAGGGCATCCAACAGATGTAAATAATTTACCAGGCATTTTTTGGAATCCTATAGTTATTGAAGATGATGTATGGATTAGCTTTAATGTAACTATTCTTAGAGGGGTGCGAATTGGAGCCGGTAGTATTATATCGGCGGGTTCAATTGTTACCAAAGATGTTCCTCCTGGGGTGTTATATAGAAACCAAGTAACACCCATTATTACTCCTATTTCATAATTGGTGGCGTTTATGTTTCTAGAAAAATTTTCAAAAAAAATCTTACGTTATCTTACGATGAGTATCATAGCCTCAGAAAATAGTTTGATGAGTGAGATTGAACAAAATCGTATTTTGACTTCCCAAACAATGATTTCATCTTTAAAAAAAGAGGAAAAGGTTGCTGAGAATCTTTTTGAGGTGGAGTTTAAGGTTTTTTCGCAATGGGGAGAAGATGGAATTATTCAATACCTGATTTCCCGCATTGAGATTCCCAATAAAGTATTTATAGAGTTTGGCGTATCTGACTATTTGGAAAGCAACACCCGATTTCTGTTAGTTAACAATAATTGGAGCGGGTTGGTGATGGATGGAAGTGAAAGCAATATTTGCAAAATAAAGCAAATGGAGCTATATTGGCGTTATACTCTTCAAGCTGTACAAGCATTTATTACCGTGGAAAACATCGCTTGTTTACTCAAACAGTCTAATATTTCAGGTGATATTGGAATACTGAGTGTGGATGTTGATGGAAATGATTATTGGGTTTGGCAAGCTATATCAGAAGAAATCATTTCTCCTCGTATTGTGATAGTGGAATATAACAGTATTTTTGGAAAAGACAGGGCGCTTACAGTACCATATAGTGCGGATTTTCAGCGTACCCAAGCGCACTACTCAAATTTATATTACGGTGCATCTCTCAGGGCTTTATGTTTGTTGGCGAAAGAAAAGGGGTATGAATTTGTTGGCTCTAACAGTGCGGGAAATAATGCGTTTTTTGTTCGGTCTGACGTTGTTGGTAAATTAAATATTGTTACCGTTGAACAGGGCTATGTTGAGAGCAGGATACGTGAAAGCCGTAACCAGCAGGGGCAACTAACTTTTTTGTCAGGAAACGATAGGTTTATTGCTATTCAAAATTTGCCGATTGTCGATGTAGAAACAGGCTTAACTATGGTTTTGAAGGATTGCTTGGCGTAATGGGTTTGCTATCCATTCAATCTGTGCTTATTACCGGTGTTGCTGGTTTTCTTGGTCGTTATATCGCGAGACATTTTTTTGAAAAGGGCTGGCGGGTGATCGGGATTGATATAACCAGCCCGGAAAATGCCCCCTTGTCCTATTTGGAAAGTTATTATTCGCTGATACTTCCATCTGCAGATTTGGAACGAATTCTGGTTGAAAAAAAGCCTGATTGCTGTGTTCATTGCGCTGGGCGAGCGGCGGTATCGCTATCCATGACGGATCCTTTGGCGGATTATCAATCCGGGCCACCGCTTGTATTTTTTATTCTGAATAGTTTGCGCAGGGTTGTACCTGACTGCAAATTTGTTTTCCTTTCCAGCGCTGCGGTCTATGGCAATCCGGTAAGATTACCTGTTGCAGAAACCGATTTGGCGGTTCCGCTTTCACCTTATGGTTATCACAAGTGGCAATCTGAACTGATTGTCGAAGAATTTGCGCGAATTTATAAATTACCAACTGCTAGTATCAGGATATTCTCTGCCTACGGTCCGGGTTTGCGGAGGCAGGTTTTATGGGATATTTGTCGTAAAATTTTCACAGAGTCAACAGTTATCTTACATGGTACGGGGTACGAGACCAGAGATTTTATCCATGCCTTGGATGTTGCTTTGGGTGTCGAAATTGTAACAACGCATGGGCAGTTTATTGGGGAGGCCTATAATTTAGCATCAGGAGTACAAGTTGCTATTAAAGATATTGCGAGCAAACTTGTTAATCATTCGAAATTAGAGAAAATAGTGACTTTTGATGGAGAGATACCATCAGGAACACCACGTTGGTGGCAGGCAGATACTTCACGTATAGAAAAATTGGGTTTTCATGCTCAAGTTAATTTTGAATCTGGCTTAATGACTTTTACCGATTGGTGTCGAACTGAATTAAATGGATAATCGTTGATGAAATATAAAGTTGCTGTTTTAAATACTGGCGGGGCAATGTGGCCTGCCGGAACTAGTTATTTGCGTAATTTATTTATTGCTTTAAAGTCCCTACCCTTAGATACCCGTCCTCATATTACTTTATTAGTTCCTACTGATACAGTGCTAAATGATACGCTTACCCCCTATATTGATCAAGTTTTTGCTTTGCCGCCCGTTGATGCCGGCTCGCAGCGCCTCTTCAAGAAAATCTATGGGCGTATTCCTGCGAATATAGCATCAACTATTTCTAAGTTAGAGATGCCCTCTAAATTGGAAACTTTTTTGCAGCGTCAAGGTATACATGTTTTGTTTAGCCAGGTAATGAAAATAGATTTATATCGTTCTTTGAAAATACCCTTCATATCCTGGATACCTGATTTTCAGCATCGCCATATTCCCAATATGTTTTCTTCAAGAGAAATTAAAGCACGAGATTATAACTTTGAAGTCGCTGCGCGTTTCTCAACTCAGGTAATGCTGAGCAGCCAATGCGCCTTGAATGATTACCACAATTTCATCCCTGAGTTTGCTTTGAAAGGCCGAGTTTTGTCTTTCGTTTCCTGCCCTCCTGTTGGAATTTACGATGTTGATCCATTAAGCATTTGCGATCGTTACCATCTTCCAGAGCGTTTTGTTTATTTGCCTAATCAATTTTGGCGCCATAAAAATCACTCAATAGTGATTGATGCTTTATTTATTGCCTGCAAAAAGAATCCACAAGTAAAGATCGTTTGCACAGGTGGTATGCAAGAAGATCGAGATGCTAATTATGTGCCGGGTTTGTTTGCTAAAATTGCTGAATTTGGACTGCACGAAAACTTCATAATGTTGGGCCTTATTCCTCATATCTATACGTTTCAATTAATACGCCAGTCTTTGGCAGTTCTGCAACCATCTTTGTTTGAGGGTTGGAGTACCACGGTGGAAGAAACCAAGTCTGTTGGCAAGGCCATAATTATTTCTGATATTCCTGTACATCGTGAACAAAACCCGAGCAATGCATTCTTTTTTGTTGCCAATGATGCTGAGGCCCTGGCTTTACAGTTATTGCATGTGTTTGAAACCCAGAATTCAGGGCCGGATTTAGAAATGGAGCAAGCAGCAGTAGCGAATTTGGAAATGCGAAAGATTGCCTTTGGGCAATGCTTTATGAAACATGTTTGCGATCTTACACCTGGAAACTAGCATTTTATGTTAAATGAATTCCCCCCTCCCCATTCTGGAAAAACGGGATGGCCATGGATTGAAGAAACATCTGATTTGGCTATAACGATTCCCGATGATTCTTTTTATCCTAAGATTAGTATTGTGACACCTTCTTACAATCAGGCGCAATATCTAGAAGAAACAATTCGTTCAGTGTTATTACAAAATTATCCCAATTTGGAATATATCGTTATTGATGGGGGGAGTACAGACGGTAGCGTAGAGATCATCAAAAAATATAAGCCTTGGTTAACCTACTGGGTAAGTGAGAAGGATAAAGGTCAAGCACAGGCCATTAATAAAGGTTTTGCGCGATCTACTGGTGAGATCATGGCCTGGATTAACAGTGATGATTATTATCTCCCTGGGATATTTAAAGCTTTAGCTAAGACTTTAAGTCAAAATGACACTCAATGGTTGGCAGGAAACGTTTATGTTATTCAAAAAAATGGAGTAGTAAAAAGTCGAGCTCGCAAGCAAACAACCAGTACATATGAGTGGTTATTATCAAACCCAATTTTTCAGCCCGGGGTTTTCTGGCGAAGATCAATATGGGTTGAATCGGGCGGTATTGATGAAGACATGCACTATTCATTTGATTATGATCTTTGGATGAAATTTATACGAGTACAACCTTGCCCAACGTGGCTTGAACAATACTTGGCAATCTTTCGAATTCACGATAGTAGCAAGACAGGAATAGATTTTTTACCTTTTGAACGAGAAAACCAAATTATTCATCAGCGTTATGATAAGAAATTCTCTCGTCGGGATCATTTTCAAGCTTGGAAGTTGGTTAGAGAAAGACAAGCCGAACATTATTTGTCAATCGATGACTTTTCGAAGCCATTACATGAAAAAATTATCTTAGGAGTAATCCATGCTCCATGGCTTATTTTTACTCGTTATTTTTACTATAAAATAAAACGCATCTTGCTTAATTGGAAAATACAAAAGGATTCATGTCTCTGATAGTGTTCGTGGGTAGAAATGCGAGAAATAGCTTATTTTCGCGCTCTGCGCGTTTTCTGGCTTTACCGCTAATCTTAGTAAAAAATAAGAGTTAGTTGTGAGAATCCTGAGTATTAACGCAAGGGATATAAGTGGTGGCGCCGAAAAAGTTGCCTGCAATTTGCACATATCCTACTTGGAACGTGGCCACCAGGCTCGGTTTGCTGTTGGTTTTAAGCACGGGGAGATTCCAGATACTTTCGTGATTAATCGGAATATACCTTCTCGCTATACCAGGGTTTTGTTCCAAGTTCGTGATTATTTGCGGGCGAAAAATCGTCATTTACCGGGAGCGTGGCGGCTAAGCAACCTGGTAGATTGGTTGGCCCAACCTGTCGCTAAGCTAAACCGCAGCATGGGTGAAAACTTTTATTATCCAGGTTCTCGCAAAATACTCGAACAGCTCCCTGAAACACCAGACATTATTCACGCGCATAACTTGCATGGGTCATACTTTGATTTGCGGTATTTGCCGAATTTGAGTGATCAATATCCCTTTGTGATGACTTTGCATGATGAATGGATGTTTACAGGCCATTGCGCTTGCACGATGGATTGTCCCAAGTGGGAAGATGAGTGTGGCGCATGTCAATATTTGGCGCTCTACCCGGCAAGTAAACGCGATGCAGTAACTTTTAATTGGCAAAGAAAACGTGATATTTATCGCCGCAGCAAACTTTATATCGCCACCCCAAGTCAGTGGTTAATGGATCGTGTGCAGCGTTCTATCCTTAAACCGATTGAAGGGCGAGTGATTCATAATGGCGTTGATTTAAAGTTATATCACCCTGAATCTCGTTCCAAGATCCGTTCACTTCTTAACCTCCCTCACGATGCGTTTATTTTACTGTTTGCAGCCTCAAATTTAAAAAGCAACCCTTTCAAAGATTATAAAATGATGTTAGATACCATTGCACTTCTGGCAACTGCTGATCTTCAAGGATTACCCATCGTGTTGTTGGCGCTTGGAAGCCAAGATGAAAAGGAAGAACGCTTAGGCTCCATAAAAATTAAACATATTCCTTTTCAATCAGATCCAGCGATTGTTGCCCAATATTTCCAGGCTGCCGACTTGTATTTACATGCCGCGAAGTCAGAGAATTTCCCGAACGTGATTTTGGAAGCCTTTGCCTGCGGGACACCGGTCATCGCCACCGCCGTTGGTGGTATCCTGGAACAGATCGATAACGGCGTGACCGGGTTCCTGGTTCCGCCGGGAGATAGCTCCGCCATGGCAAGCCAGATTCTCAATCTCTTGCAGAATACTGATTTGCGCTGGCAAATTGGAAGTAATGCCGCTGAAATCGCTCAAAAACGATATGATTTGAATCAGCAGGTTGATTCTTATCTGGCTTGGTATAAAGAAATCATTGCTGATTGGCGTTCCATGAACCGTAACCACACCCACTAGATTATAAATTAGAGATGGTTAATGTTAAGATGACTTCCCTTGCAAAGCTTCCACCTCCCTCTGCTGGTAAAACTGGTTGGCCCTGGACAGAAGAAACTGTGCCACTTCCAGAGATTATGGCGGATGGCTCTCTCTGTCCACGCGTCAGCGTAGTGACGCCTTGTTACAACCATGGGCAATTCCTTGAAGAGACAATCCGCTCGGTATTACTTCAGGGCTATCCAAATTTGGAATACATTATTATTGATGGCGGAAGTACGGATAATAGCGTCGAGATCATCAAGAAATATGAGCCCTGGTTGGCATACTGGATCAGTGAGAAAGATCGAGGTCAATCTCACGCCATTAACAAGGGTTTTGCGCGGGCAACCGGGGAACTGGTTGGCTGGATGAACTCGGATGATATTTATTTTCCTGATGCAATAAACACTGTTGTTACCTATTGGCTGGCGAACGGCAAACCAATTAGTTTAATAACGGGCACCAAACTTAAAGGAACCTCATCCCTTGATACCATTTCAAAATTGGAGCAATCTCCCTATACGATTCGGCATTTGATTGAAAAAAATATTATCGAGCAGCCATCAACCTTTTATCCTCTCAGTTTGTTGAAAGAGGTTGGATATATAGACGAGAGATATCGTATGTCGATGGATTATGATCTATGGTTAAGGATGGCTCGATATGGTGCCAGCTTTTCTTTTTTGGATGCTGACTTAGCAATTACAAGAAATCATCCGTTGGCAAAAACCGCTCGTTTCCAGCGCTTATCCCTGACAGAGGTTATGCAGACTGTGTGGAGAAACTATCGCGTTATACCTAAGCTATGGTTGAAGAAGTTCCTTACCGTTTGGGTTGTTCCCGATGGATTAAAACCAGGGATGACCAGGAGTTTTTTTTACCTAACACGTGATCTTTTATTAAAATTATTGGTAACTCTTTTAACTCAATTGGATTTAATGGAATATCACGAAGAACGATTCCCATCCCAGAGATTTACTCACCCATCTGATGAAAATGTCGACGAGGCCAGTCAGAAAACGCTATTGAAAGGAATCTAAGAAGAATGGTTGATCAAATTGGTTGGCTGGGAAAAGGGGAATTTCCAAATTATGCTGACGCATGGCTTATTGATACATCCTGGCCTAAAATAAGCATAGTGACTCCTTCGTATAATCAAGATCAGTATCTGGAAGAAACTATCCGTTCTGTGTTGTTGCAAGGCTACCAAAATTTAGAATATATTATTGTGGATGATTGCAGTACGGATAGTAGTGTAGAAATTATCAAAAAATACGAGTCAAGCATTATTTTTGTAGCTAATGAAAAAAATGGAGGCCAGGCTGATACGCTGAACAAAGGATTTTCTCGTTCCACCGGGGAGATCATGGCATCTATTAATGGAGATGATGTGTATCTTCCTTATACATTGAATCTGGTTGCTAGATTATTTCGTCAATTTCCTGAGATAGATTGGATTACTGGGCACTCCAGCTTTTTAGTGGACGGGCAGGTGATCTCACCTCGTCGTAATCATCTTGATGCTTACAATAGCAAATTGATGAGATCTGGGTTTAACACCTCCTGGCTAATGGGGGTTCCTCAACATATATCGACTTTTTTTAGAAGAAGCTTGTATGATAAGGCCGGGGGTTTTATTAACAATAAAGATAATTACCATTCATTGGATATTGATTTATGGATCCGAATGGCAGAATTTTCAGCCCCCGTGTTTGTTCCGGCGACTCTTTCAACGATGAGATTGCACGGTCAACAACAAAGTGTGACCGTTTCAAAAAATGTATTTGCTGAAATTGAAAATGGAAGATATTCCTTTATGCCTTTGAGTTTTCGAAAATTACTTTGGTGGGGCATGAGGAACGCTTTGTTTCGGGGAATGATTCGTCGTACCATGTTTAATGGTAAAGCCCAGCGGTTAAGTTGGAATTATCATAAGAAATGCTGGGATTTAGAGAACTGCTATGTTTTTTGAAACAATTGGTCATTTCTTATTTGTTCTGCTTTTTTTGATCGAATTTAATAGAAACGTATCTAATGCTTGCAGCATGATTAATAACACAGTGGACAGGCGTAAATCTGTGGTGAGGAGAAGAGATGAATAAGGAATTATACAATTGCATAACGGTGGAGTATCTGCTCCATTATTTCTCTAGCGAAATTTCGCTATTTAGGCGATGTCAAAATAAATTTATTGCGGACACTTCTGTGGAGTTGCGAGGAAGATTAATTGAAATTGGAGCAGAGAAGAAGTGGAATTATAAGGCTTTGTTCAAAAATTCAGAAAATTATATAATGTCAAATGTACAAGGGGATTATGATATTTATTTGGATGCTACCAATATGAAGCAAATTGAAGATGCATCTGTTGATGGTTTGATTTGTGTTTCGGTTCTCGAGCATATATTTGACTTCCGCAAGGCAGTTCAAGAAATGTCGCGAGTTCTCAAAGTTGGTGGGAAAGCTGTCATTACTGTACCTTTTATTTTTCCATATCACGACCAGATAGATTACTGGAGGTTTTCTGATTCTGCCTTGGTTGAATTGTTTCGCGGTTTCAAAATTATCCGGTTGGTTCATTTTGGCGGAATATTATCAACGCTCTCTAATTTTTTGCAAAGACCCCCAAGAAGGATATCAAAGCGGTACATTTTTTATAAAACAATAGGGTTAATTTTGGGCATATTAGGTTTGGCTATAGAACGAATGGATACTTTTCCTTTGGGATATGGGATTTTAATTGAAAAAGAAATTGTTCATTTGGATGCAAACATCGCTAATCATGTATAACTTAAGATGAAAATCGTTGAAGTTGTATACAATTGGCCTGCTGAGACCTTTATTCACCGGCATGCTCATGCGTTAGATACACTTGGGTTTCCAATTCAAATCATAGCGCGCCATAATGCAGTATTGCTTAATGAAAGTGCCAGCCTTGGGAATACAGACAAAAGCCTGCACGCAGAAATTATGCCCAACTTCAACCACTTGGGTGTTTGGGGCAAGTTGGCTGGTTTGCGTTTCCTAACTGTGGGTAGTATCCGCAGGCAGGAAACATCCATCTCGGAAAAAATATTGTTGGGCTATTTTGAACGCTTGCGTCCGGACTTGGTCCACTTCCACGATGCCAGCCTGGCGGCTTCGATGTGCTGGATCCCGCTGGCTCTGGGTATTCCTTACACATTAAGTCTCCGCGGAAGTGATATTCAGGTACTTACGCTGCAGTCCACAACACAAAGACAAGCCACAATCAATGCTATTGAAGGTGCTGCCAAAGTTCATGCAGTTTGTCGCGCATTGGGATTGAGCGCAGCGCAATTGCTCGCACGCGATTTGGATTTTTCCGTGATTTACACAACTGTGCCTATCCCAGCCGCGTTGCCTGCCTGGTTAGGCGGCATTAATGATGGGCAAGTTCATTTTGTTTCAACTGGCAGGTTAATGTGGAGGAAGGGTTTCTCCAATCTTTTGATTGCATTTCGCCACTTACGTGATAGGGGTATGAATGCCAGATTGACCATTGTTGGCGCAGGGCCTGATTTGGATTATCTGCTTTACTTGCGAAAAATGCTTGATCTGGAAACTGTGATAGATATACCGGGCAAATTAAATTATGAGCAAATCCTGGCATTATTTGGTCGCGCAAGTGCCTATATTCAAGCATCCATTGCCGAGGGGCTGAGCAACTCGCTGGTTGAAGCAATGTCCACCGGCCTACCGGTTTTTGCCACTGACGTGGATGGAACCAGGGAAGTGATTGAAGATGGGCTTACTGGTTTTTTATTACCGCCTTTTGCACCGCAAGACTGGGTTGAAAGGCTGATGCAGGTTCAGGATAAGGCACGGATGGAGGCTGTTCGCACCGCCGCTTTCATCAAAGCCGGACAATTATTTTCTCCGGAACTACATGCCCGCTCTTTTGGGGCGTTCTTTGACGATGCTGTAAATGTAAACGTATAAAAGTTGGGTTTATTGTCCAGATGAGCATCATGATTGATGGCTTTTCAGCGTGACTGCCCAAATATGTGTTAAAAATTCCATAAATGGGCCGTTTTGCCAAGTCGTGATCAAAAATTCCCGGGAGTGTAAATCAATGCATCAATCAAGCTGTCCGGATTTCCAAACTCTGCCAAAAATAATCCCAATTATCCGCTGTGCAAAATTCGAATGCAGGAGATTTGCTTAAACATGACAGATGATAAGGCTTTGAAAGATCGCAAGATAAATTTTATTCCCAATTATTCCCCGATAGATCCTCAGAAGAAACTGCAAGCTATTAAGAAAACAATAGGTTGCGCTATTGGTTCCGTTGCGTTATGGGGGTTGGCGGACACAATAAAGTGTACATTGAGTACACTTTATTCAGTATTCAGAGCCAACCTGCGAGAAACCTCCGATAAAAAAGCGCCGATCACCATTCTTCTTATCACAATTTATCCCGATTTGGCTCGGGTCTGGTATCACCTTGCAGCCAAGTATTTAGAACGCCAACATATAGATAAAATCATAATTATTGATAGCTGTGGAAAACTTAAACCAGAACAATTCCCGTTGGCGCGGGTTGTCCCTTTCTGTAATTTTGCGCCGGCGCAAAAAATTGATTACTTCCTCCGTTATGAAATTGACACACCGTATGTGTGGCTTTGCGATGATGATCTTTTTTTTATATCCATCCAAGCCTTGGAAACAGCCTACACACGAATTGCCGGCTCTGAAAAAGTTGCTGTTGCGTGTTTGAATCCAAGAGGCTGGTTCCTTGATATAAACGGGGAAAAACATCAAGCGATGGGCGTCTACAGCATATTGTTTTCCCGCGATATATTTATTCGGGAAAAGCTTTATTTCACTACCGGGCATATCAATGATCCGGCAATTGGCCGGATTTCAGGTTTTTATGATACCGGTGATTTTGCAAACGAGATTTTAATACGTTTGGGCTATAAGGTGGATATCGTCAAATCATCCGACGATTTTGTTTGTGCCTTGGTAGGTACCACAAATGCTCTTCTAGTTGCACTTAGAAACAGAGAATTGCCTTCTTCTTTAAGAGAAGAGATAGTGCAAAACCCCCAACTGGCCAGTTACCATATTGTCGGTTTATTCTGCGATTGGAAGGTTGCCCAGTTGTATACTCAGATTTTTTCCAAAAAGCCTGAGTGGTTGCCGCAAATTTCCGAGAACGAAATTCGGGAAATTGCATTGGAACTGCCTGATGATTTTAGAAATAAGACAAATGATTTGTTCATACGTTACGAAAATAGCTTCAGGATTTTGAGCGAAAAGGCCGAACAATGAAAGCATGTGCCCGATTATAGTAGCGAGATGTTCGGGAAACTATGACTTTTAGATTGCCAATTTCATTCATGTTTTGAAGAATTTTGTCAAATTATATGGAGATGTTCAATGGTTTTGAATAAGTATGTATCGGCTTTGTTAAAATTGCTGCATCGTTTAAGAGGCGATTTTTGGCTGATTCGACATAATTGGAATTTCAATCACTTACACCATGGTGGATTGTTAGCAGTTTTAAGATGCTTGGTTGGCACATATCGGATTGAAATGTCCCCGCCAAACCAGATAGCGGCAATACAGCCTGATTGGATGACGTTTTCGGTTGTTCCGGGGTTGACATTTTTGTGGGCAGGCTTGGTTGCGCGTTTAGGTCCAGAGTTTGTGGGAAGAATTCTAATCGGGGATTGTTCTGGTGGTTTCAATGGAACTGGAAAGACCAGTCACCAATCGTGGGTAGTAAAACATTTATTAAACTATTCGCATGGTCAGAAATCGGATTTGTTCTTTCTGAAGGTATGTAAATCTGAGTATGTTGTTGTATGCGATGATGATGTTTTGTGGCTCGATAGCACACCTATCGAATGGGCATTACAACAAATGATGTCAGATCCAAAAGTTGCTGTTGTTTCTTTATTGCCGCGGGGACGTTTTCAATGGGCCATAGATGGGAAATCCTATCAACCAATGGGTTCTTATTGCCTGGTGGTTCGGCGAAGCATCTGGCAAAAGGAGAATCTCCCCTTTCTAAGTATTCCCGGCCCGAGCATAAACCCACAATCCTATAAAGGGGAATATGATACTGCTGATTATGCAAATGTGGAATTGATCAAGCGAGGTTATCGTGTAGTAATAGCGCCGGACAATATTAGGGAGCATATCATTGGCCTTAAGGGTATCAGCAGCGCTATCATGGATATTCACAAACACAAGGCGGGTATATTATCGGAAATATCCATACCTGCGGAGAAGCTATTTTCTACACTTACTCTTGTGAAAGGCTTGCAAAAGCTGATTCTGAAATATTTTCCTGGCTCGCGGCAGGTTAATGAATTTGGTGGTGATGCCATAATAGATAAAGCCTATCTGACTTACAGAGAGAAACTTGATGTTCAAGCAATTGAGTCGATTGAGCAGGCCCAAAGCGAGATATTGTTAAAGCTGGATGAAGTGTTCCAAAAATCTTTATGAAGCTTCTCTATATTTGCGGTATCACTCCTGATTATCCGGCTTTGCTTCGCCCACTGCCGCCGCTTGATTCTGGCGCACCACATGGCAATATTTTTCGTTTGGTTGAATTTCTGGCGCAATATCACTGGGATGAGATTGAAATTGTTATTATTTCTGCCATGTCACCCGGTCAACAGAGTTTTATGCAAGCTTCGTGGCCTTCCACCTCTGTATTTGGGGAGTATCGCCATGTGATAATTCCTGATGGCTGGCGTAAACTGAGTTCATGGTTGAATAAAAATATCCCGTTTCTGTCAGGTGTGCTTCGCAGGTTATTTGGGGCTTATAGCTTGCAAGGTTGGTATTATTTTCGCCAAATTCAAAATATATATCGGGACTGGCAACCCAATTGGGTGATATTAGATGACGCTCCGCAGTATATTCCGACATTGTTGCGATTTGTGCCTAGAGAAAAAGTGTCTTTTTATTGCAGATACGATATTGGAAGCAGTCGTCGTTTTTTGCATTGGCCTTCCCGTGTGTTAGTGTCCAATGAAGCTATGGGTGATTGGGTTAAGAAAATTAATCAACAAGTCTTAAAGTGTGAAATTGTTCATAATACACTTCCAATTGAGTTTTCACATCGAGATTTTAACCCTGATCGTTTTCATGCTACAAGTAAAACGATTTTATTTGTTGGGCGTATCACGCCTCAAAAAGGTATTCAGCACTTAATTCCCGCATTTGTGAAAATCCGCGCAGTTGAACCGCTTGCCAGGTTGGTGATAGTGGGCGCTGAAAATCCCGCCAGCCTCGGCAATCAAAAAAACAGTTTATCCGCTTTTGAGTTAGAAATGCGTCAATTGGCTCAACAATTTTTGCCCTCGGATTCTGTTATATGGCGAGGGTGGCTTTCCCACGAAGAACTGATAGCACAATATGGTTTGGCTTATTTGGCGGTATATCCATCCGTATATATGGAGAGTTTTGGAAATGTCGCCTTGGAAGCAATGGCAAGTGGCTTGCCGGTTGTTGCTTCGGATCGTCCGGGATTTAGGTCTCTTTTGGAGAAAGGCGGCGGTATGCTCGTCTCTGACCCTACAAATGAGGTTCAGTTGGCTCAAGTGATACTGCGCCTATTACAGGACCCTGATTTGGCAGAAAACTTGGGATATCAAGCCTTTCAAGTTGCCCAGCAGTACACCGTAAATCGGGCGGCAACAGAATTTTTATCCGTGCTGAAAATAGAGCAATGACATCAAATCCTGTCGTGTCCGTCATACTACCCACCTATAATAGAGCAATATGTTTGCCAAAGGCAATAAATTCTGTGTTGGAACAAGACTTTGCTGATTTCGAGTTGATTGTGATTGATGATGGTTCAACGGATGATACCCACCAGGTCGTGGCTCAATTCAACGATGCGCGTATTCGATATTATCGTTTTGATCAAAACCAGGGGATTGGTTATGGACGTAGTGTAGGTGTCGAGCAAGCTCGTGGAAAGTTTCTGGCCTTCATCGATTCAGATGATATCTGGTTACCAGGAAAATTATCCTGGATGATTGATTTGCTTGAACGTTATCCCCAAATTGATATTTTATTTAGTGACTTTGTAAATATTAATCATTTATTAAATACCCGGCAGGATGGTTTTTCTCAACACCCTAAAGGTTTTGATATGGTGAAAACTGAACCTATTCCAGGTGATGTTTTTCTAATTGAAAAGGTGGGTTTGCCCGAAGCGCTATTGGTCAGCAATTTTATTGGCACAATGTCCATTGTGGTTTTACGAATAAAAGCCTTAGAAATTGTAGGGAGCTTTAATCCATCATTAAGCGGGCCGGAAGATTTCGAATTGTGGTGGCGGGCTGCGATCGGTGGTCTACAGTTTGCCTACACCAGGCGTGTATTGGTAGAAAGGCATAAAGATGAAGGTAGTGTCACTGCTCAAGCGCGATCTTTTGCCCCGCGCTTTTTACAAGCCTTGGAACTGTGTGAATCTACGGCTCGCCAGTTTCATCGGGAATATCTAATCCTGCCGCTGGATCGCGCCCGTGGGCGTGTTTGGTGCAATCTGGTTCGCGCATGCGCCCTTGATGGCAAGAGACTTGACGCAATGATCGCGTTTCGACATAGCTTGCGCTATGGCTTTTCTTTCAAAGCAATGGCATATTTAATTGTTGCCTTGGCAGGGACTTCGAGCATTGATTTAGCAAAGCGGATTATCAATCTTTTGAAATAGGAGTTGTAATATGTTTTTATGGGCTGGATTTCGTGATATGACGCATAATTGGCTGTTTTCCAGGAAGACCTTTGAGTTTTTCCAAAAAGTTCGGATAAATCTCACTAAAAATTATCATTACAGCCCCATTCCAGATATGCGCAACTTGCAGGATCGGAAAATTTGGGAGCAGGAAACCACGCTCCCTGGTGTTGAATTACGGGAGATAGATCAACTCCAGGAAGTTGATCTAATTGTGCCGCGATATAGGAACGAATGTAGCTTCCCTCTTGATCCTACATCAACACCGCACGAATATTATATGCGTAACGATACGTATGGATGGTTATGTGCAACCTTATATCATTGTATGATTCGCTACTATAAACCGCGCAAGATAATTGAGTTGGGGGCAGGGCGTTCAACCTGTGTGGCTGCCAGGGCGGTTTGTTTGAACAGTGCCGATGGGGTAAATACTGAATTGATCGCAGTGGATCCGTTTCCAAGTAGTATCTTACAGAAAGGCTTTCCCGGACTGTCCCAGGTTTTGCCAAAAAAGGTGGAAGATTTAAGCGTTGAGTTTTTAACTGATTTGCAAGATGGTGATATTTTGTTTATCGATTCTACTCATACGGTTAAGCTTGGTGGTGATGTGACCTATTTGTTTCTTGAAATATTGCCGCGCCTCAAGCCGGGGGTATTGGTGCATATCCACGATATATTTTGGCCCAGGCATTACCCCGCCAAATTTTTATTAGAGAAGCATTATTTTTGGGCAGAACAATATTTATTGCAGTCCTTTTTGGCATTCAATAACGAATATCAGATCTTATGGACTGGTTCATACCTTGCGGAAAAGTATCCTAATCGCCTGAAGGATATTTTTCCATTGCCTGGCGGGATTAGCGAGGAAGAAGCAATAAAAAACTATGGGTTGCATTATGACTCCAATAGCTTTTGGATGCGGCGAGTAAAAGGGTGATAATCTGGATAAGGAACTGACTTGAAAAAACGAATTGTGTTTGTGAGCTATAGCTATTGGCCGCCAGATTTTGGTGGTGAGTTGCTTATTACCATTGAGCGGCTGGAGTACTTGATGCGGCGTGGCTATACAGTTCAGGTGTTGACATCTGGCAAGCCAGGTATGCCCGTCCAACAGACATGGGCAGAGAGTGGACATATCTGGCGCTCGCCGATTATTCATGCTTCCCGCATGGGGCGCTTGATGCGCCGGATTGTGTTTTGGTTTTGGGCATTGGCCTGTTTAATGAGTTTGGATTTTGACGTGCTTCATGTCGGTTCCCTCGCAGGTTTGGATTCATTCAGCGATGCCTTGATGGCTCGCTTGATGGGATGGATAGCGCGATATAAGGGAGCGCGCGGCGTGTGGGTGCATTCATTGGCTGATAGTGATCAGGCCGCCCTGGATTTGCGGGGATGGCGCGGCCTGGCAAAGCGCCTTTTTTATGAATCGTTTGACACCCTTGTTTCTGTCAGTCCATTCTTGCATCAATCTGTTTGCAATATCTGGCCCCAAAAGGCCGTCTGCCTGCCGTGTGGGGTGCGCGACGATTTATTTGTTCCCGTTTCCCCTGAAGCGCGTACTGAATTTCGTAAGACAATGGGAGTGAGTACCGAAGATGTTGTTTTTATATTTCTAGGGAGTGTTGGCATTCGCAAGGGATTTGATCTGCTTGCGCAGGCATTTAATAGTATTTCCACTGTGTACCCAGACTGGAAATTATGGGTAATTGGGCCACGTTCTCAGGCAGAGAATGCTAACCTGGTTAATGATCAAGTTGTGGCCCTGACGCAAAACATGGAACAGAACCCTTGTGTTAATTTTTTGGGAAGAATTGATGATCGGCAGCAACTGGCGATGTTGATGTCTGCCGGGGATGTTTTTGTTTTTCCTTCCCGGCGCGAAGGAATGGGAATTGCGCCCATTGAGGCAATGTCGGCTGGCCTGCCGGTGATCATTGCGCGTTTGCCGGGGATCACAGACCTGGCAAACATTGAAGGTGAAACAGGTTTTTATATTTCTCCCGGCAATGTCCTCGAGCTTCAGCTGGCGATGACGCGTTTGGGCGAAAGCGCTGCATTACGCCAGCAAATGGGATTTGCGGCACGCCAGCGAGTGCTAACATCTTTTGGCTGGAAACAGCATCTGGAGCATTGGCAACAGGTATATGCCGGGGAATATGTGGAGTAAATTATTTGATCACGTTAATAGTGTCAATCGTATTCTTGTTTGTGGTATGGGCTAATCCGGTTTGGGGTGTTGGCTTAATGCTTGTTACTTTATATTTTCCTCTCTTGCCGAATGTGCAGATTGGGCCTGTTGAATTTTCGGTTACAACTATACCCGTTTTGGGTTTAGCCTTCGGAGCTTTGATGCGTTCCAGATCTCATACTTTTCGTATTTCTCTTGCGGGGTGGCAAAAAGTTCTCATGGTTTTACTGGGAATGGCATTTTTTATTTCTAGCCTGGCTAGCAGCAATTTCAACCTTACTGTATTGATGCTTCCCAATCTCGTGGTTTATTTGCTTGTTCTCTTTGGCATTATGGCAGCAGTAGATACCCCGGAAAAATTACGTTTTTTAACGAAAGTCATCCTGGTGCTTGGCTTTATTCTTTCTCTTTGGCGCGTTGAATTGAGGCCATTGCGGGCCATGTTTCAATTGCCAAGTTTGATGATTAATGGGGCCTCATTTAGTTTTCATCCAGCGATTTTCCTTGCCTTGGTGATCTTGCTTTTTTCGCAGTTTCAAAGTTTTTCTATACGCTGGCGCTGGTTTGCTATGTTGGCCTTAGTTTCAATGCTTGTTCACGGCATACAATATGAGACGCGTGGTGCCTGGCTGAGTTGGTTGCTTGTTTTACCAATAATATTAAACCGTATTCCGCTTAAAGGTTGGGTGCGATTTATACCCGTGATTTTATTTGTAGGCTTGATCACTTTTAGTATTTATGCTGCGGTAATTGATTTTAATTACAATCAGGCAGAGATCGCAATTCGGGCGGGGCTTGGACAGACCGATTACACAGATGTTGTCAGTAAAGATGACCGATTCCGTCTGATGGTCCGTGACCTTGGTATACGCATGTTTTGGGAACGTCCGCTTCTGGGTTGGGGAGCAAATACATTCATTTTTTTACAACGGCAGTTTGCTACATCGGAAACAGAACTCTTGTTTTCTGGAGCATTTAATGCCTGGCTGGCTTTACTTGTAGAGATGGGTTTAATGGGGGCGCTGGCTGGGCTGGCCATAAGTCTGGCCCCCCTCGCGATAACCTGGTCTGCTCTTCGAAAACAAAAAAATAAAAATGCTGAATTGGCCTTTGGGTTTGCCTTGGGGGTCTTGGCAATGGTAATTCATCTTTTATTTATTGATTTAATGTTTTCTTTTTATTGGGCACATGTTGCTTTGGCATTAGCGGCAGCCCGTCTGGCACTTCAAAATAACTCTATTTCCGATGAAAACATTTCTACTTCATCTCGTTTCGAAAAAGGTTCGGATGATTTGTTGCGATTAAAAAATCAAAGATCAAGATTCTAAACTTTAGGAAAATTTCTCTACCGTACATCTGAAGAAAAAGGTAAGCATAAAGTACACCTTTGTGACGGCCCAACAAGAAAAGTTGAGCAAAATGACTGACCGATACAGACTTTGCGGCCTAAATTGGATGTTTCGTAGCCTTAAGTGCAAGCATTCACCACCCGTAGACTTTATCTGGCCTCACCGGTAAAGCCCCTTAATTTATATATGGTAGGTGGCTGCCATGATTGTTCTTGTTCGACAGATCGTTTCTAAGGATGATACAACTCATGCGTCTTGGTTTTTATTACCACATTCCCGCCGTCAATAAACCAGATGGTTTTTACATGCCGGGCTATCTGGGGCGATTTATTGATAGTCTGGCTGGCTTATGCAACCAAATTGTTTGCTTCCAGCATTCACCTCGCCTTGATGAACTTGAACTCATGGATTATCGCATTACATCGCCTAATGTGAAGTGGGTTAATATTGGGCCGCACAACAGTGTTATAAATCGCACGTTTTTTTCATCACGCTACACGCGGCATTTGGCGGCTTATACCGGAAAACTGGATGTTTTGCTGGTGCGCGGCCCCTCACCACTCTTGCCTGCCATGGTATCTGCCTCCCCGGTACCGACGGCTTTGTTATTGGTTGGCGATTATTTGAAAGGTATTGACGATCTGCCTCAGCCTCGCTGGCGCAAGGAAGCCATTCGTCTCTGGTCTCATTGGAATAAGTGGGCTGAACTTCGCGCGGCGCGGCGCAGCCTGACGTTTGTTAATAGTCGTGTGTTGTATCATGAGTTTAGCCCGTTACTATCTAACCTTCGAGAAGTTCGAACCACAACGCTGATGGAAAGTGATTTTTTTGAACGCTTGGATACGTGCCAGTCTGCGCCGCCTTATCATCTTTTGTATGCAGGGAGAATGGATCGCGCCAAAGGTTTATTGCAGATGGCTCAGGCCGTGGCCTTATTATGTGAACGAGGAATAAATGTTGTTTTGGATTTAGTGGGACCGGTTGAGCGCGGCGATTCAATTTTAGATGAACTTTCAGCGTTTGCAACCTCAAAAAATATCAAGCAACATATAAATTATGCTGGTTACCAATCTATTGGCGATAACCTCTTTTCTTTTTATCGTCGGGCCGATGTTTATATTCAGGCATCCCTTGCATCTGAGGGTTTTCCCCGTGTGATTTGGGAAGCCATGTCCCAATGCGTTCCTGTGGTGGCCACAAGAGTTGGCTCTATTCCTGATTTTGTTGGTGACGCAGCTGAATTGGTTGAACCTCGCAACTTTAAGTTGCTCGCAGATGCCATTCAGCGTGTAATTCAAAGCCCTGAGCGAAGACGTTTGATGATTAGAAAAGGTTTACTGCTTGCCCGGAAAAATACTCTCAAAAATTCTTCAGAAAACATAATAATTGAACTTGTAGCCTATTTGAATAAACCGAAGGAGAATTCGTATGATTGACCCGATAAAAGTATTACATGTAGCACCTTTGCCTCCGCCTCTTGGTGGTATGACTTCATATATTCAAGGGTTACTTAATTCAGATGTGTTTCGTACGATAGATTACCGGGTGGTGCGATTTAGTTACTTTAACAAGGAAAAGTATCTTGGCATTACAAGGTTTTTGGCGAATTGCCTAAATGCCGTGGTACTAACAATAAACTTTTTGATAAATTTGATTTTTTGGCATCCTACAATTGTTCATATACAATCAAATTCTGGTTTTGGTTTTTTTGAAAAATCGTGGATTGCTTTCTTGGCAAAGGTTTTTAGAAGAAAAACAATTTTTCATTTTCATGGCGGGTATATGCGTGAGTGGTATGAACAGTTGCCACGATTTGCGCAGTTCTTGATTAGGCAGTGTGCCTTAATAAATGATCGTATTATGACCGGCTCACCGCAAATGCGAGAAACCTGGCTTTATATTGGTGTTCCTGAAGAAAAAATTATTTATATTGGAAATGCGGTAAATTTGCCTGCGCAAGATGGTATAGATCGTTCATTCAGGGATAGTATTTCCTTGTTATTCCTAACGCGTGTGGTGTTAGAAAAAGGGATTATCGAATTGATCGATGCTTATCTTTTATTGCAAAAAGAAATAGCAAATCTTAAACTTCGAATTGTAGGCGCAGATACATTAGACACTCCTTATGTAAAAAAATATTTGCAGAACGTTGATAAAAATAATTTGGTCGAGTATATCGGGCCAGTGAATGACCAGCAAAAGCATAAAGAATATCTTGAATCTGATATATTTGTCTTTCCTACTTATGTCGAAGATCAGTCTTATGCAGTAATGGAGGCAATGTCTTATGGTCTTCCTGTCATTGCTTCAAATGTGGGCGGAGTGCCTAGTTTGATTGCACACGAGCAGAATGGATATCTGGTTATTCCAAAAAATGTTGATTCGTTACGGGAAGGTATCAGAAGAGTAATATCTGAACCTAATTTTCGAAAAACTCTTGGTGAAAATGCCAGGAAGACAATCGAACAAGGTTTTACATGGAATGTTCGCTCAAAAGAAATAGTTACTCTTTATCAAACTTTAGTTAAGTCAAAATAAGATTTTGGCATATAATGGTTACGGGTAAAACTTGCTAATCTGGAAAATCTGTCGTTGTAAACGCATGCTCTTTCCCTACACCGCATTATGCTAAAGCACCGCGCTATTTTTACGAAGTCAGCGTCCATCAATTAGGCGCACTAACTATTTTTTTTGAATACCGCTCGCTATGAGAGTTTTGGCGTGTTGGTCATGGAAGTGGCGGCCTATGGCTTGCCGATTGTCACAAACGGATGCGGGTGAATTGTCCTATTTGCGGCAGGGTAACCACGATGCGCTTGTGGTTGATGTTGGCGATGCGCCTGCCATGGCAGTTGCCATCCACCATCTGCTGACTGAACCTGAACTGGTAGAAAAATTCTCCCATAACGCGCGCACAAAAGCTGAACATTATGATTGGTTAATCATAATGCCACAATGGGAGCAATTATTTGGGAAGATAATAGCTCATGGTTGATAAAATTAGTATTTATCACAAATTACCTTATCATCTAAAAGTCGTTTCTGCAAGCGTTTGGGGATTTTATTTACGTTGGTGGCGTTATGGGACACAGACAGAGCGCTTGATTGAAGAAATCTTAGAACGCGACACGTGGAATGCAGAAAAGTGGGCTTCTTGGCACGAAGAGAGATTGGCGTATATTCTAAATCGTGCAGCTACGCAGGTTCCCTATTACCGAAAGTATTGGAGTAAGCTTCGCCAAAAAGGCGACCGTTCAAGCTATGAAATATTAGCTAATTGGCCAGTGCTTATGAAAGAAAACATTCGTCAAAATCCGAAGTCATTTATTGCTGATGATTGTAATACGAGATACATGTTTGAAGATCATACGGGTGGCACAACTGGAACACCATTGAATATTTATCAATCCAAAGAAACTGTGCAACTTTGGTATGCAATGTATGAGGCAAGAATACGCCGATGGCATCAGGTTTCGATTAAGGATCGATGGATAATTCTTGGCGGTCAGATGATAGTTTCGCCAGAAAAAAAGACACCACCATTTTGGGTAAAAAACTACGGATTAAATCAATTATATCTATCAACTTTTCACATATCAAAAGAGACTGTGAAACAATATGTTGACATAATTAATAAGGTAAATCCGACTCACTGGGTTGTATATCCATCCTCCGCAGCTCACTTGGCTCAATTAATTTTAGATCAGCAATTAAAAGTATGTTCTCCAAAGGTAATTTTTACAAATGCTGAACCCCTTTGGGATAATCAGCGGGAGATTATTTCAGAAGCATTTGGATGCCCAGTAATACAAACTTATGGAATGGGAGAAATTGCATTGGCAGCGAGTGAATGCCAGGAAGGCAATATGCATTATTGGCCAGATTCTGGAGTTGTAGAGATAATACATGATGATGAAACAAAAAACGATGAGGATGAAGCAGGCCAGATTTTGGCAACTGGTTTAATTAATCCCGATATGCCTTTGATAAGGTATAAGCTAGGTGATCGCGGCAGAAAAAGTAATAATTTAAAATGTCAATGTCAGAGAAATTTGCCTTATATGGGTGATATTGAAGGACGCGATTCTGATTTAATCATCACTGCTGATGGCAAAAAAATATTTTGGCTGAATCCAATTTTTTATGGATTACCTATCCAAGAGGCTCAGATTATTCAGGAAACGTTAAATCAAATTCGAATAAAGGTTGTTCCAGTAGTTGGTTTTGGAACCAACAATGAGCAAGAAATCATTCAACGCGTCAAACAAAGACTCGGGGCCGATGTTGCAGTGGTAGTTGATTTAATTTCAGAAATTCCTCGCACAAAAGCCGGCAAATTTAAAGCGGTTATTTCCCATCTTAAATAATTTATGTCGTATTCTAACATTTCTATCATTCTTCCTATCCGCAACGAATCCACATCCATTGAGTGTTGCTTGGAATCTATTTTGTTTCAGGATTATCCTTTTGAACGAATGGAAATCCTGATTGCAGATGGGATTTCCAGCGATAATACCCGCGCGATAATAAATCGTTTTGCAATTCTTCACCCGCAACTGAAAATTCAGGTTTTGGATAATCCCGGCAGAATTGTTCCGACTGGTATCAACATCGCTTTGCGCGAGGCCAAAGGTGATATTATCCTCCGTGTGGACGGGCATACTTTGATTGCGCCTGATTATGTGCGCCAGTGTGTTGAGAGTTTACAGCGTACCAAAGCTGATAATGTCGGGGGGCGGATGAGCGCCATCGGCACAAATCTTTTTGGTGAAGCGGTTGCTCTGGCTACCAGCACATCCTTTGGGATTGGCGGGGGACGGTTTCACTTTTCGGAAAAAGAAGAATGGGTGGATACTGTGTACATGGGGGCCTGGCCGCGGCAGGTTTTTGAGAAGATCGGATTATTTGATGAAGAACTGGTTCGAGACCAGGATGACGAGTTCAATTATCGCCTGCGGGCAGCGGGTGGGAAGATTTTGCTCAACCCCGATATCAAATCGGAATATACGGTGCGCAGCGCTCCCGGCAGCCTGTGGAAGCAGTACTATCAATATGGTTTTTGGAAAGTGCGTGTTCTGCAAAAACACCCCCGTCAGATGAGCCTGCGCCAGTTTGCGCCCCCTACTTTTGTTCTGGGCTTGTTAATTTCTATTCTTCTGGCTTTTCACCCTGTTATTTGTTCCTTAGCGCTTGTTGTACCAGGTTCTTATCTTCTTGCTAATCTTCTTGCATCCATTTATACCGCAGCCAAGCGCGGCTGGAAATATCTTCCCTTGCTTCCACTAATCTTTGCCATTCTTCATCTCAGTTACGGAGTAGGTTTCTTGATTGGGCTGGTCAAGTTTTGGAACCGCTGGGGTGACAAAAAGGGTAAAACGCCTGTTTGGAAAAATTGAAGATCTTAGGTTTTTAATTTGCGCTAATCGGTCACTATTCACCAACTGAATACTGAAAAAAACCTTCACAAAAAGGGGAAACCAAGATGATCAGCGATACTTTAAAAGAACCATTACCGTTTGTCTTGCCTATGCAACGCGCCTGGTATACCCGCTTCGCCAAACGCGCCATGGATTTGTGCGGGTCGGCCCTGGGCCTGCTGTTGCTTTGGCCGTTGTTCCTGGGGGTGGCGATCATCATCAAGCGTGATTCGCCGGGGCCGGTTTTCTTCCGTGGGCCACGTATGGGGCTGGGGGGCCGGGTTTTCAACATTCTCAAGTTCCGCACCATGCACGAGGAAGCCGCCAGCTATGTCGGGCCGAAAGTGACTGCGGCTGGTGATGCGCGTATTACCCCGTTGGGGAAATTATTGCGCAACACTAAACTCAACGAACTTCCGCAATTGTGGAACGTGCTGGTCGGTGAGATGAGCCTGGTTGGGCCGCGGCCCGAAGACCCGGAGTTTGCCGCCCAATGGCCCGAAGATGCCCGGCGCGAGATCCTTTCGGTGCGGCCCGGTATTACCAGCCCGGCCAGCATCTCTTATCACGATGAAGAAAAACAGCTCTCGCGCGATAACCTGATGGGCGATTATCTGGAGAAAATAGCCCCGGACAAACTGCGCCTGGATCGGCTGTACGTCCGCCATCACAACCTGATGACAGATCTGGATGCCATCTTTTGGACCCTGATCGTGCTCGTGCCGCGCGCGGCGCGTCGCCCAAAGAGCGAAGGTCAGTTGTTTGGCGGGCCGTTCACGCGCCTGGTGCGCCCTTATATGAATTGGACCGTGATCGATTTTGTGCTTGCCCTTTTTGGGATGGGCGCGGTTGGTCTGGTTTGGCGTATGTTTGAACCGCTCGATATCGGTTGGAACTGGGCGATCTGGATCGGCCTGGGCATGGCTGCGCTTTTTAGTTTATTTAATACCTTACTGGGCTTGAAGCGCGTTGAGTGGTCGCGTGCAGCCCCGGAAGATGTGGTTGGGATTTTTCTATCTGCCGGGTTTGTGGTTATCGCCAGCATGCTGGTGGATATGTTTATCTCGGAATTTACCGTTCCGAACGGTTATATTATTGCTGCCGGAGCCGTCGTTTCAGTGGCATTTGTGATTGCCCGTTATCGCTTGCGTTTGTTGACCGGATTGGCCACCCGCTGGGTAGGTTTGCGGGGCGCAGGCTTCGGCACGGGTGAACGCGTGCTCGTGATCGGGGCAGGCGCGGGGGGCGAGATCATTACCTGGCTCTTGCGCCGTTCGGATTTCAAACGCCTTTTTACGGTGTACGGCTATGTGGATGATGACCCATCCAAGCAGGGCATGCGCTACGACGGGGTGCCGGTACTTGGCACGACCGCAGACCTGCCGGCCCTGGTTGAGCGTGAAGATATTGGATTGGTGGTATACGCGATCGACCGGATTCAGACGGGGGACCGCGAACGCATCCTGGCCACCTGTCGCCAGACCGAGGCGCGCCTGGTGATTTTGTCGGATATTTTGCAAAGTTTTCAGGCGCATTTTGCGCCTGTTAATGGAAGGAAAGATGAATGAGTGAATTTTGGTCTGGCAAGCGCGTCCTGGTAACGGGTGCGGGCGGGTTTATCGGCAGTCACCTGGTTGAAACCTTGCTGCACGGCGGCGCCCAGGTGCGGGCTTTTATTCGTTACAATGCCCGCAATGACCCGGGTTTGTTAGCGCTGCTTAAACGTCAGGATTTTGAAGCGCTTGAACTGGTCACCGGCGACCTGCGCGATGCGGATGCCGTCCGGCAGGCGGTTACAGGCGTCAGCCACGTTTTCCACCTTGGGGCCTTGATCGCCATCCCGTATTCGTACCTGCATCCGGTCGAGGTGGTCGAGAGCAATATCATCGGCACACTCAATGTTCTTTTGGCGGCCCGCGATCTGGGGGTGGAACGCCTGGTGCACACTTCTTCGAGCGAGGTCTATGGCTCGGCCCTGCGCGTCCCGATTGACGAGGGGCATCCCTTGCAGGGCCAATCGCCTTATTCGGCCAGCAAGATCGGCGCGGACAAGCTTGCAGAGAGTTTTTACTGCTCGTATAACCTGCCGGTGGTCACGTTGCGGCCTTTCAACACCTTCGGTCCGCGCCAATCGGCCCGGGCTGTCATCCCAACCATGATCACCCAGGCCTTGACGGGCAGCACCATCCGCCTGGGCAACCTGGATACGCGCCGCGATTTTACTTACGTCAGCGACACCGTGGCCGGCTTTCTGAAGGTGGCCGCTGCCCCCGGTGTGGAAGGGCAGACCATCAACCTGGGCACCGGCAGCGATGTGCGGATTGGCGACCTGGCGGAACAGATCATCGCCATGCTCGATCATCCGGCGGAGATCGTGATCGAAAACCAGCGCTTGCGCCCGGAGAAGAGCGAGGTCCAGCGCCTGATCTCTGATAACCGCCTGGCGCTTGAAACCCTGGGCTGGAGTCCGCAGGTGGGTATTGAAGAAGGGCTGCGCCGCACATTTGAATGGATCCGGGAGAATTTGTCCCGTTACATCACCGATCGTTACGTCGTATAATCATAGGTGTGCGATTCGTTTCAGTTGAAAAAACCGAGGGTCGAGTAGCCGGCGCTTTTTCCGGCGTATCGAGACCCGCAAGCACAGGTTTTGCTACGGGCGAGAGAACATCGCTTCAGCCCATTTGAACCTCACTTAATCATTTCATTAGAGAGAATTCATGAAAGCAGTTATTTTGGCGGGCGGCAAAGGCAGCCGGCTTGCCCCGTATACGAAAGTCATCCCAAAACCACTGATGCCGATTGGCGATATGCCCATCCTGGAGGTTTTGCTGCGCCAGGTGCGCCGGGCCGGGGTGGACGAGATCGTTCTTTCGGTCGGCCACATGGCCAGCCTGCTGCGGGCTTTTTTTCAAGAGGGTGAGTACCTTGGCCTGAACATCCGTTACAGTTACGAAGACCAGCCGCTCGGCACGGCCGGGCCGCTGCCTCTGATCGAGGGCCTCGACCAAACCTTCCTGGTGATGAATGGGGATGTGCTGACCACGCTCGATTTTGCTGACTTGTTGTCTTTCCATCGTCAGTCGGGCGCTCTGGTGACGATTGCCATGTACAATCGCCAGATCAAGATCGACCTGGGTGTTTTGCAATTGAATGGCGGCCATCAGATCAGCGGCTATATCGAGAAACCCACTTACAACTTCCAGGTCAGCATGGGGATTTATGTTTTTGAGCCGCGCGCGCTGGAATTTATCCCGTGCGGCCTGTATTTTGATTTCCCGAGCCTGATCTTGCGCCTACTGGAAAATGGCGAAAAGGTGGTTGGCTATCCTTTTAACGGTTACTGGCAAGATCTGGGCCGCCCGGATGATTACGAACAGGCCATTCTGGATTTTGAAACGATGCGCGCCCAATTTTTAGGAGAAGAGCTATGACCTGGCGAATTCCCCTGTTTGACCTGGATTATGGCCCCGAAGAAGAAAATGCAGTGCTGGATGTGCTGCGCAGCCGCTGGCTGACGATGGGCGAGGTCACCCAGCGCTTCGAGCAGGCTTTTGCTGAGTCTTGCGGCGTCAAACATGCCGTGGCGGTTGCCAACGGGACAGTGGCGCTGCACCTGGCCTGCCTGGGGATTGGGATCGAACCGGGAGATGAAGTTATCGTTCCGGCTCTGACTTTTGTGGCCACCGCAGCCTGTGTGCGCTATGTGGGCGCTACCCCGATTTTTGCGGATGTAACCAGCGAGAAGGATCTGACCCTTTCGCCTGAATCCGTTGAATCGCTCATCACGCCTCGTACCCGTGCCATCATCCTGATGCACTATGGCGGTTATGCCTGCGACATGCCAGCCTTCCGGGCTTTGGCGAATAAATATCACCTGAAACTGATCGAAGACGCTGCCCATGCTCCCGGCGCAGCGCTGGATGGTTCCCGGGCTGGTTCCTGGGGTCAGGTGGCGGCTTTTAGCTTTTTTTCGAATAAAAACCTGGCGACTGGCGAAGGTGGCATGTTGACCACCGACGATGACGAGATTGCCGCCTACTTGCGCCGCTTGCGTTCGCACGGCATGACCACCCTGACCTGGGATCGTCACCGCGGCCACGCCTGGAGTTATGACGTAACCGATTTGGGTTATAATTACCGTCCGAGCGAGATGCTTTCAGCCTTGGGGTTGGTGCAGCTTGCCAAACTGGATGCCAACAACCAGCGTCGCCGCGAACTGACTGCAGCCTATCATGAATTGCTGGCAGAGTTGGCTCCCCAGGTAGGAGTTCCGTTTGCGGATCATCCGGGAGCCCCAGCCTGTCATATAATGCCTGTCTTATTGCCGGAAGGTAGTCATCGCCCGGACTTTATGGATGCTATGAAGACGCGGGGAATTCAGACCAGTATTCATTACCCCCCCATTCCTGAATTCACAGCTTACCGCGCCACAGCTGGCGGTCTGGACGGTCTGCCGGTTACCCGCGCAGTTTCATCCCGCGAGGTCACCCTACCGCTTTATTCTCGTATGACCCAGGATGATGTCCGCGAGGTTGTTCAATCAATTTCTGAAATTTTAAGGGTGCGCTGACTCAATTGATCGGGAAAGCCCAGAGGAACTTTATTTATGGAAATTAAACATTATTATATGATTGCGCAGCGCTGGGCCTGGCTGTTAATTCTTGGCCTGCTATTGGGCGGCGGCGGAGCTTACATTTTTAGTTCCTTACAGGAACCGGTTTACCAGACCACGACCCGCGTCCAGGTTGTGAGCGCTTCGCGGGTGGGCGGCGCGGGCACTGATGCCTACTCGAATTTCTATATCGAAAATCAGCTGGCCCAAACCTACGTTCAAACCCTCAAAAGTCACTCGATTGTCGATATGGTCGCCGAGCGGATTGGCGGTTCGGTGTCACCTGACCAGGTGCAGGTCCAGATTGTCCAGGGCACCCAACTGATTGATATTACCGTTGAAGATACCGACCCGGAACGTACCGCTTTGATCGCAAATACCCTGGTGGATGTTTTTATTGCGCGTAACGTGCAGATGCAATTTGAGCGATTTGCCACCTCGGAGCAAAGCCTGGAGGCCCAGATCGAACAGGTCGATGCCCAGATTGAAACGTTGAAAACCCGTTCTGAAGCTGTCTCCAGCGCTGAAGCACAGGAGGCGATTGCCAAGACCCAGACTGAAATTGAACGTTTGCAGGGTGAGATTCTGGCCTTGCAAAACGAGCTGGACCTGGTCAAATCGCCGGGGCGTTTGCCAAATTCCCTGTCCACGCCGACCCCTTCGCCTGAAACCCGCTCCCAGATCAACGAAGGCACACTGCGTCTGCGCCAATTGCAATCCACGTATGATCTCTACCAGCAGATTTATACCAATCTGGTGGTCTTGGGGCAAAACCGCGCCGTGGGGGAAGCAGATACAGAGCAGGAACAAATGCAATCCACCCTGGCCCTTTATCGCCAGATCCGCGCCAACCTGCTGAGCAGTTATGAGAGCATTCGCCTGGCGCGATTGAGCAGCACCTCCAACATTGTTGCCATTGATCTTGCTCAGGTTCCCTCCAGCCCGATCCGGCCTCAGCCGTTGAGCACTGCGGGATTGGGCGCGGCGGTGGGATTGATGCTGGCGGCTGCGATTGTTTTTCTGATCGAATACCTGGACGATACCATCCGTTCGGCGGACCAGGCTGTTGAAGCGCTCGGATTGCCGGTGATTGGTTATATTGCAGAACTGGAACACGATCAGGACAAAGCTTATGTTTCCGAGAATCCGCGTTCTCCGGCGGCGGAGGCCTTCCGCACGTTGCGCACTAACCTGGAGTTTGCCAGCGTCGACAAACCCATCAAAACCTTGCTGGTGGTCAGCGCCCATCCTGGTGAGGGAAAAACAACTGTGGCCACCAACCTGGCGGTGACGATTGCTCAGGGCGGCAAACGGGTTTTATTAATTGATGCGGATTTGCGCCGTCCGCGTGTGCACCATCACCTTGGCTTGAACAACCGGGTTGGGTTGAGCAACCTGTTTCGTGATTCAATTGCGATTGGGGATGTTGCCCATGCCTGGCAGGATAGCAACCTGAGCGTGATCACCAGCGGCGGCGTTCCGCCGAACCCGGCGGACTTGCTGGCCTCGGAGCGCATGGCTGCCATTCTCGAATCGGCCAATAAATTGTTTGACATGGTGATTGTGGATGCCCCCCCTTTCCTGGTGGCGGATGCCTCCATCCTGGCTGCGCGCGCTGACGGTGTCGTGCTGGTGATCCGGCCGGGCAAGACACCCCTGGATGCTGCCATGACCACCCTGGAACAGATGAAACGCGCAGGGGCAAACATTCTGGGCGTAGTACTCAATCGTATTCCGCGTAACCGTCCCAATTACTATGGCGGCTACCGCCATTATTCTGGCTATTACAAGGGCGAATACAGTTATCACAATTACTACGATGAAGGTTCGTCCAGCAATCAGCGCGCTTATCGCGGGAATGGAAATGGCAACGGCAAGAGCAAGATGACTTCCTGGTTTGGGCGCGCCAAGAAAGCCCCTGGCGAAGCGCCTGCTCAAGAACAGGAAAAACAGTAAAGATCCATTATGAAAATTTGCCCTTATCTGGGATTGCAGCACGATCCGCAAACGCCCGCCTTGTTCCCTTCCGAGCGTAATTTTTGCCATCGGACTGGTTCACCGCATGTTATTCTTGACACCCACCAGCAGTCGTATTGCCTGGTGGGTGAGTACCAGACCTGTCCGATTTTTAACAAACCGGAAGTTGCGGCGCGCCGGGAAGTAATTCAAAGCCCAGCCGTTCCAGCGATGCGACCCTTGTTGGAGAAGTATCGCACGGCGTTTCTAATTATTTTGGGAGCGCTGTTTCTGGCAGGGTTTTTGTTTTTGGGTTGGAATTTCCGCGAATCTCTGGCTTTGCCTGCTGCGCCGACCGCCCTGCCGGTTGTGGAGCAGATTGCCACTCCGCTGGCTCAGGCCGAGACCCCGGATGTTGCATCTGCGCCGCCGGCGGCGACCCCCACGCTTTCTTTTACTGCAACCCCCACGCAGTTACTGCCCACCGAAACGGCTTCACTGACTCCGCCTGTATCCCTTGAAACGTTGATCGGGAAAAACCCGAGCTTGCTCATCCATCGTGTTGCGCGCGGCGAAAGCCTGACTTCGCTGGCTGACCGCTATGGCACCACGCCGGAGGCCATCCAGGCCGTAAACTTTGTGATGCCCCTGCCCTTGTGGCTGGACTGGCTGGTGGTTATTCCCGTTGATACTCCGGACGCCGGTGATTTACCGCGTTTTGAAGTTTACCAGGTTACCGAAGAAGATCTGTCTGTCAGCACTCTGGCAGAAACATTTGAGGTTGATGTATCCTTGTTAGCAAAGTATAACGATCTCCAGGAAACCGACGTGCTGACCAACGGCAGTTGGGTGCTGGTTCCCCGCACGACTCAGTAAATCATTCAGACGATTCTTGCATTATTCGTTGTCTGAGTTTCATGATAATCAGCCGCAAAACCACAATCCCCGCCAGGGCCGCTAGACTATCCAGCAAAACATCCCAACTGGAAGCGGACCTTCCGGGGATAAAATTTTGATGGAATTCATCGCTGATCGCATAGAGTGAAGAGATCATCAGGGCGCTAAAAACAGACCCTCGCGAATGGGACGAGTGCGCAAATAGAACAGCCGCGCCCAAACAGAAGTAGCCGATCACGTGTCCCACTTTTAGCCAGTCGATGGTTTTCGAAAACAGAGGGGTTTGGGTGTTGGTTGGCGAGACGGCCTGGGTTACGTTGATATTGAGCTGGTCATAGGTTTTTGCGACTTGCTTGGCAGGCGTGGCAGAGAACATAAAGATCAGGCTTGCGAAGAAAATCGCCGGGATCCATCTCAGGCAGGTGTGAAGGTGTTTTGACGGTAAGCGCATCTCTGAATTATACCCACAGCCACGTATCTCCGTCATTCTTTCGATACTTCATCGCAAAACGGTGAGCTTTCTCAAATCAGGATTGAGGAACTCGCCGTTTTGTGATTCTTGGCAGGTTTAATTGCAACTTTATTTTCCGCCTTGGTGTGATTTCTCGCCCGGCTTGACTTCCCCGATTGGCTGATGTAAACTTGGCCTGTTCGACCATCCCAAAAAGAAAGGAGCGCACTTCAATGATCCGTTTGATCTCTCATGAATTCGATCGTGTTTTTGATCCTTCTCGGAGTGCGCCTGCAGACCGCTAGCCGGTCTTTTGCTCGCCTTTTCAGGGCCGCGCTGCACTCCGCAGCGCGGTTTTTTATTTGGATATTTTCGGGAAAACAATTATGAAGCTGCCTTTCAAAGCGTACTGGGATCTGCTCTCGCAACACATTCGACCGCAAAAGGGCCGTTTTGGCTTATTGATAACGCTGCTCCTGACCAGCATTGGGCTGCGGGTCATCAACCCGCAGGTAATGCGTAGCTTTATCGATTCGGCCCTCTCCGGCCAGGCTCTGCAAGCCCTGACCTGGACCGCGCTACTTTTTATCGGGATCGCTGTTTTGCAGCAGGTGGTCTCGGTCAGCGTGACCTATCTCGGCGAAAACGTAGCTTGGACGGCGACCAATGCCCTGCGCGCGGAGCTGGCCCGGCACGCCCTCGAGCTGGACATGCGCTTCCATAACGATCACACCCCCGGTGAGCTGATTGAGCGCATCGACGGCGATGTGACCGAGATGGCGACCTTTTTCTCGCAGTTCCTGATCACCCTGATCGGCAACGGTTTGTTGCTGATCGGGATTTTGGCTGCGCTTTTTCGCGAAGACTGGCGGGTGGGGTTGGGCTTTACGGTTTTTACAACCATCTCCATTTTGGTGCTGAACCGGGTCAAGGATATCGCCATCCCGCACCAGAAGGCCCGCCGCCAGGCGGATGCCGAGATCTTCGGCTTCATTGAAGAGCAACTGGCCGGGACCGAGGATATCCGCTCGAGCGGGGCGGTCGATTTTTCGATTCGCGAATTGTTCCGCTTGCAGGCCAGCAAGCTGGTTCACGACCGCAAGGCTCATTTCAAACGCTGGATCATCGAAAATTCGATGGGGATTGCCCTGACCACCGGCACCCTGCTGGCGATCAGCAGCGGCTACTGGCTGTTCATGGCCGGGCTGGTCACGGTCGGGACGGTTTACCTGTTCATCCATTACATCAACCTGCTCGAAGAGCCGCTCTGGGCCATGACCCATGAGATCGAGAGCTTCCAAACGATCGGGGCCTGCGTCGAGCGCCTGGCCGAGTTCCGCAGCGTGCAGCCAACCCTCAAAGAAGGCTGCGTGGCAGAGATCCCTGCCAACCCGCTCAGCCTGGCCTTTGAGCGGGTCTCCTTCTCGTACAACGGCAGCGATGCGGTGCTGAGCGACCTGTCCTTCCAACTCAAGCCGGGCGCGGTGTTGGGCCTGTTGGGCCGCACGGGGAGCGGTAAAACCACCCTGGCGCGGCTGGTCTTTCGGCTGTATGACCCCACCTCCGGGGCGATCTGCCTGCACGGGACTGACCTGCGCGAGCTGCAGATGACTACGTTGCGTCACAAGGTGGCGATCGTCACCCAGGATGTCCAGCTTTTCCGGGCCAGTGTGCGCGACAACCTGACCTTTTTCGACCGCTCCATCCCCGATGAGCGCATTCTATCCACCTTGCGCGAACTTGACCTGGCGGATTGGCTGAATTCCCTGCCGGAGGGTCTGGATACGGAACTGGATACCGGCGGACGCAGCCTTTCGGCGGGCGAGGGCCAACTGCTGGCCTTTGCGCGGGTCTTCCTGCGCGATCCCGGCCTGGTCATCCTGGATGAGGCTTCTTCGCGCCTCGACCCGGCCACCGAGCAGCGCCTGGAACGCGCCATCGACAAGCTGCTCGCCAACCGCACGGCGATCATCATCGCCCACCGCCTGGGCACGGTCCATCGCGCGGACGAGATCATGATCCTGGAAGATGGTCAGACCTGCGAGTACGGCAACCGCCAGCAGTTGGCAGCTGACCCGGCCTCCCGTTTTTATCAACTGCTGCAAACTGGCCTGGAGGAGGTTTTGGTATGAGCACGATCGCTAACCCTGTTTCTGAAAAAGTCCCGGCCCTGCCCGCCTGGCGTGTGATCTGGGATATGCTGCTCTTTCGCCCCTGGCTGTGGTTCATCGACCTGGTCTCGGTGGCGCTGATCCGCTTCTGCTGGCAGCTGGCCCCGGCGCTGATTACCAAGGCCTTTTTTGACATGCTGACCGGTTCGGCCCAGTTGACTTTTGGCGTGTGGGCCATCGCGGCCTTCCTGCTGGCCACCTGGCTGGGACGGGGCGTTGCCAGCTACGGCTTTTACTATGCCGATGTGCCGCTCTTCGCCGAAATGAACTTTTTGCTGCGCAAGAACCTGCTGCGCCACATTTTACGCCGCCCTGGGGCTTCACCCCTGCCCGATTCTGCGGGCGAGGCGGTCAGTCGTTTTCGCAACGATGTCAACGAGATCCCGCTCTTTGTGATCTGGATCAACGACATCCTCGTCGGGATCGCCATCATTCTGGTTGCGATCCTGCTGATGGCGAATATCAGCCTGCCGATCACCCTGATGGCCCTGGCGCCGTTGCTGGTGGTGGGGATCGTTGCCAATGCCGCCATGCAGCGCATCGAGCAGTACCGCCGCGCCAGCCGCCAGGCAACCGGCAAGGTGACCGGCTTTATCGGCGAGTTTTTTGGCGCTGTCCAGGCGGTCAAGGTCGCGGACGCGGAAAAACACGTTATCGGTCATTTTTACAAGCTCAATGACGAGCGCCGCCGCCTGACCTTGAAGGAACGCCTGTTCAACGAGGTGCTCGATTCGCTTTATCGCAATACGTCGACCCTCAGTACCGGTATCATCCTGATCCTGGCGGGACAGTCGATGCGCAGCGGTACTTTTACCTTGGGCGATTTCTCGTTGTTCGTTTACCTGCTGCAAAGCATGGGTGACCTGACCACTTTTGCAGGGATGGTTTCGGCGCGCTACAAGCAATTGGATGTCTCCGTCCAGCGCATGTACCGCCTGATGGAGGATGCTCCGCTCGCAGCGCTGGTTGAGCACAGCCCGGTCGATCTGGACGGTCCGCTGCCTGAAGTGAGTTACCCCACCCGCAGCGAGGCAGACCGCCTCGAGACGCTGGATGCATCCAACCTGAGCTATCATTTCGCCGGAACGGACAACGGCATCCAGGGCGTCAACCTGCATTTGAAGCGCGGCTCGCTGACGGTGGTCACCGGGCGCGTCGGCTCGGGAAAAACAACCCTGCTGCGGACCCTGCTCGGGCTGCTACCGCATCAGAGCGGTGAGATCCGCTGGAACGGGATCCAGGTTCAGGCTGCGGGCGACTTCTTCATCCCGCCGCGCAGCGCCTACACTGCCCAGATCCCGCGTTTGTTCAGCAACAGCCTGCGCAACAACATCCTGCTTGGCCTGCCCCGGAGCGATGATGAGGTGCTGGCAGCCACCCGTTTGGCGGTGATGGAGCGCGACCTGCAAGAGATGGAAGCCCATCTCGATACGTTGGTTGGCGCGCGCGGCGTCAAACTCTCCGGCGGACAGGGCCAGCGCGCCGCTGCTGCGCGCATGTTCGTGCGCCAGCCCGAGCTGCTGGTTTTCGACGACCTGTCGAGCGCGCTGGATCTCGAAACCGAAAGCAAGCTCTGGGAGCGGCTCTTCAACGGTGAGGACCGCACCTGCCTGGTCGTTTCGCATCGCCGCCCGGTGCTGCGCCGCGCTGATCACATCCTGGTCATGAAAGATGGCCGGGTCGAAGCCGAGGGGACGCTCGATGAGTTGCTTGCCTCCAGCCCGGAGATGCGCGAGATCTGGCAGCAGGAAGAAAACGCCGCTTCAGGATAAAAAATCACCGCGGAGCTCGACTCCGCGGTGATTTTTTGCTGCGTCAGGTTGAGACAACACTTACAAATACTGCGCCAGGCTCCCCCAGTCAAACTCGATGAAAGGCTGGCCGCTTTCGATGCGCTGGCGGCGGCCGCGCATGTAGCGGGCGCACCACGGATGGTTGGGATTGTCGCCGTCTTCGAAGCTGAAGTGGATGGCGGCAAACAGGTCGATCTCGCGCAGCTTCATGAAGTGCGGCAGTTCCGCCAGCCAGGCCGGGTCGAGACGGTTTTCTTCACGATAACCGGATAAAAATACCGGCATAAAGCGCTCGGTAAACTCGACCGGGTCGGCTTCGTTGACCGCTGTGTAGAACAAAACCATGGCGATATCGTAGATAAAGTGCCCGTAAACGCAATCGTCGAAGTCGAACAGGGTCAGGTTGAGTTGGTCATCAACGAAGAAGTTGCCGGGATGGCCATCCTGGTGGATCATGCCGAACGAGTCTGCATCGCGCGGCAGGCTGCGCAGGTGAGTCAGAACGGCGCGATATTTTTCGAGGGCCAGCGCTTCGCGAGCCGGCATCTGGCGTTCGGCGGTGTTGTTTTCTGCTGAGTCCCAATCGTAGCGTCGCCAGGCGGGGTCTATCACCGTGTAGGTTTTGGCCAGGGCGTGCATACGCCCGAGCAGGCGGCCATAATTGCGGAACAGGGTCTCGTTGGTTTGTTCCTTACGAATCGGCCCGCCAGGCGCGTGGACAAAGGCCGTGCACAGGAAGTGCGCGCCGTGGCCGTCTGGCAGGGCCTCGACCAGGTTGCCGTCCGCTGAAAGAATGGCAGGCGCGACGGTTGCCCCGCCTGCAGCCAGAAAGTTGATCCAGTCCACTTCACCGCGAATCAGATCAGGGGAGCGGCGCTGGCTGTGTCCGATACGCAGGATGAAGCGCCCATCGGGGCGTTCGAATTTGTAGATGAAGCTCTCGAATCCATCCAGGGCTTCGATGCCAGTAGCCGGGATATCGTAGCGCTGCATGGCGGCTTGCAGAATGTCATCGTTGAAACGGGATGCGATTTGTGGATCCATTGAATGGCCTTTCAGGTTGGTGTCAAGAGTTGCCCGAATTATACAATGCCCGGGCCGGGCTGGTTTGGTGACAAATGTCAGGTGATTTTGGAGATGGATTTTTGGTATAGTAGGTTGTGGTTTTCAGGTTTCTTGCAAAGAAGCCTTGATGAGATGCATCATTTGTTGGTGTGTTTGTACCGAGGCAAGGAGAATTATCATGCAATCGTTTTTCAGAAACTATCTGGATAACTTAAAAGAATTTCATGATGAAATTCGCAAGGCTGTGAAGGAACTTCCACAAAGCGCGCTGGACTGGGTTCCCGGTCCTGAGATGAATTCAGTGAACGTTCTGGTCGTTCATTTGGCTAGCGCAGAACGCTATTGGATCGGAGATGTCATCAACGGCGACCCATCCGGGCGCGACCGGGAAACTGAATTTCTGGTTCAAGGATTATCAGCGGAGGATTTATTCCAGCGGCTAAATGAAATCGAAAATTATATTGAGAAGGCTTTGGAAACATTTGCCCTGCAAGAACTGGATGCGAAGCGCATTTCCCCCCGAAATGGGCGCGAAGTTAGCGTTGGCTGGGCCTTGTGTCATGCGTTAAAACATACGTCCCTGCACGTTGGGCATATTCAAATCACGCGCCAGTTGTGGGAGCAGCAACTGCCTTGAAGCGGGCATCCATGTTCATTTGGTGATTGGCGCATTTGTAAGATGCCAAAATAACCTGACGTAGGCAAAAACATCAGATGTGATCTCTGTTTATGATTAAAAACGGACATCACCCCACGGTACTCAAATAGCAACAACTTATGAATCGGACAACTTTTTCTTTGGACAACAACCAGCAGTCTCTTTTGTTGCACCATCGTTTTGGCGTAAACTACGTTCCGTCTCGCAATTGGTATTACTGTTACAACGATTGGGACGGTGACAGCATTTGCCGTGATCTTGATGCGGTTGCGGCTTTGGGCGCGGACCATGTGCGTATCATGCTGATCTGGCCCTGGTTTCAGCCCAACCCGACCGCTTTGAGCGCACGCCATTTGGATCATCTGGAGCAGATTCTTGCGATTGCAGCAGAACGTGGTTTGGATGTGCTGGTCACGCTCTATACCGGTTGGTTGAGCGGCTATCATTTCAACCCGCCCTTTTTGGAAAATGAGCCGTTCTACACCTCGCCGGAATGGCGAAAAGTTCAGGATTTCTTTTTGGATGGCGTCGCCGAGCGCATGCGAGGGCATGAGAATTTTATGGGATTTGACATTGGGAACGAGATCAACTGCAACTGGCAGGCCACGCCCGCAGACGGGGACGCCTGGATGCAGCGCGTATTGAACCGGATGCAGGCGCTCTGTCCCGGCTGTGTGCATGTCAACGGCATCGATCACGCCCCCTGGTTTACTCAAAACACATTTTCGCCCCAGGCCCTGGTGGCGCAGCAGACCATCGTGCCAATCCACAGTTGGTCGTTTTGGACCCAGGCCGGGAAATATGGTAAACATTTGGATGATCCGTACACGCGACTGGCGGCTGGCATGGCAACCCTGGTTCGTTCTTTTGGCCAGGCGCCTCAAAAACCAGTCTGGCTCGAAGAGTTTGGGGTGTGCTCGGAAGAAATGCCCGAGGCGGATATTCCGCGCTGGCTGGAAAAAGCGCTGGCGAGCGCACTGGATCAAGGGGTGAGTTGGTTCACCTGGTGGGCAAGTCACGATGTAGACCGGCGTTTCCAATTTCACCCGTTTGAGTATGGTTTGGGCTTGTTGACGACCGACAATCGCTTGAAGCCGCAAGGCCAGCTCTTCAAACAAATTGCCGATGCCTATCGCGGACAACCAGTCAGCATTCCAGCAACGATTTTGCCGCCGCCCCCCGTGGAGCGGAGCGAGCAGGGCACCTGGCGCTGGTTACTGGATTGGATGGATCGGGGCAGTTGAAGACACCGTTGGAATACCGTTCCCGAAAACCAGTGTTTTGTTTGTTCACTGTTGAGAATAATCACTTAAAAAGGATCTGATCATGGCAAAATGTCCCGCATGTAAAAATGAAGTTTTGGAATTATCCAACCTCGAAAATGCTCTGCCCGTTATGAATTGCAATTCTTGTGGCGGATCGTGGTTGAGGGCCAATGAATACGCTTTTTGGCTCAAATCCCAAACCCCGGGCTCCTTTGAAGAAGAAAAAGCCAGGGAAGCCAGCAAACGCTTTCCGCTTGGAGAAGCGAACAGAGCCGTAGTTTGTCCGGACTGCGGCCACTTCCTGCGAAAATACAAAATCGGCGCCAAAGTTGATTTTCATTTGGATCGCTGCCATCATTGTAATGGTGTCTGGTTGGATAAAAATGAATGGGAATCTTTGAAGGCAGCCGATCTCCACGATGAAATCAATCAGTTCTTCACCGAACCCTGGCAGCAAAACATTCAAAGCCAATTGACGGCCAGCAAGTTTGATGCCATGTATTTGGAAAGATTTGGAGATGGCGACTATCAAAAGATAAAAGAGATCCGGGCCTGGCTACTCGATAATCCAAACCGAACCACCCTGATCGCTTTCATTTTGGACAAAGACCCATTTTCAGTATAAACGGGTGCGGCCAGGTTGTTTCGCCCGATGAAGCGCTTTGGTTTGCTCGCAGGAAAGGAGAATATGGAATGAACTCGTTAGAAGTTACCTTTCGAGTTATCTTTGGGATCCTATGGCTCGTGTATTTTGCGGTCCGTCTCTATTTTCAGAGAAAAGTCAAAGGGGTAGGCTCGTATGTGCGTGTCAATGAAAAACAGGAAAAGCTTTTATTCCGCCTGTTTGCCCTAGCTTATTTGGTTTTACCAATCTATTTCCTCACCCCCTGGGTGGATTTCGCCCATATTTCAATGCCGGTTTGGCTGCGGTGGGCGGGCCTGATTGTTACCTGCGGCGGGATCGGTTTGTTTGGGTGGGCGCACCAGGCGCTGGGCTTGAACTGGACGGCTGTCTTGGCCCTCTCAGAAAAACATGCGCTGGTAACCAGCGGGCCTTATCGCTATATACGGCACCCGATGTACACAGCCTTTTTTGTGATCGGGTTTGGCTTTTTGTTTTTGTCAGCCAACGCCTTGGTGGGTGTCGTGTATCTCGGCCCTTTATTGTTGATGTATCTGTCTCGCTTCTCTGCGGAAGAGCAGATGATGATCGAGCGGTTTGGAGAGCGTTATCGTCAATATATGAAGGAAACCGGGCGCATTTTGCCTCGTTTGATGAAATAAGAACGAGCGCCTAAAAGATTTTGGAGATTGATTCAACAACGGATTTCGCCAAAGCAGAAGGAATTAACACAATGTTTCATTCAATCCCGCTCTCCAAAGCCTAGGCAAATCTGTTCATAACAGAATGCTGTTTGGTTCCTGCTTCATCGAGCGTTGCCTGAAACCAGGTCTTACATGCTTTTCGCAGGCGTGTCTTTCGGCGGAGCTCGCCGTAGTTTACTTTCTCAACAATACAACAATTGCTCCAGGTTGATGGCGGCGTTCAAATCGCGGTCCATCACCTGACCACAGTGCTCACAACAATATACCCGTTCGGCCAGGCCAATCGCTTTCTCATTCCCACACTGCGAACAGCGTTTCGTGGATGGGAAAAACCGATCTGCCAACAACACCTTGCAGCCATACCACTGGCCTTTGTACTGCATCTGGCGCCTGAACTCGTACATACCCACATCCGCAATCGCCTGCGCAAGATGATGGTTTTTCATCATCCCGCTCACATTCAGGTTTTCCAACACGATCGCTGACTTGGTTTTCGTCAGGGTTGTGGTTGCCTGATGCAAAGCGTTCTTGCGGAGATTGGCCACCCGGAAATGGGCTCTTGCCAGTTGCTTCACTGCCTTTTGGCGATTGGCGCTGCCTTTTTGACGCCGGGAGACGACTCGCTGCAAGCGTTTCAGTTTAGTCAGGGCGCTTTTCAGTGCGCGCGGGTTTTCGAAATACATGCCGTCACTGACCTGAGCCATGCGATTGATCCCCAGGTCCACCCCGGCAACGGGCCTTTCTTCCATGAGCGGGTCTGCTACTTCCATCTCAACCTGGAGTGAGACAAACCAGCGCCCAGCCTTTTCGCTGACAGTCGCACTCAAGATGTGTACGCCACCGGCAGGCAGGTATCCGCGCTCTTTCAAGCGCAGCAAGCCCAGGCGCGGCAGTTGGATGGCCTTCTCAAAAACATGGATCGCGCCGGTCAGACGAAAGCCACCCAGACCGTGCTTTTTGGACTTGAAGCGCGGGAAGCCGGCTTTGATATTCCTGCCCGCTTTTTTCTGCTTTACCCTACGGAAGAAGTTGGCGAAGGCTTTGTCCAGATCGCGCAAGGCTTCCTGTGGGGCGCACTTCGAGACAGCGTACATCCAGGAAAGTTCGCTCTTTTTCAGCACATTCAGTTCGCGGTGCAGATCGATCGCGCTGGGTGACTTTCCGCCATTGGCAAAGGCCTCCTGCTTGCGAGCCATTCCCCAGTTATAAGCAAATCGCGCCGCACCGGCGTGACGAACACAGGCGGTTCTTTGCTTGTTGTTCAGATCAAGTTCGGTCTTGAAGGCGCGCAGTACAATCATAGAACAATTGTACTATATTTATACTGGTCCGCGTGCAGATTTGAGCAGATATTTGGTAACTGTTCATAGCCCCTGTTAGTGTCATGGAAATATCATCCCAAATGGACTTCACGCAAATAAAAAGGACACGGATCCCGTTGAATCCGTGTCCAAAAGGTTGTGTTTGCCTAATACGAGGTGTTCGAGTGTGAAATCTCCAGGTCGTTGACGCGCATGAAGGTCGGCACAATGATCGCGGTCGGGTTGCGCGCGCCATAGCTCATGGATGTGTTGTTGACCGACTGGGCTTTCGACATCCATTCCACTTTGTCGCCAAAGATATCGAGCAGGCTCTGGGTGACGCGCACGTTGAACGGAACCACGATCGAGCCGTCCTTTTTGAGCAGCAGCGCCCCGAAGCGCGAACTGGCGGTAATCAGCCCCTTCGACGGGTTGACGATGTTCATGTAGTGCAGGAAGGGGATATACAGAATGTCGTTCTCGCGCGGCATCCTGGCCAGCTCTTCGAGCGTGCTGACCTCCACATCGCCGCCGGCCAATGTCAGACTCTTGTGCATGACGGTGTGGCCGGTGGCCGGGACGCCGAACTCGTCGGCATCGTCCTGGTACCAGGTAAAGCCCTGGAAAACGCCTTTTTCGAAGATCGGGAAGGGCTTGCGTTCCATGCCCATCATATCGCGCCGGAAGGGGAAGGTCTCCAGGCGGGTTGGGTCATCCATCAGGTTGAATTTGTCTGAAAAGACTTTTTGACCAAGTTTGTCTTCCGCGATGAAGGAAAAGCCGCGCTTCATCGAACCGCCGCCGAAACCGATCCAGTTCATGATGCTGAGCAGGTCGCCGATTGCGGCAGAGCCAAAGACGATATCATACTTGCCGACCGGGATCTGCTGGGCGGATTCGTGCTGATAGCGTTCCATCAGGAAGGACAGATCGCGGTGCAGGGCGGAGGGGTTCAGCTCGGATTTCTTTTGGGCCGATTGCTCGGCGATCACTTCCCATTTCAGGCCGGAGTGCGAAAGCACCATGCTGACCTGGGCATCGGAGGTTTTGAAATACTGAGTGTGTTCCGAGCGGGTGGTGATCTGTGCGGTGACATTCGTCCCCGAGGAAAAGATGCCGGAGAGCTTGATCTCGTCGGTTTCGAGCCCTTTGACAGCCTCGTTGAAATAGGCCAGGCGCTCCTCGCTCGCAAGCGAACCAAGCTGCGGGTCGTACGCGCTTTCGTCCGCAAAATCTTGCGCATAGATAGGATTGCTCGGCTGGTAGCTGAGCGGCATGGCGTGTTTGACCATCTCGGCGGCGACATCCACTGCCTGTTTCATCTCGTCCAGTTTGCCCAGGTCGGTGATCATCTCGTAGCTGGCGCGGCGCTGGCCCTCGAAGGCGGTAATTTCGAGGCGGATGAGATGCTCGTTGGTGTTGAGCGAGATGGCCGAGTTGGCAAAACGCATCAGGTGGCTGTCTTCTTCATGATAGAAAAAAGCTGCTTCGACGCCTTTCGAAAGGGCATAAGCGCGCAGGTCACGCAAGGTTTGTAAAATTCTGTCCTTCACAGCTATTCTCCTATTCTCACGTTGTCAAAACGGCAGACCGGCACGCCGTGACCGAGTTGCATGATCTGGTTGGGCTGACCCTTGCCGCAGTTGTCCACATATTGCACTTCCCAGGTGGACGCGTTGCCGACGGCCGAGAGCGAGTTGTAGAATTTGAGCGTATCACCCTTGTAGGTGGCATTCTTGACAACTTTGGTGACTTTGCCGTCTTCCACCAGCCAGCCTATGTCGGTCGCAAAGTGGAATTGTTCACGGTTCGAGCCGATCGACCAGCTTTTCTCGCCATCCAGGATGATGCCGCGCTCGGTCTTGCTGACGATATCATCCAGAGTGCCGTCCTGGCCGGGGTCGATGTTGATGTTGGTCATGCGCTCGATCGGCACGCGGTAGAAGGATGTGGCGCGGTTGGCGCCGCTGCTGCCGTTAAAGATTTGGCGGCGGGCGCGGGCGTTGGCTTCTTCGACCATCTGGCGGCCGGTGATCGCGCCGACCAGGATGCCCTTGTCGATCAGCAGGTTGTCCTGGGCCGGGATGCCGTCATCGTCGTAGCCGAAGCTGCCGGGGGTGTTGGCGACCGTAGCGTCGGCGCGGGCGGTCAGCTTGGGCGAGCCGTAGCGCAGCTTGCCAAAGTCATCGAGTGTGACGAAGGAACCGCCGGCGTAGGCCAGTTCGTAGCCGAGAATGCGGTCCAGTTCGAGGGCGTGGCCAATGGTTTCGTGGGTTTGCAGGAACATGATGCCGGGCAGCAGGATGACCGTGCGCTCTTCCTTGGGGCAGGGGTCTGCCACGAGAATTTCATTCAATTCGCGCACAATGCGCTCGGCGTTCTCTGAAAACAGTTGCATATCGAGCGTTTCCCAGCCGCGCGTATTGCCAACCCGACCGGGGCTGAACTTGCGTGCATGGGTCTCGCCATTCGAGTCCACACCCATGACCTGGATGCCGGGGAAGACTTCGATGATGTTCTTCTCGATCTCGCTGCCTTCCGAATCGAGGAAGATGATCTGTTTGCGCATGAAGGTCATTTCACTGACGCGCTGGAAGACACCCGGCTTGTTCAGTTTTTCATCCATGGCTTGCAGGAAGGCGATTTTGTCTGACAGCGCTACACCGAACGGGTCGATGCGGTTGGGGCTGGCAAAGGAGGCCTGCACAGCGTCTTTCTCGGCCAGCCGCACCGGGAAGGTGACCCGCTGGGCTGCAACGCGGGCGTTGTCGAGGGCTTTGTCAAATAGCCCGCCAAGGTTGCTCATATCAGATGAAGCGGAAAATCCCCATGCCCCTTTGTACAAGACCCGCACCCCGATGCCACTTTCCCGCGAGGCGGAGGCATTCTTCAGGTTGCCGTTCCACATCATCAGGGAATTGCTTTCTTCGAGCGGGTACCAGCGCGCATCCACATAGGTTGCGCCGGCAGATTTCAACCTTTCGATCTGCGTTTTCATTTGGGTTTGTTGCATCGGAAATACTCCTTGACTGGTTTGGATATGCAAAAGTTCCAACACTAGTTTAGACGTATATCTAATAGATTGCAAGTGATTGATGTCACCAAAATAACATATCATCCGTTGGTTGAGCAGGACGGCGCTTTCCCGTCCGTATCGAAACCAATTCTTCGGTTCTCGACAGCAGCGCATTCGACTCGATATTTGAAAATTCAACCACTGAATTTAGGGTATAATTCAGCGATTGAATTTTGATTATGGAAACCCAAAGCGATTCTTCCCACGATTTATCACTGCTCGAAAACATTGAGCTCGACCCGGATGTAACCCAGGCCGACCTGGCCACGCAGCTCGGGGTGGCGGTCGGCACGATCAACTGGCACTTGAAACGCCTGGTTGAAAAAGGCTACGTCAAGGTCAAACGCGCCGAGCGGCGCAAGCTCAAGTACATCATCACCCCTGAAGGCCTCAGCCATCGCGCCCGTTTGCTGGTCGATTATGTCGAACAGCAATTTAATATGTACCGCCGCGTGCGCCAGAAAGTTAAAGATGCTGCCATCCAGCTGCGCTCCGAGGGGGTCGAACGGGTGCACCTGCTGGGCGAGGGCGACGTGGCCGATATTTGTCGCTTGACCTGCCTCGAGCAGGGGTTGGCTATTGTGGATGACCCATCCCTGCCGACCTTTGAAGTGCGCGGTTTGAGTGTGGCGCTTTTTAAACCCGGAGAGTCCAATGGCTGAAAAACACATCGTCGTTACCGGCGGGGCGGGCTATATCGGCTCGTTGTTGATCGGGGAGTTGCTCCGCCTCGGGAATTTTGTCACAACGATCGACTCGCTCCTGTATGGGGGCGAATCGCTGATCCCGTACCTGCCGCACCCGAACTTTCACTTCGCCAAAGCGGATGTGGCCGAGGCCCGCAGTTTGCGCGACTCACTCCCGCGCGGCTGGCAAAAACCCCAGGCTGTTTTTCACCTTGCGGGGATTGTCGGTTTCCCGGCTTGCCAGTCGGTCGGCAAGCCGGCTGCCTGGCGCTACAATGTCGAGGCGACGAAGAATGTCTTCGAGCAGGCCGCCAGCCTCGGGGTGGAGCGTTTCGTTTTCCCGTCCACTTACAGCAACTACGGTCTTTCGACCGATGGACAGCCGGTAACGGAAGAATCCCCCTTAAATCCGCAGTCGCTTTACGCTGAAACAAAGATTGCTGCCGAACAGTTTTTGCAACCCGCTGGCGCGTTGATCTTCCGCCTGGCGACGCTCTACGGGCTTTCCCCGCGCACACGTTTCGACCTGATTGTCAACCAGTTCGTGCTGGATGCCTACTCCAAGCGCGAATTGCTGATCTACCAGCGCGGCTATTCGCGATCCTTCGTGCATGTGCGTGATGTGGTCCAGGGACTGGTGCTTGGCCTGGACGCTCCGCGCGAAAAAGTGGATGGCCAGATTTACAACCTGGGCAGCGCCAATGGCAATTACACCAAGGATCAGATCGTCGGGTTTATTTTGAAACGCCTGCCCGAAACGATCGTGCAGTACAAGAACCTGACCTTTGGCGGCGATATGCGCGATATTACGGTTTCTTTTGAGAAGATCCAGCGCGAGTTGGGCTTTGCCGCCACCCTGAACGTGGACGACGGTGTGCGCGAGGTGGTCAACGCCCTGCGCCTGGGCATGATCCTGCACCCGCAGGATGAGCAGTACCGCAATGCAAGGTTTATCGTTCAATAATTTGGACTCCAACGTCTTCTGAGGTTGAAATATCGAAAATCTCCAGATTTTCGAGTCCGCAAACAAGGAGAAATTATGACTGAAAACTTCTGGCAAGGCAAACGTGTGGTTGTGACCGGTGGAGCGGGCTTTCTTGGCTCGTTTGTGACCGAAAAACTGAATAAGCGCGGTGTGACTGATATTTTCATCCCGCGCATTGAAAATTACAACCTGACGGATCGTGACGATATCAAACGCGTTCTGGATGATGCTCTACAGGGCAATTTTGACCCGGCGAATCTGGTGATTATTCATCTCGCGGCCAATGTCGGCGGGATCGGCGCCAACCGCGAGCACCCGGCTGAATTCTTCTACGACAACCTGATGATGGGCGTTGAACTGATGCACCAATCCTGGAAGCGCGGCGTTGGCAAATTCACGGCCATCGGCACGGTTTGCGCTTACCCCAAGTTCACACCGGTCCCGTTCAAAGAAGAAGACCTGTGGATCGGCTACCCCGAAGAGACCAATGCGCCCTATGGCCTGGCCAAGAAAATGATGCTGGTCCAATCTGAAGCCTACCGCCAGCAGTACGGATTCAACTCGATCTTCATCCTGCCGGTCAACCTGTATGGCCCGCGCGACAACTTCAACCTGCAAACCTCGCACGTCATCCCGGCCCTGATCCGCAAGGCCATCGAAGCCGGCGAACGCGGCGACAAGGAACTGGTCGTGTGGGGCGATGGTTCCCCGACCCGCGAATTCCTGTACGTGGAAGACGCTGCCGAGGGCATCCTGACCGCCACCGAAAAATACAATTCGTCCGATCCCGTTAATCTCGGTTCCGGCTATGAGATCTCGATCAAAGACCTGGCCGAAATGATCGTGCGTCAGACGGGCTACCAGGGCAAACTGGTCTGGGACACTGAAAAACCCAATGGCCAGCCCCGCCGTGGACTGGATGTTTCACGCGCCAGGGAACGCTTCGGCTGGAGCGCACAGGTTTCGTTCGAAGAAGGCATGCAGCGCACCATCGACTGGTTCAAAGCCAATCGGGACAAAATCCGTTAATTTCGCAGGGGCGATCCGCCCGGGCTTATCGACAGCCATTTTCAGGCAAGAAATTATTGCCAGTAATGATGCTCGATGGCCTTGCCGGCTCGCCCCAACCCAAAAAAATGACCGAACTCACCAAACACGAACCCACCACCGTTTATATCAAGGCCAGCTCCGGTTTCGCTGCGCTGAACCTGGGCGATCTGTGGCATTATCGTGAACTGATCTGGTTCATGATCTGGCGCGACATCAAAGTCCGTTACAAGCAGACTGCTCTCGGCGCGGCCTGGGCTATCCTCCAGCCCGTGCTGACCATGCTGGTTTTCAACTTCCTGTTCGGCAACATCGCCAAGATGCCGACCGATGGCGACATCCCCTACCCGATCTTTTCGTACACGGCGCTTTTGCCCTGGGGACTGTTTGCAACGGCTCTTAACTCGGCCAGCCGCTCGTTGACCTCCAACCAGAACATGATCACCAAAACCTACTTCCCGCGCCTGGTCTTGCCGATGGCCTCGGTCCTGGGCGGCCTGCTCGACTTTGCGATCGCCTTCGTGGTGCTGATCGGTCTGATGTTCTATTACGGCGTCACCCCCGGCGTCAACGCCCTTTGGGCCTTGCCGCTCTTTACCCTGCTTTCGGTTATCACCGCGCTCGGCGTTGCCCTGTGGCTTTCGGCGATTAACGTCCAGTATCGTGATGTCGGTTACGCCCTGCCCTTCATCTCCCAGTTTTGGATGTTCGTCACCCCGATTGCCTACTCCTCGACCGTGATTGCGGACAAATGGCAGATTGTCTACGCCCTCAATCCGATGGCGGGCGTGGTTAACGGCTTTCGCTGGGCGCTGCTGGGCGTCGGCAGCCCGCCCGATATGCTGGTCGGTATTTCAGCCGCCATCGCCATCCTGATCCTCCTGAGCGGACTGGTCTACTTCCGCAACATGGAGAGAACTTTTGCAGATACGATCTAGAAAGTAGCGAGTAAAAAGTGGATTTCCACTTTCTACTTTCCATAAACTCCTATGACAATCGCAATCAAAGTTGAAAATATCAGTAAACGCTACAAAATCGGTCTCGCCACGCAGCGATTCCAGTATGGCATGCTGCGCGACGTGCTGGTCGATGCCGCCAAAGCCCCTTTCCGCATGGCCGCCTCTCTTTTTGGACGCCAGCTCGCAGACCCTGGCCGCAACACCGGCTACATCTGGGCGCTCAAGGATGTTTCTTTCGAGCTGGAAGAAGGGAAAGTGCTCGGCATCATTGGCCGCAACGGGGCCGGGAAATCGACCCTGCTCAAGGTTTTGTCGCGTGTGACCGAACCCACCCGCGGCTCGGTCACCGTGCGCGGACGGGTTGGTTCCCTGCTGGAAGTCGGCACCGGTTTCCACCCCGAGCTGACCGGCCGCGAGAACATTTACTTAAACGGAGCGATCCTCGGCATGAAACGGGCCGAGATCGAGAAAAACTTCGATGAGATCGTGGCCTTTTCGGAGGTCGAGCAGTTTATCGACACCCCGGTTAAGCGTTACTCCTCGGGCATGTACCTGCGCCTGGCGTTTGCGGTTGCCGCCCACCTCGAACCGGAGATCCTGGTCGTGGATGAAGTCCTGGCGGTTGGCGATGCCGAGTTCCAGCGCAAATGCCTGGGTAAGATGAACGATGTCGCTGCGCAAGGGCGCACCGTCCTGTTCGTCAGCCATAACATGAGCGCTATCGTGCGCCTGACCCAGGAATCGATCGTCATGCAGAAGGGACAACTCGTCAAACGCGCCCCGACCGCCGAAGCGGTGGATTTCTACCTGGCTTCGGGGCAGGCCCAGGCTGGGGAGCGGGTCTGGGAAGCGGACGAAGTCTCGGCCAACGCCATGCCGTTCCGCCCGCTTTCGCTGCGCGTCAAAGATGCGCGCGGGGCGGTGGCCGACAGCCTGCGCTCGACCGAACCGATCACGCTCGAGATGGAATACCGTCTCGACGCGCCGATCACTGGCTTGCGCGTAGGCGTTTACCTGAGCACAGTCCGCGGCGAGTACGTTTTCACTTCGTTTGATGTCGACCAATCTGACCTGTACGAAAAGCACTCCACCCGTCAGGCCGGGCATTATGTTTCGCGCGCCACCCTGCCCGCGGACTTGCTCAACGAGGGCCGCTACATTTTGGGCGTCAACGCTTCGTCCTTTGGCGTCAAACGCTATTTCATGGACGAAAACGCCCTGGCCTTCAACATCGATCCGATCGGCGCGCCCGGCATCCAATGGGCCGAACAGCGCCAGGGGCCGGTCAGGCCAAGGTTGGATTGGGTAATTGAGAATATCCAATAGATATGATTGAACCTGATGAGAATGAGCCTTATTTGCCTTATGCAAGCCTCAATCTGTGGGGAGAAAATTTAAACCCACAGAAAGTGACCGAGGCTTTACGTATTTCTGCTACGAGAAGTTTTCAACGTGGCGATATGCGGAAAGATGGCACAAGCTGGCCTCATGGTATTTGGTTTATAGATTCCAAAGAACGAATTCAATCTTTAGACCCCACGAAACATATCGAATGGATACTTGAACAGATTGAACCGGTTCAAGGAAAGCTTGCTGAAATTGTCCAAGAACAGTCACTGGACGCTGAATTAAACGTTTTTTGGATTATGCCAACATCGCACGAATATTTAATTCTCAGGCCTGACATGCTGAGACGAATATCAGCAACTAATCTGCACTTGGAATTTTCTTTATATAGTCCGGATTGATGCGTTTTACTTCTATGCTAAAAAACATCCTCGCCAAAATTCCCTATACTGCCGACTTGTACGATGCGATTCGTCCGGTGCGGCCTCGGAGGCGTTACAACCTGTCGCAACTGGAGCAGCGATGTTAACTTTCACTTTCGCAGGCGACGAAGCCGGTGATTCCAGCTTCAAATTCGAGAAAGGCGCATCACGATACTTTGTGATTGTTGTGATTGCCACGCAATATCCTGATGATTTGCGCGCATTGTTGGCTGGAGTGCGCGAGAAGGCGCACTTGTCGCAAGGTTTCGATTTTCATTTCAATTCTCTGGCATCGGAAAAATTGCGCAATTTACTTTTTGATGCTTTGGAAAAGGCTGATTTCGAAGCATGGGGAATGATTGTGGACAAAACTACGATCCCAGAACCTGTTGTTTTGTTTGCATCTGGTTTGGATTTTTACCTGTATTGTGTCTCGGAATTAATCCGCCAAATTCCTGCTGAAAAACGCACGGAAGGCACGCTGATTCTGGATGAATTTGGTTATCCTGAACACACTCGTGACGAATTAAAACGTATCATGCGCGTTCGCAAAATCAAACATGGATTTCGACGCATTTCCATGCGCCGTTCGCAGAGTGAATCCCTGATTCAAGTGGCTGATTTGGTCGCTGGTGCAATTTTGCGACGCGACAACCACAGACAGAGTGAAGCCTTCGATAAAATTTCCGGCAAAGTTGTCAAGTTAGTGGAATACACCCCTTAAAGCAACCCGCCTCGCTAGCCCGATCCATCACTGCTAGATGGGGGCAGGCGGCCACAGATGGCCACTTTTCGCGAGACAGGAGAAGTCTTTTGACTTTTACAATTTAATGATAACGATTTCTACATTCAAAGTCAAGTTATGACCATCAAAGATATCCTCGCCAAAATCCCCTATACCGCCGACCTGTACGATGCCATTCGTCCGGTGCGGCCTCGAACGCGTTACAACCTGTCGCAACTGGAGAAGGCTCTTCCGGCGGCGGTTGAGCAAACGCGTCCGTTTGCAGAAAAAGCGCCGAAGGGCAGGAAGATCGTCCTGTTTGCGACCTTGCATTATTGGGTCGAGCAGGCGGCCATCATTGGGCTGGCCCTGCGTGGGATGGGGCATGAGGTCACCATCGCTTATTTGCCCTACGGCGATTGGGACAAGGAAATCAACGGCTTCGACCTGCGCCGTCAGGATTTGTACACGCGCCGGGTTTTGAAGCCGCTCAAGGGGCTGGTGAATGTTGTCTCTCTGCTCGATACAAGCCCTGAGCGGAGCGTTCCCCAGCGTAGTCGAAGGGCGGTTCAACAGAGCGGGGCTTCGACTGCGGACTTCACGAAGAGCGTTCAGCCCTCCGCTCAGCCCTTGGAGTGGTTGGATGAGGCCGTCGAAGCGGCCTCCGCTTTCGATACGATGTACACCCTCCAGGTGGAGGATTTCAACCGGGACTCTGATCTGTACAGGCTAAGGGTGGTCCGCAACGGGCAGGCTGCTTTGGCAGCGCTGCGTCTGTTGCAGGATCAGCGCCCCGAAACGGTGCTTGTCCCGAACGGGCTTGTCACCGAGTTGGGTATTTTCTACCAGGTGGCGCGCCATCTCGATCTGATGACGGTCACGTATGAGTTCAACGATCAGCGCGAGCAGATCTGGCTCTCGCAAAACGAGATTGTCATGCGCCAGAACACGGACGGACTGTGGGCGGCGAAGGGCAAAATCCCATTGACCGAGACCGAGCGCGAGCAGATCGCCGGGCTGGAGGATGCGCGCACCAGTGCCAAGAAATACGGCAAAGGGACGCGTTTCTGGCAGGATGTGGCCTCGGTCGGCGGCGAGCAGCTACGCACCGATCTGGAACTCGACGAACGCCCGATCGTTTTGCTGGCAACCAATGTGCTCGGCGACAGCCTGACGCTCGGCCGCAATATTTTCACTGCCTCGATGGCCGAGTGGATCGAGAAAACGGTCCAGTATTTCGCGAAGCGAACCGATGTGCAGTTGGTGGTGCGCATCCACCCTGGCGAGCGCCTGATGAAGGGCCCATCGATGCTGGGCGTGATCGAGCGTGCTGTCCCGAACAGGCCGCAGCATTTGCACATCATCCGCGCGGACGAGAAGATCAACACCTACGATCTGATGGAAATCGCCGGTCTGGGGCTGGCCTACACCACCACAGTTGGCATGGAAATGGCGATGCGCAATGTGCCGGTCATCCTGGCCGGGCAGACCCATTATCGCGGGCGCGGTTTTACTTACGAGCCGGCCACTTACAACGAGTATTTCGGCCTGCTCGATACCCTGCTGGCCGATTTGCCCGTTCACCGTCTGAAACAGGAACAGGTTGAAGCGGCCTGGAACTATGCCTATCGCTTTTTCTTCGATTTCCCGATCGCCTTCCCCTGGCGGCTGATGAAGTTCTGGCAGGATCTTGAAGCCTGGCCCCTGAGCCGGGTGCTCTCCGACGAAGGCCGGGCTGAATTTGGCAAGGCGTTTGATTATTTGGCCGGGGAACCGGTGAAATGGTAAACCATTATATGGGTAGGGGCGAAGCATTGCTTCGCCCCTACGAAAGGCATTATGACTGATACCAAACAAAAAGTACGCGAGTTCTACGACGAGATCGGCTGGCAGCAGGAAGCGGACGGCAACTATCAGAACGCCCGCTACGAAGATCTGCGCCCCGTCTCGGCGGAATACATCCACAAGACCCGCCTGCGCGTCAACGGTGGACTGATCCCGACGGGCAAGCTGCTGCTGGACGCCGGTTCGGGCCCCGTCCAGTACGATGACTACCTGAGCTACTCCAAGGGTTACCAGAAGCGCGTCTGCCTGGATATTTCGATCCAGGCCCTGCGCGAAGCCCGCGAGCGGATCGGCGAACACGGTTTGTTTGTGGTTGGCGACCTGGCCAACCTGCCTTTCAAAACGGATGCCTTCGACGGCGAAGTCTCGATGCACGCCATCCATCACCTGGCGCTGGAAGAACACCCCAAAGCCTATGGCGAACTCTACCGTGTGCTCGCTCCCGCCCGGACGGGAGTCATCGTCAACGGCTGGCACGAACCCCTGCTGATCCGTATGGCCGAGCCGCTGATCGGACTGATGCGCCGTCTATCGGGCAAGGGCGCGAAGAAGAAGAAGGATTGGCTCAATGAAGCCGACCCGGAAGGCACCTTCATCGCCAAGCTGACCCCCGAATGGCTCAGACGCGAGATCGGCAGCAAGATGTCGATCGAAGTCCGCCCGTGGCGCAGCCTTTCGACCCGGCTCTTACGCTGGTTCGTGCATCCCAAATTTGGCGGCGGATTGTTCCTGCGCTTCGTTTTCTGGCTGGAAGGTGTGTTTCCGAAGTTTTTTGCCGAAAACGGGCAGTATCCAATGATTGTGATTAAAAAGTAGAAAGTTTGCATTCTCTACTTTCCACTTTCTGGTTTTCAAAACCTATGCCTAAATTTACAGACAAAACCTACCTCCAAACCGACCAATACCGCGACGCGGGCAACCTGAACGCGCGGATTGCGATTCACGAGCATTTTAGCACCAATCCGCAGGGCTGGTTCCCGTGGGTCTGGGATATCCTGTCAGCATTGCCCGCTGAAGCAAAAGTGCTGGAGTTGGGCTGCGGGTCTGGCGCGTTGTGGTCAACCTGCCCCGAGCGGATTCCCGCCGGCTGGAGCGTCACCCTCAGTGATTTCTCGGCTGGCATGCTCGACTCGGCCTGGCGCAGCCTCGTCACTCTCGGGCGCGGATTCAAATTCGAGCAGATCGACGCCCAGCAGATCCCCTACCCGGACGAAACCTTCGACATCGTCATCGCCAATTTCATGCTGTACCACATCCCCGACCGGCCAAAAGCCCTGGCCGAAATTCGCCGGGTGATCAAGAAGGGTGGGGTGCTGGTTGCCGCTACAGCGGGAGCCGGCCATTTGAAAGAAATGCAGAGCTGGTTTGAGCAACTTGACGCCACGATGGATATACAGGCTTTCAGAAATCCGTTTACACTTGAAAATGGTATGGCTCAACTCGATGGTTTTTTCAACCCCATCGAACTCCATCGCTATGCTGATGGGTTGCGCATCACCGAAACCCCGCCGCTGATGGCCTATCTCAAATCATCAACCACTTACGGAGACAATCCTGAATCCATTTTTGATAAATTGGAGCAGGAACTCACCGCCGAATTACAAACCAAAGGCGCAATCGAAATCACCAAAGATTCCGGACTGTTTTTGGCGATAAAATAGAACCCTTCACCACGAAGAGCACAAAGTAACACGATGGAAACCCATGAATTACTCCGTTGTGCCCCGTTGTTGCCGTCGTGGTAAAAAAAACAAGGAGCACTCATGGACTGGACAAACAAAGTCATCCTCATCACCGGCGGCACAGGCTCGTTCGGCAAGAAATTCACCAAAATTTTGCTGGCTGAAAAGAACCCAAAAAAGGTCATCATCTTCAGCCGCGATGAACTCAAACAGCACGAAATGCGCGTGGCTGGTTATAACGACCCTCGCTTGCGCTACTTCATCGGTGATGTCCGCGACCGTGAACGCCTGGTGCGCGCAATGCACGGGGTCGATATTGTTGTCCATGCCGCCGCGCTCAAGCAGGTCCCGGCCTGCGAATACAACCCGATGGAAGCCATCAAAACCAATATCATCGGCACCAGCAACGTCATCGAAGCGGCGCTCGATGCGGGTGTGGGCAAGGTTCTGGCCCTCAGCACCGACAAAGCCGTCAGCCCGGCCAATCTCTATGGCGGCACCAAACTTGTCGCTGAAAAACTGGTCATTCAAAGCAATGCCTACGCCGCCGGCACCGCCACACGCTATTCGTGCGTGCGCTACGGCAACGTGGTCGGTTCGCGCGGCTCGATCGTGCCGCTCTTTCTCAAACAGCGCGCCAGCGGCAAGATCACCGTCACCGATGAGCGCATGACCCGTTTCTGGCTCTCGCTCGAACAGGGCGTGCACTTCGTCATTACCTGCATCGAACAAATGGAAGGCGGCGAAGTTTTTGTGCCCAAGATCCCGAGCACAAAAGTGGTTGACCTGGCGCGCGCCATCGCCCCCGAGGCCCAGATCGAGATCATCGGCATTCGTCCCGGCGAAAAATTGCACGAAGATTTGCTTTCCGCTGACGAAGCCCGCCACGCCATCGAGCTCGATAAAATGTACGTGGTCCAGCCCGCCGAAGCCACCTGGTTCGGCTACTCGTGGAAAGACAAAGGCAAGCCCCTGCCTGAAGGTTTTTCGTACACCAGCGACAACAACACCGAATGGCTGGATGTCGAAGGTATCAAAAAATATATTGCCCCGTTTGAAGCCGATTTTGTCAACGGAACTCTGGAAGGATAGATGAAAATCCTTATCACCGGCGCTTCCGGCCTTCTCGGCCTCAATCTCTCTTTGATGGAGATTGGGACTCACACCATCGTTGGCCTGGACCGCAGTAAACTGGCCAGAACGCCCTTTGAACTGATCCGCGCGGACCTGACCGAACCGGGGCTGTTCTCGCGTTTAATCGAGACGGTCAAACCCGACGCGGTTATCCACACTGCTGCCAACGCCAACGTTGACTCGTGCGAATCTGACCCCCAGGGCGCCCGCTACTTGAACGGGGAGCTTCCCGGCATATTGGCCGGATGCTCTGCCAGGGCCGGCATCCGTTTCGTTCACATTTCGACCGATGCGGTTTTTGACGGCACCAAACCCGGAATTTATACCGAAGCAGACATCCCCAATCCGCTCTCGACCTATGCCCAGACCAAATTGTTTGGCGAGCAGATGGTGCTTGCAGCCGATGCGCGGGCCATTGTGGCACGCGTCAACTTCTTCGGCTGGAGTCTTTCCGGGACGCGTTCCCTGTCCGAGTTTTTCTACAACAAACTCGCGGCCGGGGAGCAATGCAACGGGTTCACTGATGTTTATTTCTGCCCGCTCTTCGTCGGAGACCTGGCCGCGACCCTGGTTCGGATGTTGGACAAAGGCCTTTCGGGGCTGTATCACGTGGTCGGGTCGGAGGCGCTCAGCAAGTACGATTTCGGGCAGCGCATCGCCCGTCAGTTTGGATTCGATCCAGCCTTGGTAATCCCCAAATCTGTCGACGAATCCGGCTTAAAAGCCAGGCGTTCCCATAATTTGCGGTTGTCTATCCACAAGTTATCCACAGACCTGGGGCAATCCATCCCCGGCGTATCCACCGGGATCGAGCAGTTTTATACCCAGCTTCAACAGGGTTATCCACAGAAAATGCGCAGTTATCAACAGGTTTAGTGTCACCGCGAGCGCCGTTCTGTGGCGCGTGGCGGTCTCCAGTTTAACGGGAGATTGTTTCGGGTAAATAAGGCCCTCGCGTGACACATAAAAACGGAGGAACCTATGGAATTCAAAATTGGATCTCACATCGTTGGCTCCAACCACCCGACCTACTTCATCGCCGATATTGCCGCCAACCACGACGGCGACCTGGATAGGGCGAAACTGCTGATCCGGCTTGCGAAAGAAGCCGGGGCCGATGCGGCCAAATTCCAGCACTTCCAGGCTCCCAAGATCGTTTCGGAGTATGGTTTTACGCACATGAACGCCCAGGTCAGCCACCAGGCCCAATGGAAAAAGTCGGTCACGCAGGTTTACAGCGAAGCCTCGGTCTCGTGGAACTGGACTCCGCTTTTGAAGGAAGAGTGCGACCGGGTTGGAATTGACTTTTTCACCTCGCCCTATGACTACGACTCGATCGAACACGTCAACCCCTACATCCCGGCCTTCAAGGTTGGCTCCGGCGAAATCGATTGGATCGAAGCGCTGGAGCATATGGCCTCCAAGGGCAAGCCGATGATCATCGCCACCGGCGCATCCAATATCGGCGAAGTGCAGAAGGCAGTTCACGCCATTCTGAAGATCAACAAGCAGTTGTGCGTTATGCAGTGCAACACCAACTACACCGCCAGCCCCGAGAACTATGATTTTATCAACCTGAACGTGCTCAAAACCTACGCCGCCATGTTCCCGGAGGTAGTTCTGGGTCTCTCCGACCATACCCATGGCAATGCGACCGTGCTTGGCGCAGTCACGCTCGGCGCGCGCCTGGTCGAACGCCACTTCACCGACAGCAACGACCGTGAAGGCCCCGATCACAAGTTTGCCCTGAACCCGGCGGACTGGGCGCACATGGTGGCTGAAACCCGCCTGCTCGAGCGCGCGCTCGGCTCGGCCGATAAATTCATCGTCGGCAACGAGATGGATACCCAGGTTGTTCAGCGCCGCTGCCTGCGCGCTGCCCGCGAGATCAAAGCCGGTGAAACCTTCACGCGCGAGATGATCGATGTGCTGCGGCCCGCCACCCCTGGCGCGATCAAGCCCGACCAGATCGAAAATGTACTCGGTACGAAAGTCCTGGCCGATATGCCGATGGGCAAAGAACTGCGCTGGACGGATTTAGGCGCGTAGTCGAGTGATTGGCGAAGAAAAAGCTCCGCCCGGAAACAAGCCTCCGGGCGGAGTAAGAACACGGCTAAGCCTGAACGGCTATAAACGATATTTTCAGGGAGAACCCCGGCACGCCGGAGTATAATAAAGCTTGTGATGCCGATAAACTTGAACGTCAACGTTGTGATTTTCAGCCTATGCGAAGATGCTTTGCAGGTTTTGCTCGCCCCAAAGGCTGAGAAAACCTGGGCTTTGCCAGAAAAAAGCGTGGGGGCGGACGAATCACTCGAGTCGGCGGCTCTGGGCGCTTTTTCGCGCCTGGCTCACTCCCCTGAAATTTATCTTGAACAACTCTATACCTATGGCGACCCGGATAGGATCCCGGCAGAACGCGCGGTCAGCGTGGTTTATTTTGCCCTGATCCCGCTCGACGCGCGCGGTGCCCAACTCGAGAACATGCAATGGCAGCGGCTCGACAAACTGCCTGGCCTGGCCTATGACCACGCCGAGATGATCTCGTATGCCCTGCGGCGGCTGCGCTACAAACTGGAATACAGTGCGGTCGGCTTTGAACTGCTGCCGGATGAATTTACCCTGAGCGAATTACAGCATACCTACGAGATCATCCTGGGCGAAAAATTGGACAAGCGCAATTTCCGCCGCCGCATTCTCGAAGCCGGGATCATCGAAGCCACCCCGCACCGGCGCTCTGGCGATGGCCGGCCCGCTCAACTATATCGCTACCGCCCTGATGCGGTCGCCGAAGTCAAGGCAAGAAGATTGTTTCCCTAACCCAACCCAGGAGTTCCCTATGAAGCGAGCCGTCAGCATCAGCATTGGATCATCGAAACGCAACAAAGCCGTCACCATCAACATGCTCGGGGAAGAAATATCCATCGAACGTATCGGCACGGATGGCGACATGGAAGCCGCAGCCCTGAAATATAAAGAACTGGATGGGAAAGTGGATGCCTTCGGGGTTGGCGGTGGCGACCTGGGCGCGCTTGTCGATGGCAAGTGGTATCCGTTCTATTCGGTACTGCCGATGGTGCGCTATGTAAAAAAGACACCCGTGGTGGATGGAACCGGTCTGAAGAATTCGCTCGAATCGCGCGCGGCATCTTTCCTCGATGAAAAGATCGGCGATTATATCAACCGGCTTGGACGCAAGGTATTTCTGCCGGTCGGCATCGACCGTTGGGGCATGACCACCTGCTTCCCGGCTGCCGGATACGAAGCCCGCTACGGTGACCTGCTCTTCGGGCTGGGGATGCCAATCATCCTGAGCAAATCAAGCCAACTCAAGACATTCGCCGCCCTGTTGATGCCAATTGCGGGCCGCCTGCCCTACGCCTGGATCTATCCGTTGGGCGAGAAGCAGGAAAAACGCGACCCGAAGGGCGAGAAGTGGTTCCGCTGGGCAACCGTCATCGCCGGGGATTGCCATTACATCAAGCGTCACATGCCCAATGAACTGCCGGGCAAGGTGATTTTCACCAACACCACAACCCCTGAAGATACCGAATTTTTCCGCAAGGCTGGCATCAAGTACCTTGCGACCGGCACGCCTGTGCTCGAAGGGCGTTCCTTCGGTACAAACATGATGGAAGCTGCCCTGGTGGCGATTTCGGGCAAGGGCCGCCCGCTCACACAGGATGAATACAACGAGCTGCTTGCCAAGCTCAACTTTGTGCCGCAATTGCAGGAATTGAACTAACAGCGCAAAATCTTTAAACACAAAGGACACCAAGGGCACGAAGTAAAATCCGTGCTCTCGGTGTCCTTTTTCCTTTGTGTTTAACTTTTATTTCACCTGGCTGCACAGACCGATCGCGATCTGCTCGCGCAGCTCCACCAACTCTGGGAACTGGTAGAAGAAAAGCACCTTTTGCTCGGCGATGCTGTCACCGCCGGGGGCTTCAGTCAGGATGAAGTAGGAGAAACTTTCGGCGATATCCTCTTCGGGGCTGGTGGCGGCGTAATCGGTGATGAACTGGTCTTCGTAGTTATAGTAAAACTCATCGAGCAACTCGTAATAGCGGTCTTCATCTTCTTCCAGGTCGATTTCTTCCCATTCGGAATAGATATCCCCCCAGAATTCATCGATGAACAGGTTCAGGTACGAATCGGCGTTGGAACAGCCCTCATAGGCAAAGTAGTTCGGACAGGACAGGCTTTCCTCGTAGAAAAGATCGGGGTCATCCGGGTTTTCAAAGACGGCAAGATTAGGCTCGACCTGATCGGCGTTGAGGGTCAGCAGGTGGCCGAATTCGTGGATCAGGGTGAAGGTCAGATCCTGCGGATGTTCAGCATCGGTGATATCGACCATCAGGTTCCAGCGGGCCGGGTCGGTCAGCGACTGGCTGACCGCCGCCAGTTCCTCGTCCTTGCCGTCGGTATAAACAATGAATTCGTTCAGGTAAGCTCGCTCAGCGGCCGGGATCAGGGTCGTGTAATACCGCCACAGGTTGTGGTGGGCTTCGGTATTTTCCTGCAAGTTCTGCCAGCGACTGGGCACATCGGGGTTGATCTCGGGGTAGAGCAATTCGTCGCCATCAACGGTATAAGTCACCAGGATGGTTGATTCCACTTCGCTGGCCGGCGATTTGCCGCGCAGGGCATTGGCGGTGGAAGGGTAAAGGATGGAGTCGAGGCCTTCCATGCAGGCGACGACACAGTCGCCGTTCGGGCAGTCGCTTTCAGCGGGGACAAGCGCCGGTTGCTCGGTGGCCGGCTGCGGGTCGTCAGGAACGAGTGGCGCGGATTCGGCGGCCGGGGCGGCAACGCTCTCATCCGCCTCTCCAAAAACGAGACGTTCGGCGGCCATGCAGGCCAGACTGGCAAAGGCCAGGGCGGCGAGTGCCAGGAAGATGCTGGTTTTGGGCATGTTTTCTCCTGCGTTTAATCGACAAGCGCTGCGTAAGTTAATGCTTCGAAGATCTCGGGCGCGCGCCAAAAACCGGGCATGGTTTGAACCATAAGGATGCCGAGCATGTCTTCCTGCGGGTCGATCCAGAATCGTGTGCCGGCTGCGCCGCCCCAACCGAAGGAGCCTAACGAACCGCGCCGGTTACCCCGCGATAAATCGGTCAGGACGCCGAGGCCGAGGCCCATGCTGAAGCCCTCATCGGCGGCGATTGCGCCGGGCGGGAAGGGCAGGTGCGGGGTGGTGAGAACTTCAAAGGTTTTACGGCTGAGCAGGCGCCGGTTTTTGAATTGGCCTCGATTGAGCAGCATTTGGGCAAAGTTGAGGTAGTCCGCGGCGGTGGAGAGCAGGCCGCCGCCACCCGAAAAAACCGGCGGCGGGGTGGCGTGATCCACATCAGAGCCTTCTTCAGGTTGCAGGCCGCCGCCCTCGCGCGGTGCGTACATGGTCACCAGGCGGGTCAGTTTTTCTTGCGGCACCCAGAATCCGGTATCAACCATCTCCAGCGGGGTGAAAATGCGTTGTTGGAAGAAATCGGCCAGGCTTTGGCCGGAAATCATTTCGACCAGGCAGCCGAGAACATCGTGCGCCATGCTGTACCAGAAGCGTTCGCCGGGTTGGTGAACCAGCGGCAGTTTGCACAACTTCTGGATGAAATCCTGGGCGGATTTGCTCTCGAAAATCCCGGCTTTTTGGTAAAGTTTATCAACCGGATGCTCGGTTTCAAAACCGTAACTCAGCCCCGCCGAATGGGTCAGCAGGTGGCGGATGGTGATGGGGTGTTGCAGGTCAGTCAGGTCAATGCTGTCACCAGAGGAGCCAACGTACACCATCATTTCAGCAAATTCGGGCATCCAGTTGCTGATGGGGTCGTCGAGCAGAAAGTGGCCTTCTTCCATCAGCATCAGGACTGCCGTGACGGTGATGGGCTTGGTCATCGAGTAGATGCGGAAAATGCCGTCGGTTTGCATCGGGCGCCGGCTTTCGATATCCATCAGGCCAGTTGTGGCGCAGTGGAAAACCTGTCCGTGACGGGCGAGTAGGGTCAGGGTACCGGCCAGATCCTGCCGGTCGACAAAATTCTGCATCGCTTTCGGGATGCGCGCCAGGCGTTCTGAGGAGAATCCGGCTTCTTCGGGGGTGATGGTTTGCATGATGTGATGCCCTTTCGTTGTGTTTATCGTCAAATCGATTTGTAATTTTACCAAGAACCGCCCAGACATAAATGTCCGGGCGGTTCGAGCAAAGCCTTGCCTCCCCTCCCCCCAAATACAGATGAATTTCAGTCCGTATTTGGGGGGAGGTTGGGATAGGGGTTACTCCACAATCACCACATCACTGGCGCTGCGGCCAAAGACTTCGGGGCTGTACATTTCCTCGGCTTTGGCGGGCGGGACGATGAAGGTGCCGGGCGTGGTGGCGCGGGCGATATAGGTGTAAGTGTAAACACCATCCCACAGCAGGGAGGTGAAGGCCTCGGCGCGGTTGTCGCGGAAGTTCTGGTGTTCGTACCAGGTTCCCCACCACCACCAGCCGTAGCGGAAGTTGCTATCGGACGGGTTCTGTGGGGTGCTGCCTGAAACCGCCAGGGTCGGGTTGACGATCTCCAGCCCGGCCGGCAGCGGGTCGACCAGCGCGACATGGTAGCGGCGGTTGTCGGCCACCATCGTCAGTTTGACGCGCACCCGCGCCCCGGCCTTGATGTGCCAGCGGCCCTGGGCATCCTGGTAGACATCCTCGGGGTCGTCCACGCCTTCGTAGACGCGCTGAACGACAAAGCCCATATCGAGCGGGTCGAGATCCAGGTCAGTCGGCGCATAGCGCAGGCCGAGGCGGTAATACAGGCGGCCGGCACCGTCCTTGCTGATGATCAGATTTTCCAGGCCGCCAGCGGTCTCATCGAGCACATACGTCATTGGGATCAGGGTCTCATGGCGATCGGTGGTGCGCCCACGGAATTCGCTTTCACCGGCATAGGTATCGCCGAGCCAGATGCGCGCCACAAAATCGGGTGTCTGGCTTTCATAGGTGTTGAAGTAGCGGTCGAGCGAGAGCAGCACGAAAACATTCTCTTGGGTGTTGCCCCAGCGGCCCTTGGTGCGGTGCGCCAGCAAGCCGTTGACCAGTTTGGGGATCAGGTCGCTTTGCGGGTTGTCCTCCATCAGCGCCTCGAGCAGGATGGCATCGGTGCGGCGGTTGGACGAGAGCAGCAGGTAGCTTTGCTCGTCATAATCGGTGGTGAAATTGGCCGCGCCAGCCGTTTCGACGACACGGTTGGCAACATGGCGGCGGATTTCATCCAGTTGGGTTTCGCTATCGATCACCGGCCACAGCCAGCCGATGGTCTGCATCGAGAGATTTTCCAGCCCGGCCTCGTTCAGCAGGTTTTCGGCTTTTTGGGCATCACGATCCCCGCCCAGATTGCGGGCGTAGAGCGCGTAGGCGCTCAGGGTGCGGCGGGTGTGCTCACCATACCAACTCGGGTAGTGGTTTTCGATATCGCGCAGGTAGGCAAGCGCGCTCTGGTACATCTGCTCGGGAACATCAAACCCTTTTGCGCGGGCACGCACAAGAGCATGGGCAACATGGACCGTGTTGAATGGGCTGGATTCAAATCCGCGCTGCCAGTAGGGGAAGCCGCCGTCGTAGTTTTGCATGCCCTCCAGGCGGGCCAGGTCGCGGGTCACGGCTGCTTCCATTTCGGCGGGTTCGGGCAGGCCCTCGGCTTCGAAAGCGGTCAGCACGTCGCGCAGGGCAGCCACGCCCAAAATGCGCGAGGCCAACTGCTCGGAGCACTCATACGGGTATTCGACCAGGTACAGGACCGCATCCGTCAGAGCCTGCAGGGCGGTCGAGGATGTCGAAATTTCCAACCCGCCATACTGCGGGAAGACTCCGCTCGGGTATTGCACTGGCTGGGCGATCGCGCCCGAGTCGATCACACCATAGGTTGCAAAGGCTTCGCTGGTGGCCGGGGTGTAGACCGGCAGTTCGATGGTCGTGGCATCGGCGTAAGCGCCCGAAACCGCCGCGACCTGGAAGCTGGCCAGCCCGGCCATGATCGTGCTGGCCGGGAAGCGTACTTCAATGCGGTCATTGGCCGGGACGGTAACGCGCAGGCCCGCCACACCCAACTCCAGGTTGGCGGCGCGGATGGCGACATCGACCGTCATCGGCTCATCCGTCTGGTTCTGCAGCACCACCGGCAGTTCAAATTTATCGCCAAAGTTCAAGAAGCGCGGGGCGGATGGACGCACCATTAACGGCAGGCGGGCCGTGATATTGGATTCTCCCGTCCCGAAGCGATTGCCCGTTTTATCGACGGCAACCACCATCACCCGGTAGCGGGTCAGGTTGTCTGGCAGCTTGACCGTCACCCGGGCCGAGCCATCCGCATCTGTTCTGACTGTCGGCGAGAAATTCGCCAGCGGGTTGAAATCAGTCCGAATACGGATCGCCTCCGGCGCAGCAGTACTTTTTTCAAGGGATTCGCTCTCTGCCATCATGGTCGCAGACGGCATCGGCGCTTCCATCGCGGGAGCGGCGGCGAAGGCCATATCTTCCTGCGCGGAGCGCCCGGCTTCGTTGGCCTGCTGGGCCAGCGCAAGCGGGTCGATCAGGACAATGCTGGCGCGGGCATACAAACTCTCGAGCATGGCCGGGCGTTCGCTGTAGAAAATGCCAAGCGGGTCGCCCAACTGGTAATTGGTCAGGGCCAAAATGGCTTCATCGACCACCACCAGAGTCACCTCAGCGTCTGGCACGGGGTTGCCCGCCGCGTCAGTCAATTTCACATCCACGCTGGTTGTGCCGCCGGGTTCGAGCTTTTCCTCGAGCGGGGTAGCCGAGAGCGTGAGCGTCCGCGCCAGGGGCGGGATGTTCAGGGTCAGCGTTCCCAGCGCATAGGCCGGGCGCGCAGGCAGGTCAGGCTGCAGGTTGCCCTGGTCATCCGTGCGCGGAGCCGAGCCGCTCAAGTTGATCTGAAGGTTCAGGTTGGGGATGTGTTCCTCTTTGAGCGGAATGCGCAGGGTGGTTGCGCCGCTTTCGTCGATGCTGAAACGCTCCGTGTACAGGATTCCGCTGCGGGTGACGGTCAACAGTCCTTCCGCCGCGCCAAAGGGCGACTGCACCAATATCTCGGCCACATCGCCAGGCTGGTAGGTTTCCTTATCAGGGATGAGCGTTACCTGCTCGTGCTCGATGTTGCGCGAAGGGCGAATTTGCCCGCCGCTGACCCAGCGCGTGATCCGGCTCTGGTTGAAGCGCCCCTGGGCGTCGGCCACACGGGCCGTGATCTGGTAGGTTCCGCCGATCGGGGTGCCAAACTCGCAGGTGCCCGGCTCGTCTGTCGACTGCATGGTGCATTTTTGGGTTTCCACCGCTTCTTCGTTCCAACTGCCGCTGCGCAATTTCCACTCGAGGCGGGCGGCTTCGATTTCAACGGTTTGGCCCGCAACGGGTTTGCCGTCCAGGTCAGTCACGATGAAATCGACTTTAAACGGGGTGCCTTTTTCGACAAAATAACGCGCCGTGCGCAGGCCAACATACAACTCGGAGGGGTGAACCAGCAGGCTTGTCGAACTGGCCCAGGCCTGGCGGTTGACATCCATCACACTGGCTTGGGCGACGATACTGCGCGGCTTGGGGTCAACGCTCGGGTCGCCTTCGGGGGTGAAATCGAGGCGCAGGTAGTGGAACCCGGCGGCATCGGTCTTGCCGGTAAAGACTTCGGTTTCGCCAGTCTCGCCACCCGGGTACCACTCTTCCCAGTAGAACCACCACGGACGCCAGGTGCCGAAGGTGAATCCGGGCCAGTTGGGCGGGGAGTAGCTGCCGGGCGAGGTGGTCACCGTCCAGGTGGTTTCGGCGTTGGGCAGGCCGCCGCCGGCAAAGTATTTGGCTTCCACCGACAGCACGGCGTGACCGTCGACAAAATATGGAGCCTCGCTCTCGTTTTTGGCGGAGACTTCAAACTCAGGACGGCGAAATTCCTGGATCTGGAAGGAATGGTAATACTGGTAGCCATCCAAGCCGCCCTGGCTGGTCAAATTGATCTGGGCTGCGCCCAGGTTGACAACTTCGGGAATTTTGAAATTGAAATCGAAGCCGCCGAAGGCGTTGACCTGGGCCTCGCCGTTTCCAATGGTGTTGCCGGTGGCATCCATGATCTGATAAGTGACATTTCCCAGCCCACTGGCCAGCCCGACATCGCCATCTGTCCCGCCGCCGATGCGCCGGATCCAGCCCTTGAGGTGGACTTCCTCGCTGGGGCGGTACATGGCGCGGTCATCGAAAACATACCAGCGCAGCGAATCCTGCGGCGGGTAGGATTGCCAGCCGTCATCTGACCAATAATAGGTTGACCGCGGCAAAATGGCCTGGTCCTTGCCCAGGCGGGCCACCAGGTAGGTTGACCCGGTCGGCAGATCGAAGCGAGCGACACCATCGTTGTTGGTAGCGCTCGCGCTGCCGTTTTGCGGCTCGATGCGCACATCCGCCAGCGGCGCGCCGCTCTTCAGATCGGTAGCCCAGGCAAGCATCTGGTTGTAATCGTTATAGGCGTCCAGCCCGATCTGGGTCACCTGGACCCAGGCAATGACGGTCTGCGAGAGCCGCCGCCAGCGGGCGTCGCCCAGTTCGATAAAGGGTTTGGGTGGTTCAACGATCACAACAAACTGTCCGAAACCGTTTTTGGTATAGGCGCTCAAGTCAAAATCGACCTGGCTGAGCGTATCGGCCGGCAGATCAAGGTTGCGGGACTGCTGAAGCAGGAGCGTGCCCGGCATGCTAGGCGGGGTATCTTCATCCTGCCATTCGCGCAGGTAGGTTTTGAACTGTGGCCAGTCGTCGGGCTGAACCGCAAAAATTTTGACGTTCAGGCTGGCGTGATTGATGGCGTACACCGAGAAGACCGGTTTCTGCGCGACAGGGTCGACGGTCAGGAAGTTCTGACCTGACCCGACCAGCACCGGCTCGGCCTTGCCGACTTTGAAGGTCAGGCGCGCGTCTTTGCCAAGGCTTTGCCCGAAAATATCCTTGAGATTCCCGGAGATGGTCACGGTATAGGTGGTACGTCCGCGCGTTTCGCCCTGAATGTTGATGGTGTTGCCATATAAATTTGCCGAAACGCCGGGGATTTCCGGTTCGACCGTCAGCAGGTTTTCGGTAAAGGCTTCAGGATCGAGTGGATTGTTAAAGCTGATATAAAACGGCGTCAGGGGCGGGCAGTCGCTGTCCCCGTACCACGAACAGCCGTATTCTTGCACGCGCAGGGGCGCATAGGTTGAAAAACTATAAGAATAGGCCTCGCTCGAAACCAGCGGTCCTTCCGCTGAGGGTGTTCCAGGCCCGATCGTAACCGAAATGCGCGTATCGGCTTCAAAAGCTTTGCTTGCCTTGAAAGCCAGCCAGCGGCCCTCAAGCGTATTTTCGGCCATCCCGCTCAGTACCTCATCTGCGTCGACCTCCGCCTGTGTTGCCAGGCGCAGGTTAACCAGGTTATTCCCGGCATAAACCTGGATCGTTTCCAGCACGGCGGTCGGGTCGATGCGCTGGTCGAAGGTCACAAAGAAGAGCGGCTCGAGCGGCTGGGCCGTATCGTACGGATAAGTCGCCACAACCTTGGGGGCGGGCGTGGTAAAGGTCCAGCTGACGGCCTCGGCCAGCGCGCCGCCATTCAGCGATTTCGTTCCGGCCGGCACAGTCACACGGTATTCGGTCGCTTTGGGCAGGCGGTCGATCAGCTCGGAATCGTATTCAAAGGTCAGGGTCTTCGTTCCCAGCCAGCGCCAGGTGCCGGGCAGGGCCGGTTCGATCTTGACCGGCACATCGGTTTCGGACAGGTTTTCGAGCGTGGTCAGCGGCACCATGGGCTGGTTGAAGGTGACGCTGATGAACGGGGCGATCGGGATTTCGCCTTCCGGGGCGAATCGCAGCACCTCGAGTGGCCCGGACTCTCCAACCTCGGGCGTGACTGCCGTTTCGTTGAGCGGGAAACTGTCTTTGATGGTTTCGCCGGGGCGAGGCGGGGGCAGCAGGTCTGCCGGAGGGTTGAAATCGACCTGTTGCGCGGCAGCAGGCCCAAGGGGCGCCAGCCGCGCAAAAATCTGTTCGATCTCCTCTTCGGTGAGCGGTTCGCCGCTCGCCGGGGGCAGGGATTCAAATCCCTGGGCCGGTTCCTGTCCTTCACTCAGTTCTATGCTCATTGTGGCCGGTTCTCCTTGTTCCAAAACCCCCGGCTCGCCGGGGTCTACTGCGATCGGAACCGGCGTTGAACGGCCCGGAAGAACAATGCCGGGGGGCGCGGCCCAGATCAGGGCAACAATTGTCCCAATACAAGCCAGGACCAGAACTGCCAGCGGCAAAAACAACCACCTTGAACGAAATAGTTTATTAAGGGCGTTTTTCATGGCGAAATCTCCTTCCGGGCTTGAGACGCTCTGCCAGGAGACATGGTTCCCGCGCACAGCTGTCAAAACTATTATACGTCGACTGACATCGAACTCACCGAAAAATTATGAAGCCTCAGCGCAGATACAGTATGGCGGTCAAGAAAGTTGTGAAGATTATGTTGTAGAATAGGTAGGTTTCACAAGAGCAGAAGCAAAAGCTCAGTTGGATGTTTTAATAATGGGCATCCTTGATTACAACTAAAGTTTACGGTCAAGGAAACTCTTGCCAGGCAATAAAGCGCAATTGTTCTCTAACCAGACAGGCAACCCAAGTGATAAATTCAATTGGTCAGAAACCAACCCGTATTTTGCGTTTTGTGAAAATGTTTTTGCAAAGCCCGAAAGTCATGGCGAATGAGACCGCAAAATACTTTATTTTGAAATTGCCGCCTTTTGCAAGGCGGCAATTGGCTCCAATAGAAAGAAACATAACTCAGAATCTGAGGGGGTTTCTTGTCAAGGATATTGTCAAAAATTTTAGCGTGACTGAGAAATTTATCAACCTGTACATGCCGAGTCAGACTCCGCTTGACTGGTCTAAATCGAATTGGAAGGAGTTTGCAGCCGGCCTCGCGCCTTTGGGAAGAATGTATGTTGAGTTTGCGTTGACCACGGTGGTTCGGGGGCGCGATATGGTCTCTCTGCTTGAGAGTCATTCATACATCCGCAGAAAAGATCGCTATCTCGATATCGGAACAGGGTATGGTGGTTTTTTACGAGCATTTAGGGATGCCGGATTTAATGAGGTGATTGGAATTGAACTTAACCAAAATCTCGCAAATTATGCGCAGGCCAATATTGATGGTTTGCAAAATGCGCAGGTGTTGACAGGGGATTTTGTTAAGGATGATTTTTCAAGCCTGGGCAGCTTTGATGTTATTACATGCAATGATGTTATTGAACATGTTGATGACCCTGCATTGGCCATTCAGAGAATGTCAGCACTCGTGAACGATGATGGTTGCCTGTTTTTGAAAGTACCCAACAAAGATCATATCGCTTTTGTAAAATCAGATGGGCATTTTAAGATATTTGGCCTTACACAACTTTTGAAAAATAATGCGGCTGATTACTATGCTGCTTGCCTGGGCAAAGAAAAAACTGAATATTATTATCAAATGGGGGAGATGTATCAATTGGACTTCTATGTTCGCCAATTGTCGGGCAATGGTTTATCTGCGATCGTGGTTGATACCCCGGCAGATATCAGTATCGATGATGTTGCCCATTCTATGGATGACTTAAAGCAAGCTTACGCAGCGTGGCAGCAAGAAAAGAAACCCGACTTAAATCAAGAAATTGCTCAAAAAGTGGTGATCGCTGTTGAGAATTATATGAACGAACTCGAACTGGCTTACTATAAAATAACGGATGATGCCTCAAAAAAACAATTCTCAGATAGGTATTTGCAGTCGTTTTGGAATATCGTTGCGTTCAGGCACCCATTCGATTGAGAGATTGCGCTTTTTAGGTTTTCCCTGCTATAAATGGATCCAAAATCAAATTGCGCTGGCAATATCGGGCCGGAAAAGCTGGCCGATTATGAATTGTGAGGAAAAGTGCGCGAGCTTTTGACTATGCTCAAGAATATTGTCAAATAAGCTGAGAATTTTGATTTCCTTACAGTTTTACCTGTCTGATTGGGCCGCAATTATAATTACATATGTAAAAAGCCCTTTAACTAGTAGGTTATCTTTCATCTGTTTTTGAGAGAAAGAAAACGGTTGGTTGTAAAATGGTGACAAGCACTTGTTGGGTTTACGCTGATAGCAGTATCCACCAGGGTGCTTCTTCTGTTATTGAATTTTTGCAGCAATTCGCAAGTTTATGATGAATATGGGCCCAATCGAAGGCGGCCTCGTGGGGTGTTATGTATAAGGTGGAAATTAAATACATTCAAACGACAAGGCGGGCTTGAGAGAATGCAGCCCAGAATTTTATTTGTAGGTCGAGGCTTACCCAGTGGGGGGCATGTTTCCACTTGCTGGGCCATTGGGCAAGCTGTCACGCAAAAAATTAATAGTTCGGTTTTGTTTGTTTCTTACGGTGCAGGAAGCACCTTTTTGAAATTTTTGGGAGCCGCATGTGTTGATCTGCCGCAACCGGCCGGAGCAATGTTTACCCACCGCACCTTCCCCGGCTGGGATTTGTTCGAGTTACAAGACTATTTTGGCCCGATCATGGATGATTTCCAGCCTGATCTGGTGGTTTGCGATGGCGAATTGTACTTTCCTTTGTATTGTAAACTGCGAGGCATCCCCTGTATTTCAATTGCATCCCCAAACTATATCAGCCTGGATTTTGGGCCTTACGAACAGTATGCAGATTTGATCGCGCAATTGCTGAACACTTCGACCGTTGTTTTGGGATACGGGGCGAGCGATTGTGAGCCTTCAGCGCTGCTGGACGCATCGCGCCTGGTGATGACCTCGCCGCCAATGAAGTATGATCGCGCGCAACTTTCCGCCAAATCGGTGCGCGAAAAATATGGCTTCGGTGAAGAAGACCAGATCGTGCTTGTCTACAGGGGTGCGGGAAATATTTCGACCCCCGAATTTCTCTCAGAATCAAAAAAAATCATCGACATCCCGGTGGATCTCTATCTGGAACACTTGCAATATGTCTATCCACGCATGAAGTTGGTACTGGTCAGCGGCACACCGGTCGATATCCCTGCACACAAAAACATCCGGTTTGAGAATTATGTTGATTTTATGGAGCTGGCAAGCGCTAGCAGCCTGGTGATTGCCAGGGCGGGCCGCAATGTGATGTACGAAATGGCTTATCTGGGTGTGCCGTCCATCTTGGTTGGGATCGACAGTAAAACCGACCTCTATCGAAATTGCGAAATTGCAGAGCAATGGCAAATTGCCTGGACTCTTCATGCTACAGAAATGAACCCGGCCACCCTGTTGGCGATGATCGAACGCGCCATGCTCCCCGGAGAGGCTCAAAGAATATCGCAAAACGGTCGCGCCTTTGTGCCCGAAAACGGCACTCTTGCGGCTGTGGATAAGATTGTTGAAATTCTCGAAACACAAAGTTTGGCAAGTAAAAACGCAGGAGGCAACCATGCAAAAAGGAAAATCGCTCTGGTTTAATATCGGCCTGTTCGCGATGGCTTTTCTGTTTCTGGGCGGATGCGGTCCGGCCCGCCAGGAAATCGATTTCGTATTCATGCAGCGCACTGACGCGACTGAGGAATACTGGCAGACGGTTGTTCAGGATTTCGAAGCGGTAAACCCGGCGATCAAGGTCAACCTGCACGTTCTTGAATGGGAGGTTGGCCCGACCCAGATCGAGGAGATGGTTGCTGCGGGCAACCCGCCCGACATCATCCACGTGGCGACACGCGAGCTGGGCGGCTACATCGCCAAGGGCTGGGTCGAACCGCTCGACGGATATATGAGCCCTGAGTTCAGAGGCGGGTTTTATCCGCAAATTTTGAATGCCAGCGCGCAATACGAAGGCCGCACGTTTGGTTTGCCTGTTTCTGTCACCACGCGCGGACTGTATTACAACAAAGAGCTTTTTGCGCGCGCCGGTATTTCTGAGCCGCCAAAAAACTGGGACGAGTTGCGCGAGTCAGCCATCAAGATCAGCCAGTTGCAGCAGGGCACTTATGGGTTTGGCATACTCGGCTCTGGCAAGGAAACCGACCTGTATTTTTATTACTTTTTGGTGGGCAATGGCGGCAGCATGTTGAGCCCTGATGGAACCCGGGCCGCCTTTAACTATGCTGAAGGCGTGGAAGCGCTGATTTTTTTGCAGCAACTGATCAAGGATGGGGCAGTTCCTCCTGACCCCGGTCAATACAAAAAAGGTGATTTGAGACAGGCTTTTATGAACGGTCAATTGGGGATGGTGATCGACAGCGACAGCCTGGCGGAATCGATCAAGAAAGCCGAGAAACCGGTTGAATATGGCATTGTGCCAGTCCCGGTCCAATCTTCTCTGGCGACTCTCGGTGTGACCGATTCGCTCAGCCTTTTTAGCCTGAGCGAGAACAAAGTTGCCGCCTGGAAATTTATTGAATTCATTTACCAGGATCAATACCGGCTCGATTATGCTTTGCATGAAGGCTATTTGCCCGAAAAAGTTGCTGTTGCCGAGAGCAACAAGATCAGCGAGCAAAATCAGTTCTTTCTCGAACAACTTCCAAACGCGCGTTTTGTGCAAACCAATGTCAAGAGCATCGAGATTGAAAAAATCATCAGTGAAACCCTGCTGAATGTTTACCTCGGCAAAGTGGACCCAAAAACAGCGCTGGACAATGCAGCCGCCAAAATCAATGAACTGCTGTCGTATTCGGCAACTTCCTGGTAATCGAACATAGATAGGAGCAATCTCATGCAAAAATGGCTCACTTCAGGGTTGTTACGGACAATTTTATTGGCGCTTCTGACAGTTGCTTTTATTCCCCTCGGCATGATCGCCTATGCCGGAAGTACAAGCTTCGAACAGTCCAAAGCAGATGTGGTTGCAAAAAGTAGCGAGGAATTTGACCGGCAGGCCTTCGAAAACCTGCGCAGCCGCGCCATGCTGACATCGCAGAATGTTGCGCGTTTCCTGAGTGAAAGGGAAACAGACCTGGCGGCGGCCGCCAGCCTGCCGCGCACCGAGCAGGCCTTTGTTGATTTCGCGCGCGCCAAGTCTGGAGAAATCTGGACCATCGCCCCGGATGGTCAGGAAGTGCACCTGTCCGTGCCGCTTTATCGTGAGATCGCCTTTATCGACCTGAAAGGCCAGGAAGTGATCAAGGTTGTAAATACCTGTAACGATTACCCATCCTCGTGCGCTGTAAATATTGGCAGCAAACTGGTGAATGTCGGGCGGCCCGAGAACACCCTTTTCAAAAGCGAAACCTACTTTGATGAAACCATCGCTCTGGAGCGGGATGCCGTCTACGTTGGCGGGATGATCGGTGAATACATTCCACAAGACCGGGCCTATGCCGGGGCGCAAAACCGCTCTGGGGAGCGTTATCGGGGCGTGATTCGCTTTGCGACAGCAGTCTTTGAAGATGGCAAGAAAACCGGCGTTGTGGTGCTCGCGCTGGAAAGCATTCACCTGATGGAGCTTCTGGCGCATGTCTCGCCCGCCAACCCCGACCCGATCGCAGAAATCGATCCGCGCGAGGCGGATTTTACGTATATGGTCGACCCAGAAGGTTGGGCTATCAGCCACCCCAGACATTTCAACATCATCGGCGTGGATGAAAGCGGTCAACTGGTACCGAGCATCAGCGAAGAGCGCCGCAGCGACCCAGACAATCTCTATCGCCCGGGCAAGCTGACCGAAATGGGCTTTATCGCCCCCGAGTTCCCGGAAATGGTGCAACGCAACCAGCTTGGGGAATCTGGCACCTTGCAAGGAAGCGTCTGGCAGGGTGAGCAACGCGCCCTGGCTTATGCGACGATCCCATACTATACCGGCCGCTACAATACCCCGGCCGGGTTTGGTCTGGTGGTGATGAGCACCGACAGCGCGCGTTTCCACCTTCCGTCTGACCTGCTCGGCAAGCAGATCCAGAATCGCAGCGATGAGCTGACCGCCCAGATGCAGTGGATGTCGGTACTGGCGCTGGTGTTGAGCATCGTTCTGGCGATTGTCCTAGCCCGCAGTGTAGCCTGGCCGGTTTTGCGCTTGACCGATTCTGCTCGTAAGATCCAGGAAGAAAAATGGGAGGAAGCCAATCTGGAAGCGCTGGCAAAAGGCAACGGGGCAGATGAAATTGCCCGCCTGTCGAAAGTCTTCGCTTCGATGGCGACCAACATCCACTCGCGCGAAACAAAGATGCGCCAGGAGATCAAGAATCTGCAGATCGTGATCGAAGAGTCGAAGGTTAAAGAAGAGGTCAGCCGTATTACCGAGAGTGAGTTTTTCCAGAACCTGGCCGAACGCGCCAAGAAAATGCGTGCGGACAACGACAAACGCAAGACGGCCTCCGACAGCGAATCCGCGTAGTCTTTTTGAGCATTAATGCCCGCATTACGAGAAGGTTGATCGCCTGTGAAAACAATCGCCCGGCTGCTCTCCATCAGGCCAGATGAAGCACAAAAAACACTGCTGCTGTATGCCATGCACTTTGTGTTTTACCTGGGATTGCGCTGGGGTGAAAACGCAAGCGATGCCATGTTCCTTGAATATTGGTCTTCGCGAGACCTGGGGACGATGTTCATCGCTGGCTCCTCGCTGGCTTTTTTCATCGGGCTGATCTATACCTCCTACGCAGACCGCATCAATAATCGCAAATTATTGGTTGCGCTTCTGCTGGTGATGGTTGCCTGGCTGGTTTCGGTGCGCGTTTTGCTGTTCACAAATGGCGGGCAAGGCGGCTTGGCATATCCCTATTTTTACCTGGTTTATGATGCTCTGAATGGCCTGGCAACCCTGGTCATTTTGAACTACATCAACGATTTTTACGATACGCGGGCAGCGAAGCGGGCTTTGCCGCTCATGCTTTCAGCAGGCTTGATCGCCAGCGCAGCAGCAGGTTTTAGCGGGAGTTTCCTCGAGCAGCTGATCGGGCTCGAAAACATTCCGCTGGCCTGGGGGGTGGTGCTCTTCATCGTGATCGGGTTTGTCTGGCTGACGCGGCGTTACCTGTCCAACGACGCCTCTTACATCCGCCAGGCTGCCCTGACCAGGAATAGCGCTCCCGCGGGGAAAAACAGCCTCGAAAATCTCAAGATGGGATTCCAGTTTGTGCGAGAGTCTGGCCTGTTGCGCTGGTTGGCACTTTCCACCTTTTTGATGCTTTTTATCCTGAAGTTGCTGACCTTCCACGCCAGCACATTCTTCGAAGAAGCCTTTGTCGGCAACCCCAACGGACGCTTTGCGTTTTTTGCCAGCATGGACGGGATCGGGTACTCAATCGGACTTTTGACCCAGTTCTTCCTGTTCAACCGTCTGCTCTCGCGCATGGGCGTGGGGGGGATGAGTCTGCTTTATCCTTCGTTGACATTTCTCTCGTTCATTTCGCTGGCCTATAACCCGGGCTGGATCGCTTCGGCCTTTGGGCGCTTCAACGTTGGTATTTTCAAACGCTCCATTCGCAATCCGCTGGATGCCATGCTGTACAACGGGCTGCCGGTGCACGTCAAAGGCCGTGCGAAAGGCTTTATCAACGCGGTGCTGGTCGCGCTGGGCACCCTGTTCGCCGGGCTGCTGCTGTATGCCTTGAAACAGGGCTGGCTTTCAGTACAACTGGTTGATATTTTCGGTTTCCTGGCTGTTCTGCTTTTTGTTTTATCGGCCTTCAAAGTACGCCAGAATTACACCCGTTCTCTGACTGACTTGTTGAAAGATGAAAATCTGAACATTCTCAGCCTTGAACAGGACGGCCTGGACGAGACGGATCCGGCCGCCATTCAGACGTTGTATCAAAAGATGGCCGCCTCGCAAGACGAAAAAATGACCGTTTTCCTGGCTGAAATGGCATACGAGATCCAGGGAATGAAAGCCCTGCCAGCCTTGCTGAACCTGGCACAAGAATCCGGCCAGGTGGTGCGCGCCAGCCTGATTCAACTCGTTGGATCAGACTGGATTGGCGAGCCGGCCGTTTATCAATTGTGCCTGCGTGGTGTCGAGGATGAAAATGCCAGCGTTCGCTTGGCGAGCGCCAATGCGCTTGCCAGCAAACCGGATGTCGATCGGGATGACCTCGCGCTGAATGCGCTTGCTGCAAGGATTGGCGACAGTGAGATCAGCGTGCGCGCAGCAGCTGTTCCCCCCTTGATTTCATCGGGCGATTTCCACTACCTGGCTCCGGCGGTGCAACAGTTATCGCTCTGGCTTGATAACCACGAGAATCCTTCTGATCGCAGGCTTGGCTTGCAGGTGCTGGTGAAGGTTAAAAACGAACGCCTGATCCAGACCCTGGTGCGCTACCTGAAGGACCAAGATCCATCTGTCCGCGCATGTGCGGTTGAATTGATCGACGATATTTCAGCGCAGGCGACCTCCAAAGAAGTCAAAAATTTGGGATTGGAGATCCTGCAAACGCTTCTGGCGGACCGCGATTCGTCCGTTCGCCAGGCTGCTGTCTCGGGTCTGGCGCATTTCCGCAGCCCTGCTGCCAGTCAGGCCATCCTGCGCGCTTTTGCAGATGAAAACTTTGCCGTGCGCAGGCAAGCCTGCCAGTCGTTATCCCCAATGCCAAAGCGTGAATTGATGGCGATGCGTTCTGGCAAGAACCCATTGGAAGTTGAGTGTGCCTGTTATGTTTTGGCCAAAGCAGGTCACCAGCCCTCCCAGCGGCAAATTCCGGCGGTGCTGATCGAACTTCTGAAAAATATTTACACGCTCTACGCGCTGGAACTGCCCCTGCACTCGATTTCTTCGCCGGGAGCCTTGTTTTTGCGGATTACCCTGCGGGAGCAGGTTGAGCAATTGTTGGAGCGGCTGTTCTGGTTGATCGAGCCGCTCTGCAGTGCAGAAGATATCCATGCGATTCGGCACACCTTGAAAAATCACGATATTCTTAGCCGGGCCAACGCGCTCGAAACGCTTGAATCGCTAACATCGCCGCAAGTTGCCCATCTGCTCGCTCCTGTTTTTGATGGAGCAAACCTCCAGAGCTGGGTTGCGCAGGGTGCTGAACAACTGCATATCCCGGCCTTTGACGAGCCGGCTGCAAGCTACAAGCAATTTTGGCCCCAATTAAGTAACCTGAATGGCAACAATAGAACGGACGGACTGTTTGATTTTGGCACCCGGGAATGGTTATTGGCGCTGACCATTTACAGCATCATTGAACAAACCTTGCAGCGCATCCCCACCAATCTGCCAAAGGCAGAGATTTTGATCGCGCTGGTAAAAACCCAGCAAATGGATAGCGCGCTCGTGCAGGAAGTCTTGAAATATGCAACCGCTCATATCCTTATCAACCCGGAAGCAATCTCTCTGGAGAAGCCTATGTTGACCGCCATCGAAAAAGTTATTTTCTTGAAGGAAGTTCACTTTTTTCAGGAAGTTACCATTGAGCAGCTGCGCATCCTGGCAAGCATTTGCGAAGAAAAGCGTGTCGAAGCAGACGAAAAGATATTTTCAGAAGGCGATCAGGAAGATGCGTTATATGTGGTTGTCAGCGGCCGGATAGCGCTCCAGCGCCAGGTCAACCACAGGATCAGGCGCCTGGCGGTTTTTGAGTCGCGCCAATATTTTGCCGAGATGTCGATCTTCGATGCCAAGTCACACAACGCGGATGCGGTTGCGCTGGAACCCAGCGTTTTGCTGCTCATTCGCCAGGCTCCCCTGGCGCTGCTGGTTGAACGCTACCCCAAGCTGGCGCTGAACCTGCTCAAGGTGCTCAGCCAGCGTTTGCGCACCGCCAACGATATGGTCGCCGAAAAAACTGAATCAAAAGCCGATACCTTGGTTAATATTTTTGATAAATTGACCTGATTGTGAGTCCGTTGGGCAAGTTAAACAAAAAGACGCAGGCCGCGAGCCCGCGTCTTTTTGTTATCTCAGTCAAACCTAGAGCAGTGTGGCGCTCAGGGTGATCTCGGGTCCGGCCAGCGCCTTTGAGATGGGACAATTCTTCTTGGCAGCTTCGGCCAGCTCGAGGAATTCGGCTTCAGAAACGCCCGGGACCTTGGCCTCGGTCTTGACTTCGATCAGGGTGATGGTCGGGCCTTCGCCGAGGTGGACGGTGGCGCTGGTCTGAATGCTTTCAGCGGTGTAACCGGCTTTGGCCAACAGCGCCGAAAGGAACATCGAAAAACAACCGGCCTGGGCTGCGCCGATCAATTCTTCTGGGTTGGTGCCTTTGCCTTCTTCAAAACGGGATGCAAACGTATACGGGCCTTCATACGCGCCGCTGGCCAGTTTCATCGTGCCGGAACCTTCTTTCAGGTTGCCTTTCCATTCAGCAAACGAAGTGCGGGTGGTCATGGTTGTCTCTCCTTGAGTTATTGAAAATGAGTACACAATTTATACCCGAATTGCGAGCGCAAATCAACCTAATCTTGTCTGATTTCGAAGAATTGACCCTTGCTAATGCCCGTGGCTGGCGGTGCCGAAGGCATGTTCAAAAACCAGCATGGCATAGTAATCCCAGTCAAAGCCCGGCTGGTAGGCGATCGACTGTCCGCTGCGGGTGGATGGGGCATTTTTCAGGTTGGCATCCAGAAAAGCCAGCATTTGTTCCCAGACCTGGTTTTTGACTTGGTCGGCGCGGATCTCTTCCATGTTGGTCATGAAGGCGTGCGGCTGGCCCTCGTAAACCGTGATCTCGTGCGGGATGCCTGCCGTTTTTAGGCCGTTTTCGAGGGCAGCGACTTCTTCGAGCGGGATGGAATTATCGGCGCCACCGAATATCCCCAGCAGCGGGCCAGGCAGGTTTTTGAGCACTTGCGGGTCGGTCTCGGATGAGCCGTAGAAAACGACCGTCGCGGCGATCCGGTTGTTGTGCAGGCTGTAAAGCAGTGATACGCGGCCCCCGTAACAGAAGCCGGCGATCCCGATCCTGGCGGGGTCGGCTTCGGGTTGAGATTCGATCCAGGCGTAGACCGAGTCAAGGTCCGCGTTTACCTGCTGCGGGTCGTTGGTTGAAACCTGGTAAATGGCGCGCGGAATCCAGGAAGATGTCGATCCGCGAAACGTATCGGGCGCGACCACCATGTATCCCGCTTCTGACAGGCCGTCGGCCATGCTGGTGATGGATTCGGTCAGGCCATAGAACTCATGGATCATGATCACAACCGGGAAGGGGCCCGCGCCATCGGGCTTGGCAACGTAGGCGCGCACGTCCGGTTCGCCGTTAAGACCGGGGATGGTCACGTTGGTGAGGGCCTGGATGCGGCCCTGGCTGCCGAGGCCCGCGAGCGGGATGGATAAGAGAAGCAGGAGGACAAGGCTCACCAGAATGGCGAGAAGCCCAAGAACAATGCGTGCGATCAGTTTAAACATTTTTTCTCCCAGAAATGAACTCTGGGAGAAATTCTAAGACATAGCCCATCCAAAAACTCTCAAATTGCTCAGGTGTTGATTTTTTCGATAAATTCAATCCAGCGTTTGAAACCGCGTTCTGCAAACCAGGCCAGCAAGGGCGCGGTGGGTTTGCCCTCGACGATGGCCTCGGCCATTTCGAGCGCAACTCGCGCCGTTACCCACGATTCGTCCACGCTTTGGTGGGCGCGTTCGAGGATTTCACGGGCAAGAGAAACGCCCCGCCCGAGGTGGGCGGCCAGGGCGTAGGTGGCATAAAATTCCCCGGCTTCGTCCAGACCCTGCCAGCCCGCCTCAGCCTGTTCGAAGCTCTGCAAAATGGAGGCGGGCAGGCTTTCAGGTGAGCGCAAGTCAAGCCAGGTATAAAATTTGAGCATTGCGGCCAGCGCCTGGTTCAGCCCCACCAGGCGCTGCCAGTTATTGTTTTGCGCAACCTTCATCGAATGCGCGATCATCTCTTCGGCTTGCGCAAAGTTATTCTGGCATAGCGCGATGAACCCGATATAAGCCGGAGCATAAGACTCGGCCATGTGGTTGCCGATCGAACGACTCAGAATTAGATAGTTATGCTGGCACTGGCGGGCTTCTTCATAGCGCGCCTGATCCATCAGCACCAGACCCTGATTATGCGTGGCAATCGCCTCGAGACGGCGTTCTCCGATCGAACGGGCAAGCTGGATAACGTTTTCATAACAGGCGGCAGCCGCATTCCAGTCGCCAAGCGAATGCTGGGTGATGCCCTTTGAATTCCAGGCGCGCGCTTCCGTGCGGGTATTGCGATTGCGCTGCGCAATCGAGAGCAATTCATCGGCCAGGGTTTTGGCGCGGTCATAATGCCCGAGGCGCATCTCAATGTTGAATTCTGTCCCCAGCAGGGGCATGCGTTCACCTTGCAAGGCCGCGGCATCCAAATTCATGGTGTTGCGCATCTCCGCATAAAAGTCATGTGCCAGCTGGGGTTTGCCCATGATTTCAGTGATGAAATATCCCCACAGATTTGCCCAGCGCAAGCGCAAAATATCAGCAGAAACGCCGCGCAGGGGGCTTAATTCGCTCTCGATTTGCTGATAAGCGCTTTCGGCTTCGAGCGCTTTGCCCAGCCGCGTCAGCAGATCAGCGTAAACAAGCTGCAGGGAGAGCAAGGCATCCTGCGAGCGGATCTTGTCCCAGCGCGCAAGCGGATCGTCGATCAATTGAACAATGCGCGGCGGCATAGAGACGATCAACGGGTCAAAAGTTGTCTCTTCAGCCAGGGTGGATTCGATCATCGCCCGGCAACGATCCAGGTTTCCGGTAAAAATATCGATTTCGGCAATCTGACTTGCAAGCACCAGACGCCGAACCCCTTTTGCAGCTTGAAGCGCAAGCCGAAAGGCGTCGGCGGCCTCCTGGCTGCGATGGTGTTTCCTGTGCAGCCAGCCAAGTGCCTCGTGCCAAAGACTGGCCTCGGCGCTATCGCCGTGCTCGATGCGTGAGCGCGCGATGAGCGGGATGAGCAAAATGCCCGCGCCTTCCCAGTAATCGCCCGATATTTCAAGTTTTAATTTGGCCCATTCTTCCAGGCCGCCGAGCCATTTCTGGCGTTCCTCGCGCGGAATTCGAGCCAGGGCGGCTTCTTGCAGGCGGCCATGCCGAAAGACTTCTTCCATTTCACCCATGAACAGTTTGGAAACTTCCTGGTAAATGGTTTCCGTCTCGCGTAAAACATCGATGCCGTGTTTCATCTCGGCATCCGGGCGGTCCCAGATGCGCCCAATGGCTTCCATGGTAAAACGCCTGCCCATCAGCGCACCACGCTTGGCCACTTCCTTGCCGGCGATCCCCAATCGCTCGATGCGGGCTTCCATCACTTCGCGGATGGAGCCTGGCAGCGGCATGTTTTCAGGCAGCACGCCAAACTGGCCCTGTTCCATGATCAGCAAGGCGGTTTCGATGGCAAAAAGCGGGTTGCCCTCGGTGTGTTCGGCAATGCGTTCTGCCATGGCCGGGCTGATCATCCCGCCCCCGAGCGGGATCAGCGTCTGGGCCAGCATGTCTGGCCGGATCTCTTTCAAGCGGATCTCTTCGACCAGGCCCGCCTCGGTCCATTTTTGAAGCGGGGCAAACCAGTAACATTCGGCGCCAAAATCTTCCTCGCGGGCGGTCAGCAGGATGAAAACTGGCGCGTGCCATGGGATACGAATGGCCCATTCGAGGAAAGCTACCGTGTCAGCATCGCCTTTTTGGGCATCCTCAAAGATGATGACCCAGGGTTCCTGGCGGGCGTTGGCTTCGATCCAGGCTTTGATCTCGGCAAAAGCGTTACCCCACTTGGCTGGGCCATCCAGACTGGCAATTTGAAACTCAGGGCGCTGGATGCCGAGCACAAAAGCCAGCAATTCAACGGTGGTCGTTTCGCGGCCTGGCTGAACGCCGGGATATTCCTCGGGCAGGCGCGCCGCCAGCTGTGCCAGGATGGCATCTTCTCCAAGCTCGAGCGGCAGGTTGAAGCGATTTCGGATCAGGGAGTTCAACCCGTGCGAAGGAAGCCGCTCGCTGTGATCATATTGAATGATATCAAAGCGAAATAACTCTGACTGGTGCTGCGCCCATTCGCGCAGCTCCCAGGTCATACGGCTCTTGCCAACTCCGGCTGCGCCTCGAATGAAAAGAGGTTCAAGACGATTTTCAGTGCGGCATCTTTGCAGGCAGGTTTGCAAGATCTGCCATTCCTGGTCGCGGCCGACAAAAGCGGGCAGTTCCACCAGCGGTGTGGCGCGTTCATCCAGCACTTCATAGGGCTGGATGGTATGTTTTTTGCCGCGCAATTCAATGGCAGGTTTGATCGAAACGTCAAAATAGCGGTCACTGTCCAGGCCCCGCCGATCTCGCGATACATGGCCTCTCCGGCGTGAATTCCGACTCGCAGGCCAAAGTTGAAACCGTTCTGAGTGTTGTAGCGCTCTGTTTCCTGCTGCATGACCAGTCCGGCACGAACCGCATTGCGGGCCGCATTTGGGTCGGGCTTTGGTGCTCCGAAGGTTGCGACGACCGCATCGCCCAGGAATTTATCGACAACCCCGTTATATTGTTCGACCACCTGTCCCAGGGATTGCAACAATCCGCCGACGATGTTTGCAACATCATCGGCGGCGCGTTCTTCTGAAAAAGCGGTAAAGCCCGCCAGATCGGCAAACAGGACGGTCATATAGCGCAATTCGCCGCCAGGGTTGGCGCGATCCATAATGACTTCAGGCGAATTCGAAACGACAGGTTTCTCTTGGGACATGGACTTGCCACACGCGCCGCAAAATTTGAGCACGCTGGCAAGTTCTTCCGGCCACTGAGTCCCACAATGTGGACATAACATGGCTTAATTATACACAACTTGACTGGTCAAATTGTGTTTACAAAACACTTGCAGGTTGCCCAAGCAATACCATCTGTATGGATGGTAAATGGATGTATTTTCTCTTGACAAATTTTCAGAGTTGCATATAATTCAAATAAGTAATCCATATACCATCCATATGGATGGAGAAAAGAGAAAATATGCCTGACAGTGAAAAAATTACCATTAACATGAATGCAGTCGATTTGGGCAAGGTTGACTTGCTGGTGCAGGAAGGTGTCTATTCCAACCGCACTGACTTTATCCGTACCGCGATCCGTTCGCAACTGGAAAAGCACAGCCTTGAAATCAACCAGTCGGTCACGCGCCATTCCTACGTTATCGGTGTCCTTCTTTATAATCACGTCGATCTGGAAAAAAAGAAGGCAGCCGGTGAGCGCTTGAAAATTGCGATCATGGGTGTCCTGACCCTCTCCAGCGATATTCCCGCCGAACTGGCCGCCGAAGTGATCGAGTCGATCCGGGTGCGCGGGGTATTCATTGCCAGCGATGCGGTCAAGACTGCCCTGGCTGATCGAATGCTTTAAATCTGAAGTCAAGGTACAACTCAACGTTAAGCGCGGTTGGACAGCCCCAATTTTTACGCCCCCGCCCCTGACGCATGCCCTGCTGTTGTGCAGCTTTGATCTGTGCGAAAAGTGTGGATTCAAAGCCGTGATGAGAAGCGTGGTTTGCGAAAATGCCCGGCCTGTTCATTAGTGCGCTTTGTTGATCAATATCAACCTTTGGATTAAAAATATCAAATAATTATTGACAAAAACAAAATAATAGTTAAAATAAATGAAGTATATTTATTATCGCTTTGAAAGCTGAAAGGCGTACCAAGATGAATTTCAAACCCATTCCCCAGGAAGAGTTTCAAAATAACTGGAAACCGCGCTTCTTCACCATTTTTGCCGGGCAGGCGCTCTCGCTCTTCGGGTCTTCACTTGTGCAGTTTGCGCTGGTCTGGTACCTGACTCAGCAAACCGGCTCTGCCACCATTCTGGCGACAGCCACCCTGGTGGCGATGCTGCCGCAGGTTGTTCTTGGGCCCTTTACCGGTGCGTTGATCGACCGTTGGAATCGCCGCATTGTCATGATCGTTGCAGATGGGGTGATCGCGCTTGCCACCCTGGTGCTGGCCGGGTTGTTCCTGTTCGATTTGATCGAAGTCTGGCACATTTACGCCATCCTGCTGGTGCGCTCGGTTGGGGGGGCATTCCACTGGCCCGCGATGCAAGCATCCACCTCGTTGATGGTTCCCAAGGAACAATTGTCGCGCGTGGCCGGGCTGCAGCAAACCTTGTTTGGGCTGGTCTCGATTGTCGCCCCTCCGACGGGCGCTGTGCTGATCAGCCTGATCCCGACCCAGGGCGTTCTGATGATCGATGTCGTCACAGCGCTGATCGCCATCTTGCCGCTCCTGTTCATTGCCATCCCGCAGCCGCTTCGCGAGCAAACCGCAGATGGAGAGCACAAGACCTCTTACTGGCAGGATGTGCGCGAAGGATTCGCTTACGTTGCAGCCTGGCCGGGACTGCTCGCGATCCTTTTGATGGCCGTCTTCATCAACTTCCTGCTGACTCCGGCCGGATCGCTCATGCCGCTGCTGGTGACAAAACACTTTGGCCTGGGCGCGATCGAATTTGGCCTGACCGATTCGCTCTTTGGAGCCGGCATGATCGGGGGCGGGATCTTGCTCGGCGTCTGGGGCGGTTTCAAAAAACGGATCGTCACCTCCATGCTGGGCATTATCGGCCTGGGCATTGGGGTGATGGCGATCGGCCTGGCTCCTGCCAACATGTTTTGGCTGGCCTTGATCGGCATGACCGTGATGGGTTTTATGAATCCGATCACCAATGGACCCTTGCATGCCGTCATCCAGGCTACGGTCAAGCCTGAAATGCAGGGGCGGGTCATGTCCCTGATCGGCAGCGCCGCTACCGCCATGACCCCGCTCTCGCTGGCAGTGGCCGGACCGGTTTCAGATCTGGTCGGCATCCGCACCTGGTATCTTTTTGGCGGCGCTGTCTGCCTGTTGATGGGCGCCGCAGCCTTTTTCATCCCGGCGGTAATGAATATTGAGGATAACCACGGCGCACAAGAGGCGGAAAGCACCCCCCAAACCCTGGCAATTGCAGACTGATAAATTTTCTCCCCCTGATCGTGCGTCCCCGCCCAAATTTGAGCGGGGACGCAACACTTAAAAAGTTGACGAAAACAGCTTGCATGTGTTATCATCAGCCCGCTAAAAAGCCAGACAAATTCTGGTTTTTCCGTTTTTTTTTGAGTAAGGAGACTCTTATAGCTGAGCAAGAATTTCGAGTAAATGAGGGCATCCGCGTCCCAGAAGTTCGCGTGATTGGCGCAACAGGCGAAAACCTGGGCGTTCTGCAGATTCGTCAGGCCATTCAAAACGCCCGCGAATTGGACTTGGACTTGGTGGAGGTTTCGCCAAACGCCAACCCGCCTGTTTGCCGCATCATGGATTTTGGCAAGTTTCTCTACGAGCGCGAAAAGAAAGACCGCGAAGCTAAAAGAGCCCAGACCAAGATCGAAGTCAAGGAAATCCGCCTGCGACCCAAAACCAATGAGCACCATCGTGGTTTCAAAGTGGATGATGCCCGTCGCTGGTTGTTACAGGGTCACAAAGTTCGCGTTACTGTCAAGTTCCGCGGCCGCGAAATGGATTACCCAGAAATTGCCCTGGAAGATTTACGCGAAATTGCCCAGTCGCTTTCGGATGTTGGCGTAATCGAACAATCGCCCATGTTTGAAGGCCGCACGATGCTGGTCGTAATGGGCCCGGCCAAGGTCAAAGTCAAAAAGTCCGAAAAGGGCGAAGATGGCGAGACCTCGGCTGAACCTGAAGAGATCTAGCCCTCCGCATTGCATGTCTTTGTCCATCCCTGCGGGACAGTTGACTGACCCGCAGTTATTTTTCTTGAAAGGAGCACTACACCATGCCTCACAAGGTTAAAACAACAGGCAAATACAAACTCAAAACCCATAAGGCGACATCCAAGCGATTTCGCCTGACCGGTTCTGGCGTGCTGGTACGCACCAAGGGTGGCAAAAGCCATCTGCGCCGCCGCACTTCCGATCGCAGCAAGGCTTTACTCGCTTCCATGTTGCCCGTCAAAGGCCGCAGCATCATCAAGCGCGTTCGCCGTCTCGTACCCAATCTCAAGTAATATCGTATCCAAATTTTTATTTGCGTCTGCCGGGTGTGCGCAACTGAAGTCGGAAACAATCCGCTTCGACGCCCGGGGGAACGCAGGAGGTTAAACAATGGCTCGTGTAAAAGGTGGCCCACAAGGCTATCGTCGTCATAAGAAAGTCCTGAAACAGACCAAAGGTCAGCGCGGTTCAAAGCACTTACTCTTCCGTCGCGCTAATGAAGCGCTGCTCAAGAGCCTGTGGTACGCCACGCGCGACCGCCGCGTGCGCAAACGTGACCTGCGCCGCCTGTGGATTGCCCGTATCAACGCCGCTGCGCGTTTGAACGGAATCACCTACAGCCGCCTGGTTGCATCCATGAAGAAAGCCAACATCTCGCTCAACCGCAAAATGCTGGCCGACCTTGCCGTGCGCAACCCGCAAGCCTTCGCTGCAGTCGTGGCCCAGGCCAAAGAGTAAAGCACCAATAAAAGCAAAGAAAACCGGAAGGTTACAACCTTCCGGTTTTTTTATTTAAGCGTTTTATGGTAAATTAATAGCATGCCAAAAACTCTCTACCTTATCGACGGACACGCCCTTGCCTACCGCACCTACTTTGCCCTGACGGGTTACTCGCCCAGCGGCTCGCGCTGGCAAACCTCCAAAGGCGAACCCACCGCCGGAATTTACGGCTTCGCCACGGTGATGATGCGCCTGCTTGAACACGAAAAACCGGATTATCTGGCCGTGGCCTTCGATGTGGGCAGAACCTTCCGTGACGATATCTTTCCCGAATACAAGGGCACCCGCGCCAAAATGCCAGACGATCTGCGTCCGCAGATCGAGCGCATCCGCCAGTTGGTGGATGCCTTTAACATTCCGCGCCTTGAGATGGAAGGCTTCGAGGCCGACGATGTGCTCGGGACCGTTGCCAAAGCGGCTGCGGCGCAAGGCATCGGTGTCAAGATCATCACCGGCGACCGCGACTTGCTGCAACTGGTTGGCGACCATATCATCGTCAGCCTGCCGCAAAAGGGCAAAATGGGCGAATCGGAAGATTACATCACCGATGAACAGGTCAAAGCTTATTTTGGCGTCCCGCCGCGCCTGGTGGTCGATTATAAGGCTCTCCTTGGCGATTCATCCGATAACATCCCCGGCGTTAAAGGCATTGGCGAGAAAACTGCCCAGGCGCTTTTTGAAACTTTCGCCTCGCTCGATGATCTGTACGCGCACCTCGACCAGGTGCTGCCCAAAGTGCGCACCAAGCTGGAAGAAGGCCGCGCCATGGCCTATATGAGCCGCGATCTGGCGACCATCCGCACTGATCTCGATATTCAGTTGGATTTGGAGCAGGCCCGGCCGACGAACTTTGACCCCGCCATCGTGGAAAATTTCTTCCGAGAAATGGAATTCCGCTCGCTCATCCCCAGGGTGGCCGGCCTGGCCGGCAAAGCAGCGACGCCAACCTCCAGGCCTGGTTCCGTCAAACCCGGCCCTGGCGGGCAGTTGTCATTCTTCGAGACAACCCCTGCTTACCAATCTGCCCCCCCGCCATCAACCGATACCGAAACCCGCATCATCGACAGCGTCGAGAAGTTGTCCGCGCTGGCAGCGGAGCTGGAAAAAGCCAAAGAAATTTCCTTCGACACTGAAACCACCTCGACCGAGGAAATGCGCGCCGAAATTGTCGGCATTTCGCTGGCCGTCCAGGCGGGAGTCGGCTATTACATCCCGGTTGGTCACGCTTCGGGCGGCAACCTGCCCCTCGATACGGTGCTGGCCGCGCTGCGCAAGTCGCTGACTGACCCGAACATCCCCAAGATCGGACATAACATTAAATATGACGCCCTGGTTCTGGCGCGTTTTGGTCTGCAGGTTGCGCCGCTGGCCTTCGATACCATGCTGGCCGAGTGGCTGCTCGACCCCGGTTCGCGCAACCTGGGGCTGAAGAACCTGTCGCTGGCGCGCCTGGGGATCGAGATGACCCACATCGAAGATCTGATCGGGAAGGGCAAGAACCAGCTTTCGATGGCCGATGTGCCGGTCGAAAATGCCGCGCCGTATGCCGCCGCCGATGCCGATATGAGCCTGCGTCTGAAGCTGCTGCTCGAAGAAGAATTGAAACAGGCCGGTTTGATGGACATATTCCAACAGGTTGAAATGCCGCTCGTGCCGGTGCTGGCTCAAATGGAAATGAACGGTATCAGGCTCGATCTCGACTTTTTCCACGCTTTTGCGAAGGAACTGAACGAACGCATCACAAACATCGAAAAACGGATCTACGAAGCGGTTGGGACGCTTTTCAATATCAACTCGACCCAGCAGTTGTCGAAGATCCTGTTCGAGCGCCTGCGGCTGACGCCTCCTGGTAACTTTCGCAAAACGGCCAGCGGACACTACTCAACCTCGGCGGATGTGCTCGAAGAGCTGCGCGGCCAGCACGAAGTGGTCGATCTGGTGCTGGAACAGCGCGAATTGACCAAGCTTAAATCAACCTATGTCGATGCCCTGCCCGAAGCGGTCGACCCGGTCACGGGACGGGTGCACACTTCCTTCAATCAGAGCGGCTCGGTCACCGGACGACTGTCCTCCACGAACCCGAACCTGCAAAACATCCCGACCCGAACCGACCTGGGACGGCGCGTGCGCAACGGCTTTATCGCCGAAGATGGCAATGTGCTGCTTTCGGTCGATTACTCGCAGATTGAGCTGCGGATCGTGGCCCACATCTCTGGTGACGAAACCATGCTGGATGCCTTCCGCGAAGGACAGGATATCCACGCCGCGACCGCTGCCGCCATTTACAGCATCCCGCTCGAACAGGTAGACAAAAGCCAGCGCCGTCACGCCAAGGCGATCAACTTCGGCCTGATCTACGGCATGTCGGCCTTTGGCCTGACGCGCTCAAGCGGGCTGACCCTGGGCGAATCGGAGAACTTCGTCAAGGCCTACTTTGTGCAGTTTCCGGGAGTCAAGAAATACCTCGATGGTACGCGCAAACTGGCCACCGAGCAGGGTTTTGTCGAGACGCTTCTGGGTCGTCGGCGCTATTTCCCGCTGCTGAAATCGCAGCTCAACCACAATGTGCGTCAGCGCGAAGAACGTGAAGCGATCAATGCCCCCATCCAGGGCACGGCAGCGGATATAATGAAGATGGCAATGCTCAAGGTGAACCCGGCTCTGATCAAAGCAGGGCTAAAAGGCCAGATGCTGCTGCAAGTGCACGATGAGATTGTGATAGAATGCCCCAAGCAAGAGTTAAAAGAAACTGCCAAACTTGTCCAATCTGTGATGAGCGAGGCCTACTCGTTAAGTATTCCGCTCTCCACCGAAGCCCGCTGGGGCTTGAACTGGGGTGAGATGCAGGTGTTGGATCAAGGGTGATTGTTTATGGCTGGTCGTGACGACATTTTTCAACGCGCAATGAACGAGGGCCACTCAGCCGCCTGGGACCAGGCCTGGGAGCAGGCCGCCAATGCTTATAGAAAAGCACTGGCTGAAATCCCCGACCACCCGAAGGCCCTGAGCAGTCTGGGACTGGCGCTCTTCCAACGCCAAAAATTTGACGATGCGCTCAAGGTTTACATTCGCGCGGCGCAGATCAGCCCTGAAGACCCGGCGCCTTTCGAGAAGATCGCTTTTATCGAGGAACGGCATGGCAACCTGAAGGAGGCCATTCAGGCATCCTATCAGGCGGCCGAGCTTTTCCTGAAAACCCGCGAAGTTGAAAAAGCTATCGAAAACTGGCTGCGGGTCGTGCAGCTTAACCCGGAACACATCCAGGCGCGCTCACGGCTGGCTTTTGTGCATGAGAAAACCGGTCAAATTCATCAGGCTGCCACGGAATACATTGCGGTGGCCAGCCTTTTACAAAACATGGGCAATATCGAAAAAGCCGTTGAAATCCTGAAGCATGCCCAGCAGTTGGAAAGCGGCAACTCAGAAATCGCTCAGGCTCTGGCCATGGTCATGGCAGGCAAACTTTTGCCCAAGCCAACCCGCCCCAAAGGCGGCACCGGTCCGCTGCGCATGGCACAGGTCAAACAGTTGGATGCGCCGCGCGAACAGATCCAGGACAGCCCTGACCCACTCAACGAGGCGCGCAAAAAAGCCCTGAACGTACTGGCCGATGCGCTTTTCCAATTTACGGATGAAAGCAACGAAGCCCAGACGCGGCGTGGCCTGCAATCGATCATGAAGGGGACGGGGCAGTTATCGGCCCAGGCCGAGCAAACCCGCATCCTGTTGCACTTGAGCCAGGCGATCGACGCCCAAACCAAAAACCAGGATGCAATGGCCGCCGATGAACTGGAAAAAGCCATCGAAAGCGGTTTTACCCACCCGGCAATTTACTTTGATCTGGGTTTCCTGCGGGCCGCCACAGGCCGCTCTGAAAGCGCCCTGCGCAACCTGCAACAATGCAATAAACATGCCGACTACGAGTTGGCAGCACGCCTTTTGAGCGGCCAGATACTGGCGGGGCTCAGCCGGCTGAAAGAAGCGGCGATCGAGAGCCTGGAAGCCCTCAAAATCGCCGATGCGGCGGTGGTCAAACCGGAAGAGTCGGACATGATCCGGCAGTTATATGAGCCCTTGATCGAGGCGGTCGGGAAAGATTCCGATGAAAAAGCCCTGACCAAGTTGTGCGAAAACGTTCAAGAAATGTTGATGCGACTCAACTGGCGGGCACACTTGCTCAAACTGCGCAGCGAAATGCCGAGCACGGATGCCGAATCGATTTTGCCGTTGGCTGAGATTTTGATCCAGGCTCAGTCGAGCCATGTCATTGAATCGATCAACTATATCAACCAACTGGCCCGCTCCAACCGCCTGCGCTCGGCCATGGATGAGGCTTTCCAGGCCCTGAAATATGCGCCAACTTACCTGCCTCTGCACATCCTGATCGGCGATTTGCTGATTCGTGAGGGACAGACCCAGGACGCGATCAACAAATTTACGGTGGTCGCGAACGCTTATGGCGTGCGCGGAGAAGCTTCACAGGCCACAAAGGTTCTGCGTAAGATCATCCAGCTTGCGCCCATGGATATGTCTGCCCGCACCCGCCTGATCGACCAACTGATTGCGCGCGGGCAGCAGGATGAAGCCATTTCCGAATATCTCGATCTGGCGGATATTTATTACCGCCTGGCTGAACTGGAAATGGCGCGCAAAACTTACACCACTGCCCTGCGTTTGGCGCAGCAACCCAACGCCAACCGCCAGTGGAGTGTTCAGATCCTGCGTCGCATGGCTGATATCGACATGCAGCGTCTGGAATGGAAACAGGCTTTGCGGGTTTATGAACAACTCCGCACCCTGCGCCCGGATGATGTCTCGACCCGCAGCAATCTCATCGAACTTAACCTGCGACTAGGCCAGCCCGCCCAGGCTCATAGCGAACTGCAAGCCTATCTCGAATACCTGGAGAGCACCAAAACCAGCGATCAGGCGATTCCTTTTCTCGAAAAGCTGGTCGAAGAAAACGATCAGTTCATGTTGCGACGGGAGCTGGCGGCGCAGTATCACCTGGCCGGACGCACAACCGAGGCTGTGACCATGCTCGATGCAATTGGCGACCAGCTGATGGAAAAAGGTGATAAAGACGGTGTGCGCGAAGTTGTCACGCAAATCATGGCCATGAATCCGCCCAACCTGGAAGATTATCGGACCTTGCTGGCCCAGTTGTAAGTCAATATGTGCCAGGTTAATCTAATTCCCGCTTCAGACTTTGATGTCTGGGCCGAAACTTACGATCAGTCGGTACAAACTAATCCCCATTTTCCATTTACAGGTTACGAGAGTGTTCTGGCAACGATCTTGAAGCTGGCAAACCCATCTGCCGGGCAGACTATTCTCGACTTGGGAACTGGAACCGGCAACCTGGCGTTGTTGTTCGCCGCCCAGGGCTGCCAACTAACATGCACTGATTTCTCCAAACCCATGCTTGCCCAAGCCCGCAGAAAAATACCGCAGGCTGAGTTTTTCCTGCACGATCTCGGCTTGCCGCTCCCCTGGGTGGATCGCCGTTTCGATGTGATTGTTTCAGCGTATGTTTTTCATCACTTCCAGATTGAGCAGAAAATTGAGATTTGCAGAAAATTGCTCTATAACAACCTGGCTGAAGATGGCAAACTGATCATCGGCGATATTTCCTTTGCGAGTCTTGCCGATCAGGAAGTGTTCAGGCAAACCACTTCTGATTGGGATGAAGAATTTTACTGGCTGGCAGACGAATCAGCCTTAATGTTTGATCGAGCCGGTTTGGAGGTGCGCTACACTCAGCTTTCAGCCTGCGCGGGGGTTTATCAAATCAAGCACAAGTTACAATAGAAACCGGATTGCCAGAATTTAACGCTCTGAGGAATGCGTAATGCGAAATTCAACCCGAATAGTTCTTATCCTTGCCTTGTTGTTTGGGGTCGCAGGGCTTTTTAGTTTGTCTGCCTGTCAGAAAAAAGCCCAAGTGGGCAACCAGAATCCTGATCGACCCAACATCATCATCTTTATGACTGACGATCAACCCATGCATACCATGGATTATATGCCGGTTGTGCAGAGGGAATTGATCGACAAGGGGATCAACTTTACACAGGCTTACGCGACCACCCCATTGTGCTGTCCGAGCCGTGCCAGCATTATCACCGGGCTGTTTGCCCAAAATACCGGGGTACTGACCAACCGTCCCGGTGCGCCCGCCTTCACCAAGGATGAGGAAACTGTCGCAGTCTGGTTCAAGCAGGCCGGGTATCGCACGGGTTGGATTGGAAAATACTTCAACAACATCGATGTTCTAACGCTGGATTACATCCCGCCTGGATGGGATGATTACCAAGTTCTATGGGAACGGGATAAATCCTATAATTATTTTTCCTTTTTCTATGGCTATCTGCTCAACGATAACGGGAAACTTGAATCATACGGGCTTGATGCTCAAGATTACAGTACCGACGTTTTCACCGAAAAAGCCAAAACGTTTATCGAAGCATCTGGCCAGGATCCTTTTTTTCTGGTCTTGAGTTATTACGCCCCGCATTATCCCTATGATTCAGCCAAACGCCACGAAAAGCGATTCACAACTGATGAAGAGTGGAATCCGCACTGGCCGCCCAACTTTATCGAAGAGGATATGAGCGACAAGCCTGTCTGGCTGCAAGAAATGAAAAAAATTGAATACAACTATGCCTTCGATTCGGATCAGGCTATGCTTCGCAGCCTGTTATCCGCGGATGAGGGTATTGAACAAATTTTGAAATTGCTCGATAATCGCCAGGTTCGCGAAAACACAATCATCCTGTTTATTTCGGATAACGGTATGTCGGTGGGCGAGCATCACATCATCGGTAAAGATTGCCCATACGAAGAGTGCATCCAGATCCCATTCGTGGTGACGTATCCGCGCCTTGAAAATACCCCGCGCGCCGAAGACAAATTCGCGCTCAACATCGATATCACCCCGACTCTGCTCGAGTTTGCCAACATCCCCATCCCCGACGGGTTGGACGGCGTCAGCCTGGTTCCACTTTTGCAGAACCCGCAAGTGGACTGGCGTGAGCATATCTTCATCGAACACTACCGAGATGGGGAGGCGGATGATCCATCTGGCCTGTCGGCCACTATTCCTACCTACTGGGCGATCCGCACCACTCAATGGAAATATGTCGAATACATTCATGGTGAGCAGGAATTGTATGACATGGTCAACGATCATTACGAACTCGAGAACCTGGCCTATTTGCCGCAATATGCCGAGCTGATCCGCGGGTTTTCAGAACAACTGCAACCCTTCCGCTTCGAGCCGTAATAGGTGGATAGGTGCGGCCTGTAACTCCCGTTCTCAACTTGCAGAAAGAACTTTCCAGAAAAGGTTTTTGGTTTAGCCGCAAAAAAGAAAAATTAAAGGTTGTGCAAATCGATAAATGCTGATAAAATTTCAAAGTCGAGTTGCAGGATGCCCCCCTCATCCTGCAACTCGATATCTTTAAGCGGGGCTATGCTATACCTTTATTCTGCTTGTTGGTTTTTTCCCAAAATCGCATAAAATTTCAAACCGATGCTTGTATAATCGATCGTTGTCGAACCTTGGACATTTAACCAACTGGAGAAGCACGCATATGAAGGCAATCCGCACTCGTTTTGGAGATATTTTAAATTTCGCTGAGCCAATGCCGGAATCTTTGCGTCGAAAAAAAATGTTGGATTTCATGCTCTGGGGGATTGGGGGGATGACATTCATCACGATAACCATTTTTTTCTTTTATGCCTTTTCTTCCGGGAAAACCGATAATCTTGGAATTCGGTATGTGCTCATCGGCGCGCCTATTTTCCTGGTTTGTCTTGCCATCGTCAGTCTTATTAATCATATTTCTGATGGTTATTGGGCCGGTATCCTTTTTGTGGGGGTTGTGTTTTTGGGATGCATCCTGGATGAGCCGGCCCAGGTGGCTCAAGGTCGCTCTCTTTTATATTTTTCAATCCCGATCGTTCTTTCCAGCTTGGTTATTCTGCCATGGGCCAGTTTTTTCACGGCAGTGATCAGCAGCATCATAGTCGCGGTTTATGTTTTTCGAACACCAGGCACCGTTCTCAATCCAACTGCGATTGTTGGCTTTTTTATCCTGGCATTTGTCATGTGGCTGGCAACTTCCGGCCTGGAAAATGCCATCCGACGCCTTAATCTGTCCAACCGTGCTTTGCGCGAAAGCGAAGCACGCTACCGATCTCTGGTGGAAATATCACCGGACGTTGTGGTTGTGAGTGATCTGCAAGGCACGATCGAGATGGTCAACCAGGCCTTTTTGGAATTAATTGGCTGTGACAATGATACAGCAGTGATCGGGAAGAATGCTTGGGATTTCATTAACCCAGGTGATCATGAAAAGGTCACAGATTGGAGCCGTCAGGTGATCCTCGGCGAGATTCCTAAAGCAGCCGGGTTAGAGGTACTGATCAACAAAAAGGATGGCGGTTCTGCTTATCTGGAAATCAAAATGTTCCTGATCTGCGATGCCGTTACAGGTAGCCCGGAGAGAACGATTGGCGTAGGGCGCGATATCACCTTGCGGAAAACGGCCGAGCAGGAGCTTCGCGGTGAAAGAGACCGGCTGGAAGATACAGTTCGAGAAAGTGACCTGGCTTATCAGAACCTGGTCGAAAAATCGAACCAGGGTATGATCTTAATTCAGGAAAGCCGGATTATTAAGGCCAACCAGGCTTTTTCTGAAATTTTCGGCCTGACTTTGGAGAAGTTATACAACAGCCGCGCGCACGAACTGCAGGATATGATCCATCCTGATGATATGGAAGTTACTTTGCTTTATGCCCGGCAACAATTGGCCGGGGATAATTCCGGACATCGCGAAACCAGGTTGATTTTGGAAAATGGCCAGGTCCGCTGGATAGAATTTGCAATAGTGCGTGTCAGTTTTATGGGCCAGCCCGCTGTACAATTGACCGTGATCGATCAAACGGAGCGTAAACAGGTTGAATTAGCCCTGGCGCAATCTGTAGAACAATTAAAGGGGTTGGAAATATCGCTGCGGGATGCAAAAGAAGACTTGGAAGTTCGGGTTGCAGAACGCACGGCTGAATTGAATACCCGCCGCGAACAATTACGTGAACTGACCCGGCAGCTTGTGACCGTTCAGGAAAATGAGCGCCGCCGGGTTTCCCGTGAACTGCATGACGAGGCCGGGCAAATTTTGATCGGCCTGAAATACAGACTGGGCGAAGCTTTATCCAGCTTGCCTGGCGAATACGAAGAAGCGCGCCAACGGATTGTCGTTGCCATGACTGGAACAGATCTGGCCATGGGAAAAATCCGCACCCTGGCCCACGACTTGAGACCCCCCAGCCTGGATGTCGCCGGGATTAACTTGTCATTGCAAGGATATTGCCAGGAATTCGCGGAGCAGGCTGCTATCCCGGTCAAATATAAAGGCACGGAACCAATCGGTCTGACAGATGAGATCAGCATCAGCCTGTATCGTATTTTGCAGGAAGGCCTGACCAATATTGCCAAACATGCCCAGAAAACCACCCAGGTGAATGTGACCTTGAGCTGCAACAAAACTTCGGTGACATTAACCATATCAGACAATGGTTCAGGCTTTCATCCGGCTCCCAACCAGAAAGGGATCGGCCTGCTGGGAATTCAGGAAAGGCTGTCTCTCTTGGGGGGGCAACTGCAAATCACGCCAGACATACGGCGGGGAACCCGTTTGAAAGCAATAATTCCTTTGTTTACAGAGGCAGAGAATAACAAGTCAAGCGAGTTAGGCGCACTTACCGTTGTCAGATAGGTATAATAGATATATGCCAGTTCAAATAGCCATCTTCGAAGACCATCAAGGTATTATTGATGGATACCTTTATCGCCTGAATCCGAATCCTGAAATGAAAATCGTTGGCACAGCGCTGTTTGGGGCAGACCTGGAGCCGATGCTGGCTCGCCAGACTGTAGATGTGCTCTTGTTGGATGTAAACCTTCCAACCTCCGCTGATAACCGGGCGCCATTTCAGACGTTGCAGGCCATCTCGCGGTTGTTTAAGAAGTATCCGAACCTTCGCATTCTTGTCATATCAATGTCCACTCAAATTGCCTTGATCCAGGCGCTGGCGGATGCGGGGGTGAGTGGTTACATTTATAAAGATGACCAAACTTCTATTCAGATGCTTTCGATGGTTGTGGAGATTATAGCCAAGGGGGGAATGTATTTCAGCCCGGAAGCCAATCGGCAGTTGCATCAAAAGGCACCTGCCGAAACCCCCAGCCTGACCCCTCGTCAGCTTGAAATTCTTTCGTTGTGTATGATGTCGCCAGACATTACTACGGCTGAGGTTGCCGCTCGGCTGCAAATCGCGAACTCCACTGTCCGCAACCTGCTCACCAAGGCTTATTTAAAACTGGGAGTGCGCAGCAGGGCTGCTGCTTTGGCTCGTGTTCAGCAGTTGGGATTAATTGCAGGCGCCCAATTCAATGAGTACAGACCGGGCCTTGATCCAACATCAACCCTGAAAAATTAGATGATTTTCGCTGTAAAAGAAGCGGGGGTACAAATGCCTATGTTTATAAGATTGCTTTGTCTATTTTGAAAATCACGAAGCCGGTTTATATTTCAACTGTTCTTGATCATTTCTTTGATTGTAAACAGTTGCCTTTCTGTATCTGGCATTCCGCAGGGGGAGTGTTGGATAGTGATTTTTGTGTAACAAATTTTTAAAGGAGAAGCGCCTGCCAAAAGCAGACGCTTCTCCTTTTTGTTTCTTGCAGGATGTTAATTTTTGAAAACGAGCGGTTTAATTTTTCAAGCGCGGGAAAAAAGCAGGGACGCGTTGGCAGTATGCCCGCCATTGTTCGCCAAACTCTGCCGCGAGGGCCTGCTCTTCGCGGCGAGCGCGCATGAATAGCATGGGCGCGAACAGGGCAAAATAAACAGTTGTCCATGTAAAGTAGATTAGCAGCGCACCCCAGGCCGCCAGCGCCAGACCGACATACATGGGGTGCCGTACGAAAGCATACGGTCCATTGATTACCAGCTGTTGATCAGAGAAGAGTTGCGCGCCCATGCCAGTGGAAACAAAGTAATTTTTGCCGAGCGCAAAGCGTCCCCACAGCACCAATGCCATTCCCGGGATGTAGAGCAATGCCCCGGCGATCAGCATCACGCTTCGAGCGGGAGGAGCCACCCTCAACGGCAAGGGAATCCACCCGAGCCAGGCAGCGCCGAAAAACAGGAAACTGACAGTCAGGTAAAAAAGCGGGGAACGGAGAACCGCAGCCGACCCGCTTGTGCGTCCGGCCTGGCGCTGGGTTCCCCGCCCAATGCTGTAGAGCAGAATCTCCAGAGTGGAAAACGCCAGCAGCCCGGCCATCCACTGAATGATCGTTTCGAGTGTCATGGTCTCTCCTCGACAAAACCCTTTTTGTTTTCCAGATGCCTGCTGCAAGATTATAAACCTCCCCGGTTTTACCGCGAACTTGACAAAATCATCAGGCGGATTATAATCATGTCAACAAGCGGCCAATCACCGCTTTGATTTTTCGACACATTAAGTGTATATTTTACACGAAAGGAAAGTCCTTGAATAACCTTCATCCTGATATTCTTGAAGCCATTCGGCGCGCGCTCGTCGAAGACATCGGCAGCGGCGACGCCACCAGTAACAGCATCATTCCCCCTGAAGCGCAGATGACCGGGCAGATCATCGCCAAGCAAACGGGCGTGATCGCCGGGTTGGATGTGGCCGGGGCGGTTTGTGAAGCGGTGGATGCAAAAATCGAATTCCGTCAAAAAGCGGAGGAGGGGGCGAAGGTCGAGAACCGTCAAATCGTTGCGACGCTGGACGGTCCCGCCCGCAGCCTGCTGACCGCTGAACGGACCGCACTCAACTTCCTGGGGCGGATGAGCGGCATCGCCACCCTGACCCGTCAGTTCGTGGATGCGGTTGCAGGGACGAAGGCCGCCATCCTTGACACTCGCAAGACCGTCCCTGGCTTGCGCATCCTCGATAAACTGGCGGTTTTGCGCGGCGGCGGGCAGAATCATCGCATTGGCCTGTACGATATGATCCTGATCAAGGACAACCACATCGACTTTGCCGGGTCGATCAGTGAAGCGGTTATTCGCGCCCGCGCCGCTGCGAGCGGATTGCAAATCGAAGTCGAGGCCCGCACGCTGGAGCATGTCCGCGAATCCCTGTCGCTGGGGGTGGAGCGCATCCTGCTCGATAACATGAGCCTGGATATGATGCGTGAGGCCGTCCAGATCACCTCCGGGCGCGCCAAATTGGAGGCCAGTGGCAACGTCAGTCTCGAAACCGCGCGCGCGATTGCCGAAACCGGCGTCGATTACATCTCGATCGGCGCGCTGACCCATTCGGCAAAGGTTTTTGATGTCTCGTTGGATTTTGTTCGCTAAATGCAAGATTACAGGTAAAAGGAGCCAAAAATGAACCCTGAAGCGCAAGCGCTTTACGAAGAAATGAAAGTCAGCCTGGGCAAGATCGTGCCTGATTTCGAGCTGTATTACAAAGCCGAGATTGCGGTTGAGATCAACCAGCTCAAAAAAGAACGCAACGCCGTCATCCTCGGTCACAACTATATGGAGCCGGTGCTCTTCCACTCGATCCCCGATTTCAAGGGCGATTCGCTCGACCTGAGTCGCAAAGCCGCCAGCACCGACAAGGATGTGATCGTCTTTTGCGGCGTCAAATTCATGGCTGAGACGGCCAAAATCCTGAACCCGACCAAGACGGTGCTGCTCCCGGCCGAAAAGGCGGGTTGTTCGCTGGCCGAATCGATCACTGCCGAAGATGTGCGCGCCTTGAAGCGCAAGTATCCCGGTGTGCCGGTTGTGACCTATGTCAATACCTATGCAGACGTGAAGGCCGAAAGCGACATTTGCTGCACCTCCGGCAATGCCATCGCTGTGGTCGAATCGCTCAAGACCGACACGGTCATCTTCCTGCCTGACCAGTATCTCGCCTCGAACGTTGCCCGTGAAACCGGAAAGCACATCATTTTCCCGTCTGTTGGCGGGGTGGCCGACCCGTTGCTGGATGTCCAGATGATCGGCTGGCACGGCAAATGCGAAGTCCACGACAAGTTTACGGTCGAGGATATTCGCACAGTACGGAAACAATTCCCGGATGTGGTCGTGCTGACTCACCCTGAGTGTCCGCCCGAGGTGGTGGCTGAGTCGGATTATTCCGGCTCGACCAACGCCATGATCAAGTTCGTTCAGGACAGCCAGGCTCCGCACTACCTGGTGCTGACCGAGTGTTCGATGGGCGATAACATTGCCGCCGCCAACCCTGACAAGGATCTGCTGCGCCTGTGCATGGTGCGTTGCCCGCACATGAACATGATCACGATGGAAAATGTGCGCGATTCGCTGCTGCACAACCGGACCGTTATCGATGTGCCCGAAGAGATCCGCCTGCGGGCATTCAATGCTGTCGATCGAATGATAAAAATCGGATAACCATATGAGCGTGGCGGGCAGGGGCTGGTTGACTGCCAGGTTTTGCTCGCTACGTTCTAAAAAGCTGACCTATGAAAACTACTGATGTACTCATCATTGGCTCCGGGATCGCCGGGGCAGCTGCTGCGCTCAAACTGGCAAAAGACCCATCGCTGCACATCATTATGATCACCCGCGAAGCCGACCCGCATGAGTCAAATTCGAACTACGCCCAGGGTGGGATCATCCACCGCGGGGCGGATGATAGCGCCGAGCTGCTGGTGCAGGATATTCTGGCCGCCGGCGCCGGGGCCTCGCTGCCCGAAGCGGCCCGCATCCTGGCGGAGGAAGGCCCTCCCAGGTTGGAGAACCTGCTTTTAACGGAAGCCGCCATCGGGTTCGATCGCGGAGCAGGTGGCGAACTGGCTTTCGGACAGGAAGCGGCCCACTCCCGCCGGCGCATCCTGCATGTTGGCGATGGAACCGGTCATAGCATTATGCTCGGGCTGATGGCCGCCGTGCGCCGCCAGCCCAACATCGAGTTGTTGACGAATGCCACCGCCGTTGATCTGATCACCTACCCCCATCACTCACGCGATCCGCTCGATACTTACAAGCCGATCACCTGTTACGGCGCCTATGTGTTTGACCGCAACGGCAGGGCCATCCACCGCACGTTGGCGCGGACGACCGTGCTGGCAACCGGCGGGCTGGGGCGCATCTATCGCAACACCACCAATCCGCCTGGCGCGCGCGGCGACGGACTCGCGATGGCGCACCGCGCCGGGGCGAACATCATCAATGCCGAGTATATTCAGTTCCACCCGACGGCCCTGGCCGTCCCGGGCGCGGAGGGGTTCTTGATCAGCGAAGCGGTGCGCGGCGAGGGCGGCACCCTGCTGACCCCAACGGGCGAGCCTTTTATGCACAAGTATGACCCGCAGTGGAAGGATCTGGCCCCGCGCGATGTGGTTGCGCGCGCCATCCACCGCGAAATGGAGGCGCACGGATATTCGTACGTTTTGCTGGACATCGGCACTCACATGCCGGCCGAAAAGATCAGGGCCCGTTTCCCCAATATTTACGCCGAATGTCTGCGGGTCGGGATCGATATGACCCGTGAGTCGATTCCCGTTGTACCGGCCGCGCACTACTCGTGTGGCGGGGTGGCGGTGGATGCCTGGGGCGCAAGCAGCATTCAGAACCTGTATGCAGTGGGTGAAGTGTCTTGCACCGGGCTGCATGGCGCCAACCGTCTGGCGAGCACCTCCCTGTTGGAGGGCCTGGTTTTTGGCGAGCGCGCGGCGGAACATATTGCGGGTTGGGTGGCGGACGGGTTCCTGCCGCAGCCGGATGATATTCCACCCTGGGACGAATCGAACCTGATCCACGACTCAGACCCGGCCCTGATCCAGGGCGATATGCAGACCATTCAAAATGTGATGTGGCATTATGTCGGGCTGATCCGCTCCGGCGACCGGCTCTCGCGCGCCATTCGCGAGCTGCGTCACCTGCAAAACGAGATCGAGACTTTTTACCGCAAAACCAAATTGAGCGATGGGCTGATCGGGCTGCGCAACGCCGTCGAAGCGGCACTGATCGTTGCCCAGGCCGCGCGCCACAACCGTCAGAGTCGCGGCTGCCACTTCCGGACAGATTCTGTGGACGGCGGCGACCGCTTGTTGTAAAAGGCGATTCCATCGGAAAATCAAAAACACACACTGTCAAGATAAACATCAAGAGCGCCGAGTTTTTATGCCGGCGCTCTTTTGATAGATGTTTTTGGCTTTTCTTGGTCAGATAAGGCTGAAGCGTGTTTCTTTGTCGTAAACGTCTTCGTTTTCTGATTTCTTCAGGAAGTTCACCAGTCCATAGGTGACGGGTGTCATCAGGGCTTCGATGGCGACCTTGAAGAGATAATTGGTCACGGTCAGCATGGCAAACAGGCTCCAGGGGAAGACGCCCAGCAGAGTGGCGACCAGCATAAAGGCCAGGGTATCCACCATTTGGCCGATCAGGGTGCTGCCGATCGTTCTCATCCACAGGTGGCGGCCGCTTGTCCAGACTTTCATCCTGGCCAGCACAACCGAGTTGGAAAATTCTCCCGTTAAATAACCGGCCAGCGACCCGAGCACGATTCCGCCGCTGGACATGCCTCCCAGGATGGCGGCATAGGCGGCATCCCCGGCGTAGGTTTGCCAGGTTGCTTCGCCGGGTAGCGCGCCCACCAACCAGAAGACTCCCGCTGAGAGCGCCAGCGCGAAGAATCCCATCCAGATCACGCGGCGTGAGCGTTTGAAGCCGTAGACTTCTGTCAGAATGTCGCCAAAAATGTAGCTGAGCGGGAAGAGGATCGTGCCGGCGTCAAAAGCCAGTCCGAAACCGAACAGGCTCAGCTTCAGGTCAACGATTTTGGCCGATGAAGCCACGTTGCTAACCAGCAAAACAGTAATAAAGAAGGCCATCACGATATCGTAATACTTGTAAGATCTTTCCATCAGTTCTGTTTTCTCCTAAGTAGAATTAATGCCTTTTGATAACAATGGTTGTGAAGTCATCCTGGTGGGGGATGGGGGCGCTGTACTGTTCGACCGCGTTCCACAGTTGGGCGCACAGGTTTTTGGCGTTTTTGTGGCGGTGGCTGAGCAGTTCTTGCAAGATGCGTTCTGTGCCAAACTCTTTCCCACGCGTGTCGCAGGCTTCGCTCAGCCCATCGCTGTACAGCAGAACCAGCCCGCCTTGTGGAATGATGATTTCCTGCTGATCGAGCGCAAAGTTTTCCAGAACACCAAGCGCCTGGCCTTCCTGCAGGTTGATTGGGCGCTGCCGGCCGAGCGAATCGAGCACGATTGGCTGCGGATGCCCGGCGCGGGTGCATTCCATCTCACCGGTGCGCAAATCGAGCACACAATAAAGCAGCGAGACGAACATGCCCAGCGTGTTCATCTTGAGCAGATCGCGGTTGACGTTGATCAGCACCTGGCGTGCATCGGCGGTGCGGGCGGCTTCGGCGCGCAAAAGGCTGAAGGTCAGCGCCATGAACAGGGCAGCCGGCAGGCCTTTGTCCGAAACATCCCCAACGACAAGCGCAAGCCGTTGTTTTTTGAGCGGGATGAAATCGAAAAAGTCTCCGCCAACGGCGCGGGCCGGGATGATCGATGCGGCGATATCATACCCTTTGTGGCGCGGAAATTCGGAGGGTAGAATGCTTTGCTGAGTCTGCCTGGCGATTTCCATTTCATCTTCGAGCAGGTTGAGCAGGCGTTGGGTTTCGCTAAACAGGCGCGCATTTTCAAGCGACTGGCTCATGCTGTTGGTCAGCGTGTTCAGGAGCTCAATATCGCTTTTGCTAAAAGCGTTTTCCTTATCGAGGTTTTGCAGGCTGACGATGCCGCGCACCTGTTTGCCCACCAGCATGGGCACACCCAACCAGGTTTTGGGCAGTTCGGTGCCGGGGACAACGCTCATTTTACCTGCTTCAACCACCCGTATGATCTCAGCCAGGTTGATCATGAACGGTTTGCCCGTGCGGGCAATTTCGCCGCGTGAGCTGTCGATCGCGTGCCAGCCGGGGATGTGCAGGTGCTGGCCGCGCTCGATGGCGTAATGATGAAAGATCTTTTCGGTATGGGGGTCATATTGCGAGATCATGACCACCTGGGCGTTGAACGTATCTCGTAGTTTGTCACCCACCAGATCGTAGATGGCCTGCATGTCCAGGTTGGCCGAAAGACCAGCCTGCACGCTGTTGATCAGTTCCAACTCGGCGGTACGCTGTTCGAAGGCGCGGGCGTACAGCTGGGCAGCGGTCTGCCATTTACCCTGCGCCTCGGCCTCCAGCGCCTGGGTGTGGAAATCTTGCGGGTGGAGAGTACCTTTTTCGCCTTGCTGAGCTTGTCGGGCCATGATGACCGTCCTATCGAAAAGCGAACGATGAAAACCGTTGATGTCTAAATCTTTGCGTTGCCGTATTTAAATTATAGTGAATATTTCGCGTTAATTTAGGGCAAGTTGAAGGTTTTTACCAGGAAAATAGCCATTTGGGCGCGATTCGCAGATAGTTGAGGACAAAAATTTCCATTGCCACAACCACTGGTAATGTTCTCCGCAGCAAGTTGTTCTATCCACGCGGCCGCCCAATGATCTGATGTAACATCCAGAAATGTGGCGCCGCTGGCCGGGGCGGGACTATATGCGGCCCCGTACTTTGCTTTAAGCAGGAATACAGCCAACTGGGCGCGGTTGACCGGAGTATCAGGGCAGAAATTCCCGTCACCACAACCGTAGGTGATGCCTTCGGCGGCCAGTTGTTTTATCCAGGCAGCGGCCCAGTGATTTGTTTCCACATCTTCAAACCCGGTGCCATCGCCAGCAGGTGGGGGAGCATAAGCCGGACCGTAAATTCCTTTGAGTAGGAATACAGCCATTTGCGCCCGGGTGACTGGCTTGTCGGGGCAGAATATTGCAGGGGCTGATCCACATCCGCTTGTTAGCCCGGATGAATATAAACGCTCCACCCATTCATTGGCCCAATGGAAAAAGTTGACATCTGCAAAAACCGGACGGGGGCCGATGTTTGCATTCAGGCGTGACATCACAATTTGAGAGCCGGGGTTAAGCCAGCTGGCAACAAGGATCTGCCCTTCAGGTTGAATGTGTAATTGTAGAGGGGAACCCAGAAAGTCGAATGCTGCCTGGCCGTTATTGGCGAAGGTAGTTTTTGTTTCGCCCTGTGGGTCAAACATGCGTACAACAAGCTTGTTTGGGTCCACATATTCGATAGTTATAAGGTTGTCATCGGGAAGGGCCAATAAACTCTGTACATTTCCTGTGATGGTGACCACCCCTGAGTCGCCAAATGTACTATCCAGAGTCCCATTTGGGGTGATGCCCATCAAAAAATATCGTATTGAGCCGCCTATTTTTTCTTCTCCGCCGATAATGATGCGGCCGCTTTTTTGGCGGGTTATCGTATATGCTCTCGAAATCTGGTCCGGGCCTTGATAGATAAAATATCCTTTTTCGCCAAAAGATGGATCATATTGGCCGGAAGCTGTTAGTCGGATAACAACCAGGTAAATCGGCAAGTCAGATGGATCGCGCCAGTTGGATACTGTTCCAGTGATCAGAATCGATTGATCCGGTTGCAGAACAAGCTCGCTCCAACGGACCGAGCTGGATCCCGGAAGAGGTTGTTCTGCGTGTCGGACACCCTCCTCTCCAAAAGTGGCATCCAGACTGCCATCGATATTGAAACGCGCGAGAATGGAATAGCCGCCAATCCCGTCCCCAACGAAAATACTGGTTGCCATGACGAGGATTTTTCCATCTTTCTGTATGGCGATGTCATGGATAAAGAGCAAAGGAAGGGAAAGCCTTGCAGAGCGGCATGCCGGACTGCCTCCGTTAAAGGTTGGGTCAAATGTTCCATTCTCTAACAAGCGCGCAATGTTGATTCCTTTTTCTGGGATGTAGCCATCCAGGTCACATTCTCCAACGACAATGATTTTCCCGTCCGGGGCCTGGGCGGCTACACTGCCTGAATTGTTTGGGAACGTTTTTTGGCCGTTTACGCCGAAACCGGTATCAACGGAGCCATCCGGCATTAAGCGAACGAGATTATATTGTCCGCTGATCTCTGCACCCTCGCCGATGACCAGAACTTTCCCATCGCTTTGCACGCTTGACTTCGAATAGCCGTAAAAACCATCCAGGGTTACATACCCATTCGGGTTGCCAAAAAGCGGATCCAGGTAATCACTGGCCGCTTGGGCTGTTGTTGACAGTCCAAGCAGGATGATCCCAATCAGGATAATCATCCGGTTTTTTTGGGTAATTCTTGTTGATTTAATGGTTTTCATTTTCCCTCCTTGAATTGTTGAAAAAACGATTTTCTATAAGTCAGCGTATCTGATTTGTTCTGCGGCTGTCAGCAGACGAAAATCATCAGTACAACCTATTTCAAATGATCAGGTGCTGTCCTTGGTCCGGGGTGGAAAACCTCAGCCGGGTGAAATCGCCACCAGCATTTCTCCGGTTTCGATGATCTCTGCCTGCAGTTTGCCCGCCGAAAGCTCCTGCAAATCGCGCTGGAAGCCATCCAGGGAATCGATCGGGAAGCGCAGGCTCAGGGTGATGTCGGCGGCAAATTCCTCGTCTAAAATTTCCCCGTTGTGGCGTGGCGCGATCAGGCGGATGCGCTCGAGCAGGTTGTAGGGGATCGCCAGCAAAACGGTATGCACTTCGACCTTCTGCGCGCGCCGGGCAGCGTTGATCACCAACTGGGCGGCTTCGGTGTAAGCCTTGACCAGCCCGCCCGTGCCGAGCAGGGTCCCGCCAAAGTAGCGGGTAATGACCAGGGCCGCATCTCCCAGCCCGGATCCGCGCAGCACCGTCAGTGTTGGACGCCCGGCGGTGCCCTGCGGCTCACCGTCATCGGAGCAGTATTCGCTGAAATTGTTGCCTCCGCCGATGATATAGGCCGGGACGTGGTGGCTGGCCTCGGGGAATTCATCGCGGATGCGTTTGATGAAGGCCCGCGCCTCTTCATTGGACAGGGCCGGGGCCAGCGTGGCGATAAAGCGCGACTTGAGCACCTCCAGCTCGCGGCGGGTCTCTTCGGCAGGGATGGTGTAGGAAGCTTTGCTCATAGGCAAATTGTACAACCAAACATGGTTTGAAATACAATTATTCTTTTACATCTTTGATGCGCTGTACCGTCTCAGGTATAATCGAAATATGACAGAATTGGTCGGAAAAACGCTCTCAAAAGTTCGGATCGACAGGCTGGTTGCGCGCGGCGGCATGGCCGAAGTTTACCTGGGTATACACACCACCTTAAATCGCGCAGTGGCGGTCAAGATCCTGCATCGTTATCTTGAAGGCCAGTCCGATTTGCAGGTGCGTTTTGAACGCGAGGCCCAGGTGCTGGCCACCTTGCGCCACCCCAACATTGTCCAGGTTTATGATTTCGACGTTGTTGAAGGCCAACCCTTCATTGTTATGGAATATGTGCCGGGGGTCAGCCTCTCAACTTATTTGCAGGCTGTCCATGCCAACGGCGGACGCCTGACCCTGCGCGAGATCGGACAATTGCTCTCGATGCTGGTTTCGGCCCTGGATTATGCCCACAATAAGGGTATCATTCACCGCGACATCAAACCCGCCAATATCTTATTGACCTCGAAAACAAGCCTGGTTCAGCCGGGCATCCCCTTGCCGCCGGATGTGGAAGCCGTCCTGACCGATTTCGGCTTGCTGCGTTTGGTCCAGTCTGCTTCGCAAACTTCCTCCGGAACGGTCTCAGGGACGCCTGCCTACATGTCCCCGGAGCAGGCTCGCGGCGAGCAGGTGGATTACCGTGCCGACCTTTATTCGCTGGGGGTGACGCTCTACGAGATGCTGGCTGGCAAAGTGCCTTTTGATGCCGATACCTCGATGGCGATCTTGCTCAAACACATTCAGGAACCGCCCCCGCCGATCGATGGGCTGCCTGGTTCTCTGCAACTGGTTCTGGACCGCGCCCTGGCGAAGAACCCTGCCGAGCGTTACGGCTCGGCCCAGGAATTATTATTCGCTTTTCTGGATGCCAGCAATTTGACCCTGTCGGACGTTCCCATCTCTCATCCTTTCTCCGATGCGCGCATATCATCCGGGCTTGAGTCGCGTTCCACGCTGCCCCCCACACCGCCGGCCGGTTCAACCGCGCCTGCGGCGCCGCCCCGTTCGATCCCGTTTTGGCCTGTGGCAGCGGTCATCGCTGTCCTGACCCTGGCCGCGGTTGCATTTTTCTGGCCGAGGCAAGGCGCTGAAGCACTGCCGACCCCGGTCCCTAGCCCAGAAGCGACGATTCCAATTGCTGAAACCCATGCCGATATGCCCACTGCTCAACCGGATGCTGAAGCAACACCCGAAGCCGGGGATGATGGGATGAGCGATACCATGAGCGCGGATGCGCCGACCTTTGGCATCCTGCGTTTCTACAGCGTGGCCGGATTTTTGGATGAGGCCATTCTTTCGACCACGGAACTGCCCCAGCCGGGGCCTGACTCCCGGTACGAAGCCTGGCTGGTCGGCGACGAAGTCCGCCGCAGCCTGGGTGTTTTGCCCGTACCCGATGCGGATGGTCAGGCCGGGCTTTCTTTCCTGGATGAGCAGGGACGCAACCTGCTTGTCCGCTATGGCCGGCTTGAGATCAGCCTCGAACCCAACCCTGATCCGAATCCCAATTCATCGGGGAAAATCGTTTACTCGTCGGGCATCCCGCCGCTGGCGCTGGGACATTTACGCCACTTGTTTGTCGGCTTTAGTGAAACGCCCGGCGAGATCGGCCTGTTGGTCGGCCTCGAAAGCCACGTTTTGCTGGTCAACGAGCATACCCAGCTCATGCTGGACGCCTATCAGGCGGATGACCTGGCCGGTGTCCGCCTTCATGCCGAGGCCGTTTACAACGCACTGGTCGGCAGCCAGGCCAAAGGCTATGGCGACTTGGACACTGATGGCGAAATCACTGATCCCGGTGACGGCTTTGGGTTGTTGTTGAACGGCGAGCAAGTCGGTTATCTGGAGGGGACGATCTCGCATACCGGCTATGCCATGGGCATGCCAGACGCCTCGCTCAACATTGTGATCCACGGTGAGCATGTCATTCATTCCGCCAGGAACGTGGAAGGTTGGGCGGTTGAGTTGGCTGATCTGGTGTTGCAGATCGCCGCCCGTGAAGAACTTGACGATGACATGCGCGCCCTGATTTTGCAGTCGCTGGCGCTCGCAGACCGCATGCAGAACGGCCGCGATTTGGATGGCAATGAAAGAGTAGAGCCTGTTCCTGGCGAAGGCGGTTTATTGACCGCCCTCGACCATGCGATTTATATGCTCGATATGTCCCTTTTCGAAGGGGCGCAGCGTTTGCCGCCAGCTGAACCTTTCGTGGATGGTGAAGAAAATGAGTACTTGCCGCCGGGCTATGCACCCTAAAGCCGGGTAGGAATTCTTTGGGATTTTCTGGGGGTACAGGATATTCCATCGTTTATAATCGCTTCCATGCAAATTTCTGAGCATATTCAGGGCATCCTTGCCACCCTGCCTGCCAAACCCGGCTGTTACTTGATGAAAAACGCCGAGGGCAAGATTATCTACGTCGGCAAGGCCATCAGCCTCAAGAATCGGGTGCGATCCTATTTCCATGCCGATTCCAGCCACGACAATAAGACCCGCCGCCTGGTGCGCGATATTGTCGACCTGGAGTGGATCGTGGTCGGCTCGGAGTTGGAAGCGCTGATTCTGGAGATGAATCTGATCAAGCGCCATCGCCCGAAGTACAACGTGCGCTTGAAGGATGACAAACGCTATCCGTACATCAAAGTCCATTTGCAGGATGCCTTTCCCAAAGTAACTGTCACCCGCCAGATGTTCGATGATGGCGCGCGCTATTTTGGCCCGTATACCTCGGCCTGGGCGCTTTACCAGACTCTGGATGTTCTGCGAAAAGTTTTCCCGTACCTGACCTGTGACCGTGAAATTACCGGTCAGGACAAACGCGCCTGCCTGTATTTCGACATCAAATTGTGTATTGGCCCGTGTATCGGCGCTGTCGATCAGGCGGGGTATCGCCAGATGATCTCTGACTTGATGGAATTTCTGAGCGGCCATTCGGAGCCGATCATGGACCGGGTGCAGGCCGAGATGGAAAAGGCCGCCGAAGAACTGCGCTTCGAGAAAGCCGCCGCGCTGCGCGACCAGCTCAAGGCCATGCACAGCATTGTCGAGCGCCAGAAGGTTGTTTTTGCTTCCGATTACAAGGATTCAGATGTGATCGCCATGGCGCGCGCCGACGGGGAAGCCTGCGTCCAGATCTTCTTTGTGCGCGGTGGAAAATTGATCGGGCGCGAGTATTTTGTGCTCGAAGGCACGGAGGATGTGGTCGATAGCGAAGTGCTGGCCGAGTTTATCAAGCAGTTCTATACCGAAGCGGCATCCATGCCCCAGCAAGTGCTGCTCCCCCAGGAAATCGAAGAAGCGCGCATTATTCAAGAGTGGATGCGTTCACGGCGCGGCGGTGGCAAGGTCGAGATCCATGTCCCACGCGACGGGCAGCCTCACGAACTGGTGCAGATGGCCGCTGAAAATGCGGCTGAGACCCTTTCGGCGCTGCGCACCCAGTGGCAGGCCGACAGCCACAAGCAGGAAATGGCCCTGGCCGAACTGCACTCTGCCTTCAACCTGCCTGAGCCGCCCAACCGCATGGAATGTTACGATGTCTCGCACATTCAGGGGGTGGCCACGGTTGGTGCGATGGTGGTTTTTGAGCAGGGAGTTCCGGCCAAACGCCTGTATCGCAAATTCAACATCGACAGCACCTCGATCGGCGCGCCGGATGATTTCGCCAGCATGGAAGAGATGCTTACGCGGCGTTTTAAGCGCTGGCAGGTTTCAACCTCGCCCAAGGCGGATGAAACGGCCGCTTCGGCTGCGCTCAACGCTCCGGGTGCGAAGCCGGACGAGGCTTTTTCGATCCTGCCCGATTTGATCATTGTCGACGGCGGCAAAGGCCAGTTGGGACGGGTGGTCAGTGTTCTGGATCGCTTTGGGCTGACGGAGAAAGTGCCGGTGGTGGGGCTGGCCAAACGCGAGGAAGAGATTTTCTTCCCGCACCAACCTACGCCGCTGCTTTTGCCACGCAATTCGCAAGGTTTGTACCTGCTGCAACGCATCCGCGATGAAGCCCATCGCTTTGGGATCACTGCCCACCGCAAACGGCGCTCGAAGCAGGGTATGGCCTCGATATTGGATGGCATTCCGGGGGTTGGGCCGGTTCGCCGAAAAGCCCTCTTGCGGCATTTCGGAAGTGTGGATAAGATTAGGGAGGCCTCGCTGCAGGAACTTGTGGGTGTTGTTCCGCAGGATGTTGCGGAACAGGTCAAGGCGCATTTGGAATGAAAACAATTTGGATCGTAGATGATGACCAGGAGATGGCCCGCGCCGTGATCTTGATGCTGAAATTGCTCAAGTTCAATGCGCGGCATTTTCTGAATGCGCGCCTGGCAGCCAAAGAACTGATGGACAACAAGCGGCCCGATTTGATGATCCTGGATATCAGCATGCCTGACGTTAACGGCATCATGATGCTCGAATTCATCCGCCGCCGCCCCGAGTGGAATGATCTGCCGGTGATCATGCTCTCGTCCGAGTCCACCGATATTCAGGTGGACGAGGCCACACGCCTGGGTGCGGACGCCTACGTCATGAAGCCGGTAACACTTGATGAACTTGAAAATGCGTTATTATCTGTCTTGAAGAAATATGAAAAGTAAGGAGATTTTCAGAATGGCAAGCAAGAAAACTGTTAACAACAAGCCGCAAAAAAACAATCCCGAAAATAAGCAGATGGTGATTTACCGGGCTGTGATTATTGTTATTTCCCTGATCGTGTTGTTCTCAATGGTGCTCTCGGCAGTAGCAACGTTTTAGGGTGCAATCGTTGGTATAATTCGTAAACGCGGCGCAAGTCAGGCCGCGTTTCTTTTCGCATGTTGAAGGATGATCTATGCTCGAAAAACTTGAAGGCATTGAAGAGCGCTACGAAGAATTAACCCGCCAGTTGATGGAAGTCGGCAACGATTACCAGCGCGCGGCGGAGTTGAACAAGGAACGTAGCGATCTCGAAAAATTGGTTGAAACCGCCCGCGAATATCGTGTTGCGCTGAAAAGCCTGGATGAAGCCAAATCCATGCTTGAATCAGAAACCGATGGCGAAATGCTGGCCCTGGCCGAGATGGAAGTGGCTGAACTTGAAGCGAAGATCCCTGAGATCGAAGCCGCGCTTAAGAGCATGCTCGTGCCAAAAGATCCGCGTGATAATAAGAATGTTATTTTCGAAGTTCGGGCCGGCACCGGCGGCGACGAGGCGGCCCTGTTTGCGGCGGATCTGTTCCGCATGTATTCGCTCTACGCCGAGCGCCAGCACTGGAAATCTGAAATTCTTTCGGCCAACGAAATCGGGATTGGCGGTTACAAGGAAATCACCTTTGAGATCAAGGGCCAGGGTGCCTATTCCAAACTCAAATATGAGTCTGGCGTGCATCGCGTCCAGCGCGTTCCGGCGACCGAGTCGCAGGGGCGCATCCACACCTCCACCGCCACGGTTGCTGTGATGGCCGAAGTGGACGAAGTTGAGATCAATATCCCTGAGTCGGATGTCGAAGTCGAGGTTTACAAATCGGCTGGAGCAGGTGGGCAAAACGTTCAGAAGAACTCGACCGCTGTGCGTCTGACCCATAAACCGACCGGCATGGTTGTGACCTGTCAAGATGAACGCTCGCAACTGCAAAACAAACTGCGCGCCATGAGCATTTTGCGCGCGCGCCTGTTCGAGTTGGCAGAAAATAAACGCAATGCCGAGCAGGAAGCTGATCGCCGTTCACAGGTCGGCACGGGCGAGCGTTCCGAAAAGATCCGCACTTACAACTACCCGCAGAGCCGCGTTACCGATCATCGTATCGGGGTTTCTTCGTATAACCTGCCGGTCGTGATGAACGGTGAAATTGAAATTTTCATCGAAGAACTTTCGACGCGCGATGAGGCCGACCGGCTCTCGGCGGGCGCAGACGATGACGACGAATAAAGTTATTCTTGCCCGGTGAGTTTATCCGCAGGTTTTGCCAATTCAGGTTGGTGATATCTGCGGATTTTTGTTGAAGGATGGATGCATGCTGAAAAAACTCATTCCAATTCTCCGTATTCTCGCCGCTTTGCTGGTGATCGCCCTGGCCTGGAATCTGCGTTGGAAAGCTGCCAGTAACCTCCCGCCTGATGCCGATGAAGGGATCTATTTGTCGGCGGCCAGTCAGTTCGCAGATTTGGTGCAATTGGGCGATTGGGCCGGTTTCTTACAAACCAATCCCAACCCCGAACATCCGCCTTTGAACAAAATTCTCTTTGGTTGGGCGATTTTGCCAACCTTTGAGAAAGATATGATTGGCGACCCCAACCAGGCGGTTCTCTCCCCATCGGGTTTCAATGCGCGCCGCGTTTCCGTGGCCTTCGGGGCACTGACCGCTGGTGTCCTGGCTCTGGTCAACCCCTTTGCCGGGTTTTTCCTGGCTGCCCACACGATGACTATCAAATACTCCAGCGAGATCATGCTGGAAGCCCTACCCTCTTTTACCAGTCTGTTGGCTGTATTGTGTTATGTTGCTTACAAACGCCACAACTCGCCTCGCAATCTGTGGTGGATCGCCTCGGCCATCTTTTTGGGGTTGACCGCGGCCGGGAAGTTTTTGTATGCATTGGTTGGCTTTGCCATTTTGCTAGATTGGATCATCTCCACGCCGCACACCCGCCAGGGTTGGGGATTCTTCTTACGCACTGCCACACTTTGGGGCAGTTTTTCGCTTCTGGCCTTTCTGGTTGCCAATCCCTATCTGTGGCCCGATCCCATAGGCAGGTTGACTGAGGCACTTGCTTATCACTCAAATTATTCCAGCTCGGCCCAGGAAGTGGTGCAGTCGGGTTTTCCTATTTACCAACCTTTTATCTGGCTTGTCACCTCTGCCTCAGACTGGCATCCACAGAATGTTTTTATGTTCTCACTCGACATGTTCATCGTTAGTATGTCCATCTTTGGGTTGGTACGTCTGTGGAAAAATGAACGAGTTTTCGTGCTCTGGCTGGCGGTTGGGTTGGCTTTCCTGCTTGTCTGGCCGACGAAATGGCCGCAGTACATTCTTGTTTTGACTGCCCCACTTTCACTTGCTGCTGGCGAAGCTGTGCTCATACTCTTTAAAGCGATATGGAGTGATCTGATAGGTTTCCGAAGAGGCTCACTATGAAGAATTTCATCTCACTGAAGTTGTTTCGTATCATTTTATATATTTTGAGCGTGGTACTGGTGATCGCCCTGGCCTGGAACTTGCGCTTGAACGCTGCCACCTACCTGCCGGTCGATTACGATGAAGACGATTACCTGCGCGCCGCCCAGGAATATGCCGCCGTCATCCGTTCCGGCGATCTGACTGGCCTGATGGACTATAACTACCGTCCTGAACACCCGCCGTTGTTGAAAATCCTGTATGGCTGGGCGATCGCCGGCGACAAGGAAGTACGACTCATCCCAGACCGGGGGACCAGTGCGCCGCCCGACCCGACTCTGCCGCGCCCGCACCTGATCCACGCCCGCACGTTGGGGGCCGTCATCGGGACGCTGGTGGTCGGCATCGTCGCTTTAATCAATCCCCTGGCCGGGTTTGCGCTGAGCATCCATACTTTTAATATTAAATATGTTTCACAGGTCATGCTTGAATCGCTGCCCTCGCTGACCAGCCTGATCACGATCCTGGCTTATCTCAAAAGCAAAAACTCAACCCGCCGCTGGAATTGGCTGGCGCTTTCCGCGCTTTTCCTGGGGCTGACCGCCTCCAGTAAATACCTGTACTGCGTGGTTGGGATTGCGATCTTGATTGACTGGTTCCTTGGCATGCCTTCCCCAAAATTCCCGGGTTGGAGGAAGTTGCGCGAGGCCGGCAAGGGGCTTCGTCGCTATGTTCCCATGCTGCTCTGGGGGCTGATTGCCGTTTTGGTATTTTTTGCCACAAACCCGTATCTATGGCCTGACCCGATCAATCGCCTGCAAGAATCGGTTTTTTATCATGCCGGGTATGCCAGCGGAGCCGTTGAAGTGCAGAATGCCGGCCACCCCTTTTACCAATCCCTGGTGTATTTAACCTTTTCTCCTTACTGGTGGTGGCAAAACGGGGTTTTCATTTTTCCGTTTGACCCGTTCATTGCCATTTTCGCCGCCTTTGGGCTGAAACGCCTGTGGAAAAAAGAGCGCCTGTATGTGCTCTGGATGATTGTTGCCCTGGCCTTCCTGTTTGTCTGGCCGACCAAATGGGCGCAATACAATATTATGTATAGTGTGCCGCTCGCTCTCTCCGCCGCTGAAGGGTTCATGGCCCTGATCGTTGATCCGCTCAAAGCCTGGTGGGTGAATCGCAAGGATAAAGCGATGCTCGCCGCACCCCAAAAGAACGAACTGCGCCGCGCCTGGGCTTGGCTCATCCCTGGACTGATCGCCTTTCTTGTTTTGACCCTTTTCCCGCTCGTTTTTCAGTTGGGGGTTTCCTTCACCGATTTCAGCGTTGCTTCCATCCGCGATGGACTGCAAGGCGGATTATGGCGTGCCATTTTCGGCGGGCTGACCGGCCAGGCTCCCGTCGTCATATCCCCGGAATTTCCTTATCGTGCCACGCAGGTCAATTTTATCGGCCCGATCAATTTCATGCCGGCTCTGGGGTATATCACTGATCGGGGAATCCTGATCTTCAACATTCTGTGGACGGTTTTTTCTGTGATTTTGCAATCCGCGCTCGGGTTGGGCATTGCGCTCCTGCTCTGGCAGCGCGGTGTGCGGCTCGGCAAGTTCTGGCAGGCGCTGTTTATCGTTCCCTGGGCCATTCCTGAAATGATCGGGGCCCTGATGTGGGTCAACATCTTCCAGCCGGAGCGCGGCTGGCTGGCGCTGGCGGTCAAAGACTTTGGCCCAAACATTCCCTTTGGGTTTCTGGTCGGTTGGGAAAACAGCGCCGATTTGTGGATTCTGGTTTTCCTGATCCCCGCTGTTTGGTATGGCTTCCCGTTCATGATGATGGCGGCCAGTGCCGGGCTGAGAATGATCCCTGACGAAGTGTACGATGCGGCCGCCATGGACGGCGCAACTTCTCTCCAGATTTTCCGCTACATCACCTGGCCGCTGCTTCTGCCGCTGCTCCTGCCAGCGATCATTGTGCGCGGGATTTTTGCCTTCAACCAGTTCTATCTTTTCCAGGCTTTTTTTGCTCTCGAAGGTACCCTGGCGACGATGGCCTACAATATCTTTAACTCCGGCGGGTTTCATCCCTTGGGCGGGCAGTTTGCCATTTCATCTGTGATCAACGTTCTAACCGTGCTGATCCTGATCGGTTTCGTCATCATCTTCAACCGTTGGAGCAAAGCCAGCGAAGGAGTGACCTATGCGTAAGATTTCTACGCTTCGCCAGTTCATTACCCAGTTCCTGCTGGCCCTGACCGGCCTGTTTGTGCTGATCCCCATCTGGGGCATTGCCCGTTTGGCTTTCGATGGCAGTCTGAAGGGCCGCCCGACTGAATTTCTCTGGTTTCCAAAGATCTTTTCGCTCGAAGCCTTTTTGAAAGTTCTCGACCGGCCTTACCAATCGGTGGATTTCCTTTCCCTGCTTAAAAACAGCATGCTGGTTTCGTTCAGCGCGGCGGGGCTGGCCATCTTGCTTGGCATCAGCCTGGCCTATGCTTTTGCCCGTTTCCGCTTTCCGGGGCGGAATGCCGGGCTTTTTGCCCTTTTGTTGACCGCTGTCCTGCCGCCGGTAGCCTTTATGGCCCCGCTATACATTCTGCTCAGCATGATCGGAATCCGCACCACGCTGATGGCGCTCATAATCGTTTATGCGGCCTTTGGCATGCCCTTTTGCATCTGGAATATGCGCTCAACCTTCCAGGCCATTCCGAAAGAGATCGAGGAAGCCGCCTTTCTGGATGGAGCCAGCGACCTTAAGACTTTCTTTTTCATCACCCTGCCGCTGGCCCTGCCTGCGATTGCTGTTGCCGGGTTGGTGGCTTTTCTGACGGCTTATTCAGAGTTTGCCCTGGGCTGGCTGTTTGTCGAGAAAGCCGATACGGTCACGCTCGCGATGGCGATCTATGCCATTGTCCAGACCCAATATCAGGGCGGCGCGCAGCCCTGGAGCTACCTCGGCTCACTGGCGCTGATCATTGCAGCCCCGGTCGTGCTGGTATTTATCCTTTTGCAGCGCAGCCTGCTCAACCGTATGACTTTTGGAAGCGCCGGTGATTAAAGACTGGCTCAGAAGCTTCGAAATGCAGGTTCTCCTGGCGCATGTCACCGGGCGCAACCGGGCCTGGCTGTTTGCCCACCCCGAAGCCAGTCTGACGCCCGAACAGGAGCAGGCCTTTCAACAGGCCCGCCAACGCTTCGAACAGGGCGAACCGCTGCCTTATATTCTCGGTCATTGGGAATTTTACGGGCTGGATTTTATCGTCACGCCCGAGGTGCTGATCCCGCGCCCGGAGACGGAACTGCTGATCGACCTGGCGCGGACTCAGCTTGGGCCCGGCTCCCGTTTGATTGATATTGGCACAGGCTCGGGCTGCATCCCCGTCACCCTGGCGACCGTGCTTCCGAATGCCGAGATCGTCGCAACGGATATTTCTCCGGCGGCCCTGACGATCGCCCGCTTAAACGCCGAAAAGCACGGGGTGGGGGGGCGCATCCGTTTTTGCGAAGCTGATCTTTTCCCGCTTGATCTTCAATCCGCGAGCTTTGATCTCATCCTCTCGAACCCGCCATACATCCCCACCGAAACTTTGCATGGCCTGGAAGTGTTTGGCCGCGAACCGACCCTGGCCCTGGATGGCGGCCCGGATGGGATGGACACCATCCGGCGTTTGCTCGTCGAATCGAAACGGTGGCTGGCGCCGGGTGGCGCGCTCCTGGTCGAGATCGAGTCGGGTCTGGGGCAGTTGGCGCTCGAAACAGCCGCGCGCCAGTTCCCCGGCGCAAAGATCCAGGTTTTAAAAGACCTGGCCGGGCTTGACCGGGTTTTGTCGATTGTCACTTAATTGCTATGGACAATTTGGATAAAAAAGGGGTATAACTTTATTAATGGAAACAAAAATCCTCTCAATTAACGATCCACAAGCGCTGGCTTTGGCCATCGACATCTTGGCAGGCGGCGGCCTGGTGGCTTTCCCTACCGATACGGTTTACGGGGTGGGCGCACTGGTTTTCAATGAGAACGCTGTTGCAAGCATCTACGAGGTTAAAGGGCGCGGCGACGACAAGGCCATCCCGATTTTGATCGGTGATTTCGAGCAGTTGGAGCGGGTGGCGATGGGGGTTAACAGCATGTGTCAGAAGCTGGCGCGGCGTTTTTGGCCCGGCCCGCTGACGGTGGTTGTGCCAAGGCAGGCCAGCATCCCCGAAGCCGTCACGCCTTACCCGACGGTTGGAGTGCGTATCCCCGATTTTGAACCGACCCGCGAGTTGCTGCGCCTGACCGGGCCGCTGGCCGTTTCTTCGGCCAACCTTTCCGGGCAGTCCAGCCCATCGACGGCGCGCGGGGTCGAGGCCCAGTTGGGCGGGCGGATTGCGCTGATCCTGGATGGCGGGGTGACCCCAGGTGGCACCCCCTCGACGGTGGTTGACTGCACCCAGGGCACGCCGCAGATCTTGCGCGAAGGACCGATCACACTCGAACAAATTTTGAACGCGCTCACCTGAGTGGGCGCGTTTTCTAATCTTCCCCTTATCGTTTGTTCAGGTTTTGTTTAACTTCGACCCGTAAAATAGGAAGTGCATTCTCCTCGTGTCGGGAAGATACCCGACGAACAAACCCCGTAGGACCTGGGCCGGTCTCAACGGGGTTTGGGTTTTAAATACGGACCCACCATGGCAATGCACTATAGGCCGCTTTCCAGATCGGGATCCAATCCCCTGCGCCGGGCCGCGGGCGTGGGCGGCCCGTTCTGCAACCTGTTGGGGCTGCTCGTGGCAAGGATGGAAGTCGAGGATTTCAGCAAGGTAATTGAAGTCACCCGGGTGCACATCCCCAATCTGGGCGATGCTGCCCTCGTGCGTCAGCGAGCCGGCCTGTTCGGGGTGCTGGTGATCATTGCGCCGTTTATGGGGAGCGGGATGATGTAGGCCGGTGACAGGCCATGCAAGTGGGATACGCTTGTTGATGAAAAGCAACCTGTCTCCCGAAAAATTGCTTCACCAGGAGACAGGTTGCTTTATTCTTTTTCTTCGGGCTGCTTATGGTAGCTCTAACAAATTGCTGGCGACTAGCTGAAATATGCTGATATCTTCTGTACCCACATACGTTCCATTGGCGCAGGCAGGAATATCATCATTTGTCTCGCAGGACACATGATATTCATATCTTTCCGTGCGCAGGAGCAGTCCTGACGTACTGTCAAAGTATTCCATCACCCGCACATGGTTTTGCCACTTGGTGTAAGCGCCGGAGTTGAACTCATTCACGGATTCAATGGTTACATCATATTCTTCCGAAAATACGACAGCATTAAAGTTGATTCCGGCAATCGCAATGGGTTGTGCGCCGACTTGGGCGTAGGTGTAGCCGGATGTGAATACCGAATAATTGGGAATGATAAATTCGTTTGGTTCGGTTGTGTATGAAATATCGAACGCCGGCAACCACAAGAACCGGCCTGTCCCATAGCTGGTAATGGGGGTCTTCATCCCTTCAAAGATCCTGGAATCCAATTCTTTTGTTTCAGTATTGCCCGAACCATCAGGGATTGGGGATTCGACCACCAGTTGCCCGTTTACATTTGTGTATTGATAAAACCAGTTTTTACAATCCGTGCTCAGTGTTCCTTTTCTTTCAGAGTATTGATTTCTTTGGATGCACTCATACCTTGCATATAAAAACTGCGGCATGACCCCTGAAGGCCCATTCGGAATTTGCTCGGTGGTAACGTAAATCAACACCGAAGATTGGTAAGGGTCCATCAACATGCCAGCCTGTGGGGTTTGTGAAAACACTATTCCCGGCGCGTAGGCGCTGCGCCCGTTTCCCAGTGCAATGCTTACACCTGCTCTCAAGAGCGCGGCGATTGCTTCGTCTTTGGTCATGCCCACTACATCCGGCACTTCTACAAGGTATGGCTTTTCAATGCTGGCTTGTGGCTTGACTACCGGGTCAATAAAATCCTGCATAGCTTGTGGAGTTTCTTCATCCGCAACAGGCATATATCCCCACGCCCATCCTTTACTTAACACAGTCGTTTCCCCGGGCCACCTGCCGCACTCCGCCGATGCGCGGATGAAGTTTTCTCCGGTTACAAGGTCGCCTAGGGGATCCGAAAAGAGCAAGGTTGTTTGGAAATTCCCATCGGCATCGGTCTGCACTTTCAGTTTGTTCATGCTGGTGTGCAAGGGTATTTTTTTGTTGACGTAGATCGTCACAGTCTGGTTGGCGGCAGGGGTGCGGGGGACAAACCCTGCATAGGTGGTCTGGCCAGGTACCAGCCTGCCAATAATCGTGAACCCCGTTCCATCTTCCAGCGCCACCATGCGCAGTGGGATGCGAGGAGAGCAGATGGCTCTTTTTTCAAGTGCAGCCTTGTAATCTTCGCAATATTGCGAAGACTCGTAGCGGCGTGGCGGGCAGGGCGCAAAGTGCCATGCAATTAATGGGTCGCCTAGTTGGTCTGTAACGACAATCGCCGTACCTCCCCTGGATTCCACGGGAACGACATCCCACCCGGTTTCAGCGGGGAAGAGCGCCGCCAGAAACCCATCCTGCTGTTCATCAGGCACCCGGGCAAGATCAAAAGGTATCATCAGTGTCACCAATGTGTTCAAAGGCTGTCTTTCGATGGTGACATCATAAAATTCGCTCAGGGGAGTCAGCCCTTCTTCAAGCTCCGGGAAACCGGCTACTTTTTCCGGGTTGCGTCTGAATGTGACTTGGGCATCCGCGGAAAGCGCGTGGGCGGGGATGATCAATGTTGCACCATCCTCCAGAGTAATGATCGTTTCTTCCCCCGCGCGAGCGGTGACAGTTTGCGAAAGCGGCCCGGCACCCGGTTCAAATCTTGAGATGCGCGGCAGGGAAAAATAATACGCGATGACCCCGATGGCTACGATCAAAACAACGACACCCACTGCAAGCCAGCCCTTTATTTTCATACTGCCTCCCGGCTGTAAGTTTCAATCAATGACTTGTTATTTTGCTTGTTTATCGATTATTGATTCCCATATTGTTAGTATAGAACGATTTATGGTCACCGACAATCATAAACCCTTGGATGCGAACTCAGCGACACTCCCAAAACCACCCCCACCCCCGAATCCTTATGATTTCGGCTGGCAGATTGTTCTGCCAGCCGATTTCTTTTTCACAAGGAGAATCCCATGTATGTACTGATGAAATGTTTTGTTCTCGAGGAAAAGGGGCAGGATTTCGCCGAATATGCCCTGATTCTTGGCGCGGTGGGTGTGGTGGCCATCGCCGTGATTGCCCGCTACTGCAATGAATTGCAGGCCGCCTTCGAGGCCGGCATCGAAGCCCTGCGCATGGCGAGAGGCGGGTAACCCATGCGCAGGATGAAGGAAAAAGGGCAGGTGATGGCTGAGTTTGCCCTGGTCATTCCCATCCTGATTCTGCTCCTGTTCGGCATGACCTACGCTGCCTTTTACGCATTTCGGGCGGCATCCGCCGACTGGGCGGTGTTCATCACCGGCGTGGCCAGTGGCGCCGCATACAACAACCCGGACGTCGGGCAGGCACAGGAGTCCGTTTTGTGGCCCGATCTGCGCGATCGCCTGGAAACCGGCCTTGCAGGCGGAAAACTGGTGCGATCACAAATAGCCGTGGAAGATTCGCGCAACTGGGTGTTTGGTATTCAGCTGATCGAGGCCCAACGCGCTGGCAACTTCTTCCGCAACCAGATATTGTGGTCTATTGTGACTACTTCGCCAATATAAAATTCTGGGGCAACATTACCGTATCGTAGAAAAAATCTGGGTGTAATAGAACTGGAAAGAATTGAATATTATTCCAAAAATACCAGCAGTTCGTTTGTCACGGCTTTGGCTTCATCATGCTGCACCCAGTGGGTGGCGTTTTCGAAGAAGATCAGCTCGCCGTTTTGGCAGTATTTCAGGCTGTCCTCGGCCATTTTTGCGCTTAAGGCAATATCGTTTTTGCCCCACAGGATAAGTACCGGCATTTCCAGGCGGTGTTTGCGCGGCATATGCGGACGGAAACGGACGAGGGCTCGGTACCAGTTGATCATGCCGGTCAGCCCGCCGGAGTTGGCGTAGGCTTTGCGGTATTCTGCCAGCTCTTCGGCGCTGAAGGTGGTCGGCTTGCCGCTGCTTTTGAGCATGGTGATCATCCCGCTGAAGTTGCGGCGGCTCATCAGCCAGTCTGCGAGGCCCGGAATCTGGAAAAAGCCGATATACCAGCTCTTGAGCATCTGACGCGGCGATTTGGTCAGGGTGCGCATCATGACGGAGGGGTGCGGCACGTTGAGAATTGCCAGTTTTTCAATCCGCTCGGGGTGCAGGATGGCAACCGTCCAGGCGACGGCGGCGCCCCAATCGTGGCCGACCAGGAAAACTTTCTCGATGCCGTAATGGTCGAGAAGGACGATCACATCCTGGCTGAGATTTTCCATCGCGTAGGATGCAACATCTTTTGGGGCGCTCGAAAGGTTGTAGCCGCGCTGGTCGGGGGCGATCACGCGGTAGCCTTTGGCAGCCAGCGCCATGATCTGGGCCCGCCAGCCGTACCAGAATTCGGGGAATCCGTGCAAGAGCAGGACCGGTTTACCCTGCGGCGGGCCAGCCAGAACAATATGCAGGCGAATCTGATCGTTGATCTGTAAATAAGTATGTTCGTAGGCGGGCATTGGATGCGTTCCTTATGGGTGGCGGCTGCCCCATGCCAGACAGTGCCAGCCGTCTGAACCGTGTTGGGCAACGATCAGGTCGGTGTGATCGGGAATATTCTGGCGGGCAAAGGCAAAATCTATATTGGTCAGCAGTTCGGGAAGGCCAAAGACCAGTGTCCCGCCGTGACTGACGCACAAAATATGGGCATTGGTTTCCCCGAATTCTTCAGACAGGGTGTTAAGAAAGGTTCTCATCCGTTTCTGAATATCGTGGAAGGTTTCGCCGCCGGGCGGGCATTCGTCCCGCTGCAGACCATCGAACCAGTCTAAAACAAACTGCCGGTGGATTTTCCAGGCTTCGGGGTCGCCGCGGCCTTCCAATTCTCCGCAGTCGTATTCGCGCAGGGCGGGTTCGATGGTGACAGGCAGTTTTAGCGCCCCCGATAGAATTTGGGCCGTTTCGACGGCGCGTGGCACCGGGCTGGTGTAGATGCGCTCGAAACGGGTGGGGGCCAGCTTCAGGGAAAGATCATCCGCTTGCTGCCTTCCCACGTTGGTCAGTGGGTGTGGCAGGTTGTGGTTAGAGATGATATGCAGGGTGTTCGCCAGGCTTTGTCCGTGACGGGTGAAGGTAATTTTCATTTTTTTGGAAGAGCTTACGAACTGCAAAGTGCGCGATACCTGTCGATCTTTGCGGTTCGCTTTCTTCTTTCTGACGGGCTAGGGTTGTTTTTCGAAATATTCGATCAACAAATCGGAGATGTCGGCAGTGCTGTGTTGGGATAAAACCCTGAAAAAATCGGCGCGGGTGGCGCGCTGGCCGGCCATCTGGGTGTAGTAATCTTTCAGGAAAGCGAAAAAGGCTTCATCGCCGGTGCGCGCGCGCAGATCTTCAAGGAAGAGCGCCCCGCGCCGGTAGGTGGCGTTGGTGTAGGGAGTGAATCCGCCGTAGCTTGGCACGGGATTATCGATCTTGCCTTCCGGCGCGTAGAACGTGACCCGGTAACTCCACCACCAATCAACATCGTTGGGATAGTTGTCTTCGTAAAACAGGCGTTCGCTGTAGGTGGCCAGGCTTTCATCGAGCCAGGCCTCGTTGGCCTGATCGTTGCCGACCGCGCCAAACCACCACATATGGCTGGTCTCGTGGGCGGCAACCATCACCAGATAATTGCGTTCGGTATTATCGTACAGGTTATAAAATGAATTTGGCAGGAAATACAGTCCGTCATACTCCATGCCATCGTTGAAATCGCCCTGGACGACGGCCAGCGATTGGTGGCGGTAAGGGCCAAGCAGGCGCGTAAATGTCTGCACAGCGCGGACGGTGGCATCCAGGGCGGCTTTCCCGCCCGCCTCGTAGTAGGGGAAGTAGTAGCTGTTGGCCTGAGTCCGTTCCACGTTGGCGCTGGCCAGCATGTACTCGCGACTCATCGACATCGCAAAGGTCCGCCCGGCTTTGAGTGAATACTGATTGCCATCGAATTGGCCGCTGGCTGCGACGACCGGCGCGCGCTCGGGGTTGGCGAAGGTCAATTTGACATCGAAATCGGCCAGGTCGTAGGCCAGGTGTTCGCCATAGAACCAGGGATCACTCAGCAGCCAGCCTTCTTCGTAGGGCACGATGAACGGGTACCAATCGACGAGATTGAGCTGGTTGGTTGTATAGCCAAAAATATCGGGGCGGACGAGGTTGGGGTCGGGATTGGGATTGTGTTCAGGTAGGTCAAGCGTGTAGCCAATCTGGAGCGTGATCTCGGCCTCCGGCGGGAGCGGGTCGGGGAGTTGGATGGTCAGGCGCTGACCATCCAGCTTGTATTCCGGTTCGAGCAGCTCGAAGATGGTCAGCTTTTCGAGGCGAAAGGCGCCCGTCCACAGGTTGGGGACGACCGCCAGCATCAGATCGTTGAGCGGTGTGCCGGTCTGGTTGGTGTAGCGGATCTGCTGGGCAACGGCCACAGTTTTGGCATCGTAATCCAGGCTGACATCGATCAGATAGTAAGGCAGGATCGCGGCTGTGGGCGGCGCTGTCGGGGTTGGCGCTGCGGTGGCGCTCGGGACGGGGATTGACGGGAGCGGGGTCAGGGCCACCTGCGGCGGGTTTGTCGGCGAGGCGGCTCCCAAGGGAGTCAGCGTGGCGGCCTGAGGGCTGGCGGGGGCCGGGGTAACGGTGACAATGTCGGGGATGGGCAGACAGCCAGTGAGCAGAATTAATCCAGAAAGAAAGAGCAGGGTTAGTTTTTTCATCGGTAGTAGAAGTAGCTGCCTATCAGATCGTCAGCGTTGGAGGTGTGATCGGCCAGAACAGCGAAAAAGGTGTCGGCCGTGGCGATGCGCCCCTGGTGACGGGCATAGTAGTCGCGCAGGAAGGCGAAAAAGGCCTCGTCGCCGATGCGGTCGCGCAGGTCATCGAGGAAGAGCGCGCCGCGCAGGTAAACGGCGTTGACGTAGCCCCGGAAGGAGTTGGTGTTGTAGATGCGGGTGTCGGCGTAGCCGCTCGGGCCGTAGTAGCGGATGCGGACGTTGTACCACCAGTTGAGCAGGTTGGGATAATTCTCTTCGTAGAAAATGTGCTCGCTATAGGTGCACAGGGCTTCGTCGAGCCAGGGTTCGAGGGCCTGGTCGTTCGAAACGCCGCCAAACCACCACTGGTGGGCGGCTTCGTGAATGCCGATCATGACCAGGTCGTTGGCGGCGCTGCCATCGTAGTTGGCATAGAAGCTGCTGGCCAGGAAGTACAGGCCATCCGATTCGAGGCCGTCGTTCAGGTCGGTCTCGACGATCGCCAGGCTGGTGTGCGGATAGGGGCCGAAGGCGTTCTGGTAGGTGCGGATGGCGGCCTGGGTTTCGAGCAGGATGCGCTGGCCGGCGTCGTAGTGTTCGGGGAAGAAATAGGAAGTGACAGTGATGCCGTTCTCTTCGCTGCTTGTGGCCTGGAAATCATAGCTGGCCGAGAAGGTGAAGGTGCGCGCGCCGCGCAGAACATAGCGCAGCATGTTGCCCTGCTGGATGGCCGGGGCGCTGGCGGCGACGGTCGGCGGGCTGGCTTCGGTAAAACTGAGCCCGATGAAAAAATTTGCCAGCGGATAGGCAAAGTTTTCGCCGTAGGTCCAGGGTTCGCTCAAAACCCAGCCCTGGCCCGAGAAATAAGGCGGCACAAAGGGGAACCAGTCGATCAGGTTGGTTTGGCGGGCGGTATAGCCGAAATTTTGGAAGGTGCCGGAGCTGTAGGGCAGGATCAGGCTGTAGGTGAGACCGATGCGCAGGCTGGCGCCGGGGGCGAGCGGAGCCGGCAGCGGCAGGGTCAGGGTCTGGCCGGAAAGGGTGTAATTGCTGATGGCCTGATCGTTGACCGTCAGCGAGTCGAGCGCGAAGGTCCCGTGCCACAGGTTGGGGTTGACCGCCAGCAAAATGGTGCTGAGCGTATCCGTGCTGCGGTTGGGGTAGATGATCTCCTGGGCAACCGTCAGGCTGCGCCCCGTGTAATTCCACAGGGCGTTGATGTTGTAGGTCGGCAGCTCGTCCGAGTTCCTCGAGGCGGGGGTTTCGGGTAGATCGGGTGTACTCTCGAAGCCCGATTGCAGGGCGGTACTGGTCGGCGGCGCGTGGGTGGCCGTCAGCGTCGGGACCGCGGTCGGGCTGGGCGTTGCACTGGGTGGGATGGGCCAGGTCGGGGCGGGGGTGGCCTGTCCCGGCTGGAAGGGGGTCAGGGTCGGTGCGCTTTGGGCGGTGACGAAGTAGTAGGGCTGGGATGCATTCAGGATGGGCGCGCAGGCTGAGAGAATCAAGAAAAGCAGGATTACGAGTGGAGTCCAAAGTCTCCCGACTTTGGATCGCCCGGCAAGCAGATCAATCCGTTTGGGTGGGTTTGTTGGTCTGTTGGCCTGCCGGAACGTAAACCCTTCGGCAGGCTTAAGGCGGGCTGACCGGGCTATTTTTGCGAAGCCGGCTGAAGCGGGCTGGTTGTGTGTGTCGCTGCGCATTGTTTGATTATACTGAAAAGTCAGATACAATTTGCGCATGTCTTTCGATGACTTTCTCCATCATTTGCGCCAGGACCAACTGACCGCGCCGAACGTCTCGCACTGGCAGGTTTTCCCGGCGCGGGCGGCGGATCTGCGCCCGCTGCCGCTGGAGCTTCCCCGGCCTTTGCTTGAATCGCTGGCCAAGAGTGGGATCCAGGCCCTGTACAGTCACCAGGCCGAGGCCTGGGATGCGGCGCAGCGCGGCGAGAACATCGTCCTGGCGACAGGCACGGCCTCCGGCAAGACCCTGGCCTATAACCTGCCGGTTCTGGCGGCGCTGACGGAGAATCCGCTGGCGCGCGCCTTGTATCTCTACCCGACCAAGGCCCTGGCCCAGGATCAGTTTTCCGGGCTCATCGATCAGTTTTCAGTACCGGCAGCGATCTATGATGGCGATACGCCAACCTCCCATCGGAAAGCGGTGCGCGAGAAGGCGCGCGTGATCCTGTCCAACCCGGACATGCTCCATACCGGCATTTTGCCGCACCACACCAACTGGAGTGAGTTTTTCCGCAATCTCAGGTTTGTGGTCATCGATGAACTGCATATTTATCGCGGCGTGTTTGGTTCACATGTTGCCAACGTGCTCCGGCGTCTGAAGCGGATCGCCGCCTTTTATGGGGCGACCCCGCAGTTCATCCTGACTTCGGCCACGATTGGCAACCCGGCCGAGATGGCCAGACGCCTGATCGAAGCCCCGCTGACCTTGATCGAGCGCGATGGTTCGGCGCGCGGCGAGAAGCATTTCCTGATCTACAACCCGCCCGTGGTGGACGAGGCCCTTGGCCTGCGCAAATCGTCCGTGCAGGAGGCGGTCCGGCTGGGCAAGGAATTGCTGGATGCCGATGTCCAGACCGTCGTTTTTGCCCGTTCGCGGCGCAGCGTTGAATTTTTACTCAGCTATCTTCCCCCTTCAGCCCCCACCCTGCACCCTCCCCCAAATTCAACGAATTTGGGGGAGGGCCGGGGAGGGGGTAGTCGGGGTGGGGGCGCCATCCGCGGCTACCGCTCGGGCTACCTGCCCGCCCACCGGCGTGAGATCGAACAGGGACTGCGCTCCGGCGAAGTGCGCCTGGTGGTGGCGACCAACGCCCTCGAACTGGGCATCGACATTGGCGGGCTGGGCGCGGCCCTGCTGGTGGGCTATCCCGGCTCGGTGGCCTCCACTTATCAGCAGGCCGGTCGCGCCGGTCGTGGGGACGCTCCGGCGGTTTCGATCCTGCTGGCCTCACCCGCCCCGCTCGACCAGTTCCTAGCCCATCACCCCGAATACCTGTTTGGCCGCTCCCCCGAGCAGGGCTTGATCAACCCCGACCATTTGCTGATCCTGCTCAACCACATCCGCTGCGCCCTGTTCGAGCTGCCCTTCGGCGTGAACGAGGGCTTTGGCAGTTTGCCGGCTGAAACGATCCAGGAATACCTGCAAATCTTGTCTGCGGGCGGCGAGGCGCACGAAGCAGTCGAAAAAACCTTCTGGATGTCCGAAGCTTATCCCGCGGCGGCGGTTTCGTTGCGTTCGGCTTCGCCGGAGAATGTGGTTCTGCAAACCGAGGAAGAGGACCGGCCGCGCCTGCTGGGCGAAGTCGACCGCGAATCTGCGCCCTGGATGGTGCATCCCAAGGCGGTTTATTTGCACGAAGCCCAGCAGTATTATGTTCAGGAGCTTGATCTTGAAGCCGGGCGCGCAACGCTGATCCCGGTCGCGCTCGATTATTTTACCGAGCCGCTCAAAGAAACCTCGGTCACGGTCTTGTCGGTCGTGGCCGAAGCAGCGCAGAAGGCCTGGGGCGAAGTTCAGGTCACGAGCCAGGTGACGGGCTTCCGCAAGCGGGCCTGGGTCGGCGGAGAGATCCTCGGCCAGGAGCCGCTCGATTTGCCGCCGAGCGACCTGCAAACGACCGGCTACTGGCTCTCCATTTCGGAAGAAACTGTCGAGTCGCTCAGCCGGGCCGGGCTGTGGACCAATTCTCCCAACGATTATGGTCCGGAGTGGCCGAAGATCCGCGAGCGCGTCCGCGCCCGGGACGGGTTCCGCTGCCAGGTGTGCGGCGCGGCTGAGGGTCAGCGCCAGCACGATGTCCATCACAAAACGCCCTTTCGCTTTTTCATGCGCAGCACTGATGTGCGCGCTTCGGAATACCCCGAAAAAGCCCGGGCCGCTGCCAATAATTTGTCCAACCTGACCACGCTTTGTCACGAATGCCATAAGAAGGCTGAGACCAATGTCCGCGTGCGCAGCGGGCTGGCCGGGCTGGGCTATGTGCTCGCCAGCCTGGCGCCGCTCTTCCTGATGTGCGATTCGGATGATCTCGGGCTGCACATCGAGCCGGAGGCCTTTGCCATCAACGGCCTGCCCTCGCTGGTGCTCTACGACCAGGTCCCGGCCGGGATCGGCTTCAGCGAGCGCCTGTTCGAACTGCACGCGGAACTGCTGGCGCGCGGATTGGAGCACGTCCGCGCCTGTCCGTGCGAGGATGGCTGTCCGTCCTGCGTTGGGCCGGGCGGCGAAAATGGGCTGGGCGGCAAGGCCGAGACCCTGGCGTTGTTGAAGCAGCTGGTATAGTAAAATTCTCTTATGTCCCCCTCCCTGGCAGATAAACTCAAATCGTTGGGCGTCAAAGTTGGCGCTGCCGACATCCGGCCGCAGATTGAGATTCCGCGCCAAGCCGCCAGCCTGCCCCTGGATGAAATTCTGGACGGGCGCTGGATCCAGACCCGGCGTGGCCAGGCCTTTGTGGTTGAGAAGATCTACCCGGCCGCCTATCAGCACGGCGATCTGCCGATCTGGTTGACTGCGCCCCTGCGCGGGATTTCGGCCTGGGCCAACGATCCGCGCCTGGATGGGGTCGCCCCTCAGCAACTGGCTTTTCTCGATACCGAAACCAGCGGCCTTTCGGGCGGAACTGGCACTTATGCCTTTATGGTTGGCGTTGCGCGTTATCACGAGGCCCATTTTCACCTGGCGATGTTCTTTATGCGCGCGCCAGAAGAAGAGCCGGCCCTGCTCGAGGCCCTGGCTGATTTCCTGGCTCCCTGCACGGCCCTGGTGACCTTCAATGGCAAATCTTTTGACGCGCCGCTGCTCAGAACCCGTTACAGCCTGCACAGCATCCCCTGCCCGTTTGACGATTTCGCCCACATCGATCTGCTGCCGCTGGCCCGCCGCCTGTGGCGCGACCGCCTGCCTTCGCGGGCCCTGAAAGCCCTCGAAGTCGACATCATGAACGCCCCGCGCGGACAGGAAGAAGTCCCCGGCTACGAAATCCCCTGGCTGTATTTCGACTACCTGCGCAGCGGCGACCCGACCCCGCTCAAGGGTGTTTTCTACCACAACGCGCTCGATGTGGTCTCGATGGCGGCCCTGCTCAATTACACGGCCGGGTTGCTCGACAACCCGCACGAAGCCGAACTGCACGGGCTGGATGTCCTGGCCCTGGCGCGCCTCTTCGAAGATCTGCGCAAATGGGAGGACGCCGCCCGCCTGTACGAACGCGCGCTGGAGAGCGTGCTACCCGAAGCCAGTTTTGGCGAAGCGACCCGGCGTTATGCCGCCCTTCAGCGCCGCCGCGGCGATCTGGAAACCTCCGTCAAACTGTGGGAGCGCGCCGCCGGGGAGGGCCACATCTATGCCCATGTCGAACTGGCCAAGCACGCTGAGCACCGTCAAAAAGACATCCTGCTGGCCCTGCGCTGGACCGGGACCGCCATCGAGCTGGCCAATGCCCCCGGCCTGCCGGCTTACATCCGCGCCCACTGGCTGGTTGAGTTGCAGCACCGCAAAGCGCGCCTGGAAGGAAAAAGTAATGAAAAGTAAACTGGCTCTTGTGATCTTTGCCCTGCTCTTCCAGCTTGCCTGCGTCTCGGTGCCCATTCCCGCCCTGTTTGCGCCGACCGAAACAGTTATCCCAACTTCAACCTCCGCCCCTGCCCTGAGCGGAGCCGAAGGGCCGGCCACGCCGACCCTGCCCCCGCCGCCGGATGTGACCCCCATCCCAAGCGAGACGCCGCTTTCTCCTCCGCGCTTGTTCCAGCAGGTGACGTTGACCGCCGAATCCTACAGTGAAAGCGGGGAGGCTCCCGTTTACAGCCTCGAAACCATCACACCCCTGCTCGAAGGCTCCGACGACCCGCGTGTCTTGGAATTTAACCGTCAGGCTGTGGCGCTTGTCGAAGGGTTGGTGGCCGAGTTCAAGGCCGGGTTTGAGTATCTGTCCGAACAACCGCTTGCGATGGGCAGCTTCTACCAGGTCACGTATCTCCAACTGGCGCCGCCCGGTGACATTTTGAGCATCCAGTTCAGTGTGGATGCTTACGCCGACGGCGCAGCCCATCCCTATCACCTGACCCGCACCCTGAACTTTGACCTTGAAACCGGACAGGTTCTCAGCCTCGATTCGCTCTTCCTGCCCGATGCGGATTACCTGACCGTTCTCTCGGACTATTGCAAGGCTGAACTTGCCACCCGCGAGATCGGTTTTGAGTCTGGTTTCCAATCCGGCGCCGACCCGCTCCCCGAAAATTACCTTAACTGGAACCTGACCTATGACGGCCTGCTGATCACCTTCGATGAGTACCAGGTCGCCCCTTACGCTGCCGGGATGCAGCAGGTGCTTGTGCCTTACGCCGCGCTCGAGACGATCATCGCGCCAGACGGGGCGCTGGCGAAAATAATCCCATAAAAAAAGAACCCCCCGCCGGTTGGGGCGGGGGGCGCAAAAGTCGTGTGGTGTGTGGAGTAGAATTAAGCGTGCTCGACGCGCGGTTTGGCGATGTTGACTTTCAGTTCTTTTTCGGCCAGGGTGTAGGCGTGGAACATGCCTACAGCCTTGTCAGCTTCAGCCGACGAGCCCATGGTGACGAAAGCAAAACCCTTTGACAGGCCGCTATCGCGATCTTTGATGAGTTCGACTTCTGAGACGGTCCCGGCCTGGGCGAAAAGGGTGTTGATTTCAGCCTGAGTGGTTGACTTGGCCAGGTTGCCTACATATACTCTTGAGTCCATTTTTTACTGCTTTCTCCGGCACGGCCGGAAACAAAATGGCCGCCAAACCCATAAAGGGGTCAGCAGCCAAGGTACAACAGAGATCCGATTATTCAACTACACAATCACTATAACACACATTCTGCCTGTAGACGGAGCGCCTGTCCTTGGGCGGACTGCGACAAATTCCAAAATTCTCCCGTCTGCTGGCCGTTTTCAGCGAAGTACTGGTATATAATATTGTTGGTTGGCTTTGGTGCCGATCCGTTTTCAGTAGAGAGAGGAGTATTTTATGGCAAACAAAGAACAAGGCAAGGATAGAGACAAAGACAAGAAGAAAAAAAAGAAGGACAAAGAAAAGAAGAAGTAGTCTTCCCTTCTCGCACGAAAAATGCGCCGCGTTGATCTTACGCGGCGCATTTCTTTTTGTGTTATCGGCTGGCTTGCGGCTTATTTCACGCTGACCAGCTCCACTTCGAAAACGAGGGTGGCGTTGGGCGGGATCACGCCGCCGGCGCCGCGTTCGCCGTAGCCCAGCGCGGGCGGGATGGTCAGCACGGCTTTGCCGCCGACTTTCATCAGCGCGATGCCTTCGTCCCAGCCTTTGATGACGCGCCCGGCGCCCAGAACGAACTCGATCGGCTCGTTGCGCGAGTAGGAACTGTCGAAGACCGTCCCGTTGGTCAGTTTACCGGTGTAATGCACGCTGACGGTTTTCCCGGCCACAGCCTGTGGGCCTGTCCCGGCCAGTGTTTCGTTATAGTCCAATCCGCTGGATGTTTTCATTGTTTCTCCTTTTGGGTTGTTATATCACAGGGGCGGGCAATGTTTCAAGCATGATTTGTATCACCCTGCCGGGGTCTTCAAAAAATGAAACCGCCCCCACCAGGAATTCCCAGGTGGAGGCGGTTGACTGATTAAGCAGGTTTCTTGGTGGGCAGTTTGCTCTTCTGTTGTTCTTTTTTCTTCTGCTCATTCTGCTGTTTTTGTTTATCAGCCTTGTTCTTCTCTTTCTTGCCGCCTTTGTCTCCCATAACGTATCTCCTTTTTTTATGTATGGCCTGGTCGGATGGGTGAAGGCTGCCAGGCGCTGCAGTGGATAAGAATAATTATAGTCCTACTTTCGATCTCTTCAAGAGGCGATCTGGGGTTATTTTTTAGTTTTACATTTCCCCCTTCAAACCAATTGACTTGTCTATTCCTTTCTGCTAAACTATAAGTTGTCAGACAACTTTGCTATTTTCATAGTTCAGGCAGAAAACCATGAGCACCCTCCTCATCAAAAATGCATTCATAGCCACCATGGACGACCACCAGACCGAGATTCCGGACGGTGGTCTTTTTATTCGCGACGGCTTCATCGAACAGATTGGGCTAACCGCCAGCCTGCCCCACACAGCAGACGAAGTTCTCGACCTGGCCGGCCACATCGTTTTGCCGGGGCTGGTTAACACCCATCATCACTTCTACCAGACCCTGACCCGCGCCATCCCGGCGGCCCAGGATGCTAACCTGTTCAACTGGCTCAAGACCCTCTACCCCATCTGGGCCCGTCTGCGGCCCGATGACATCTTCACCTCGACCCAGACTGCCCTGGCCGAGCTGGCCCTCTCGGGCTGCACCACCGCTTCCGATCACCTGTATCTCTTCCCCAATGGTTCAAAGCTGGATGATGAGATCGAAGCCGCTCTGACGCTGGGAGTTCGCCTGCACGCCTCGCGCGGCTCCATGTCTTTGGGCGAATCCCAGGGCGGACTGCCCCCAGACTCGGTTACTGATAACGAAGACCTGATCCTGGCGGACAGCCAGCGCTTAATTCAGCGTTACCATGACCCCAAGCCGGGTTCGATGACCCAGATCGTGCTCGCGCCCTGCTCACCCTTCAGCGTCACCGGCGACCTGATGCGTGAATCTGCCAAACTGGCCCGCCAGTACGGCGTCCACCTTCACACCCACCTGGCCGAAACCGAAGACGAGGAACAGTTCTGCCTGCAAAAGTTTGGCTACCGCCCGGTCGGGTACATGCAGTCCGTCGATTGGGTCGGCGACGATGTCTGGTTCGCGCACTCGGTTTACGTCAACGCCGAAGAGATCGGCGTTTTCGCCAAACACAACTGTGGCGTGGCGCACTGCCCGACCTCGAACATGCGCCTGGCCTCCGGTATTGCCCCGATTAAGGAATATCTCGCGGCTGGCGTTAACGTCGGCCTGGGCGTGGACGGTTCCGCCTCCAACGATGGCTCGCACCTGCTGGCCGAAGTCCGCCAGGCGATGCTGGTGGCGCGCGTCAAGGAAGGCCTCACCGGTTACTCACGATCCGACGACCCCAGCCGCAAGCTGATGACCGCCCGCGAAGCCCTGCGCCTCGGTACGCGCGGCGGGGCAGCGGTGCTCGGCCGCACGGACATTGGCAGTCTCGAAGTTGGTAAATGCGCCGATTTCTACGCCATCAACCTCAACAGCCTCGAACTGGCCGGCGGTGCTGTTCACGACCCGGTTTCGGCGGTTGTTTTCTGCCAGCCGCGCCGCGTCGATTACACCGTTGTCGGTGGAAAATTCGTCGTCAAGGCTGGCAAACTCGTCAGTGTGGATGAATCCGAACTTGCCGCGCGTCATAACAGAGCGGCCAAAAGGTTGGTATCGGGCTAAATCTGGAATGTTGATGGAAGAAATTTTGATCCAGTTCACGTTTGGGTTGCCAGCCATCCTGCTTGCGTTGCTGCTCTCCCTGGCCGGGCTGATTGCCAAAAAGCCCCTCTTGCTGGCGCTTGGCGGGTTGTTCTCCATCGGGCCGGCCTACTATCTGGGTGGCGGGCTGCGCCTCCCGGTTTTGATCGTCCCGCTGCTCTTATTTGGTGCGGCTTTCGCAGTTTATAAAAAGAAAACACGCTGGCTGTGGATCTTGCTTATCCCACTCGGACTGGCGGCTGTATACATGGCTTTTCTCTACATTTATGTTCTTTTGCAAAATAACGGCGCGATCTAAATGCAGCCGACCCTTGTCATCTTCTCCGGCCTGCCCGGAAGCGGGAAAAGCACGTTGGCTGAGCGTCTTGCGCGCGAACTGCGCTGGCCGCTGCTGCGCATCGACGATGTTGCCGGGAATATTCCCCCGGCTACGGATTTTCACTTTTGGGATGAGAAGATCCTTGTGCTGTTAAATATCGCCGAAGCGCAACTGGAATTGGGTATCAGCGTCATCGTCGACTCGGTCTTTATGGGTGCGGATCGACTCCACGCCCAGGAGATTGCCCAAAAACACGCTGCAATTTTCCGCCCGCTGTATTGTTATGTGTCTGATGAGCTGCTCTGGGAAAAACGCGTGACTGCGCGCTTCGATGAACTCCAGAACCCGCAGGTTGCCACCTGGCAGCGGATTCAGCATCAGCGCCAGTGGTTTGCCTCCTGGCAGCCGGGCACGGCCTTGTTTGTTGACGCCGCCGACCCGATCGAGCAGAATTACGCCAAAGTGCTCGGGTTTGTTACCAGCCAGGATGTTGCCATCGAACGGCTGATCGTCAAAACGCCGCTCGTCAAAGGGCAATATCACCGATAATAGCGCGTAGCCAATCTGTTTACTGCTTTCTGAAACTTGTACCGAATATTTCGAAGTGTTGCAAATTTGTGAAGTATCGGAGACCGAATGCTCTCTCAAACGCTTGTCAACGTTGCCATGGGGCGCACTCCCGCTGATCTGGTGATCAAAAACGGGAAGTGGGTCTGCGTCCAGACCGGGGAAATTATCCCCAAGACCGATATCGCCATCGTCAGCGGGCATATCGCCTTTGTCGGTGAAAATGCCGACCACGCGATTGGCGAGAAAACCCAGGTTATCGACGCGCACAACAGTTACCTCGTCCCCGGCCTGCTCGACGGTCACATGCACGTTGAGAGCGGCATGGTCACCGTTACGGAATTCGTCCGCGCGGTGGCCCCGCTCGGCACAACCGGCATATTTGTCGACCCGCACGAGATTGCCAACGTTTTCGGTTTGAAGGGCGTCAAATTAATGGTGGACGAGGCCGCGGGTCAGCCGATCCACGTCTGGGTGCAGATGCCCTCCTGCGTGCCGTCCGCCCCCGGCATGGAAACGCCCGGGGCATCCATCAGTCCGGCCGACGTGGCCGAAGCCATGACCTGGCCCGGTATCATCGGCCTGGGCGAAATGATGAATTTTCCCGGCGTGGTCGCCTCAGACGAGAAGATGCACGCTGAAATGCACTCCACCCGCCACGCGGGCAAAACCATTGGTGGGCATTATCCGACCCCCGACCTGGGACGGGCCTTTCACGGCTATGTTGCCGGCGGCCCGGAAGACGACCACGAGGGCACCCGGCCTGAAGATGCCATCGCCCGCGCCCGTCAGGGCATGAAACCGATGCTGCGCTACGGCTCGGCCTGGCATGACGTTGCGACCCAGGTCAAAGCCATTACCAAGCACGGTCTTGATCCGCGCCGCTTCCTGCTCTGCACCGATGACAGCCACGCTGCCACCCTGGCCTTTGAAGGCCACATGGACCGGGTCGTGCGCCACGCCATTAGCGAAGGCCTGCCGCCGATGACCGCCATCCAGATGGCGACCATCAACACCGCCGAGCACTTTGGCTTGAGCCGCGAAATGGGCATGATCGCCCCCGGCCGTTATGCGGATGTGGTGCTGGTGCGCGACCTGAAGGATTTCCATGCCGAACTGGTGGTGGCCAAGGGCAAGCTGATCGCCGAAAACGGCAAGTGGAAGGAAGAATTGGCAGCCTATCCGTACCCGGCCTGGGTAAAGAAAAGCGTCAAGCTGGCTCACAAGCTGACGGCGGACGATTTCAAATTACCGGTGACGAGTAATAAAAAAGTGGCTACCTGCAATGTGATTGGGATCATTGAAAACCAGGCCCCAACCCGTCATTTGAAACTCGAACTGCCCGTTGTCGATGGCCAGGTTTCTGCCTCCGGCGATGTTGCCAAACTTTCCTTGGTCGACCGCCACCACCGCACCGGAAAAGTGCAGGTTGCCCTGGTCAGCGGATTTGGCCTGAAGGCCCATTGCGCGATCGCCACGACCGTGGCGCACGACAGCCACCATATGATCGTGATCGGCACGGATGATGCCTGTATGGCGCAGGCGGCCAATCATCTCGCCGAAACCGGCGGCGGACAGGTGGTGGTCAAGGATGGCGAGATCATCGGCGAAGTCCAGCTCCCGATCGCCGGGCTGATGTCGAATGAGCATGTCGAGGCCGTTGCCCAACAAGCGGAGTCGGTGCTGGCCGGGTTTGCGGCCTGCGGCTCCGAGCTGAACAGCCCCAATATGCAGATGGCCCTGCTCGGCCTGGTCGTCATCCCCGAGTTGCGCATTTCGGACAAGGGGCTGGTCGATGTGACCAGGTTTGAGTTTATTCCGGTGGTGGAATCCATCTAATCTTTGATTTTGTCTTGATTAAAGGATGTATAGTGTATGAACGAAAATCATCAGACACTGCTTGAACACTATCTCCAAATGCCTGACCAACTCGAAGCCGCCCTCGCCGGGTTGAGCGAAGCCGATTTCGATTTGACCAAGGGTGAAGGCTGGTCGATCCGCCAGGTGGCCCATCATATCGCCAACGGTCAGATGATGTTTTCCCTGTGCGTCAAGGCTATCTTGGGCTTCGAAGATGTGGAGCTGCCCTTTGGCTGGTACATGGGCCTGACCCAGGATGCGTGGGCCGATATTTGGGCCTTCGATCGGCGTCCGTTGAACCCGGCACTGGCAGGATTACGCGGCAGCATTCTCGACTTAGCCGATCTGATGGCACATTTACCCGACGAAGCCTGGAATCGTTCCGGCCACGTCACTTTCCGCGGGCAGAATCAGCCTACTGCCATCTCGATCGAATGGGTGATAGGGATGATCCCTGCTCACGCTAACGCTCACGTTCAAGATGATATTCTTGCCATCCGTAAATTGCACGGAAAATAAACCATAGTTCCAGAACCGGAGTCTACATGCCTCATTTTCCTTTTCAACGCTTGCAAGCTGACCTGGCCGAACTGATCGCCAAGTCGTTGCCGGGTGCGCGCCTGCCCTCCGAGCCGGACCTGGCCGCTGAGCTGGGCGTCAGCCGCGCCACGCTGCGCGAAGCCATGCGCACCTTTGAGACCCAGGGCCTGATCCGCCGCCGGCAGGGGGCCGGGACGTTTGTGGTCGGCCAGCCGCCGGTTATCGAAGGCGGTCTGGAGGTGCTCGAAAGCATGCTGACCCTGGCCCGCCGCACCAATCTGAATGTCGGCCCCGGTGCGGCGGTTGTTGAGCGCCTCCAGGCGGATGACGAAATCGCCGCTGCGCTGGAAGTTCCGGTCGGTACCAGACTGGTGCGTGTTGCCCGCACCATGCGCGCAGATTTGCGCCCGGTGGCCTATCTGGTCGACACCCTCCCGGAAGAGATCCTGCACGCTGAAGAGCTGACCAATAAATTTAGCGGCTCGGTGCTCGATTACCTGCTGCAGCGCGGTGATCCGTTGAGCGTTAGCCGCACCGACATTACCGCCAGCAATGCAACTGCCGAAGTGGCCAAAATGCTCGAGATCCAGCGCGGCGATGTGCTCTTGCAGTTCACCGCCAAACTGATCACCGCCAGCGGAAAAATTGTCGATTACTCGCACAGTTACTTTCTTCCTGGCTATTTCAAATTCCACATCGTCCGCAAAGTCGGCGGGGCGTAAAAATGCAGAATGTAGAATGAAGAGTGCAGAATTGCATCACCTATTCTGCATTTTGCATTCCGCATTATTTCATTCTCACTAGGAGACTTATGACCAAGATACCCGAAATCCAAGCTCTCGTCGCTCAGCACAAGGATGAGATCATCCAGTTCATGCGCGACATCTGCGCCATTCCCTCCATGGAAGGCCAGCTCAAAGATGTGGGCGAACGCATTGCCGCCGAAATGAATAAACTCGGCTACGATGAAGTCCGCTTCGATAAAATGGGCAACATCATGGGCCGCATCGGCTCTGGCAAGCGCGTCATCGTATATGACTCGCACATCGATACCGTCGGCATCGGCGACCCCTCCGCCTGGGAATGGGACCCCTTCGTCGGCAAAGTTGAAGATGGCGTACTCTATGCGCGCGGCGCCTGTGACGAAAAAGGCTCCACCCCCGGCATGGTCTATGGCCTGGCCTTTGCCCGCGACCTGGGCCTGCTGGATGGCTGGACGGCCTGGTACTTCGGCAACATGGAAGAATGGTGCGACGGCATCGCCCCCAACACCTTCGTCGAAGTAGACCCAAAAGTCCGGCCGGATTTTGTCGTCATCGGCGAACCGACCAAGATGAACGTTTATCGCGGCCACAAAGGCCGCCTGGAGATGAAGGTCACCGCCAAGGGCAAATCGGCCCACGCCGCCAGCAACCACCTCGGCGACAACGCTGTTTACAAACTGCTGCCGGTCATTGCCGGTATCCGCGATCTTGAGCCGAAGCTCGGCGACCACCCCTTCCTGGGCCACGGCAAGATCACCGTCAGCGACATGCACGTCAAAACCCCCAGCATCAATGCTGTTCCCGATGAAGCAGTGATTTTCATCGACCGCCGCATGACCTTTGGCGAAACCAAGGAAGCCGTCAAGAAACAGGTCGAGGATCTGATCCCTGCCGAATATAAAGACTCGGTCAAGCTCGAAGAACTCTTCTACGATGAAGCCTCCTATACCGGGTTCGTTTTCCCGGTCGACAAATACTTCCCGGCCTGGGCCTACGAAGAGACCCACCCACTGGTCGAAGCCGGGCAAAAAGCGCGCGTTGCCATCGGCCTCAAGGATGTCCCCTCCGGCAAGTGGAATTTCTCGACCAACGGTATCTACTGGGCGGGCAAGGCCGGCATCCCCTCGATCGGATTCGGCCCCGGCGACGAAGAAACCGCCCACACCACCCGCGACTGCGTCCCGCTGGCCGACATGGTCAAAGCAACCGAGTTTTACGCCGTTCTTCCGAGCCTGATTCCGTAAGGGCGATCCGCCGGGTCGCCCCGATAACCACATGAAAACCATCGAAATCCGCCGCCATTCCCTGCGCAACCGCGCGCTGCCAGACCTTTCCGAAGAAGGTATCGCTCTCGCGAACCTGGTCGGCCAGGGAATGGGGAAATTTGAGCGCGTGGTGACCAGCCCCCTGCCGCGCGCCGTTCAGACTGCCGTGGCGATGGGCTATCCCGTTGATGAAACTGCCGAGCTGATCGCCACCTACGGGGATAGCGTTGACCTGGAGTGCCCCTGGCCTGCCAGTTTTGACGAGTACGCAGCCGCCTCCCGTCAAAACGGCCCGACAACGCGCTACATCCGGCGCCTCGCTGATTTCTACGATCAATTGGTCGAATCCCTGCCCGAGGGCGGCGCGGCGCTGGTGGTCAATCATGGCGGCGTGGTCGAACTGAGCGCCATCGCCTGCCTGCCCGATTTCGATTTCGCTTCCCTGGGCGACTATATCGACTACTGTGAAGGTGTCCGCCTGACCTGGGAAGATGGAAGATTTATCGATCTGCAAGTATTACGCGTGTGACATCACACCTGAAACTTGAAACCTGACACTTAAAAAGGAGTATTCGCAATGCAAACCAATTTCCGCGGCCGAGATTTTATCGGCGATCTTGACTTCACCAAAGAAGAAGTCGAAACTGTATTAGAAGTAGCCTGGGACCTTAAGCGCAAACGCGCCCTCGGCGAACCCCACCCTTACCTGCGCGACAAGGTGCTGGCGATGCTGTTCTTCTTCTCGTCCACCCGCACCCGCGGATCGTTCGAAGCGGGCATGGCCCAACTCGGCGGCCACGGCGCTTTCATTGACAGCAACACCACCCAGATCTCGCACGGTGACACCCCGGTTGAGATTGGTGAGATCTTTGGCCGTTATTTTGACGGCATCGCCATCCGCCACTGCGATTATGGCGACGGCAACGATTACCTGAACGCGGTTGCCAAATCCAGCCGCGCCCCGGTCCTCAACATGCAATGCGACGTTTACCACCCCTTCCAGTGCCTGGCCGACCTGATGACCATCATGGAGAAAAAAGGCCGCGATCTGCGCAAGAAGAAGATTGTTGTTTCCTGGGCTTATGCCGCTTCGTATCTCAAGCCGATCTCCGTACCGCAATCGCTGATCCTGCAAATGCCGCGCTTTGGCATGGATGTGACCCTGGCTTACCCGCCCGAATTCCCGCTCATGCCCGAGATTGTTGAACAGGCCAAAGAACAGGCCAAACTGGCCGGGACCAGCTTCGAGATCATCGACAGCAAAGACGGCATGACCGAAGCCTGCAAAGACGCCGATGTCATCTACGCCAAGTCTTGGGGCCCGCTCCTGACCACCACCGACAAAGTCGAAGGCAAAAAACTCCAGGATATGTACAAAGACTGGATCATGGACGATGCCAAGCTCAAGGTTGCCAAACCCGGCGCGATCTACATGCACCCATTGCCCGCCGATCGCAACATCGAAGTCACCTCCAGCGTGCTCGACGGCCCGCAGTCGGTTGTCTTTGATGAAGCCGAAAATCGCCTGCACGCCCAAAAGGCCGTCATGGCGTTGACGATGAGTTAATAACCTTTCTGACAAGAAAAAGAGCAGCGCTCCGTTTGGGGTGCTGCTCTTTTTCTTTCACGTTTCACATCACATCCGCCATCTCAGCCGCCACCAGGCTTGCTCTGCGCGCCTGGCATCTTTCCCGCTCGGGGTATGCCCGCTGAACAGCGACAACTGATACAGGCTTGCGATTTGCTCGATATCATTGACGAGGCTTGCGGTGTGTTTTTGTGACTTTCGGGCGTAAATCTGGGCTGTTAATGTTTCCAAAAACTCCTGCGGAGTCTGGTTAACCCGGAACTCAGATTTGAGAATTCTGGCCCCGCGCTTCTGCATCGCCTGGTAGATTCGCCCGATCTGGCGCACTGTTGGCGGACGCGGGTCACCCCAATCGCGCAGCAAACGGTGCAGGAGTATCCCCAGCGCGGTCAGCACGGCCGCCAGCGCCAGCCAGGGCTGGAACCCGGGCAAACCTGCCAGCCAGCGCCATAGCCAGGTCAGCGGCGGTTCTTCCACTTTTTCCGGCATGACGAACGGCAGGGGAGCCGCCCCGGTGCCTACCCGTTGGAATCCCGGTTGGCTGGCGGTCGGTTCGAACTCGACCCAGCCAACGGTCGGGAAGTAAACCTCGACCCACGAGTGGGCATCCGCTTCGCGCACGGTGTAAACGGCCTCGACCGGGTCGTAGCTCCCGCCGACGTAGCCCACCACCAGCCGGGCCGGGACGCCTGAAGCGCGCGCCAGCACCACCATCGCCGAGGCGTAGTAGTCGCAATATCCTTTTTTCAGGTCAAATAGAAAATAATCGACCGGGTCCCTGCCCGGCGGCGGGGCGTCGATATCCAGACTGTACTCGTAATTCGTGCGCAGGTAGCGCTCAATGGCCTCGGCCCGGTCGTACAGGCTGGGGCTTGTCGCTGTAATATCGCGTGCCAGACTTGTCACCCGTTCCGGCAGCGGCGGCAGTGCCAGGTAGCGGGTCCGCACCCATTCGGGGTAATCCGGCCAAATATCGCGCAGGGTTTCGGCGTCCACCGTTGCGACCAGCGAAGTGGCCCGGTAGGTGTTCGAAAGGCTCTTCGCGCGGAACAGATCTGCGGTGCCGTTGAGCGCGGCGGGCAGGGTCATTCGGGCCAGCGCATTGCGCCATTCGATCTCCAGGGGCACGTTCGCGCTTTCCAGTATCCCTACGCGGTAGATCAGTGGCGCATCTTGATTGAGAATCTCAAAATCGTGTTCGACCCGCTTGTAAAATTCGGGTTTTTCAGCGACAAAGATCTCTCCTGCCGGGTAACTGGCGCTTTCCGAGGGGCTGCTGACCCAGCCCAGCCCGCTGTAGCTGTCGTAGGTTTCGACCCGCCAGTAATAGCGCGGTGCATCGATCTGGATATCCACGCGCGGCATTGGCAAAAAATCGTATGTCTTGACCCGCATCACCAGCGCCTCAGAGAGGGCCACATCACCGCGCAGCAGGTGGTCGCGCGGCAGTCCGGCCACGACCCGCTCCCCGGTTTTGTCTGATGGGCCTCCCGCTCCCGTTCCAGATGATCCTGTCCCGGTTTCGGCTGCCTGTTCTGCCGCCTGGCGTTCCTCCCAGGCCTTCTTGATTTCTTCAACCGAGATCGAGGGCGTTGCCATGCCCAGCCCAACCAGCAGCGCCGCCAATACCAGCGCGCTGACCAGGCTGTTGATCGTCGCATTCTCGGCGTAATCCAATCTGGTGCGCAGCCATTCGTGCAGGCGGCGTTCGTAGCGCACCAGCCCGAGCAGGCTCACAAAAAAGAACAGGCTGAACCACAGGAAAGACAGCTCTTTTTGACGGAAGGTGTCCAAAACGACAGCCTGCAACGCCAGCAGCGGCAAAAACGCCCCGATCACATCGGAGCGGCGCGCCAGCAGCCAGCCGGCCCAGCCGGCCAACAGCCAGAACAGGATCAGCCACATCAGCTCGCCTACCACCGCGTCTTCGAGCGTGCGCCCCTGCAAAAAGGCGAAAATCCATTGGACCAGGCGCACCAGCAGGCCGCTCATGCGCGCATTCAATTCAAACAATAGTTCAGCCAGCCTGCCAAAATCGAGCGGTTCGAGCGTCAGCCAGCCAAACAAAATGGAAAATGTTCCGTCAAGCAGGCCGAATACTGTTCCTGTAATTCTGGCCGTTAAAATAACCAGGGCCCCGACCCCGGCAAACGCGTACAACCCGCCAGCCCTGGCCGCTGACCAGCGGCCTCGTGCCAGCGCCCAGGCCAGGCCCGCCCCTATCAGCGTGGCTGCCAGCAAACCGCCCGGTGCGGCATCGGACAGGCTGCGGACCACATCCCAGACCACGCAGGCCAGCGCCAGCCACAGTGTGGCCAAAAGCCACCACCTGCGCGGATTTTCCAGCGAGAAAAAAGCCAGGACTCGTTTCATCCCAGCCTCCGCCAGGATAAATCGCCCGGTTTGTGGATGGGAATTACCCGCCCCGTGACCGAGGTGTGCCACTCCCACTGCCCGGCTTGCCCGGGTTGCGCTTCAGGCCGGTTGAGTAGGTCGGGTGTAATAACGTGGCAGGAGATCTGGTGCTTTGCCAATACCAACGGCAGGTCGCCGCCAGGGAGTTTTTTGTGAACGAAGGTTTCCGCATCCAGCCATAACACGGTCGGGATAATTCCCTTGCGGGTCAGCATGGCCAGCGGGTTCAGCCACTCACTGCTGCGCGACGAGGTGATGATCAGCAGGCTGGCGCGCTGGCCGATCTGGCTGCGGACCCGTTCCAGCAGGTTGGCCAGTGAGACATTTCCGGGTTGGGCCAGGGCCAGTGCCCGCAAGATTTGCCAGCGCTGGGCCGGTGATTCTTGCGGCGCAAGCCAGGTGAAAGGTTCGCCGTTGATGACCATCCCAACCGATTGGCGGGCTTTCAAACCGCGGTCGGCCAGCGAGGCCGCCAGAATGATGGCGTGTTCTTCGGTCGAGTCGAATCCGCTGCCGGCCAGGATCTCGCGGTCGAGATCGAGCAAAACCCACCAGTCGCCGGCCGGCGCACCATCGAAGGTGCGCACAAACAACGAGCCCTGGCGGGCGCTGGTCGGCCAGTGGATCATGCGCAGCGGGTCGCCGGGCTGGTAGGCGCGCACGCCTGCTGCGCCAACGGTCTGTTCCGGGGCGCGTGGGCGCGGACGGCCTTCTCCCAGATAACCACCTGGTGTGATCTCGATCTGCGGCAACGGGACGACAGGCGGCATGACCATCAGGGTCGCCTGGGCCGGGTCATGCACCGAAACGGAATACAGGCCAAACGGGTCAGCACTGTGCAGGGTCGTCCCGCCGAGTAGGTAAACGCCGCGCCGCGAGCAAATGCCCTGGGTGGTCCAGGTGGTCACATCCTGCGAACCGACCGCTGTCACCCGTCCGGCGTTGTATCCCGGCATGGTCGAGTGGTCTTCGATCTCGGCGTTGAGCAGCGGCAAAAAGCCGCGGTTCTCAACGGTGAAGCGCTCTTCGAGCCGGTCGCCAACCTGGGCCCAGCCAAACCGTATTTCGCGCATGATGCGCGTGTTCCTGAAAATCGAACGCGCCCACAGCCAGCCCAGCAGCCAGACGCCGCCCAGGGTTACCAGCAGCATCGTCCAGACCCGCGAAGGATCGCGCCATTGCAGGATCAGGAGCACGATCAGCAAGGGTGCCAGGATGTAAGCCTTGAAGCGCATCTGGGTTTTCATTGGGTTAAGCATACGTGAAAAGGCTCACAAGCGCAATGCAATAAAATGACATGTGACCGGTAACATGAGTTTTAACCTTTTTGAAAGTTTTGGCGTAAAATAGTGCTTGATATCACAATTCATTTTATGGGACCCCTGCGTCTTCACAGATTGGAATGCCACACGGTATTTCCAAAATCATGAGAGTTTGGTGTCCGGTACAGGAAAATTATGAACCGAAACGAAATTCTTACCTCCATAAAAGCCAAATCTCCAGATGTGCTGATCGTGGGTGCGGGCATCAATGGTGCCGGCGTTTTTCGCGATCTGGCCTTGAACGGTGTCGATGTCTTGATCATCGATCGCGGTGACTTCTGCTCCGGGGCGAGTGCGGCTTCGTCGCATATGGCCCATGGCGGCATCCGCTACCTCGAAAACGGGGAGTTTCGTTTGGTGCGCGAGGCGGTGCAGGAGCGCAACCGCATGATTCAGAATGCTCCGCACCTCGTCAAGCCCCTGCCGACCGTTGTGCCGATGTTCAAGCTTTTCTCGGGTTTGCTGAATGCGCCATTCAAATTCCTGAACCTGCTCGACAAACCCGCCGAGCGCGGGGCACTGGTGATCAAGATCGGTCTGATCTTCTACGATGCCTTTACCCGCGCCCAGAAAACCGTTCCGCCGCACAAGTTCGAAGGACGCCAGAAATCGCTCGAGAAATATCCCAAGCTGGCCCAGGATATTAAATTCACAGCGACCTACTACGATGGCCAGATCCTCAGCCCGGAGCGTTACACCGTTGAACTGCTGCTGGACGGCGAAAAGGATGGCGGCAAGGCTCTGAACTATGTTTCGTTCGTTGGGGCGCAGGGCAATTTTGTCACTTTGCGAGATGAAGTCAATCAGCAGACCTTCAGCCTGCATCCCAAATTGATCATCAATGCTGCCGGGCCATGGATCGATATGGTCAATTCCACTTTTGGCGTATCCGAACGCTATATCGGCGGCACAAAAGGCTCGCACCTGGTGCTCAATCACCCGGAACTGCGCGAGGCCATCGGCAAGAACGAATTTTTCTTCGAGAACAAAGACGGGCGCATCGTGCTGATCTTCCCGTTCTACGACAAGGTCATCATCGGCACCAGCGATCTGCCCATCCAAAACCCGGACGAAGCCCGCTGTACCCCTGAAGAAGAGCAATATTTCATCGATCTGGTCTCGCGCGTCTTCCCAACCATCAAGGTCGGCCCCGAGCATATCGTTTTCCGCTTCTCGGGCGTTCGCCCACTCGAATACATGAAAGCCAAAACCACCGGCCAGATCACCCGCGACCACAGCGTCAAAGAAGACATGGCTGGTAACATTCCGGTTTACTCGCTGGTCGGCGGCAAGTGGACCAGCTATCGCGCCTTTGGCGAACAGGTGGCCGACAAAATCATGGGAATCCTGGGCAAAACCCGCCGGGCCGACACGCTCAAAACCCCGATCGGCGGCGGTAAGGATTACCCGGTAGTCAGCCTGGCGCAGATCGAATATATCAAGAAAGTGGCCGAAGAAACCGGCCTGGGTGATTTCATTCCCAAAAATCTTTTCGAACGTTATGGGACGCGGGCCATGGAAATTGCCAAATTCATCAAAGCCACCAGTGCCGAACCGTTGAAGTCGCTTGCGGGCTGGACGGTTGGTGAGGTGCGTTTCCTGGTCGAGCGCGAAAGGGCCGAGCATATTGACGATTTGCTCATCCGCCGCTCGACGCTGGCCTGGTTGGGGCAGGTCACCCGTCCGCTGGTGGATGAACTGGCCGGGATCATGGCTGACAGGCTGGGCTGGAGCGCGGAGCAAAAACAAGCAGAAATAGCGCGCACACTGAAGGTGCTAAAAGAATTTCACGGGGTGGTCTTGTAACAACTAAAAAACGGGAGCTTTCGCTCCCGTTTTTTATTGCTTGCTGAGGCCCGATTGAACTTGCTTAGCTGCTTTGATCTTCATTTTTATCAGCACTGGAAAGTTATCCAACACTGATGATTAACCATCAGCCCAGATGCAGCACGCAGCAGGTTTTTTGTTTTGCAGATCAAATCAAGATTTAATTACAGGCAGCAGGGTTTAATCCGCACCGCCTGTCTCATTTTTATTGATCGGGAGAACTGTCTTCTCCAAGGGTATTCTCCAGTTGGTGGTTTTGATAGGCTTTCAGCCAGTCGCGCGCGGCAACCAGGTCGGTGGGTGTAACGCACACCTCGACTTCGCCAAGCATGCCCCCGGTCAGGCCGTACACTGTGCCGGCGGCTTCCTGGAACAATTCAGCCTGGATGCCTTGCGCTTCAAGCGCCGCTTTGATCACTTCTGCTTCGCTGCGGTCGTTTACTACCAGCAGGGTTTTCCATTCGATGCGCGACATATTTCAGCTCCGTTCTCATTGTGCGGAATGCTGCTCCGCAAACTATTGGGAAAATCCTACCCCCAGGTCAGGATAAACAAAAGAGTGAAGAGACTGCTGACGATCAATTGCCGTACCCCAATCTGGACCGGCTTCGCACCCGTCGCCGGGTTGACTGTTCCGAAGAGCGTTTCGCCAAACTGGAGCAGGAAAGCCAGCCAGACCAGACCGGGAATGATGCCAAAGACACCCAAAACGACGGAAAGCGCCAGGTTAAATCCGGTGTAGGCCAGGGCGCGCCAGCCCGCTCGAAAACGGTCCGCCAGGCTGATGGGAGTGCGCCACTCGCGTTGTTCCAGCCGCAGGTAGGCATGAATGATCGACGCCGCCGACTGGAACCAGGCCAGTATCCACAAGACCCAGCCGAGCGGTTCGTAAGCGTTCTGTCCAATCCAGTAGGCTGCCGGGGCCGAAAGCGCCAGCACCCCGGTTGCCAGGATCTCGATGCCCGACTGGCGGCGTTCTTCGCGCTTGCTGACCAGCCACAGATGCCAGGCAAAGACCGGCAGGGCGGGCAGAGCCAGCCAGGCTAGCATGGTATAGCCGAGCATGAACAATTCTGCTGCCGAAGCCAGCCCGATCACGCCATACACGATCAGCCAGAAACGGGCCGCAGGCAGGTCGCTTTTGGGGCGGCGGCCCGAATAGGCCTTGACTGCCACCGTCAGCGGCTGGCGGATCAGGAAGGCAGCCAGCGCTGCGATAACCAGGGCCAGCGAAGCGGCGTTGAACGTCGCCCCGGCTGATAACCCAATCAGCAGCGGACTGAACAGGAAAACCCACGATCCGTGATCTTGCGGAATGGCGATGTGTTTTTGAAAGAATCGTTTCATGTACTGATATTGTAACTCGATTAAACACAGTAGCACAAGCTTAAGCCTGTCCATTTGCTTGAGATGGTGATGGGATGGCCCCCGGCGGGAAACAAAAAAGACAGGATTGCTCCTGTCCTTTTGCTTGAGGCGACGATGGGATGGCGTCAGTCCCGCCCTCGGCGGGAAACAAAAAAAGAACAGGATTGCTCCTGTCCTTTTGCTTGAGGCGACGATGGGATGGCGTCAGTCCCGCCCCTGGCGGGAAACAAAAAGAACAGGATTGCTCCTG
>PHBU01000039.1 GCA_002840685.1 Chloroflexi bacterium HGW-Chloroflexi-6 | reverse complement strand
ATCCGGTAGCGTTCCGCCTCAACGCGCATGGCGAGAGCGTCATTGAAAGCGTACTGAAGTCCCAAGCCGAGCTTGTAATTGGTATCGCGCTTGGTGGGGGTGGGATTGAGCACCGTGAGTGAGCCGCTCCCGACAAAGGAGTCTTCGACTTTGGCGTAGTTCGCCCCGACCCGGCCAAAGGCGGAAAATTTTTCGGTAATGGGCAGAATGCCGACTAGGTCGAGATTCACGCCTTTGATTTTGATATTGCCGCTCAGGGTTCCCGGGGGCAACCCGGTTGCGGTAAAATCAAACTTTCCCAGATCGAAATAGCCGCCTTCGAGGGCCAAATACTTGTTGAACTGGTAGCCGCCAAAGAGCTTAAAGCCGAGATCGCGGTTATCATCTTCGAATCCGGTGGTGGTAAAACCTTCTCCCGCCAGACTGTTGATAATCCTCTCCTCGTCGATTGTCGCGCGTGATTGGCCGATGTTGCCGCCGATATACAAGCCCGAATCATCGGCCATGGCAAATGGGGTGGCAATTACAGTGAGTGCCACCATCCCTAGTGTCACTGCTGAGGCTCTTATTACTTTCATGGTTTTCTCCTGGAGGATTTAAAAACTCCCGCGCACGTTGCAACTACAAGATGCGCAATCTGTGTCAATCCCTCCTGCCTCCTTGCTCACGCTAGCTTGCACACGCAATCAAGATCGGCAGAAGGGACGTTGCTCATACCGGATTCCTTACGGAGCAGGTACGTTAACCGTATTGGTGTCCAAAGCAATCGTGCCGGCAGTGATCGCCCCGGCCAAAATCCTGCCGTTTATCACGGTACCGGTCTGACCTGTGGCATCCCTGCCGGTCACTAAAGTCCCATAGAAGATCGTGCCCACGCCGATAGTCGCATCAGCAGTAGGAACCCAAAACACGTTCTTGGCCTGCGCGTTGTTGGCCAGCGAAACACTGGCTAACGTCGTCAATGAGGACCCGATCTGGAAGACCCATACGGCATCCGCGTCGCCCCCTGCGTCAAGAACGAGAGGGGTCGAGACCAACATCGTGCTGCCGGACGTATAGGTGCCAGGGGGAATTCCCAAAGGATATAAGGCGCCCAAGTCTGCGCCAGCATTTATGGTTGTTCCCGGCGGCAAAGTCTTG
>PHBU01000010.1 GCA_002840685.1 Chloroflexi bacterium HGW-Chloroflexi-6 | reverse complement strand
GAATTGCTACTCGTTATGAAAAACGGGCTGCTAACTTTGCCGCGATAATCGTTCTTGCCGCAATATTTCTCTTTTCTGATTTTGCATACAGGCTCTAGTAAAAGGAATACACCAAGTGCCCACATCGCCATAATATTCCCCCATTTCACGGTATCATTTTTTAGTTTACTGGGTAAAGGCTCTATAAGCCACTTTAACGTTTTCTTAGGCATCAGAAACAAAAATAGACCGCCGATAAAAGCGTATGGGAAAAAGAGTAAATCTTGTACACACCCATTTATTGCCTTGTAAGTATCCGATACAGGTACCCCAAAATCAATTTGTTGAATAAGACTGAATTTTAGTGCACCCCCGATACAGCCAAATAGAACAAAAACCAAAATGATTATCTTTCGCATTATTTTCTCCAAGCTGCAAAAGCTCGTTTCACCCCTGGAAAACTGGCGATATACTGCCAAAATCAACCCGAATTTCTGGCAAAGAATAGCGAAAAATTCTCGCAAGCAATCTTTTTAGCTTTTCAGCATTTGAACATCTTTTTCCAGGCCGGCATCCAGATCGAGCGCCGGCAGTTCAGAGAGCGAATTCAGGCCGAAGTGTTGCAAGAAATCAGGGGTGGTGCCATACAAAATCGGGCGTCCGGGGCCTTCGGAGCGGCCGACTTCCTGTAAAAGTCCTTTACTGAGTAAACTTTTCATGACCCCATCGCTGTTGACGCCGCGGATCGCATCCACCTGCGGGCGGGTGACCGGCTGCTGAAAAGCGATGATCGCCAGGGCCTCGAGCGCGGCCCGGCTCAGGCGGCTGGTGGCTTCCAGGCCGAGGAAGGTTTCGATCTGTTCGGCCATTTCGGGGGCGGTCGTTAACTGCACCCGCCCGGAATGGCGCTGGATGCGCAACCCGCGCGTACGCAGGTCTTCTTCGAGGGCTTCCAATCCCTTTTCGACCTGGGTTGGGGTCAGTTCAAGCGCTGCACCCAGTTGGGCCGTAGTAACAGGTTCAGCTGCGGTGAAAAGCAGGCCTTCGAGCAAGGCTGAAAGGCTGAGTTCGGGCAAGTTTTGAGAGTCGCTCATGCTATAATTATCCGGTTATAAATAAGTTCAAGTTAAGAGGAAGATATGTCTAGAAACATTTTACTGTCAATGCTCGTGTTAATTCTATCATCGTTGGCCTGCAACATGTTCATCGGCGGGCCCGAATACCCTGACACCCAGATCCCGGTTTCGACCGAAACTGCCGGCAGCGTCGAGGAACAGCTCAAACAGGCCATTGAAACTGCCAAACAAACCGGCGCGCTGAGTTTCACCGTCGATGAAGCCCAGTTGACATCCCTGGTTGCCTTAAAAATTGCAGCCGACCCTGAATCATTCCTGACCGAGCCGCAAGTACTCTTGCGCGATAATGAAATCCAGATCTACGGGAAAGCCGTGCAGGGTTATTTCACCGCCAACGTGCGGATCACACTCTCCGCCGCAGTGGACGCCAACGGCCAGCCCCTGGTCGCGCTCAAATCGGCGGACTTCGGCCCGTTGCCCGCCCCTGAAGGGCTGAACAGCACGATCAGCGCCCTTGTCAATGAAGCCTTTACCGGGGCGCTCGGCCCGGCCGCAACCGGATTCCGTCTCGAAAGCATCACGATTGCCAATGGTCTGATGACCTTCACAGGCCGAATTAAGTAGGCGGATTATACCCGCCCCGTTCATTCTATACCAGTATCGCTCATGAAACCCGCCCTGCTGCTCATCCTGATTGCAAGCCTGTTCTTGAGCGGGTGTTTTTCGCCGCAAGTTTCGTCAAGCAGCCTGCAGATCAGCCTGACAGTCAATGTGGACGGGCAAAGCCTGCCCGTTGAGATTCCGTCCGGCAGCACCGTTGGGCAGGCGCTTCAGGCGGCGGACGTGTCCGTCGGCAGCCTGGACAAGGTCGAGCCGCCCGCCTATGCCCTGGCGCAGGACGGCGGCCTGATCACAGTCTCGCGGGTGCGTGAAGAATTCGACACGCGCCAGGTGACCTTGGCCTTCGAACGCCAGACCATTCGCAACGAATCCCTGCCTGAGGGCGAAACCCGTCTGATCCAGGAAGGCAAAAACGGGACCCAGGAAATCACCACCCGCCGCCTGTTTGAAAACGGCATCGAAACCGGCTCCTCGATCGTCAAAGCGGTCATCCTGCAAGCCGCCCAACCCGAGATCGTGATGGTCGGAGTGCAGACTCCGTTTTCGTCCCTGCCGATCAGCGGCAGGCTGGTTTACCTGGCGGGCGGAAATGCCTGGCTGATGGAAGGCTCGACCGCCAACCGCAGTCCAATCGTCACCAGCGGCGACCTGGACGGACGCATCCTGAAGCTTTCGCCCAAAGGCGATTGGCTGCTCTACACCCGCAAATCAGAAAAACCCGCCAGCGAGGAGATCAACACCCTCTGGGCGCTCAACCTGGATGATCCGGCCGCCAAACCGATCAACCTGAAAGTCGCCAACGTGATCCACTTTGCCGATTGGATCCCTGGCACAACCACCAACATCACCTTCTCGACCGTCGAACCGCGCGCCGCGGCTCCCGGCTGGCAGGCCAACAACGATCTGTACACGCTCAAGTTCAGCGCCGCCGGTGTAATCGGCAAGCCCGGCCCGGTCATTCAGGCCAACAGCGGCGGCGTCTATGGCTGGTGGGGCAGCAGTTTTGCCTGGTCACCCGATGGCAAACGCCTGGCTTATGCCCGCCCGGATGGGATCGGCCTGGTCAGTTTCAGAGACAGCGAACTGGTCAGCCTGCTCGAGATTGCGCCCCTGCAAACCCTGAGCGATTGGGCGCTCATCCCGCCCCTGGCCTGGGGCGCCGACTCGCGCACCTTATATTTTGTCTATCACGCCCCTCCGCCGGGGCTGGTCAACCCCGAAGAATCGCCTTATTTCGACCTGGGTGTGCTCTCGTTAACCACCAGCGCCAACGTGCGGATCGTGCGCCAGACCGGCATGTTCGCCTACCCTTCCGCTTCACAGCCCAGCCCAGTAGGGGATGAACAAGCCTACCGCCTGGCCTACCTGCAAGCGCTTTCCCCGCTGCAATCTGAAACCAGCGGGTATCGTTTATTTGTCATGGACCGGGACGGTTCCAACCGCCGGGCGCTCTTCCCACTCGAAGGCGCGCCGGGCCTCGAGCCGCAGACTCCGCTCTGGTCACCTGCCAACCCGGAAACCACCGAATTTATTGCGGTTGTCTACCAGGGAAACCTGTGGCTGGTGGATATCGTCAGCGGGCAAGCCAGCCAGGTTACCGGCGATGGATTAATACAAAAGATAGACTGGCGATAACCAGTAGAAAACTTTTTCGGAGAATTTTCATGCGCATCCTCATCACTGGCGCTGCCGGGTTTCTCGGCTCGCACCTTTCAGACCGGCTCATCGCCGAAGGCCACCAAGTGGTTGGCCTGGACAACTTCATCACCGGCTCGCCCAACAATATCGCTCACCTGGCAGGCAGCGAAAACTTCATCTTCTACCGCCGCGATGTTTCAGAATACATCTTCATCCCCGGCAAAGTGGATGCTGTCTTGCATTTCGCCTCACCCGCCAGCCCCAACCCGCAGTCGCCCACCGCTTATTTCAACCTGCCGATCCAGACCATGAAGGCCGGGGCGCTCGGCACGCACAACGCCCTGGGCGTGGCCAAAGCCAACGGAGCGCGTTACCTGCTGGCCTCCACCAGCGAAATTTACGGCGACCCGCTCGTCCACCCGCAAAGCGAAGATTACGCCGGCAATGTCGACATTACCGGTCCGCGCGCCGTTTATGACGAAGCCAAGCGCTTCGCCGAATCCCTGACCCTGGCTTATCACCGCCAGCACGGAGTGGATACACGCATCGTGCGTATCTTCAACACCTACGGCCCGCGCATGGATCTGGAAGATGGCCGCGCCCTGCCCAACCTGCTCAAACAGGCCCTGCTCGGCCAGCCGATCACCGTCTACGGCGACGGGCAGCAAACCCGCTCCTTCTGCTACGTGGACGACCTGGTGGAAGGCATTGTACGTCTGCTCTACTCCGATGAACACATGCCGGTCAACATCGGCAACCCGGTCGAGATGACCCTGCTCCAGTTCGCCGAAACCATCAACCGCCTGACCGGCAACAGCGCCGGGATCACCTTTGTCGATGCGCGCTCCTCGCGCGATCCGCAGCGTCGCCGCCCCGACATCACCCGCGCCCAGAACATTCTCGGCTGGCAGCCCAAGGTTGACCTGGAAGAAGGCCTGCGCCGTACCATCCCCTACTTCAAGGAAAAACTGGGGCTGGCATGACCATGATCTTGCACAACCCCGACGAACGCACCCGCTTCACAAAATTCGCCGTCGTCGGCGCCATCGGCTCAGTCATCGATATCGCAGTGATGAACCTGCTCACCGGGCTGGCAGGCGCCTCGTTGGTTTCTGCGGGCAGCATTTCCTTTGTCTGCGCCGTTGCCAGCAATTTCACCTGGAACCGGCTCTGGACCTATCCGGAATCGCGCTCAAAACCGATTCTCGGCCAACTGACCCAATTCTCGATCGTTAACGCCATCGGCCTGCTGATCCGCGTGCCGATCCTCAAATTCGGCGAACCGCTGCTGGATGCCTACCTCGAAAACATGCCCATTCAGGTAGCTGCTCAACACCATACGTTCATCAGCCACAATCTGACCCTGGCAGTCGCGATCGGCATCGTCATGCTCTGGAACTTCTTCGTTAACCGTTATTGGACGTATAATGATGTCGCTATCAGCACTTCAACGATAAGCAAAAAACAGGAACTATGAGCTCAGCAACCCCTGCCATTATCCCCATCTACAGCACCCGCGGCGACGTGGAAGGCTTCCTGGTCTACCCGTATCTGTTCAACCGCCAGGGCGAATGGATTGGGTTCGCCCAACCCAACCGCGAAGTCTACTCGGTGCTCGGTTACTATATCGGCGAACTCTCTGCCGACAAACGCATCCTGCGCAAACGCTCCATGGATGAAGAAAAAGCCCGCCTGAAACCGCCTCCGGCCCCCTCGCGCCTGCGCTCCCCATCCACCCTGCCCCTGCCGCCGATGATGCGCGAACTGCCCCACAGCATGGTTGATGTCTTTGAAGACATGCCCGAATTGTTGCACACCAGAGACTCAGGCGAACTCCAGCAAGATCTTGATTAATGCTCACATGGCTTGATCCTGCCCCCGTAAACGCTCAAAGCCTGGATGAACTCGGAATTCATCCGATCGTAAGCCGCGCCCTGACCCGGCGCGGTTTCGATTCTGCGGGCGCTGCGCGGGCCTTCCTCGAACCGGGCCTGTATCCCGTTACCCCGGCCTCCGAACTGCCCGATATCGAGCCCGCCCTGCGGCGCATCTGGAAGGCCCTCCGCCAAAATGAGCGCATCTGCGTCTGGGGCGATTTCGATGTGGATGGCCAGACCGCCACGACCGTCCTGATCCAAACCCTGCGGGCGATCGGCGCGAACGTTACGTATCACATTCCGATCCGCGAAAAAGAATCACACGGCGTCAAGATCGAGTATCTCAAGACCGAGATCGACAGCGGCGCGCAACTCATCCTGACCTGCGATACCGGCATCAGCGAGCACAAAGCCGTCGAGTACGCCAATTCGCGCGGTGTGGACGTGCTGATCACTGACCATCACGATCTGCCCGAAGGCCCCCTGCCGAGTGCGCTGGCCGTGATCAACCCCAAACGACTGCCCGAAAGCCATCCGCTGGCGACCCTGGCCGGGGTGGGAGTGGCCTACAAACTGGCCGAAGCCCTGCTGCAAAACGCCAACACCGACCTGGCCCCCGAATCGTTACGCGACCTGGCAGCTCTCGGGCTGGTAGCCGATGTCGCCACCCTGAGCGGGGATACGCGCTATCTGGTCCAGCGCGGGCTGGAACAGCTGCGGCGCAACCAAAGGCTGGGCTTGCAGGTTATGCTCGAACTGGCCGGGACCAATCCGCTGCAATTGACCGAAACCCATATCGGGTTCACGCTGGGGCCGCGCCTGAACGCCATCGGGCGGCTGGGCGACGCCAACCCGGTCGTCGAACTGCTGACCACCAACGACCCGGCCAAAGCACGTGTGCTGGCCGCCCAACTCGAAGGGCTGAACCAGGAACGCCAACTGCTCACCAGCCAGGTGACGCAGGCTGCCCAGGCCCAACTGCGCGAAAACCCGGCCCTGCTCGAACAGGCCGCGCTGGTGTTACATCATCCAGATTGGCCGGCCGGGATCATCGGGATCGCCGCCAGCCGTCTGGCCGAACGCTACCAGCGCCCGACCCTGCTCCTGACTGGCCGCGACCCAGTCCGCGGCTCGGCCCGCTCAGTAGACGGGGTTCACATCACCGAGGCCATTCGCGCCTGCGGGCAGCTCCTGCTCGGCTTCGGCGGCCACCCGATGGCTGCCGGGCTTTCGCTGCCTGCCGAGAATCTGATCTCCCTGCGGCGGGAACTGTCACGAGCAGTCGAAAGCCAACTCAAGACAGCCGCCCGCCCCCCAGCTGAACTGCAAATCGACGAGTTTCTCAGCCTAGACGAGCTGACACTCGACCTGGCCGCACAGATCGAGCAAATGGCTCCATTCGGGGCCGGTAATCCGCCGCTCTTGTTGGCGACCCGCAACCTGGAATTGGCAGCCAGCCAGAAGATCGGCAAAACGGGCGAACACATCAAATTGACCGTCAGGGATGAAACCGGAAATGTCGCCAGCGCGCTGTGGTGGGGCGGTGCGGAGGAAGAACAGCCATCCGGGCGCTTCGACCTGGCCTATACCCTGCGTGCCAGCGATTTCAAAGGCCAGAAGCAGCTGGCGCTGGAGCTGGTCGATTTTCGGATCGTGGCAAAAAAGCCGATCGAAATTGAGTCCCCAAAAATTGAAACGATTGACCTGCGGGCAGCGGAAAAACGGACGGAGGCTTTGCAGCGGATCCAGGCGGAATACCCGGATGCGCTGCTTTTCGCCGAGGGAAATGACCGCAAACGGTTGAACGGAAAAGGGCGGCACGAGCTAAGCGAAGCAGAAACGCTGATTTTATGGACAACACCCCCCGAGCGGCGGTTGTATGAGTCGATCTTGGAAACGGTAAAACCCCGGCGGCTGGTGCTGTTTGCTCAGGACTCCGGCGAGAACTCGCCCGAAGCCTTTTTGGCGCGGCTGGCGGGTGTGCTGAAATTCGTGCTCAACCAGCGCGAAGGACGGGTCAGCCTGGCCGAACTGGGCGCGGCCTGCGGACAGGGCGAGGCGGCCATCCGCAGCGGGTTTGAGTATCTGAAGGCCAGCGGCCAGCTGGCGGGTGAGAGCGATGCGGCCGGCTTAACCATCCGGCAAGCAAACGCCCCGGCGGATGAACCCGCCAGGGCGCAGTACCTGTCTCAATTAACCGTCCTGCTCAATGAAAGCCAGGCCTATCGCAGTTTTTTCAGGGGACAAAAAGTTTAGTCGATCACAACCCCATCCAGATCCTCTTCGGATTTGGGATATTCCATATTCAAGGCTTCAAGGGTTTCGACCAAAATACGCGAAATGACCAGGTCGCGATACCACTTGCGGTTGGCCGGGATGATATACCAGGGGGCGAACTGGGTGCTGGTCTTTTCAAACACATCTTCGTAGGCTTTCATGTAATCGGGCCAGAGTTTGCGCTCGTCGAGATCGCCCAGGCGGAATTTCCAGTGCTTGGCCGGGTCATCGAGACGGGCTTGCAGGCGCTCTTTTTGTTCATCCAGATCGATATGCAGGAAAAATTTCAGAATGGTGGTACCGTTTTCAGCCAGCAAGCGCTCGAACTGGTTGATCTGTTCATAGCGTTTTGACCAGACCTGCTTCGGAACCAGGTTGTGCACGCGCACGACCAACACATCTTCATAATGGCTGCGGTTGAAAATAACCATCTCGCCCTTGCCGGGGACAACTTTGTGGACGCGCCACAGGTAATCGTGGGCAAGTTCTTCAGGGGTCGGCGCTTTAAAACTGGCAACGCGCACCCCCTGCGGGTTGGCATCGGCAAAAACGCGCCGGATGGTTCCGTCTTTGCCGCCGGTATCCATGGCCTGCAAGACGATCAAGATGCGCTGTTTATTTTCAGCATAGAGCAGTTCCTGCAATTGGCCGAGGCGTTCGCTCAGTTTTTCGAGTTCGAGCAGGGCTTCTTCTTTACTGCCATCAAATTCCCGGCGGTCGCCGGGGTCGTGTTTGGAAAGATCGATTTTCGAGTCGGGTTTAACCTGATAGGGTTTCATTGTCATGCTCCTCGGAGTTGGTTCTTAGCCGGCATTCCTGCGCGCTTCAATGCGTTGAACGCCCCATTCGGCCAGCGTCTCAGGGACAGGTTTGACCTGCTCCTCGGGACGGCGCACCAAGCCGAGGGCTTCGCTCGGACAGGATTGGACACAAACCCCACAACCGACACAGCGAATTTCAGCAACCTGGGCGGTCAGGTCCACGGTCAGGGCGTCGAACGAACAGCTTTCGACACAGGCGCCGCAGGCGCTGCACAAGGTCTCATCGACCTGGAGCACGAAGGCCGAACTGGCAACCACATTGGCAATGCCCAACTCCGCCATCCCGCGTAAAATGCCGCAAGAACAGGTGCAGCAGTTGCAGATGTAGAACAGCCCCTTCTGGTTGTTGCTGACCGAATGGACAAGTCCGGCCTGGGCCGCGCGCTGGAGGGTGGCGTGGGCTTCCTCGCGGCTCAGCGCGCGAATGGCGGGCGTGCCGTCGAAGGCATTCGGGCGCTCGTTGAGCATCATACATACATCCAGCGGATGCTCGCAGGGTTGGCCGATCAGCGCTTTCTGTTTGCGGCAGATGCAATCGAGCACGCCCCAGGATTGCATCGAATCGACCAGGCCGGCGGCACTCTCATAGGGCCGGATCTCCATGTTGTTTTTGACGCTCTCGCCGATCGGGATGACCCGGTGAACCTGCGGCTTGACTCCCAAAACGCGGTGAAATCCCTGTTGAAAATAGGCTTCAAAGAGCGCGGCCAGTTCGGCATCGAGATTGTTGGCCTGGAATTCGTAGATCCCAACCACGAAGGGCAGAATGGCATAGCCCAGGCCCTTTTCGGTGCGCCCGGCTTCGATCAATCCACGCTTGGTCAGGGATTTGAGCGTTTTGCGCAGGTCGGCATGCGCCAGCCCCAGCCGCGAGGCGATCTCCTCGCTCGATTCCAGATGCGGACTGAGTTGGGCCGTCAGGGCCGCTTCTTCGGGGGTGTAGAGCTTTTCGAGCAGGCGCAGTTCGGTCCCGTCCGGCGTGGGTGGGAATCCGTTGGGCAGGGCGTCAAGGGCCCGGGCAAGTTGTTGGTAGGGGTTCATGGGGTCTCTCAGGATGTAAGATGATGTGATTATAAGCCAAAGTTTCCATCCAAAAAATCTTCACGCCAATTCGCACATCGCCCCGATGTCCTTCGGGAAAGGTGCAAAAAATATGCTGGTTTCGTTTTCTTGGCAGCCCGGCTGTTTCAAGGAACCATCCAATCCCAAATCATCATATCCTGCGTATCAGGGATTGGTGATTTCGTCTTATGTGCCAGATCAACCAATGTAAGATTACTATCCAAATCGCTGACAATTAATTGTTGCCCGTCCGGGCTCCAATTTATAGATGAGGAAATAGTGCTGGAGTCTGAACGATAGAGCTTGGTCTCAAGCGTGACTGTATCAAAAACCGCCAGCCACAGTTGCAGGTTCTTGGGCTTGGAGGCATCATCGCCGATTGTCAGCCAGAATGCGATATGACGATTGTCAGGGCTCCATTCTGGCTTGAAGATGGATGCGAATGGCAATTTTTCATTGTAATGCGTTAATTGCGTCAGGTTACCATCCATATCGAACATAAACAATTCGTTGGCTGCCCGGTTAAAATCTCCAGACGCATCTACCAGAAATTTATCCGGCGATGTAGTGATAATTTTCTTGCCATCCGGCGACCAACCATCAAACCTAATCGGGCCATGAAATCCCGCGAAGGGCAATGACGCCATCTCTTCCTGGGTATCCAGGTTCCATAAGACCAACCTGTCATTTTGGTCGCTAAAAAAAACGCGGTTCAGCGATGGGCTCACTGCTGCAACAAATAAATTGTCTAGCCTGCTACCAGGAATTTCGATGGTTTGTGGATTTGGAAGAGACAGTTGCAGGCTGATTTTCTCGCCGGTAAACACGTTATAGACCACCTGGTTTTGCGGCTGCGCTGGCTGGCCTGGTTTGATTTGGGACAGGAAAACGATGCGTTCGTTATCCAGCCACCCGCTCACTGCCCAATCATCATCGTTGGGAACCCTGGTTTTGATAACCTGGTTGACAGTTTGGAGGCTGAAATCACATTTATCGATTGGGCAAACGCCAACCAACATGAGTTTTTTGTTGGGGCTGACAGCATATACGATTGTATTTTCATGGTTTTTACCAATTTCGATGGTTTTCTTGTTTTTCATATCGTAGAATAAATATTTATCAGTCTGTGAATTTTCAAGAACCAGAAACCCATCGACCGTAACGCTTTCGAAAGCAATGGGGGTCAAATCAATGGAATTATCAACGAAGTCTGCCCCCGTAGCGCTTTGCAATGAAGCTGTTGGTGTCTGAGACACCGATACACGTGTTTCGGTTGGTAAAGGGGGTGTCTGGGTGGTTAGTTCTTTTGGGCCAGGCTGGTTGACAGGAGTTGCCAGGGCAGGCGAACAGCCAGACAAGATAAATGTCAGCAAAAGTACAACGGCAAGTTTCGGTCGGTTCATGACAAAATCCTTTTTTGAATTCCCTATCAACAGCATACTCGCACCCCATTTCTGCCAGGAACGCAGGTTCAATCCAGCCCCTGAACACCACCAGACGCAATCCTATCCGCCGAGGCAATGCGATTTAAGGCTGGGGCGTACACAAATGACAGGCTCAGGAGCATTATAAAACATTTGCCTGAAGCATTTGCTCTATGCCTGTAAAAAATCAAAACGGGATGAACGCCAGCGCTTTTGATGATGGAAGGCACTGGCAAAGCCGGGGCGCAAATGCTAAAAATAGGAGGCCTCAACCATTCAAAAGGAGACTCCTACATGTTCCAAACCTTTGAACAAGCACGGCAGTACATCGAACAGAATGAAATCCAGATGGTCGACATCAAATTCACCGACCTGTGGGGCCGCTGGCGGCACCTGACCGTCCCCTCCAGCCAGTTCACACCCGATCTGATGGAACAGGGCGTCGGCTTCGACGGCTCTTCGGTCGGGTTGAAATCGGTCAAATCGGGGGATATGGTGCTTGTTCCAGACCTTTCGACCGCCTTTATCGACCCCTTCTGGGAGGCCAAAACCCTGAGTTTCATCTCGAAAACCTTCGAGGCCGATACGCATGCCACCTTTGCCAACGACCCGCGCAACATCGCCATCCGCGCTGAAGAATATATGAAAGAAACCGGCATCGCCGACCAGAGCCGCTGGGGGCCTGAATACGAGTTCTACATTTTCGACAAAGTCAGCTACGAATACGGCGTCAACCGCGCCAGCTATGCCCTCGAAAGCTGCGAAGCCGATTGGAACAGCGCCGCCGGCGGGCACGGACATTACATCCCGCTGCACGGCGGCTACCACGCCATCCCGCCCAAAGACCAGCTCTACAACCTGCGCGCCGAAATGTGCCTGACCCTCGAAAAGATCGGTATCCCAGTCAAATATCATCACCACGAAGTCGGCGGGCCGGGCCAGTTGGAGATCGAAACCCCGATGATGGGCCTGCTCGAAGCTGGCGACGCCACCATGGCGATCAAATACGTCACCAAGATGACCGCCCACAAACGCGGGCAGACCGCGACCTTCATGCCCAAACCGCTGTATGGCGAAGCTGGCAGTGGCATGCACTTCCACCAGCAGTTGTTCAAGGACGGCAAGAATGTCTGCTACGACGCCAATGGGTACGGCTTTTTAAGCCAGGAGGCGCTCTATTACATCGGCGGGCTGCTCAAGCACGGCGCGGCGGTCCTGGCCTTTACCAACCCCTCGACCAACTCCTACCGCCGCCTGATCCCCGGCTTTGAAGCGCCGATCAACGCCTTTTTCTCGCTCGGCAACCGTTCGGCGGCAGTCCGCATCCCGAAATATGCCACCCAGCCCGAAACCGCCCGCTTCGAATTCCGGCCTCCCGACGCCACCTGCAACATCTACCTGGCGCTGGCCGCCCAACTGATGGCCGGCCTGGACGGCATCCGCAACAAGATCGACCCAACCGCGGAAGGCTTTGGCCCGTTCGACAAGAATGTCTTCGCGATGAGCGACGCCGAGCGCGCCAGCATCAAGGGCTTGCCAACCTCGCTCGAAGAAGCGCTCAGCGCGCTCAAGGCCGACCACGAGTTCCTGCTGGCCGGCGGCGTTTTTCAGGAAGAGATGATCGAGCAGTGGATCGAAGCCAAGTACCAGAGCGAAGCGCTGGCCGTTCGCAACCGGCCGCATCCCTACGAAATGAGCCTGTATTTTGATGTATAAAAAGCGCGGAATCGCTCTGCCCCTGCGCCTGGCCACCGTTTTCGGGGCGTTTGCAACGCTGTTACTCTTCGTCGTTGCCTGCGCCCCATCCGCGGATTTTGCTCCGGGAAGTTCCACACCGCTGACAGCCTTTGACGAGGCCGAGGTGCGAGTCGCCGTTTCGCTGGAGCGCACCCAGAGCGGTGATTTCCTGCTGAGCGCCACGTTCACTCCGCTGCGGGCCGGGTTTCACCTGTACAGCAAGGATATCCCCGCCAAGGGCATCGACGGCGTCGGCCGCCCGACCCTGCTGGCCCTGCCAGCGGACTCCCCGCTGCAAGCGAGCGGCCCGCTGACTGAAAACCTGGCGCCGCAAACCCCGCCGGTCGACCCGCGCGAACTGCTCATCTACCCGGCCGGGCCGGTTATACTCAGCCTGCCGGTCAAGCTTCCGGCCGGAGACAAATCGCAAAAAATAGAGATATTAATCACCTACATGAGCTGCAACGGGACCACCTGCCTGAGACCGGTCATTCAGAAAGCGGTCAGCGTCCAGGTCCCCGGAGCAGATCAAATTCCGCCACTGGAGAGTCTTCCATGAGAACATCAAAGCCCAAAATATCCCTTCTGCTCTCGCTATCGCTGAGTCTATTGGCCTGTCGTTTCCTGTTCCCGGAACCGACAGCGCCCGTCAGCCTGCCGCCAACCCAACAGCCCAAGCCAACCATCACCGAAGCCGCCAAGACCCCCGAGCCAGCCTCGACCGAGCCAGCCGTCAGCGAGGCGACCGCTCCCGAGTTGATCACCGTCGCCCTTGATCCTAAAGATGGCAGCCTGAAAGAACAACTGCTCAGTCATGCCCAAAAAGCCGCCGAAATGGGCATGCTGCCGGTGGTCGAATTCGACGCAACCTGGTGACCGGCCTGCGAAAGCATATCTGCCAGTCTGGCAGATGAAAACGAACTGATGCTGAATGCCTTTGAAGGCATATACCTGATCCGGGTTGATGTTGATCTGTGGGGTTGGGGCGATGAATCGCTCGGATTCGATGTTCCGGCCATCCCGATCTTCTTCAAAGTTGACCCGCAGGGCCAGCCAACGGGCGATATCATCGACGGCAACGCCTGGGGAGAGAACATCCCTGAAAACATGGCGCCGCCGCTCGATGCATTCTTCCATGAGTAAAATAAACTACAAGCAGCGCTTTCGAGGTTTAGCGTGACCATAGAAATTACCCCCGCAATCCAAGAGTTTCTCTCGCGGCCCTTACTGGCCCGGCTGGCAACAGCCTCGCCCGCAGCGCAGCCGCATGTCGTCCCGGTCTGGTTCCTGTGGGAAGATGGCTTCATCTGGGTCAGCTCCTATCGTTCGACGCGCAAGATCACAGATCTAGAGCGCAATCCCAAATGTGCCATCGTCATCGATGTTGAGCAAGCCTCAGGCCAGATGGCCGCAGTCGTGATCGAAGGCAATGCCGAACTGGTCAACACCCCCAAAGCCGAGACTCGCGCCCGCATCGAACGCGTTTATGCCAAATATCTCGGGCCCGAGGGCGTTCTGGCGCCAGACCCGCAAAGCTGGCTCGACTCTGAAGAAAACCTGCTAATCAAAATCACGCCCAAGCGCGTCAAAGCCTGGTAAAAGCACCAGAATCAAAAGGAGGTTGTCCGCAAACCGCAGGCAACCTCCTTTTTGAATTCACAATCGATCTACAGGCTGGCCAGCGTATCCACGGCGCGGCGGATGCGGGCCAGGACCGTTTCGCGGCCAATAATTTCCATGCTTTCAAAGAGCGGCGGGCTGACCTTTTGACCGGTGACAGCGACGCGCAGGATGCCAAAAACCTGATTCGGGTGCAGCCCGGCTTCTTCTACAAACTGGCGCAGGGGCGGCTCGGCAGTTTCATGGGTCAGGGCGGGCAGGCCAGAAAGAATCTCGAGGGCCTTGCGCGCCACATCCGCAGATTGGGCCGGGGTCAGATCTTTGGCGACCAGCTCCTGCGGTTCGGGTGAAACATCATCTTTGAAGAAAAAGCCCGCAAACTGAATGCAATCGTCAAGCGTGACCAGCCGCTCTCGGATCAGAGGGATGATTTTGAGCAGTTTCTCATCATCCACCGCGTAGCCGGCCCCGGTCAGGAAAGGTTTGACGCGCCCGGCTAGGTCGGCTGGCTGCATCAGGCGGATATGAGTGCCATTGAAATGATCGAGCTTGGCAAAATTGATCGCCGCCGGGGAGGGGGTCAGACTGTCCACATTGAAACGGGCGATCATCTCGTCCAGAGTCAAAACATCGTCTTCCGAAACGCCCCAGCCCATCAGCGCAATCCAGTTAAGCACCCCTTCGGGGGTGTACCCCAAATCCTTCATGTCGCCGAGGAAGATCGAATAACCGTCCTTGAGCGCCTGGGCGGTATCGCGTTTGCTCAGTTTGCCTTTGCCGGAGGGCTTCAGAAAAACAGACAGGTGAACGAACTGCGGCGCATCCCAGCCAAAGGCGCGGATGACATGCATGTGCAGCGGCATCGACGGCAGCCACTCGGAACCGCGAATAACATGCGTGATGCCCATCAAGTGGTCATCGACCATGGCCGCCAGGTGATAGGTCGGCAAGCCGTCTGATTTCAAGAGCACAGAATCGTCAAGGGCCGAGTTTTCGGTCGTGATCGAGCCGCGCAGCAAATCGGTGGCCGTGATCGAACCTTCCTTGGGCATCTTGAAGCGAATCACAAATTTTTCGCCGGATTGGGCGCGGCGGCGGGCTTCATCGGCATCGAGCGCGCGGCAGTGACCGTCATAACGCGGATTTTGCTTGGCGGCCATCTGTTCCTGGCGCACCTGGCTGAGGCGCTCCGGCGTGCAAAAACAAGGAAAAGCGTGGCCGAGTTCGACCAGCTTCCAGGCGTGCTCGTGATAGCTTTCGCGACGTTCCGTCTGACGGTAGGGGGCATTCGGACCGCCAATATCGGGCCCTTCGTCATATTCCAGGCCCAGCCAGCGCAAGCCTTCGATCAGCTCCCGCTCAGCGGTCGGGTCGTAGCGCTTCTGGTCAGTGTCCTCGATGCGCAGGATAAAGGTTCCGCCTGTGCGGCGGGCCAGCAAGAACGGGTAAAGCGCCGAACGAGCGTTGCCAATGTGCATACGCCCGGTTGGGGAGGGCGCAAAACGCACCCGAACGGGAGATAAATCCATAAAACAAGCCTCCAAAAAACTAAGATTCAATCATCTTGCGGCGCATAATAACGCTTTCAACCAGGCCAATCGCAATCATATTGGCCACCAGTGAACTGCCGCCATAACTTAAAAAAGGAAGGGTCAGGCCGGTTGCAGGCAACATATTAAGATTAACACCCAGGTTGACCAGGGCCTGGAAAGCGATCAGGGTGGCAACGCCATAGCAGATTAACGCTCCGTAGGCGTCTGGAGCCGTGCGGGCTGCCCAAAGGCAGCGATAAACCACAAAAGCCATCAGCAGGATGATCAAAAACGCGCCGACAAAGCCCAGCTCATGGGCAGTCGCTGAAAAGATAAAATCGGACCAGCGTACCTTAAGGAAACGCAACTGCACCTGAGAGCCCTGACCGTAGCCCTGCCCGAATAATCCGCCGGAGCCAATCGAGATTAGGGCCTGCTCGATATTATAAGTATCGCCATAGCGGGCATTCGGGTCAGGCGCGATAAACGTAGTAATGCGCCGCAACTGGTATTCCTGCAAAACGCCAAACTGGACCAGCAGCGGGAAACTGATCGAAATTGCTGCGATCCCGGTCAAGGCATACGCGATCAAGTGCTTTAGCGGCAAGCCAGCGATCCATAAAAGCACGAACCAGAGCACGATCAACACGATCGAAGTGCTCAGATTCGGCTGGAGCAAGACCCAGATGGTAATGCCCATCATCATCAAAAAGCTGCGGATGGTCCACTTTGGATCGCTCATCAAATGCAAGCGCTTGGAAAAGAAATCGGCCATGACCAGGATCATCACAATCTTGGCGAATTCCGAAGGCTGAATATTGACCAGAGCTGTCTGGAACCAGCGCGCCGACCCAAACAACGCACCGCCGATAATGTTCAACGCCAGCAAAACAAGAATAATTCCAATGTATAACTGCAAACTGAGCGAACCCCAGACACGATAGTCAATGGCCGCCATCACAAGCAGCATCACAAAACCCGCCACACCAAAAATAATCTGGCGGTTGACCAGAGGGGTCGTGGTTGTCAACTCAATGTTGCCCGCAATTGCAGAACGAATCATGGTGACACCAATGATCACCAGAATAGTCATCGCCCCCACCAATGAAAAGTCAAAATAACGCCAAAAACCTCCGCGAACCATTTTTTTACCTGCTTGTAGTAAAGAACAATATAACTATCCGGCGCGGCGGCGCACGGCAGATTTTAACGGGATGTCGGCCACGAGGCGCTGGCTGCGCCCTTCTGAAGCCAGTTCCACATGGATGCTGGATGGGTCGATATCGATATGGCGCGAAATCACAGCCAGGAGTTCTTCCTTTAAAGCCTCCAGAACGGCAGGCGTCAGATCAACCCGATCGTGGATGAGTACCAACTGCAAACGTTCTTTGGCACTGGATGCGCTTTTTTTACCGGTCAGTCGCTCGAAAAAAGACATAACTTATCTCCTACCCGCCAGGCGCGAAAGGCGATCCCATAATCCTTGCGACTCAAGTTCAAGAAATGGAACCTGTTCCCCATTCAAGCGGCGGGCAATATTACGAAAGGCCTGCCCGGCCCGACTCTTGGCTTCAAGCGCCAGCGGGATACCCTTATTGGAGGCTACGATAACGTTTTCATCCTCGGGGACAATCCCCACAACATCTATCCGCAATAAATCGTAAACATCGTCCACCGAAAGCATGTCGCCCCGTTTGACCATCGCCGGGTTCAGACGGTTAACCACCAGCGACGGTGAGCCTTTTTCTTCGGCTTCGAGCAGTCCGACCACGCGATCGGCATCGCGCACAGCAGACATTTCAGGGTTGGTAATGATCAGCACCTTATCGGCGGGTGCGATCGCATTGCGAAAACCGCGCTCAATGCCAGCCGGGGAATCAATCAAAATCCAGTCAAGGTCCTGGCGAAGCTCATCGCACAGGCGGATCATATCACTGGGTGAAACTGCATTCTTGTCGCGAGTTTGGGCGGCAGGGATCAGGAAAAGATCTGGCAGGCGTTTGTCGCGGATCATGGCCTGGCGGGTTTTGCAGCGTCCTTCCACGATATCCACCAGGTCGTAGACAATCCGGTTTTCCAGACCCATGACCACATCCAGGTTGCGCAAGCCGATGTCGCCATCGATACAGACAACTTTTTTTCCATCTGCGGCTAACGCAACGGCAAGGTTGGCAACCGCAGTGGTCTTACCGACCCCGCCCTTGCCAGATGTGATGGTAAGTACTTTTCCTGTCATTCGTCTCTCCTAACCCGGTGTCCAAGGTTCGGCCTGCAAACGGCCATTCTTTAAATGTACAACTTCAGGTTTGGGCGTCCCCTGCCGGGCAGGGGCAACTGCAATCTCGCCCGCAATTCTCAACTGTGTTGGCGATAGATCGAGTGCGCAAACAGTCGCGTCACGGTCGCCCTGCGCACCGGCATGAACCACACCGCGCAGGCGGCCCCAAACAACAACGCTGCCGCTCGCGATCACCTCAGCGCCAGGGTTAACATCGCCCACAATAACCACGTTGCCCGGGTACTCGATCCGCACACCTGAGCGTAAGGTTCGGGCTACCCACAAAGCGGATTCGTGATCGATGCCCTTGGCTGCCCGGATTTCAGCAGGCGGGGCTTTATGAATGCGCGTGGCCAGGCCCAAGATTTGGGCAGTACTCTCAGTAGTAGGCGAATTGGATAAGATCGCCCACAAAGTAATCCCATGTTCTGACAAGGTGTCGCGCAAAGCAGATAGCTCCGCTGACTTGAGCACCTGATTACCAACATCCAATACAAGCCGCGCCCCCTGAAAAAAAGAGGCCTGTTCTTCGACACGATTCAAGAGCGCTTCCTGGAGAATTCCCCAGGCCGCGTCGCCCAGGGTCACCAGCAAGCCATCTTTCAGTCCTTTGATCTGCACCAAAGATGATTCGCTCATAGATTGGAACGATTATAGCATAGCCCACTCAGCATACAAAATTCGGATATGATGACAGATTTCAGGGAATTGGCGGTTATTTAGCCGGTATTTATGAGCCCCGCAAGATCGGCAAAAAAGCGAACAGAAGCTTCAAAAAAACTCTTGACGGGTTCTCAGGATTGTGTATAATAGCACCTATCACGCGGCAGGATGCCCCCCTCATCCTGCCGCGTGATACTTTAATTCGTTTTCCTCAGATAGAAGAACAGGGAAACCCCATGCCAGCGATCCAAGTCAACAACCTGTACAAAACCTTCCAGTCCAAGCGCAAAGCCGCCGGGTTGGGCGGTTCGCTGCGCTCGCTCTTCAAGCCGGAATACAATACCGTCGAAGCGGTGCGCGACCTGTCGTTCGAAATGGAAAACGGTGAATTGCTCGGCTTTATCGGTCCGAATGGCGCGGGTAAATCAACCACCATCAAAATCCTGACCGGCATCCTGCACCCCAGCGGCGGACAGGCCAGTGTTCTTGGCTACACGCCATGGAAGGATCGTCAGAAGCTGGCCTTCCAGATCGGAACGGTATTCGGCCAAAGGCCGCAGTTGTGGTATCACCTGCCAGCCATCGATACCTTCACCCTGTTCGGCAAAATCTACGAGCTGGAGGATGCTTTCATCCAAAAACGGATCGGTTTCCTAAGCGAAGCCTTCGATCTGAAGGAACTGCTCGAAACACCGGTGCGCAAGCTCTCACTCGGGCAGCGCATGCGTTGTGAAGTGGCGGCCTCACTGCTGCACAAGCCCAAGCTGTTGCTGCTCGACGAGCCATCGATCGGCCTGGATGTGGTCGCCAAGCAGCACATCCGCGATGCCATCCGCACCATGAGTACAGAGGAGAACGTCGGCGTGTTGTTGACCTCGCACGATGCCAGCGACCTGGAAGCGCTCTGCCACCGCGTCATCATCATCAACCACGGCCAGATCGTCTACCGCGACAAGGTCTCGAACCTGAAACGCAAATTCCTGACCCGCAAAACGGTCGAGGTGCGCTACGCTCTCGAAGTGAACGGGGATTTCAGCGTCGAGGGCATGGAAACACTCAAGGTCGGGCGCTACGGCGTTAAACTGGCATTCGATACCCGCCAGACCCCTGCCGATGCCATGCTGGCGCGCCTTTCAGCCGCCGGGACGGTGGTGGACATCACCATCTCCGACCCGCCGTTGGAGGAAGTGATCGCCATGATCTACGAGCAGGCCAAGTGATATGAAAAAATACTGGTCGATTTTCAAAATCCAGCTCATCAACAGCCTGGCCTACCCCGGCGAACTGTTTGGCCGCTCGCTGATGATCCTGCCCTTTATGTGGATCTTCTACCAGCTCTGGCGGGTCACTTTCGCCGCCGCCGGAACCCAGGAAATCAACGGGCTGACGGTTGCCACGACCCTCTGGTACCTGATGCTGGCCGAAACCATCGAACTCAGCCGTCCGCGCCTGGGCAATACCATCTCCGATGCCGTCAAGGACGGTTCGATCGCCTACATCTTGAGCAAACCCTACGACTTTCTGCTCTACCACTACAGCAGCGCCATGGGTGAGACCATCTTCCGCGGGGTGATGAACGCCGTGTTGGGCGGGGCGATGGTCTGGTTCCTGGTCGGTCCGCCGCCCGACCCGCTCGGTTGGCCGCTGGTCATCATCACCATCTTCGGAGCCTGGACGCTCAACTTCTGCATCGCCGCCATGATCGGGCTTTCGGCTTTCGTTGTGGAGGATATCTCGGCTTTTCAGTGGATCTACCAGAAATTTGCCTTCATCCTGGGCGGCCTGCTGATCCCGCTCGACTTTTACCCCGAATGGCTGCAAACCATCGCCCATTCCCTGCCTTTCGCCTCCATGGTTTACGGCCCGGCGCGCCTGTTCGTCGAACCGTCCCTGCCCGCTTTTGCCGCCACGTTCGGCATGCAACTGGCCTGGATCCTGGGCCTGTCGCTGCTGCTGATCTTTTTCTATCGCCGCAGCCTGGTTCATCTCACAGTCAACGGAGGATAAAGCGATGAACAATCTCAAATTTCTCCTGGCCGTCTGGAAAGCCAACCTGCAATCCGCAATGGAGTACCGCGCATCCTTCCTGACCCAGATGATCGGGATGATGCTCAACAACAGCATTTATTTCCTGGTCTGGGTTATTTTCTTCGACCGGTTTCGGGATGTGCGCGGCTGGGGCGTGACCGATATGTATGTGACGTTCGGGATCACGGCCAGCGCCTTTGGCCTGGTTTCCATTTTATTTGGCAACGCCTTCACCCTGGGCGATATCATCACGCGCGGCAGGCTGGACTATTACCTTTCCCTGCCCAAACCGGTTTTGCTGCACGCCCTGGCCAGCCGTTCGATCGCCAGCGGCTTGGGCGATTTCCTGTACGGATTCTTGTCCTTTGCCGCCTCCGGCCTGCTGACCCCCGAAAGTTTCCTGCGCTTCACACTGGCAATTCTGCTCTCCGCGACGGTTTTTGCAGCTTTCCTGATCCTGGTGCAAAGCCTGGCCTTCTGGATCGGCAACGCCAATAACCTGACGATGATGGCCGTTAACGCCATGATCACCTTTGCCATCTACCCGATCACCCTGTTTGATAATACCGCCAAGCTGATCCTGTTTACCCTGATCCCGGCCGCGCTGATGGGTGCGCTGCCGGCCAGCTTTGCGCGCTCCTTCACCTGGGATGTGCTGGCGCAGATGTTCGTCGGCTCTTTGGGATTTCTGGCACTGGCAATTTTTGTTTTCCAAACCGGCCTGCGGCGCTACGAAAGCGGCAGCGGGATTCAGATCGAGATCTAGGATTCTCCCCTTATTAACCGTAAACGGGTCCGGGCTGGTTTAGTAACCAAGTTCGGACCCGTTTATTTATTCTGAGATCGCAAAGAGGCAAAAAATATACTTAAACCGAACTTAGGCGCGAAGGATGCCGCGCACAAACAGCCCAAACGGGACAAAACACACCAGCCCCATAACCGCGATCACAACAAAATCTTCAACCGGGAAAGGCACACCTGCCACAAGCGGCTGCAAGATAAAAAAGACGAGCAGGCCGATAAACAACATGCTGGCCTGGAAAAGCAGCCCCGCACCGCTGGCGTAGCCAAAGGGCCGCTTGCGCCACAGCAAAACCCCGCCAATGACCCAGAATGGCATCGTAAACAGGTCTGCAACCGCGACGGCCGCCTCGGGGCCGCCCTGGCCGCCCAGCACAACCCCAACCCGCATCGCGAAGAACAATAATCCAAACCCGGCCAAGACCGCTCCGGCGAAGCGTTCCGGAACTTTGCCACTCAAGCTGCGCGCAATCGCCTGTGTGTCGAAAGCGGTCAGCAAACGATAAACGGAAAATCCGCTCAGCGCGGCCAGCACCAGATAAAGGATGAATTGCCAGGTGAATGGCATCGCAACTGCATAGGCAATATAGTTATAAGTCACATATAACAAGGCCCCCGGCCAGAACAACAGTCCAATCAATTTTCCACGCCGGGCAAGCGCCATCGATGCAAACAAGATCGGCAAGCCTATCAACAAATTGACCACATCGTTGGAAATAAAAGAATGGCGCAGCGCCTCATCAGGGTAAATAACGCCCTGAAAGAACAGGCCCGCCAGGGAGGCCGCCGCCATCAAGGCAGCTACGAGAAACGAGAGCATGTAGTCCCGCGACAAATCGCGGAGAATGGGAAGTTTTGCATCATTCATTGTTTTCCTCGTTTGTTCTGATCTTCCTAAGATAATAATTTGGGCTGCAGGCCCTCGGCCCAGGCCCGGATGGCAGTCCAATTGCGATGGTCGCCCTCTTTCCAGGCCCCGAACAACACACTCAGACGAAACATCAAGCGGTCGCGCAGCGTCGGCACTTTTGAAATATCCAGCACGCCGGCAAACAGGCCTTCGCTGGCTGGCTTGACCAGCATCCGCACCGGGGCCAGAAACTCAGCCACAAAGGGCCGGTAACTCTCGCCATTGGGCATGGCGAGGGTCATGCAAACCAGGAAAGCAGCAAAAGGCTTGCTGGACAGATCCGCCCGGTTCTTTTGAACAAACTGCAGCGCTTCGGGCAGCCATTTTTTACCCTGAATGGCGCTGCCGGCAACAACCGCCCGGTACGCTGAAAGATCTTTGACTTCCTGCATAGGCAGCACATCCACCTGTGCGCCGCCTTCGGATAGGGTTTTGCCAATGGCCTCGGCAACGCCGCGGGTCGAGCCAGTACAGGTTGCATAAGTGACGAGGATTTTGTTCGGCATACCGAAAAACTCCTTGGAAAGAAATCAGGGTAAATTTTCAGGAAAAACTTCAAAATCCATGATGATATCCCTGAATGTATCGCCATAGGTTGGGATCATGTCATAGCCAACAACCCGCGCAATATATTGCGACGAATCCTGCTGGCTGACCACGGAAAACAAGGAAAGCCAGGCGTCTCGAGTCTGGTCGCATTCGCCAAAAACAAAATACATTCCACGGTAGACAGAGCCATCCAGCTTCCAGCGCGTTTTGTAGGTATCCTGGCAACGCGTGACATAAAATTCATATTCTTCATCCAGCAGTTGGGTATACCCAACCGGTAAACGCCGGGAAACAGAAATTGCCACACCTTCGGCTTTGAAAGCCAGAAAGGCCTCAATATCGGTGGAGGCGAGAAAGATAATGCCAAGGGTATTGCCTTTTGCATCCAGCCAGGGATCGGTACGTGTATCTGTCCAAACGGTGGGGATGTTGGCCCGGATGGCGTTGGTTTCGTCGGTAACGGTATCCAAGCGCTCTTCCGGGGCAAGCACCTCAGCCAGGGGCAAGGTCAAGGTTGGCGAGGCAGCTGCCTCGGTCGGAAGCACAGCGGCGGTCGCAGTGGATGCGGAACCAGTCGGGGTCGGCGGGAGAGCCGTTGGCTCATCCGGCCCTTCAGTCACTGTAACAGGCAGGAGAACACAGGCCAGCGTTAACACAGCAAGCGCCACCAAAAGCGAAACCTGGTTTCTACTCATAAGCATGCTCCATATCATCAATGGGCGCACAGGGCGAATTTCCCGTTGCCTTTCCGCTTTCGAAGAGTTGGTTGTTTTTTACCGCTAAGATGGGAAAATTTGAATAGCAATAACTGCTCTGATTTTACCCCCTCCTGGCCAAACTGAAGGTTTTGCTGCATGCAAGAAAATGGCAGCAAGCGCTACGGAGTCACAACAATTTGCCCAATAATCTGTGAGAAGATTCCGCTGGGGTATGCGTTAAGTGCATCTATGCAGTTATACTGCCAGGCAGAAACGGCATAGACATCATATGTCCCTGCCGTGAGCGGAGCGTAAAGAGTAATATTTTCAAACCCGTATGCGCCAGGATAAATCCCTGGACTGCCATTGTAAGCACAGGCCCCACCATGGCTGGAGGCGAACCCCGTCATCAATTGCGTGATACAACCCGGACAATCATCACTGAAAATTTGAAAATTGTACGTAATTGTGACAGAAGAATCAGGGCTAACATTCACGACTGAACCAGCGCCATTAAAACTAACTGCGCTGATGATAAATCCGGTTTGGGGAGGGGGTGGGTTCTCCGGAGTAGGGGATGCCGTTTCAGTAGCGACTGTGGTTGCAGTTGACGAAGGCGTCCAGGTGGGGCTTGCAGTCTGCGTGGACGTCAAGGTAAATGTGGGGCTCGCGGTAAGCGTAGGCGTCCAGGTTGAAGTGGGACTTGCGGTAAAGGTTGGTGTCCATGTCGATGAGGGGCTGGCCGTAAAGGTTGGTGTCCATGTCGATGTAGGGCTAGCCGTAAAGGTTGGTGTCCAGGAAGGGGTCCAGGTACGGGTCGGGTTTTTTGTTCTGGTTGCGCTGGGTTGGATGGTTGCCGGGACAAAAGTTGTGGTCAACGAAGGCAAAACTGTGCTGGTATTGCTGATAGTGATGGTTGCTGCCAGAGTAGGGGTTGTCAGGGTAGCAGTACCGGTCGGGGTTACATCGGGCGTGAGTGTCTCGGTAGAGAGAAGGGTTGCAGTAAATTCCGCGGTAGGTGTTTGAGCATCTTGTGGCGATAATAGTGCAGCGATGGCATCAAAGAGGAGCGGCTCAGAATCCGAACCCGGGTTTGCCCCACCGAGTCCATCTCCATTGGCAATAGCGACAACGCTATCCAGAAACGTAGGCGCTGCATCGTTTTGATATATTGTCTCAAGCGATTGCGAGGCTGGGATAGTCTCCAAGCCTGCCTGCTCCAACGCATCGTTGATGGGTGCCACAAACTCGGCAGGAATATTTTCATCAATAACTTCTCGAAATTGTTCGGTCAACGGACTTTTGGGTAACGCACCAAACCCTGCAGTGGCGATCATGGTTGTTGTCAGCACTGATCCAACCATGATGCGCATAAATCGGGACGCCTGGCTTGGGCGCTGAACTATGCGGCGATGTGTGGATTTGGCCCGCGGACTTCCGAATTCATCATTTAAGGCGAATCCATCCCCACCTATACCAAGGTTGCCTGGCGTATTTTCGCGGTCCGTACTGAAATTTTCCATCGATCTAGGCTTTCATCGTCGTGATACCGGCTTCTTTCAAGGCCTTGACGGCGTGCTTAAACATGCGCATGCGCTGGACGCCAAAAGAATCATCGACAGGAATGAAAAAGCGGATTTTGAACTCAGCGTATCCAAAATTGATCGCCCCCATATTTACGTGGGGTTTAAACCAGGTTTCGTGGGCTTGCGGTTCAAAGGTCTGAACAGCCGCGAAGAGCACATCGACAACTTTTTCCAAATCTTCTGTGATCGGAACCGGGACGATGGTTTCTATGCGCAGACCCGGATTGGTGGAGTAATTTACAATTGTGTTGTTCAAAACAACTGAATTTCGCAAGATAATACGCGTACCGTTGTAGCTATCGAGAGCGGTAAAAGTGGTGCTGATTGATACCACTGTGCCTTCAAACTCACCAACGGCAACGTATTCATCGATTTCAAACGGTTTTGTAAAAAACAAGATCAGCCCGGCAACCAGGTCGGCAGCCAAACCCTCCGAGCCGATCGCCAGCGCCCCTGTTACAGCGGTGGCCAGGACAACCACCAGGCCGGTTGCTCCGGTTTGATCGAGAATGATTTTAAAGGCAAAAATCATGACAGCCAGCCAGGCCAGACGACCGATGAAAAGCGCCCAGGTTTTCCCCAACGGCTTTGCCAGCCAGCTTTGCAAAACCTTAAAAACAATGAAAGCTGCCAAATATCCAACGAACGCGATCAATATGGCGTTAAGGAAAGTTTTTGCAAAGGGAAGCAGGGCATCTATCATACTGGCATCTCCTGAAAAGTATTTTTACTTATCTCGATTTTATGGGGAAGAGAATAGTAAATCAATCAACAGTTTGGAAAGCTTCCATGTTTTTGCTTTTTTAATGGGACATCAGAAAATCCATAATAAAAAGCGCAGGTTTTTCGCCTGCGCTTTTTATTACAATCATCCGGCTATTCCACGCCCAGATAGGCGTGCTGCACCATTTCGTTTTTCTTGAGATTTTCGGCAGTATCACTGATCACGATTTGCCCGGTCTGCAGAACGTAGCCGCGATGGGCGATGGAGAGCGCCATCAGGGCATTTTGCTCGACCAGCAAAATGGTGGTTCCCTTTTCGTTCATTGTCTTGATGATATCAAAAATCAACTCGACCAGCACCGGGGCCAGACCCATCGATGGTTCATCGAGCATCAGCACACGCGGATTGAGCATCAATCCGCGGGCGGTGGCCAGCATTTGTTGTTCGCCGCCAGAAAGCGTGCCGCCCTTCTGGTTGACGCGCTCTTTCAGACGCGGAAACAGGCTGAAGGCATAGTCCAGGCGGCGTTCCAGTTCATCGCGATCATTCAGGTTGAAGGCACCCAATTCCATATTTTCGCGCACGGTCAATTTGGGGAAGACCCCGCGTCCTTCGGGAACGTGCCCAAGCCCGCGTTGAACAATCAGGTGCGGCTCGGTGTGCGAAATATCGTGTCCATCGAAAGAGACACTCCCTTGGCGTGGATGGATCAGGCCCGAAATGGTGCGCAGGGTGGTCGACTTGCCAGCCCCGTTCGCGCCAATCAGAGTTACGATCTCGCCTTCGTTGACCTCGATCGAAATCCCTTTCAGGGCATGGATGCGCCCGTAGTAAGAGTGTACATTGTCGAGTTTCAGGATGGTCTTGCTCATGCGACCTCCTTGGCTTCATGCTGACCTGCAACTGCTCCGCGCCCGAGATAGGCCTCGATCACCTTGGGGTTGGCGCGGATTTCAGCCGGGAGTCCCTCGGCGATTTTTTCACCATAATCCATGACACTGATGCGCTCAGAAATATTCATGACCACCCGCATATCGTGTTCGATAAGCAGGATCGTCACGCCTCTTTCATCGCGGATGCGGCGGAAGAGCCGAACAGCGTCTTCGGTTTCCTGTGGGTTCATTCCGGCGGTGGGCTCGTCCAGCAGCAGCAAGAGCGGATTGGCTGCCAGAGCGCGGGCGATTTCAACCCGGCGCTGTCCGCCGTAGGGCAGGTTCTTGGCCAACTCGTTGCTGACAGCCAGATCGAGGCCGACATATTTGATCAAATCAAAGGCTCTGGCTTCAGCTTCCTGTTCTTCTTTCTTGAAAGCTTTCGTGCGCAGGGTTGCCGAGAGCATGTTTTGTTTAAGATGAACCGACATGCCAACCAAAATATTTTCGATGACGCTCATCTCGCTAAACAGGCGGATATTCTGAAAAGTACGGGCAATGCCGCGCTCGACAATTTGATCCGGGCGCAGCCCAACCAACGATTTTCCGTTGAAATTGACCGAGCCTTCTTCCGGGCGGTAGATGCCTGTCAGGGTGTTAAAAAACGTTGTTTTCCCGGCACCGTTGGGCCCGATGATCGAAACGATCTGTCCTTTTTCAAGCTTAAAGTTCATTCGATTGACGGCTGTCAACCCGCCAAACCGTTTTACGACGTCAGTGGTTTCAAGTAAAGGCATAATGTCTTCTCTCCCTATTCTGACTTCGTCTTTTCGACAGCTTCACGCTTGCGGCGCTCCGCCGGTATCAGACCTGACGGGCGGAAAATCATCATCAGGATCAAGATCAGGCCAAACAGCAAACGCTGGTATTTGGCCGGGTCCATTTGGGTGGACAGGTCTCGCCAGGCAAAATTGATCAGCGGGATGACGGCGTCACTCTGGCGCAACTGGCTTAAGTAGAGCGAAAGCCCCTGCAGAACTTGCAAGTTGAGAATGGTGACCACCGCCGCGCCCAGAATAACGCCCGGGATGCTGCCGATACCGCCCAGAATGACCATCGTCAGCACACCGATCGACTGCATGAACGAGAATGACTCGGGGCTGACAAAAGTACGGCTGGCGGCAACCAGCACGCCCATCGTTCCGGCAAAGGAAGCGCCGACGGCGAAAGCAATCAGCTTCATTTTGACCAGCGGAATGCCCATCGCAATGGCCGCGGTCTCGTCTTCGCGGATAGCTGTCCAGGCCCGGCCAAGTTTTGAGTCCTCGAGGTTGCGGGCAACCAGAATAATAACCCCAACGATCAGCAGTGACAGAACATAGAACAAAACGTTGTACAGTTCACCGTTGGAAACCGGCCGGCCAATGATCCCGGTGAAGATGTTATTAAAACCATCGACAAACTCCGGGGTCAGCGTCGGACGCTGGATAGGCGTGATGCCCTGCGGGCCGTTGGTCAAGTTGAGTGGTTTGTCGAGGTTATTGGCCAGCACGCGGATCACTTCGCCGAAGCCAAGGGTCACAATCGCCAGGTAATCGCCGCGAACCCGCAGGACGGGCAGCCCCAATAATAGACCGATCAGGGCTGCAACGATCGCACCCAAGATCAGGAAGAGATAGAAATAATCCTGCGGCAGGAAGAAAGGCGTTCCTACCGGGGCGGTGCCGGGGGTTTCATTCAGCAGGAACATCTGCTGTGAGCCAAAGAAGCCCCACAGATAAGCGCCAACCGCATAAAAAGCGGCGTAGCCCAGGTTCAACAACCCGGCAAACCCGACCACGATGTTCAACCCGAGCGCCAGGGCGGCGAATACGCTGATCTGGAAGATGACTTCCAGGTAGAAGATATTGCGCAACCCCAGAATGGGCATGATGCCGAGCAACAGGATGGCAATCGCCAGCGCTTTAAATCCGTTATGAAGTTTGAAATAGTAGATTTCAGCCAGAGCGGCCAGTAAAAACAGAAAAGCTATTGTCGAACGAGGGCTAGCAAAAACCAAAACTGCGCCCAGCACAATATGAGCGAGAACTACAAAATAAGGCGCGTAGCCCTGTCCGAGTTTTCCCAGCAGGGATATGAGGGCGGATATCGTTTTTTTCATGTTCCGCTCCTTTAGGCTTTCTGCACAACATTTTCGCCCATCAAGCCATGCGGGCGGAAGATGAGCACGAGGATGAGAATGGCAAAGGCAAAGATATCTTTGTATTCAGCCCCTGCTGCGCCCATGGTAAAGGGAGACAGGTATGTTCCTGCAAATGTTTCGAGCATACCCAGGATAATGCCGCCGAGCAGGGCGCCGGTCAAGTTACCGATACCGCCGAGCACGGCTGCCGTAAAGGCTTTCAAGCCAGGGAAAAACCCGACAAAAGGATCAATACGGGTAAATTTGAGCGCATAGAGCACGCCTGCCGCGCCGCCCAAGGCGCCGCCGATCAGAAAGGTCAGAGAGATGATGCGGTTGACATCGATGCCCATCAGGCTGGCAGTGGCGCGATCTTGCGCGACAGCGCGGATGGCGCGCCCAACCTTGGTCGCATTGACCAGGTAGTTCAAACCGACCAGCATCAGAACAGCGGCAACAATAACGATAATTGATTTGACCTGAATGCCCAACAGAATGGAGCTGTCTCCGATCGGGATTTCTCCAAAAGTCAGGCGTTCATCAAAGTTACCAAAGGTGGGGATAATCCGGTGAAATTGGCCGGTCGTCAGGCTTTCGATCAGGCGGATGGCATCCTGTAGAAAAAAAGAAACGCCAATGGCAGAGATCAACGGGACAAGCCGTGGTGCGCCTCGCAGGGGCCGGTAAGCTACCCTTTCGACGGTAATGGCTAATAATCCCGCAACAATCATCCCGGCCAGAATGGCGACAATAAGCCAAATATAAGATTCAAATAACGAGTTGTTAGCGAGAACCCCAAACAACTCGAGGGCAATCAGCAATTCTACGCCGATAAAAGCGCCCGCAGCAAAAATTTCTGAGTGGGCGAAATTGATAAATTCCAGTACGCCATATACCATCGTATATCCCAGGGCTATGGCGGCATAGACAAAACCGATGGTTAATCCATCCAATACAACCTGAGGCAGGTTAACCAGGGTATAGGTCAGGAGTGTAACTTTATATCGTTCAAGAAGGGCATCGCCAACGGCAGTCTGATCGAGCAACAGCGCCAAGAACAGCACAATCAGAGATAATACAACGCCGCTGCCGAGCGAAAAGGCTATCATCTGGCCGACGGGTCTTAATAATTCGCGAAAGTTAACCGTCTCTAGAAATCTTTTCATTCCATGCTCCTGAAAATGAAATTTTCCCGGCCCCTAAAGAAAAGGGGCCGGGAACTGTATTTCCGAAAGTTTTACTGGCTTGGCGGAGCAATATCAAGAGTTTCGATAACAGCGTTTTCGCCCCATTTGGCGGGGTCGGCAGATTTCACCTGGATGACGAAATACTGGGCGGTAGTGGTATCGCCCACACCATTGAAGGTGAAGTCGCCGGTGATGCCAGCGAAGACATTCAGGGCGCGGATGGCGGCGGCTACTTCTGCACGGGTTGGCAGTTCGCCATTCTTACTTGCCGCAACGTTTTCGATGGCTTTCAAGCAGATCGCCATTGCATCGTAAGATTGGGCAGCAAACGGAGCCGGATCAGCGCCGAATTTGGCCTTGAAATCGGATACAAACTTGGCAGTTCCGGGGTAAAGCGAGGCCGGGCCGGAAACGGTCGAGTAGAACATTCCGCCACCGTCGAGCAGGGCCGGACCGGCAATGTTGACCAGTTCGGAAGAGTCGAGGCCGTCAGGACCCATGAACATACCCTCATAGCCTTTTTCGCGGGATTGCTTGAAGAGCACGCCGGCCTGATCGAACATGCCGCCGAAATAAACCAAATCCGGATCGGAAGCGATGATGGTGCTGGTCAGAGCATCAAAGTTGGCTTTTTCTTCACTGCCTTCGAAGCCGAGAACCTCGATGCCGATTTTTTCAGCTTCTTGCTTGAAGAATTCAGCAACACCCTGGCCGTAAGCGGTTTTGTCATGAATAACGAAAACACTTTTTACATCTTTGCCCAGGGCAAAGTTCGCGCCAACAACACCCTGAACATCATCGCGGCCAACCAGGCGGTTGACTTCGAGATAGCCACGATCGGTGACTTTCGGGTTGGTGTTCGCAGGCGAAACATTGGCCAGGCCAGCGTTGTGATATTCTTCTGATGAGGGGATTTGTACGCCAGAGTTGTAGTGACCGACCACGCACAGAATAGCCGGGTCAGATACGATTTGCTTGGCATTGGCGACGCCGATGTCTGGGTTGGCCTGGTCATCGAAGGGGGCTAACTCAACTTTATAGCCCATTTCAGTCAACGGTCCGCTCAACTGTTCCATGGCAAGTTGGGCGCCATTCTTGATGTCCACGCCAACGTTTGACTGCCCACCCGACAGCGGTGATTGGCTGGCAATTTTGATTACTTTGGCGTCAGCCCCCGCTCCGCCACCATCTGCCGGGGCGCAAGCCGCCAACATTAAGCTGGCAATCACCAGCAACGACAAAACAACTAGAATACGTTTCATTCTTCTTCCTCCTTGGGAATTGAATAGAGTTTGTTTGTTCGCCTGTTGGCTGGCGCTTTTATTTTATTTCGCCAATTTGTGCCCGGCGAACATGGATAGAATAAGCGAAATCTGTTCGTGGGTCAATATATTTGTCAGACATTAACGGATTTTTTATCGCTAAATAGAAAATGCCGCAAACCATTCGGTTGTGCGGCATTTATATAACATCAGGCTTTCAACTTGGCGCGAATATCGACCTCGTCAAGTCGGAATACAAGGTAAAACGAGAGCGCCATACTGAGCAGGCTGGTGATCGTAAATGCCCAATCGATCACACCTTGCTCACTAACAGATGTCGAGAAGAATAACATCAGCCGGACGATGAAGCTCAAGCCTTGCAGAAAGATGGAAAACGTAAGCGCCAGTGGTTTCCCGCGATACAGGAAATAACCCGAAGCCAATAGCAGAGCGGCGACGAAAATAACAGCTCCAATCCCGTTTAGAAGAATACTGGGGGGCAGGAGCAGCGGCGCAAGGGTAGGCAACACAAAAAACAGCAGAATGCGATTATTGATTTTCATTGTGTTCCTCCAGCCTAATGTCCGCCAAGGTAGGCTTCAACAACCATGGGGTTATGCAGCACTTCCTGAGCACTTCCCTCCAGGTTAATTTCGCCGGTTTCCAACACATAGGCGCGATCTGCGATCGAAAGCGCCATCTGGGCGTTTTGTTCAACCAGCAGAATGCTAGTTCCTTGTTTGTTGATGTTTTGCACAATCTCGAAGATTTGCTCCACCAGGATGGGCGAAAGACCCATGGAAGGTTCGTCGAGCAACAACATCGATGGATGCGACATCAGGGCGCGCGCCATGGCCAGCATTTGCTGCTCGCCACCTGAGAAAGTACCTCCTAACTGGTTCTGGCGTTCTTTCAGGCGCGGGAAGAAGGTAAACACGTTTTCAAGATCTTGTTTGAATATTTTCTTGTCTCTCTGGGTATAGGCTCCCATTTCGAGATTTTCCATCACGGTCAGGGTCGCAAAAATCTTTCGACCTTCGGGAACCTGAACAATCCCTTTTTGGACAGTCTGCTCGGCCGGGGACAGGGTGATATCCTCTCCGCGGAAGACAACATACCCATCGCTTGGCTGCAACAACCCCGAGATGGTCGAGAGGGTGGTGCTTTTTCCTGCGCCATTGGCGCCAATCAGCGCGACGATCTCGCCCTCTTCGACATGAAAATTAATGCCTTTTAATGCGTGAATCGCTCCATAGTAGACGTGTAAATTGCTTACTTCGAGCATCATTGGGCTTTACTCCGTCGAAATTTTTCAGACAATTCAGCTGCACCACGGCCAAGATAGGCTTCCACCACCCGTGGGTTGGATTGAATCTCCTGCGGTGCGCCATAGGCAATGACTTCGCCAAAATCCATTACAGTAATCTTTTCACAAACGCCCATGACAACCCGCATTTGGTGTTCGATGAGCAGGATGGTCAATTTGAACCGGTCACGGATGAAGTGGATCAGATCCATCAACGCGATCGATTCGTTGGGGTTCATCCCGGCTGCCGGTTCGTCAAGCAAGAGCAGCTCCGGGTTGGCTGCCAGAGCGCGGGCAATTTCAAGGCGGCGCTGTTGACCATAGGGCAGGTTGCGGGCAATTTCTGCCTGGCGATCCTGCATGTTAAAAATGCTCAAGAAATCCTGTGCTTTTTCGAGAAGTTCTTTTTCTTTACTTTCAAACTTACCGTTGCGCAAAATTGCATCTTGCATGCTGTATCCGGCATGAGAATGGTAAGCAATGCACACGTTTTCGAGCACGGTCAGATTGGGAAACAGGCGAATGTTCTGGAAGGTGCGCGCAATCCCCATCTGGTTGATGAGGTGCGGGGCCACCCCGCCAATTTCCTGGCCTTTGAACGTAATTTGGCCTTCGGTGGGATGATAGACCCCGGTAACCAGGTTAAAAGCGGTTGTTTTTCCAGCACCGTTCGGGCCAATCAGCCCGGCCAGGTCACCAGGAAAAAGTTCCAAGTTAATCCGATTGACTGCCCGCAGGCCGCCAAAGTTTTTGCTCAAGTCTTTGACCTTCAGCAGGGCTTCTTTACCCGTAGGTTGATCGTTGTTGGTCATGGCTGCGCCTCCACGGGTGATTCGGTTGCAGGTTTTTCATCAACTTTGCGGATTTTTGGCAGTACCTGGCGCAAGAAAGGAATCTCATAATCGCCAAAGATACCTTTGGGCCGCAATAGCATCGTGACGAGCAATAAGATGGGATAAACCACAAAACGCCAGGTTTCAAAACCCTGCGGCAGGAAAAGCCGCAAAACACCTTCAAGGATCAACGCCCATGCAAACGCAGCAAATACTGTGCCGCTTATGCTTCCGAGGCCGCCAAAGACGATAATAATCATCGGGTCGAATGACTTGATAAAGTTAAAGGTGTTGGGATGCAGGAAACCGTTGACATGAGCGTACAAGCCGCCTGCCAACCCGGCAAAGAAACTTCCGAGCACGAAAGCCAGGATCTTGTATTCGGCAATGTCAATCCCCATGGCCTTGGCGGCAATTTCATCTTCACGCACAGAAATAACGGCGCGGCCATAGCTGGAGCGCAATAAATTCCGGGTGACGACAATGACCACAATCAGGAAGAAGAACACCCAAAACAGGGAAGTCTCTTTCGGAATGCCGACCATGCCGCGCGCGCCCTTCATTTCAACAAAACCGAGCAAACTATCTGAGTTGTCGAGCAGAATTTTGATGATGATGGAAAAACCAAGCGTGGCAATACCAAAATAGTCTGAACCGAGTGACAAAATAGGCAGGCCAAACAGAAAGCTTACTTCAGCCGCCATGACCGCGCTCATTACTATGGCAAACACAAAAACAATTTGTGCGGAAACCACAGCTGGCAGCATATTGAGCATCCCCGTAACTGCCGGGGAAATTGCCGTGCCAACCCACCAGGATAATCCGCACAGGATGATGGTGGCGGTCAGGTAGATCGTGAAAGCCGAAAGTGGGTCGAGGCCTCGAACGTTGGTGAGCCGTTTGCGTAACCACAGAATGGCTGCGCCACTCAATACCGTAGCCAGGAATAAGACAACCATGCCGTCGGCGCTGTTATTGATTTGCCAGCGGTAAGTTACATCTGCCGCGGCATAGGCGCCGATGGCGTAGAACCCCCACTGTCCGAGCGAAAACTGGCCATTAAATCCGTAGATCAGGTTCAAGCCGATGCTCACAATGGCCATTACCCCACCGATACGGATAATTGTGTTCCAAAAAGAGTTGAGCACCTGGGTGCTGACCAGGATCTGGAGCACTGCATAGATCAAAAAAGCACTGCCCAAAAACCATAGCGTAGACTTTGAGAATTTGTTCGTCATGGGTTATGCCTTTTCGCGTTCTGGTTCGCCGAAAATACCGGTTGGGCGTACCAACAGCACCACGATCAAGATGCTGAAGGCGATGGCATCACGCAGTGGGGTTGAAATATAAGCCGCGCTTAATACCTCGGCCTGACCCATAATGAGTGCGCCGATGAAAGCACCTGGAATACTGCCAATGCCTCCCAACACGGCAGCAACAAATGATTTCAGGCCAGGAATGATGCCCATCCAAAAGAAGATTTGCGGAAATGCGATCGCATACAACATGCCTGCCGCGCCAGCCAGGGCTGCGCCGATGGCGAAGGTGGTTGAGATAATCGCATCGGTGTTAATACCCATCAGACGCGCGGTTTCTTTGTCGTAGGCAACGCTGCGCATCGCTTTGCCGATGCGCGTTTTCTGTACAATGAATTGCAGCCCAAACATCAACGCAACGGATGTCAGGATGATGATCAGGGCGATGTTTGAAAACAGAATTGTGCCATCAGGAGGCGCATTTCCATCGCCCAGGGTGGTGATGCCGTTCAGGCCTATGGCCCAGGTAACCACTTCGATGGGTCGCTTATAGGTGATGAAATTTGGGCTGAAAACAAAATTCAGCGCCGCAAAATATTCGAGGAAGAAGGAAATGCCGATCGCCGTGATCAGAGCAGAAATACGCGGAGCGCTTCGCAGCGGCTTGTAGGCAATACGTTCAACTATGATTGCCATGAGTGCGCAGGTTAGCATTGAAATAGCCATCACGGTGATAGCGCCAATGACCAGCCCCAGGCCTTCAGGAATGGCCGGGAAAAAATACTGCGGCCAGGCGTGTAATTGAAAGCGTGTGATCGAATAGAAACTGACAAAAGCGCCAAACATAAAAACATCGCCGTGCGCGAAGTTGATCAAGCGCACGATGCCGTAAACCATTGTATAACCGAGTGCAATTAGGGCATAGACAAAGCCCAGTTGTAAACCATTGACAACTTGCTGTAAAAACAGCGACGGATTTTCCTGCAGGGCTGCAAGAATCTGCCAGATTGCGAGCAAAGTAATTAGCGCCAGGAAAGTCTTTCCCAGCCAACCTTTTTTGATTATTTTTTGTATAAGTAATACGATGGGAGAAGTGTTCATATCCGTCCTGATGAACCCGTCCTGCATGAAATAAAGAGGGGCAGTCATTGCTGACCACCCCTCCCCTGTTACAGCGAGTGGTTACGGAGCAATGCTATCGGCAAAGACAACCTTGCCATCTTTGATCTGCATGATCGCAGCGCTTTTGATGGGGTTGTGCTGAGCATCGAAGGTGATGGTGCCGGAGACTGCATCGTATTGCAGAGCAGCTAGGGCATCCTTGACAGCAGCGGGATCATCAACGCCGGCTTTTTCGATGGCAGCCAAAAGCAGATTGGCAGCATCGTAGCCCAGGGTCGCCAGGGCATCCGGAATCTTGGGATTGCCGTTTTCGTCCTTATACTTTGCGGAATAGTTCTTGACAAAGTCCTGAACGATCGGGCGGGTATCTTCAGCAGAGTAGTGGTTCGAGAAGAAACCGCCATCGGCTGCAGCCAGGTCGAGGTCGCTCGAGTCCCAGCCGTCGCCACCCATGATGGTGGAGGTCACACCGCGTTCTTTGGCCTGCGTTGCAACCAGGTTGACGATGTTGTAGTAATCGGGCAGGAAGAGTACGTCGGCTTTGCTTTCAGCAACCTTGGTCAGGATGGACGAGAAGTCGGTGTCCTGGCCGGTGTAGGCTTCTTCGCCAACAATGGTGCCGCCGCCAGAGGTGAATGACTCTTTGAAGGCTTCGGCCAGGCCTAAAACGTAGTCATTACCCTTGTCGTACATGATAAAAGCGGTTTTCTTGCCCTGGCTGAGGGCGAATTTCGCCATGACCAGGCCCTGGAACGGGTCGATGAAGCAAGCGCGGAAGATGTATTGCTTGGTGCTGCCATCGGGGTTGAGGGTCACACTCGGGTTGGTCGAGGTCGGGCTGATCTGCACTACGCCCTTCTGTTCGGCGATTTCAGAGACGGGGATGGATGCGCTCGAGCAAACTTCGCCAATGATGTAGTGGACCTGATCCTGGTCGATAACTTTGTTGGCAGCATTGACAGCCGGGTCGGCGGTGCACTGGCTGTCAGCAACGATCGCTTCGATCTGCTTACCGAGAACGCCACCCTTGGCATTCCACTCTTCGATGGCCAACAAAATGCCATCGCGGGTCGAAACACCGAAGGTCGGCACCGGGCCGCTCAGGGGGGCCAGGATGGCGACTTTGATGGTGTCACCACCGGCTGCGCCGCTGGGACCGCAGGCTGCCAGTAACATACTGGCAATTACCAAAAACGAGAATACAACGAACAAGCGTTTAGTCATTACTTCTTCCTCCTTTGATAAGTTGCGCGAATCTGATTTTATTGCCCGGTCTGGCAGGCTTGGGAGCCGATCCCTACACCTTAACAAACCAAGACACGACTTACGGCAGGATATTACATGATTTTCGCTTTAAAGGTTAAGCAACTATAAAGTTTTTAATAGATTTTTTATTGCGACTTTATCTGTCCGTATAGTACCTTTTCGCGGACTTTCAAGTCAGTATGACGGATTTTCATGGCCAAATCGGCGGCCAGGTTGTACATCATGCGGTAACCAAGCTGCGGATAAGTCTCACATAGCATGATGATTTTGTCCCGCGGAATCACCAGCAAGCGGGTGTTCTTCTGGCGGGCCTGGGCTGTAGCAGACCGTAATCCTTCATCTACCAGGGCAACTTCTCCAAAGGACTGTCCGCGCCGCAACGTTGCCAGCAGCATTTTTGCTTCTTGTTGTGTGCCGACCACACTGGGATCAACAATAATGTCCACTTCTCCCTGAACAATGACATACAATTCCTTGCTGCCGCTATTCTCTTCGAAAATCGTCTCACCTTCATTAAAAGTTTTTTCGAGGCACAGGTTGGAAACCAGTTCAAGTTGGGTATGGGTAAACTGGTAAAAAATATCACTTTGCTTAAGATAGGCGATGGTTTCGCTCATGGGATGCCTCCAAGTTTTTATTTGCGAAATTAGTGTAGCATATTGTGAATTTTGAAACAACAGGCTGTCAGACAAAATAAAAACGCACCATCCAATGATGCGTTTTTTTGTATTTATGGGTATGTATTATTCAACCAATCAAGTGGATTAACCTGGACGCCATTGGCCCAGACTTCCCAATGCAGGTGCGCGCCGGTGACGCGCCCGGTGCCGCCAACATTACCGATCAAATCTCCAGCCGAGACTTGCTGGCCAACGCTGACCAGGATCTGCGACTGGTGCCAGATGCCGCTAAAAACACCCCAGCCGTGGTCGATAATGGTCGCGTTGCCGCGAATGGCCAGCGGCCCGGCAAAAACCACCACCCCGTTGGCTGGCGCAGTGATGGGCAACCCTTCGCCACCGCAGAAATCTAGCCCGCTGTGGAACGAATAATATTCCTGTCCGGTGCCTTCGCCAATGTAAGTTCGGCGATAGCCATACTGCGAAGTGAAACAGTCATTAAAGTAGGATGGACTTTTAAAGATGCCATTCCATAGCCGGGCAGGGTTAATATTTTCAGTCAAATCGAGGATCTGGGCCATCTCGGTCTCAGTCGTAACCGGGTCAATGGTCTCAGTTGGAACCAACAGGGTTTCTTCGGGATAATACCCGGTTTGAACAATGATGCGCTGTTCAAAGGTTTGCTGGCTGCCGTCAGGCAGGCTAGCTTGCAATAGCAACGGATATGCCCCGGGGTCGAGCAACGCATGGACACCCTGAATGGCCACGTAACGGCCTTCTTCTTCGAGCGGGAAAAAGCGCAGCGGGGTATCGACCAGCATTCCAGAAAGCTGTACCCCCGGCTGGGTGCGGATGAAGATCTCAACTGTGCGGCCATGGACAACCGGCAGGGGCGCAACGCTGACTTCAGTGAAGGCCGGCGGCATGCCATTCGGGATGGGAGCCCCGGGTTCTGATTCGCCGGGGGCGTAGTACACATCTCCGGGTAACGGCGACCAGCTTCCGGGTAGCTCGTTAAGCGTGCTGATCGTCCAGGGATCGCTCTCAGCCAGGATGGCGGCTTCCAGCGGGCTTTGTCCTGCTTCGACCACCATCCGCCTGCTCAGGGGCTGCGAATCTTCGGGGAGCGGCACGATCAGGCTTGACCCGGCGTACAGTTCGGATGGGCTGGTGATACGGTTGATGCGCGCCAGCACCTCGGGCGAAACCTGATTGCGGCGGCTGATGTTAAGCAACGTTTCGCCAAAGCCGAGAATATTCGTATCGAGGATGCCGCTGACACCTTCCAGCCCGGGGATGACCAACCGGTCGCCAACCGAGATGAAATTAGCGTTGTCGATCTGGTTGGCATCCATCAATTCTTGCAGGCTGAGATCGAAACGCGTTGCAATCGACGACAGGCTGTCGCCGCTTTGAATGATATAGATCGGCCCACTTGGCGGGGGAGGCGTTTCCTGGGCGGAGACTTTGCCAGGAGAAAGCACAAGCAGCCCCACGCTAAGGATGAGCAGGATCAATTTCTTAATCATCGATGAATTCCACTTTATCTCCCACCTTGAATTCAGCAAGCCGGTCAGGGTGGATTTCAATGGTGTATTGGGCCGGTTTCGCCGGGGCATAAAATGGATGCCAGGCGCGCGCCAGTACCGTATCGACAACGATCTTTTCAGCGTTGAGCCAGATAACGGCCAGATCGGTCCAGACGAAGAACATATGGATGCTGGTATCCATGCGACTTTCGCGGCTTTCAACCAACACCAGGCCTTCATCGTGAGCCAGGGCTTTATGGAACATGAATCCGCGCAGGCGCGAGAAAAATGAAGAACACCAGCGGATGCGAATCGGGCTCGGCAACAGGTTGTCGAGATTGGTAAGGTTAACGATTTTTTCGGCCATAGATAGATTTCTTTACATGCCAAAGGGGCGACTGGCGCCGCCCCTCCATTGTTTGTTCATTTGGGATGTCGGGCTATTTCTTGCTAAGGACACGCTGGATGCTTTCAACCAGTTCGTTGGGACTGAAGGGTTTCGCAATGTAATCATCCACCTTGGCGATTTGCAGCCCAAGAACTTTATCGATGCTTTGGGCTTTGGCCGTCACAATGATGACCGGAATATTGCGAGTCTTTTCGTCCGCTTTCATTTGCTGGTATACTTCCCAACCGTCCAGGTCTGGCATCATCAAATCGAGCAGGACCAGATCTGGGTGAGTTTCGCGGACTTTACGCAAGCCTTCCTCGCCGCCAGACGCGCTATCGAAAGCATAACCGCGTCGTGACACGATCAGACGCATCAGATCGATCATATCCGGTTCGTCTTCAATACATAAAATTCGTTTTGCTTCGCTATCCATAAAAATTCCTAATTAAATGATAAATTAAGTTTACCACAATGGCCACTAAAATCACTACATGGAACGTTAATGGCATTCGCGCCGCGCTGGGCAAGGGATTAAAAGAATGGGTTTTGGCCCAGGCTCCCGATATTATGTGCCTGCAGGAGATCAAAGCCAAAACCGAGCAGTTGACGGCGGAACAGATAGATTTCCCGGGCTATGGCATTGTCTGGAATCCTGCTGAACGACCCGGATACAGCGGCGTCGCTACGATGAGCCGCCAGCAACCCGAATCTGTCTTCGTCGGCCTTGACGAATCTCGTTTCGACGTTGAGGGGCGCACCATCTGTACGCAGCACCCGGGCTTTTTCCTTTATAACAATTATTTTCCCAACGGACAGCGCGGGCACGACCGGGTTGAATACAAGCTCGATTTTTACGCCCGTCTGCTCGAAATTTGCGATGGGCTGCACGCCGCAGGTGAGAAGATCATCATTACCGGCGATTTCAACACCGCTCATATGCCGATAGACCTGGCGCATCCGGCTGAAAACCAGGAAACATCTGGCTTCATGCCCGAAGAGCGCGAATGGGTGACCCGGTTTCTGGAGCATGGCTTTGTCGACGCCTACCGGGTTCTCTACCCGGAGCGCGTTCAATATACCTGGTGGACCTACCGCATGGCTGCCCGCCAGCGGAACATTGGCTGGCGCATCGATTACTTCCTGGTCTCAGCTTCTCTGATGCCGTTTGTAAAAGATGTGATCATCCACGATGATGTCATGGGCTCAGATCATTGCCCGGTTTCTCTTATTTTGGATGATATTCCCGAATCTTGATTGATTTTGATTGGTTTTCGTAAGAGAATCATATAAGTTATTTAAGGAAAGACGCTCTGGCACACAGCGGTTGGTATAATTTTGAGCGTCTACTTTAGGAGGTTTTGTGAACAATTCACGTAATCAGTCTTTTATCATTTACGCCTTGCTGTTCATTGCGATCATCGCGATGGTTTACTTTCAGATGCAGCAGACACCGACGACTGAGGAAGTTTTAACAATAAATGAACTGGCTGGCCAGATTGAAAACGGCGAAGTCAAACGTATCGTTGTCGAAACCGATAATCGATTGCGTGTCATTTATTCTGAAAGCGGCGCCGAAGTTGTGGAACGCCCTGCCCAAAAGGAAAGCGGCGAGACCCTTGTCCAACAATTGGTAGCGCTGGGAGTTTCTTCCGAGAAGCTTTCGCCGTCCAATGTCAAAATTGAAATTCGTCCGCCGAGTTCGTGGGTGACGGTTATCAGTGTCTTGGGCTATGTTTTGCCCTTCTTATTGTTGGGTTTCCTGTTTTGGTGGATTTTCCGCCAGGCGCAGGGTTCCAACAACCAGGCCATGTCGTTCGGCAAAAGCCGGGCGCGCATGTTCAGCGGTGAAAATCCTACCGTGACCTTTGACGATGTCGCTGGTGCGGACGAATCGAAGGAAGAACTCAAGGAAGTTGTCGAGTTCTTGCGCGAGCCGCAAAAGTTCATTCAGTTGGGCGCACGCATTCCCAAAGGCGTTCTACTGGTCGGGCCTCCAGGAACCGGCAAGACTCTGCTCGCCAAGGCTGTTTCGGGCGAAGCGGGTGTGCCTTTCTTCTCGATCTCCGGTTCTGAGTTTGTCGAAATGTTCGTTGGCGTTGGCGCAAGCCGCGTCCGTGATCTGTTCGACCAGGCCAAGCGCCACTCCCCCTGTATCATTTTTGTAGATGAAATTGATGCTGTCGGACGTCAGCGCGGTGCAGGGTTGGGCGGCTCGCACGATGAACGCGAACAGACCCTCAACCAGATGCTGGTCGAGATGGATGGTTTCGACACCGATACCAACGTCATCATCATGGCGGCCACCAACCGCCCCGACATCCTTGACCCGGCCCTGATGCGCCCCGGGCGCTTCGACCGCCGCGTGACCCTCGACCGCCCCGATGTAAAAGGCCGCGAGGCGATCTTGAAAGTCCATATCAAGGGCAAGCCGCTCGACCCGGAAACAGACCTGTCCTCGTTGGCCCGCGCCACCCCCGGTTTTACCGGCGCCGACCTGGAAAACCTGGTCAACGAAGCTGCCATCCTGGCTGCCCGCCGCAACAAGAAATCCATCGGCCAGTCTGAGATGGAAGAAGCCATCGAGCGTGTGGTCATGGGGCCCGAACGCAAAAGCCGCCTGATCAGCGAAGAAGAGAAGCGCATTATTGCTTATCATGAAGCCGGTCACGCAGTGGTCGCGAATGCGATCGCCGAAGCCGACCCGGTCCAAAAAGTGACCATCGTCGGGCGCGGACAGGCGGGCGGTGTAACCTGGTTCCGCCCGGACGAAGACCGCATCCTGATGTCGCGCAAGAAGATGATGGCGACCCTGGCTTACGCCCTGGGCGGCCGCGCTGCTGAAGAACTGGTCTTCGATGACATCACATCCGGCGCTTCGAACGATATCGAGCAGGTCACCCGCATGGCGCGCGCCATGGTAACCCGCCTCGGCATGAGCAGCGAACTTGGCCCGATGGTTTATGGCCAGGCGCAGGAACTGGTCTTCCTTGGACGCGAAATCTCGGAGCAGCGTGACTACTCTGACGATGTGGCCAATCAGATCGATCGCGAAGTACGCAAGCTGGTCGAGGAAGCCTACGGGCAGGCCCGCGCAATCTTGTCACAGTATCACGACAAGCTGGATGAAATCGCCGGCAGATTGCTCGAAGTTGAAACCATCACGCGTGATGAGTTCGAGGCCATCTTCCCGCCGCCCGCGGGCAAGAAGAGCGGTACGCCCCAACCCGCCCCTGCCGCCGCCTAACCTTGTTTATGAAAACGATAAGCCGCCCATTCGGGCGGCTTATTTTTATTTCCGGCAGGTGGAGCCTTATTTCTTTTTACTCAGTTTGCTTTTCAACAGGGAGAGTATGCCAAACAGCAGGAAGGCCAACCCCACGTAGCCTGCGCCTTGCAAGAGTGAGGCAAAAATCTCTCCATTTTCAAGAGTTGCCGGGTTGGGTGGGAGCGATCTTGGGGTGGGGCGCGGGGTTGATGTGGCTGTGCTGGTCGGGATGAGAAGCGTCGACCGCGCCGTTGCCGTTGGGGTGTCGGTTGGGGGGTCGGTCGGGCTTGGGGTGGGCGAATTCTCGACGCTGTAATTGCGAATGCGCACGGGCGCTACCAGGGCTTCGCGGTAAGCATCCGAATAGCGGACTCGCAGGCGCAGGGCGTAGTCGCCATCGGTCAGGGAGGTTGTGTCCCAGGTGTAGATTTGCCCTTCGAGGGTTTCGCTGCCGGTTGCGAGCAGGAACCAGGTTCCGGTCGGGTTGTCGATCGGGGAAAATGCCAGTTCCCAGGCTGAAAACCCCGGTTGGGTGATCAGGCCGCTAATCGGGACACTGCCTTTGACGATCTCTCCCGCCTGCGGGAAGGTAATGCCGATCGCGGCCGGGGCAGGCTGCGGGGTGAGCGGATCCGCCTCGCCTGCTGCGGTGGCTGTCGGCGAGGGCGTCGAATCGGCATCCTGCGCGGAGACGCTACCAGGAATGACCATCCACAAAAAAAAGACCAGGAATAAGATCAGTCGGCGCATCAAAACCCGAAATTGAACCAATCGGTGCCAAACAGGATCGAGCAGGTGATGGCGGTCGAGAGAATGAGCATGATGACGCCGCAGCCGCATCCGCAGCACCCGCCGCGCCCAAAGCCGAACTTTTCCTGGAAAAAGTCGAAAATGGCATCAACCAGGAAGAGTTTTAGCAGACCAGAAAGACAACCGGGACGATCGTTCATGTGATACTCCTTTTGGAAAAATTAGTTTAACATGAAGTACGTAAATCTGCCAAATTAGGTGCGCGGGTGGGTTTTGATGTAGAATTGTCCAAACAACTTGTCTGGATGAAGGAGAATTATGAACGAGGAACTATTTAAATCTTCCGAAGCATTAACCTTTGACGATGTGCTGGTTTTGCCTGCCTACAGCGAAGTTTTGCCCTCAGAAACGAATGTGCAGGCGCGGCTGACGCGTGAGATCACGCTCAATATCCCGCTGCTTTCTGCGGCGATGGACACGGTCAGCGAGGCGCGACTGGGAATCGCCCTGGCGCGCGAGGGTGGGGTTGGCGTTATCCATCGCAATATGTCGCCGGAAGCCCAGGCGGGCGAGGTGGACAAGGTCAAGCGCTCACAGGCCGGGATGATCAGCGACCCGATGACCCTGCCGCCGACAGCAACCTTGCAGGATGCTGAAAATCTGATGGCGCATTATAAGATCAGCGGTGTGCCGATTGTCGAGGCTGCGGGTGACCTGGTCGGGATTTTGACCAACCGTGACATTCGCTTTGTTGAGCAGAAAGATTACGGCAAACTGGTCAGCGCTTTTATGACCAATCGCGAGCGCCTGGTGACAGCCCCGGTCGGTATCTCGAATGACGATGCAAAAGTGCTTTTGCAGAAGCATCGCATCGAGAAATTGTTATTAGTGGACGAAAACGGCAAATTAAAGGGATTGTTGACGGTCAAAGACATCCTGACCGAGATCGAGCATCCGTATGCGGCCAAAGATAGCCGCGGACGCTTGCTGGTGGCGGCGGCGATCGGCGTCGGCCCGGATGTTGAGAAGCGGGTTGGCTTCATGTCAGATGCCGGGCTGGATGTGGTTGTGATCGACACCGCCCACGGGCATACGCGCGGGGTGATCGAGACGATTCAACGCGTCAAGAAAAATTGGCCGCGCCTGGCGGTTATCGCCGGGAATGTGGTCACCGCCGAAGGGACGCGCGCCCTGATCGAAGCCGGGGCAGACGGGGTCAAGGTGGGTGTGGGCGCCGGTTCGATATGCACCACCCGCATCGTGGCCGGGGCCGGGATGCCGCAGTTGACGGCCATTTACGAGTGCGTGCGTGAGGCGCGCAAAACATCCACGCCGATCATTGCCGATGGCGGTATCAAATATTCGGGCGATATCGTCAAGGCGATCGTGGCCGGGGCGGATACGGTCATGCTGGGTTCGCTCCTGGCCGGGCTGGAAGAATCCCCTGGCGAAGTGGTCACCTACGAAGGCCGCAGTTTCAAGGAATATCGCGGCATGGGCAGCCTGGGCGCCATGCAGGGCTTTGGCAAGGACCGCTACGGCAGCGGACAAAAAGGCGGCGGCAAGCTGGTGCCGGAGGGCATCGAGGGCCGGGTTCCGTACAAAGGAACACTGCGCGATTTTGTCTACCAATTGGTGGGCGGCCTCCGTTCAGGGATGGGCTATGCCGGCGCACAAAACCTGGATGATTTGCGAGACAAAACTGAGTTGCGCAAGATCACCAATGCCGGGCTGATCGAGAGCCATCCGCACGATATTATCATTACCAAAGAAGCGCCCAATTACCAGTTGCGCGGAAGTTAAGCAGTTAACGAATTTGAAAAATTTGCCGCGATTTTAAGAATTGTGGTAAACTCTTAAAGACATTTTACATTGGAGAAAACTGCATGAGCAAATCCCGCAGTCAACAAATGGTAGACCGCTTGCGCGCGATGCAGGCTTCCGCTTCCGATATCGAAGCTTCGGCCGTGGTTTCTGTAGACGGCTTGATCATGGCTTCGGCCCTGCAACAGGGCGCGGAAGAAGATCGTGTTTCGGCGATGTCAGCCGCCATGCTTTCGCTTGGTGAGCGCATTGCCTCGGAACTCGGGCGCGGCGGATTGGAACAAGTTTATATCAAAGGCAACAATGGCTTTATTGTGCTCATCGCTGTGGGCGATGAAGCCGTGTTGACTGCGCTGGCACGCCAGGAAGGCAAACTCGGCCTGGTTTTCCTTGAAATGCGCCGAGCGGCGGAAGACCTGACCAAGTTGGTCGGTTAACCAACGCCAAGACAATCCATATTCAACAAAAAAGCCTCGCTTCAAAAGCGGGGCTTTTTCTGTTTGAAATTTACTTGACCTGGCCGCGAGCCAGGATTACCGGCAAACCGCCGTTGATCAGCCGCAGAGAGGTATCCAGACTCAGACCGGTTTGGCCGAGCAGCAGCCGGTCGCTGCACAAGATCCCAACCTGCCAATTGGGGCAGGTAGCGCGCAAAACGTTGCCCAATTGGGCGTATAGATTGCGCAGATCCTTGTTTGAGCTGACCCGCTGACCGTAAGGCGGATTCGTGATCATCCAGCCGGGTTGTTGAGGCGGCTCAATGGATGAGACGGCCTGCGCTTCAAACTGGATATAGTCCGCCACCCCGGCGCGTTCGGCGTTTTCGATCGCCATGCGGATTGCGCCCTGGTCGCGGTCGGAGGCCAGGAGGATGGGCGGGGTCGGTCGAGGCCCGGCCTGCGCTTCTTTTTTGACCGCCTGCCATACCTTTTCATCGAAGATCGGCCAGTCCATAAAGGCGAAGCGGCGCTTGATGCCGGGTGGAATCTTCAGCGCCATCAGCGCTGCTTCGATCGGAATGGTGCCGGAACCGCAAAAAGGATCTATTAGCGGGGACGATTTGTCCCAACCGCAGGCAAGGACGGTGGCTGCGGCCAGGGTTTCGCGCAAAGGAGCTTTGGCGGTGGCCAGGCGATAGCCGCGGCGATGCAGGTTTGCGCCGGACGAATCGATGCTGATCGTAATTTGATCATTTACCAGACGCGCCAAAACCAATTGCGCCTGACTATCGATGCCCTTTTGGAGCGGGCTGACTTGCCCCAGCCGGTCGGCGATGGCAAGCCCGATCCGCTCAGCAACTGCATCAGAGTGATAGAGCTTGGATTTGTGGCAGGTGACGCGAATCTGAACCGGCTGGCCGGGGCTGAGATATCGCTCCCAGGCCAGGCGCGCGGCCCCGGCGCGCAGTTCTGTGAAGGTGCGGGCGTAGTAGAAGTTGCCCAGGCGCACCAGCACGCGGTTGGTGGTGCGCAGGTGCAGGTTGGAGCGGTAGAGCATGGCCAGGTCGGCGCGAAACTCCACGCCGCCGGGGTCGGCTTCAGCCCGGCTGAGGCCTGTCGAAACGGCGGGCAAGCCTGCGGGGAGCGCGCCTAACGCATCCAGCTCTTGCGCGGAGAGAGTCCATAATCCGGGAGCGGTAACAGCATAGCAGTAAAAGTCCATGGCGTGATTGTACCTTATGGGCTTGCAGGAATCCTGAATATCCTTAACCAATCCATAACCGTAATAAATTTGACCGGGACAGTATAATTAAAGAAAAAGTGAATGGTAGAAACCAAGATGCCCGAAAACCAGCCGACATTTGACCTGCAAGACCCGAAACTCTACTTGAACCGCGAGTTGAGCCTGCTTGAATTCCAGCGGCGCGTATTGGAAGAAGCCCGTGATACACACTGGCCCTTGCTGGAACGCGCCAAATTCCTGTCCATCTTTGGCTCCAACATGGATGAGTTTTTCATGGTGCGGGTCGGCGGCCTGAAAATGCAGATCGACGAGGGCGTGGTCGAGTTTTCACCCGACGGCCTGACGCCTGCCGAACAGGTGGCGGCCATCCGCAAATTGGCCAGCGAACTGCTCAAGACCGGCCACGAGGCCTGGGCAGATGATGTGCGCGGACAACTGGATAAAGTAGGCATCCATGTGCTCGATTACCAGCAGTTGGATGAGAAACAGCTTGAGGCCTCGCACGAGTATTTTGATGAAGTGATTTTTCCGGTGCTGACGCCGCTGGCCTTTGACCCCGGCCACCCCTTCCCGCACATCTCCAACCTGAGCCTGAACCTGGCGATTTTAATCCGCGACGAAAAGGGGCACGAGCGTTTCGCGCGCCTGAAAATCCCGAGCACCTTGCCGCGCCTCTTGCCGCTCAAGCGTTCTTCGGGCAGCACCCGCAAAGATGGGACTGTGCCGTATCATCATTATTTTGTCTGGCTCGAACAGGTGATCCTGGCAAACCTGCAGGCCCTGTTCCCGGGCATGAAGATCATGGAAGCGCACCTGTTCCGTGTCATCCGCAATGCAGACCTGGTGGTGCAGGAACTTGAAGGCGATGACCTGCTCGAAACCATGCAGGAGAGCGTGCGCGAGCGCCGTTTTGGCTCGGTGGTTTGCATCGAGATCAACCGCCAGATGCCGGAACGCATCCGCGAGGTTTTGGTGGACCAGCTCGAAATGGATGCCAAGGATGTTTTTGCCTTCGATGGCCCGCTGGGGCTGACTGACTTGCGCTCCCTGCTGGGAATCGATCGCCCCGACTTGAAGGATCCGCCTTTCCTGCCGGTTGTTCCAAAAGTGCTCAAGAAACCGAATGGCGACGATACGAATGTGTTGGATGCGGTTCGCCAGAATGACATTCTGCTCCAGCACCCATATGATTCGTTTTTGCCAGTCATCAACTTCTTGCGCCAGTCAGCTTACGATAAAGATGTGCTGGCCATCAAGCAGGCTCTCTACCGGGTCGGGACAAACGCCCCGGTGGTCAGCGCTTTGCTCGAGGCCCGGCGCGATTACGGCAAGCAGGTTTCAGCGCTGGTCGAGTTGAAGGCCCGTTTCGATGAAGAAAGCAATATCGTTTGGGCGCGAATGCTGGAGCAGGAAGGCGTGCACGTTGTGTACGGCCTGCTGGGGTTGAAAACCCACGCCAAAGTAGCGCTCGTGGTTCGCCGGGAAGGTGAACATATTCGGCGCTACATCCATCTTGGCACGGGCAATTACAACGCGGCCACGGCTCAGATCTATGAAGACATGGGACTCTTTACTTGCGACCCCGAGATTTGCGCCGACGCCACCGATCTTTTTAATTATCTGACCGGTTACTCGGCCAAAAAAGAATACCGCAAACTGCTGGTCGCCCCGGTCAACATGCGTCAGCGCTTTGAAGCCCTGATCGAGCGCGAGATCGAACACCAAAAGGCAGGCCGTCCGGCCCATCTTTTGTTCAAATTCAATGCCCTGGTCGATAAAGCCATCATCCAAAAACTGTATCTCGCCTCGCAGGCTGGCCTGAAAGTGGATCTGGTGGTGCGCGGCATTTGCTGCCTGCGCCCCGGCATAAAAGGCCTGAGCGAGAATATCCGCGTGATCAGCATTCTGGGACGTTTTCTGGAGCACAGCCGCATTTACTACTTCGAGAATGCGGGAGAGCCGCAGGTTTACCTGGGCAGTGCAGATCTGATGCCTCGTAATCTTGATCGGCGGGTGGAGATCCTCTTCCCGATCGAAGACCCCGGCAACATTCGCTACATCCGTCAGGTGCTCGATACTTACCTGCGCGACAATACCTCCGCCCGTATTATGCAGTCAGATGGAAGTTATAAACGTCTTTCGCCGGGCAAGGATGAACCTGAAATCAATTCCCAGTTAATTTTCCTGCGCAATGCCCGAACCTGAGCTTTCCCTGCCATCTGGCGATGATTCGAAGCCAACCTCCCGGAAAAAGCGGCCGCGCGGTCTTTCAGCGGACCTGCCTCTGGCTGAATACGCTCGCATCGTGATGCGTTTCCATTTCGATGAACTGCTGCGCCACGAATCCGGTACGCGCCTGGGAGCAGACAGCAAAGAACTGCACGATATGCGCGTTGCCACCCGTCGCCTGCGGGCCGCTTTTGAAGTTTTTGCGCCTGCTTTCCGTTCGCGCGAGATCAAGCCGCTCCTGGATGATCTGCGCGCCGCCCGTCAGGCGCTTGGCCCCGTCCGCGACCTGGATGTTTTCATCGAAAACGCCCAGGATTATCAGCGCGAAACCGGCGCCGATTTGCAGCTTCTGCTCAATACCTGGCAAACCGAGCGCGAAGCCGCCCGTCATAAAATGCTTGCCTACCTCGACAGCCCGGCCTTCGAGACCTTCAAGACCGACTTCGAACATTTTCTCGGCACGCCCGGCAGGGGTGTGCGCCGCTATGACCCACAAGAACCGCACCCGCAAGTCACCTGGCAGGCTGCGCCCTTCTTGATCTACCAGCGCTACAGCGCTGTGCTGGCCTGTGAAGGAATTCTCGCAACGGCCAGCCCCGAACAACTGCATGATCTGCGCATACGCTGCAAGAAATTCCGCTATGCTGTTGAGTTCCTGCGCGAGATTTTGGGCAAACCCGTAGCGGAAGTTATCGAAGACCTGAAAACCATCCAAGACCACCTCGGGCAGTTGAACGATGCATTCCTGGCCGGTGAGTTGCTTTCCGGTCTGATGGCAGAGTTTAAAACCCAACATCGATCTTTGCCGATCGGGGTGCGCCCGGAGCTGGATGGAATCACAGCTTATCTGGCTACCCTGAACAACCAGCACCGCCAACAGACCGATACTTTTCCGCAGGCCTGGGCCCATTTTATCCGTCCTGAATTTCGCCAAAACCTGGCATTGGCCATCTCAGAATTATGAAAACACTTTTTCTGTTGCGTCACGCCAAATCAAGCTGGAAAGACACCCTGCTGAACGATCACGACCGGCCACTAAACGGGCGCGGACATGAAGAAGCGCCGCTGGTTGGGGAATACATGCGTCAGCGCGGATTCACCCCGGCCCTTGTGACCGTTTCGACGGCCCGGCGCGCCACCCAGACCGCAGCCGAAGTTTTGAGCGCCATCCGTTATAACGGCCCGGTGCGCTATCGGGAAGAGTTATACCTGGCTGAAAGCGAGACTCTGCTCTCGCTGCTGCGCAAAACCCCAAAGCGTTGCCCCAGCCTGTTGGTGGTGGCCCACAACCCGGGGCTTGAACAGCTCGTCGAGCAGCTGACCGGCCAGGCTGCGCCCATGCCCACATCCGCTCTGGCGCATATCGAGCTGCCGATCGAGACCTGGCGCGAGCTCACATCCGGTCAAATTGGAACGCTGCTTGAACTATGGCGGCCGGCCACCCGAAGCTGAAATTCGTCACAAAAACTTGTTGACAATCGGCCCGCTGGTGGTATAATCTCCATTCGCCTCTGCCCTGGCAGAACCATTGCCGGGGCGGGTTTATGTCAATCCCGGCTTCCCCGTAACGCGGCCAAAACGATCAAAGGCAAGGCGGCTTTTGCGGCGAAGCGAAGACCAGGAGAAAGGTTCTATGAAATTCGCTATTGTTGAAAGCGGCGGCAAGCAATATCGCGCTGTCGAAGGCGGTACCATCGAAGTGGATCGCCTGCAATTAGCCCCCGGCGAAAGCATTGCCATTGAGCAAGTGCTGATGCTGGTGGATGGCGACGATGTCGCCGTAGGTACGCCAACTGTCAAAGGCGCGGCTGTTAAGGCTACCGTGCTGGAGCATTTCAAGGGTGAAAAGAGTGTCAACTTTCACTACAAGCCCAAGAAACGCATTCGCCAGAAAACCGGGCACCGCCAGCAGTATACCCGCCTTGAAATTGAAAAGATCGGTTAAGAGAGGCAGGTAGAGATGGCACATAAAAAAGGTGGCGGTTCAGTCCGCAATGGTCGAGACTCAAATGCCCAGCGTTTGGGTGTCAAGCGGTATGCTGGACAATTTGTACTTTCTGGAAACATTCTTGTGCGCCAACGTGGCACGCACATCAAACCCGGCTTGAATGTTGGCAGGGGCAAAGATGATACCTTGTTCGCTACGGCGGATGGCCTTGTAGTGTTTGACGTTTATCATGGCCGCAAGCGTGTCAATATTCTTCCGGCTGAAATGCTCGCGGCTGCGGAGTAAGGGTTTTCACATGAAGACTGAAATTCATCCTAAATTTTACGAAGCCAAGGTTACTTGCGCCTCCTGCGGCACAACCTGGACAACTGGCTCGACAAAAAAAGAACTGCGCGTTGAAATCTGCTCGAACTGCCACCCCTTCTTTACCGGTGAGCAGGCTCGTATCATCGACATGGAAGGCCAGGTAGATCGCTTCTATCGCAAACTCCAGGCCCGCCAGGAATATGTTGATACCCAAAAGGCCAAAGAGACTGAAAAAGTTTCTCCCAAGCGCCCGATCGCCGAACTCGAACTCGGCTCCCGCCCGACCAAATCTTTGGCCGAAGCCGGGATCACCGAAGTCGGCCAACTGCTTGCAAAACTGGCCGAAGGCGAAGCTGCTGCTCTCGCCATCGACGGTTTTGGCCGCAAATCGCTGATTGATGCCAAAAAGAAACTGCGCGCTCTCGGGTACGAACTCCCCGAAAGTGCCACAGAAGCGGCCTAAATCCGGCGGTTTTCAGGTAAACTTAACAGGCAGATGAAACTTCATCTGCCTGTTTTTTTATCTCTTTTTCTGGAGTGGACATGAATCATAAAACCGGTTCGATTGAAGTCGTTTGCGGCTCGATGTTCAGCGGCAAAACGGACGAACTCATTCGACGCTTGCGCCGCGCCGTGATTGCGCGCCAAAAGGTGCAGGTCTTTAAGCCCGCCATCGATGTGCGTTACGCTGTCGAAAAGGTTACCTCGCACGCCGGGGCCGATTTCGAGGCCATTCCGGTCAAGAATTCGGATGAAATCGCCGGGAAACTGGCCCCCGATACGACCGTTGTCGGTGTGGACGAAGCCCAATTCTTTGACGAGGGCATTGTCGAAGTCACCCGCCAGTTGGCCGAACGCGGCATCCGAGTTTTGGTCGCCGGGTTGGATACCGACTTCCGCGCCGAGCCGTTCGGCCCCATGCCGACCCTGATGGCCGTTGCCGAGCGCGTCGACAAGCTCCAGGCCATTTGCATGGTGTGTGGCGACCCGGCCTCGCGCACCCAACGCCTGCTGGATGGCAAACCTGCCCGCTATGACGAACCGATCGTAATTGTCGGCGCTGCTGAGATGTACGAAGCGCGCTGCCGCCTGCACCACCAACTACCACGCTGATTGGAGAATGATTCCCATGCAAGACTATCGCGAATTTCTCGCCGAAACCCTGATCGATGAAGCCACACTCAAAGCCCGTGTGGCAGAGCTGGGAGCCGAAATCAGCCGTGATTATGCTGGCCAGGACCTGGTGTTGATCTGCATCCTGCGCGGCGGCATCACCTTCATGGTCGATTTGATGCGCCACATCACCTTGCCGCATGGCATGGATTGCATGGCAATCTCTTCTTACGGGGTTGGTGCGCGCGCTTCTACGGGCAATGTGCGCGTGACCTACGATCTGCAAACCAATATTGCCGACCGCAACGTTTTGCTGGTGGAAGATATTGTCGACAGCGGCCACACCATCTCGCATGTGCTTGAAATGCTCCAGACCCGCAGCCCCAGAAGCCTCAAGGTCTGCGCCCTGCTCGACAAGGCCGAGCGCCGCGAGGTGGAAGTTCCCATTCACTATCGCGGATTTGTCATCCCGAATGCTTACGTTTTTGGCTACGGTCTCGATATCGACGAGTATTACCGCAACCTGCCCTTTATTGGCATTGTCGATCTGACAAAATACAAGCCCGAACGGTAAGCGTTGGACTCCATCATGCAAGAAAGTAGAAAAACTAATTTGTCATGACCGCCTCGCCCTCCCCAGAGCCTACACCCATCCCGCCCGCCTATGCCGGGCGTTGGGTGGCGCTCGTCAAGGGGCAGGTGGTCGCCCAGGGTCAGACCCGCGAGGCGGCCTTTCTCGCGGCGCGCGCCGTCCGCCCCAAAGAACCACTGGATGTGGTTTATATGCCTGAAACACTCCCAATTTTCCACACTCCTTTGATGCTCTCGTTGCGCCAAAGCCTGCCCGCGGACCAGCCCATTTTCCTGGTTGGCGGCGCGGTGCGCGATGCTGCCCTGGCGCGCGAAGATGTTCACGATCTCGATTTTGCCGTGCCAAAAGGCGCGCTTGCTTTTGCACGAAAACTGGCCGACAAGCTCTCTGCCGCCTTTTACCCGCTCGACGAAGAAAACGACACCGCCCGGTTGGTCATCATTCACCCGGATGGTTCGCGTGACGTTCTCGACTTTGCCGGTTTCCGCGGCGAAAGCCTGGATGACGACCTGCGCGGACGGGACTTCACGATCAACGCTGTTGCCCTCGACCTGCACAGCGGCGAAGTACACGATCCGCTTGGAGGGTTGGCCGACCTGCGCGCCAAACGCCTGCGGGCCTGCGCTGAAACATCCCTGAGCGACGACCCGGTGCGCATCCTGCGCGCCATCCGTCAGGCTGCCGCTTTTGGGCTGAGCATTGACCCGGCGACCCGCCAGCAGATAAAATCCGCGGCGTCCGGTCTGCCATCTGTTTCTGCCGAACGCCTGCGCGACGAGATTCTGAAGATCCTGGCCGGCCCCCAACCGGATACCGCCCTGCGCGCCCTCGACATGCTCAAGATCCTGCCGCATATCCTGCCCGAGCTGGAAGCGATGAAAGGCGTCAACCAGTCGCCGCCGCACGTCCAGGATGTCTGGTCACATACCCTGTCGGTTCTGCGCCACCTCGAAGCCATTCTCGATCTGCTTGGGCCGCAATACAACGAGCAAAAATCCAATGCAGATGTGTATAACGGCCTGCTTGTCATGAAGCTGGGGCGTTATCGCGCCCAACTGGCAGAACACCTCTCCCAAAAGCTGAACACAGACCGGCCGCTGCGCGCCTTGCTCTTCCTGGCCGCGCTCTATCACGATGTCGAAAAACCATCCACCCGCACGGTCGAGGAAAGCGGGCGCATCCGCTTCTTTGGACACGACGACAAAGGCGCCCAAACCGTTCTGCGCCGCGCCATCGCCCTGCGCCTGAGCAACGATGAAATGGATCGCGTCAAAACCATCATCGCCGACCACATGCGCGTCCACCTGCACAGCGACCACCAGCGCAAAGAGCATACCATCAGCCGCCGGGCCATCTACCGCTTCTTCCGCGATACCGGCGCGGCAGGTGTCGATATCGTTGTGCTCTCGCTGGCCGACCTGCGCGCCACCTACGAGCATACCCTGCCGCAAGAAATATGGGCCGCCGAATTGGACGCCTGCCGGGCCCTGCTCGAAGCCTACTGGGAAACCCCCGAGCAGGTTGTGCGCCCACCGCAACTGCTCAACGGTGACGATCTGATCAAAGAGCTGGGCATGACCCCTGGCCGCGAAATTGGCCAGCTGCTCGAAGCCATCCGCGAAAACCAGGCCGAGGGCCACATCTCCAACCGCGAAGAAGCCCTGGCTTTTGCGCGCGGTTGGCTGCAAGGCCATAAAGGAGTCAAAAAATGAACCAATTGAATTTTGTTCGCGCCGGTTCGGGCCAGCCGCTTGTCCTGATCCACGGTTTTCCGCTCGACCACAGCGCCTGGCTGCCGCTCCTGCCGCATCTGACGGGTCATTTTGATGTCATTTTGCCTGATCTAAGCGGATTTGGGGCTTCTGCTCTGCCCGAAGGCGGCTGCAGTTTGGACGAGATGGCCGCCAGCCTGGCCTACCTGCTGCGCGGACTCGGACTCAGCCGGGCCTTTCTCGCCGGGCATTCGATGGGCGGGTACGTCGCCCTGGCCTTTGCCCGCCAGTCCCCTCATATGGTTCTCGGCCTCGGCTTGATCTCCACCCAGGCCGGTGCAGACACCCCCGAGGGGCAGGCCAATCGTCACAAAACCGCCGCCGCGGTCGCCGAAAAAGGCCCCGGCGTGGTCGCAGATGCCATGTCCCCTAAACTATCGGCAAACCCGGCCCATGAAGCGCTGCTGCGCGAGACGATCCTGCGCCAGCCCGCGCCCGGCATCATCAATGCTCTCAAAGCCATGGCTGCCCGCCCAGATTCGAGCGGTCTGCTGTCTCACTTCGATTTCCCCGTCTCAATCGTTCACGGTCAGGCCGACGCGCTCATCCCGGCTGAGCGCGCCCGCGAGATAAAAGCCGCCCTGCTGCGCGTTCACCTGACGGAACTGCCCGGCGTCGGTCACATGCCAATGCTCGAAGCCCCGGCCGAGACCGCTGAAGCGCTCAAAACACTTCTCTAGAAATGAACACCGTCCAGCTCTTCATCACCTGCCTGGTGGACACCTTCTACCCCGAAACGGGGGAAGCGATCGTGCGCATTCTCAACCGCCTGGGTCTGGAGGTGGCCTTCCCCGCCGATCAAACCTGCTGCGGCCAGCCAGCCTTCAACGCCGGCCTGCGCGCCGATGCCCGCTTAACAGCAGAACATACCATTCGGGTCTTTGAAGCTGCATCTGGCGATGTGATCGTACCGTCCGGTTCGTGCGCGCATATGCTCAAACACGGCTACCAGGAACTCTTCCGCGACGATCCGGCCTGGTTGCTGCGCGCCCAGGTGCTCTCTTCCCGAACTTATGAATTTACCGAATACCTGGTGGATGTGCTCGGTGTGACCGATCTCGGCGCGCACTGGGACGGTGTTTTAACCTATCACCCTTCCTGCCACCTGCTGCGCGGGCTGGGCATCGATCGTCAACCGCGTGCCCTGCTGGCCAGTGTCCACGGCGCGACAATCCTTGACCTGCCCCACGGAGAAGAATGCTGTGGTTTTGGCGGCGTTTTCAGCGTTGAACACCCCGAACTGAGCGCCGAATTTCTAAAACGAAAAATTTCCAATCTCGAAATGGTTGGTGAGCCTGGTCCAACCATCCCAACTTTGGTTGTCGCCGATACCGGCTGCCGGATGCACATTGCGGGCGGCCTGCATCGCCAGAAAAAACCCCAGCGCGTACTGCATATCGCTGAAGTGCTGGCGAATTAGTAAGGCTTTAAAATGGTCATTACCAAACTACGATGCCTCGAAGATTTTTAATCTTTTTCGATTGAGAAAATTTCAGGTTTTGTGTTTTTAAAGCAGTTGTATTAAAAAAGATGAGTACCGAAATCTGCTTTGCTCCTGTTGGCAATGGACGGTTATCGCTTTGCCACTTCCTCGGCAAGAGAGCCTTTGACGAGTTGGGTGGAAAGGGTTGTACCCATGTTGTCACCTTGCTGCGTGATACCGAACGCGCCGAATCGATCGGACAGAAAGTTCAGAACAAAGGAATGACCTGGCTATGGATTCCTGTCCCGAATGGCAAGTACCCACAGGGAGAGGTACATGATCGCTTAATGGCGGCCATTCCGCAGATATCGGCTTTGCTTGATGAAGGTGCGAGTGTATTAATTCACTGCTCTGCGGGAATCCATCGTACCGGGATGCTAGCCTACGGGTTGCTGCGCTGGCGTGGTATGGGCGCAGATGAAGCGATGGAGAAGATCGGCCAGATTCGCCCGGTTACACGCGCTGGTATTCTGCCACGGCACATTCGCTGGGGCGATGCAGTTGCCCGCGAACCCCAATAAGGAGTGTTTATGTTTACCCCCTCTGCCCACTTGTACGACACAATTTACCTGAGCCGCGGCAAGAATTATGCGGGTGAAGCCGAGTCGGTCCACCAGCATATCCAGGCTCGTTTGCATTCCGGGGGGAATAGCCTGCTGGATGTGGCCTGTGGGACGGGACTGCACACCAGCTACCTGCGCGAACATTACCAGGTTGAAGGGCTCGACCTGGATGCGCGTATGCTCGAAGCCGCGCAACAAAAATGTCCTGAATTGCCTTTCCATGTTGGAGATATGATCGACTTCGAACTGAACAAACAGTTTGACGTGATCACCTGCCTGTTCAGTTCGATCGGCTATACCAAAACCCCCGAAAAAATGCGCCAGGCCATCGCGAATTTCGAGCACCATCTTAAACCCGGCGGCCTGATGGTCATCGAACCGTGGTTCGGACCTGAAGACTGGCATGTCGGGAATATCCACGCCACATTTATCGATGAACCCACCCTCAAGATCGCGCGCATGAACCTGACCGGGCAGGAGGGCAACCTGTCATACTTCATTTTTAATTATCTGGTCGGCAGCCCCAGCGGCATCGAATATTTTACCGAGCGGCACGAATTGGGATTATTCACGGTAGATGAGTACCGGTCAGCATTTGAGGCCTGCGGATTGGAAGTTTTTCACGACCCACAATGGCTGAACGCGCGCGGGTTGTACGTTGCCAGCAAACCGGGCGGTTAGAGCAGAAGATATGAGAAACACCAGCTTCAAAGGCCAGATCCGCGAAAAAATAGCCGATTCCAATTTGCAATCGGCCCTGGATGCCAACGTTGAACGGCGCATGCAAGGCCGCGCCGTGGCGCTGGCCTCTGTGCCCGATTGGGCCGAACGCCGCCAGCGCGCCCATACCATCCGCGCGATCGTGATCGCCAGCCTTGATTTTTATCTCGATAAATTCATCGCCCAGGTTGAGCGCAATGGCATCATCATTCACCGCGCCAAAGATGCCGCCGAAGCGGTCAGAATTGTTCTTGAAATCGCCAGCCTGGCAGGGGCACAGCATAATTCGTCCTTGCTGTTCGCCAAATCCAAGAGCATGGTCAGCGAAGAAATTGAACTTAACCATGCTCTCGAAACCAACGGTCATCGCGTTATTGAAACAGACCTGGGCGAGTACATCATCCAGTTGCGCCACGAACGCCCAAGCCACATCATCACCCCGGCTGTTCACCTGCACCGCGCAGATGTGGGCAAGCTCTTCCACGATAAGCTGGGCATCCCCTATACTGAAGATATCCCAACCCTGACCAATACCGCCCGCAAAATCTTGCGCGAAATCTTCCTGACGGCCGATATCGGCATCAGCGGGGTCAATTTTGGCGTGGCCGAGACCGGCACGTTTACCCTGGTCACGAACGAGGGCAACGGGCGCATGGTGACAACCCTGCCGCCAGTGCATATCGCCCTGATGGGCATGGAGCGCCTCGTGCCGACCCTGGATGACCTAGCGTTATTTCTCTCCCTACTGCCGCGCTCGGCCACCGGGCAAAAACTGAGTGTCTACACCAGCCTGATCCAGCGCCCGCTCGAGGACCAGCAGCGTCATTTGGTTATCGTCGATAACGGACGCAGCACCCTGCGCAATTCAGCCCTGCGTGAAGCGCTCTACTGCATCCGCTGCGGGGCCTGCCTGAACGCCTGTCCGGTTTTCCGTGAGTTGGGCGGCCATGCTTATCGCGGCACTGATGGCGCGATAGCGCCCTACCCCGGTCCGATCGGTTCGGTTATCTCGCCAGGGCTGATGGGCGAGAACTTTGCCCAACTGGCGCAAGCCTCGTCGCTGTGCGGCGCGTGCAAGGAGGCCTGCCCGGTCGATATCGACCTGCCGAAGATGCTGTTGCGGATCAGGGCCGGTGAAATGCCCATGGAAAGCGGGAAGAAGAAAGATGGGCTTGGGCTGCCAAGGGTGTTGAAACTGGCTCTGGGCGGATTTGCACGGCTCGCGGCCCACCCACGCCTGTTCGCCGTTTCGCAAAAGATCGCCGGCTGGTTCTCCCGTCCGCTGCCGCGCTTTTTAGCATTGCCCGCCGCGACAGGTTGGGGCTACAGCAAGGATTTTCCCAAACCGGTCAGACCCTTCCGCGAGCGCTTTAGCGGAATCCGGCAGCAGCGCGCTGAAAGGCCTGCATCCCCGCAGCCAAGCCCAGGCTTGGAAACGATCCAGCCGTTAGGGCCGGGCAAACTTTCCCTGGCCGAGCAATTCACATCCGAATTGACCGCACTCGGCGGGCAGGTCATCCCCTGCACCGAAAACGAACTTGGCTCAAAAGTCGGCGCCTTTCTGCATCAGCGCAAGGTCCACAGCGCTTGCGCCGATACGGAATCGGCGCGCCTGTTACAAACGGCTTTACCCGAAACATTGCTGCTGCCTTACCCGGATACAACCACCCAGGTTGGGATCACTTTTTCCCCGCTCGGGTATGCCCCGGCGGGCAGCGTACTCGTTAGCGGAGCCGACCAAGCAGCCCTGACTGCTTCATTGTTGCCCGAAATTCACATTGTCTTGCTGCGCGCCGCCGACCTGCGCGATGAGCTGACGCCCCTGCTGCGTTTGGCGGCCCAGGCCCCCGCCTCAGCCATCGTCACCGGCCCCAGTCGGACTGCCGACATTGAAATGACCCTGACGATCGGCGTGCATGGCCCGCGCGAGTTGGTGGTTTTCTTGCTAAACTAAAGTTTTCTTTCTCAGCTACGCGCAGTTAACACAAAACCAGGTCGGTTCTCCGCAACCACGGGTTTTGTTTTTAAACACGGGTTCAATCAGGTTGGTTCCAAAAGCAAAAAACACCGCAGAGTTGCCGAAAAATCTCGACGAACTCTGCGGTGAAAAGATTATTCTAAACCCGCCGCTTCCGCGGGCTTATTCTTGGATACTACGGTAGACTAAAGGCTTTTACCAGGAAGACCGCCATCTGGGCACGGGTTACTGCATTCTCTGGGCAATAGTTGCCACTACCACAACCGCCTGTGACGCCCTCCGCTGCCAATTGCTTGATCCAGGCAGCCGCCCAGTAGGTTGTGGGAACATCAGCAAAACCGGTGCTGGCTCCAACTGCGGGCGGGCTGTACGATGAACCATACTTGGCCTTAAGCAGGAAGACTGCCATTTGCGCCCTGGTCACAGGATTGTCCGGGCAATACTTGCCGCTGCCGCAGCCGCTGGTAACACCATCGTTTTTGAGAGCCTCGATCCAGTTTTCGGCCCAGTGCCCAACGGTATCACTAAAGGTGGGAGCAACATCAGGGGGAACAAAGCTCGAGCCTTTCATGGCTTTCTCAAGGAAGATCGCCATTTGGGCGCGTGTAACCGGATTCTCCGGGCAATATAACAAGGCAGGGGTGGTAGCACAGCCGCCAGTAATACCCGCAGCATAAAGTCGCTCAATATATTGCCAGGCCCAATAGGTTTTGGGTACATCCACAAAGGTGGCCGAGTCGCTGGGAATGATTATCGTCGAGCCAACAACAGGACCAAAATTCCCATCATCATCAACAATCGATACCCTCCAATAGTACGTTGCGCCTCTGTCGTATGTTTTTATCGGTGTCCAGCGGGTATTATCGGTTGTGATCGTATCGTATATCGGAGAAAAGGTCGGATTTTTTGAAGACTCAAACTTGTACTCTGCCGCGCCATGGACAGGTGTCCAGACAAAGGTTGGTGTGCTGGTGGTGCTTGCGCCAGATGTCGGGCTGACCAGAGTGGTTACCGGGTATTGTTTGGTAAATGTTGCGGCAGTGCTGTAGTTTCCCAACTTTCCTTGGCCATCAAACATCGCTATGCGCCAATAATAGGAGCCGTCGTCGTAACCCTGGATCGGTGTCCAACAGCTTTGTTCTGTGTCAGTATTATCAAAAATGGAAGAGAAGGTAGGTTCCTTGCTGACTTGAACACGATACTTCCAGGCCGCCATAACCGGATCACCGGTGGAAGGGGAATCAACAATCAACGGTGTCCAGCATAAGGTTGGCGCACGGTCTACAGTCCCGGCAGGAAAATGCTCCAAACCTGATGGGGTTGGAAGCGCCAGAGTAAAACTCTGGGTTGGCGAGAAGGCATTCGTGACACCGTCAAAACGGTGAACCCGAACTTTCCAGTAATAGGTACCCTGAGCCAGAGTATTTGTAGATGTAAAGAAAGTTTGCCGGGTGGTTTCATTGATTGGTGAGCCGAAACTGGGATCTTCATCCACCCAGATCGTGTAATACTGAGCGCCTTCAACCATGCTCCACGAGAAAGTTGGCGTAGCAAAAGTGACCGAGGTTTGCAGGTTTTGCGGAACAAACCCCTTGCGTTCAAATCGCCATCCCTGGGTCCAGACACCCGAATAAAGATTGCTTCCTACGCGGTAACGAGGTTGGACACGCCAATAATAGGTATTATCACCTGAAAAGTCATCGTACCAGGCATGGTGGGCATCCGCCCAGTAAGCATCACTGGTTTTGTATTCATATTCGGCCACTTCAGTGGTAAACAGGGGGTCCGTATATACCTTCATAAAGGCCCCGGAATACGGGGCGCGAATCGAGTAATCCCAGATGAAAGGCAGGACCGACGGATACGTAGATGGGTCCACCCCGGCATTGGTCGGCGGCATGAGCAGGTTCATGCGCTCAGTGACATTTGAGAAACGGCTGACCGATGTGCCTCCAGGAATATTTGGGCTAGACGGAACTGAATCCTGCGGCTGGCCGCTGCTGGCAGGCAAGCTAAGCAGGGAAACAGCATAACTGCCGGTTGTATCCTGGTAGCCGATCACTGTATTTGGCAGTGCCAGCTCCAAATAACCACTGCTATAACTGAGCTGGCCACCGATCAGGGTGAAATCCTGTTCTGCATCCCAGGAAACGCCATTCCAGCGATAGAGATAAGCATCCGTAGTACTATACGCCCCTGCCTTTTGCAGAATATAAATCGCGTATTCAGGCCGGTAGGTTGAAATTGTTGTCAGGCTATAGCCGCGCGGATCGCTGGCCGCCCCGGAATTCTCCTGGTGATCAAGATCGAGATAGAGAGCATAGGTAACATTGATCGCGGGCGAGGTCGGCACATTGAAACCAAAATACCAGGTGCTGTTCGACTGGGCTGCATACAGGCTGGTTAGGTTATAAGCGGCATTTCCAAGAACTTCCGAGCCCTGGTTGGTATCCGAGCCAATTTGCAGTTGGTTGCCGCTGCCCAGCGTGCGTGTAAAAGCCCACTGGCTTTGCGCCGCAACCTGGAAACGCCTGGTCTCACTCCAGGAGCCACCAGCTTTGCGAACCCGCCAATAATAAACACCAAAATCAACATCGCCCAGATTTCGCTGGGCCAGGGCCAGACTGGGAACATAAGCCGGGTAATTCACCGTAGCAGAACTGACACTTCCGGTAAAGTCCTGTGCCTGGCTGATCTGCACTTCATAAGAAGTGGCGCCACTCATTGGGAACCATTCCAAAAGCGGAGTTGATTCAGCAAGTTCAAAGCCATTGACAGGCCGGATCAAGGTTGGGGTTGAACCCGCTGTGGGGGTCAGGCCTCCTGAAGTATTGAAACGCGTCCTCCAAACCTCGCTCCACTGCGCAGCTTCCGCGCCGCCGACCAATGGCCGAACGCGCCAGTAATAATCCGTATTAGGAGAAGGTGTGAATGGGTTGGTTGAAGTTGGCGTAGCAGAGGTATTCTCAGTGTCTACTGTCCAGCTGATGGGTACAAATGTTGGGCTGGTGGAAACCTGCAGGCGATAGGCATCAGCATAATCGTCTCCAGGAGTAGGATCATCCAACGGCTTAAGCACACGATGCCAGATAAAAATCGGCAAGGCTGCCGTTCGGTCTTCATAGGGGCTGGTTGTTACGCCCGGGAAACCCGCAAAACTGTTGGGAACATAATAATACAAGGGATAAACCAGTTGAGGCGCAACCGAATTGTAATAACTATTAAACGAAAAGGTATCGCTGACCCGACCCAGCTTATTGCTCCCATCGATCGGGGTAACACGCCAATAATATGTAAGCGCTAAACCGCCATCATACTTGTCAGGACTGTAGAAAGTGTTGGCTGTTTCGCCACTGTCAAGAAGAGGCACAAACCCGGGGAATTTACTCAACTCGACCAGATATTTTGCAGCCCCAGGCACAGGCGCCCAGCTAAAAAAAGGGAAACGCACATATTGGTAACCGTTGGTTGGGGTCAGCAGGACAGGTTTGATATACCAGCGCTTGACAAAGGTACGAATCGGGGACCAGTTCGAGATCGAACTACCGGAATGCGTCCGCACCCGCCAGTAGTAGTTGATATCGTTCGAGAGCGTGCCGATCGGTGTATAGGATGTGTTACGCGTATCAATTTCTACTATGCCTGAACTAAAATCCGGATCGGTTGTATATTGCAGGCGATAATATTGCGCGCCACGCACAGCCGTCCAGCGGAAATTTGGTGTAAAAGTAGGCGTAGCGTTATGGGCTGGCTCAAGCAGAGTCGGGATCAGGTTATAACCGGCTGTAAAAGAGCGCTCTTCGCTGGGGGTACCTTCACGGCCACCAACGTCGACAGGCACAACACGCCAGTAATACAAACCGTTGGTTAATTTCAATGCACGTTGGTGAGTGGTTGCCAGGGTAACCACGGAGTAGGTCGGAGTAGCCCAGCCTCCCGGGCTGGCATAGATCTGTAATTTATATTCAACAGCGCCGGTAACCGGCTCCCAGGAGAAAGCGGGCGGATCATAAAAATCGAGGGTGGCAGTATCATCCGGCGAGTTCAGAAGAGGGAAGTTGGTATCTGAAGCCCATTCCTTCGTGAAGCTCCATATCGGGCTGTATTCCCCAGCCGGAGTAGGCGTATCCACCCGAACGCGCCAGTACCAGGTTCCATCGGAAAAAGTATTTGCCGAAGTGGGGGTATAAGATGTATTTGTGGTGGTAATGTTTACAATAGTTGTTGTAAAAGCAATATCACTGCTAACCTGCAAGCGATATTTCGTTGCATCTGCTACAGCAGCCCACTTAAACTCAGGAATGCCCAGGGGCGGGGTATCCTCCACAGTAGTGGTCACACCATCCTCGGGAGAAATCAAATCAGGTGCATCCAGCGCATAGGCCGGGGTTGCATTGAATGGGCTCAGTAACAACGAAAATACCAGGAATAATAATCCGACCTGTTTTAGCCAGCTTCTGTTCATTCTTGCCTCCTTACATAATATAACTTCTAATCAAATCATCCTTGCATAATAAATCTAAAATGACAGCAAAAGATTTATGCATTGGGTATTCAAATAAAATAAAACATTTTACTGAGTTTATCAAGTGCTAAATGACATATTTATCAAAGTTGTAGGTCTATACAAATCTATATCGCCAGAGGTGAAATATCTCTGGCGATATAGACTCTGTTGAAACAGTATTCTTTACAGCCCCAACGCCGCCAGCTTCTCGCGCGAGGGAATGCCTTTCGGCCAGCCGCGGAATTCGTAGTATTCGGGCAGCATCTTGTCCAGGTCGACCACTCGGCCCTTGGCGGGACCTTCGGTCAGCGGTTCGTTGAGCATGCGCGGAGAGATGGTATCCTGCTCGGGGCCGGAACCGGCTGCCAGCAGGAAGAGCCGTTCGAGGGTGTAGACACGCTCGGCGGCCTGCAAAGCTTCATCGGGCGTGTAATTCGCGCCAGTGGTCAGGTTGAGCAGTTGCGAAAGGCGATCGGGCCAGACCATCATCTCTTTGGTAAAGGCATAACGGATGGCAAAAAAGACGCACAGGCCGCCCGAATCGATCAGCGCAAAGGCATCCTGGAAACGCGCCACCAGTTCGGCTTTGCCATCGGTCGAGAGCGGATCAGCCTTGACCGGGGTGCCGAACACCTCCTCGTAAGCCACATCGCCCTCCATGTGCGAAGCGCCTTTGTTCGAGGTGGCGTAGAGCAACCCCATCCCCTGCGCGCCGCGCGGATCGTAGCCCGGGAATTCCTGCTTGCGGGCGGTGACGGACATTTCAGGGTGGTCATAGCGCTCCGCGAGGCGGAAACTGCCATCGGCCAGAATATCCCCAAAGCCTTCGCGGCGGGCCATCTTGTAAACCATGTCGATGACGGCGTCGGCGTCGCCAAAACGCAGGGGCTGGCCGGTTTGCTCATCAGTGATGATGCCTTTTTCGTACATTTCCATTGCCGCGGCAATCGTCAGACCGGCGGAAATGGTGTCCATGCCGAGTTCGTTGCAGGCGTAGTTCGCCTTGAGCAGGCCGGCCAGATCGCTGATGCCGCAGGCGGTTCCAAGCGAGGAAATGGTTTCATATTCCGGCCCTTCGCCCTTGCCCTTGTATTTGCCATCCGGCACTTCGGTCAGGCGTCCGCACGAAATCGGACAGCGGTAGCACGGTTTGTGGGTGATCAGATAGGAGTTTTTGAGCGCAACACCGTCGATATTATTAACGCCTTCAAAAACGCCGGTCTGGAAGTTGCGCGTCGGCAGGATGCCCATGGCATTGGTGACCTGCGGAACGTAGGCAGTGCCATATTCGCGCAAATTGGAACCCTTTTTGATATCGGCCCCAACTTCCTTGGACAGGCTGACGCTGAAGGCGCGCATCCCGGCATCGTCGAAGAAAGCCGGGTTTTTCCTACCGGCCACAACAACACCCTTGAGATTTTTACTTCCCATGACCGCGCCCACGCCCGAGCGGGCCGCGGCGCGATGTTTGTCATTCATAATGCCCGCCATCAAGACCAGATTCTCGCCTGCCGGACCGATACAGGCCACTTTGGCCTCGGGGCTGGTTTCTGCCATCAGGGTATCGGTTGTCTCGGGGACTTCCTTGCCCCACAGATGGTCCGCCGGGCGGATCTCGACCTGATCTTCGTTGACCCAGACATAGACCGGGCTTTTGGCTTTGCCCTCAAAGATATACATATCGAAGCCGGTGCGCTTCATCCAGGTCGGGAAATCGCCGCCAGAGTTGGAATGCGCCAGCGCGCCCGTTAGCGGGGACTTGGTCACGACCATGTAACGGTTGCCGGTCGGAGCGGTGGTGGCAGTCAATGGCCCGGTGCTGAAGATAAGCTTGTTTTCCGGCGCAAGCGGGTCCACGAGCGGATCCACTTCGTCGTACAGGTAGCGGATCGCCAATCCGCGCCCGCCGATATAATCTTTGAGTTTTTTCGGTTCAATCGTTTCGATTGAAACCTTCTGGTTCGTCAAATCCACCCGCAGTAACCGTCCATGCCATCCGAACATAGATTTATCTCCTTTTGATCAGTTATTCGAGAATAGAGATTAGAAATTCGGAGATTCGGTGCAGCCGCCAGCAATCGCCGAAAAGGCGGTAACCATATCTCCATCCGAAAGCGGCGCGTCGGCCTCGACCTGCAGCCCGTTCAGGAGCAGGACGGTGCTCTCGTCAAGCGGAATACCCAGGGGCGCAAGCACATCGCCCACCGTCGCCCCCTGCGGCGCATCGAGCGCGGCAATATTGCCATGCGTGCCGGGCGGCAGCAGTTTCAGGTAGGTTGCAATCAATTTCACGCGCACTTTCATCGCAGGAATGGTCTCCATAACCAAAGTTAAGTGTAGAGCAAATACTCCCCAGCTACAAGCGTATTTTGTCACTAAAATCCTGTATCGAGTTGCACCATTCCAGCCTGCGGCCAAGTTGCCCCCTAAATCTGACCAAGCGGGTAAAATATTCATGCTTCACTCTTCAATTTTAGCCTCCAACTTTAGACATTCGAGAAACCCCATGCCCTCTGCTGAAATCATCACCATCGGAACAGAAATCCTGCTCGGCGAAATTGTTGACACCAATTCCGCCCACCTGGCCCGCCGCCTGCGCGACCTGAACGTGGACGTTTTCCGCACCTCGACCGTTGGCGACAACATCGAACGCATCGCGGCCGTTATCCGCGAAACCCTGGCGCGGACAGAGATCATCATCACCACCGGCGGCCTCGGCCCGACCGTCGATGATCCAACCCGCGAAGCCGTCGCCCGCGCCGTCGATGCCCCGGTTGAGTTCCGCCCCGAGCTGTGGGAGCAGATCGTCGAGCGCATGGCCCGCTTCGGACGCAGCGCCGGCGAGAACCAGAAACGCCAGGCCTACGTCCCGCAGGGCGCGATCGCCCTCAAGAACCCGGTCGGCACCGCGCCAGCCTTCATCGTCGAGCAGGGCAGCAAATGCATCATCTCTTTGCCCGGCGTGCCGCGCGAGATGGAATACCTGCTCGAAAATGCCGTCATCCCCTACCTGCGCGAACGCTACCAACTGCGCGGGTTGATCAAAGCCCGCACTCTGCACGTGGCCGGGATGGGAGAATCGGTCATCGACGAACACGTCGGCGACCTGGAAGAACTGTCCAACCCGATGGTTGGCCTGGCCGCGCATTCCGGCCTGGTGGATATACGCATCACAGCCAAAGCCGAAACCCCCGAGGCCGCCGATGCGTTGATCGCCCCGGTCGAAGCAGCCGCCCGCCAGCGTCTCGGCAAAGCCGTCTTCGGCGCGGACGATGAAACCCTCGAGGGCATCATCCTTAATCAACTGGCCGCGCGCGGCTGGTCGCTGAACGCCGTCGAGATCAACCTCGCAGGCGAACTGCTCCAGCGCCTGGCGCAGAGCAAAAACCCGGCCTACAGCGGTGGGCAAAGCCTGCCCAGCCTGCCTGAAGACCAGGACTTGCTGGCCTTTACCCGGCTCAATGCCGGCAGTTGCGGCCTCGGTTTGAAACTGACCCCCGGCGAAGGCCAGACCGACCTTGAGATCGCGCTCGTCACCCCCGCAAATGCCAAACTTACCCGCCACTCGTATGGCGGGCACCCCAAAAGCGCCGCAACCTGGGCCGCCAACACCGCCCTCAACCTGCTGCGGCTGGAGACCCTCGCCCAATGAGAAAAAACCTGGGCGGGATTGCGGCGGGAATCTGGGTTTTCAATTTGGTCGCCATCCTGGGCCTTGTTGCGCTTTTGTACTTTAGCGGCGTCCTGAGCGCCGCCGCCTGGAGCGAACCGGACCCGAACGCCGCGCTGGTTGCCCCCGCAGGAAAGCCAAGCCGCACCCCGTTTCCGACCATGACGCCGGTCGCGACCCAAACCCGTCGCCCGACGATCACGCCCTGGCCGACGCCCTCCCCCGGCCCGAGCGTCACCCCGATGGCGATGCCGCCCGCCAACCGCCAAATCATCGGCTACAGCGAGGAAGGCCGCGCCCTGGACGTTTACCGCTTCGGGCGCGGACCGGTCCACAAGCTGATCGTGGCGGGCATCCATGGCGGCTACGAATACAACACCGTCCAGTTGGCCGACGAACTGATCGCCTACCTGAACGATCACCCCGAACAAATCCCCGCGGATACCAGCCTGTTCATCCTGCGCAACCTCAACCCGGACGGTTCCGCCCGCGCCATCGGCGTGGAGGGCCGCGCCAACGCCAACAACGTTGACTTGAACCGTAACTGGCCCTACAACTGGCAAAAGGAATGGGAACGTGACGGCTGCTGGATCTGGCGTCCGATCGAGGGCGGTGAGCACGAAGGCTCGGAAGCCGAAGTTCAGGCGCTGATCGCCTACATCGACAACATCAAACCGGTTGCGCTGATCAGTTACCACAGCGCGGCCCTGGGCATCTTCGCAGGCGGCGTGCCCGACTTCCCGCCTTCCATCCGCCTGGCGGAGGATGTCGCCGAAGTCACGGATTATCCCTGGCCGCCGATCAACACCGGCTGCGATTACACCGGCAACCTGACCGACTGGGCTGCCAGCACGCGCAGCATCCCCTCGATCGATATCGAACTGACCGATCACCGCAACACCGACTTCGCCCAAAACTTGAGGGTTTTACAGGTTTTCCTGGGCTGGAGACCATGAGCGCCTCTCCTGTCATTTCTCCTCGCTATCACTCGTCGAAATCTTATGCCTGGGTAAGGATTTCTACTCTACGGGCACGATGTCGCTATTGCTCGAAATGACACCCCCGGCTTGACTTAATTGTCAGACAAGTACATAATTATTGAAACAATTGTAGAGCGAGAGATTATCTCGCTCTACTCGCAAATAGGAGAACAAATGACGCAAACTGTGGATTTTTTGCTCTTCAACGCCCACATCCTGACCATGGATGAAGAGTTCACACAATACCGCCACGGGGCACTCGCCATCAGTGGGGATAAGATCGTCGCGGTCGGTGAGCAGGCTGAAATCCGGCGCGCGTACCACTCAGAAAACAGCCTGGATTGCGGCGGCAAGGTGCTGATGCCGGGACTGGTCAACGCCCACACCCACGTTCCGATGACGCTCTTGCGCGGCCTGGCCGATGACCTGCGCCTGGATGTCTGGCTGATGGGTTACATGATGCCGGTCGAGCGCGAGTTCGTCTCGCCCGAGTTCTGCCGCCTGGGGACACTGATCGCCTGCGCCGAGTTCATCAAAAGCGGCGTAACCTGCTTCGCCGATATGTACTATTTCGAGGACGATGTGGCCCAGGCCACCGCCGACGCCGGGATGCGCGGCGTGCTCGGCCAGACCGTGATGAAATACCCGGCCCCGGATGCCGCTTCGTACGAAGAAGCGCTGGCAATGGCGCGCGAATTCATCAAAAAATGGAAGGGCCACCCGCTGATCGTGCCAGCCGTTTCGCCGCACGCTCCCTATACCTGCACCCCCGACATCCTGCGCGCGACCGCCGAACTGGCCGCCGAGTTCGATGTGCCACTCCACACCCACCTGGCAGAGACCGCTTTCGAAGTCGAGAACATGCGCAACGAGAACGGCATGCCTGTCATCCCCTATGTTAAGAAACAAGGGCTTTTGGATGCCAAGGTGCTGGCCGCGCACTGCGTCCACATCGACGAGGGCGAAATGCGGACCCTGCTGCATGCCGGGGCAGGCGTGGCCCACAACCCGTCTTCGAACCTGAAGCTGGCCTCGGGCATGGCCCCGGTCACCAAGATGCTCGAAACCGGCCTGAACGTCGGCATCGGCACGGACGGCCCGGCCTCCAATAACGATCTGGATATGTTCGAGGAAGTGCGTCTGGCGGCTTTTGTGGCCAAAACCCAGAGCAACGACCCGACCTCTGTGCCGGCCCGCCAGGCCCTGGCGATGGCCACCCGTTTGGGCGCGAAAGCCATGCATATCGGCGAGATCACCGGCTCGCTGGAAACCGGCAAACGCGCGGATCTGATTTTAGTGGATTTGAACCCGCTCCATAATTCGCCGCGCTTCGAGCGCAGCCCGGACAATGCCTACGCGCAGATCGTCTACGCCGCCAAATCGACCGATGTGACCGACGTCATGGTCAACGGCCGCTGGCTGATGACGGAGCGACACCTGCTGACTCTCGATGAAGCCGACCTGCTGCGCCAGGCCGATGAATATGCGCGCCAGATCGACGCCTTTCTGATGGATCGTGAACAGTCGGTTTTGAGCAAGCTGATCGCCCTGGGCGGCTCGACGGAGGAAGAATCCTTCGAGGTGCAGGCCAAGGTCAAAGTGGCCGACCCGGCGGTCGTCAAGGACGCGCTCAAGAAGCCCGAGATCCAGATCGTTTACAAGCGCCATTACCGCCAGTACGATAACTACTTCACCTTCGACGAACCCGACCAGGGACGTCTGCGCTACCGCGAAGACGACTTTGTCGATGCGAAGGGCAAGATCACCAATGTCCGCTCGCGCCTGACGCTGATCGGCGAGAACCGCGAAGGCGAGATCGCGCACGAGGTGCTGCTCTCGCGCTCGCGCTACCTGGCCCCGGCCACCCAGTCTTTGCGCTTCTACCGCGAATACTTCAAGCCAAGCGGCGAGAAGATCATCGAAAAGGAACGCCTGCGCTGGTCAGTCAAGTACCGGGGCGAGGAGTTCTACATCAACCTGGATACGGTCGAAAAGCCCGACCTGGGCCACTTCCTGGAGGTCAAGAGCCGCACCTGGAGCCGCACCGACGCCGACAAAAAAGCCCGCCTGGTGGCCGAGCTGGTCGCCTTCCTGGGCGGCGGCGAGATGGTGACCCAGGATTATATTGAGATGGTGAGGTAGGGAGTAGAGAGAAGAAGAGTAGAGAAGCAGCCCCGGCGCTCGCGAGGAGTGCCGGGGCTGCTGTTTGATTAAGGGTGTGCGTTAGCAGCAAGTAGGCGGGACGAGACTCAGCTAGGGAGCAGGGAAAACCCGAAGCCAGTCTCGAGTGACAGACTCGTCTGTTTAGACAGAGTTAAGCTCAACTCGCCTACATTGTTTTCAAGGCGTCCAGTTGCTTGCTCCTGAGTGACTTGAAAACATCCCAGACAACCCAGACGACGCAGCCAAGCCCAAAGGCCAAACCCCAGAAAGCCTGCCATTCAGTTTCTCCAGGCGAATGGACCGAGTCATCAGGAGAGGTGGGATCATAATAAACCGTAGTTTTCTCGCCAACCGCGCGCGCCTCGAAATAAGTATAGGAGCCAGAATATTTTTCAGCCCCGATCTGGTACTCGTAAGTGATTTTGTAATCTGTGGACGTCGAATCACCGTAGGGTGAATTTTCCACAGATGAAATAACCTGGCCCTCGACACTCGGCCATTCCGAGCTATTGGATCGAAGATCATCGATTCCCCAGTAGAGCATCGCCAAACCAAACAGGAGGATCAGAACTTTCATTGTTAAAGTCAGGATATTTTTCATCGTTTCCTTCTTTGTAGCCTTTAGGGGAAAAAGTATCTTTTCGCTTACTGTTAGATGGGCTAACCAGGTACTTACCCACCATTTGGCGGCTTAATAACTTATAGGCGATGAAACGACAGCCTAAACATCCAAATAGCATTTTTCCGGCCAGGCGGCTTGCCTCTGCAAAACCGTCCCCAATTCTATAGCAAAAATCCGCCTAACCGATCAACTGCGTTTGTTACACATTCTATAAAACCTGACAGGTCTCCGCGAATCCGCGCCCGGCAGGGCGCATTGCCACGCGATTGTTCAAGCCGGGATAGGCTCAGGTGAAACCTGTCAGGTTTTGTTTCTTACCCCAACAACCGCGCGCGGACTGCCGACAGGTCATCCGGGCTGGCCCCGCCGGAGAGCAGGTAAGATTCGGCATCGAGCTGAGACAGCGTGCCGAGCAATACTTCACGGGTTGTGGTCTGGCGGGTGGCCAGCAGGGTCTCGCGCTCGGGGTCCAGGCTGAGAGCGTAATCGGCCAGGATGTCTTCGGGCGCAACCCCGGCCAAAGCCAGCAGCAAAAGGGAGATGATGCCCGTCCGGTCGTGTCCGCGGACGCAATGGAAAAGCACACCGCCCGGTTTGGCCCGTCCAATGGCGGAAATCGCCGCAGCGTGGCGATCCGGCCAAAGCTGGAGCGCATCCGGGTAATAAAGCGGAGTGCTCCAAAAGTCGGTGCTGGCCCACTTTTCCACGAATTCGCGGTTGGTAACATCTTCGATCTCAACCTGGACGATGGCGATATCGGGATAGGGCGATGACACATCGAGTTCGGGTTCGGTCATGCCGTGTGTACGCAGGCTGAGGATGGTGCGGATGCCGTACTCGTAGAGCGCGGCCCAACCCGTTGCCGTCAGCCGGGAGGGTGTATCGGCGCGCAGGATGCCCCCGAAACGGGTCAGTCCGCCGGCCTGGGCGCGCAGTCCGCCCAAATCGCGCACATTTTTGCAGTCGGGCCAATCTAATATTCGATTTTGCATGTTAAAGCCTCCGGGAAAGGCTTGTGGGCCGAAGAATATCAATCTTCTTTCTTGGGAATCCAGTATTTCAACTCATCGAATTGTTGCTTGATTTGCTCCAGGTAAGAGAGCAGCACTTCTTTTTCATTGCCGCGATTGACATACTCGATAATATTCAACAACGTGAAACGGAAGAACTCATTGACGTTTTCTTCCTTCTTATAGGCTTTCTGGATCTCTGTCTGAAACTGCTGCTGCTCGACAAATTGCTGCTTGATCAGATTGTCTGCCCGTCTTACAAGCAGGAATAGGATGCCATACAGCAGGACCAAAATTAAAGTCACACCGATGGCAATATTCCGCTGGGCAGTTGAGATCATCTCCAACAAGGGTGTTACATCGTCATAGACTTCAAAAACACCTTCCACGCCTGAGGCGCCACGCCGGATCGGAACATAACTCGAGATCACATCGCGGTTTTCAAGCTCGCCTTCGAAAGCGCTGAAGGTGTCGCGGTGAGTCAATTCGTTGACCAGGCCGCCATTGAGCGCGGTGAGAAAACCGGCATTTTCGCTTTTATCCTCACCGATCTGGCTTTCCTCGGTAGAGAAGACCGTCATCCCTTGTAGATTGTATATCTTGACCTTTACGATCGAAAGCCCCCGGGTTTGCTCAAGGACAGCCTGGCGCAATCGGGCGGTTTCGGGGTGGGCGCGGATCTCGTCCGGGCTAAGGTCAGAGGCCGAATTGAGAAAGGATTCAAATTCGGGCCAGATGACATTTGAAAAAGACTGGGTAATGGCCGCATTCTTGGAGCCCCCAATTTCGATCAGTTCGTTGACAGCTACCTGCCGATAAAACGTAACCAGCGAAACAGCCACCAACACAAAAGCAACCAGGCTGGTGATGGAGAAATACCGCAACAATTGAAACGGCTGATTTTTGTTTATCTCTTGTTTTTCTTTAGATATTACGCTGTTCTGCATTTTCCAACTCCAATAACCCAGAAAAAACTTTTATCGTTCAAAAACCACACCCATACTATAACAAAAATCTGCATTCAAAATCATTTGATATTTGTCACAAATTTTACAAATAGGCTGAATTCGGAATAAATCCTTTTCACCGCAGAGTTCACAGAGATGTTTTGAGTTTCTTTGCGCTCTCGGCGTCTCCGCGGTGATTTTTGCCCTTTAGGATCTAACCCGAACTGGCGTTAGATCTTGCGCACATCGTGCGAACCGGATTCGCGCTGGCCGGCCGGGGTGATCTCGATGAATTCGGCGTTTTCCTGCAACTCTTTGATGTTGTGCGCCCCGCCGTAGCTCAGGCCTGAGCGCAGCCCGCCGACCAGTTGGGTCAGCACTTCGGAAACCAGCCCGCGATACGGCACAACCGCCTCGACGCCTTCTGGCACAACCTTGTCCCAGTCCTCCGCGTCTTCGGCGCTTTCGTCCTGTCCGCGCTCGACGGCGCGGCGACCCATCGTGGCGCCCAGAGAGGCCATGCCGCGCACGACCTTGACCTTTTGTCCGTCTCGGATGACCGGCGAACCGGGGGCTTCCTCCGTGCCGGCGAACAGGCTGCCGACCATGACCGTCTCAGCGCCGGCCGCCAGGGCTTTGACCAGGTCTCCGGCTTTCTGGATGCCGCCATCGGCGATGACCGGGATATCGATGCCGGATTCGCGGACGCCTTCGACCGAATCGATGATCGCCGTCAATTGCGGGACGCCGAAACCGGTCACGATGCGCGTGGTGCAGATCGACCCGGGGCCGATCCCCACTTTGATGGCGCTGGCCCCGGCCTCGGCCAGTTCACGCGCCCCATCGCGCGAGGCGACGTTGCCGGCAATGATCTGGGCCGCGGGAAAATCCGCGCGAATCTTCTTAACCATCTGGATGCAGTGGTCGGCGTGACCGTGGGCAATATCGAGCACGAGGGCGTCGGCCCCGGCTTCGAGCAGGGCCGCGGCTCGTTCCATTTCGTTGGCGGTAACGCCGATCGCCGCACCAACCATCAGGCGGCCTTTGCCGTCCAGGCTGGCGGAGGGGTTTTCGCGCGGTTTGGTCACATCCTGGGCGGTGATCAGCCCCAGCAGGCTGCCGTCCGCATCCACGACCGGCAGTTTTTCGATACGATGACGATAAAGGGTCTCGCGCGCCTGCTCAACGGTCACCCCGGGCGGGGCAACGATCAGGCGTTCGCGGGGGGTCATGGCCGCTTTAACGGTAGCCAGACTTTCGGGAGCCAGCAGCAGATCACGCTGAGTGATGAGGCCGGCCAGTTTGCCAGATTCATCGTCCAGCACGGCCAATCCGCCGACATCGTAGCGTTCCATCATGCGCCGCGCATCTTCGAGCGAGGCCGAAAGCAGAATGGAATAGGGCGATTCGACGATAAATCCCTGGGCGCGCTTAACGCGCCGCACCTGGTTGACATGCTGCTCGATGGTCATGAAACGATGCAGGATACCAATGCCGCCGTTCTTGGCCATGGCGATCGCCATGCGGGCTTCGGTGACAGTATCCATGTTGGCGCTGACCACTGGGATATTGAGAGAAATGTGGTCCGTCAGGCGGGTATGGGTGCTGACATCGCGCCGCGACTTGATCGGTGAGCGGCGCGGGACGAGCAGGACATCTTCAAAGGTAAGTCCTTTGGTGGGGCGTATTTTCATGGGGAGGTTTGTTTCCGTTCTAATAAATTTTTGTCTATGCTGGTTTCTGCACAAACCTGTAGCACAGCACTTGATCGAAGGACAGGATGCTCATGGGCTTATTCTACACCACAAGGTGAGAGTCATCTTTAAGATGACTCTCACCTGCCTGAATGCTTGACTGCGAAGCGTGCCACGGTCTCTCACGTCAGATGCGCTTTGTTGGGAGACGGTTGTTGGCTACCTTGTCCTCGTTAGAAATGATAATTTTACATCACTGTATTTCAAGTATGCCGAAACAAATATAAACGCTCTTAATGGAACAAAAACGATTTGACCAATACCATTTAATAATACAAATAACACGTTTTTACTTAAGGATGCTTGCGGAGCAAGCATATTGAAATTACTAATTGATGCAATGTCAAAGCCTGATTGAATTAATACGGTCAATAGGCCTGAAATTACAAGATATACGTTAAATATTACCGTTAAAATTAGTCCGAGAATTGCAAGAACGCAGAAGTGGCTTGTGAAAAGATTCCAAGCCTTGGCTAGGCTTTGTCGAATACCCCAATCCTTTTCAAAAAATGTAATAATGGTGAATTGTCCTAACGCAGTAAAAATCGAAAGAGGCAAAATCACTAAATTTATATTATTTGAAATTTCAAGTGTGCGCGTCGAATTGTCTATGGAAGTAGCCAAAATCCAAAAAATTATTGGTGAAAGTACAAGAAGGCCAAGACAAGAACACCCGATTACCCTGCCAGAAAATTTCTTAACCGCCAATAAAGTTTCTTGAATCGTTGCTGGGGCCCCAATCAAAGAACGGTATGCAACATATGGCACCCCAATGGTGCTAATAAAAGACAGAATGATGAAAAAAAAACTTAATATTACCCAAACGCACCGTAAGAGCAAATTCGCATCTATTTCGATTCGAAAAATATTAAATAATTGATTAAAAATAGGTAGTACGCTGAAAAGCCAAATGTTTTTTTGCTTCCAAATACTTTTCCAACCATGCCGCATGAACAAAAACATATCTGCCATTTTTTACTTTCCCTTTATATTTAGCGAAGCCGCCCAACTCTGATTCAGCTGAACAACCGCCTGTGCCGTAAAAACGGGCATTTCCCAATTTTATTGTACCCGCAAGCCTAAAAATATAGACATTCTTAACCCTAAATTTATGACACTTGCCGCCAGATATTGGAGCATGAAGGTCGTATAATAGTACGGGCTTTTAACCTGCACATCTCCTGGCCTTGGCCAGTTAATTAAAAAGGAAAATAACCTATGTCCCTCCCATCCATTAACCGCCCGAAGAATCTATTTGACCCGGCGCACGACGTCTACCAATACACCCAGGGCGCACTTGAGTCCATTTTTGCCCCCAAGAACGTGGCCGTTATCGGCGCGACTGAAAAAGAAGGCAGCGTTGGCCGCACAATCTTGTGGAACCTGATCAGCAGCCCGTTTGGCGGCGCGGTCTTCCCGATCAACCCCAAGCGCTCCAGCCTGCTCGGCATCAAGGCCTATCCCAGCATCAAAGATGTGCCCGATACGGTTGATCTGGCCGTGATCGTGACGCCTTCAACCGCCATCCCCGGCATCGTGGCCGAGTGCGGCGAAATGGGTGTCAAAGGTGTCATCGTTATCTCGGCCGGCTTCAAGGAAATCGGCCCCGAAGGCGTTGAGCTCGAGCGCCAACTGCTCGAAAATGCGCGCAAATATAAGATGCGCATCGTCGGCCCGAACTGCCTGGGTGTTATGAGCCCCGTCAGCGGCATCAACGCCACCTTCGCTGCCGGCATGGCGCGCAAGGGTAACGTGGCCTTCATCAGCCAATCTGGCGCGCTCTGCACCGCCGTGCTGGACTGGTCCTTCAAGGAAAATGTCGGTTTCTCGCACTTCGTTTCAGTCGGCTCGATGCTGGATGTTGACTGGGGCGACCTGATCTACTATCTAGGCGATGACCCGCACACCGAGAGCATCGTTATTTATATGGAAAGCATCGGCAATGCGCGCTCCTTCCTTTCTGCCGCGCGCGAAGTTGCCTTAACCAAACCGATCATCGTTATTAAACCGGGCCGCACCGAAGGCGCCGCCAAAGCAGCGGCCAGCCATACCGGTTCACTGACCGGCTCAGACGAAGTGCTGGATGTGGCTTTCCGCCGCGCCGGTGTGCTGCGCGTCAACAACATCAGCGAAATCTTCTCGATGGCCGAAGTGCTGGGGCGCCAACCCCGCCCCAAGGGCCCGCGCCTGACCATTTTGACAAATGCCGGCGGCCCCGGCGTGCTGGCCACCGACACCCTGCTGACCAACGGCGGCGAACTGGCCGAAGTCTCGCAGGAAACCATGGACAAGCTGAGCGAATTCCTGCCCAGCGCCTGGAGCCACAACAACCCGATCGACATCATCGGCGATGCCAGCCCCGAGCGCTATGCCAAGTCGCTTGAAGTGGCCGCACAGGATCCTAACAGCGATGGTTTGCTGGTCATTTTGACCCCGCAGGCCATGACCGACCCGACCGCCACAGCCGAAGCCCTCAAGTCTTACGCCAAAAGCTACGACAAGCCCATCCTGGCCTCCTGGTCGGGCGGGCAGGAAATCGCCGCGGGCGAGTCCATCCTGAACAAGGCCGGCATCCCGACCTTTGCCTATCCCGACGATGCCGCGCGCGCCTTCACTTATATGTGGCAATCGACCCACGCCCTCAAGACCCTCTACGAAACTCCCAGCTTACCGCTCGACGAGGAAGGCAACGGGCCCGACCGCGAAAAAGCCAGCCAGATCATCGAAGGCGTACGCAAATCGGGCCGCACCTTGCTGACCGAAGTCGAATCGAAGGAACTGCTCGGCGCTTATGGCATTCCGGTCACACCCATGCTGATCGCCACCACCCCCGAAGAATGCGCTGCAAAATCGAAGCAGCTCGGGTTCCCGGTTGTGATCAAGATCCACTCTGAGACCATCACCCACAAGACGGATGTCGGCGGCGTCAAGCTCAACATCAAAGACGAAGCTGCGGCCAAAGTTGCCTACGAAGAGATCAAAGAATCGGTGACCCGCCTGGTTTCGGCCAAAGATTTCCTGGGTGTCACCATCCAGCCGATGGTCAAAATGGAAGGCTACGAACTGATCGTCGGTTCGAGCATCGATCCGCAGTTTGGCCCCGTGCTGCTCTTCGGCATGGGCGGCCAACTGGTTGAAATCTTCAAAGATCGCGCCCTGAGCCTGCCTCCGTTGAATACAACCTTGGCGCGCCGCATGATCGAACGCACCAAGATCTTCCACGCCCTGAAAGGTGTCCGCGGACGAAAGCCGGTTGATCTGGCCGCGCTCGAAAAACTGATGGTGCGTTTCAGCCAATTGGTTGTCGAACAGCCCTGGATCGCCGAACTGGATATCAACCCGCTGATCGCTTCACCCGAAGGCCTGCTGGCCCTCGACGGACGTGTTCTGCTGCACGACCTGAGCCTGACCAAGGATCAACTGCCCAAGCTCGCGATCCGCCCCTACCCGAACAAGTACGTTGGCAAGTGGGTCATGAAAGATGGCCGCGAAGTGGTCATCCGCCCGATCCGCGCTGAAGACGAGCCGATGATGCGCAAGTTCCACGAAGCGCTCTCTGACCGCACCGTTTACCTGCGCTATCTCTCCCCAATGGTTTTGAGCGAGCGCGTAACCCACGAGCGCCTGGCGCGCATGACGCACAACGATTACGACCGCGAAATCGCGCTGGTAGTCGAAGGCGACGAAAACGGCGAGAAAGCCGTCTTTGGTGTCGCCCGCCTGAGCAAATTCCGTGGAGAGAACGATGAAGCCCGCTTCACGATGCTGGTCAACGACAAATTCCAAGGTCAGGGCCTGGGCAAGGAATTGCTCAAGCGCCTGCTGGATGTCGCCCGCACCGAGAAGATCAAGCGCGTCATCGCGATCATTTCGCCCGAAAACGAAGCCATTCAGAAGTTGTGCCGCGACCTGGGCTTCTCGTCGATGCAAGCCGATGCCCAGACCGGGATGATCAAGGCAGAGATTTCGCTGTAAGTTAGTTTCTTCAGTTGGTCGAGTGGGCGGTGCTTTTCCGCCTGATCGAGACAACAATAATTGTTTAAAAGCCAGCAGGCCTTTCAGCTTGCTGGCTTTCTTGTTTCAAAGAACTGTTGGGGGGCGCACTCAAAGCGGGCAACCCGGTTCTGGCGCGGGAAATCGCGCGCGGGCTGCTGGAATTTGCCATCATCGGGCCATAAGAAAATGAATTCTATTTCATGATTGTCATCAACCAGTGGGCCAAATCGGCAGCACTTGGAGGAGCCCCTACAATATATTCCAATGGTGTAAAAAGTCTGGTCTCAAATCTGTCGGACGGCTCCACCCCAAGTAATATCGTTTTAGCTTGTTCCAGTGCATCACTAACCCTGTGCAGCGTAACCCTCCAATTGATTCTCTGATAAATGGCTTTACAGCAAACTGCCTCCTTGATCTGAGTTATTTCATACTCTTCCTCAATACAGACTACATAATGCATCTCGCCCGGGGTAGTTGCTGCAAGATTTTCTGGTAATTCGGTATTTACACCAAAAACACTCGCACGAATTTTGTTTTTATCCAAACCAAAGATAGGTAATTCTGGTCGTTTTTTTCCCTGACAAACGGCCCTCATGGCGGCTTTCATTGCTTGCTGCGCCTGTTGGCCCTGTGAATTCGAGAAAGCTGCATAGATTATTGCACGCGCCGCTTCTACGTCATTTTTCCCCGTATCAGAACCAGGGTCAGCCTCAGCCAGTTTAATTTTTTCCAAGGCCAGGATGAAATCATCATCTTTAACTAGCGCATCAGCCCAGACAAGATAACCATGTAAAACTGCATCTTTTGCTCTTGCTCGATTTTCATCATCCGAAAGTTCCAATGCCGCATTATATTGTGAAAGACCACCTGGAAAATCGTTTTGTGCAATTAGCATATTTCCCCAATTGAGGTAAACAGACAACATAGCAACCTTGGACTGAGCAGCTGGCCCGGAATCAGATTGCTGCTCCGGATCGACAGCTATGGCCTGCTCCAGACGATATTTTGCTTCAGAAAACATCTGCTGAGATTGTAAATCTAATGCCCACGCCAGATAAGTCTGTGCCAATTCATAATTGGCCGCTGCTATAATCTCTGGTTGTTGGTTGGCGCGCGCCCAATCTTGCAATTGATGCAGAGTTCTTTCGGCACCGGCAAAATCATCGGAATTGCGCAACTCTGCCCCCCAGCTTAAATAGAGCTGAGCAAACCTGTCCTTTGCAACCTTAACATCTTCTTCCCGATGATTAATTTGTGCCGAACGAAGATACTCGTTCAACACATCCAACGCGCCAGCATAATTCCTCGATACCAATAAATCACCACTCCAGTTTCTATAAATCTCCGCCTCCAAATCCTCGGCTTCCCGAGCGGCGACCGTATCTGCATAATATTGCACAACTTGGGCCAGCTTTCCAAGTGCAGCGCGATAATCCTTTTGTGAGTACAAATCCTTCGCCCAGGCAATTAACACACGGGCAATCTGTGTATATACCTCATCATAAAATATTCCAGATGGGTAGGATTCAAGATAAGTTTTATCGGCATTATAAGCATCTTGCCATGCTTTTTGTTCCTCCCGATACACAGCAAGGTTATAGGTCGCACACTCAATCACCAGATTCGAAACACCAGCCCTTTCCCCCCTGGCATCAAAGTAGAAACTGGAATACGCTGCAAACAACTGTAACGCCCGGTCACAATCTCTCTTTTGATAATTGGTTTTGATTGCCGATGGTAAAAAAATCAATCCGACGATATAAATCCCCGCTAATCCCAAAACGAAAAACAAAGCAAAAAACCACTTTCGCCCAGCAAATCGCAATGTAGACATATTACCTCTTTATGTGGGAATTTCCCCATAACATAGTTAAAAGTATAGTATCAAAAGCGATTATGAATTACAAGTGATTTTCGGACCTGGCGGCCTGGCAAAACTTTTGTAAGAGGATTGTAAAAGACCCCAAGAATAGTTTGACATCAAATCATTATCCTGTACAATATGGATATAGTAAGTCCAAAATTAACCTGCTAAAATAACAAAGTTCACAGAAAATAAAGGTAGCCCATGAAAGAATATCGCAAAATTGAAGAGATTATCGAACCGCAATACGTGATCGAAGGCGCGGGTGTTTTGTTGCAGCGCTCTTTTGGGCCGAAAGTCTCGAACCTGTTTGACCCCTTCCTGCTCTTCGATCATTTCGCTTTCAACGATCCGCTCGAAGGGCCGATTCGCGGATTCCCGACCCACCCGCACCGCGGGATCGAGACCGTGACCTATATGCTGGACGGCCAGGTTCGTCACCGCGACAGCCTGGGCAACCAGGGCGAGATTGGTCCCGGCGCGGTGCAGTGGATGACCAGCGGCCGCGGCATTTTGCACGAGGAAATGCCCCAGCGCGGGCCAAACGGCGTTATCTACGGCTTTCAGTTATGGGTCAACCTGCCTGCCCGGCTGAAAATGTCGCAGCCACGCTACCAGGAGATCAGCGGCGGGAACATCCCCAGCCTGGAAAAGGACGGGGTCACCGTGCGCGTCGTTGCCGGGGACTATGCCGGGGTTGGCGGGCCGGCCACAGAGATCGCCGCCCAGCCGGTTTACATGGATGTCCAGGTCGAGGCCGGCCGCGAGTTTGAGATCGATGTCCCACGCGGGCACACGACCCTGGCCTACGTTTTCGAGGGTCTGGGCTTCTTCGATGACGGCCAGTCCGATGAAGGGCAGCGCGTTCCCGCTGTTCGGATGGTCAAATTTGCGGATGGCGATATGCTCAAGGTCAGGGCTGCCGAAGATCAGCACGTCCGCTTCATGCTGATCGCGGGTGCGCCGTTTGGCGAGCCGATCGCACCTTATGGGCCGTTCGTGATGAACACCCAGGAGGAGATCCGCCAGGCGCTGACCGATCTGCGGAGTGGAACGTTTGTAAGTTAATCCGGCTGTATAATTTGGGCATGAAAACCCAAATTTTGTACGGCGACCGGCTGGGCAAACAGGGCGAGTTACGCCTTGGCTGCTCAGCCATTTTATTTGATGAGGGGCGCGAACGAGTCTACATGACCCAACGCACCGATAACGGGATGTGGTGCCTGCCCAGCGGACGGGTCGACCCCGGCGAGAGCGTTGAAGAAGCGGTTTTGCGCGAGCTCTGGGAGGAAACCGGCCTGCGCGGACGGGTAACACGCTTCCTGGGCGTGTACAGTGACCCCAACCGGCTGGTGATCTACCCGGACGGCAACAAAGCCCATATCGTTTCGCTCAGTTTTGAAGTGGAATTGGTCGGGGGTGAAGCAGGATTAAGCGATGAAACCACCGCCTACGGCTTTTACACGTTGGAAGAGATCGGCCAGCTGGATGTTCTTCTCGGCCATGTCGAACGGATCAAGGATGCGCTCAAACCGGAGGGTGTGCCGTTTGTGAAGTAAGGGCGACCCAATGGGTCGCCCTTACGGAATTTCCATCGAATACAGCACATACGGGCCTTTGTCGTCGAAGCCTTCTTTTTCGAAGGTCATACCGGTCTTTGTCGCAACGCGGATGGATGCGGCGTTATCGTGGTCGATCAGACAGATCAGGCGGGTCAGCCCCAACTGCTCATGGGCATATCTGGCGATACCCTGCGCGGCTTCGCTGGCCAGGCCCTGCCCCCAGTATTCTTTGCCGAGCATATAGGCAATTTCGATTTCAAACTGATCGTCGATCGACCAGGGCAACAGGCCGCAGCGCCCGATAAATTGACCGGTTTCCTTTAGAATGGCCGCCCACAGGCCCAATTCGGGGTGCCTTGGGTGGCCGTTAAGAAACCATTCCAACTCTTCGCGGGTTTCTTCAAGGGTTAACGTACCTTCGGGGAAGTATCGGCGCACGATCGGATCGCTGTAGAGGGTGTAAAGCGCATCGAGATCTTCGGGGACAAGGCGGCGCAGAAGCAGTCGTTCGGTTTCAAGGATTTTCATGGTAGCGTCCGGTAGAATTCCAATAAATAACGATTAAAGGTTTCGGCCTGATCGATGGCCGCGGCATGGCCGGCCTTCGGGATGATCACCTGGCGCGCGCCAGGGATCGATTTGGCCAGCAGGGTTTGGTGCTCCAACGGGACGGTGGAATCGTCCGCGCCGGAGATCACCAAAGTGGGGATTTTAATTTCCGCAAGGCGTTTGCTGGAGTTGAACAGCCCCAGGCAGCGCATGGCGGCCCGATAGGCGCGCGGGTCGGCAGATGCAATCTGAGCTTCGGCCATGCGGCGCAATTCTTCCTGCCCGGGGCCGGGAAAAACCCGCCGCGAAACAAGTTTGGACTGCCGCTCCAGGCCGAGGGTGTGAACAACCACCAAACGCTGGATGAAATACAGCCACTGCGAGAGATTCTTGGGGCGCAAAACGCTGAAGGTGCTGACCAGCGTTAGACTGCGGACGAGTTGCGGAGCGTCAAGGGCCAACTGCTGGGCGACAACTCCGCCCATCGACAGGCCAACCAGGTGGACAGGGGCCGCGCCCAACCCGTTAACGAGATCCGCTAAAAGAGCGGCCATGCGCTTGAAGCTCCAGCCGCGCCCATCGTAAGCGGATTCGCCAAATCCGGGCAGGTCGGGGGCGATCGGGCGGAATCCGGCTGCCATAAGGGCATCCAATTGCAAAGTCCAGGAGGTTGCGTTGGCGCCCAAACCGTGCAGGAACAAAATGGCGGGGTCACCCGCCTTGCCAGGGTCAAGGTAGTGCATCATCATCCCTTAAATAAAGTAGGACAAGATGTGCTCTTGTCCTACTGCTGTTACTTGGGTTCGATATTGCCGTTCTCGTCGGTGCCCGGTTCATCTTTTTTCTCGGTCAGGCTGTCACGAAAGGATTTCAGGCCAGAACCAAGCTCGCCAAGAATTTTACCGAAACGACCGGGCCCAAACAAGATGATGATGATCACCAGGATAATCAGAAGTTCAGGGACGCCAAGTCCAAATACGCGCATGTTTTGCTCCTTTAACTGTAGTGCCCTGATTATACCCTATCAAGATTTGCGGCCAAAGATGATGCCCTCGATCAGGCGGCCAAAACGGCGCAGGACAGAGCGGATGGGGGCAAACCACGGGAACCATTCAGCCTTGACCACGCGGCGGGTAGCTTGCTTGGGACCAGTCCATTCGGCGGCCAGCGCGCCCCAGGTCAGGCCTGCGCCAAAACCGACGAAAACCACCTTGTCTCCGGGTCGGAGCTTACCCTGCTGGACCGCCTCAACCGTCGCGATCGGGATCGAGGCAGTCGAGGTGTTGCCGTAGCGGTCGAGGTTGACCATGAACTTGTCCATCGGCAGTTTCAGGCTGCGCGCAGCAGCATCGATAATGCGCTGGTTGGCCTGGTGCGGCACGATCAACGACAGGTCTTCAAGCTTCCAACCCGATTTCTCAACCGCTTCGATGGTTGCGCCTGCCATGACCCGTGTGGCAAAGCGGAAAACCTCCTTGCCATCCATGTGAATGAAATGCATGCCGGTGCGCAGGGTCAGTTCACTGGTCGGGGTGCGCGAGCCGCCGGCCGGGATGGTCAGCAGGTCGCTGCCGGAACCGTCAGAGTGCATAACCGCGCCATACGCGCCACCAGCCTGCTCGCTGGCTTGCAGAACGAATGCGCCCGCGCCATCGCCAAACAGGATGCAAGTATTGCGATCTTTCCAGTCGATAAAACGCGAGAGGGTTTCGGTACCGATCACCAGCACGTTCTTGTTCGCGCCAGCGCGGATGGCCTGCGAGCCCATTGTAAGACCGTAGATGAAGCCGGAGCAGGCCGCCGACAGGTCAAAAGCCCCGGCTTTGGTGGCCCCGATCTTATCCTGAATGATGCAGGCGGTGGCCGGAAAGATGTGCTCAGGGGTCGAGGTGGCGCAGATGATCAGATCAATATCGGTCGGGAGCAGATCGGCAACTTTCAGGGCAGCGATGGCCGCTTCCGCGCCGAGGCTGGCTGAAGATTGGCGCTCGTCGGCGATACGGCGCTCACGAATGCCAGTGCGTTCGCGAATCCACTCGTCATTGGTATCAACCATTTTGGAGATGTCGTCGTTGGTCAACACCTTGGATGGGACCGACATGCCCCATCCGGTGATATGTGCATAAGGCATAAGAGCTCCGTTGCAGGTTAGCCGTTATAACGGCTGAAAACCAGGGTGGCGTTGTGCCCGCCAAACCCGAAAGAATTCGACATGATGTGGCGCGGCGTTGCCGGGCGCGGGGTATTTGGAATAATATCCAGATCGCAATCCGGGTCGGGATTGACATAGTTGATGGTTGCAGGCAGCATGTTGTGCTGGAAGACCAGCGTGGAGATCAAGGCCTCCATTGCGCCGGCCGCGCCGATCATGTGGCCGGTCATCGATTTGGTGGATGAAACAGCGACTTTATGGGCCTGCTCGCCAAAAACAGTCTTTATGGCGGCCGTTTCGGATTTATCGTTAAGCGTGGTCGAGGTGCCGTGGGCGTTGATATAGTCGATTTCGGTTACATCCAACCCGGCATCATCGATGGCAATTTTCATACAGATCGCTGCGCCCGAACCGTTTTCAGCCGGAGCCGAGACATGATAAGCATCGTCCGTCGTGCCATACCCGGCAACTTCAGCCAGGATGGTCGCGCCGCGCGCCAGGGCGTGGTCAAGCGATTCGAGCACCAGCATCACGCCGCCCTCGCCCATCACAAAACCGTCGCGGGTTTTGTCGAAAGGGCGCGAAGCGGTCAGCGGCTCATCGTTACGAGTCGAGAGGGCGCCCATCACGTTCATGCCCGCAATCGTGATCGCGACGATCGCCGCTTCGGCGCCGCCAGCCAGCATGGCATCGGCTGAACCGCGCCGGATCATTTCGGTCGCTTCGCCAATGGCATTGTTGCCGCTGGCGCAGGCGGTCACGACAGCCATATTCGGGCCGCGCAAGCCTAAATGAATGGCGGTCATTCCGGCGGCAGTATCCGAGATCATCATCGGCACCAGGAAGGGGCTGACGCGATCGGGGCCCTTTGCGGCCATTACGCCAACCTGCTCGGCCAGGGTACCGATGCCGCCGATGCCGGAACCGACCACCACCCCGACCCGGTCGCGGTTGGAATCGCTGACTTCAAGGCCAGAGTGGATTAGCGCCTGCTGGGAGGCCGCCACGGCAAACTGGGTAAAGCGATCCATACGACGCGCTTCCCGTGCGCCGAACAACGCAGCCGGGTCAAAATTCTTCACTTCGCAGGCAAACCTGGTCTTGTGCTGGCTGGCGTCGAAATGGGTGATTGGCCCGGCGCCAGATTTACCAGCCATCAGCGACTGCCAGGCTTCGTCAACGGTATTCCCCAAAGGGCTGATGCATCCCAGCCCGGTAATAACAACACGATTTCGCATGAACATCTCCTGTAAAAAGGTATCGCCTGATATAACACAAAGTGTGCCAAAGGGAGGCGAACCACAAAAAATAGGGCAAGAGAAATCTCCTGCCCTATCTCAAGAACAAATTTTAGTTGCAGCTACAAAGCGCGCCCAAGGATCTGATCGATCTGCGCCATCTGCCCGGCATTGAGCGGGCCGAACTGCAAGGCTTTACAGTTCTCATCAACCTGGGCAACGGTCTTGAAACCCGGGATCGGCACCGTCTGCGGGCTGCGAGCCCAGATCCAGGCCAACGCGCCCTGGGATAGCGTCCGCCCGCCGCTAGTCAGAACATCACGGATGGAGTTCAGCTTATCCAGCCAGTCCTGGGTCGGTTTGCCATTCTTGAAACCGGGATGCCACTCAGCATTATGGCGGACATCGTCCTTGGCAAAGGTACTGTCCGGGGCGAATTTGCCGGTCAGCAGGCCCATGCCCAACGGTCCGCGATTGATGCTGGCCAGGTTCAACTGCTCGCACAGGGCCAGGAGTTCCATGTTGCCGTCCATGACGCTTAATTGCTGTTGGACAACACCGCAATGCGGGGAGGTCGAGAAGGCTTTGATCGCATCGGTTCGATCCGTGCTCCAGCCATAGGTGCGGATCTTCCCTTCACGGACGAGTTCTTCAAGCACTTCGCGGGCTTGCAGAGCGCGTTCAATGCTCAAGCCCCAGACATGCAGTTGATATACATCAATATAATCCGTTTCGAGGCGCTTCAGACTGGCTTCGGCATCAGCCCGAACGCGGCTGGCGACATCGCTGTCTTCTTCCTGTCCGTCATAATTGAGAACCACTTTGGCGGCTTCATCGACCTGGTAGCCGAATTTGGTTGCAATCACAACCTGGTCGCGGCGGCCTTTGAAGATCTTTCCCAACAGGCGTTCGCTGTGGCCCGCGCCATAATTGGCGGCTGTATCAAAGAAAGTAACGCCCAGTTCCAGGGCATGCTGGATGGCGCGGGATGATTCAGCGTCATCGACAGCGCTCCAGCCGGCCGGGGAGCCGTTGATCGTCCACGGGCCGCCAACCGCCCAGCAGCCCAGGCCAAGGCCGCTGACTTCGATCCCGGAACATCCGAGAACACGCTTCATAGTTTTAATCCTTTCGTGAAAACGGAAAGCCTGCCAGCGCAATTACGCCAGTGGCAGGTGATAATCCATCAGCTCAAACGACATGGTCTGGTAGCGGCGCGGATGTTCAACTTCAAGGATGACCGCATCGATGGGCAGCTCGATTGAACCGCCCCGCACCGCAACGCGTGTATCTGTCAGCAGATCGAGATAATCCCCATCGGGCAACTGCACTTCGACCCGCCCATACTGGCCACTGGTATTGAAAACGCCGTAAAGTCCCTTGCCGAGATCGACCCAGGCGGCCTGGATGGCAGGCTCGGCAGACAGGAGGTACAGGTTGCCATTCAAGGCCGGATGCTTCTTCAGCCCGGCCAGGCGGGTCAGGAAGGGCTGCAACTCATAGCCGCCCCATTCAACCTTGTCGATATCGAACAAGGAAGGCGTATGGGATGCAGCCGATTCTTGCCCGGCATAAATCAGGAATGCCCCGCGATTGAAGGCTTCGAATGCCGTCCAGGCCACGGCCTGGCTGCGGCTGGGAGCCAGCTTCATGATGCGCAACTGATCGTGGTTCTCCACGCAGCGCATTTTGACAAAATTTTGCGGGTAGATCGCATCCTGAAAGCGCAGCGCCTCAAGATAACGCTTGACCGGAACCTCACCACGCACCGCCTGCTGGAAGATCGGCCAGATATCATAATCATAGGTCAGGTCAAAAGCAGCATAGACTTCGCTGTCTGACAGGCCCGAGAGGCCGTTTTCGCGGCGGTGGGCAACAAAGGAAGCATGCACCGATTCGGCCAGCCAGATGACTCCCGGCTTGACCTTTTCGACCTCGGCCCGCGCCTCGAGCCAAAACGCCTGCGGCAGGAGCGAAGCCACGTCGCAACGGAAACCGTCCACGCCGAACTGCGCCCAGCCCCTGAGCGTCTCCACCAGATACCCGGTCAGCCCGGGGTGCGGATGCTTGAGATCGATCACATCCGACCAATCCGGAACGGTGGTCACAGGTCGTCCGTGGGCATCCTGGTGAAAATAATCGGGGTGCTCGGCCACCAAAACGGAATCGTGCGCGGTATGGTTGTAAACCACATCGATCATCACTTTAAGGCCCAGGGTGTGGGCTTTTTCGATAAAACGGGCAAAATCCTGGCGTGTGCCGTATTCCGGGTTGAGCCCACGATAATCCTGGATCGAATACGGACAGCCCAGGCTGCCTTTTTTGTTGAGCTGGCCGATGGGGTGGATCGGCATGAACCAGACCACGTCCACCCCCATGGCGCGGATGCGCTCGAGGTCGGCCTCCACCTCGGCAAAGCTGCCATGAAGGCCGTGGTTGCGAACGTAAACTTCATAAATAACCAGATTGCGATAGGAAATAGAGGTGTTGAGAGCCATCAATGGCGCCTTTCGTGCGGGCAGGTTCTTAACGGCCCAAAATAAGATTAATTTCCTGCATTTGGTCGGCTGTCAGCGCGCCAAATGCCATTGCGCGGGCATTTTCTTCAACCTGCTTGACGGTGCGGAAACCAGGGATCGGGATGGTTTTTTCACTGCGTCCCCACAGCCAGGCCAGCGCACCCTGAGAGAGAGTCCGGCCGCCGCTGGTCAGGATTTCGCGCACAGCGTTGACCTTTTGCATGAATTCGGGATTGGGCTGGCCTTGCTTGAAATACTTCATCCATTCCGGGCTTTTTTCGCCGCGTACATCGTCAATGGATGGCTTGACGCCAGCCACATATTTACCGGTTAGCAGGCCCATTGCCAGCGGACCTCGGTTGATGGCTGCCAGGTTGTGCTTTTCGCAAATATCGACAATGGCCGGGTTATCGTCGAGCACATTCAACTGAACTTGAATGGATGCGCAATGGTCTCCTCCGGCGAAAAACTCGGCGCTTTTAGGAAAGTCGGTGCTCCAGCCATAGGCGCGGATCTTGCCTTCAGCCACCAACGCCTCGAGAGTCTCACGCACCGGGCCGGCCTTTTCGACAGGGAAACCGTTGTCGTGAAATTGGTACAGATCGATGTACTCCATGCCCAGGCGACGCAGGGAATCTTCACAAGCCCGGCGGATGCCGGCCGGGGTCGAGTCGCTGCCGGTCACCTGACGGGTGGTCTCATCAAAAACAGCATTGAACTTGGTAGCGATCACCACCTGTCCGCGCTTGCCGGCCAGGGCCTGGCCCAGCACCCGTTCGCTGTGTCCGGCACCGTAAACGTTGGCCGTGTCGAAGAAGGTTACGCCCAATTCGAGGGCAGCATGGATCGCGCGGATGGATTCATCGTCATCCACTTCTCCCCAGCCGTGGGGAGTCTCGCCCGACCAAAACGGGCCACCGATCGCCCAACAGCCCATCCCCAGTGCGCTGATCTCAATCCCTGAACGTCCCAAAGTACGCTTCATTGTTTAACTCCTTGATGAATATCATCATAAAAATACTTGTGACAAACCTCTCCTATTTTAGGCAATAAAAGCGGTTTGGAACGTAAACAATTTGCAAAAGTTGGGCTAAAATGAAGCCACATGAATCCCTATTCTCACCTGGTTCTGGCGAATCGCCTGCAAAGCGAAATCCGGCCCACCCATCTGGCAGATTACTACTGGGGAACGGTCGCGCCGGACCTGCGCTACACAGCCAGACTACGGCGCGCCCAAACCCATCTGCCGCCGGAACAGATCCTGGAATTACGCGCCAACTCCCCGGAGTTGGAATCCTTTATTCAGGGTTACCTGGTCCACTGCCTAGCAGACGAGGTTGAACTGTGGGCTTTGCTCGAAAAACGCTGGTTTCTGCGCCCTTTTATCCGCCACCTGCCGCTTAAACTGGCCCCGGTCGTCCTGGAAAGCTACCTGGTGGAGAAAAATCCGATCACGGTCAGCATTTCTGGCCAGTCAAACCCCATTCTGCATGCGCTGGGCATAGATGAAAGCGCGATTCCACCATTCCGGTCGCTGGTGGAACAACTGATCAGCCAGCCTTCCTTTGAGTCGGTCTTGCACCTGTTCCAAACTCTGGGCCAGGGCAACCCCAACTTGCAAAAATATCTCGAAGCCGCTGAACGATTCAATCGCAACAAAATCAGCAAAAACATCCTGTACAGCATCGCCAACCCGCCGCAACTGTTGCGCGCCGTGGAAAACTTCGTCCGCGAGCAGCCTGCATTCGCAGAAATTTGCCAACAGAAATGAAAAACCCGAGAAACCAACCGTGACTCTGCCCATCGACACCATCCTGCCCGGTAACTGCATTGAAATCCTGGCCTCGCTGCCAGAGAATTCAGTCGATTTAATCTTTGCCGACCCGCCCTACAACCTGCAACTACAAAACGATCTTTACCGGCCGAATCACTCCAAAGTCGATGCAGTCGATGATTCTTGGGACAAATTCAGCAGTTTCGCCGAGTACGATGCCTTCACCCGCGCCTGGCTCGCGGCCTGCCAGCGGGTGCTCAAGGATACCGGCACGATCTGGGTCATCGGTTCCTATCACAACATTTACCGCGTCGGGGCCATTCTGCAAGATCTGGATTTCTGGATCCTGAACGATGTAGTCTGGATCAAAAACAATCCCATGCCCAATTTCCGCGGTGTGCGCTTCACCAACGCCCACGAAACCCTGATCTGGGCCCAAAAGAAACAGGGCGCGAAGTACACATTTAACCATCATGCCATGAAAGCCATTAACGACGATCTGCAAATGCGCTCCGATTGGCACCTGCCCCTGGCAACCGGGAAGGAACGCATCAAAACCAACGGCGAGAAAGCTCATTCCACCCAAAAGCCGGAGGGGCTGCTCTATCGCGTTTTGCTGGCAAGCTCCAATCCCGGGGATGTGGTGCTCGACCCGTTCTTTGGAAGTGGAACCACCGGAGCGCTCGCCCGAAAACTGGGTCGCCGTTATATCGGCATTGAACGCAATCCGGCTTACGTGCAGGTTGCCCTGCAGCGGATTGCCGCCATCCAGCCGGCTCCGGCTGAAAGCCTGTCCTTGCCCGAAAAACGGCGCGAGTTGCGCATCCCGTTTGGCAGGCTGCTCGAAGCGGGACTCATCCAACCTGGCCAAACGCTCTGGTTCGCCAAAGACGAATCCGTCACAGCCACCGTGCGAGCCGATGGAAAAATCGTCAGCGGCGGGGTAACGGGGTCAATCCACAGCGTAGCCAAAAGCCTGCTAAATAATGCCCCGATCAACGGCTGGGAGGCCTGGCTGGTAAAGAACAAAAAAGGTGAGAAAATATTGATCGACAGATTAAGGCAAAAAATCCGGGATGAACAATTGTCCCGGCTCGAACAGGAACCAGAATGTCCCTGATATCCCAAGCCAACACAACCAAAAGGCACGCACTTGGACTGATCCTGGCCGGCTGGCTGATGCTACTCCTGGCAACGCTTGCGCTGGTAACAACCCAAAACGCTCTTGCTGCCGGCGACGAACCGCCCGACGAAACTGATTCCGATCCTGCAAGCATCGATTCCCGGCTCGCCAAACCCGTTTTGCCTGACCAGCCAACCATGGCAGATTATGGCGCAGTGAAATATTGGGGCGTATGCCTGGCCTGTCATGGCGATGTCGGCCAGGGCCTGACCGACGAATGGCGCGAAACCGGTTTTGGCGAAGATATGAACTGCTGGCAATCCAAATGCCACTCCCCGAACCACCCTCCACAAGGCTTTGAGATACCGCGTTATGCTCCAGCCATCATCGGGCCAGGGACGCTTCAGCGTTTCACCACAGCCAGCGAACTGAGAGACTATTTATACGAGAAAATGCCCTGGTGGGATCCCGGCGCATTGACCGAAGACGAATCCTGGAATCTGACGGCCTTCCTGCTGCGCGAAAACGGGGCGCTGGCAAAAGAGACCGAGTTTAACATCGCCCAGGCGGCCCTTTCGCCCGTTCATGTGCCCATCCGCAATGCGCAGGCATCTGAGCGTGCGGGCGGACTGATGCTGGCAGCGCTGCTTGGGCTGGCGGCCGCCATCACGGTCGTCGGGAGTAGATTCCCGAACGATATACCCGTTCCAGGCACACGCCCCAGCTTTTTCGATCATCTGCACCCGCCGTCCATCCCCCTACCACAAGCACGTTGGCGCTATACCCTCGGTGCAGGCGGGTTGTCAGTATTCCTCGTGCTGATTTTACTCATCACCGGCACCCTGGAGATGTTCTTTTACATCCCTACGCCCGAACAGGCCGGGCCGAGCATCCAGGCGATCACATTTTCGGTGCCTTATGGCGCGCTGATCCGCGGATTGCACTTCTGGGCTGCCCAGGCGCTCGTCATCGTGGCGGGCATCCATCTTTTGCGGGTGATTTTCACCGGCTCCTTTGTGCCGCCGCGGCGCTTCAACTACATCCTGGGCATCATCCTGTTTGTTTTGCTGCTTTTCTTCAACTTTACCGGCTACGTTCTGCGCTGGGACGAGGGCATTCGTTGGGCACTGCTGGTGGGGACCAACCTGCTCAAAACCATCCCGTTTGTCGGCGAGCAGCTCTACGGATTTGTTGTCGGCGGCAGCCAGCCCGGCCCTGCCACGCTAACGCGTTTTTACGCCTGGCACATCTTCGGGCTGACACTGGTTTCCGGTTTTTTGATTGGATGGCACATTTTTCGCGTGCGCCGCGACGGGGGAATCTCCGCGCCACCCCCGGAACTGCGCCCCGACTCGCGGCGCTTACCCCGCGTTGACCTGGTTCGCCGCGAACTTCTGGCGATGCTGATCACTCTGTTCGCTTTGATTCTCGTCGGACAGTTGATTCCCCCACCCTTGAAAGCCCCCATCACGGATGCCAGCAGCCAGTTGCTGGATGTCAACGCCCCCTGGTTTTTCCTGTGGGTGCAACAATTGCTGCGCTTTGGCGATGCCTTCTGGATGGGTATTGTCATCCCCATCGCAGCGCTGGCTGTGCTGGCCGCCATCCCTTACATTTTCCCATCCATCCCGGATGAACAAAAAGGACGCTGGTTCCCAAGTGCCGGGCGGGTTGCACAAATTACCGTTGCTGCCATGGCCCTGGGCTGGCTGGCGCTCACTATTTTGGAATTGGTCAGGTAATATGTCATCGATCTCTCGTCGTGATTTTCTCCGTCTGGCAAGTCGTGGGCTTGTAGGGCTGAGCGGCCTGCTGGGCTTGGCCGGTATTCTGCGTTTCATGAACTACAAACCACAACCGCCACCGCCCAAGCGCTACGAAATCGGATCAGTAAGCGATTACCCACCCAACTCGCGAACGGTGGCCGCCACCGTCCCGGCACTGATCATCCGCAACCAGAGCGAGTTCCGCGCCATCAGCATGGTTTGTACGCATCTCGGCTGCAATGTGGAAGCGAAATCCGACAGTTTTGTCTGCCCCTGTCACGGGTCATGCTACAATTCTGCTGGTGAAGTTACAGAAGGCCCGGCCCAAAGTGCGTTAGCCACGCTCAAAATCGAACAAACAGCCGACGGTCGTCTCATCGTCTACAAAAACTAATACACTCAGCAAGGAGTTCCCATTAACCTGATCCTGCACGTTAATGGAGTGGATGATAGGGTCGATTGCACCCCGGCTGAAGCTTTACTCGCCACCCTGGTCCGGCTCGGACACCATCCTATTGGATGGAAGGCCGGTCAATGCCAGATTATTGCATCCAGAGCAAACGCTCTGATTTGCCAACCACCGTACAGAGCAGGGCAACCACAAGCGCCATATAGCCAGTACAAGCACTGGTGGCCACTTTTTTTGATTTGGGAAATTGGCAGCACAGTAGAATGGTGAGCTGGTTGTTAAAATCATTTGCAGAACATAGAAAAGAAAGGTGCGCTCAGCTATAAATATGCGTCCAATTGTCCAAAGCCTCTGGATAGGCGATCAGATCTCAAACCTCGAAAAGCTATCCATGGCATCATTCCTTCGCCATGGATATGAATTTCATTTATACGTTTATAAAAGTTTAGAAAACCTGCCAGAGGGGGTGGTGCTCAAAGACGCCAACAAGATCATCGCCGAACAAAGGGTTTTTAAATACAAAGACTTTGATAGCTATGCAGGCTTTGCAAATCTGTTTCGTTACAAATTACTCTATGAAGAGGGTCATACCTGGGTAGACACAGATCTAATCTGTTTGCGAAAACTTCCGGAGCGTGCTTATATCTTCCCCAAAGAAAACACCAGCCAACTCTATAACAACCGCCATTGGAAAATTAGCTGTTTTATAATCAAAGCACCGGCAAAATCGGCAATTATGAAATATTGCTACCAAGAAGCTGAAAAACATAACCATGAAACCTTAAAATGGGGCGATACCGGGCCCAAACTCGTCGAATATGCCGTATTAAAACATTCTCTTGAAAAATTTATTGCCGATCCCAAAGACTACTGCCCGGTAAATTTCTGGGAATGGAAAGAATATATTCAAAGCGTTCGAACAACGTGGAAAAAACAGCTTGCAATAGCACTCCATCGCCCCTATTGCCTCCATTTATGGAACGAGATGTGGCGCAGAGATCAGGTATCCAAAGATTCCAAATTTCCGCGTACTTCGATATATGAAAATCTCAAAAGATATTATCTGAAGACTAATTCCTGATGCTCAAAAAAATCAAGCAACATCAAAGCGAGAGTTATCCTTATGACCGCTTCATCGTAAAATGTCAGACAAATTAGGGGTAGAATTAAGGCATCAAAATAGGAGCCTGCCATGAACATTTCCCTTACGATCAACGGAATTCTGCAACCGCTGGACTGCCCACCGCACACCAGCCTGCTCGCCGCGTTGCGCGGGCTGGGTTTTCACTCGGTCAAATTCGGCGACGAACAGGGTCTCTCCGGCTCTGATACGGTTTTGCTGGATGGAAAACCGGTCAATGCCGGACTGCTGCTGGCGGCGCAGGCCGAAGGGCATAAAATCGCCACGCTCGAAGCGCTTGGCGAGCACCCGGAGCAAGGCTGGCGCAAAACGGAGGGGCTGCACCCGCTCCAACAAGCCTTCATCGAAAACGGCGCCATTCAATGCGGATACTGCACCCCGGCCCAAATTCTGGCCGCCAGGGCGCTCCTGGAGAAGAATCCCGATCCGAGTGAGGCTGAAGTCCGCGAGGCGATTGCAGGGGTCTTGTGTCGCTGTACAGGCTATGCCAAACCGGTGCAGGCTGTCTTACAGGCTGCCAGTATGCTGCGCGGAGAGACAAATATTGATCATGAGCCCACGCTCTTCAATACAGGGGATGTGACCCCCGAATTACCGAACAACAATGGTTCGAATATCGCCACACAAACCACCCCAAGGGTCATCCTCGCTACAAAAACCGACCAGTGGCAAACGGTCGGCAAACCCGAAAAGAAAGTGGATGCCGTTAAACTGGCCCAGGGCAAACCGGCCTTCGCCGCTGACATCGAACCGCGCGCACTGCTGCATGCCAAGGTGCTGCGTTCACCGCATGCCCACGCCCGAATCAAAAATATCGATGCATCCAAAGCGCGCGCCCTGCCCGGCGTGGCCGCCGTGCTAACCTGGCAGGACATTCCACGTGTGATCTACTCGACCGCCGGACAGTCTGACCCGATCCCCGGGCCGCTGGACTGCTTCTCGCTCGATAACAAAGTCCGTTTCGTCGGCGACCGGGTCGCCTTTGTGGCTGCCGAAACCCCCGAGATCGCCGAAAAAGCCCTCGGCCTGATCCAGGTCGAATACGAGCTGCTGCCTGCAATCCTGGATGTGCGCGAATCGATGAAGGATGGTGCGATCCAGATCCACGACGAGCCGGAATATATCAATTTTGCCGATTCAAACCCCAAAAAGAACCTGGCAGCCCACATCCGCATCGATATTGGCGATGTGGAAAAAGGCTTTGCCGAAGCGGATGAGATTTTCGAGGCCGAATACGAGGTACCCAAGGTTCAGCAGGCACACATCGAACCGCACGTCGCCGTCACCTACTGGGACGAGGATGACCGGCTGGTGATCCGCACCAGCACCCAGGTGCCGTTCCACGTTCGACGCATGCTCGCCCCCGTGCTGGATCTGCCCATCAAGCGCATCCGCGTCATCAAGCCGCGCATCGGCGGCGGGTTCGGCGGCAAGCAGGAAGTGCTGATGGAAGATGTGGCCGCCCACCTGACGATCGCTACGCGCCGCCCGGTGATCTACGAATACACCCGCGAAGAAGAATTCATCGGCGCGCGCTCGCGCCACCCGATGCGAGTCCGCATGAAGACCGGCGTCAAGCGCGATGGCACGATTACCGCCAACGCCATGTACGCGCTATCAGATACCGGCGCCAACGGTGCGCACGCCCTGACCGTGACCGGCAACACCGGCCACAAGAGCATGGCGCTCTACGTCGGCGATGGCGAATATCGCAAAGCACCCAACATCCGCTTTTATGCCGATATTGTTTACACGAATACGCCGCCCGCCGGAGCCTTTCGCGGTTACGGCGTGCCGCAGGGCTACTGGCCGCTCGACCGGCATCTGGAGAAAATCGCCAGGAAAATGGGCTTTGACCCGATCGAATTCCGTTTGAAGAATGCCATCCACCCCGGAGAATACCATCCGTTCTCTACTGCCTGGAACGAAGGCCGCGAACCGCGGCCCGAGATCATCCACACCGTGGGGCTGGAACAATGCGTCGTACAGGGGAAAGCCGCCATCGACTGGGATTCGAAATTTGGAAATGAAAGTTGGCGTTCAACATCTACCGCTCAACGCTCAACATTACGCAAAGGCATCGGTGTTGCCCTGGTCATGCAGGGAACGGCCATCCCCTACCTCGACATGGGCGGAGCCTCGATCAAGATGAATGACGATGGCTCGTTCAACCTGCTGGTCGGCGCAACCGACCTGGGCACCGGCTCAGACACCGTTCTGGCACAGATGGCCGCCGAGGTGTTGGGGGTTCCCCTTGAAGATATGCTGGTTTACTCGTCCGACACCGATTTCACCCCCTTCGACAAGGGTGCCTATGCATCCAGCACAACCTACATTTCTGGCACTGCCGCCGTAAATGCGGCAAAAATCGTAGCAGAAAAGATCAAAAAACGCGCCATCGCGATGCTGGGTTTGGATATCGAAACTTCAGGCATTCGCTTACTTGACCGCGCGGCGCACGCCCCGGACGGCCGCTCCATCCCACTGACCGAAATCGCCCTCGACTCGCTGCACCGCAACAACCAGGAACAGATCATGGGCGTGGCCAGTTACGTTTCACCCTCCTCGCCGCCGCCGTTCGCCGCGCAATTTGCCGAGGTGACGGTCGATTCCGAAACCGGGGCTGTGACGGTTGATAAACTGGTCATGGCGGTCGATTCGGGTATCATCATCAACCCGCAGACGGCCTCCGGCCAGATCGAGGGCGGCATGACCCAGGCCCTGGGGTATGCCGTCTGCGAAGAGATGGTCTACGATGAGAAGGGCAATGCCCGAGAGCGCGATTTCCGCGACTATCACATCTTCCTGGCAAATGAAATGCCAGCGCTGGAAGTGATCTTCGTTGAAACCTTCGAGCCGACCCACCCATTTGGCGTCAAAGCCGTGGCCGAAATCCCGATGGACGGGGTTGCCCCGGCGGTCGGCAATGCCATCCGCGATGCGCTCGGCGTGGATGTGGATATCAACCCGGTCACACCCGAGCGGGTCTGGCGAGCGATCAAGGCCAAATAGCGCATGGAATTCCAGGAGATCATCGCCCGGGCGCGCGAAATCCGTCAAAAATATGCTGCCTTCGAAGAGAAACGCTACGGCACAAACTGGACAGGCGAAGAGCTCGCGCTTGGTTTTGTTGGCGATGTCGGCGATCTGGCAAAATTAATTGTTGCCATGGAAGGAAAGCGCGCCATTCCAGATGCCGAGGCAAAACTCTCGCACGAATTGGCCGACTGCCTGTGGTCAGTCATCATTCTGGCCGATACGTATCAGGTAGATCTTGAAAAGACTTTTCTCCAAACAATGCTTGATTTAGATAGACATATTTCATCCGCCTTGCAAGAAAAATAACTGAACAGCCCTGGCATTTTATCCTGCCAGGGCTGTTCAGTTAAAAGCATTACGCAACGCTCTATAATTCACATCTCTCATTGTTATACTTTGTTGACAGTCAATCATATTCTTGAATTAAGGAAGAATTCATGCTAAAAAAAACTTATCCAATCCCGCTTTGCGCCTGCACATCACACCTTTTCCGGGGCATATTCTCATCTTATTTTGGGGCCGACCTGCCAGGTTTGGATACACAACATTTTTCCCCAGAAGGTGTCTTATATAAACCTGAACAATAACTCGCACAAAAACTACAACATCGAGGCTAAAAACGCTATCAGGAAAGTCTTGCGCAAATTATGCAGCGCCACTTACAAAGGAGTCTTATGTTAAAACGCTTGCTCCGAAACCTTTTTATTGCTGCATCAACCTTGCTGATGCTCAATGCGCCAGAGCTGCCCACGCAAGCCGCGCCAGCATCTGCTGATACGCTGATCCGCTTTGCAGTGATCGGAGATTATGGCCTTGCGGGGCAACCAGAGGCTGATGTAGCTGCGCTTATCAAAAGTTGGTCACCAGACTTTATCATCACCACAGGGGACAATAATTATTACACGGGCGCTGCCAGCAGCATCGATGTCAACATCGGTCAATATTTTCATGAATTCATTCATCCCTATACTGGCGCGTACGGGAGCGGGGCATCTGAAAACCGCTTTTTCCCAACCCTGGGAAACCACGATTGGGAAACCCCGAACGCCCAGCCATACACTGATTATTTCGCACTGCCCGGAAATGAACGGTATTACAGCTTTACCCGCGGGCCGGTGCAGTTCTTTATGCTCGACAGCGACTCCCGTGAACCGGATGGGATCACAGCAACATCAACCCAGGCGCAATGGCTCAACAGCGGGTTGAGCGCATCTGACACCATCTGGCAAATTGTAACGCTGCATCATGCGCCTTACTCTTCGGGCCCGCACCGGTCCAACACCACCCTGCAGTGGAATTATGCTCTTCAAGGCGCTGACGCTGTCCTGGCGGGCCATGACCACACCTATGAACGCATCGTGCACGATGGGATTCCCTACTTTGTCAACGGGTTGGGCGGCAGCACGATCTACAATTTTGGAACAATCGTCGAGGGAAGCCAGGCGCGATACAATGCCAATTTTGGCGCGATGCTGGTTGAAGCCAGCGAAAGCCAGATCACTTTCCAATTCATTGCCCGCGACGGAACGATAATAGACACCTATGTGGTTTCCCCGATATTCTCAGATGTGCCGGGCGATCACTGGGCCTATACCTGGATCAAGCGACTCTACGGCAATGGCATTACCAGCGGGTGCGGCCTGGCGCCTCTGCGCTACTGCCCAGATAAATCTGTAACGCGCGCCGAAATGGCTGTTTTCTTGTTGCGATCAAGCCATGGGGCAGGATTTGTTCCCCCGGAGGCTTCAGGGGAAATCTTTGGCGATGTGCCAGCCACACACTGGGCGGCAAATTGGATTGAGCAACTCGCCACTGAAAACATCACCAGCGGGTGTAGCGCCGAGAATTACTGTCCCGAGAGCCCGGTCACCCGGGCCCAAATGGCGGTTTTATTGCTGCGCGCCAAACATGGCGCAGGCTATACGCCTCCCGCCGCGACAGGGAGCATTTTCAGCGATGTTGAAGCCACTTTCTGGGCCGCCGGCTGGATCGAGCAACTGTATACTGAAGGCATTACAGGCGGCTGCGGCAGCGGGCTTTATTGCCCTGGCAAACCAGCAACCCGAGCGGAAATGGCCGTTTTCCTGGCCCGCACTTTCAATCTGCCCTGAGTCATCGCGCCCAGCGGTTGCGGCGGGAGTAAAACAAGAGAAGATAGAGAAGTGAAAAGCCCGGTTTTGCCGGGCTTTTCACTTTTCGTACAGAAGAATTTTACAAGTTATTTTTCCGCAGCCGCTTCAACAAATGCCTTGAACAGGTTGCGAGTGGGCAGTTGATCGGTCAGCCATTCGGGGTGCCACTGGACGGCAAACCCGAAGGGGTGTTCAGGCAGTTCGACGGCTTCGATCATGCCATCCGGAGCATGACCGGCCGCTTTCAGAGCAGGGGCCAGGTTTTTGATTCCCTGGTGGTGCAGGCTGTTGACCTGCAAAATCGGCTCGCCAAAAATTTTGGAAATCTGACTGCCTTCTTCGATGCGGACCGGGTGCGCCAGGTGGGTACGCGGCAGTTCGGGGTAGCAATCGTGGCGAATGCCGGTCTGCACCTGGTCTGGGATGTGGGTGTAGAGCGTCCCGCCCAGGGCAACGTTGACCACCTGACAGCCGCGGCAGATGCCCAAAAACGGTTTTTTATCTTCAGCCGCGAAGCGTAGCAAGGCCAGTTCGAGGGAATCACGCTCCTCGTCCACCTCGCCAACTTTCGGGTGGTGCGCCCCGGAAAAATGTTCGGGAGCAATGTCCCCGCCACCGGTCAGCAGGATCCCGCCCAGATGCGGATAAATCTCCAGCCATTCATCCTGAGCAAGCTGGTTGGGCAGCAGCAGCGGCAAGCCGCCAGCCTGCAAAATGGCCCTGACATAGCGGGTCTGAACGGCAACGATCGGCAAATCAGAGGGGCTTTTGCCGTTGTAGGTGGTAATGCCGATGACTGGGCGCATAATTCTCCTATTCAGCGTAAATTACAAAAGGGTACAGCAATTGCGCTGTACCCTTTGGCATGATCTGTGAAAAATAGGTTAGTTGAACTTCTGTTTGAGGCGGGCAGACTTGCCGGAAAGCGTGCGCATGAAGTACAGCTGGGCACGGCGAACCTGCGAGTGGCGCTCGACGACGACTTTGTCGACACGCGGGGAGCGCAGCATGAAGGTACGCTCTACGCCAATGCCATTGGAGGCAACGCGGCGGACGGTGAAATTGGCATCCTGGCCACCCTTACGCAGGCGGATGATGGTGCCTTTGAATTCCTGGATACGTTCACGGTCGCCTTCTTTAATGCGGACGTGTACCGAGACAACATCACCGGCATGCAGAGCAGGGATATTCGGGTTGACAGGGGCTTCGACAGACTTGATAAGGTCGCTCATCTTGATTTCCTTACGATTTTGAAATACTGCTTCACAGCAGTCGAATTAACGCGAGAGCGGATTATAGCACAAAACACCGAAAATGGAGCTGCTTTTTTCGAGACTTTTTGAGCAAATCAGCTGTATTTTCGGATCACCAAAACAGCGTTATGGCCGCCAAAGCCGAAGGCATTGCTGATGGCAACTTCCACTTTTTGCTCACGGGCTTTGTTGGGGATGTAGTCCAGGTCGCACTCAGGGTCGGGGGTTTCATAGTGGATGGTCGGCGGCAAAATCCCTTCGCGCACCGCCTGAACGCACAAAATCGCTTCGAGTGCGCCGGTTGCGCCCATCATGTGGCCGGTCATCGATTTGGTTGAGGAAACCGGGGTTTTGTAAGCCTGAGCGCCGAAAGCGGCTTTGATGGCTTTGGTCTCAGCGGCGTCATTGAGCGGGGTGGCCGTGCCGTGGGCATTAATATAACCGACCTGCTCGGGCGTGACCCCGGCCGATTGCAGCGCCAGTCGAATGGCCTTGGCGCCGCCTGCACCGTTCTCATCCGGGGCGGTGACGTGGAAAGCGTCGGCAGTGGCGGCGTAACCGGCCATTTCGGCCAGGATGTTCGCGCCGCGGGCTTTGGCGTGGGCTTCGGTTTCAAGAACCAAGACCCCTGCGCCCTCCCCCATCACCAGTCCATCGCGATTTCTGTCGAAGGGCTGGGGGGTCATCGAATAGTCGCTGTTGCGGCGGCTCATCGCGCCGATCCGGTCAAAGGCGCCGACGCCGGTGGCGCAAATCGTCGCGTCGGCCGCGCCGGCCAGCACCACGTCGGCCACGCCGGAACGCAACAGCATCATGGCCGTGCCGATACCGTCTGCGCCAGAAGCGCAGGCCGAAGCCACCGAGAAGGATGGCCCCTGCAGGCCGAATTCGATACCAATCATGCCGGAGGCGCCATTCGGCATCAACATCGGGATCAGGAACGGGCTGACCTTGCGCGCGCCTTCATCTTTGAGCGTGAAAATCGCATCCTGAACGGCTTTCAGACCGCCAATGGCCGAGGAGACAACCACCCCGATCCGGCCAGCGTTTTCGGGCGTAACCTGCAAGCCAGACATTTCAAGCGCTTCCTTGGCCGCGGCAACGCCAAATTGTTCGAAACGGTCACGGCGGCGGGCTTCCTTGCCGTCCATGTATTTGGTCGGGTCGAAATTCTTGACCTCGCAGGCAATTTTGACGTTCCATTCATGCTGCCAGGTCTCAGTGTCAAACAGGGTGATCGGCCCAACGCCAGAAACGCCGTTCAGGACATTGCGCCAGGTTTCCTGCACGCCCTGGCCGATCGGATTGACAGTTCCCATGCCGGTAATAACGATTTTTTCCATGATTTCTTCTCCTGCATATAAATGAACAGACGCCCGCCTGGGCGTCTGTGGCTATTTGGGCTGAACCTTGAACCCGGAGCCGGTCAACATTACCACGACCGGGTCAGGCAGGCTGGAAATTTTTTGCTCCAGCGCATTCCAAACAATTGCAGACGTTGGCTCTACATATAACCCCCGTTTTGCCAGTTGGTCGCGCCCCGGCAGAATATCCGTTTCGTCGACAGGAACGAACTCCCCGTGGCCTGCATCCGCCATCTGGAGCAGGGCCGCCGCCCGCAGCGGAGAGCGAATGCGAATGCCCTCGGCGATCGTCTGCCCTTCGGTGACAAAGCCCAACGAGGAGATACCCGCCGTAGACAGCACCCACAGCGGGGCGCAAGCCCGGGCCTGGACGCCGATCATGCGCGGGACAGCCCCGATCAGTCCGGCGCGCTGCAGGGCCAGGAAGCCGCGGTAGAGCCCCAGAAACAGCCCTCCCTGGCCAACCGGACAGATGACCGCTCCAGGCGCGCCGCCAAGCTGTTCGTAGATCTCGTAGGCGGCGGTGGCGTACCCAGGCAGGTTATGGGGCATCCAGGCGTGGCTGGCGTAGGCCATCCCCTGTGCAATAACATCCCGCTCTACGGCTCGTGAAACATCAGAGCGGGAGCCTTCGACAGGGTGCAACTGCGCCCCGTAAAATTGGATCTGCTCAAGCTTTGGCCCCGAGGCGGCAGCCGGGGCATAAACCCCGGCCTGCAGCCCGGCGCGGGCGGCATAGGCGGCGAAGGAGGCTCCGGCGTTACCGGACGAATCTTCCACGGCGGCGGTGACACCCCGGCCTTTGAGAAAGCTGACCAAAGCGGTCATGCCGCGGTCTTTGAAGGAGCCCGTCGGGTTGAGATATTCACATTTATAGGCGACCTGCCGTCCGAAGGATTCGGACCAGAGCAAAGGCGTCAGTCCCTCGCCCAAGGTAACGGGGTTCAGGCTGAGGGGAATCCCGCCAAAAGTATGGCGGTAGCGCCACAGCCCCGGCTGGGAACGATCAACCTGCGCGGGGTCAAATTCGGGCCAGGTTTTCCAATCAAAAAGCCCACCGCACTTGAGGCACTTGTAGGGTGTGCCTTCATCGGGATAGGGCCGGCCGCAGTTGGTGCAGGTGATGTGCATCGGTTATTTTGTCCAGGGGATCGTGACCGGTTCGCCGCGTTCGGGGAGCAGGGCACCGCGGTCGTTGATCGTAATGTTATAGGTTTGATAGGGAGCGACTTCGACCGCTTTCAAAACGCATTCGTCGCTGTCGTTGCAGGTGGTGTAGCCGTAATAGTAATTGTCGGGGGCATTGATCAGGCGCGCATAGAAAACATAGGTAGCCGGGGCGCGCACGAAGAGCATGACCGGCGCGGAGGTTGGGAAATTGCTGGCCCCGTGACTGCCCGCCGGCAGGAAAATGGTGAAATCTTCACCGGTTGAGACTTCCTGGGCATACAGCGTGGCGGCAAAACCTGCCCCGCCGCCGCCCATATCCAGACCAATGATGATCGTGGCGCGTTCGTCTTCGGGGATGGGGGTGGCCGTTGAGAAGATGCTGGTCGAGGGCGGATATTCATCCCCCGGCGCAGGCTGCTGCGCGCAGGAGCTTGTCAGCAGGATTACCAATAAAAGGGGGTAACCAAGTATCTTTATCATCAGAGGATGCACGTTGTTTTTGGATCGAATTACTCTCGCATTTTCCATTCGCGCTGCAAGATCGCATAGTGATATTCGCTACCGTAAGCGCCTTTGAAAAAGATGTTCTCAACCAGATGGGCTTCGCGGCGAAAGCCGAGGCGCTCCAGCAGCTTCCAGGAGGCTGTATTTTCCACATCGCACTCGGCAACCACCCGGTGCAGGTTCAACTCGCTAAAGAGCAGGTCAAGCGCAGCCCGGGCGGCTTCACTGGCATAACCCTGCCCCCAGAGGGCACGGGCCAGACTGTAACCGAGATAGGCCTGACGCGGGTCTGATTTCATGCAGTGGATGGCAACATCGCCAATGGTTCCACCGGTTTCGCGCAATTCCAGCGCCAGTTGCAGCCACTCGCCGGGGATAAATTGCCGGACTTTCATCTCGGCGATAAATTCGAGGGCACTTTCACGCGCATAAGGCACGTTCCAGCCCTGGTAACGGGCCACATCCGGATCGTTGCGATAAGCCAGAAAAGACTCAAGGTCAGAGTCGCGGAAAGGGCGGATGATCAGGCGGGGTGTTTCGAGGACAATGCTCATTAGAGAAATTAAATTCTATTTAACTTTTTTCTGCTGCGCAAGGATCTGTTTGTAAACCTTTTCGGCATCTTTGAGCATTTCAAAGGCCGGCACAGGGGTTTGCCCGCCCATTTTGGGCCAGCCGCCGCCGGAGTAGATCCAGGCTTTCGGGTCGAGCGGGCCAAAAACAATATTACCGCGGCCGTCTTTGCCCGGATCGAGGTTGATCTCTTTCAGGTCGGCCAGGAGCAGGCTGGTCAGCGTGGTTTTGAACAGGCCGGTATGGATAAGCACGCGCTGGTTGGTCAGGGCATAAAAGGTCAGGTAGCGATAGGCAAGATCGACAAAAAAGCGCAGCAGTACGATGTAGGCAGCCACCGAGAGCGAGAGAATGCTCCAGATTTTGTCCTGGAATGGCAGGTCGCTAACAACGGTTTTAAATTCCAGCAGGTAGGCCACAACAGCCCAGACGATGCTGAACGGGATGAAGAAAATATCGGAGCGCCAGAATACGAATCCCTGGCGGGGTTTGCCGGTCCACAGGATTTTTTCGGCAGGGTTGAGCAGATCGCGGAAGATTTGAGAGTTGGTTTCAGACATTGAGTTTTATGGGTGATAAATAGCGCTACGAGAATGCCGCGCATCCTTCGACAGGCTCAGGAAAGGCGGTGCAGTTCAGGGATTGCTTGAATGATTACTCACCCGGCCTGGGGTGATACTCGCCTTCGACCCACTCTTCGCCATCGGGTTTGAATTCCTTCTTCCAAACCGGGACGATTTCCTTGAGCCGGTCGATGCCGTAGCGGGCAGCCTCAAAGACGCCGGTGTCGCGGTGGGCGGCGGTACACGCAATCAGGACCGTCGGCGTGCGCGGGTAGAGTTTTCCGATGCGCTGGACAATCGCGATCCCCTCAACCACCGGCCACTTGGCGCGGATCTCGTCTGCCACCTGATTCATCTTGGCTTCGGCCATCGGTTTGTAGGCTTCGTATTCGAGGTAAGTGGTCTCATGCGGGTTGTCGCGGGTTGTAATTCCGCGCACCATGCCGGTAAAAATCGCCGCGGCCCCGGTCGAGGTCAATGTGATGGCATCCAGCAGGCTGTTCAGGTCGATCTCGTCTTCGGTGATGGAGGTAATCGTCGGGCGGCCCATCCCGCCCGAAACAGGCGGGAAGAAGGCGATCTCAGCCTCGGCAGGGATCTCGTCCTCGTCGAAGCGATATTCGTGATTGATCGAGGCCAGACAGTGTTCCATCAATTGCCAATCGATATTGGGGAACTGCTCGACCAGGATGGCTTTGAGTTGAAGAATGGTTGTTCCCGAAGAGATTTCCATTTCGGTGGAACGAACCCCGGCTTTGTCACGCAGTGTGGCAAAGAATAGGACTTTGACAGAACTCATCTTACGAAATCCTCTTTAGCCAGGCCAGGACACTCGGCAAGTGCTCTTCGTAATGACCATAGGTATTATCGGCAATAAAATTGTAGAAAGGACGCCCCTCCGTCCAGGCAAAGTGGGCACCATCGAACAGTTCCGCCTGGCTGGCCTCGCGCACCAGAACCAGAATCTTTTGGTAGGCTTTTATCTCCTGACGGCGGATTTCTTCCACAGACAGCTTGCGCGAGGCGTTCAGTGCCTGCGCGTTGAGCACATCCAGCTCTGGGGAAGGTTGCGGGGTTTTGCCCGCTTGCAGGGTCTGGAAAATGGAGGCGACTCTTTCTTCCCAAAAGCCGATGTGCGCCACAAGATCTTTGATAGACCACTCGCCATGCAAAACGATCAAGGGCATGCGTTCATTATCTACGTTGGCAAGCGCGGCTTCCAACTGTTTTCGCCCGGATAATATTTTGTCGGTCAATTCCTGTTTATTTACCATTTAAGTATCCTTTGCTTTGGTTTTTCAACCAGGGTTCACGAGTCACCTGGTAAATATAAAAATGCGCCGAGATATTGCATAAAGGCAAAGACGCGGGAAAATCGCTCAAGCCCTGAGCCATGCCGCCAGCCAAGCTACTCATTCAGTATATCTCCGCTTTTGCCGCCATGCTTCTCAACCAGGCGGATATTCTGGATTTTCATGGTTTTTTCGGCGGCTTTGGCCATATCGTAGACGGTCAGCGCCGCGACCGAGACGGCGGTCAGAGCTTCCATTTCGACCCCGGTCTTGCCTACCGTTTTGGCGGTGGCGCTGATGCTGACGCCGGGCAGCGCTTCGTCGAGAGTCAATTCCACATCGACTTTGGTAAGCGCGATCGGGTGGCAAAGCGGGATCAGTTCCGAGGTGCGTTTGGCGGCCTGTATCCCGGCGATCTTGGCAATAGTCAGCACATCCCCTTTTTTGAGTTGTCCGGCGCGGATAAGCGCCAGGGTTTCGGGCTTCATCACGATCTCACCGCGCGCAATCGCAATCCGCTCGCTATCGTCTTTGTGGCCGACGTCCACCATATTGGCGCGGCCCTGATCATCGAGATGGGTTAGCTGGGTCATGCGCCAAATTATACCGTAGGGGCAGCCCGCCGAGCCGCCTCTACAATGATATAATCGGCCCGCTATGGATTTAAACATCGCCAGCCACCAAACCGGCAACTACACCGTACAGATTCCTGTTTATGAAGGGCCGCTCGACCTGCTTTTGCAGTTGATCGAACGGGCCGAGCTCGATATTACGGCCGTTTCACTGGCGATGGTCACCGACCAGTATCTCAAATACATCCGCGCCCTGCAAGAAGCCAAAGCGGAGGAAATCTCCGCCTTCCTGGTGATCGCCGCCAAACTGATCCAGATTAAGTCTGAAGCGCTGCTGCCACGCCCGCCAACGCGCGAGGTCGGGGAGGAAGACCCCGCCGAAAACCTGGCCCGCCAACTGCGCATCTACAAGCAGTTCAAGCAAGTTGCCAACTGGATGGAAGAACGTGAAAAAGCCGGACTGCACACTTACCTGCGCCTGGCTCCCCCACCCAAGATCGAAGGCCGACTGGACCTGAGCGACATCACGCTCGAAGATCTGCTGCGCGCCGCCGAAAACATCTTCCAGAACGAAAAAGAAAAACAAGCCCTGGGGACAGTCATCTCGGCCCCCAGGGTGACCATCCGCGAGAAAATTGCCTTTATCGCCGAACGCTTGAGCAAAGGCGAACAGGCCTCGTTCAGAGAATTGATCGGTTCCGCCAAAACCCGGCTTGAGGTGGTCGTGACCTTCCTGGCCATGCTCGAGCTGATCAAGCGCTACCGGGTCGCCGCCCGCCAGGACAGCTTATTCGGGGATATCGAGATCCAACGCGACGATTGGAATCAGGACGAAGAATTCGAACTGGAATTTGAATAGCAAGCCAATGCTTTTCCTGGAGGGACTATGAGCGGGCAAAACCCAAAGCACAAGATTATGGCGCGAGTCGCATTGTTTGCCAATTGGTTATCCTGGCCATGGCTGGTTGTATTTGGAATAGCGGCGTTGCTTGTATTACCCCAGGCATTTAACCAGGCAACACAAAGCTCAATCCTTGGAACGCTGAGAGTCCCAGAAAACTATCTTGACCTGTTCGGCGATTTCAACACAGCCATCAGGATCGTGATAAATATTGCCACTCAAATCTTGTCAGGGTTTACCGGATTCCTAACTTTGCAGGCGGTGTCGCTCGGCCTGTACATGCTCATTGAAACTGACCTGAACTACAAATTACTCAAAGAAGAAGCTCAAAATGAGTGATTCTGTGCGCAATCAAATCTACAGCAATCTCAACCAGAAAACCACAGATGAATTGCTCGAAATTTGGGTTTCCAACGATCAGGCAGAATGGTCCGAACTCACATTTGAACTTATCGAGCAGCTTTTGCTCGAACGCGAAATGGAGGTCCCGGCCCAAAACCAGGCGATTTTAAGCCACGACCAGGAGCCTAAGGAAGAATCTGATCCAAATACCGAGGATGAACAAGACGGCCCGGTTTTCTACAAAACAGAAGCGGTATTTAGAATCATCAAGTGGCTGGAATTAGCCTCGATAGCTTCCTTGATCGTTATCCCCGCCTGGAGCATGCTCCTGTTCTTGGATCTCATTAACAATATGCTCAACACGTTCAATATAGGGATATTGCTGCTGGGCGTTATTGCAGCGATCGTAGCATTCGCCATATCAGTTTTGGGCGCAATTATGATCTATCTCAGCCTGCGCGCAACTGCTTATATCTTGAAAATCCTGATGGAATTTGAGCATAACAGCCGGGGCGTTAAGTAAATTTACAATGCAGAAAAAGTTTGTCAAACATTTGCTAATTCTTGGCCTGTGCTTCAGTTTATTGGCCTGCCAGGGACAACCAATCTCTGTTGTCGCAGAAACACCCACCACACTGCCCGCAACAGAAACAGCCCGGCCTGCGCCGGCATCCACCAGCACATTAACCCCCATTGCAACAAGCACAAACATTCCCACCGCCACACTCAGCCCAACAGCCCTGCCGTCGGTGCGTCAGACTCCGCCAACCTTGATGCTGCACCGCAGCAACGCAAAATTCGATGCGGTGCAATTTCTGCGAGAGATGATCGCGATCCTCAAAGAAAGTAACCTGCGCGTCATCACCTATCGCGATATTCAACAAAACCCCGCCATTACCGCCACAGAGCAGGGGAAACTCTTCATTATCACCATCGATGACATCTACCTGCGTTACCCGATGCACGAAAGCGTTATAGAAATGATTGCCCTCTTGCAGGAAGCCGGTTACCCGGCGGTATTGGGGATCGTCACGGAAGATGAGTACGCTTACCCTGAAACGGTTGCAAAGCTCAAAGAATTGTCAGACCAGGGATGGGAGATCGCCAGTCACACCGACAACCATCGCAATCTGGGCGAGATGGAAAGAGTTTCCCCGCGCGCCATCTATCTTGAAGTCAATGACAGCCTTGTCAAAATCGAAGCCGCCATCGACCTGCGCCCGATCACGCTCATCCTGCCGGAGGGGCAAATGATCAACGAAGGCAAACAATTGCGCCGCGCAAACCTGACCTGGATCGTTGGCATCAACGGCGGCACTCAATACGATACCGCGCGCGACCTGCTCTACGTTGGACGCGACGGCCCGGGGCTGAGCGCCAGCGAAACTTTTATCAACATGATGAAGCGGTTTTTGCCCTGAGTTCAGGGAAAATCATTCATACACCAAGGTATCGCGGACGGTCAACTGCGAGGCGCGCCAGGCCGGAACAGCACTGGCAACCGCCGCGATAACCAGCATGCACGCCAGCCAGGCAAAAGTGCCCGCCCAACCGAAGACAACCGTCAGCGGGGCTTTGAAAACCGCCATGCCGACGCCATAGATCAAAACATAAGTGATCGGCAAGGACAAAATCACCCCAAACGCCCAACTGACAAACCCGATCACCAGCCCCTCGGTAACCACAATCCGCTGAATATCACCATCGGCAGCGCCAATCGCGCGCATGACGCCAATTTCGCGGGTGCGCTCCATGACATTCAGGCTCATGGTGCCGGTCAGGCCCAATCCGCCTACGACTGCGATCAGCCCGGCCATGACAAGCATGTTATAAACCAGAACATCTGTCTGGCTTTTTTGAGATTGATACCACTGGCCCGCCGTCTGAACATAACTGATGCCAACGCCGCGCTGCTTGAACTGTTTCTGCAACTCGGTTGAGATCTGATCCTGCGACCAGGAATCTTTATCATAAGTGATGACGCGCAATTCATAAACCTGGCCGGTCATGCCCACTTGGTAGCTCAAATACTCATAGCTGGTATACACCAGGGGCGGAACAACATTGCCGGGCATGCGATAAATGCCGATGATCTGCCAGCGAATCTTTTTCTCATCAACCTTGATCGTCACCCAATCACCCACCTTCAGGTCGGGCCGGATGGCCAGCAACTGATTGCCGATCACGATCACGTTTTTGTCGCCGGGCAGGATCCAGCGCCCCTCGACCAGGGAAGGCTGGATGAGCGTTGAATCGGAGGGCGGGGCCACAAAAGCGATCCCGTCTTCCTGCTCGCCATCCGGGGAGAGGATTTTGCCGTTGTAAACCAGCCAGCCTTCCGTGCGCTCCACGCCAGGCACAGCGCTGGCAATTTTATTGACCGTGTTAAACGGATAATTCCCGGTAAAAGAAACATTAATATCGGCCAGAAAGTAACCCTGAATTTCGGCCATAACATGATCGAAGCTGGCCCACAGGTTGAAGACCGCAATAAAGATCGCGCCAGCCAACACCAGGGTAAAAATGGTCAGCGAAACGCGCGCCTTGCGACGGAAAGCATTGCGAAGCGAAACCAGCACCTGGCGCGGAATAAATTCCAGCCGTGACTCAGCCGTGCTGGTTGGATTCTGAGAGCCACCTCCCAGGCCGTAACTGCCAAGGGCCTCGCGCACCGAGACTCGCAGCCCATTAAATAGCGGGATGATCGCAGCGACAAGCGGAGTGAGCAAAGCCACGGCCGCCTGCAACCATACCACGTCTGGAAACAAGTTCGATGAGGTCAGGTCAAAATTCAAAAAAATCGCCATGAATTCCAGAAATTTGCGCGCAGCCAAAAACGAAAGCGGCGTGGAAATGGCGAATGCCAGGGCGCCAAAGCTCAGAATCAAAACCAGGTACATCGGAAAAATCTGGCCGGCATCGGCCCCAATCGCCTTCAGAATGCCAATCTGACGGGTATGCTGCGACATCAGGGCCACGATGGTGTTGACGATCAGGAATCCGCTCAGAACGACCGACATCCAACCGAACAGGGACATGATAAAGACAACGCCCTGAGTGATCTCCCAGGCAAAATGATGCCCGGGATTGTACATAAAAACACCATTCAGCCAGAGATCATCCTTCTCGAAACGATCAGTAATACGGGTGACCACCTGCGAGACATGGTCGCGGTCGGTTGGGTTTTCTGCCACACTGACCAGAAGCTGATTGTAAACGCCCGGTTCCGCACCCATCCACTCAGCAGTCTTGGGAGTAATATAAGCAGAAACGGCAGTGGACATCGCATACGGGAAAGATGTCGCATCGTGAACATAGCCGGTAAATCGGAGTTCTCTCACCTCGCCGCCGGGGAGTTCGATCTCGATCACATCGCCCGGTTCCAGGCCAAGGGTGGAGGCGGAGCGGTCAAAAACAACATCGTGCAGGCCAAGCTCCGGAAAAACCCCGGTCGCCAAGTCGGCAGGTTTCAATATATCCACGCTCTGATCAAAAACGGATTTGACCGAGACAAACTGAATGGTGATAGACTGACCTTCGGCCTTGTTCCAACTCCCGTTCAAGGAATAACGCCCTTCCAGATCACCCACGCCCTCGATATCGCGCAGGGAACGCACCCAGGATTCGTTGAGTGGATATGCATAAATCTTGGCTTCGGAGGGGTTTGCGGAAAGGAAATCGGCGTCCATGTCGCGATTCATCATACGCGCCATGTTGTTGACCAGACCAACTGAAAAAACGCCAACCAGGATGGTCAGGATCATCAAAAAGGTGCGGGTTTTGTTTCCCCAAAAATCAGCCCAAACTTTGCGCCAGCGGGTATAGATCATGATCAATCTCCGAGCATGGTGCGATTTTGGGCCATGCGTTCATCGGCTGTTTTGGTCATTGATTCTCGCAGGCTCTCAGATTCGCCCAAGACTTCAGACAGGGTCTGAAAATCGACCGAATAAACTTCGGCCGGCGCAAATTCGCTGGCGCGGGCCGAGGCCGAGCGGCCCCGCCCGTAGAGCAGTTGCATTTCACCAAAATATTGGCCCGGTCCCAGTTGGGCCACGACAACATCTGAAGCATTTTCGCGCTGCAAAATGATTTCAACCTTGCCGCTGGCAACCACATAAAAATCCTTACAGGCGCTGCCCTGGCGGAAGATCATTGTGCCCGGCTCATAGGTTTGGCGCACAGCTGTGCGCGAGACGCGGATAAGCTGCTCGCCGGTCAGCACTGGCAGGGCGCGCGCCACATATTCGTTGGCAATCTCACCATCTGTAATCAGGGCCGTGCGGTGAGTGCGCTTGGCCAGACTGCTGTCGTGCGTAACGATGATGATGGTCTTGCCCTGGGAAGCCAATTCGTCGAACAGTTCAAAAACAGATTCAGCCGTTTTCGAATCAAGATTACCGGTTGGTTCGTCTGCGATCAGCACAGGCGGGTCATTCGCTAAGGCGCGCGCAATGGCTACGCGCTGTTGCTGTCCACCTGAGAGAGCAGATGGCAGTTTATAAGCGTGTTCGGCTAGCCCGACCAGGTCAAGCAAGTGGATGGCGCGCTGTTTGCGTTCCCCACCCGGGATTTTCCCGGCAAAATCCATGGCCAGCAAAATATTCTCGTAAACTGAAAGCATCGGCAAAAGCTGAAAAAACTGGAAGACAATTCCCATGTTGCGGCCGCGCCAGCGCGCCATTTGGCCTTCGCTCATTGTGTGCAAGGCGGTGTCGTTAACCCAAACCTCCCCGGCTGAAGGCCGGTCAATGCCTGTGATCATATTCAAGAGAGTTGTTTTGCCGCTGCCCGACTTACCAATAATGCTGACGAATTCCCCGGCATTCATCGTCAGATCGATAGCCTTCAAGACCGGGTAATCGCCCACGGCTGTTTTGTAGGCTTTATCCACCCCACGAAGTTCAACGATCGGGCGGCCTTCAGCCGGACGGGTTGTTGCATCAGATGATTTAAACAAAGAAAATGAAGCCATTGGTTGCACCTTGCCCATTTAAAAGTATAAAACGCAAAATCACATAGTCTTACGCAGAAAATCACGTGTGGTTGTATTTTTCTTCACGATCATAACAAACAGGAGCGGTGTTCGCCTATCAGCCCGCTAACAATCAGCTGCGGTCCGCCCATAAGTTCGCACCAAGAATGGGCATTATTAAAATTAGAGAGACAATGCCCGTCGGGCTTCGTCTCTCTTAACAAAAAAATGTGCAAGGTTTTGAACCTTGCACATTCTGGCTTATTTGTTTTTGAGCAGGATACTGACTTTGCGGGCCGGGTCTTCGCCAATGCTTTCGCTGGTAACATCGGGATGACCACGAAGCTCAAGATGGATGATGCGCCGTTCCGCAGAAGACATCGGCTCGAGGATCTGGCGTTTTCCGGTGCGGATGGCCTGGTCGGCCATGCGGCGGGCCAGCTGGCGCAGTTGTTTTTCGCGACGGGCACGGTAGCCTTCCACGTCCACAACCACCTGCACCCAATGCTGGGCTTCCTTGCTGACGATCAACCCCAAAATATACTGCAAAGCATTCAGGGTTTCGGCACGCCGCCCAATCAGGATCGAGAGATCATCGCCGCGGATGTCAACCAGGATGGGAGTATCGCCGCTTTCGTCGGGTTCGCCATACTTTGCGGAGACCCTGGCTGGCAGTTTCATCTTGGCGAGCAATTCGCGGGCATTTTGGGCGCTGAAATCAAGCAACGGATCGCCGCTGTCCGCCACGGGTTGGCTGGCAGACTCCGGCGCGGAGGTGGTGCGCGGCCCATCAGGCGCATCCACAGATTTGATGGTCAGGCGAACACGCACCTGGCGCGCGCCAAACCCCAAAAATCCACGGGTGCCTTCATCCAGGACTTCCACATCCACCATTTCTTGCGGTACTGCAAGTTGTTCAAGACCGCGCGCCAGCGCTTCTTCAACCGAGGGGGCAATCACTTCGAGTGTAGTTCGTTCCATGGGTCTCCCCTATTTCTTGGATTTGGATTTAGCAGCAGGCACAGTCGCAGGCTGGGAGCCAAACTTGAAAAGGTTGCCCCAGTTGACCTTACCCAGCGCAGCATACTGCGCAATACCCGCCAGGTTACTGGCGATGAAATAAACTGCCAGACCGGAGGCAAAATTCAGCGAGAACCAGAAGAGCATGAGCGGCATGTAAATACCCATCATCTGGGTCATCTGGGCAGATTGATCGTTGGGACTGGCCGAGGGCATCACGGTCAACTTGGTTTGAATAAAAGTGGTCAGGCCAACGATGATCGCCAGGGTGGGCAGCCCGCCAAACGGCAAAATATCTGCCAGGATGCGCTCAGGCTGGCCGAGGTTCATCCACAGGAATTGATTGTTGATTGGCAGGAGCGCGTTCAGGGAGGCCGCCGGAATCACATCTCCCATCCATGACCACCAGGGGTGGGTAATGCTGCGAACGAGATCAATCAATTGCACGGGCGATGCGCCCATCACACGATTAATGGACTGGTACAGGCCGAAAATAACGGGCAACTGGATCATGGTCGGCAGGCACGAGCCAAGCGGGTTGACACCCTGCTCTTTATAAACGCGCATCTGTTCCTGGGCCAACTTTTCTTTATCGTCTTTATACTTGGCCTGGATTTTCAACCAGTCTTCAGACTGCATCAACTCCTGCATTTTCGCGCTGGATTTGATCTGTGATGCCATTAAAGGATGGGTAGCTGCCTTGATCAGGATGGTGAAGAGGATGATGGCAATACCAAAATTGCCAACAAAGGCGTAGATCAAGAGCAAGATATTGGTCATTGGGGTGACGATCAGGGTATCCCACATATCAGACTCCTATTTATTCAGCTTTGAACGTCCAGCGTTGTGCGCCGTTCAAATCAAAAGCGACAAGCATGGTATCACCCTGCATGGGAGCGATGATAATGAGTTCCCCGGCCAGGATGGGCGCAGAGAGTAATTTACCTTTAAGGTCTGCCTGCCATTTGGGGCTGCCGGCGCTGGTCAAAGCCTGCACGCGCCCCGTTTCGGTTACATAGAGTACTTGGTCTTCAAAAACCAACGGGCTGGCAATAATTGAACTTTCTTCGTCACGCTGCCATGAAACTGCCCCGGTGCTCTTTTGCAAGGCATAGAATTTTCCCACTTTGGCCATAAGCGTGCCAATGTAAACAGAATCTGCATTCAAGGCGGGAGAACCCCAGATGCTGCCTTCGAGCTGCTGCTGCCAGGAAATTTGTCCGCTGGCGCCTTCGATGGCGTATAACATGCCAGAAAGGGTGCCAAGATACAGGGTTCCATCTTCATCAACGGTGGGAGCGCCAAGGATGGGCCCGCCGAGTTCGGCTTGCCAAACTTCCTTGCCACTGGTCGGGTTAATCGCAAATAGAACACCGTCCATTGTGGATTGGAAGATCAAATTACCATCGGTGACGGGTCGGGTCCATAAACCATTTTTGGACAGTTCGACAGTCCAGCGCACATTGCCGCTGGCATCCAGGGCATACAAAATGCCGTCCCCGCCCGGGGCGTAAATGTCAGTGCCGATCGATAACACACCGGCGATCCAGGTTCCCTTGGATTTTTCAAAGACCCAACGAGTGCTGCCAGTCTTTGGATCAAAACTATACAGGCCGTGCTGGGATGCATGAGAGTTCGGTAAAACGATCTGTCCATCACCCGTAACAGACACCGGAGCATATAGATTAATATTGCCGTCTGACTCAAGCGGGAAACGCAGGGGAGCCTCACCCAGGCGAGCTTCCTGCCCGGTTGTAATGTTCACAGCATAAACCTGGTTTTCTGAAAGATAGATCGTTTGGTCTTGCAAGACAAGGCCAGGAAAACCTCGGGTAACCGCGGCTCCGCTGCAAGCGCTCATCAGAAACGCAAGCAGAACCACCAGAAAAGGTAAGACAACTCGCTTAAACTTCATCGAATCTCCTAAAGAACAGGGTCAACCCCGCCGGGGTTGAAAGGATTGCAACGTAAAACCCGCCAGAATGCCATCCAGCCTCCCTTAAAAACGCCATACTTGTAAATGGCCTGGTAGCCATAATGAGAACAAGATGGGTAAAAGCGGCAGGTGTTGGGGGGCATTGATTTGGAAAGTGTCGCCTGGTAAAGCCTGATTAATCCCAAAAGGACAAGGCGCGGCCAATTGAATACAGTGCGCGGCATATCGCGTAGCTGCGGCTCATTGGGGTATTCGTGGGGCAAATAATGCTCACTCATTTTCAACTGGCTTGTATAAGGAAGCGCGCCGCAAAAGCCCTTTGATCGCTTTTTGTATATCAGAAAAATCAGCCTGCAATAAGGGCTGGCGGGCGATAAAAACCAGATCGCGACCGGTTTGCAGGGATGGGATTTCAAGGCGGCTAGCCTCGCGCAACAAACGTTTGGCGCGATTACGCTGGACAGCCCCTCCCAAGGAGCGACTTGCCGCGACACCTACCCGTAAGATTTCTTCTTCCGAAGCGAGAGCAATCAACACAAGAAGCGGGTGCGCGAAAGATTTACCATAATTCCGCACCCGCTTAAAATCTATGGACCGGGTCAGTCGAAAACGACGCTGCACCCATCCCTCACTTTTGGCAACGGCAAGCGCCGTTGCGGCCTACCAGCGCACCTTCTTAACGTGGTTGTTACAAGTGACCGTCAATTTAGCGCGGCCTCGCAGACGGCGGCGTTTCAAAACTTCACGTCCGTCGGCTGATGACATGCGGTTGCGAAAGCCATGAACACGCACACGCCGTCTGATTTTTGGTTGGTAAGTTCGTTTGGTTGCCATGCAGAATCATCCTCACAATCAAAGAATAAGAACTGGAACAAAAATGCGCTCAGTGGCGCAATCGGCACAACATTATACCGTAAAGAGCATGAAGTGGGAAGTCAAAACTCAGGCAGATTTGGGCAATCCTTCAGATTGGTGCAGAGGAACTTCTATAAAAAAAGTGCTGCCCTTGCCCAACTGACTCTCAAGCCAAACCTTTCCGCCATGCCGCTCGACAATCGAACGGACAATGGCCAAGCCCAGGCCGGAACCTTTTTGTTCGCGGGCTTCACGCTGCCCGCCGCGATAAAACTTTTCGAACAGGCGCGGCTGGTCGATCGGAGAAACACCGATCCCGCTGTCCTGAACTTCAAAATGGAAAAGCGCTTCCGAAACCCGCGCCCGAACCATGACCTTGCCATCCTGCGGAGTGTATTTGATGGCGTTCTCGACCAGATTATACACGGCTTGCTGCAGAAGCGCATTATCTGCCTCGATCATGACAGACATGTCGGCAGGCATATCTACGGTCAGGGTAATGTTCTTCTGGGAGGCTTGCATTTGAAGGGTGCTGGTAACGCGTTCAACAATCTCAAAAATAGGGGCAGTCTCCAATTGCAGCCCCACGCCAACCTCAATCCGGCCGAGATCGAGCAGGTTATTCACCAGGCGAGCCATATTCTCAACGCCGGAGATGATTTTCTTAACATAGCCTTGCTGTTGTTCGTTGAGTTCACCAACCATCTCGAGCATAGTCGCATAACCGCGCATCAGAGTTAATGGCGAGCGTAAATCGTGGCTGACGGTGTTGACAAACTCGGTTTTCATCGTATCGAGTTCTTTGAAATACGTGACATCACGCAGGATGCAAACCCGTCCCACCAGACGGCCATCGGCCAAAACGGGAGAGGCGGTTGCCAGGTAAATCTGCCCGCTGGCAACGGCCACCTCGGCAGAAAGTTTATCCGACGAAAATACTTGCAGGATTTCGAGCAAAGGTTTTTGACTGATCACCTGTTCGATCGGCTGGCCCTCGCCGGTGCTGACTGCCGCGCCGAGCGTTTTCCAGGCTGCGGGGTTGGCCAGCAGCAAACGGTTGAGGTGATCCGTCACCAGCACGGGGTCGGGAGTCGAAGCCAGGATGGCGGCCAGTCGTTGGCGGCCAACTTCGGCGGATAGGAAAAGATGGTTATTGGAGGCCGCCAGGGCCGCTTGCCCCGAGAGGGTTGCCAGGAAACGCACGTCGGTCTCAGAGAACAGCCTCGGCTGATCGTAAGCGGCCCAGAGCGCGCCGTAATGGCGGTTTTCGTGTCGAAGCGGGAAAGCCACCAGCGAGGCCGGGGCAATTTGCCCGGCAGGCAGGCCAAAGGTGCGAGCGCGCGCCACATTGGTCAGCACGATCCGATCTTGTTGTTGGGTCAACTCCAAGATCTGGCTATCCAGATAAGCGTATTTTTCTTTGGAAGGGCCAAGCGCAAACAGGGAAGGCAGGTCGCGCTCGGTGTCCTGAAGGCTATCCTGGGTCAGGACAACCCGCACGGCACTGGCCCCGGTCGCCAGGATGGCTTCCAGCACGGGTTCGACAGAATCGCCCATATCCAGGCTGGAGGCGACGCCCTGGCTGACCAGCAACAATCGATTGAGCTCTTCCAGGCGAGATTGCAGGCTGGCGCGCATCTGCTCAAAAGCCCGCCGCAGTTGACCGACCTCATCGACACCCTCGACAGGCAAAGGATGGTCGAGTTGGCCCTGGGCGATGCGCACCGCTTCGCTGGCCAGAGTCTGCATCGAACTGGTCACGGTCCGCAGACCGAGCTTGAGCGAGACCAAGGCAACCACCGCCAGGGCCAGGATCATCACGGAAAGCGGCGCGGCGATCGATAGGGCCTGTTCCTGAGCCTTCTGGGCAGGGACAGTGATGACCACCGCCCAGGGGCGACCCAAGGCCGGCTGATAGTAAACCAGGTTGCGGGTGCCGTTGGGTGATGTATCATCAAAAAAAGCGGCCTCGGCGGTGGTCTGGCCCGAATAGGGGGTCATCACCAGCGAAGGCACACCGTGGTAAATGATCATGCCGTTTTCGTCGAGCAGGATGCCATCACCGCCCAAGCCACGGACGCTTTTCAGGCTATTGATCAGCGGTTGTGTAAAAGGGTTGGTTTCAAGATTGGTGCGCCCAATCAAGACCCGCCCCGGGAGCGTAGTGGCCGGGTCAACAAGACCGATCACAAACGAAACCCGCGCTGCCTGACCGCTTTCAACGGGCGGAATGGTATAGGTCTGGCTCAGAACGCCGCTGAACGCCAGCAAAAGCCCGGCGGATTCTTGAGGAGCGAGAATTTGCTCCAGGCCAGATGCCGGCGGATAGGAACCAACCACCTGCCCCTGAGCATCCAACACGATCAATTGATCAAAAAACGGGACGGCGCGAATCTGCTGACTGAGAATCGTGGCAACATCCTGACCGTTTGCTGTCAGCAGGCCCGGGGTCTGGGATAGTTGCGAGGCCAAATTTTGGCCGGTCTCCAGAAAAAAGGGAATACTCTGCGAAGCCAGTTCCGCGTTGCCCTGCATGCGGACTTGCAACATCTGGCGCGCCGCTGCGCCCGCCACCAGCCAATCCCCAATCAGCATGGCGACCAGCAGCGCAGTGATCAGCGTACCTGTTCCAAATAGAAAGCGCGACTCGAGACTGCGTTCTCCCGGCGAGGGCAGAAGCGGCAAGCGACGCCCCCATGCGCCGGGGAAGGTCAGCGCGAGAGCCTGGGTAAAAACCCCGGCCACGAATACTTCACCAGCAAAGGCAAGGGCTGCGTACTGCAACTGCGCCAAAGCATAATCAAGCCGGGTTGCGATCGAGCCAGTTGCGATCATGAAAGCGCTGGATGCAAACAACAAGGCGTACGGAATGGTCAAGACAAGCGCAGCAACCAGCGGTTCGCTCAAAACCCGATAGGGCCAGGTGCGATAACGCTGACGAACCGCAGCGCTGAAAAGGGTCGCGAGCAGGGCCATTTCGATCGGTGTAAAAACAGATTGAGTATCAAGCCCAAAACGCACCAGGCCGGCCACAAAGCCGACCACGGCAGCCGCCAACGGACCCAGCAAACCGCCAGCCAGCAACCAGGGCAGAGCCGACAAAACCATCAGAGCCGGACCGCGAGGCGACTGCGGAATACCCGGAGGGGACAAAGCTGTCCCGGCGGGTAGGCGCAAACCGATAAAATTACTGGCAAGAATCGCAAAGATGGATAGTACTAGCACCATTCCCCAGGTGCGTGAATCCCAGACTGCCTGGGAATTTTTCCAGGTAAATAAAAACCACCCCACAAGCCCCGCAAGGGTGAACCACCAAAGCCAACCCAAAGCAGATGGCCAGAGCGGCGATAGTAAAGCACCTTGGAAAAGAGAGAAAATTGGTTCCATGCTACCAGCTAGTATTGCGAGGGATGTGCCAAAACAAAATCATTATAGCATGGCGTGCTCAAAGTTCGGCTTCACTACACGCTGACTTCTGTGATTTCCTGCCCCGAATAGACACCACGATAGTTTTCAGGCAACATACCGGCGATATGGCGCATGACAAGATCCACATTGTGCTGGCGCGACTGGCGGCGGGCTTCACCTTTGCCCTCAACCGGCGGCAGATGGATGGGTTTTCCAATTCGCATCTGAAGAGTTGGCCGCTGGCCGCGGACAGCGCGAGAGAAAAAGTCTGTGGTTGTGCCGATGATGGCAACCGGGACAACCGGCGCGCCCGTCTCCTCAACGATGAAAGCCAGGCCAGGACGTCCCTTGCGCATGGCGGGAACACGAGTACGGCCGCCTTCAGGGGAGATCAAGAGCGGGTAACCCGATTTCAGAACGCGTACAACCCTCTCAAGCGCCTGGCGGTCGTATTCGCCGCGATGGACCGGGATGCCCCCGAACAGGCGCACCAGCAGATTCTGTCCAAAGCCGGCCCGGTTCCAAATATCAGATGCGCCAAGAACCTCGATATTTTCCGGCCAAAACGTCAGCAAAAATGGCGGGTCGAAGGTTGAAACATGGTTAAAGGTAGCAATGTAGGCCGCGCCGCGCGGAATATTTTCCAGGCCTTCAACTTCGATCCTGGCCAGCAAGTGGAACAAGCCGCGAAAAACAGGACGCAACAGGTTACGCGCCAGTCGGTTGAAGAACGGAGTCTGGTAACGAGGCGTTATCGCTTGCATAAAGACAGGGCTTTTTGGAAAACCTGGTCCGCGTTGAGTTTATCGGAATCGATCAAAATGGCGTCATCAGCCGCTTTAAGGGGAGCCACATCGCGGGTGGAGTCGATCCGGTCGCGCTCGTTGACTTTGGACAGGATCTCTTCCAGGTTGGCTGTCCCGCCCCTTTGCAGGGTTTCTTCGTAGCGGCGGCGAGCGCGTTCTTCGGCCGAGGCATCCAGGTAGATTTTGATGTGGGCTTCAGGCAGGACAACCGTGCCAATATCGCGCCCAACCATGACCACCCGCCCACGCAGGCCAATCCGGCGCTGTTGGACCGTCAGCGCCTCGCGTACGCCACGATAAGCAGCAACGACCGAAACGTTGGAATCAACTTCAGGCTGACGGATCTTCCAGGTGATATCCTGCCCATCGACAACGATGTCACACGGACGGCCATCTTCGAAAGAGGCGGGCGATACTTCGATCGGCACATCTTCAGCCAGGCGGGTAACGGCAGCTTCATCGAGCGGGTCGATGCCGCGCTGCAGGGCAAGCCAGGTCACGGCGCGATACATCAGGCCGGTATCGAAGTACAGATAGCCAAGCGCTTCGGCCAGGCGAAAACCGAGGGTGGATTTTCCGGATGCGGCCGGGCCGTCGATGGCAATGATACTCAAATCAGACATGAGACTCCTGTGAAGTAGTGGGTTATCACAGAAACACGGAGACACGGTTTTCATAAAACCCGTGTCTCCGCGTTTCGGCGGTCAATCGCTTAAAAGGTTATTAAGGAACCAGATTTTGTGCGTCTGGGAACAGGTCCGTCCGCGCCCAGAACAGGATGGTTTCATAGCCCTGCGGCAGCTCGTGCCTGACGATCCAACGCAACCACTCAGAGGCAGAAGCCTGATCCCAGGCAGGATAAGCGCGCCACGGGAAGATCGCCCCACGATACGTGGATTCCAGTTCGGGCGGGAGCGCCTGGCCTGACATGATTATGATGTCAGGGTTGGACTCGAGCGAGAGCGCCTGGCTGCTACTGAGTCGCCATTCGCGGAGCAACCAGCGCAAAGCCGGGGAATTGATGCCTACCAACGAAACGCTAAGGGCTTCATCTGCGCCATGCGCCAGAAGCGAGATCTCGCTGGCCTGGGAATGAATTACTCCAATCGCAGGGGATTGCGGGGCGACAGACCACATTTCAACAGTAGGTGCAGGGCGCAGGTTGGCCGAAAAAGAAGCCATGGCGAGGCTATAAATTGCCAGCACCGGAAGAACACCCCAGGCAAACCCCTGTACGGCAACCCGCGAAGACCAGCCAAACGCAACCAGCAAAACACTGAGCGCCAACAAGACCAGCGCGCCAATGGTCACCAACCATCGAATCTGGGTGGTAGCCGGGTCAAAAGTCACCAAAGCCACGCCCATAAAATTAAGCCACGAAAAAGTGACCAAAATAAAAGTCAACAGGGCCATGCCGATCGTTTCCCATACGCCGCTGGAAACAAGCACCGGATGCAGTCCATCTTCAGCCGGTTGTTCATCTTCAGGGGCAGGAAATTCGACAGACTCAATTTTTGCCAGGTCAAAAGGCGCGGGCTGTTTTTCCGGGCGCAATTCGATGATCGATTCAATCGGGCGAAACCAGCGCACAACTTCGAGCGAAGCCAGCGTCCAAAGCGGCAGGAGCGCCCAGCCCAGATCGACAACCTGGCGGGCCTGTGGAAGCATGGCCAATAATAAAGAAGCCGCCAGCCACAATCCGAGAAAGATCACCAGCGGGTCACGGCGTTGAAAAAGGCGCGCCAGAGAAACCAGGGCCAGAACCAGGGCCGGAAGCTGGTAAAAGAACAATGCGGCCGGCAGCAGCCAGAAGGGTGCGCCGTCCGAACCGGCCAGACCGGTCAAAAAATCAGGCAGGGAGGCCAAACCGGCGCCCAGACCACCCGGAGCAAACAGGAAGAGACTGCCAAAAACGAGATACGTTCCAGCCGCAAAATAAAGCGCCTGGCGGGCACGCCGCTGATCAAACTCGATAAAAACCGCGGGAACGACAAGCCGCAGCAGGCCAAACGCCAGCGCCAGGCCAAGCAGGCCGACCCAGAGCGCGCTGCCTGATAGCAAAGCCAAACCAGCCAGGAAACCCGCCAACCGGGCGGAACGGTTGCGCCAGGCGCCCCAGGCCAGCATCACCAGGCTGATCGCCAAAATCGAACTGCCAGCCTGACGTGAAAGCGCCAGCAAGCCCGGTTCGAATGCCAGCAAAAAAGCCAGCACAAGGGCGGCTTTTTCTCCCAACCGATCACGGAAGAGCGCCGGGGACAGGACAAGCAAACTGCCCGCCAGGGCTGGAACCAGACGGGCCGCAAAATTGGAGGACTGCAAAACAAAAAAGAAGATCGCAGTCAGGTTGATATAACCCGGCTGGGGGCCAAAACCAAGCGGCAGGCCGCGTGAAAGATCAAAGGCCTGCATGGCCCAGGCCGCTTCGGCATCTGAAAGCGGCAATTCGCCCAAACGCAACAGGCGCACCGCCAGAGCCAGAACAAAAGCCAACCCAAACCAGAGTTTGTTGTTTTTCAAAATAAAGTCCATATATCCAATTTTACCTTAGGGTCTTTCAGGAACAAGATAAACCACCGTATCACCAACACGGAAGATTTCAGGCAGGTTGGCAAACTTCGGCTCATTGACTTGATAAGTCCGGCGCTCCAGTCCGCCGATCACGAGATAGCGCACGTTGTAACGCGCCAAAATCTCGCTGGCCTGGTTCCACGAAGGTGTTTCGTAAAGCGCCTTGATATCGCCTTCACGACCGGCATACGCCTTGTCGCTGCCGCGCCACTGCCACTCATGCCAGCCCCAGCCCAAAACATTCGGATACCCTGAATGGGTTGCGATCCGGCCGTATTCGGTGTAACTGCTATAAACAGTTGTTGCTTCAACGATCACGCCAAACGGCTGGGTTTGTAAAAACGCAACCACCTGCGCATCTTCAGAGGCATACCGGGCAAGATAACCGGCCGCGTCGAGCGTGACATCGTCAGACTTAAAGTAATTTACACGGTTGGGCAGGCTCAAAACCGGGTAAACCAACCCCATCGCCACAACCAGGATCAAGACAATCCGCGCAAGCCACCCCCAAATGGCACGCGCTTCGCTGAAAATAATCGCAACCGCAAAAGCCGAGGCCAGAGACCAGAGCGTCCAGGACTGGTAATAGAACTTAAAGACCGTGTTCATGCGGCTGCCAAAGCCATCCCGCAAATAGACAAATTCGGGAGCCAGAACCAGCAAACCGCCCAGTAAAATCATCAGCAACAGGAAAGGAAGAGGCGTATCCGCCGCCTGGGCCGGTTGCCCGTCCGAAGCGGATTCTGGCGAAAAGGTCCCTGCCGCAGGATCCTGCCACCCGGCCCGCAATCCCGTCAAATAAGCCGCCGCCATGCCGATCAGGAGCACAAGGGTCAACAGCCCACCGATGAACTCAAAGCGCCTGAGGGTCGCTTCCTGCAAGACTTGCGCCGCGTCAACTGCGCCCTGCGATGTAATGAATTGGCGGGCAACATCCGTATTGGCCAGCGCAAGCCCCAAAAGCGTCGAAAACAACCACAGAACAAGCGTCAACCCGAGCGTCAGGCCAAAACCCATGCGCAGATTGGCAGGAATCTGGTCACGCAAATGCCACAGAAACAGAAAGATGGGGATAAATAATGTCCCAAACATAATCCACAGATAGGCCCCGCGGGTTGGAAAGATGATATTCGGCAAAATGCCGCCCGCCTGCGAGGAAAAACTGACATAGAACGGGAAGTAGAGCAAAATCGCAGCCAGAGCAAGCGCAACCCCAAAAACGATCAGCTCTTCCAACCTGGCCCAGGCCCAACCGTGCTGACGAACACGGACCAAAGCGAGTCCCAGCCCGGCCAGGGCCAGGTAAACCGGCAAATCCCAGGTGTTGAGGAAAGCCAACCCGCCCAATACCACCGCCAGAATGGCAAACCCGCGCGGCGCAAGCGGAATTTTGGTCAGGCGCAGGTCGATCTCCCCCTGCCAACCGCCAAGATAGAGATGCAGCGCCAATCCAATCGCCAGCAAGCCAAACGGCATCGCCAAAACATGCGGATGCAGGTCAGCCAGCAAGTATGAGAAGAATGGGAATTCGTCGATGACCTCGTTGAATGTTCCGGCAAGATCGTAATCATGGACAACGCGCGCCGCGCGCCACCACCACCAGAACCTTTCAGGGATCCAACCCAGGGGCTGTGAAGGCGGCGTGCTGAGATCCTTCATGTTCAGCCAGGCCCAAAACGGCCCGCTGGAACCAGTCCAGCCGATGCCAAGCCTGTGCAATACTTCGAGGAAACCTTCCAGGTTGCTGACGATCAGCAGGAAGAGCGGCCCAAGCAAAGCAGAAAAAACCGCGCTGCCTTTGCGGGAAACTTTCAGCAGGTTGTAGAGCAGGCCATAGGCGCCAATCGCGCTCATGCCAAAAACCAGCGAAATCATCAGGTTAAAGGCCACCCCGCCCGAGGTGACAGTCGTTTTGGCCAGCATTCCGGTCAAGACATAGCCGAAATAATAGTAAGAAATGGCGTAACCGGAAAGCCAGGGGTCGTTGGGCGGAAAAGATTCTGAGTTCAAGACCGCGTTGATAAAAGCCAGTTCCATCGGTTTTTCGGTGCCGAGCGCCTCGGGCGCATGACTGCGCACAAAAGCCAGCCCGGCAAAAGCCAGCAGGAACAGGATTTCAACCAGCAGGGCATATCGCCAGTGCGCCTTGAGCCAATCGATGGGAGATTGCCCTTCCCCACCCCGGCGCCCCCACCAGACCGAGAAAGCCAAAAACAGCAGCAGGGTCGCGAACAAGCCGCCCAGATCGTTGCGCACCACGCCAAACGAGGCCGCCAGCCAGAAGATAAATCCCCACAAGAGCAGGCCGAGCGCGCGGCTGAGAGCGTATCCACGTTCAGGCAGGGCCGGCAGCAGACGGTAAGCCAGAGGGAAGGTTGCAAACCCGAGGGTGGTGATCAGCAGATACCAGAGCAGGAAGAAATTGATCATAGCGTTTCAGGCAAGACAAAGACTCCGTCCAGGTTGGGCTCGAAGGGATGGGCGGCCAGGACAGCCTCGGGGTTGAGCGGCCCGTAGAGGTGCGGGAACAGGCTTTCGGACGGCAGCGTTCCGGGCGCGGGCATCGAAGGGTGGACGGGCGCTTCCCAGCGCACTTCGCTGGTCAGGCGGTCAACGTCCACTTCCAGTAACAACAGCCCGCGCTGTCCCGCGTAAAAGGCATTGGCAACACCCAGAACCTGGTCGAGACGCGAGAAGTGGATAAACCCTTCACTGGAAAGCGATTCGGCTGAGTATGACTCAGCGCGCTTCCAATTATTAACGCTGACGATGTGATAAATCTTCACTGAATAACCTCATAAATAACCGTATCACTGTCACGGTATACGGAGCGCCACAAAACGCCATCCTGGTTTTCAAATTTGAGCAGGCCGCCGGGCGGATAGTAGATGTGTTCCATCTGGCCAACAATGATATAGCGCACATCGTATTTAGCGATGAACTTGCGCGCCTGGTCGAGATCGGCAGTATTGTAAAAATCATTAACCTCGGCCACGCGGTTGAAAACCCAGGTATCGGGCGTCAGGGCGCGTTGTTGGCGCTGGTGCCAGTTCCAACCGATGACAGCAGGCAGGCCGGTGTAGATGGTATAACGCGCGCCCCAGCGGTATTCGGAGGTGTGCCCTTCGACGATGACCGGGGAAGCAATAACATTGTCTTGCATCCAGCGTATGGCGCGATAATCCTGGCTCAAATCCATATCCTGGCCATCCCAATAGCGGGCGTAGGCCATGTATTCCATGCTATCGAGGGTCAAGGGCACATCGGCAGTCATGCGATCGCGGATCTTGGCATTGCTGGCTGTCAGTGTAAAGAGGAAGGCGATGCCTACCAGTAGGAACACGCCGGTCGTCCAGAATCGGCGCCAGTTCGGGTGCCACTGGTCGAGCTCAGACAACGTCCACCCCAGGGCAGCGGCTGCGCTAATGCTGAAGAGCACCCAACCCTGAACATAAAACTTGAAGACAGTGTTCATGCGGTCACCCGCCAGGGCAACCACATCCACCGCCAGGGTAACAACCAGCGCCGTCCCAACCATGAACAAAACCATGCGTTTGGCGTCCGACAACCCCGGGCGCAAGATCAGCAAGAGCGCCCAAATGGCCAGAGGCAGGCAGAACCAGGCGATCGGCACTTCGAGGTAAAAGACCGCACCCAATACCAAAGCCAGGGAGAGAACAACTGCAATCTCTATCAGCAGCCGGTAGGGTTTGAGCCTGGAGAGCGCCGAAAGCGGGGTCTGGGCCATCCACTGGCGGGATTCCCAACTCATCCAGGAGATCAGGATGAACAGGAACAGGCCCCATTGGGTCCAGTAAGACCAGATCGGAGTTTTCTCGTTATCCCAGGGCTTAATCTCGGAATAGCCCAACCCAAACCACTGGGCATAGGGCTGGTAAAAGAGCAGGGTGAAGCCAGCCAGGGCAGCCATCGCAGCCAGGGCCAGCAGCAGCCGCTGGACCATCGGGGGCATTCCCAAACGCGAATTCTCACCGATATTTGCGTAGCGGAAAACGGCGTACCCTGTTACAAGCAGGGCAAAGACCAGGTAGGTTGGCAGGTCCCAGGTATTGGTGGGCCGCAGGGCTCCGATCACCAGTCCGCCAAAAGCGAGCGTTGCCAGCCAGCGCAGGGGACTGAGTCCGCGCGCGAACAGGGTTGAAAGCGCCCAGGCCAGCGCCAGCACCGTCAACGGCAGGGCGATCATGTGGGCGTGCAAGTCGCTGTACAGGAAGGTGAAAAGCGGAAACTCGGTAATGGCAATATCGCCCGGAGGCATGACCCGGCTGGGATTCCAATACCACTGATCCATCGGGATGCCACCTGCCTGTCCGGTAATGGCTTTGAATAGGCCTTGCAAGGCCCAGCCCAGGCGCTCGATCATCCAGACATCGCGGCTGGCAAAGATTTCATAAGAAACGGCTTGCTTTTGCAAGTGCTGGAAGATGAGTTGGAGGGTGCCCAGGTTGCCGAGCAGTATCAGCCCCAGCGCGGCAGACAACCCGGACAAGAAACGGCCATCGAACAGACCCGGACGAGGCTGTTCAGGCGCGGCAACGCTGCCGGCCGGTTCCGTTTCTTGCGCGGCAGGCATCGCTTGCGGTTCTGCGTCTTCCAGCTCCGAGGAAACCTTCAATCCCTTGTGCCAGAGCCCAAAGAAATTCCAGGCCACCGAGAAGCCGCCCAGGGCGAGCATCCCAAACAGGCTGGGCAGGATGAAGTTGTAGGCGATCGAAGGCACCAGCCCGAGCAGCTTTACGGGTGTGCCAACCAGCACAAAACCATAATAATAGTAGTTGATATATCCACCCGCGAACCAGGGATCGTATGGCGGGAAGGTGGTGCTCTTCAAGATGGCGTTGAAGTACGAAAAGTCCATCGGACGTTCGCCGCCTTTGGCCGGGTGCCACAAATCGGGGTTGCCAACACGGATCAGCAAGTCGATGACGAAGAAAGCCAGGAAAAGGATTTCAACCATCAGGAAGTAACTTCCGCGCGAACGAATTTCAGCGCGCAATTCCTCGCGCTGGAGCCAGGCAGCCAGCAATCCCAAGGCCAGGATCAACCCAAAAGCAGCCAAAATCGCCGTCTGGGTGTAAACACCGCCGACAGAGGCCGGGAACCAGACCAGCCAGGCCAGCAAAACCAGGCCCGACAGGCGCGCAAGAGGGTAGCCGTGATCTGCCAGCCCCGGCAGCAGCAAGCGCAGGAGCGGGTAAGTGAACGCCCCAAGAACAAACAGGAAGAGATACCAGAGCAGCAGGCCCAAAAGCGGGTAGCGATTCTGGAGCGAATTATATGAAAAGAGTTGCGACCAAGTGCCGCCTGCCTGCTGGACAGCCCAGCGTTCAGGCGAAAGCTGCATATCGTCCGCATCCAATGACAGGCCCCTGGCAGTGACCAAGGCGGCCTCGGGTGCGCCAAAAGCATCACAAATACCCGGAATCCCAAAGCAGGTCTGCGGCATGAGCCCGGACGGCGCGCCGTGATAAGAACCGGCTTTGCGAGGCGTCAGGCGGACAATACGGGTCAGATCAACATTTCCCAAAATATCGCGCACGGTCTGGGGGTTGTAAGAAGCGCTTTTCTTGAAAATCAAAACTTTGGGATGATCGTAAACCGTAAAAGCTTCCTCCGCGAACTGGGTGTTGATTTCCATCGAGCCAAATTCGCCCAGGTCAAGGGTCGGATAGGACTCGAAGGTCTGGACCAGTTCGTAGCCCAGCTGTCCCTGGAACATGCCGGGGCGAGCCACGCTGTAGCAGCGCAAAATATCATCACCGGGCGGGCAGCCGAGCAAGGCGTAGTAGAAAGCTGTCGTCAACGGATAACGCTCCGGCACGCGGGTGGTGGTGCCCCACTGACGGTTGGATGAGATGAAAATATAATCGCCCTGGTCAAGACCGGTGTAGAAAAGGTTCAACTTTTCTTCATTGTCATCCCAATACATTTGGAATTTCAGGCCGCCTTCATAAATGCCGCCGTAGCCATCGTAACCATCCATGCGCAAAGGCAGGCCGTCATCCCAATCCGTTTCATTGACCGGGGCCGAGCCAGAGAACGTTAACTGAGCGCCAGTTTCGATGCGAATGTAATACGTTTTGCCGGCTTCGATGCTGGCCGGAGAGTCAAACCGAATGGTGTACGGGCCGCCGCGCGTGTCAGCCGTCACAGCCGAAAAATCGGCCTGTACGTTGGCACCCGCCAGCACAGATTCTGGGGCAAAAGCAAAATCATTGGAAATAAATACGTTGACAACCTGCGGGCCGCTGGAATACGGGTCAAGGGCATGACCAAAGGTCAGTTCGCGCAGTTCGCCGCTGTAATTGGCATTAAATTGGGTGACATAAGGTGTATCGGGGCCGATGGTCAAACCGGCAGAAAAAGGCAGGGGCTGCTGGCGCAAAATGCCATCGCCAGCGACCATGACGTTGATCGGGCCGGGAACGTTCTGGTAAATCCAGCGCGTGGCCTGGACGCGGGCATGGTCACGGGTATAGATACGCGTAAAAGCGTAGGCCCAGCCAAAGGTGCTCACCAAAACAGACAAACCGAGCAGAAGATATATTCCACTCGCCAGCGGGTGGGCACGCGGGAATTCTTCTTGGAGTTTTTCAACGGACGGTTTGCGCGGCCAACGCGGACCATGGAAGATGAACCAGGCTGCCATCATCGCCAGGAGCGGGTAGATCGGCAACTGGTAGCGCATGGTCGGGTTCCACTCCATCGACTGCCAGGCAAAATAGGCTCCCGTCCATAGCCAGAGCAGGATGTGTTGGGGCCACTCTCCGCGCAGGATGCGCCAGCCCATGTAGAGAAATCCGATGCAGGCCAGGATGCCAAGCGGCCAGCCCAGCCCCCAAGCAACAATATTTTCGAGCGAAAAGGTCACAGAGCGGCGCGCCCATTGCAAGGCGGGTGGAAAATCAACATCGCCCGCGGCCTGGGCCCGTTGTTCACTGATGGTTTGAACCCAGGCCGGGTTGGGAGCAATACCCAAGAAGCCGGGGCCGCTAAAAGCATAGGGCTGAAAACTGCGGAAGGACAAAATGGTAAAAAACGCGCCCAAAACAAGGAAACCGGCCAGAGTCCACAGGTAATCGTAGCGCGCAACAGGCGTGGAGAGGCTGACAGGTTCGGGTTCTTCCGGCTCGCCAGCGAGGGACAGTTGCGGCTCTTCATCAGGTTGATCTTTGGTGCGCCAAAAGTGCAGCAACAAGGCCAGCGGCAGCATGGCCGCCACCGGGGCAGCGTTCAACTTGGAGGCCATGGCCATGCCGGTCGCCACGCCGAACAAAATCGAATACCAGAACAGGCCCGAGCTGAGAACGCCGCGTGCAACGCGCTCCCAGGTTCCGCCCCGGCTGTCGACGCGCATCCGGCCGGCGAGCGAGACTTCCAACGCAAAATAAGCAGACAATAACATGAAGAGGGTCGGGAAGTTGTCGACCGTATAAAAGTGCGACTGTTGGATCTGCATCACCGCCAGCGCAGAGAAGGCCGCAGACAGCAACCCGACCCGGCGCCCGTACAGGCGTGAAACCAGCAGGTAGAGCAGAAAGATCGAGCCGAGGTCGATCAGCGCGGAAATCTGACGCCCGACCAGGGCAATTTCATCGTAGCCGGTCATGCCGACCAGTTCACCGACATAACGGACGATGAAGAGTGGCAAGGTGCCATAAACATAAAACCCGTAACCGCGGTTGTTTGGGTTAAGCGGCGAATTGGCGGTGTTGAAGTAGTCAGAAAACGTAATCCACTGTTTCTGATCGTTGGGGCAGTCGTTGACTGACAACCCGGCATCCTCGCAGCCTTTTACCGGCGAGATCGAGTTCGAAACCATCGTCAGGAAGCGCTCGTCAGGATGCAGGTGCTGGCTTTGATCCCAATCTGAGACAAGGACGGGCATCGAGGCCTGGCCGGTCAGGCCAAGCCAAACTTGTTCGAGCGTCCAATCCGGCCCAACTAGGCGAAAATATGCGCCCACGAGCAGCACAAGTACCAGTAAAGCGTCAAATAACCAGGAAAAAGAGCGTCGGTGAGATTTCATAAGCATCAAGGCTGGGAAAAGTTTGCATCAGGAGAGATCGACGTATCAGGGACAGAAAAGACCCAAAAATCTTTGCCGATCAAGTCAGGCGCTGCGTGATAATAGCTGAGCGCGCCCTGAGGGTAGACATCGCGCAGCAAAGCAAGCGAATCGAAATCGTTGTCTTTGACAAAAAATAGTTTATTGCCAGGCAGGGAAACCGTATCACCGACCTGATCCGGCCAAAGGACGGGGTTGTAAGTCGGGTCGCCGAGCCACGTCCCGACCAGGCGGGTATCAACCCAATGGGCGTAGGGGATGACCCAGGCATTTCGCATGGGGTTGCCGGCTGCCATAAAGGATTTGGTCACCTGGGCAATGTCAGATGTATTCCAGGCGCTATAGCGAAACTGCTGGGCATACTGGTTAAATACCAGATCATAATTCAGGGCCGCCGACCAGGTGATGAGCATCGTGATCAATAACAGCCCGCCCCGCCGCCAGCCAACTTGTTTCAAACCCAGATATAAAGCGTCAATGGCAAAAGCGGCAATGACGAAAACGGTAATATAGGCGCCACCGGTACGGTTGAGGGAGGGGTTTTCCATCGGAAAAGCCAGCGACAGTATGGACGGCATCATCAAAAGCGGAACGGAAAGCACGAGGAGCAAATCACGCCAGTCTCGCCGGCGATAATAGCGGCCCAGCAAAGCCAGAAAACCGAAGACAAAGAAAACAGCCGAGACAACATCAAGCGCGGGCCGGTTCATCACGGAGTGAACCCAAATTTCGCCGTTGTCCCAGTTGAGCATCAGCATGGCGTTTTTAAGGTTATCCAGGAAAATCACCAGCGGGTTGCCAGGCAGCGGCTGCTCGGCATCCGCCAGGCGGGTCATAGCGCGATACGTAACCGAATCTGAGTTCTGAAGGGTATAGCGCAGCAAAGGCATGAAGACAAATATCGAAGCTAAAACCAGAATGGAGGATAAAACAAGGGTTTGTTTTTTTAGTTCTCCGCTGCGCACATGCAGGAGATAGAGCAGAATGGCAATCACAACCACGATTGGGACAAAGCGGAATGAGCTGTAGCCGTGCAAGCCCAAACCTAGAAACAGGCCTGAAAGGATAAAGTCGTTGCGGTTCTGGGTGCGCAATCCGCGGATCAGGTAGAAAAGCACCGGCGCAGCAAAAAGCGGATATAACGGAAAACGCAACCCCACGCGGCTGATGACATTGGGCCAATAGGCAAAAGCCGTCAGCGCCAGGGCCAGGAGCGCAACCCGCTTGTTGAAAAGCTCCTTGCCTAAAAGATAAACATAAGGCAGGGTGAAAAAGCCCGCCAAGGCCGTTCCCAGCTTGAGGCTGAGAAACGAAAAGCCGGTTCCGAACAGGGAACCAACAGCCAGGGTCAGGTACATCTGGAAAAATTCACGGCCCGTGTTACGCACAAAAAAGATGCTCGATTTCCCCTGAGAAACATCATAAACATCCAACAATTTCTCGGCATGGTCACTGAACGGCTCGGCCGGGACGCCATTTAAATTGGAAAAACGGTAAAAGATGGCCACGCCCCATACCAAAACCAACAGAATGACCCAGGGAGTGATCTTCATAGACCAGAAATCCCTGTCAAAAAAATTCTTGATGCCCTGCCAGGTTTCAGGCCATGAAACTTTCGGCACCCACAGAGCATATACAAACAGGCCAATGGAAAGCAGCCAAAGGCTGACGTTGAACGTGGTAAAAAGATTGTCGCCCAAGAAGGCAAAGGCCAGCACCCCCAGGATCAAGGATGCCAGCAGAGGCAGACGGCGGAAAGCTCCCCAATCAACTGTGGGAAGATCCTCGCGCAGCTCAGGGATGATCCACTCAGACTGCCAGATGGCCCAGACAAAGAAAACCAAAGCGGCAAAATAAAAAGCCAGCGCGATGCCAGGCTTCGGGGCCGGGGGCTCCAGGAGCAATTGGCCGGAGATGGCAAACCCCAGGGTAAGCAGGGAACGCCAGGGCAACCGCCCGATTTTCAGCGTTGAGAAAGGCACATCTGCTGCCCTGACCTGGCTGGCCGGGAGAGGTTCCGATTCAACCGCAATATCAGGAATGTCGATTTTTTCGTGAGGCCAGGGATTCAGTTTTGACTTGAGATAATCGAGGATGCTTGGCTCTTCCATGTAACTATAAATCCTCCAAAAATAAATTATTTAACACGGCGAGTAATATAAAAAGTATAGGAGCCTTTTGCCTGGGGAACAGGCTCATCATAATAACGGCGCAGGAAGGCCAATAATGGCGCAAGATTCCAGCGCGCCGGCACAAGGATCCAGCGCCCAAACAGCTTTTTGCTGATCAAAGAGGGCAACCCAAAATAATGGCCCCATTCCAGAACAGACAGGGCAGAAGGTGAAAAATAGTGCCAGTACTTCTCGATCTTAAACCCGGCTTTTTCAAGGCGGGCCTGCCAGGTGGCGGGATCGTCGCAGTTATGGTGGCGTGAAATCTTATTAAAGAAGGCGCGGTAGGCAGAAGCAAGCGGCTTCAAACCGATTGCATCGAAAAAGCGCGCCACCGACAGGTTGGGCAGAAAATTGTGACTTGGGACGCAAAAAACGAACAAGGCGCCCGGCTGCAAAACCCGGGCCGTTTCAGCCAGGACAACATCCAAATGCGGGATATGCTCCAGCACGGAGTTGCTGACCGCGCTGGCAAAATGGCCATCGGCATAGGGCATCGTCCCGCCGTCGGCTTCGACCAGCAGGTTGTACGCATTATATTGACGGGCTTCGTGGATGGGATCGTGCCAGGGGTCGAGGCCCACATCAAGCGGACGATCAAAGGTCAGGCTGGCAAAATGCCCGTCGCCGCAGCCCACGTCAAGGGTCGGGGCGGGCAGATCTATATCCAGGTAAAAGCGCGATTCGACCGCGCGCAGCAATCCGCGAAAATAAGGCAGGCTGTTGGTATGCAAGTAAAGAAAATCTTTGAGGTTTGGCCTGGCGTGAGTTGGTGTTCGGGACATTGTATGGTTTGCTCCAGGGTTATTGTTTTGCAAATTGTGCAGCCAGATCATGCCACCAGGAATCTTTTTCACCCGACACAAAAGGAATATAAGGGGTCAGGCGATCAGCCAGACCTGCGTAACGTTCCTTGAGCGCGATCGCCAGTTCTTGCGGTGTGTCTGCCTCAGTCACAAAAGTGGACAGGATTTTATCACTGATAAGCGCAGGCATATCACCCCACTCGCCGCGCGCAGCCAAATAGGATAGTTTTTCAGCCGTTTCCCCCCAGCCGTGCAATTCCATCACCGGACGATAGGAGGGCGTCGAGGCATAAAACGAAACCTGCTGCCGGGAGAATTCACGCTCACTGGCATTGGTGGCGGTAAAAACAGAGGCTGAAACCACAATCTCCTGTTTGGTTCGCCCCGTTTTGCTTGCGCCAGCCTGGATGGCCGGGTGCAATACCTCCGCCAGATATTGCGGAGTGTGGAAAGGGTGAACGAGGAAGCCATTGCATAATTCTCCGGCCAGCCTGGCCAGGCCAGTATTGACTCCGGCAATATAGATCGCAGGAAAGAGATGCAGGGGCGAGGGCAGCGGTCCCGGATTAAAAAACGGCGACATCAGCGTAATTTTGTAATATTCACCGCGCTGATTGAGCGGCTCGCCCGTCTGCCAGGTGGTCCACAGGGCGCGCATGATCTGGATCTGCTCGCGCAGTTTGCCGGTAACGGATGCAGGCCACTCCAGACCGAAGCGGCGTTCGATGTGGGCCTTGACCTGCGTTCCCAACCCAAGGATGAATCGCCCTCTGGATTGGGCGGCCAGGTCCCAGGCGGTATAGGCCAGGGTGGTTGGCGAACGCGCAAACGAAACGGCGATACCCGTCCCCATTTGAATGCGCCGGGTATGTTCTGCGATCAGCGTGAGCGGCAAAAACGGGTCGTGCTGGGTTTCGGTTGTCCACAGGCAATCGAATCCCATTTCTTCGGCGGCAACCGCATTCGCCGGCACATCGTTCAGACTTACGGGAGGTAAGGCAACATCCAGTTTCATGGGGTCTCTCAATCGAGCAGGTAAGCCACGATCCAGTTGGTGGTTGCTTGCAGCGCTTCGGTGTGGGTGCGCTCGTAGTTATGAGAAGCATCCACGCCAGGGCCGATCAGCGCAACGGACACATCGCCGCCTGCCCGCCAAAAAGCTTCTCCGTCCGAACCGTAGTTGGGATAAATGTCGATCTTATGCGGGATATCGTAAATCCCGGCCAGGCGGCGCAATTTCTGACTTAACTCATGGTGGTAGGGCCCGCCGCTGTCCTTGACACACAAGGTGGCGTGGAATTCGTCCGATTCCTGGCCATCGCCAACGGCAGCCATATCGACCGCGACCAACTCATGCACTTCAGCCGGGATGCCCGAAGCCGCGCCATGCCCCACTTCTTCATAATTACTGATGTGGAAGTAAGTGGTCTGGGCCGGCCTCAGGCCAGCGTCGGCCAGGGCTTTGATGGCCGCCACCAGGTTGGCAACACAGGCTTTATCATCCAGAAAACGTGAGCGGACAAAACCATCGTTGACTTCGGTGCGCGTATCGAAAACCACAAAATCGCCGATATTAATGCCCAGGGCGCGGGTTTCTTCAGCGCTGGATGTGCGGGCATCGAGGCGGACTTCCATGCTGTCTTCGGCGCGCTTGCCCTCGTGGGCGACCACACCATACACATGACCGGAAGCCTGATGCAGCATATAGGAACCGCGAATGCGTTTACCGCCCTGAACCAAAACCCAGCAGCCTTCGCTTTCAACGCCGCCCAGCACCAGTCCGCCAATTTTGGTCAGTTTCAAGCGGCCGTCAGGCTTGATCTCCTTGACCATTGCGCCAAGCGTATCAACGTGGGCGGTCAGGGCGCGCGGAGCATCACTTTTTCGGCCTTGCCAGCGAGCCACCAATGCACCTTTGCGAGTCCGGACGAGACTGATGTCAGGCAGGTTGAAAGAGGCCAGTTCTTTTTCGACCAGCCCAATCGCCAGGTCCGTATAGCCGGTCGGCGAGGGCGTGTTCAATAAACGAACGAGAAAGTCGAGCATGTACGAGGTGTCTACCGGAGGAAGTGAGGGCATACCAGATCCTTAGCTAATATTTTCAAACGATTTGATCGCTTCGCGCCAGTTGGGCGGAAGAGGCAGGGTCGCGCCGCTATGATAATCATAGGTCACCAGCACAACTTCGCCTTCAGCCATGATCGGGCCATCGATGCCGTTTTTCAGGCATTGCGCCACTTTCATGGATTTGTTTCCCAGATGAATTGTGGCAACGCCAACCCGCACATCCATCCCCCACAGGACCGGCGCGCGAAACGCAACATGGATATCAGCCAAAATCACGCCAATCTCCATGAACGATGTTCCTTCTCGAAACAACCCAAGATGGCGCAGGTACTGAATGCGGGCCTGCTCAAAAAACGTCAGGAATTTGGCGTTGTTGAGGTGTCCCTGCGCATCAATATCGGCATAACGAATCTCAAGGGGATGATAAAAGAGGTATTCGGTCACAACATGATTATAAATCGTAAAACTTATTGCGCAAATCCAAAACAAAGTACATTTCACAAAACCTGACACTAAAGGTACAATCCGATTATGGCCGAATCACACCAACATATGCCAGATGCAAACCGCTTGAGCATTCTTTCGGCAGGCTTATTGTTAACGTATGCCCTGCCTCGCATGCTGGAAACCCAAAGCCCGATCCTTAATTGGAACCTGCTCGGGCTGGCGCTGGCAATTCCGCTCAACCTGAACCTGGTCACCATTTTCTTTGCCGCCGCCGTTACCGCAGCCGGCATGGACTGGATCTTGCGCAGTCACCCCTACTTTGGGACAGAGATCAGCTTCCAACATTGGCTTTTGCCCGCCCTGACGGCGTTCACCCTGGGCGTGCCTCTTTACAACCTGCCATCAGGCCCGGCCTGGTGGGTCAGTTTTTTTCTGGGCGGCACCTTGCTGCTGCTGGTTTTCAACGCAGAATATATTGTTCTGGATTCTTCAGATACGCGCTATACCCTGGCTTCTGCCGGGTTGGTGGCAGTCTCCTTTTCGCTGTTCCTGATCCTTTCGGCCGCGCTTTCCTACGCCGGAGCGCGCCTGCTTTTGGTGATGCTGGTCTTATTTCCGGCCGCCGGGCTGGTCAGCCTGCGCGCCATTCACCTGCGCCTGAATGGACGCTGGGAATGGCAATGGGCGGTCGGGATAGCCCTGGCTTGCTCCCAGTTTGCGGCCGCCCTGCATTACTGGCCGCTCTCGCCGGTCCAATATGGATTGCTAGCGCTTTCGCCCTTATATGCCCTGACCAACCTGGCGATCAATCTCGGAGAAGGGACATTGCCGCGCCGCGCCCTGATCGAGACCGGCGTTTATTTCAGTCTTTTTTGGCTGGCAGCTTTTGTGCTGGTTCCATGAGGCCTTCCCAGATCAATCTCCCGCTGCGGCTCTGGCAGCAAATGAAGATCCAGGTAAGCGCCGAAGCGCCTCTCGAGGCCTGCGGCCTGGTCGCCGGGCGCGCAGAGCGGGCTGAAGTAGTTCACCCGATCTGCAACCTGCTAAAAAGCCAGGTGCGATTCCGCATGGACCCCTATCAGCAGTTGAATGCTTTCGAGAAGATCGAAGAGTCCGGGCTGGAACTGATCGCCATTTACCACTCTCATCCGCGCGGCCCGGAAGTTCCTTCGCAAACAGACATTGATGAAGCCCGCTACGAAGTGGCCAGCCTGATCTGGTCTCCGCACAACGGTGAGTGGCAGGTGCGCGCCTTTTGGCTGGATGAGACAAGCGTGACCGAAATCCCACTCGACATCTCTGTCATGTAACTTCACTGTTGCTTCTGTGTTACCTTTATCAAACAAACAATTCATTTGGAGGCAAGAGGATGCAATTCCTATTGGATGCCGGACTGGTTTTACTCGGTTACCTGTTGGGCTCGATTCCCTTTGGCTTGATCATTGTCAAGTTGAAGACCGGCAAAGATATTCGCAATGTTGAAAGCGGACGCACAGGCGGCACCAACGCCCTGCGCGCCGCCGGTTTTTGGGCCGGCCTGGGTACCGCTGTGATGGATATTGTCAAAGGCGCGGCAGCGGTCTGGATCGCCCAGGCGCTGACCCCCAGCGACTGGGTTCACGCGCTGGCCCCGGTTGCCGCCATCCTGGGGCATAACTACTCGGCCTTTCTACCCGACTTCGACGAAAACGGGAAATTCAAACGTCTGCGCGGCGGAGCGGGCGGCGGCCCGGCAGCGGGCGGAGCACTCGGCCTGTGGCCGATCGCCGGGCTGATCGTTATTCCGGTGGGCGCGCTGGTCTTTTTTGGGCTGGGGTATGCTTCCGTGACCACAATCAGCGTTGGGTTGACCGCGATTGTCGTTTTTGCCGTGCGGGCCTGGCTGGGATACTCCCCCTGGATCTATGTGCTGTACGGCGTTCTGGCTGAAATCCTGCTGCTGTGGGCACTACGCCCCAACCTGCAAAAACTGGTCAACGGCACAGAACGCGTGGTCGGCATCAGCCTGCATGGCAAGCTCAAGGCAAGGAAAGAGAAGATCAGCGCCGAAGAAGCCGTGCAAGACATCGAATAACGCACAAAAAGCGTGTAAAATTAAGCGGGCAACCCATTTCAGGGTTGCCCGCTTTGTTTTGAAAGGAAAAGCTCATGTTTGTTTCCCCTGAAGATTTTACAAAACTGGCAGTTGCGTTGTTAATTGGGGCCATCATTGGTCTTGAACGTGAAATGCACAGCAAAAGCGCCGGCCTGCGCACCATCACCCTGATCACCGTTGGCGCGGCCCTGTTCACCATACTTTCACTCAAATTCGAGCAGGATGCCCGGATTGCAGCCCAAATCGTCAGCGGCGTTGGCTTCCTGGGCGCGGGGGCGATCCTATTTGCAGAGGGGCGCGTCAAAGGCCTGACGACGGCCTCCTCGATCTGGGCCGCAGCCGCGGCCGGGATGTCGGTTGGGATGGGGGAGTTTATGCTGGCAGCCGCCACCGGCATGATGGTCATCACGGTCCTGTGGATCTTTGCGCGCTTCGACCGCTGGCTGGATGCCCTGGGCCGCGAGGTGCGCACCTATCGCATCAGCGTCGCCAACGTAAAAAAACTGGACGAACTGGATGCGCAGTTCGCTAAATTAAAAATTCACGTTCTGCAAAAACGTGAATATAAGCGTAGTGACCATTTTATCGGCGAATGGGATACGCGCGGGCCGCTGGCAAAGCAGGAACTCTTCGCGCACCAGGCGGCCCGGAATTCTGAAATTTTATCGTTGGATTACTAGTGCCGGAACTTCATAAAAACGTAGGGTAAAAACGGCTGAATTGCGCCGTTTTTACCCTACAAAATAGGAAAGTTCCGGTACTAAACCCCGGCCTTGGCCAGCATTTCGGCACAGGCCAGCGGATACTCGCCGCCCCGGCCGCTTTCGTCCATATCCCACCAGGCCGAAAGCAGGCAGTGGCACAGCCCCCAGTCGCGCAAATGGGCGGGCGTAAAACCCAGGTGTTCCGATAAGATCGCCAGGCGGCGCTCCGTGATGCGGACAGGGTCGCCCGATTTCAGCAAATCATCCCAGGGGTTGATCAGCAGCGGGCCGACTTCGTATGCGGGCGGGCCAACCACACCCTTCGGGTCGATCGCCAGCCAGCCGCATGCACTGCGCTCAGAATTCAGCACGTTGAAATGGTGAAAATCGCCGTGGATCAGCATCTGCGGGTTCGACGGATGCAGCAAATCGGGCAAAAGCGCCTCGACCCGCTCCACCAACCAGCACGGAAACGGTCCCGTTCCGCCGCCATGGCCGGGGCGCAGTTTGTTCAATTCCGCAAACCAGGATGAAAGTGGAATGAACGGCAGCTCGGGCGGGGCCGGCCGCCACAGGCGGGTCATCACCTGGCAGGCGATCCCGGTCCGGGCCTCGTCATCATCCAGGCTGGTCAGCATCTGGCCGGGATCCAGCCGCTCCAGCAGGAAGGTGTAATTCTGATCGTCGGCTTCGAGCAGGCGGCAGGCCCCTTGCCCGTCGAACAGGCGCAGGGCAGTCATTTCGCTCAAAATCTCGCGGTTGGGGACGCCAATTTTCAAGACAACCTGCGTGCCATCGGAGCGGGTTGCGGCGCAGACATAATTATAGGAAAGCAAGAACGGCTCGCCCAGGGACAAATCCCAACGGCGGGCCGCTTTATTTAACAGGTCAGGCAAATCCACCAGCCAGCGCTCGCCCTGAGCGCCGAATGAATTGCGGATGTTGTGGAGGAAGGTATCAGTCAGCTGCATGTTTAAGAGCGAAGTGCCGAAACTACAAATCTTTTGTCTCTTCAAGCCAGCGTTTGACGGCCTTTTTGAACAGGTCTCTCTTCGATAAAAATTCGTCAAGGTTAAAAAAGAAAATCGTGGCGCGGATGTTCGAGTTCCATTCGAGCAGCCCGGTTTCATCGGCATACAGATGCGGCGCGTTCTTGTCTTCCTTCGGTCTTGCGCCGGTATGCAGGATCAGCCCAACCCGCTCTTTTTTGTGCAGCATGATCGTCATGCGGTCTTTGCCGTTATCACAAAAAGTCGGCGCGTTCCATTTGATGGTTTCGCTCAGGCCGGGGCACTCTTCGACAATGGCTGTCAGCAAAGCGGCCACCAGCGGCTTGCGTTCATCGTTAAATTGGGTCAGGAATTCTTGATGGGTTTTTATCATAAATTACCTCTAAATTTTTACTGACGATAACCAATGCTCGCCATCCGCGCCAAAGGAATTGCGGATGTTGTGTGAGGAAGGTGTCAATTAAGTGTATAAAACTAAAAAACATCTTCCTTTTTATAATGGCACTTTGGTTTGCAAGCGGGATTTTATGTAACGCCCAAACTCAAAAACACGGCTCATCGCATCACGAAAAGTGGATGTACCTCGCAGTTGCGACAAAAACAAGTTTCGTTTAGATATTACATCAAAATCAAAAAACCAATAAAGTGGCATCAAGGGAGAAATCCATAAGCGGCTGCCTTTTGTTTTTTCAGTCAAATGATAATCGCCATAATTTCCACGAACAGCCGAAATAATTGATGAATTAATGACACTTGGATCATGAAAAGGTTTGCCTTGAACGTGCAAAACAGCATCTTCAAACGCCTGATAAGCTGGCATGGAAGGCGTTAGGGAACAGGCTCCCAAAAACCCTCCTTCTTTGGTTATCGCAGCTATATTTTCAAAAACATGGGCATAGGTAATATCTTGTTCTGCACCAAAACCAGCGCAAACTAAAAACCGTTTATGTATATTCGATAACTCGTTAACTGCGAAAAGTGAAGTAGCGTCCTCAATTACAGTTCCTTTTTCCGCTTCATCTCCACGCATCAGGCTATCAACTCCACCATCAACCAATAAAATACCATCAAGTGATAGGTGCTCTGCTAACACACGATAATTTTCGGTAAGTGGAGAAGCACCTGTTTTGTGAAAACACCAAACAACAACTTCCTGATTTTGGCGAACTCTAAACCACTCTGCCAAATAAAATTCAGGGAAATATGGATACAACTCACCAGGGTCAAAATTTACACCGACAAGCGTGGGGGTAAGCCGAATACCATGACGAATGTTTTCAATATCTGAGAAACTGAAATTTGCCAGGTGAACCTTTTTTCCTCGCTTCGTGAGTTCATAATAAATTGGCAAGCCACAGAAAATATCAAAACCACCTCCTATCCCAGCGATGAGCAGGTTTTCACATTCCATAAGGTCATCAAGAATCGGTATATTCAATTTCATATTGTTATGCCGTTTTCCTTACAGATGGCCGCGTTTGACGTTGCTAAACTTACCCGGCAACCGGCGCTAAAGGCCGAATTGTTTCTAAAACCTTAAGTTCATCCTGCTGCGCAAAATACATGTCCCAGCGTAACTGGACATTCATCCAAAAATCGGCAGACATATTGAAATATTTTGCCAGCCGCAAAGCCGTGCTCGGCGTAATTCCCCTGCGCCCATTGACAATATCATTGACGCGCTGGTAGGGCACATGAATGGCATCAGCCAACTCGCGCTGGGTTAATCCCATCGGGTTTAAAAACTCTTCCAAAAGCATTTCACCCGGATGAGTAGGCGTGCGGTTTGTGGGGATGCGTACCATAATTTTCTCCTTTATCCAGATACCATTAGTGATAATCGACAATTTCTGCCTGATCGGACCCTAAATCTGTCCAGATAAAACAAACCCGATACTTTTCATTAATTCGGATACTATGCTGACCCTGGCGATCTCCCTGTAACGGCTCCAATTGATTCCCTGGCGGAATTTTTAACTCATGGAGGGCGATTACAGAATCCAACTGGTCAAGTTTTCGAGCAGCAATCTTCCACAAAGATATGGGACACGATTTTCGAGCATCCTTGGTGTTTTCACCATTAAAAATATCTTGTGTGCCTGAATCTTTGAAAGACAGTATCATGCATATATGATAGCACGGATAGCGTGCTAAAACAAGTAATTTTAAAACCCACTTACCTTTTATAAGGAAATGGTCGGCTACTTTACCCCACTACCGGAAAAACTTTCTCTACCACTTCGGGCGCGTACTGCGCCACCATTTCGCAGGTCAGGCCGTCAAGCAAACTTTATTATGTTTTTGCTGTTTTGAAATATCTTAAAAAGATTGCGATAAAACCAGAGAAACCCATCACAAATAAAAATACTATACCAACAATATCAGGGAACTCACCGGATTGAATTGGCGCGACAATTCTAAAAATCACAACGTACAAACTGGTAAAAAGGATAATACCCCAAGTGCTCAAAGAGTAATTCTTCTGGGCTATTAACCCACAAGCAATCCAACCTAATCCTATCCCACAATAAATTATTGCTTCCCACAAAACTCTATTCTGAACAAAATTCCATATTCCATATAAAAACAGGCATGCACCCAAAAAAGATGAAAAATTGCGATGCCAAATTACATCTGTAATTTCTGGAACAGATTGTTGATTATAGAAAATCTCAAAACGATTTGAAACCAGCTTTATATTCAGCAACCCGCCATCTGGCAATTGAATTTCCTGGCCTTTCTCAAGTTCAAAACGGCTTTGAAACAAGCCAACAACCACTCCATCGTATTTGACAACGATATTATTTATGACACGAAACCAGCCGCCTTCCCAGGATATTTCCAAAGAAGGCGCTTTGCCAAATCCAAGAGGAAAGCGTTTTTTTGGCATTTTTTGTCCGCCCTCCTGAGTTACGAACCCACCGCCGGAAAAACCTTCTCGAGCACCTCAGGCGCGTACTGCGCGACCATTTCGCGGGTCAGGCCGTTTTCCTTGCAGATGGCTGCGTACAAATCCACGCTCGGACGGCGGATGCGGGCCTGGGTCTCGGTGTCCAGCCCCCACAGGCCGAAGCGCTGCGTCCAGCCGCGCTCCCACTCGAAGTTGTCCACCAGCGACCAGTGGAAATAGCCCTTGACCGGCCAGTTGAAATTGATCGCCCGCCACATCTGATGCAAATGCTGAACGAGATAGCGCGGACGCATGGCATCGTCCGGGTCTTCGACACCGTTTTCAGTGATGATGATCGGCAGATCGGGGTAGGTTTTAACAATCCACTCGATCGACTGGTACAACCCTTCAGGGATGTTGGCGATGAATTTCGTGGCGCTAAAGTCTGAATCCGCCGGGTAATAGCGCTTGCCAAACAACTCCTTGGCGCTGCCGATGTCAAATTTGACGGTATCGACCGAATAATAGTTCAGGCCCAGGAAATCCTGCGTGCCTTTGGCTTGGGGGATGTTGAAATTGCCGATCGGCGTGCGCATCACCCCCGTCGAAATGCCGGTCGGGAAAGCCATGTTAATGCCGTTATATTGCACATCGCGCATCATCCGGTCGAGCGGCGAGCTCGGGTTGGCCGCCACCATCGGACGGTAGTGCAGGGCATACCCGGCGCGCGCCTCAGGCTGGATCTCGTGAATGGCACGATACGCGGCAGCGTGTCCGCGCAGCATGTTGGCCATGACCTGCATGGCGATGTTCATGCCCTTGTTGCAAGCCGGGAAATCCCCCGCCACGTAGCCGCTCAGCGAATAGATATTTGGCTCGTTGATCGTTGTCCAAAGGCTGACGTATTCCTTGAGCGCCTCAACCGTTTTACGCACAAACTTCTCAAAGAGCGGCACCGCTTCGGGCTTCTCCCAGCCGCAGCGGTCATACAACCAGAGCGGATCGGTGAAGTGGTGCAGCGTGACCATCGGCATGATTCCGCGTTCGACCATGCCGCGCGCCATGGCGCGGTATTTTTCGAGGGCGTCCTCGTCCCAACGATCGGGCTCAGGCTGGATGCGGCTCCACTCGACCGAGAAGCGGTGCGCGTTCTGGCCGGTTTCTGCGGCGCGATCCATATCCTCGCGCCAGCGTCCGCCCCACCAGTCGCAGGCCAGCCCCGAAAGATGCTTGGTATGGCCTTCCTGCTCCCAGCGGTACCAGTTGTTGTTGGTATTGTTGCCCTCGACCTGATGCGCAGCTGTTGCCGTACCCCACAAAAAACCTTTTGGAAAATGATAGGCCGTCATGATGCTTTCCTCTTTTCCGGAGTCAAAAGTCTCCAGACTTTTGACCAAAATCGGGAGATTTTGGACTCCGTTTTCGGTTACTTCGCTTTCTGTCTGGCCATCAAGGCCATGTATAAGGCCACCGACCCGGCCACGGCTGCATTCAGCGACTCGATCTGACCGCGCATCGGTAATTTCATCAGGATGTCACAGGACTTTGCCACCAGCGGACGCATGCCCTCCGCCTCTGAGCCAACCACCAGCCCCAAAGCGCCATCCAGCCGGACCTGCTCCGCAGCCGTTGATTGGTCGCCGCCTTCGAGACCGACAACCCAGGCCCCGGCTTTTTTGAGCTCTTCGATCGCCTGGTGCAGGTTGGCCTGGGCCACCAGCAAATGCTCGCTGGCCCCCGCTGAAGCATTGACCACTGCCGGGGTAACCGTCACCGTCTGGCGCAGCGGAATGATGACCCCGTGCGCCCCAACGATCTCGGCAGTGCGCAGCAGGCTGCCAAAATTCTGCGGGTCGTTGAGCGTATCGAGCAGGAGCACGAACAACGGTTCGTCGCGCTTCTCGGCCAGTTCCAGAATATCGGTCAACTCGCGATACGGGTAGATCGAGGCTTCGAGCAAGACACCCTGGTGATTGGCATTGACCTTGTCCAGATAAATCCGCGGCGAGCGCCGCACCGGGATCTTGCGCTGGGCCGCCATGTTCAAAATATCCTGCAGGCGGCCTTTTTCCTGCGCCCCTTCGGCAATTTCCAACCCGAAAACATGCCGCCGTTTGGCGCGCAAAGTCTCGTAAACCGCATTCCGTCCGTAAATTAGTTCTTTCATAGTTTTCTAAAACCCTATCTCGCGCAAAGCCGCAAAGGACGCCAAGTTTAAAAAGCTTTTTGGTTTTCTTTGCGCTCTTTGCGTCTTGGCGTGAAAACCGCTCTTGATGATTTGCGCAAAAATTTAATCCGGCAAGCCATTGGCAACCCGGGTAATGCCCTCCCGGATCAGGCGTGTGTTGAAGTTGATGAGCAAACCCAATCGTTTACCCGTCAATCGCAGGTAGGTCAGCAATTGCTTGGGATGAACAGGGTGAATCTGCTCGACTGACTTAATTTCAACGATTACCAAATCTTCGACAATCAAATCCGCGCGAAAAGCATCGTTGACAACCAAATCATCATAAATTACCGAAACAGCCACCTGCCGCTCAACACGCAAACCGCGTTTGCGTAATTCATGATCCAAAACCATTTCATAGGCAGACTCAAGCAAACCCGGCCCCATTTTTACATGGATTTGATAAGCAGCGTCGACAACGATTTTGGCTACTTCATTTTCAGTCATACCTTAATTCTCTCGCCAAGTTTTAAAAGTTTTTTGGTTTTCTTTGCGCTCTTTGCGTCTTGGCGTGAAAGCCGCTCCTGAAGTTAAGCACTTTTCGATTTGCGCAATACTCTATGGGTACGCAAAACCGCAAAGAACGCCAAGCTTAAAAAAGCTTTTGGGTTTTCTTTGCGTACTTTGCGCCTTGGCGTGAAAATTCATCCTTACTCATCGCTTAATTTCAGCACTGCCATAAACGCATCCTGCGGGATCTCGACGTTGCCAACCATCTTCAAGCGACGTTTGCCTTTTTTCTGCTTCTCGAGCAGTTTCTTCTTGCGGGTAATATCGCCGCCATAACACTTGGCGAGCACATCCTTGCGCAGCGCCTTGACATTGGCGCGGCTGATCACCCGTCCTCCCGAATAAGCCTGGATGGCCACATCGAACATCTGGCGCGGGATGATATCCTTAAGTTTGGTGATCAGCAACTGGCCCTTGTGGTAAGCATCCTTGTTATGGACGATCGCCGCCAGGGCATCGATCGGGTCGTTATTCACCAGAATCTCCAGCTTTTGCAGTTCGTCAACCCGATATTCCAAAAACTGATAATCGAGCGAGGCATAGCCCTTGGTGCGCGATTTCAACTCATCGAAAAAATTGACGATCAACTCGGCCAGCGGGATCTCAAAATCGAGCTGAACCCGGTGCGGAGCCGGATATTCCTGCTGCTTGAAAATGCCACGCCGTTTGGTGACAAGATCCATGATCGTGCCGTAATAATCGGTCGGCGTAATGATCTCGATGTTCATCCACGGCTCGCGGATTTCAGAGACCTTGCCCTCCTCCGGCAATTCAGCCGGAGAATCAACCAAAATCGTCTCACCGCTGGTTGTCACCACCTGGTACTCGACCGAAGGCGCAGTGAACAGCACATCCAGATCATACTCGCGCTCGATGCGCTCCTGAATGATCTCCATATGGAACAGCCCCAAAAATCCGGCCCGGAAACCAAACCCAATCGCCTGCGAAGTCTCGGGCGCATAAGTCAGTGAAGCATCGTTCAGTTGCAGTTTCTCGAGCGCATCGCGCAAATCGGTGTAATTTTCCGCATCGACCGGGTAAACCCCGGCAAAAACCATCGGCTTGGGATGGAAATAGCCCGGAAGCGGTTCCGCCGCAGGGGCGCTGACGCGGGTGATGGTATCTCCCACGCGGGCATCGTGGACCGTTTTCAACCCGGTCGCCACGTAACCGACTTCCCCGGCCTTCAAGACGCTGACAGGTTTCATCCCCGGAGCGAAGATCCCGACTTCGATCGGCTTGACATCCACCTTGGTCGCCATCATGCGGATGGTGTCATTGGCCGAGACAGAACCTTCGATGACGCGCACATAACAGATGACGCCTTTGTAAGAATCATAGTGCGAGTCAAAAACCAGCGCGCGCAGGGGTTTGTCGTCCAGACCTTTGGGCGGCCTGACCTTCTCGACGATCGCTTCGAGCACCTGCTCGACATTCAAGCCGTCCTTGGCCGAGATCTGCAACACGTCAGCCGCATCGCCGCCGATCAGGGCGGCCACATCCTCGGCCACTTCGTCGGGACGGGCCGAGGGCAGGTCAATCTTGTTGATAACGGGGATAATTTCAAGGTTGGCATCGATCGCCTGGTAGAGATTGGCCAGCGTTTGAGCCTCGATCCCCTGGGTGGCATCCACCACCAAAATGGCTCCTTCACAGGCGTTCAGGGCGCGGCTGACCTCGTAGCCAAAATCGACGTGACCGGGGGTATCGATCAGGTTCAGTTCATAATCCTTGCCGTCTTTGGCGCGGTATTTCATGCGCACCGCTGAGGCCTTGATGGTAACGCCTTTTTCGCGCTCCAGATCCATGCTATCGAGCACCTGGGCAGTCATGTCACGATCAGAGATCGTGCCGGTGAGCTGCAGCAGGCGGTCTGCGAGGGTCGATTTGCCGTGGTCAACGTGAGCGATGATACAAAAATTTCGAATATAGTCAGACATACTTCTCTTTCAACGATTGAAATGATAAGGAATTACTTGTCTTGTTTAAAAATTTCGTGCATGTGCTTGAGCGTCGCGCGCCACTCGGTTTCGACTTCAAGCTTGCGGTTCATTTCGGCCGCGCGGCGGCGCATAATCTCGAGCACCCGCTCGTCTTCGCCGGCATCCAGCCAAAAACCATGGTTCTCTTCAGCGCACAGATCCAGTCTCAGGTTGTAAAGGCGATACTGGAACTCAACCAGCGATTTGCCGCAGTGCGGGCAGGGAGAGTTGGTGGCTGTTTGATGGTGAACCAACGAACCTTTCAGGTGATCCCGGTCGAAAGCGGCATCTTCCAGGCGATCGAGCTCGTTGGAATCCAGCCACATCCCGCGACAGTTGGGGCAGCATTCGACATCCATCATCCCTTTATAGGATTTATTAACCAATTGGGTGGCGCATTTTGGGCAATTCATCAGTTTTGTTCCATTTATTAAGCGAGGCTATTATACTTGCAGTCTGCTGTCTGCAAACCAGCTGAGCACAAATACCTATCAAACGAGAAAATCATGACCCATCAACGCGATAAAAAAAGCCTGCTGGCCGTTAACCTCGGGCTGGGAACCAATATTTTTCTGGCTGCGCTCAAGACAGGGGTGGGGATAGCCGGACATAGCCCGGCCCTGCTGGCCGAGGGCATCAACTCAACATCCGACGTGGCTTATTATGTGGTGGCCAGCGTATTTGTGCGCCTGGCAAACAAGCCCGCCGACAACGAACACCCCTACGGTCATCGCCAATTGGAAAGCATCGCCTCGGTCGTGGTTGGCTCGTTCGTCGTCGCCACCGCCGTGGCCGTTTTCTGGGATGCGATCGACAAAATCTGGGACCTGTTCTCAGGAGGAATGAACAGTTACCAGGGCGCGACCCCGATAGCCTTGTGGGTGGCGCTTTTCACCGTTTTGCTCAAGATATTCATGACGAATTTTGTCGGGGGCCTGGGGCGTGAAACCGGCAACCCGGTGGTGCAGGCGATGGCCTACGATCATCGCAACGATCTTTTTTCGGCTTCGGCGGCCTCGCTGGGAATTTTTCTCGGTCAGCGCGGCCTGCCCTGGGTTGATCCGCTGGCCGGGGCGCTGGTGGCGCTGCTCATCCTGCGGACAGGGATTTACATTTTACGCGAGTCTTCCGTTGAGCTGATGGATGCGGTGCCCAGCAAACAGCTGGCCGTGCAGATCGCAGAAGTTTTGCTGGATATGCCCGGCGTCAAACAAATCGAAGAGATGCAAGCCCATCGCTTTGGGCCACATATCGTGGTCAATTTAACGATCGGCGTCGATGGCAACATGACCGTGTTGGAAGGGGATGAAATTTCAAACAAAGTCGAATTCCTGCTTTGCAAGATCATCCCCAACGTGCGCCGGGTGCATGTCCACTACCATCCAGCGCGCAAATCGCGCAAAGATATGAGCATCGAGGAAATTCTGGCCGAATCCCGCCTGCAGGTAACCGAGCCGGAAGAACCGGTCTAGCAATCGCTTATTATTCCGCTTTTTCAGGCTGCGGACTTCCCAAAACTTGAGCCACCAGGGTGGGTATCTCTACGCTGGTGGCTTGATTTAAATCCAGCCAGGCCAAAAACTCAACGTTCCCTTTTGGCCCCAATAAAGACGATTTTGCCAGCCCGCGCACACCATAACCGTTATCCAGCGCAAATTGCAAAATATCGAGCAGAATGCGGGCATGAATCTCAGGGTCGCGGATGACGCCCTTGTGTTTGGCCGATTCCTTGCGCCCGGCTTCGAACTGGGGCTTGATAAGAGTGATCAGCTCCCCTTCGGCATCTCCCATTTTCTGCGAAAGCGGGCGGAGAGATTTTTCGGGGGTCAGCCATTTCTTCATCACCGGCAAAAGGGTTTTCAGCGAAATAAACGAGGCATCGCAAACCACCAACTGCACCGGCTCTGGCAGCGATTCGACGAAACGAGCGTTGGTCTCTTCCATGACGATCACGCGCGGGTCAGAGCGGATTTTCCAGTGCAGGATGCCTTTGCCAACATCGATGGTATAGATCTTGGCTGCCCCGTGCTGGAGCAGGCAGTCGCTGAATCCGCCGGTCGAAGCGCCGACATCGACGCAGAACAACCCGCCCGGGTCAACGGCAAAAGTCTCCAGCGCGCCGAGCAGCTTTTCGCCGCCGCGCGAGACAAAGCGCGGACCGGAGTCCACATCCACCTGCACATCGGGCAGAAAACTGGCCGAGGCTTTGTCCACCAGTTGGCCGTTAACGCGCACCTGCCCGGCCATGATGATGGCCTGGGCTTTGGCGCGGCTTTCAGCCAGGCCGCGTTCCATCAGTAAAAGATCCAGTCGTATCTTAAGCATGGGAGAATTGTACCCCATTCGCAATCCCCGATTCAGGCGCGCGTCAAGTAAAATAACGGCATGTTAAAAGCTCTGCTCAAAACCATGCGCCCCAAACAATGGGCAAAAAGCGTCTTTCTATTGGCCGCCCTGGTCTTCGATCGCAAACTGACCAACCTGGAGGCCATCCTGCACACCCTGGCTGGTGTGCTGCTCTTCAGCCTGATCGTCAGCGTGGTTTACATCATCAACGATATCGCGGATGTCGAATCGGACCGCAAACACCCGACCAAACGCAATCGCCCCATCGCGGCCGGCAAACTGCCGCTGCCGATGGCCTGGGGAGTCGCGATCGCCATTCTGGTTGTGGCCTTTCCGCTGGCTTACTTGCTTTCACCGGCCTTCGCCGCCGTGACCGGCATTTATTTTGTCGGCAACCTGTTCTATTCCAAATGGGTCAAACACATTGCCCTGCTCGACATCATTGTGCTGGCTTCATTTTACGTGCTGCGCGTGGCGGCGGGCGTGACCCTGATCGATGTGCAGCGCTTTTCACCCTGGATCTACCTTTTCACCATCTTCCTGGCCCTGCTGATGGGCACCGGCAAACGGCGTGCCGAACTGGCCGAATTGGCAGGCGGGCCCAACGCCCAGCGCAAAGTACTCGACGGCTACACGATTAATTTTCTCGACCAGCTCATCACGCTGGCTTCCGGTTCAACCATCATCACGTACAGCCTGTACACTTTTTCTGCGCCTAACCTGCCCGACAACCATGCCATGATGCTGACCATTCCCTTCATCATGTACAGCATTCTGCGCTATCAGTATCTGTTACAGGTGAAAGAAACCGGGGGCGCGCCTGAAGATGTTGTCCTGGCCGACCGCCCTTTGCAGGTTTCAATCGCCCTGTGGGGGTTGGCTGTTTTGGCGGTATTCTACATTTTCTAATGGCAACCGCTTCCGCGCCCGGCAAGATCATCCTGTTTGGCGAGCACGCCGTGGTTTATGGCCGCCCCGCGCTGGCTGTGCCAGTATTGCAAGTCCACGCGGTTGCGCGAGCAGATTTGGTAACAGACAAGCGGATTGGGGAAAAATGGGCCGATGCGATACTGGTGGAGGCTCCCGATATCCAGCTTTTTTCTCCCTTAAGCCACTTGCTGAGGGAACCGACTCCCGATCCGCTGGCTAGCGTTATCAGCAGCGTTTTTCAACTTCTCGGCATTTCCCACCCCCCTGCGCTAAAAATCACGATTACCTCCACAATCCCCGTTGCCTCCGGACTGGGTTCGGGCGCGGCGGTTAGCGTTGCCGTGATCCGGGCCTTAGCGGCTGCCCTTGGTCACTCTCTTTCTGATGAGCAGGTTAGCCAGCTGGCTTACGAGACCGAAAAACTGCATCACGGCACACCCTCGGGCATCGACAACACAGTTATTGCCTACGCGAAACCAGTCTATTTCGTGCGCGGACAGCCTATCCAGATCTTCAGCGTTGCCCGACCCTTTAGGCTGGTTATCGCGGATACCGGCCAGGCCGCCCCGACCAAGGAATCCGTCGGGGATGTGAGAAAACTCTGGGAAGCGGATCAACACCGCTGGGAAGCAGTGTTCGACAAAGTAGGCAAAATTGTGGTCGCCGCAAAAGAAGCCGTCGAAAGCGGGGAAATTGCCAGCCTGGGGCCGCTGATGGATGCCAATCACGCCCTATTGCAAGAAATGACCGTTTCCTCGCCAGAGCTCGATCGGCTGGTTTTGGCGGCCAAAGCTGCCGGTGCCAACGGAGCTAAATTAAGCGGTGGCGGGCGCGGGGGCAATATGATCGCGCTGGTTCAGCCCGAAAAAGCCGAGTCCGTCGCATCCGCGTTAAAAGCTGCGGGTGCGCGAAATACCATCATCACCACAATCGAGTAACGCGAGAAACTCGCACGCCAAGATAGGAGCAAAGATGAAAACAATTGGCATGATCGCCGGAATGAGCTGGGAATCGTCACTGGAATATTACCGACTGGTCAATGAAGGCGTGAAGGCCCGTTTGGGTGGGTTGCATTCCGCCAAATGTGTGCTGGTATCGGTTGATTTTGCCGAGATCGAAGTGTTGCAGCGTGAAAGCCGCTGGGATGAGGCCACACAGGCGATGATCGACGTAGCGCGCCAGGTGCAGGCCGGCGGTGCAGATTTTCTTTTAATCTGCACCAATACCATGCACAAAATGGCCGAGCAGGTGCAGGCCAGCATCGACATCCCATTGCTGCACATCGCCGATGCCGCGGCCAAGGCGATCAAGGCGCGCGGGCTGCGCAAGGTTGGGCTGCTTGGAACGCGTTTCACCATGGAAGAGAACTTTTATCGCGGGCGGCTGGCCGAAAAATACGGGCTGGAAGTGCTGATCCCCGACGAAACGGATCGCGCAATCGTCCACCATGTGATTTACGAGGAATTGGTGCTGGGAAAGATCGTCCCGGCTTCCAAGCTGGAATATCAACGCATTATCGAAAATCTGATCCAGCAAGGCGCCGAGGGGATCATCCTGGGCTGCACCGAGATCGGGCTGCTGGTCAAAGATGAAGACAGCCGCGTGCCGCTCTTCGATACGACCAGCATCCATGCCCTGGCCGCCGTGGAAATGGCCCTGAAATAGAATTCTGGAGAAACCATGAGCAACCTGGCCGCTGGCCTGCGGGCTGATTTTGAACTGAATGTCACTGAAGCCGACACCGCCTCCCGCTGGGGCAGTGGATTGGTGCCGGTCTACAGCACCCCCGCCCTGGTCGGCGCGATGGAGAAGACCGCCGTGCTGGCGCTGGAAGGGCATTTACCGACCGGACAAACGACGGTCGGCGGATGGATCGAAGTACGCCACCTGGCCCCGACCCCGGTCGGGATGAAAGTGCGGGTTGCAGCAAAGTTGATCGAGATCGAGGGGCGAAAGCTGGTTTTCAAGATCGAAGCCTGGGATGAAATCGAGAAGATCGGCGAGGCATCCCACGAGCGCTTTATGATCGACGAAGCCAGATTCATGGCTAAGGTACAGTCAAAAGGCAAATGAGCATGGCCGAATGGCTCGATACGCGCGAGGCGAAAACGCTCGATTGGCAGGTATTCGCCGAGGCGCTTGTGGCGGCTGGCGGCTGGCGGCGGTGATGATCACGAAAATTCACATACAAAACTCTAATATCCAACACTTTGGCGCGATGCTATAATTTTCTCATGATGAACAAATTTTTGACTCGACCACCCTGCTAAGCCGCTCCCAGATCGGAGCGAAGTTACTGCAAGGCCCAACGGGCCTGTTTTGCGTTTCCCCTAAATCGTAAAAAACCGAATCCTGACGACCTAGACGGTGCCTGACGCAGCCGTCTGTTTGCGTTTGCCCGTGGTCCTCCATGCCTTCTGTTCGTTTTTATTTTCATTTCACGAACAGAAGGAGAAAACATGGAGAGCATGCGGGGCAAAACGCCCTTTCAATTAACCACAGATGAATTCTCCCGCCGGATTGCGGGATATAAACATATTTGGCTCGATCTGGGCACCGGCGACGGGCGCTTTGTGCGCCATATGTCGGCCCAAAACCGCCAGGATTTCTTCATTGGACTGGATGCCTGCCGCGAAAACCTGCGCGAAAACTCACGCATCTGCCCGGCCAACGCCTTATACCTGATCGCCAGCGCCCAATCGCTGCCCGCCGGGCTGGACGGGTTGGCAGCCCAGATCACGATCAACTTTCCCTGGGGCAGCCTGCTGCGCAGTTTGCTGGATGGCGATATGGCGCTGTTGGGCGGGCTGGCGCGGGTCGCCCGCCCGGACGCGGAGTTAACCATTCGCCTGAACGGCGGCGCGCTGGCTGAGGCAGGCTGGAACCTGGAAGCCGGAACCTGGCAGGTGTATGAGCGTCTGCAATCGGCCGGATTTCAAACCCGACTGCCCCAACCGCTGGATGCCGCCGCCTTACGCGCCTGCCCAACCACCTGGGCCAGGCGTCTGGCCGTCGGCCGCGACCCGCGCGGCTGGGTGATCTCTGCCCGTATTCCGGTTGAGCTTGCGGCAGACAAGGAGGCCCGAATCAGCGAATCCATCTTTGCTTAAAGAGGCAGGCGGCCCACTGGGCCGCCTGTTGCTGCTTTCATTCGAAATTGAATGAAGATTTTTAGCACGACTCCTGTCTAATCCTTTAGAATGCTCACTATGGATACCCGCTGGCTGGAACTCTGCCGCGATGGGGATGCCGTGGCAGTGGAGAAACTGGTTTGCACCTACCAGAAGGAACTCTATCGCCTGGCATTTTCCATCCTGAACGACCCTGACGAAGCCGAAGACTGCACACAAGAGGCTTTTTTGGCCGTTTTGCGCGCCCTCGATTCGTTCCGCGGCAATGCATCCTTCAAAACCTGGTTGTACAGCATTACGGTCAATGTTTGTCGCAATCGTTATGAGCGACGCAAGAACCGCCAGCGCCTGCAAAACGTTTTGCAGGGAATTTTCCACACCCAACCGGCGACCCACCCCGAGGAAAGCATCATCCAAAACGAAGCGGACGAGCGAATCTGGCAAAGCATTTGCCAACTCGATGAAAAACACCGTTTGCCGGTGCTGCTGCGCTATTATCACGACCTGCCGGTGGCCGAGATTGCGCAAATTCTGGGTGTCCCTCCGGGCACAGTTCATTCCCGACTGAATACCGCTCGCGAACGCCTGCGCGATGTTCTGAAAGAAGGGCAAGTATGATCACTCATGAAGATGCCCAGCGCCTGATGCGCGCCGCGTCTGACGACTTGCTGAATGAGAGCGAGCGCCAGATGCTGGATGAACACCTGCAAAGTTGCGAAAGCTGTCTCGCGCAGGCTGCCGAACTTCAAGCCCTGAATTTGCGCCTGAACGATGTCTTGAAAGCCCGCCTTGAATCCAAACATGAGCCTTCTGCCAACATTCTTGCCCGAGTGCAAGCACAAAACAGGAGGAACATCGCTATGAATCGCATTCAATTTGGTTTTAGTACCCTGGCCGGGGCAATAGTCTTAATTCTGGTTGCCTTTGCTTTCGTTTACGCCATTCCCCAATTCGCGAATCCTGCAACGGAAAACGGCACGCCCCCTCCAACCTCCGTTACGCCCGAGAACTGCGATAACATCCTGTGCGAGCCGGAGGTTGAATCGCGCCCGGTTGTTTTTATGAACACTGGGCCAAATGGGGATATGGAAATTTTCGTAGTGCGTGGGTTGGGTCAGGCAGCCATCAATATCAGCAACGATCCCGGCTACGACGGCAGACCGACCTGGTCCCCAGATGGACGTTTCATTGCCTTCGAGAGTGACCGCAACGGCAATCGCGATATTTTCATCGTCAGCCCCGATGGCAGCGGACTGAAACAGATCACCAGCAGCCCGGCCAACGAAGCCTTTAATCCAGCCGCTGGTTATTCCAGTAATGTCTGGTCGCCAGATGGCAAATCGCTGCTTGTGCATACCGACCAGCAAGGTACATGGAATGTCGAGTTGATCGATGTTGAAAGCGGCGCGGCAAGCTTTGTTCTGGACGAAGCCCTGGCACAGGCGATCTGGTCGCCGGATGGCAGTCAGATCGCGTTCGTAGCCAGTGGCGATATTAACAACCAGCCACCCGTTGAAGTAGTCAATATCGACGGAACAAATCGCAGGGTTCTCAGCGAAGGAAAATCGGCAAATGGTGATCTCTTCTGGACCAACGCCTCCCCGCTCGCCTGGTCAACGGATGAGCAATTTGTGTATATAGATTACAACAACCGCTCAGGGAATTGGGGCATCGCAAAAGTTGCCGCCAACGATCAAGAAAAACCTGAGCAAGTGGTAAGCGGCTATGTGCTGGCAGAAGGGTTTCCGGCAGGAACCTGGCTGGATGAAGCAGATCGCTTGTATTACATCACCAGCCAGAGTCAGGGTGGTCTCCATTATTCCTGGCTCAAACAAGAAAACGGGAAAGTATTCTCTATCGCAAACTGGTATCCGCAAAAACTTTGCGAAGTACCCCAAAATAGCGATGCTGGATACCAGGAGAACTGGGGTATTGCCAATCGCGGCACACAAGCCCTCCTGGCACTCTCCTGTCCGAATAAGGAAAAATCAGAGCTGTATCATCTCGACCTGACATCCGGCCAGATCAAAACGATTGCAGAATACGATGAGGTCTGGAGCGCCTACCAGTTCAGCTGGTCGGCGGATGATCAATTCGCGCTGGCGCGGATACAAAACGCCGCAACCGGCCAGATGGAGTTGATTCAAATCCGGGCTGACACATTGCAACCAACCCTGCTTTGGAGCGGCAAATGGAACGAAGAGAATGTTCCAGTGCTGCAACCGGTTCCGTACTGGCCGGAAACACCCCAACCGGAACTGTCGCGTGGCGCCGAGGCTGCCACTGTCTCTCCACGCTGGAATGGCGAAAACAACGGCGACCAGATCGCTTTTCTTTCAGGGCGCAATGGCGCCTACGATATTTTCCTAATCAAAAGCGATGGAAGTGATGGTCCGCTCAACCTGACCAACAGCCCGGAATTTGAAACAAACCTGAGCTGGTCGCCGGATGGGCAATGGCTGGCTTTCACCCGCTCGCTGACTGGAGGCGCACCCTGGAGTCTCTATATCATGCGCCCTGATGGCAGCGAACTGACTCAACTGGAGAACGGCACCGATTCCGATTGGTTCAGCATATCCTGGTCGCCGGACAGTCAAAAAATCGGCACCTTGGTTTCGTCGTGGTCAGATGAACAAACTAATTATCAGATTAAAATCATCAACACTGAAGGAGAAACCATCCTTCAAGATGTGGAATTAAGCAGCCAGCGCAATTCAGAGATCAAACACCTTGGCTGGTCAAGTGATGGCAAGTGGCTCTACTACATCGAAAACGAGAATGATCCAAGTACTTTGGAATCCCTACACTCGACGCTGTACAAAATCCAATTAGAGAATCCGACCCCGATCGCGGTTGTCCAATCTGAAACCCCGCTGGACGGCTGGATGGAAACAAATGGCAGTTTGTACTACCTGCAACGCACAACCAACGGCTGGGATTTGATGCAGCTATCGAGCGGAATAGCCAACCTCCGGACATCCTGGCAACTCGCCCCGGAACAATGTGAAATTGTCGATTGGCAATTTAGCCTATCGCAAGCGAGTCTGGAGTGGTCGCCAGACCATCGGCAAATTCTGGTTCGCCTGTCTTGCGATGCGGGTGGAACCGGGCTCTACCTGGGAAAAATCGATGGGCAACTATCCCCAATCCTGAACTACCCCATAAATTCCTATGTCCAGGCGATACAGGCCTGGTCACCCAACGGAGAATCGATCGTTCTGGATGCAGATTTGGAAACGCCGGGAACACAGCACTTGTATCTACTCGACCTGGCTGCCGCGCTGGCAGACCCATCCACCCGGCCGGTGCGAATAACTCAATCCGGCTTCGATGAACATTCTCCTGTCTGGCAGCCAAAACCATAGAACGTGGAATCAAAACCCTGGCCGGGCAAAAACACCCGACCAGGGTTTGTCTTTCGTCCTATAGATTTACTTTTTAACCGGGTTCTTGAGCGTACCCAGGCCTTCAATTTCGACGATCACCTCGTCTCCATCGAGCAGCGGACCCACCCCGGCGGGCGTGCCGGTAAAGATCAGATCGCCCGGCTCGAGGGTCATGACCGATGAGACAAAGGCAACCAACGTCCCGACGCTGAAAACCATGTCGCGGGTCGAACCCATCTGGCGCGGCTGTCCGCTGACCCGGCAGGTGATGAGCGCATCAGAGGGGTCAAACTCAGTATCGATCCACGGTCCAAACGGACAGAAGGTGTCGAAGCCCTTGGCGCGCGTCCACTGTCCATCGGTTTTTTGCAGGTCGCGGGCTGTGATGTCATTGCCGATGGTATAGCCAAAAATATAATCGCGGGCTGCTTCCGCCGTAATATTGCGTCCGCGCTTGCCGATCACCGCAACCAGTTCGGCCTCATGCTCCACCTGCTGCGACTGATGCGGCAAAACAACCGCATCACCGGGGCCGATAACCGAAGAGGGCGGCTTCATGAAGATCAGCGGCACTTTGGGAACTTCAACGCCGTGTTCTTTGGCATGGTCTGCATAATTTCGGCCGACGCAGATAATTTTTCCCGGCAAAACCGGGGCCAACAGCCGCACATCTTCGAGCGGAATCTCGGCCTTCAGGCGGCGATATTCACCGAAAAAGTCGCCTTCCACCTCGCCGATTTTGTCATCCAAAATCCAGCCCTGGCGGGCCGGTTGGTCTTTAAATTGAAAGCGAATAAAACGCATTTAAAACTCCTATCGGTTGTCTTTGAAACCTTCGTTTGGACAGTCAAAGTTTAACATATTCCCTGCGCGGTTTCCCGGCAATCGTTAAACAAATTTTTACAGAATATTGATTGACTTTTGCTCGCAAAAATTGCAGAATAGAATTGAAAAACATTGCAGGCAGAGTGAATCTTTGAGAAAAGGCAAGGCACGCTCATCCCAAATCGAAAAATCTTCATCAGCGCGAATTTCATCAATTCGCCTGTCTTTCAATCGCTCTGACGCACTTGCGAAATTGGTTTTCGCGGGCGCGTCTTTTGATTCAGGAGACATTTATGCTGCGGCTGGAATTTGACGGATTGTTTCGCAATACAGACGAAGAACATTCATCGGCGGGGATTATGTGCTACGGCTGGCGGATTTTGCGCGGCAAACAGGTTATCGCGCATGGGCATGGCACATTTGCGCGCAGCCAGGATGCCAACGCAAATATTGCGGAATATCTGGCCCTGGTCGAAGGATTGGAAGCGCTCCTGGATATGGGTGTCTACGATGAACGTGTTTTGGTGTGCGGCGATGCCAAGAGTGTCATTGGCCAGATGCAGGGTTCAGCCAGCATTTCATCCCTGGCGGTCAAACCGCTCTATGCGCGCGCTGTGCGCCTGGCGCGGCATTTCATTAACTTGCGCTGGCAGTGGCTGCCGCGCAAACACAATCGCGGTGCAGACTTGCTCTCGCGTCACGCGCTCAAACACCTGTGGCATGACCCGCAACTTTACGAATCGATCATAAATCGCCTGCAAAGCGCGGCGCAGTCGGGGCTGGCCACCCGATTAATGGATATGGGCGGCCTGAGAGTGTATCAATCAACCTGAATTTTTCGAGTATAATTCGGCGCACGGGCGCATAGCTCAGTTGGTTAGAGCGCCTCGCTTACACCGAGGAGGTCAGGGGTTCGAGTCCCTTTGCGCCCACCTAAGAAGGTCTCAGAAATGAGATCTTTTTTGTTTTCCACCGACGCCCCTATTGAAGGGATGATAAGGTCAGGGGTTCCCCAAAGGGGACGCTGTCGAGTCCCGCTTGCCCTGTGGGTTGCGCCCACCTAAAGGTCTCAGAGATTGAGGCCTTTTTTGTTTCTCAAAATTACCATCAAAACAGAAATCTTCACCACAAAGACACGAGGGCGCGAAGAAAGACTTTCTTCGCGCCCTCGTAGTTATCTTTTACTGAAACCCTTACTTTTCACTGCCGTCCATCATAACCGTCCGCAATGGGGAGGGGATGTGGATATTATGCGCATCGAAGGCCTGTTTGATGGCCTCGATCGCGGCATCCCGCGCTTTTGGCGGACTGGTCTGAGCAGTGTCAATCCAGACAAATACCGACATATCGACCGAGAAATCGCCGAAATCCTTGAAGACCACCAGCGCTGCCGGCTCTTCGAGATAACCCGGGATGACACGGATCGCCTCGAGGGCCGTATCACGCGCCAGTTTCAAGTCGGAAGCATAGTCGATGCCGACGATCACTTCCACCCGGCGCTGCAGGCTGCGAGTGTAATTGACAATCGCATGGTTCAAGACATCCGCGTTCGGTAAAATGGCGATGCGCCCATCAAAGGTCTGGATTTCGGTGGAACGCAGATCGATCGTGCGGACAGTCCCTTCATAAGCGCCGACCTCGACCGAATCACCGACCCGGAACGGCTGCTGCACCAGCAAAATAATGCCCGAAGCAAAGTTTTTCATCACATCCTGCAAGGCAAAACCGACTGTAAAGCCGATGATCCCCAACCCGGCCAGGAACGCTGTCACATCAACGAATTGTTGGAAAGCCATGACCGTCCCGAGCGTCAGGATTCCCCAGCGGGTCATATCGACGATCAGGTTGGCGGCATTGGGCATCAGGCTTCGTTTTTGCAGCGCACGGCGCACCAGGCCGCTTAAAAATTTGGAAAAATACAGGCTGGCAACAAAAATCACCAGCGCCAGCCCCAATCTCGGCAGAAAATCCAGCAAACGGAATTCAAGTTCAGTTCCAAAATTCATTAAAATTACCTCCAAGCAACGTGCCCCAATCTTACCAGAAACTTTTGGCGGCAGATCATGCCTGTGATCACAAACCCATAAGACCCTGTATTGTGCATTTGCAAGCGGGGCGGGTATAATTTCGGCCAACATGGCAAGCATCTTGAGCAAGTCTCCCCAACAAACCCGCGAACTTGGCCGCAAACTGGGTGCATTACTGCAACCTGGCGACCTGCTCTGCCTGCAAGGCGACCTGGGCGCTGGCAAAACCACCTTTACTCAGGGTTTGGCCGAAGGCTGGGGCAGCGTTGACCCCGTTTCCAGCCCAACTTTTGTGATGGTCAATCTGTATCGCGCCCAGGACGGCACCCCGCTCTATCATATGGACGCCTACCGCATCGAAAGCCTGCCCGAAGCCGCCCAGATCGGCATCGACGATATGCTGGCCGAAGGCGCCCTGATCCTTGAATGGCCCGAACGCATCGAAGCGCTCCTGCCCACAGAACGTATCTGGCTCACGTTAACCCACATTTCAGAAACCGAACGCGAAATCGCCATTGCTGCATCAGGCGAACGCTACGAACTCCTGACCAAACACCTGACACCTGACACCCAAAACCCATGATCCTCGCCCTCGACACATCCACCCCCCAGATCGGACTCGCGCTCTATGACGGCGCGCGCATCGTGGCCGAGCACCTGTGGGTCAGCAAAGCCCGTCACACCATCGAACTGGCTCCGGCCGTAGCCCAAATGCTCTCGCAAACCGGCACAGACATCAGCCAGGTAGCGGCGATCGGGGTGGCGATCGGCCCCGGCTCGTTCACCTCGCTGCGGGTCGGGCTGGCTTTTGGAAAGGGACTGGCGATGAGCCGCTCCCTGCCGCTGATCGGGATTCCGACTCTCGACATCCTCGCCGCGCAGGTAACCGTGGACGCTTCCCGACCCCTGGCCTGTGTCCTGGCTGCCGGGCGCGGGCGACTCGCTCTTGGCTGGTATTACGCCCAAAATAACGGCTGGCAGGCAACGGGCAGCGCGAGCGTGACGACCGCCGAAACAGTGGCCGCCGAGATCACATCCGCAACCCTTTTGACGGGTGAACTGACCGCCACCGAACGTCAGCTTTTACTGAAAAACGAGAACATTTTACTGGCATCCCCGGCGGCTTCTGCCCGCCGCCCGGGAATTTTGGCCGAGCTGGCCTTTCAACGCTGGCAAGCAGGTCAAACCGACCCCGCCGCCAGCCTGGCCCCGATCTACCTGCACATCGGCGAAGTTATCCCGGGATGAACATCCGCCGCATGGCCCCAGCCGACATCGTGAGCGTGGTGGCAATCGACACCGCCGCCGGGATTTTGCTGCCCTGGAGCCCGAACTCCTATGCCCACGAACTGCTCAAACAGACCACTTTTTGCTGGGTCGCCGAAGCGGAGGGCCGCCTGGCCGGGTCGCTGACGCTCTGGAATGTGGTCGGTGAGGGCGAAATCGCCAACGTAGCCATCCATCCCGATTTTTGGCGGCAAGGCATTGGCCGGGCGCTGGTCCAGACCGCACTGGACAAGGCCGCCGAACTGAGCTTCCCGCGCGTGATGCTCGAAGTGCGCGCCAGCAACCTGCCCGCCCAAACCCTGTATCGCAGTTTTGGCTTTGAAGAAGATGGCCGCCGCCGCGGTTACTATGCGAATGGCGAAGATGCAATTTTGATGTCTGTCAAGCTGGAGTCCAACGTTTCCCCTGGCTTAACCGCCAGAGCAGGTTGACGTTAGCATTCCAAAATCTCACGATTTTGGAATTTCCAGAAAAAGGAGAAAACATGCCCGCCCAGGAAACCCTCGACCAGATCGCCAGCGAAGTATCGGTTTGCGAAAACTGCGAACTGCACAAGACCCGCAAAAAATCGGTGCCGGGGGTCGGCCCGGCGAATGCCGAGATCATGCTGATCGGCGAAGGCCCCGGGTTCAATGAAAACGAGCAGGGCTTGCCTTTCGTCGGCCAGGCCGGCAAATTCTTGAGCGAACTGCTGGCCCAGGCCGGACTGAAACGCGAAGATGTCTGGATCGGCAATGTCGTCAAGTGCCGGCCTCCCGACAACCGCGATCCGCTCCCTGATGAACTGGCCGCCTGCGACAAATACTTGGAACGCCAGATCGCAGCCCTGAACCCGAGTATTATCATTACGCTCGGGCGCTTTTCGATGGGCAAGTTCATGCCCGGAGCAAAGATCAGCGGCATTCATGGCCAGATGCGCAAGGTTGGGAATCGCTTTGTGATCGCCATGTTCCACCCGGCGGCAGCCCTGCACCAACCACAGCTCAAAACCACCATTCTGGCCGATTTTGCCAAACTGCCGCAACTGCTCGATGTCGCGCGCAAGGAACTGGGCAAAACCACCCAGGTGGCTGAAGCCAAAGCTGAGTATGAAGCCGAACTGGAAGAAGAGCCGAAGCAGTTGAAGCTGTTTTAGATGAAAATCCACCTCGATTCGCGCGAGATCGACCTGACCGCCACAGGCAAGGGCTATACCGTCAGCATTGACGGTCAAACCTTCCCGGTTGAGATCCTGCGCGCCGAAGCAGGGCAGATCACCATCAGATTGCCCGCGACAGAATCCGCTCCCGGCTCTGAGTTCAGTGCTTACGTTTCGAGCGATGGGACAAAGCGCTGGGTCACGGTCAACGGGCAGACCTTTCAGCTTAATAAGATTAACAACGCCCCCAAACGCAGCACGCACGGGCATCCACATCACAGTGCGGGCCAATTGCTGGCTCCCATGCCAGGTCAGATCCGGGCTGTGCAGGTTGAAAAAGAGGCCCGTGTCACAAAAGGCCAAACATTGATCGTGCTCGAGGCCATGAAAATGGAAATCAAGATCGCCGCACCCTTTGAGGGTGTGGTAAAAATACTGAACGCCCGGCCAGGAGAAACCGTTGACAAAGAACAACTCCTGGCAGAGATCACCCCAGATTCGTGAACCTTCCTCAAGGGATAAACTCTGATGAAAATCGTCGCCATCTCCGCCTCGCAAATCCCGTCCAGTGTTGCCAACAGCATCCAGGCCATGAAAGCCGTCCATGCCCTGGCGCAGTTGGGACACGAGGTTACCCTGATCGTTCCCAGTCATGAAAACCGCAGCGCCGAGTGGGACAAACTGTCCCAACTTTATGGCCTGACTACCCGCTTCAACATAGAGTACATCGCCGCGCCCTCGCGCCGCCTGTTCTTCCTGACCGCCGTACGCAGCGCGCGCGCTTTCAAGCCCGACCTGCTCTACGTTTGGCCGGTGCAGTCGGCTGTCCTGGGGCTGCTGCACGGATTTCCGGTCATCATGGAAGTTCACGATCTGCCCAGCGGGCGGATTGGCCCATTTTGGTATCGTTATTTTCGCGATATGCGCGGCCAAAAGCGGATCGGCGTTATCACCCGCGCTTTGCAGGGTGCGCTGGATGAACAATTTGGGAAGTTTCTCAAGCCTGAAGATGTTGTCCTGGCCCCAAATGGAGTCGAACTCGAGCGTTTCGCCGATCTTCCCGACCCGAAAGCGGCCCGCCGTTTGTTGGGCCTGACCGAAGCCCAGACAGTAGCCTGCACTGGTCACCTGTACGCCGGCCGCGGCGTGGAACTGTTCCTGAAGGTGGCCGCGCGCATGAGCGATGTTCAGTTTCTGTGGGCGGGCGGTAAACCCGAAGATGTTGAGAAATGGCGCACAGCCGCAAAAGATCTGCCGAATGTCAACTTTGCGGGGTTTGTTCCCAACCAGCAATTGCCCCTTTACCAGGCCGCTGCCGATATCCTGCTGATGCCCTATAGCCAGATCATCGCCATTTCAAGCGGAACGGGCAACTCAGCCAAAATTTCGAGCCCGTTGAAAATGTTCGAGTATTTGGCCACCGGGCGCGCCATCTTGAGCAGCGACCTGCCGGTCTTTCGCGAAGTGCTCAATGAAAACAATGCCGCTTTCTGCCCACCCGATGACAGCAACGCCTGGCAGGGCGCCCTGCGCGGACTGCTCGACAACCCGTCCCGGCGCATCGCGCTTGGAGCCCAGGCTCGCAAAGATGCCGAAAATTACAGCTGGACCGCCCGCGCAAAGCGCATACTGGAAGGGTTTGTTGAAAAATCTTAGCGCCAAACGAAATCCAACGGCAGAAGTCGTTGGATTTCAAAAGCCGGCAGGCTTTTGACACCGTATCCCTTTCCTTTATGAAATTCCTTTCCCGTCCGCTTCTTTTCTTTTTCATTCTCGCCACAAGCCTGCGCCTGGCTTTTGGCGTTTTTGCTTATCATGCCCTGCCTGTGCTCGGCTACGACACGGATGTTGAAAACGCCGGTTATATTTTCTTCGATGCCGCCCGGCGCGATAGCGCTGCCTGGGATCTGGCCCAATCCGACCGGTCCCTGAGTGAAGCCTTCTCTGGCCGATACGAATCAGACCAGTATGGTGGCTTGCTGGCGCTTTCGGCACTCGTTTATCGAATCGTTCCATCCGATGCGCACCAGCCGCTTTTGGTGGCGGCGCTGGCAGCGCTGGCAGGCGGCCTGGGCGTGGTTTTCGCCGTTTTGGCTGCCAAACAAACTTTGGGTGAGGCCGCGTCCCGCCGGGTGGGCTGGATCATGGCCCTTTTGCCCGAATCGATCCTGCTCGGCGCCTCCCAAATGCGTGAACCGTTCATCATCCTGTTTCTGGCGATGGGATTTTATGCAGTTTTAAGTTTCCGAAATAAACCCAGGCCTGCAGCCCTGTGGGGCGGACTGGCCTTGCTGGGCCTGCTGAGCGTTTCACCCGGGTTTGCGGCACTGTTGATTCTGGTTTCGCTCGGTTGGCTTTTTCTCGAAGGCCGCGGCATCCCCTGGAAATTGGCCCTGCCCGCCCTGGCGATTTTTACCCTGGCCCTGGTCGCACTCTCGCTCAGTTGGGACAGCCTGGTCACGGCCACCAGCGGCCCATTGGGAATTTTTGGCGATTGGGCGCGCGAAACCGCCAAGTGGAACAAGTACATTCTGGAACGCAGTTCGGGGATCGTCCAACTGCTCTTCGAGAGCCTGCCTGGCTGGCTGGCAATGCCATTTGTAGCGGTTTATGGAATTCTCCAACCGGTTCTTCCGGCAGCCATCGTTGAACCTTCGACCGCCTTCTGGCAAACTCTCGGGGTGTTCCGCGCTGCCGGCTGGTACGTATTGCTGCCGATCCTGGGTTACGCTCCCTTTGCGGCCTGGAAACTACCCGACGAGCGCCAGCGCCGTCAGTGGCTGTGGATTTCGGCCGTTGTTTGGATCTGGATTTTGATCGCGGCAGTCCGTGGCGGCGGCGACCAGTGGGATAATCCCCGTTATCGCATCATCCTGCTGGTCTGGATGGCGCTGCTGGCCGCGCTCAGTTGTGAGCAACTAAAAATCACCCGCGACCGTTGGTTTTTGCGCATTCTGGCGGTCGAGGCAATTATCATGGTCGTCTTTGGGCACTGGTACTTGTATCGTTATGTTGGCCTCGGCTTCAACCTTGGCATCCGCAACACCCTGGCGATTGCGCTCGGGCTGGCGGTCCTGACGGTCGGCGGGGATTTGCTTTTCACCCATCTAAAAAAACGCAAGCATCCGTTATAGTGTTTGGTACGGGTATTTTATGCCCGGAACGGGTATAATTCAGCGGTTGAATTTTGTTTATTTTAAGGAGAAACCATACATGCCTACTGCATTGATCACCGGTATCACCGGTCAGGACGGTTCTTATCTGGCTGAGTTGCTGCTCAGCAAAGGATATGAAGTCGTTGGCATGGTACGCCGTTCCAGTACCGTGACATTTGAACGCATCGAACACATCCAGGATGATATCCAAATCGTCCAGGGAGATTTACACGACCAGAGCTCACTGGTCAGCATGATCGAAGAATTCAGGCCCGATGAAATCTACAACCTGGCCGCCCAATCGTTCGTGCCAACCTCCTGGGGCCAACCCATTTTAACCGGCGAAGTGACCGGCCTGGGCGTGGCGCGCCTGCTCGAAGCTATCCGCTCAGTGAACCCAAAGATCAGGTTTTACCAGGCTTCTTCGAGTGAAATGTTTGGTAAAGTCATGGAAGTTCCCCAGCGCGAATCGACCCCGCTTTATCCGCGCTCACCGTATGGCGTTGCCAAAGTTTATGGGCATTGGATCACCATCAACTATCGCGAATCCTTCGATATTTTTGCCACATCCGGCATTTTGTTCAACCACGAAAGCCCGCGCCGCGGCCTTGAATTCGTCACCAGAAAAATTTCAAACACGGTTGCCAAGATCAAACTCGGCCTGGCCAAAGAATTACGCCTCGGCAATCTCGAATCGCAGCGCGACTGGGGTTTTGCCGGGGATTATGTCGACGCAATGTGGCGCATGCTCCAGCACCACACCCCTGAAAGTTATGTGATCGGCACCGGCGAAACCCACGCGGTGCGCGAATTCTGCGAACTGGCTTTTGGCTGTGTTGGCCTGACCTATCAAGATTATGTTGTCCAGGATCCGCGTTTCTACCGCCCCGCCGAAGTCGATCTGCTCATCTCTGACCCGACCCGCGCAAAAACCGAACTGGGCTGGTCGCCAAAAGTTTCCTTCAAGGGATTGGTGGAGATGATGGTCGAATCTGATCTGCAACGGCTCTCGAAAAAATAATTATTCTTCTCGAACATCTTCACCACAAAGACACGAAGCCACAAAGATTTTTTGGTGACTTTGTGGCTTCGTGGTGAAGTTTTTTTCTCTGAGAAAACATGGCCTTTTTGCGCAATTTAATCCAATCCGTTCGTCAGAAACCGTTCCTGGCGGATGTTTTGGCGTTAATAGGATTTGGGCTTTACACCGTGCTGATGTGGGGATTTGTCCACAGCCAGTATTCGGTGCTCGACGAGGGCCTGTATCTCTACAAAGGGCTTTTACTCGCCTCCGGGCAGTACGTTCCGTTTCAGGACAACGGCCTGTGGATGAACCAGATGCCGCTTTCGTACCTGATCCCCGGCTGGATCCAGCTTCTCTTCGGGCCGGGGCTGCTCACCGGGCGGATGTTCGCCTTCAGCCTCAGCCTGCTCGCCATTTTGGGGCTGTATTTCACCTCCCGGCGCCTGGGCGGAAGCTGGGTCGCCGCTTTGCTGGTTTGGGCGCTGGCCCTGAACCCTGCGGCCATGCGCATGACCGCCATGGCCGCCTCCCAGGGATTGGTGGCCTGCCTGCTGGCCTGGACGATGTTCCTAAGTCTTGGCCGCAAACGGGCAAACTGGCAGCTCTTCCTCGCCGGACTGCTGGCCGGTGTAACCGTCATGGTGCGCATCAACCTGATCCTGCTGCTGCCGCTGTTGGTTTTGTATGTTTTCTTCGAAAATCGCTCATCCCCCAAATTCCCCGGTTTTGGGCATTTGGGGGAGGCCGGGAGGGGGTTCTGGCTCCTCGCCGGAATACTCATCAGCTTCGGCGGCGTTCACCTGCTGTACTGGCCCAACATCCTGCGGCTGTGGGCGCGCTGGCTGCCGCTGCCCTTGCTCGCGCCGTTTTTCGCCCCCGAGCACATCCCCAGTTGGAGCCCGGAACCGCCGATCGGCTTTCGGCTGGCGAGTTTCTTTTTGGCGTTCCGCTATCATTTCGCAGCCCTGGTTGGCGCGCTAACAGCCTTCGTCTTCTGGCCTAAAAAAGGAAGGCTGCATGAAGAAAAAAGCGCTATTTTCCTTGTTGTCTTTCTTCTTTCTTCTTTTCTGCTGCATGCCTGGGCCGCGCTTGGCAACGAATACTGCGTCTTTTGTTTCCCAACCTATACCGCCTTCTACAGCGGGATAGGCCTGCTGCTGGTTGCAGCCACCCTTTCAAGCTGGGACTTGAATCCACCAGCCTGGCGCGCCTGGACGGGATTCATCGCCCTGCTGCTTTTGCTGGCCGGGATGGCCTACTCCGCCGAAGGCACGGTCCGCGGCCTGTTGCCGGAAAACTTTTACCGGAGGCTGGTCACCCTGCCCATGCCGGGGTTCGGGAACGCGCAGATCTGGCAGGTTTTTGCAAACAAGCTCGGGCTGGAGATGCGCGCCGTGACCGACGCCGCCCAGATCATTTTTCCGGTAATACTCACGGTTGGAACCGTTCTTCTCCTTCCGCTCATCATCCGTTTCACAATCCGGTTATCCGCCTCAAAATCCGTTGCCCAATCCGCTTTCGCTTCATCATTTCTCATCATCACTTTTCTAGGCACACTCTTTTCCCCCTCGCCCCTGCTGGCCGGGGAATATCAGGGCTACGACTGCCCCGCCGATACGCTGCCTGGCTACGAGACAGTTGGCGCCGCGCTGGCGGAACGCATCCCGCCTGGCTCGAAGCTCTACTGGGACGGCTACTCGCCCGTGACGCTGTTATACTTGCCGGGTATTCAGATCCTGCCGGGGCAGTTGCACGGCGCATACTCCTTCCGCATCTCAGACGATGATGCCGGGCTGCGCCGCTACGGCTGGACAAACCAATCTTTGAATGAGCAATGGCTGGCCGAATCTGATTTCGTCCTGCTCGAAGCCCGCAATCTTGACCCGGACAGTTGGCTGTCCGGGCAGTTATCCGCTTTTGAATTGGTGCTCGAAACCGCACCCCAATCCTGCGAATCAAGTTCGATCATGTACCTGTACCGGAGAAAATAACCTATGGATTTATCCATCGTCATCCCCGTCTATAACGAAGTCGAGAGCCTGCCCGCCCTGCACGAGGCTGTCCACGTCGCGCTCAAAGATATGAAGCGCACCTGGGAAATCATCTACGTGGATGACGGCAGCAAGGATGGCTCGATCGGCGTGCTGGAGAAGATCGCCGCTGCCGACCCCGGCCACGTTTGCGTGGTCGAGTTCCGCCGCAACTTCGGCCAGACGACCGCCATCGCCGCCGGGATCGACCACGCCCGCGGGGATGTGATCACCTTCCTGGATGCCGACCTGCAGAACGACCCGGCGGACATCCCGATGATGCTCGAAAAGCTGGACGAAGGCTACGATGTTGTCTCCGGCTGGCGCAAATTGCGCGAAGATAACGCCCTGACCCGCAACCTGCCCTCGCACATGGCCAACTGGCTGATCTCGAACGTGACCGGCGTTCATTTGCACGATTACGGCTGCACGCTCAAAGCTTACCGCCGCGAGGTCATCACCGGCTTCCGACTGTACGGCGAAATGCACCGCTTTATCCCGGTCTACGCCAACTCGGTCGGCGCGAAAATTCTCGAAGTGCCGGTTCGGCACCATGCCCGCAAATTTGGCAAAAGCAAATATGGGCTGGAACGGACCCTCAAGGTTGTTCTCGATCTGATCGCCGTCCAATTCCTGACGCGTTACTCGGCCAAGCCGATCTATTTGTTCGGCGGCGGCGGGATTTTGATGTTCCTGGCCGGGTTTGCCGGGATTGCCTTCCTCGCCATCCGCAAACTACTGGCCCAGGTTGAGATCCTGACATCGCCGATCTTCATCATCTCGGTCATGCTGGCCCTGATGGGATTCCAGGCCATTCTGATGGGCCTGATCGCCGAACTGCTCGTCCGCACCTATCACGAGTCCCAGCAAAAACCGACGTATACCGTCCGCAAAGTCTTGCGCGAAGGGAAAGATGCGTAAAAAGTAAATGGTGAGTGGTAATTTGTAATTTAGAATCCACCCAGACCAGTGTTCAATCCCCAATTACCAATTACCCGTTTCTACCCCAAACACCACATGACCTCCCCATCCAAGACCAACCGCTCCTTTCTACTAAAAGTCATCGGCACCCTGCTCTCCGCCGGTATGCTGACCGCCCTGATCGCCTGGAGTTGGGAGGATGTTGTCGTTGCCATCAACAAAATCTCATGGCTCGAGCTGCTGGCGGCCTTCGGATTCATCTTCGCTTCGCGCCTGTTCACCGTGCTGCGCTGGCACACCCTGCTGCGCTCGGGCGGAATCCCGATCCCGCTCAAGAACAGCCTTTCGCTGACCTTCACCGGCCTGTTCGCCACCAACTTCCTACCGACCACCATCGGCGGTGACGTAGTCCGCCTGGCCGGGACGATGCAACTGGGCTATGACCGCGCCATTTGCCTGGCCTCGCTGGCCGCCGACCGCCTGGTCAACATGACCGGCATGTCGCTGGCCTCGCCGCTCGGCTTTTACCAGCTGCTGCAAGCCGCGCCCGCCGCCGCCCAGGCTGCTTTCATCCCCGGTCTGTGGCGCAAAGGCCTCGATTTTGCCCGCCGCACCCTGGCCTCGCTCGGCATCTGGCTCAAAAAGCCACTCTCGCTGCTGACCTCGCTCGGTTTCGCCTTCGCCCACATGTTGTGCATGTTTTCGGCCAACTACATCGTCATCCATGCCCTGGGCGGCGAACTAGATTTCTGGCGCGTGATCGGCCTATATAGCTTCGCCTACTTCATCGGCAACGTGCCGGTCTCGGTTAACGGCTACGGCTGGCAGGAGCTGACCGTCTCGGCCCTGCTGGGCACCCTCGGCGGGCTGGATGTCTCCATCGCCGCCACCGTGCCGCTCATCACCCGCCTGCTGCACATGCTTGCCAGCCTGCCCGGCGCGCTGACCCTGCCCGGCATCCTGGCCAAGATGGACAAATCCGAGTCATGACGAACTCCAAAACCTTCTGGCAAACCACTTTTGTTTTTACTTTCCTTGCCAACCTGGCCGTCCTGGGTTGGTCGATCGCGCGTTGGAATGAGCTGGGCGTCATCCTGCAGCGCTCGGTCTGGGGCGCGGTTTTGCTGATGTATCTGAGCGTGCTGACAGGCTGTATTTTCCTGTTTTTCTGGATGAGAAACTCAAAAGCTGAAAAATTTATCGCGGCCCTCGAGTTGTCTCACCTGCAAAGCCCCGTCTGGCGCGCGCTGGGCCTGGGCCTGTTTACCGGCATCCTGCTGCTGATCCCGTATTTGAAATTTACCTTCCGCGTTGGCGAAGTGGTCAAAAAATCGACCCAAGACCCGGTGCTGACAACGATTCTCTTCTACTGGGCTTGCTGGTGGCTGATCCTGTTGGCCGCTGGCGCGCTGAAAGTGGCTTTCAAGACATCCTGGCAGGGAGGCTTCGCCTCGACCCTGATCATTTTGGGAGTCGCTTACGAGCTTTACAACCGCTTCCAGGCCGTAACCACCTACCCATTCTCGATGGGCTGGTCTGAAACCAGTCGCTATTTTTATGCATCGCTATTATTCTCAAAGTCGCTTTACGGAGAACTGCTGCCGCTTTCGGCCCTCCATCCCAGCCGCTACATTCTGCAATCGTTGGCCTTTCTCGTTCCCAACCTCGACCTGACAGGTCACCGTTTCTGGCAATTTCTGCTCTGGCCGCTGATGACCAGCCTGACAGTTTTCGCGCTTTCAAAACGCGCCCTAATCCCTGATTCGCAATCTTCAGCTTCAAAATTAGGAAACAGGGATTGGTTGTTAATGGGCTGGCTTTTCCTCTTCTACCTGCTGGTCGGCGTCTATTACCACCTGATGCCGATGGTTTTCATCCCGCTCTTGTTTGTTTCGCACAAACATCGCTGGCGTTCGCTGGTTGCAATCGTTGTTGCCTCAGCCTGGGCCGGGATCAGCCGGGTCAACTGGATCCCGATGCCGGCCATGATCGCGATTGCGATTTATTTGTTGGAAGTGCCTTTTGGGCGGAAAACAGAGGACGCAGGACAAGGTGCCTCGGTCTCTGGTATTTCGTCTTTCGTTCGTTATCTTTCGCTCCCCGCCCTCTGGACCATCTCAGGCCTGCTCTCGGCCCTCGGTGCGCAGGCGGCTTATATCATCCTTTCGGGAAATGCCGGAAACGCAGATGCGTTTGCTTCCAGTTTTTCGTCCGCCTTGCTCTGGGACCGTCTGTGGCCGAATGAGCTCTATCCACTTGGCGTTTTTTGGGGCATTCTGATCGTCAGCGGGCCGCTGTTGGCAGTGCTTGCCCTGGCGCTGAATCAATGGGGGCGACTGCACCCCATCCGCTGGGTTGGGATTCTCTCGATGCTCTCGATCCTGTTTGCAGGCGGGCTCGTTGTCAGCGTAAAAATTGGCGGGGGCGGCGACCTGCACAATATGGACGGGTACGCTGTACTCCTTAGCATCGTAACAGCCCTCTTTATCGGCGGACAGGTCAAGGCGGAGTCCGCCCCCGAGACGGACCGGGTGCAGGTTCAACCCAAATGGCCGGTAATTGCCGTCGCCGCGCTGATTCCCGTTTTGTTCCTGATCCCTGCGCTTTCTCCACGCGAAAAATATAATCAGGGTTGGAACCAGGATCGTTTCGATGAAATTAAAGCGTTGGTCGAAGGCGCAAATGGCCCGGTGCTGTTCATCAACGAACGTCATTTTGTGACTTTTGGGAATATTAACGTGGCGCTGGTTCCAGAATACGAAAATGTCTCGTTGATGGAGATGGCGATGAGCAACAACCAGCAGGTGCTCGGACAGTTTTACAGCGATCTGCGCGAAAATCGTTTTGCGATGATCGTGGCAGGCAAGCAAAACCTGTTCATCAAGGAAGAAGGCGCGTTTGCCGAAGAAAATAATGCCTGGAATGAACTCGTTTCGCCGTATATCTTGTGCTACTACGAGCCGATTGCGCTGATCGAGCCAGACCACAGCCGCCTTGAAGTCTTCGTGCCGCGCGCCGAGCCGGGGGTATGCCCGTGACCGAAAAGCGCCGCTCACTCGCCACCTGGATCCGTTGGATCGGGACGCTTCTCAGCCTTGGGCTTTTCGTGTGGCTGGTAACACGCCTCGACTGGGGTCTTTTGTTCGCACAACTGGCCAAACTAAACCCCTGGATGCTCGCGCTGGCTTTCGGTTTATATTTGCTGACACAGGCTTTCAACACGCTGCGCTGGTGCGCCCTGCTCTGGACTCATTCTGTCCCGATTTCATACTGGCAGGCCTATCGCATCACCTGGAGCGGAATTTTCGCATCGAACTTCCTGCCCTCGACTGTTGGTGGTGACGGCTTGCGGATGGTGGCGATTTTGCCTTACACGCGCAGCAAATCGGTGGCGCTCGGTTCGGTGGCGCTTGATCGATTGATCAACATGGCAGCCATGGCCTGCCTCCTGCCGCTGCCGGTGCTGGTCTTCGGCGCAAAATTAAACACTTTGCTGGCGCTGGCTTTTCCTTTTAACCTTCGAAAAATTACCGAAAAGTATTTTCCTAAAATTGTCGATGCAGTACGCGAGTGGGCCTCCCGCCCGGCGGCTTTCGGCTGGGCGTTTCTGTCAGGTTGGGCTTCCAACCTGACCTACATGCTGGCAAATTTCATCGTGGCGCGCCAGTTGGGAATGGAAATTTCGTTCGTGCAGGTGATGGCAGTCCAAACGGTGGCCTATTTCGTCTCAGTCCTGCCGATCTCGGTCAACGGCTACGGCGTGCGCGAGATGACCCTAACCTCCCTGTTCACTGCGCTTGGCGCGACACTCGAGCAAGCATCGGCAATGGCCGTCTTGACCCGCTTCATGGCCGTACTGGTAACGGTTCCCGGCGCACTCTGGGTTTCAGGTGTCGCTTCGGATGTGGCAGAGAAAGCATGAAAATTCTTGTTCTTTGTCATGAATTCCCCCCGGTAGGCGGTGGTGGCGGCCGTGTGGCCCGCGACATTGCGATCGGCCTTGCCCAGCGCGGACACGAGATCCGCGTTCTGACCGATCGTCTGGATGGGCTGTCCGCCGACGAAACGCTGGAAAGTGGCGTGCGCATCGAGCGCATTCCGGCCCGGCGACGGGAAGCCTTTCAAGCCGAGTTTGCCGAAATGGCACGCTACGATCTGGCAGCTTTCCAGACAGGATTGAAAATTATCCGCGCCTGGAAGCCAGATGTGATTCATGCTCATTTTGCCGTCCCGGCTGGGGCAGCGGCTTTTGCGCTCTCGAAACTGACCAAAATCCCCTACCTGCTGACAGCCCATCTGGGTGATGTGCCGGGAGCGGTGCCAGAAAAAACCGACCGCTGGTTCAAACTGATCTATCCGCTCACACCGCAGATCTGGAAAGGCGCGGCCCGCGTGGCGGCGGTCAGTGAATACACGCGCCAAATGGCGCTCAAACATTACAATGTGCCGATCGATGTTATTCATAACGGGGTGGAGCTATCCGCTTTGCCAGCCAGGCAATCTGCGGCGGAGGGTATTCCGCGCATTATCTTTGCTGCGCGCTTTGTGGCTCACAAAAATCCGGCAGACCTGGTTGAGGCGCTCTCACGACTGGCGCACTTAAATTGGTACTGCATCATGGCTGGCGATGGAGAACAGTTGGAAACCGTGCGCGGGCGGGTGGAGTATTACGGGCTGTCCAACCGCATTCAACTGCCGGGTTGGGTCACACCCGAGCAGGTTTTGGAACAGTTTGCGGCAAGCGACATTCTGGTTTTGCCTTCACGCTCCGAGGGATTATCCGTGGTGGGAGTGCAAGGGTTGGCAATGGGTCTGGCGCTTGTTTTGAGCGAAGCGGGCGGCAACCCGGAACTGGTTCAGTCCGGCGAAAACGGATTCCTTTTTCCGCCGGGAGATGTGACTGCGCTGACAGCGGCGCTCGAATCCCTGCTGACAACACCAGAAAAATTGACCACGTTCCAGGCGAAGAGCCGCGAAATGGCCCAGGCTTTCGAGCTGGGAAAAATTGTCAGCCAATATGAAAAAACCCTCGAAACGCTAATAGAACAAGCCACCGTGCATTCTAAAAAGTGAATGTCGATCAAGGAGAAGATTAAATGAGCAATCTCAACGAATTTCGCCGTGAAAAAGATGAATTTTTCAAGAACAACCGCCAATCTCCGCTGGATGCTGAACAAAAAAGCGAGTTTACCGGGTTGGCCTATTACCCCGAAAACCCATCCCTGCGCCTGGAATTGACTCTCGAGCGCCATGCTGACCCTGAAATGATTGCCATCGCCACCTCGACCGGTGAGGAACGCGATTATTGGAATGTCGGGCAGGTCAGGTTCAAGGTCAAAGGACAGGAAGCCATTTTGCAGGTTTACGAGGCCGATTATGGCTACTTCCTGCCATTTAGCGACGCCACCGCCCCGGCGGAAACCTACGGCGCAGGCCGCTACATCGAGCCCGAAGAACTGGACGGCGACCGCATCCTGCTCGATTTCAACCTGGCCTACAACCCCTACTGCGCCTACAACGAACGCTGGTCTTGCCCGCTGCCGCCCAGTGCCAACCGGCTCAAGGTGCGCATCGAAGCCGGCGAGAAGAAATTCCACGAATAATCATTGTAGGGGCGCAGCAATGCTGCGCCCCTACAACAATCCTATGAAACCCTACATCATCATCAACGCCGCCATGACGGTGGATGGCAAGATCGACACCGTCGAGCGCAAGGGAGCGGGGATATCCTCCGCTGAAGATAAGCGCCGGGTGCTGGAGCTGCGCGCCAGCGTGGATGCCGTACTGGTCGGCGGACACACCCTGAACAGCGAAAACCCAAAGCTGACAGTTAAACTGCCCGAGCTGGCCGCGCAACGCCTGGCGGCTGGCCTGCCTGAAAACCCGGCCAAAGTGGGCATCGTCACCTGCGCCGAACTCGACCCGGACGGGGACTTCATCAAGATCGGCCCGGCGCGGCGAATCATCTTCACCACGCCGCAAACATCGTCCGGGCAATTGACAATGCTCGTAGCCGCAGGGGTGGAGGTTTTCATCCATGATGGAAAACGCGTCGACCTGGGGCTGGCGCTCGAGACGCTGGAAACACTGGGCATAAAACGGCTGATGCTCGAGGGCGGGGGCACGCTGATCGCTGAATTTATCCGGTTAGGATTGGGAGATGAACTGCAACTGTATGTTGCACCGAAACTCTTCGGCGGCGCAAACGCCCCGACACTGGTGGCCGGTGAGGGGTGGAGCGAATCCGAGGCGAAAACGCTTGCCCTGGTCGAGGCCCGGGTGCTGGATCCCGGCGGGGGCTTGCTGCTCCATTATCGTTTACAGAAATAAGAAAAGTCGTTAATGCAACGCCTATGTTTTGGGAGTATTATTATTCTTTATAGGAGATAAAACATGGCGCTCACTCATTTAAAAATTCAGGAAATTTTAGACGGCGACCGCGAGCACGAATGCGAGGGTTGCGGTGATAATCATATTTGTGTCAGCATTGCTTCGATCGCGGAGCTGCCAACCCGTTTTGGTGATTTTCATATTGTGGCATTTTATAATAATAAAGATGGCAAGGAGCATGCCGCCATCGTCAAAGGCGATGTTACCGATGGAGAGAATGTGCCGGTGCGCATCCATTCTGAGTGCCTGACCGGCGATGCACTTGGTTCGCTGCGCTGTGACTGCCGCGATCAACTCGAGGCCGCCCTGACTGCGATCGGTAAAATGGAAAAAGGCATGGTGGTTTACCTGCGCCAGGAAGGGCGCGGGATTGGCTTTACCAATAAAATTCGCGCCTATAGCTTACAGGATTACGGCATGGATACGGTCGAGGCCAACCTGGCGCTCGGGTTCCGCGACGATGAACGCGACTATGAAGTGGCTGCGCATATGCTGATGTCGCTCAAGGTAAAATCGATCCAATTGATGACCAACAACCCCAAGAAAATGAACGATATGACCAAGTACGGCATCAACGTTACAGGCCGTATTCCGCACGTATTGCCGCCCAACTCGCACAATGAATTTTACCTGCGCACCAAAGCAGCAAAATCGGGCCACCTGATCGATTTCAGCGGCAAAGAACACATGCTGGAACAGATCGACCGCCCGGTGGTCAAGGGCATGACCGAAGAACAGGTCAAAGCACTCTACGAATAGGCAGCAGACTGAGAACCAAAAGCCGAGGACAGAGAATTGTCTTCGGCTTTTTGATTTAATCAAATCCGGCAAAGTTGATCAGAAAGCTTATATTCTGGCTTGCCTGTCATGCTATACTTGATAAAGATTATCCATATTAACAATAAAGGTGACAAAACATGGAAGATTTAACCGGGAAACAGTTTGGGCCGTATCAGGTGGTCGCGCCATTGGGTGAAGGCGGCATGGCAGCGGTTTACAAAGCATACCAACCCGCCATGGAACGCTATGTGGCCATCAAAGTCCTACCGCGCCACATGGCCGGTTCGCCCGAATTCATTGCGCGCTTCAAACGCGAAGCCCACCTGTTGGCCCAACTGCAACACCCGCACATTTTGCCGGTCTTCGATTATGGCGAATCGGACGGGTACACCTATATTGTTATGCCCTTTTTGCAAAGCGGCACGCTGGCCGATCTGCTCAAAAAGCGCCGCGTTTCCCTGCCCGAAATTTACCGCATCATCAGCCAGATCGGCGATGCCCTGGGGTATGCCCACGCGCGCGGCATGATCCATCGCGATGTCAAACCCAGCAATGTGCTCATCGATGAGCGCGGCAATTGCCTGTTGACTGATTTTGGCTTGGCGCGCATGGCAGAAACCGGTTCCATGCTGACCAGTTCAGGGGCGATCATGGGCACCCCGGCCTATATGTCTCCTGAACAAGGCGCAGGCAACCAGGTGGATGGCAGGAGCGATATTTACGCGTTGGGCGTGATCCTGTTCGAGATGGTCACGGGACAAGTTCCCTACTCGGCAGAAACCCCGATCGCAATTGTGTTCAAGCACATTCAGGACCCCTTGCCATCGGCGCGCAAATTCGTGCCCGATCTGTCTGAATCGCTTGAGCTGATCTTAATGAAAGCGCTGGCAAAAAAAGCCGATGATCGCTACCAAACCGCCGACGATTTTGTCAAAGCCATTCAGGCTGAAGCATCAACATCGCCCAGGGCGTATGCGGCTCCCGCGCCCACACCACCCGCAACGCAAATAGCCAGCAGCGTTCAGCCGGTTAACTTCGAAAACCAGCCACAGCCCACCATCATCCCGGCCTCTCAATTCATGCCCCAGGCAGCGACCTGGGTTGACCCTAAGCCAGCCTCTCAACCGGCCCAAAGGCCCGTCTCCAGACCGCCCACCAGCCTGGCTCCTGCTGCCAAGTCAGGGTTTCCCATTTGGGCCCTGGCAGGAGTTGGGTTCGTCATCGCCGGCATAATCGGTTTGATCGTGCTGTTTGTCGGGTTCAATTATTACCAAAACAACATTGCTGCAGTTCCCCCAACATCAACACAAGCTGCCCAAGTCGTTGCCACACAAGCTAGCGATGCGGCCCTGACCCTGGAAAACACCAGCACCCCGGAGCCGATCCCGCCAACCCTGACCCCGACCCAGTTGCCCACAGAAGTCCCGACTCTGCCGGCCCCGCCAACCCTGGCCATTCCAGCCGGAATACCCTTCGTGCGCATCAACAACATCAGCCTCAGCGATCAAAACCAATATGTGGTCGAGTACGAGACCTTCGAATACACAGAGGCCCTGCCAGGGGTGCATGTCCACTTCTTTTTTAACACCGTCTCAGTAGAACAGGCCGGAATGCCCGGCAGCGGCCCCTGGAAGCTGTACGGCGGCCCGCGCCCTTTCACCGGTTACCGCAGCACTGACCGGCCCCAAAACGCCTCGCAACTGTGTGCGTTGGTCGCCAATGCCAACCACAGCATCCAGCCGGGCAGCGGCCACTGTTTCCCGCTGCCAGATGTTCCGACCGCCACCGCGCGGGTTCAAACAGCCTGTCTGAACTCCCCTTCCGAGGATGCCCAAACAATAGCCAGCTTCGAAGCAGGAGAAACTACTCTGTTGTTGGGAATTGCATCAGACAAGCTCTGGCTTTCCATTCAGAATCCGGAAAAAATCGATTCATCGAGCTGCTGGGTCCCGATTGATGCCAGCGTAATAGCGGGCAATCTCAGCAACCTGCCAACGATCGACCCCTAAGCAAAAAACAACAATTTTGGAGAAGAGCAAATGACTGGCTCTTCTGCAAAACAGGCAAAAACCGGGAGTATTCTTTGCTCTCGGTTTTTGCTATAATTAGATTGAGAAAAAAAGCACAAACAAGATCTGCCTTTTTATCACACCAGTCTTATGGTGTAAGACAAAGGAGGATAACTATGGAAAGTTTATTCAATCGCGAAGAAATTGCGTCCAATCAGGCTGGGAAATTCTCTAAAAAACAGCTTGAAGATATCAAGACGGATACCAATCCCACGATGTGGGTGGTGACTGTGGGGGTTTTGGCTGCCAGCATGGGCTGTTTTTTCGGCTTAACCAGCCTGGCAGGAGCAGAAACAGGCGGTTTCATGGACATCATGCTTATGATTTGTGGTTCATGCCTGCTTTTTGCTGCCTGGCGAGGTGGCCGCTTGTTTTTGATGCGCAGGCAAATGCTGAATGGCAAAATCGAAACCGCGGATGGCGAAATCACCTTCAAAAATCTGGAAGCCTTCAGCCAGCCTCGCTTTGTTCCGGAAACGGACGATGGCCAGCGCCTGTATGTCAATGGGTTGGGCGGGGCACGTCTCAACCTGCCTCCGGGACGCTACCGGTTCTATTACCTACCCACACGCAACTGGCTGCTCTCGTGCGAGCCGCTCTCCAGCAAAGAGGAACTTAAGCACAACGTGACCGAGGTTCTTGCAGAAACCTTTGGCTTTGAGATGGAAACCCTGGAGCAATGCCACCAGCTTGCCAAAGCCGGCCAGGTTCAAATCTGCGAAGGCGTGCCAGAAATTAGCACTGTTGAAGCTCAAAACAACGCCAGTGAAGGTGACGAGAATTTTGATGCACCCATATCTTTCTGCAAAATAGGCGAGGTTGAGTTCCGCCTGCCTTCAGGCAAACTCTTTGGTATTTTGCCGGGCATTCCCTATCGAGCCTATTACCCTGTAAACGAAAACGATTCGATCCTGGCAAAATTCGTCCAGATGATTAAGGGGAAAAACCTGATCGCCATTGAACCGGCCTAAAACCAAAACGATCAAAACCAAACCGCCACATCTGTAAAAACGGATGTGGCGGTTTGGTTTGCGCGGAAAGCCGCGAATAAGGGTTCGCCCCGGTTCTCAATTTCGGATAGAATCTGATTGGATTTGCCCCGTTTAATCACTACATCTTTCACTGGAGGCACTACTTGGATATCTGGACTTTTCACACCACCCTTACCCGTCGCCTGACCTGGTGGGCCTGGGCATCGATCGCACTGGGAGCGCTTTCCATGCTGCTCGTGGGCGATTTCTGGCGCGGCATGGCTTTCCAGTTCATCGGCTGGGGCTTTGTCAACCTGGGCATTGCTTATTTTGGCAACGTCAACCTGCAACGCCGCGTAAGCCAGCTCAACGAGGCGCAGAAAAAAGCCGCCGAACCACAAGAAACCCGCAACCTTGCGCGCCTGCTGTGGACCAATGCCCGCTTTGATGTGTTTTATATGCTCGGCGGCGCCGCGGTGGCGCGTTTTATCGGACCCGATCCGTTCTGGGTTGGGACAGGGATCGGCATTTTCATCCAAGGAACATTTTTGCTTTTACTGGATTGGCTACACGCCAGAACGCTCAAATGATCGAAGCTTTCAACGCCATCCGCTATCCGCGTTCAACGATCGTTCCGCTCGTGTTATGGGTGCTGACCATGATCACCCTGCCCATCCTGGGATGGATCCTGGGCGAGGGCTACCTGATCCGCGGCATGGCTTTTGGGGTTATCATGCAAGCCGCGGCGGTGTTGGCCATCCTTTTTTATGCCTGGGGCTGGGCGCGCACGCTGAAAACCTTTGCAATCGTGGTTGTGCTGTCTTATCTGGCTGAGTTCCTGGGCTCGAGCACCGGCATCCCCTTTGGCAAATATGAATACACCGGCCTGCTCCAGCCGCAGCTGGCAGGTGTTCCGCTGCTCATTCCGCTGGCCTGGATGATGATGCTGCCGCCCGCCTGGGCAATTGCTTCGATCATTCTCAAAAAAACCTTACCCCACAATAGACACGAAGAAACACAAAGGAAAATTTTGTGGGGTCTCGCGCCCTTTTTGGTTAAATTCGTGTTTTTATCCTCCCTGGCTTTCACAGCATGGGATCTGTTTCTCGACCCGCAAATGGTTGGCTGGGGGTTTTGGGTTTGGGAAAATCCCGGCGCTTATTTTGGGATTCCGCTCAGCAATTACCTGGGCTGGATCGTGGTTTCAGCCATCATCACCCTGGCCGCCAACCCCAAAAACCTGCCTGTTGGCCCACTCTCGCTGGTCTATGTGTTGACCTGGCTGCTGCAAACCATCGGGCAGGGCATCTTTTGGTCACAGCCCGGCCCGGCAGCGGTTGGTTTCGTAGGCAGCGGGATATTTGTATGGCTGGCATGGAAAAAGTCTATAAAAAGTGAAAAGTAGAAGAAACCCATCTCCTACTTTCCACTTTTTCATTCACAGCAAATCCGCATCAAAGAGCGAGTAAGATCAGCAGCACCCCGCCCAGCCCGCAAGCGAAATTGACCCAGTCGTTGTCGAACCACTCCAAACCGCGCTTAAGCATGGTGGGGGTGCCGCAAGTATGCAGGGGATAACGTTCGGTTTCTTTTTGGCAAGTCGGACAGGTGTATATGGCCTGGATCGTCGCGCCGAGGAAACTGTCCACGAGTGAGCCGGCCAACCCCGCGGAGGTCACCCACAGCGCCAGCCAGAATCCGTTTAATGGCCCGGCAGGCTGCGGGGAGAGCGCTCCGGCAAGCACGCCGATCAACGCGGAACCGGCCAGGGCGGCGAGGGTGCCGAACAGCGAGACTCCGCCCGATGTGCCTTTTTCCACCGCTTTGGTTAAATTCGTCAGCATGCGCGGCGGATGCGGGCTAAGCACGCCCAACTCGGTGGCCCAGGTATCGGCATTGACGGCGGCCAGCGATGCGGCAAAGGCCAGCCAGGGCCAGGTTTCGCCGGGGAAGAAAAAGGAAAGCCCGGCAAACAAGGTTGCCAGGCCGCCGTTTCCAAAGACCTGGCCGGCATCGCGCTGGCTGCCTTTGGAAAATTTCTCGTTCAGGCCAAGCTTGCGTTTTTTAAAGGCGCGCGAAAGCAGGCTGGAACTGATGAAAAATGTCAGCAGCAGCACCGCCCAACGCCAGCCAGCCAGCCCAAAGATGATCGTGCCAACCAGCACGGCCGCCCAGGCGCCAGAACGCGACAGGCTGCGGGCGCGATAGGCCGCGTAGGCGATGATGATGGCCAAAACAAAGCCAAAAACAAGTTGGGGGAGTTTTTCAGGCGACATTGAGCAAAAAGAAAACAGCAAATAAGAAAAGCAGAGATGAAACCGCGCCGGAAATCCAGACCAGGCTGGCCAGCAAGCGCAAGTCTTCGCGACGGTAGAAAAACAGTCCGGCCAGCCAGCCGCCCGCAAACAGGATCGCGCTCAAGAGCGGCAGAAGGATCAACTGCGCGCCGGGAACCTGTTCGAGTGGTGCGCCGAGCGCGTCAAAGCCGAGCGAAACCTGCGCCAGCCCCGGCAGGTTAATACTGACCCACAGGAACAGCCCGATGTTGATGAACGCCCCAAACAGCCAGGCGTAGCGTATCAGCGGATTTTGCCAGGCGGTTGACATGACAAAAGACGGATATTGCGAGTGCGACTGGCCCGGCGCAAGACTGCCCATCTCCATCACACGCTGGAAAGCCTGCACAAAGCCGGCCGGGTCGGCCGGCGAGATGGCAAAAACCTGGCGGGCCGTGGCGACCAGCAGCAGGCCATCCGCTTCGGAGGCCAGGAATTCGACCGGGCCAAGGTCAGGGTGGCGGGTTGTGCCGAGCAATCCGCCCCAAAGCCGCAGCCAGGGCAGCGCCAGCGGCGTGGGCAGGCTGTCCACCGGGCGCAACCACTCGATATCCGAAATCGGGATATCTTCGACACGCATCCCCCAGATCAGGTGCAGGTTATCGCGGTCGAGGCTGTAATCGGCGCGCACGAGGGCGTAAAAACGATAAACAAAGACAGGCAGGGGCAGCAGGCAGGCCAGCAGCAGCAATACAAAACCGGCAAAAGCCAGGTCGAATTCAGCGCCGTAAAGCCTGTAGGCCGAAAAAGCCGCCAATGACAGCAGAATCACCATTAACGCGGCATGAAGAACCAGTCCGCGTTGCTTGGGTGGGGGAAAAGCGTTCGAAGTTGCCATAAAATCTTATTCCGTTAAAAAGCCGGGCGTCCTTTTAGATCAGCTCCGCGCGGATGGCCTGGCAGACATACTCAACCTGCTCCTCGCTCATCACGCCGCTGAACGGCACAGCCAATCCGCGCTGGCCCAGGTCTTCAGTAACCGGGAAATCACCCTCGCGCCAGCCAAAACGCTCGATCATATAAGGCTGGGTATGGATCGGGACAAAATACGGGCGCACCGGGATGCCGCGCGCTTCGAGGCGTTTGGCAAAAGCTGCCCGGTCGATTTTCGGGTCGAGGCGGATAACGTAAACGAACCAGCTCATGCGAGTGGTGGAAGGGGCGATGTAGGGGATCTCGACCCCCGGGATTTCGGCCAACCGTTCAGCGTACCACCCGGCAACCTGCTCCCGTTTCGAGAGCAGATCATCCAGCCGTTTCATTTGCTCTGCGCCCATGGCAGCCGACATTTCATCGAGGCGATAGTTGTAACCGAGGTAGGTATGCGAGAGCCAGGTGTCGCCAGGGGCGCGTCCCTGGTTGCGCAGGGCGCGCATAAAATCGGCGGCTTTATCATCGCTGGTGATGACCACGCCGCCTTCGCCAGTGGTGATCTGTTTATTAGGATAAAAGGCGAAAATACCATAGTCGCCCAAAACCCCGGCCTGCCGGCCCTTGTAGGTTGCGCCGAGGGCTTCGCACGAATCTTCGATGACGGTCAATCCGTGCTCACGGGCAACGGCATTGATGGCGTCCATCTCGGCCGGCTGGCCAAAAACATCGACGGGGAGAAGAGCTTTCAAGGATGAATGACCATTCGCCCCGAGACGCGGCAGGTATTTCTCGATATTTCTGGCCGCATCGGCCACCTGTTCGGGGTCGATGTTGCCAGTTTTCGGGTCAACGTCCACAAAGACCGGGATGGCGTTCTCGAAGAGCAGGGCATTGGTTGAGGCGACGAACGAGAATGGGGTGGTGATGACCAGGTCACCGGGGCCGATCCCGGCGGCGCGCACACACAGGTGCAGCCCGGCCGTGCCGGAGTTGACTGCCAGGGCGTGTTTGGCCCCGGTCAGGTCGCAAAAAGCCTGTTCGAAGCGCGGGACCTGCGCGCCCATGCTCAGGATGGGCGTGTTGATGACATCGATGACCGCCTGGCGCTCAGCGTCAGTCAGGTCTGGGGAGGACATGGGGATTTTTTGCATAAGTTTCCAGAATATTTAGGTTATGAAAAACAAGCTTATCCGCTCGTTAACTTGTATCTGATTGCTTCAACAATTTCTTCTATCACAACTTGCTGTGTTTCACTTGCCCTGCGGCCTTTGACCTCGACCATTCCATTTTGCAGGCCGCGCTCGCCGACCGTGATGCGGATCGGGCAGCCGAGCAGGTCGGCATCGTTGAATTTGACCCCGGCCCGATCGTTGCGATCATCGAACAACACCGAAAACCCGGCGGCCTGGAGTTTTTGGTACAGTTCTTCAGCGACGGGCAGTGTGTCGAGCGTTTTTCCGGGGACCTGCATCAGGTAGATATCGAAGGGCGCGACAGGGGCCGGGAACGTAAATCCTTTTTCATCGTTGTGCGCTTCGGCCAGGGCAAAGAGTATTTTTTCGCAATCGAAGCCTGCTTGTGAGACCAGCACCCAGCCGCGCGTTGCTTGGAGAGGCGCGGCGCACGCGATGCATGGCTCGCCGGGGTTGGCCTGGGTCAGGTCAGCGACAATTTCGGCGCTGTAATCGCGCCCGTAATTGGTATTAAGCAGGTGATAACCGGCCTGGTTGGCTCCGGCCACCAGGTTGGCAGATTGCGGGATCAGCTCATCGACGATGATCGTGGCATTTCTGACGCCAATCGGCGAAGCATAACCGGGTACAGCCCCCACCGCGCGGATCTCGTCTTCGGTTGCCAGCCGGAACTTGCCAACCAGGGCTTCGAGTTTGGCTTCACTCATGGCCATATCGCCGCGGATGACGACGAAGATGAACTCGGAGTCGAAAGTCTCCCGGCTGTCGACTGTTTGTCCAAAATCTGGAGATTTTGGACTCCCGATAGAAACGAACATGAGTGCTTTGGCGGTTTTTGTGGTGGAGATGCCGAGAAAGGTTGCCAACGATTCGATGGTCGGGCAGTCGGGGGTCAGCACTTTTTCGGGTGGGGCGGACGTTTCAGCTGCCGATGCGGCCTTTTTGGCCTGGGCTGTTTCGGCGCGCGCAGCGGTTCCGCATTCGGGGCAGTGCAGCAGATCGTGACTGCCGACAAGCGTCGGGTAGTACGTTTCGTGCGCGCCCGTTAGCGTGAGGAGGCCGCTTTGCTGGAAATCAGCCGGGGTTTTGAGATAAGCCCGGATGCGCGCTAGCGCGCGTTCCCCCAACGGCAAAAGCTGCCCGCTGTGTGAAACGTAACCGGCGCGGACCAGCCAAGACTGCCCGGCGCTGCGCGCATTGGCCGGGGCTTCGCGATGAGTTTGAATGGAAAGTTCGTCGTAGCGCATGGCATATCCCTGAAATCGTGCGCTGAAATTGTACCATCTCAGGTTGAAGGTTGAAGGTTGAAAGGGTAAGAAATAAAAAAGCCCTGCAAGAAGTTCTGCAGGGCGGGTGGATCAGGCGGGTTTTTGAAATAACAGGGTGTTTTGGGAGGGGTCTTGGAGCAGGATACCCTGGTCGGTCTGCTCGAAGGGCAGTTGCAGCTCTTCGATGCGGGCCAGGAAGTTATTCCAGGCTGCGGCATTCGGGAAAGCGAAGGCGATATGTTCGAGGCCAACGGCATCGGGCGGGGGCGGCGGAGCGCCTTCGCCTTGCCAGGTGTTGAACCCGATATGGTGATGGTAGCCCCCAGCCGAGACCATGCCCATCCGGAAGCGGCGGCCAACACCCATATCGTCGAAACCGAGCAGTTCATGATAATAGCGGCGAGTCTCTTCCAGATCGGAGACATGCAAGTGGAAGTGCCCCATGCGCGTTTCAGGCGGGACCGGCCCATCGGTTGAAACCGGCTCCTCCAGATGCGAAAAGAGCGCATCCAGATCGAGCGGTTCGCGCCCGTCGCTGGGGGAACCATCGGCACGGCGGGCGATGAATTCGCCATCCTGAACCGCAAAAACACCGTCTTCAGGCGATTCGCAATACAGTTCGATGGTATTGCCCTCGATATCATCGAGATAGGTGGTTTTGGTCAGGATGTGATCGGTTGGCGAGTTCGGCCAGTGCATGGCAAACAAGCGCGCGATCGCCCGCGCCAGTTCGCGCTGATCAGGGAACAGGATGGCGAAATGGTAGATGCCGGTCACACCACGGTAGCGCCGCGCACCGGGGATCTGGGTCAGGCGCACCAGGTCCGCCCCGCCCGCGCCCAGTCCGGCGCTATGCCCTTCGCGCCAATGCAGGCGCAACCCGAGCGCCTGCTGGTAAAAGGCCAGCTGGTTTTCAAGGCTGGCAACCTTGAGATGGACATAGGCGGGTTTTGTGTCCGGATGAATACGCTGAGGGGCTATCGCAATTGGTTGAGGTGTGTTCATGAAATTATTCTACCATTTAGACTGAAATTTGTCTAAATTAGAAACCCAGATTTTCCTTGATAAGGATCAGGGCGGCGCGACCCGGCATGACCTCGCGGTGGACAATCAACAGTTTGTTGACGCCACTGTTGACACCGTAAACCTGCAAAGCGCGCTCATCTTCGAGCGGATACGTGTATTCGTAAAGGCGCTTCATCGCTTCATCGAGATTGGCAACGATCTTCTGCGCGCCAGCCAGCCAGATAACTTTGGCCGCGGCGGAGGCATATCCCGCAAGCTGGCTGCCGGTCGCCGAGGCAATCACCAGCGAGCCGGTTTCCGTAACCGCATGGACGCTGCCCAGGATGACCTCGGGCGTAGCGCCCAATTTGGCCATTTCGCGTCCCTGGGTCTTGGGATCAAGCCCGGCCAGCTTGACGCGCACCGAGTCGTAGCGCTGATCGATCTCGGCCTGAACGCCAAGCGTATCGAGCGTGCGCGAGGTGGCGGTGAAAACTTCCGCGCCGGCCGGGAGGATTTCAAAAAGTTTGGCTCTGGCTTCTTCAGCATTGGCAACGACCAGGGCGCGGATGCCATTGGCTTCCAGCGCCTTGACGGTTCGTTCGATCTGTTCATCGCTGGCCAAACGGGCATAAGCGGTATTTGGGGTGAGTTTGGATTGGGTCATGGTTAACATCTCCTTGATGTTGAAATTAGTGATATACTACAATTGTTTACTAAACAACGAACGTTGCTTATTAAACACGAGTTGGCTAACCAGGTCAACCATCAACAAACGATTTTTGTCGGATAAACAACAAAGGATGAAAAATGTTGGCAACCGCCCCTCAGGAAGAGAAACTTGATCCGCGGGTCAAGCGCACCCGCGGCCTGATCGAACAGGCTTTTAACGCGCTGATCAGCGAAAAAGGATTCCAAAGCATCACCGTCCAGGACATCACCGAACGGGCGGAAGTCAACCGGGCCACCTTCTATGCCCACTTCCCCGATAAATTTGCTCTGCTCGAACACAGCATTCGCCAGTCCTTTCGGCAGGAACTGGAAAAACGCACTTTAAGCGCCTGCCATTACAGTGATGAAAACCTGCAAGCCCTGATCGTGACCATTTGCGAGTTTGTGGCTCAAAGCAACACGCATTGCAGGGTTTCGGAAAACCAGTTCGAATCGCTGCTGGAAATGCAGGTCAAAAGACAGGTCCAGGAATTGTTGGAAATGTGGCTGCAAAAATTCGGTTCGGAAATTGACCCAAAACTGGCCGCAATTGCCACCAGTTGGACCGCGTATGGTCTGGCGCTGCAATGGAGTCATGAAAAGAACCGTCCGCCAGCGGATGTCTATGCCCGGCAGATTTTCTCTCTCGTGGCCGGGAACCTGCGGCTGAAGACAAATCTCGCAGTAGCCGCTTGAATCCATCCCAAAACGAAAAACGCGCCCCGATCTGGGGCGCGTTTGCTTGTGGGCGGGAGCACTTATTTGGCTTTGATGCTGATGGTTTTGGGCTTGACCGATTCGGCCTTGGGCAGTGTTACAGTCAAGATGCCGTTCTCGAAGTCGGCCTTGGCCTTGTCGCTCTGGATCTGGCTGGGCAGCATCACCGAACGCTCAAACGAACCGAAGCGCTGCTCGCGGATATGCCAGGTGGCCTCCTGTTTTTGTTCTTCCTGCTTGAACTCGCCGCGCAAGGTCAGCACGTCGCCCGTGATCGAGATCTGGACTTCGTCCGGTTTCAGGCCAGGCAAAGCGGCCTTGACGATCACCTCGTCAGCGGTCTGGTACAGGTCGATGGCGGGCAAAGCGGAGGAGACTGCACCCATGCTGAGCGGACGAGTGAACGCATCATCGAACAACCGATCCATCGCCTCGCGCAGGGTCATCATTTCGCGCATTGGCTCCCAACGAATTAGATTGGACATAGTGAACCTCCTTTTGAAGTGAATTTGAACTTACGCCCTTAATTTAATCCGCAAATATATGAAAAACATCAAAAAAAGTTAAAAATTCCGCAAATATTTCAGGGGTACCAATGGCGGCCATTTTCAGCAGTCTTGATGCGCTATAATTCTTTATATCAATCAATAAGTTACAGGTAAACAATGCCCAACCGACTAGCCAACGAAAACTCGCCCTATCTCCTCCAACATGCCAACAACCCTGTGGACTGGTTTCCCTGGGGGGCCGAAGCGCTCACAAAAGCGCGCGCCGAGAACAAACCGATCTTCCTGAGCATCGGTTATGCCGCCTGTCACTGGTGCCACGTTATGGAGCATGAGTCCTTCGAAGACCCGGCCATCGCCGAACTGATGAACCGGCACTTCGTCAACATCAAAGTCGACCGTGAGCAGCGCCCCGACCTCGACAGCATCTACATGGCTGCCACCGTTTCAATGACCGGCTCGGGCGGCTGGCCGATGTCGGTTTTCCTGACCCCAAACCTGCAGCCCTTCTACGCCGGGACGTATTTCCCACCCGTGCCGCGCTACAACATGCCCTCCTTCCGCGATCTGCTGTCCGGCATCTCGCGCGCCTGGCAGGAAGAACGCACTGAAGTGGACAAGGTTGCCGCCAACGTCAGCGCCCACCTGCTGCGCCAAAATACTTCCACGGACAGCGGCATTATCCTTAGCCAGAAACTGCTCGAGAGCGCCGCCAAATACCTGCACGACAATTACGATTGGGGCTTTGGCGGCTGGGGCGGCGCGCCCAAATTCCCGCAGCCGATGACGATCGACTTTCTACTGCGGCGCTCGCTCGCCCCTGGCCAGCCCGACCAGCGCAAATCTGCGCTGCACGCCCTGCAAGCCATGGCGCGCGGCGGCATGTACGATGTTGTCGGCGGCGGATTTTCGCGCTACAGCACCGACAATCACTGGCGCGTGCCCCATTTTGAAAAAATGCTCTACGATAACGCCCAACTCGTCCGCGCCTATTTGCACGCCTGGCAGGTCACTGGCGAACCGTTTTACCGGCGCATCGTCGAGCAAAGCCTCGATTTTGTGCTGCGCGAGCTGAGCGATCCACAGGGCGGATTCTATTCCTCGCTGGATGCCGATTCAGAAGGTGTCGAAGGAAAATTCTACGTTTGGGATGCGGCTGAGATCGAACAAACCCTGAGCAAAGATTGGGAATTTTTCAAAGCGGCTTATGGGGTCAGCGCGCAGGGCAACTGGGAGGGCCGGACGGTTCTCCAGCGCGCACTGGACGATTCCACGCTGTCCGCCCGCTTCGCGCTCCCCGAAGCCGGGGTCGCCGCCAAACTGGCCGAATGCCACCGCAAGCTGCTCGCCGCGCGAGAAAAACGCATCCGCCCCGGGTTGGATGACAAAGTCCTGACGGGCTGGAACGGGCTGATGCTCTCGGCCTTCGCCGAAGCGGCGCGAGCTTTTGAAATGGCCGGAAACGATGGTTTCGAAGCGAAACCAGAGATTTCGCACTCCAAATACCTAAGAGCGGCTACGCGCAGTGCAGATTTCCTACTGAGAGAAATGCGCCCAAATGGCAAACTTTGCCGCACCTGGCGGACAGGCAAAACCTCGCCCGAAGTGTTTCTGGAAGATTACGCCGCCCTGGTCCTGGGCCTGCTCGACCTGTACGAGACCGATTTCAACAACCGCTGGTTCGCCGCAGCGCAAGAACTGGCCGATGAGATGATTACCCGCTTCGCCGACCCGGACGGCGGCTTTTTCGACAGCCCCTCTGACGGTGAAACATTGTTACTGCGCCCCAAAGAGCTGCAAGACAACGCCACCCCCTCCGGGAATGCCCTGGCGGTTGAGGCCCTGCTGCGGCTGGCCGCGCTGACCGACCGTGCCGATTACCGGACACAGGCAGAGCAAGCCTTCAGGCTGGTTGCCGAAAACGCCGTCCGCCACCCGACAGCTTTCGCGCGCTGGCTTGGGGCGGCGGATTTTGCCCTTTCAACGGTCAAACAGGTGGCGGTGGTGGGCGATCCCGCCCAAAGCGAGACCCGGGCTCTTTTGGCAGAAATCCGCGCAAGTTGGCGGCCCAACCAGGTCGCGGCGGCATCCGCCCTGCCCCTGGCCCCCAATTCGCCTCCCCTATTGGCCGATCGCCCGCTGCTGGCAGGAAAACCGACCGCCTATGTTTGCGAAGGATTTGTCTGCAAAATTCCGGTCAACAACCCTGAAGAATTAAAAAACCTGCTCGAAAACAAATAGGCTGGCAATGCAAATTGAACTGGAATTATTTGACCTGATCACAACCGCAAAAATTGCAATGGCCAGCATCCTGCTGGCTTTTCTGCTTGGTTTACCCGGAATCTGGCTGGCACACCGCCTTGGACTGGTGGATTATCCTGGCACTGCCCCACATAAACAACACAGCCGCCCCACCCCATTGGCAGGGGGGATCATCCTGATCCTGTGCATGCCGCTGGTCATGTCGCTATGGGGTATGTGGCACGAAGAACTGCTGGAACTGTTTATTGGCGCAGCGGTAATTTTTATTTTCGGGCTGCTTGATGACCGCTATGGTTTCAATGCACCCATAAAATTCAGCGGGCAGGTGATCGGGGCAAGTGTGCTGGTCTTGAATGGTTTTTCGGTCCATTTTTTGGATGGATTAGGGATCTCACTGAACTATTGGTCGATCAATACCCTCGAAATTTTTATTACGATCATCTGGCTGGTAGGCATTACGAATGCATTTAACCTGACCGACAGCATGGATGGCCTGACCGCCGGGCTGGCAGCCATTTCTGCCGGATTTTTCGCAATGAGTTGCCTGGTTTCGGGCCAATTGGCGCTGGCGCAATTGAGCGCACTTCTCTTTGGGGTGGCTATCAGCCTGTATGCCCTTAATATGACCCCGGCCCTGTCATTCTTGGGAGATTCTGGCGCGCAGACGTTTGGCTTCCTGCTGGCCGGGATCGCCGTGCTTTACATTCCAAATGAAGCGCCGCAAGGCTCAACCTGGTTCATACCGATCTTGCTGCTGGCCATGCCGATCTTCGATACCTGCCTGGTCATCATTTCGCGGCTGCGACGCAAAAAGCCGCTCTTCCAGGCCGATATGGCCCATACCTACCACCGCCTGGTAAATTTGGGGATGACGCCCCGCAAAGCTGTCTTCCTGATCCAAATGGTGGCTTTGCTTTCCTGTACGCTGGGCTTTATCATGGTTTCTTTTTCGCCTGTACTGGCCAATATTGTCTTTTTTTCACTGATCGGGCTTGGGGGGCTGACAATTTTCTTGCTCGAAATTTACATAAAAATCGATTAAATTTTTGACTCTTGACAGGGGTGAAACTATGATTATAATAAATTTAGTCTTACCTAAATTTATTATTAATTATGACTATAGAAACTACATCCATTCAGGATTACCTGAAAACCATTTTTGACCTGACACGAGATGCCGAAACGGCCTCGACCACAGCTCTGGCCGCCCGCCTGAGAATTGCCCCCGCTTCTGTAACAGGCATGATCCAAAAGCTGGCCGCCGCCAAGCCTCCGTTGGTGCATTATCGCAAGCATCAAGGCGTAACACTGACCGCAGACGGAGAACGCAGCGCGCTGGAAGTTATCCGCCATCACCGGCTGATTGAAACCTATCTGGTTCAAATGCTTGGCTATCGCTGGGATACCGTCCACGAGGAGGCCTGCCGCCTGGAGCACGTCATCAGCGAGGAATTCGAGGCCAAAATCGCGGCAGCCCTGGGCAACCCAAAACGCGACCCGCACGGCGAGCTAATTCCAGATGCCGATCTGCGGCTGCCAGCCGATACCAGCACATCTTTAAGTGCACTGCGCGCCGGGCAAAGCGCAATCATTTTAAGGGTGCGCTCAGATGAGCCTGCTTTTCTCCGCCATATGGCAGAGATCGGCTTGCTCCCCGGGACAAACCTTTCAATAAAAAGTTATTCATCTTTTGATCAAAATCTGGAGCTGCAAATTGGCGATCAACCCAGCAGGGTAATTGGCCTGGCAACCTCCAGCCGCATATTCGTAGAAATTCAAACACTTTAGGAGTATCCTTATGAATCCCGAAACCATTTTTCGATTGATCGCCCTCACCACGCTGCTGGTCGGCGCTGGCATTTCGATCTATTTCCGCCGCAAAGCTGACCGGGAAACCGGAGAAAGCATCTCGCCCACCCGTGAAGGGCTTGCCATATTCATCCCGCTGCGCCTTGTGGGGTTGACGCTGTGGCTGAGCGTTTTCGCGTATATCGTCAACCCCGAATGGGTTGCGTGGGCACAGGTTCAGATCCCACTTTGGGCGCGCTGGGCCGGACTGGCGGTGGGCATCTTGACCGACATCCTGCTTTACTGGCAATTTAGCAGCATCGGCAACAATATCAGCCCGACCGTTGCCACCCGCCAGCAGCACCAACTAGTGACAAGCGGCCCCTATCGCTGGATTCGACATCCGCTCTACACGTTCGGCACGCTTGGCTACCTGGGCTTTGCACTCCTGGCTGCCAACTGGTTTATCGCCCTGATGGCCCTAATCGTGCTCGGCATTATCGCCATCCGCCTGCCGCAAGAAGAAGCCGCATTAATTGCCAAGTTCGGTGACGAATACCGCAATTATATGAAAAACACCGGGGCATTCCTGCCTAAACTGTTCTGATCTGCAGCTTCAGGATGATTAATATGATCAACTACCCGCAGCTTCTTACAGATTCGGCAATTTATATCGCAATAGCAACCATCTCATTGCTGGGACTGGTGTTCTACGGCCCGCGCCTGATGCTTCAAGATTATCCTCCGGCGATCAAAGCCATCGTCCCGCCCAAGACTGACGTTGAAAAACGACAAAGCATTCTGTTCGGGATGCCTTTTCTGATGGTGCTGCTGATCTTGCCGTTTGTGTTCGTTCTTCGGCTGGATGAGACTTCGTTCCTGGGGCTGTTCCTGCATGCTTTTGGCGTAGTCTGGGCCTTCAACCTTTGGGACTGGCTGGTGCTCGACTGGCTTATTTTTTGCACCATCACACCCAAAGCCTTCGTCATCCCGGGCTCAGAAGGACACCCAGCTTACAAGGATTATGCTTTTCACTTCCGCGGCTTCCTGATCGGCACAGTCTTCAGCCTGGTGATAGGAGTGATTGTGGCAACAGTAGCTTATTTCATCTAGGGTCTGTATGCAAAATACAAAATAGTGGTTAAATTGTCGCCATGACAAATCGAGGCGACTTGACCAATGAACAATGGGAGCGAATAACACCACTG